>NZ_JBEAAJ010000015.1:0-231478 GCF_040446465.1 Streptomyces sp. RG80 | reverse complement strand
CACGAAGTCGACGCCGATGGGCTCCCTGGACGCCCCCTTCAACCCGGTGTCGCTGGCGATCGGCGCGGAGGCGTCCTTCGTGGCCCGCACGGTGGACTCCGACCGCAAGCACCTGACGGAGGTGCTACGCCAGGCGGCGGCGCACCCCGGCACCGCTCTGGTGGAGATCTACCAGAACTGCAACATCTTCAACGACGGCGCCTTCGAGGTCCTCAAGGACCGGCAGCAGGCCGAGGAGGCGGTGATCCGCCTGGAGCACGGGCAACCGATCCGCTTCGGCGCGGACGGGGGGCGGGGCGTGGTGCGGGACGCGGTGACGGGCGACCTGAAGGTGGTCGACGTGACCCCGCAGAACGAGTCGCAGATCCTCGTCCACGACGCCCACGCCGACTCCCCCACCACCGCCTTCGCCCTCTCCCGCCTCGCCGACCCGGACACCCTCCACCACACCCCCATCGGCGTACTCCGATCCGTCGACCGGCCCGTCTACGACACCCAGATGGCCGACCAACTCGACACCGCGATCGAACAGAACGGCAAGGGGGATTTGGCGGCGCTGCTGGCGGGCGGGGACACCTGGACGGTCGTCGGCTGACCCGTGAGCGACATGCGAAGGGCCCGGAAGCGATACGGCATCCGGGCCCTTGGCTTGGCGTCAGGCGTTGGGGATGTCTCGCTTGGCCCGGAGAAGGCTGTCCCGGGTGATCACGACGATGCGCTCGTAGTCGGCACGAGCGGCGTCCGGCGGAAGAGACGCTTCCAGATCCTCGGTCCGGTCGGTCCCGATGACCGCGAAGTTTCCGTCGCTCAATTCGAAGAGATCCGGACACGACTCGCCCGACATGGACCCTCGTTGGCGAGGAGAGTCACCGAGTCGGCTGACAATGCGAACTGCTGGAATTTCTTTGCGCACGAAGAGCCTCCGTCAGTGGCCGGGCACTGTGAAGTCCGCTCAGGAAACAGGAAGTTGGACTCACCCGACCGCAACCTAGAAGGTACTTAAACGCGCCCCTTCACGCCCCCTTCAGCGGCTCAGGTCCTACGACCCACCACTGTTCCAGGTCCCCTTCGGGCTCCTTCATGACAGCGTCGACCGCTCTGCCGACCCTTCCTTCCAGGGAGTCCGCCGTCAGGCTGCCGCGGTGTGGGCCCGTCAGTCTCCAGTACTCCGCGAAAACCTGGTTTCCGCTCAGGATCCGGAGGGCGTCGAGGAGTTCGCTCCGGTCCAGGGCGCCGATGCGGTAACCCAGCAGAAGCGTCGCGTACTGCCGGTTGGTGAACAACATCTGGCGGCGCTTGTTCTCCGACAGGCCTTCCAAGGTGCTCATGGCCATCGCGAGCGAGGGGTCATCAATGGCGCGGTCCAGGTTCTCCAACACCATTCGGTGGAAGCGGATCACGTTCGCTCTGGCGATCTCCTGCGCCAGCCGCTCGAGCTGCATGCTCTCAGCCGCTTCGTCCAGCCGTCGTCCTCGGGACCGACGCGGAAAGGGGCTGCGTACCCGACCTCCCCTCGTCCGTGCCGCGGAGCGGCTTCTGCGCGCTTCCGGATACTGTCCGGCCACAGCGAACCCCCAAGTCCGGCGCACCGCGCACGGTTGGACACATCACCCCGCCCAACATGCAGGGTGGCTCAAGCCGGCGCGAGAGGCGGAAAGGGGGCGCATCGATGGACGTACCGCGCGGCGCGAGGGTCTGGCATCCCCTTCGACACAGGGACGCCAGACCCTCTGTGTTCACGCGTCGGGAATGTCCCGCTTGGCGCGCAGCAAGGTCTCGCGGGTGATGACGACAATGCGCTCGTAGTCCGCCCGAGATGCGTCGGACGGGAGCTTGCCGTCCAGCTCGTCGGTGCGGTCGGTACCGATGATCGCGAAGCTGCCGTCACTCAGCTCCAGGATGTCGGGGCAGTTCTCACCCGACATGCTTCCTCGCTGTCGGGGTGAATCCCCGAGTCGACGGACAAAACTGACTACGGGGAATTCGCTGTGCACGCGGGGCCCTCTATGTTCACAGGCAGGAGCGGGGGAGTCTGCTCGCGCATGAAAGACACGACGCAGGGCGCTAGTTAAGCATCAACTGGCACTCAATGCCGCTCACTTCACTCGTTTGAACCAGCTCACTCGCTCTGACTGCCGACGACCCACCACTCACGGCCGCTGGCGATCTCTTCCATCATTTCGTCGACGGCCCGCCCCACTCGCGCCTCCAGCGACTCATGCGCGAGGGCTCTGCGGGCGTCGCCCGTCATGTCCCAGTAATCCTGGAACACGGCGTTAGAGCACCACACCCGGAGGTAGCCGATCAGCTCCTCCCAATCGAAAGCGCCCAAGCGGTGGTGCAGCAAGATCGCGCTGTACTGCGCATTCACGAACAGGACCTGTCGCCGCCTGCTCTCCGACAGGCCGGGCAGCGTGCTCATGGCTTCCGCCAAAGCCGGATCACCCAGGGCGCGCCCCGTCTGGTCAGCCATGATGCGATGCAGCTGGATCAGATTGGCTTTGCGGATCTCCTCGGTGAGCGCCGCGAGTTGCCGAAGTATGTTCTCCAGGAGTTCGTCCTGGGTTCCAGCCTCTGCTGCAGAACCGATCCTGCGCGCATCCGGATTCTCTGTGGTCAAAGCGAACCCCCGACTCAGGCGTCCAGACGCCGGTCGATCGCCTTGCGGGCGGTACCAAGGCCGGCGTGCGGGTGGACAAACATCCCGCCCACAGCATGCCGGGCAGCTCAAGTCGGCACGGGAGGCGGACAGGGGGCGCATGGAAGGACGTCCAGCTCAGTCGACCAACGCCCTACCGTGAATGTTCCCGTCAAGCTACGGCGTCATACGTTCCGCGAGCACCGCATGCTGGCGCATCACTGCTGCTCAGAGCCCCTCTTCCGCGCGTCATACACCTCCCGCGCCTCCTGCACCGTGGCCATCCGTGCCTCCGTCCACAGTGCGAGCCCCCGTACCTGTTCCGCTGCCTCTCGGCCCAGTTCGGTGAGGGAGTAGTCGACGCGGGGTGGGATGACCGGCTTGGCGTCTCGGTGGATGAGGCCGTCGCGTTCCAGGGTCTGGAGGGTCTGGGTGAGCATTTTTTCGCTGACGCCTCGGCCGGGGCCGCCGATCGCTCGGCGGAGTTCGCTGAAGCGGTAGGGGCGGTCCAGGAGCTCGATGAGGACGAGGACGCCCCAGCGGCTGGTGACGTGCTCCAGGACCTGGCGGTGGGGGCACATCGTCGTCTCGGCCGGTGGTTGCGCGCTACTTACTGCCATGCCAGTACCTTACTTCAAAGTGGGTACTTTCGGAGAGTTAGCGCTACCCGTAGGGTTAGTGCCATCCGCACCCCACAAGGAGATCTCAGATCATGAGCATCGTCGTCACTGGAGCCACCGGACACCTCGGCCGCCACGTCGTCGAGCAGCTGCTGGAGAAGGTCCCGGCGGAGCAGGTCACCGCCGTCGTCCGCAGCCCCGAGAAGGCCGCCGACCTCGCGGCGAAGGGCGTGAAGCTCGCGGTCGCCGACTACAACACCCCCGAGACCTTCGACAGCGTCTTCGCCGCCGGCGACAAGGTGCTGCTGATCTCCGGCAACGAGTTCGACAAGGGCCGCCCCGGCCAGCACCAGGTCGTCATAGAGGCCGCGAAGGCCGCGGGCGTCGCCCTCCTCGCCTACACCAGCGCCCCCGGGGCGCTCACGGCCGCCCTCGCCGACGACCACCGGGCCACCGAGAAGGCGCTGCTCGCCTCCGGTCTGCCGTACGCCCTGCTGCGCAACGGCTGGTACAACGAGAACTACACCGAGAACCTCGGCCCCGCCCTGGAGTACGGCGCCGTCGTCCAGGCCGCCGGTGACGGCCGGATCACCTCCGCCTCGCGCGCCGACTACGCGGCCGCCGCGGTCGCCGTACTGACCGGCGAGGGGCACGAGAACCAGACGTACGAGCTCGGTGGCGACGAGCCGTGGGGCTTCGCCGAGTACGCCGCCGAGCTCAGCCGGCAGACCGGCAAGGAGATCGTCTACAACGCCGTCTCCGTCGAGGCCTTCACCGAGATCCTGACGGGCGCCGGGCTGCCCGCGCCGCTGGCCGCGACCCTCGCCGGTGTCGACGCCTCCATCGAGAAGGGCGAGCTGCTCGTCACCTCCGGCGACCTGGCCCGGCTGACCGGCCGCCCGGCCACCCCGATCGCCGAGTCCCTCGCGGCCGCGCTCAAGGGCTGACGACTCCCCGGAGCCCTTGAGCCTCCAGCCCCCGCCTGTCATGACCGTATAGCGATACGGGCATGACAGGCGGGGGTGCTCGGCGTTACCTTCTTGCAGTCGGGGGCGATGCGAGAAGGAGGGCCCGTGAGCGGGAAGCCCAAGGGTGAGCGGCAGATAGGACTGCTGAACGGCTTCGCCGCGTACGGGATGTGGGGGCTGTTCCCGCTCTACTTCCCCCTGCTCAAGCCCGCCGGGGCGACCGAGGTCCTCGCCCACCGGATGGCGTGGTCGTTCCTCGTCGTGGCCGTGGCGCTGCTCGTCGTACGACGGTGGAAGTGGGCGGGTGAACTGCTGCGGCAGCCGCGTCGGCTCGCGCTCGTCGCGGTCGCCGCGACCGTCATCGCCGTCAACTGGGGCGTCTACATCTGGGCCGTGAACAACGACCGGGTCGTCGAGGCCTCGCTCGGCTACTTCATCAACCCCCTGGTCACCATCGCGATGGGTGTGCTGCTCCTGAAGGAGCGGCTGCGGCCCGTGCAGTGGGCGGCGGTGGGGGTCGGTGCCGCCGCCGTGGTCGTGCTGACCGTCGGGTACGGGCGGCCGCCGTGGATCTCACTCGTCCTCGCCTTCTCCTTCGCGACCTACGGGCTGGTGAAGAAGAAGGTCAACCTCGGCGGACTGGAGTCGCTGGCCGCCGAGACCGCCATCCAGTTCCTGCCCGCGCTGGGCTACCTGGTGTGGCTCTCCGCGCGCGGCGAGTCCGCGTTCGTCACCGAGGGCCCCGGCCACGCCGCCCTGCTCGCCGGGACCGGCCTCGTCACCGCGCTCCCCCTCGTCTGCTTCGGGGCCGCCGCGATCCGCGTCCCCCTCTCCACCCTCGGGCTGCTCCAGTACCTCGCGCCGGTCTTCCAGTTCCTGCTCGGCATCCTCTACTTCCACGAGGCCATGCCGCCCGAGCGCTGGGCGGGCTTCTCACTGGTCTGGCTGGCGCTGTCGCTGCTCACCTGGGACGCCCTGCGCACCGCCCGCAGGCTCAGGGCCGAGACCAGCAGGCCGAGCGTCACCATCACGACGGGCACCACCAGCGCCGTACGGAACGCCGACAACGTCTCCTCGGGCCCCGACCCGGTCGACGCCAAGCCGTAGACGGCCGTCACCGCCGAGATCCCGATCGCCGAGCCGAACTGGGTCGCCGTGTGCAGCAGCCCGCTCGCGAGGCCCTGCTCGTGCTCGTCGACGCCGTCCGTCGCGGCGATGGTCAGCGGTCCGTAGGCCAGCGCGAAGGCGGTGCCCGCGATGATCAGCGTGGGGAACATCGCCAGGTACGGCCAGTCCATGCCGACCGGCAGGAACAGCCCGTACGCCACGATCGCCAGCAGGAAGCCGCCGACGATCACGCGCGGGTAGCCGTAGCGGGTGACGAGCCTCGGGGTGAGCGTGGGGGCCAGCACCGCGTCGCATCCCATGATGACCAGGGCGATCGCGGTCTGCATCGAGGACCAGCCGCGCAGCTCCTGGAGGTACAGGGTCACCACGAACTGGAAGCCGAAGAAGGCCCCGACGAACAGCAGCGCCCCGAGGTCGGCGCGGACCACCGAGCCGTGGCGCAGGATGCCCAGCCGGACGAGCGGGTTCGCGCAGCGGCGCTCGACGACCACGAAGAGAACGGCGAGCAGCACCGCCCCGAGCACCGACGCCGTCGTCAGCGGCCACCCTCGCGCCCCGTGTTCCAGTCGTACGACGGTGTAGGCGGCCAGCAGCATGGCGCCGGCCACGGTGATCGTGCCCGGGAGGTCGAAGCGGCGCGGCCCTGCGTGCGCGGGCGGCCCGTCCTGGTGGGGGATCAGCCGTACGGCCGCCGCCAGCAGCGCGCCCGCCATCAATACCGGGGCGAAGAACACCCAGCGCCAGTCGATCGAGGTGAGCAGGCCGCCGATCACCAGGCCGAGCGAGAAGCCACCGGCGCCGGTACCGGCGTACACCAGGAGGGCCTTGTCGCGCTGCGGGCCCGCCTCGTACGAGGTGGTGATCAGGGACAGCGCGGCCGGTGTCATGAACGCGGCCGCCACACCGGTCACGAAGCGGGCGACGATCAGCATCCAGCCCTCGGTCGCGAAGCCGCCGAGGCCCGAGAAGGCGAGGAAGACCGCGAGCCAGAGCAGGAACATCCGGCGGCGCCCGAGCAGGTCGGCGGCGCGGCCGCCGAGCAGGGTGAATCCGGCGTAACCGAGGACGTAGGAGCTCATCACCCAGGCGGCGGTGTCCGTTCCGAGCCCGAGGTCGGATCTGATCGACGGGATCGCGATCGCCATCATCGCGATGTCGGCGCCCTCCAGGAAGATCGTTCCGCAGAGGACGAGTAGCAGCGCCCACGCGCGCGTGCCCATGGCAACACTCCATGACTCAAAGGACGGTTACCCGGATGAGGGTCAGTTCCCTCTTGTAACCAAAGCCAGCCTCCGGCAGCATCGACAGACATGGAAGAAGGCACTTCGAAGTCACCCGGTTACTGCAAGAGCACCGTGGACCACGGCGATGCCGATCCCTTCCAATGGGACACCCGGGAGGACTGCCAGGTAAGGCAGATCCTCGACCGGGTCGCCGACAAGTGGTCCCTCCTTGTCATCGCCCTGCTGGAGAACCGGCGGCTCCGCTTCACCGAGCTGCGCCGGGAGATCGACGGGGTCAGCCAGCGCATGCTGACGGTGACGCTGCGCTCGCTGGAGCGGGACGGGCTGGTGAAACGGACGGTGTACCCGGTGGTGCCGCCCCGGGTGGAGTACGAGCTCACCACACTGGGCGGGACCCTGCACTCCACGATCCGGTCCCTGGTGACGTGGACCGAGGCGCACCAGGAGGAGATCGCGGCGGCGCGGGCGACGTACGACCGGCGAGAGGCTCAGGTCATTGCGGACAGCGCCTGACCGCGAGCGCCGTTATAAGTGACCTCATGACGCAGACGACACCCGTGCCCGTACCTTCACCCGCGCCCGTTCACTGGAAGCTCGTGATCGACTCCGCGAACCCGCAGTCCCAGGCCGACTTCTGGGCCGCCGCGCTGCACTACGAGGTCGAGGACAACGACGCGTTGATCCAGCGCCTGCTGGAGCTCGGCGCCCTGCCGCGCGAGGCGACGGTCGAGTTCCACGCGCGCCTCGCCTTCCGGGACCTGGTCGCGGTACGGCATCCGGACGACCCGTACGACAAGGACAGCGGCACCGGGCTGGGGAGGCGGCTGCTGTTCCAGCGGGTGCCGGAGGAGAAGTCGGTCAAGAACCGGCTCCATCTCGACCTGCACCCGGGCGCCGGGCGGCGGACCGCCGAGGTCGAGCGGCTGACGGGACTCGGCGCGAGCGTGCTGCGGGAGGTGAAGGAGGCCGGGGGCGAGTGGGTGGTGATGGCGGATCCGGAGGGGAACGAGTTCTGCGTGCAGTAGGACCGCGCGTCGACGGCTTGCGGTCCTGGCTTACGGCAAGGGCTTGCGGCCATGGCTTCCGGTATCCGAACTCCCTGTCCTGATACCACTCTTGACGGAGCGTTAGTCACAGCTTCACCATCCAGGCACCCATTCACTGTGGAATCCCTGTGATTCCCGAGGAATTCGGAGCCCCCCACGATGAAGCTCTCGGTTCCCGGACGCGTCACGGCCACCGCCGTCGTCGCGACCGCCTCGCTCCTGGTCGGCGGGTCCATAGCCGGGGCGGCACCCGCCCCCGAACCCACCCTGGCCGCCGCGCCCGACATCCCCGTGGCCAACGTCAAGGCCCACCTCACCCAGCTCCAGTCCATCGCCACCGCCAACGGCGGCAACCGGGCGCACGGCCGCGCCGGGTACAAGGCCTCGCTCGACTATGTGAAGGCCAAGCTGGACGCCGCCGGATACACCACCGCCATCCAGCAGTTCACGTCCTCCGGCCGCGTCGGCTACAACCTGATCGCCGACTGGCCGGGCGGCGACACCAACCAGGTCGTCATGGCCGGCTCGCACCTGGACAGCGTCACGTCCGGAGCCGGCATCAACGACAACGGGTCCGGCTCGGCGGCGGTCCTGGAGACCGCGCTGGCCGTGTCGAGAGCCGGCTACCAGCCCACCAGCCATCTGCGTTTCGCCTGGTGGGGCGCGGAGGAGCTCGGGCTGGTGGGCTCCCGCTACTACGTCAACAACCTGTCCTCGACGAACCGCGCCAAGATCAGCGGCTATCTGAACTTCGACATGATCGGCTCCCCCAACCCCGGCTACTTCGTCTACGACGACGATCCCGCGATCGAGAAGACCTTCAAGGACTACTTCACCGGCATCGGCGTCCCGACCGAGATCGAGACCGAGGGCGACGGACGTTCCGACCACGCGCCCTTCAAGAGCGCGGGGGTGCCGGTGGGCGGACTGTTCACGGGCGCGAGCCGTACGAAGACGGCGGCGCAGGTGGCCAAGTGGGGCGGCACGTCGGGGCAGGCCTTCGACCGCTGCTACCACTCCTCCTGCGACACGACGTCGAACATCAACGACACGGCCCTGAACCGGAACAGTGACGCGCTGGCGTACGCGGTCTGGGAGCTCTCCTCCTAGGAGTCGAGTTTCCGGGCCCGCTCGGCGAGGCGGGCCATACGGGCGCGGGCGGAGTCCAGTTCCTCGATGTCCTCGACGGCCGTACCGTCCTGCCTCGTCAGCTCGGTCCACAGACCGATCAGCTCGACTCCCATGCGCAGCCCCTGCTCCGGGTCGCGTACGGCACGCCAGGCGGTCGCCGCGCTCTGGACGTTGCCGTACGCGGCCTCCGTGTTCCTCGCGTGGTGCCGGGTGCGGGCCAGGTCGAGGGAGAGACCGAAGGCACGGACCGGGTCACCGGCCAAGTAGGCGATGTACGCGGTCAGTTCGAGCAGCCGCTGCACCTCGGGGTGTTCCTGGCCGAGCGTGCGGGACGCTTCGGCCACCGTCTGCTCGGCGAGCCGCGCGGCCTCCTCGATCCGCCCCGCCTTCACCGCCTCGTTGATCCGCACCATCGGCCCGGCGAGGAAGGCGGTGCCACCGCCGTCGTACGCCACCACCGGATCGTCCCCGAGCACGGCCTCGGCCACGGCATCGAACCCGCGGGGCGGGGTGGGCTTGGGGTCGGGGTCGTCGAGGGGGGCGGGCGGCAGGCCGAGGATGGACCTGGGGGCGGGGGCGGGGACGGGCGTGGACCCCGGGGCCGGCGTGAGACCGGAGGTCGGCTGGGGGCCGGTCGCGGGACGGGGGTCGGTGGCGGGACGGGCGTCGGTTGTCTGATGGAGGTCGGCTGCCGGCTTGGGCCCGGACGTCGGCTCAGGCTCTGCCGCCGGTTCGGGGCCGGAGGCCGGTTCGGGCCACGGGGTGGGTTCCGGCCTGGCGTCCGCCGGTGGGGCGTCGGTCGGGGTTACGTCCGTGGCGGGCGGTGTGTCCATGACCGGGGGTGGCCCGAACTGGCCGGTCGGGGGCGCGACCGTACCCGGCGCCGCGTCCGCCACCCACTCGGGCACGGCCCGCAACCGGAAGGTCGGCACGGCGTCCCGGGGTTCCCGCGCGTCGGGGTCCGGCAAGGCCCGGATCGGGAAGGTCGGGGGTTCGGGCGTCCGGTGCAGGAGGTGGGTGGGCTTGTCGCGGTGCGGCGGGGCTTCGGGAGTGGCGTGCTCGGCGGGCTCGGGGGACTCAGCGGATGCGGTGCCGGCAGGCTCGGGCGGCGACGCGGGGTGCGCGGCGGAGGCTCCGGACGCGACCTCGGTCGGCGCGGCGGGCGGCGCGGGCGGCGCCGTGGGCCGGGACACCGGCCCCGACTCCCCGGGCAAGCCCACACCCGGCACTCCCGCCGACACCCCACCCGGCGCCGTCCCCAGACCTGTCCCCGGCGCCCCGACCGACTGCCCCGACTCCGCGCCCGGCGTCCCCGGCGTCCTCTCCGCCCCCGTCGACACCGGCTCCGCCGTGAACTGACTGGAGCCGTCCGCGTCGATGCGCAGGGCGACGACGTAGCCGATGCGGTCGTCGTGGACCGTGGCGTGGACGGGGTGGCCGGTGGCGAGGGCGATGCGGTGGAGGTGGTTCAGGACGGTGTGGTGGATCTCCTCGCCGGGGATCGGCGCCACCGGTACGCCTCCCACCGCCGCACCGCCCGCACCGACGACGACGTCGATCGACGGCGCCGCGAGCACCGCCGGCTGTCCGGCGCCCTGCTGTTCCCGCTTCTCGCGGCTGAGTCGCGACATCGTTCCCTCACTCGGATCCGTCGGGGCGTGGCGGACGGCGTGTTCGGATTCCATGGTGCTCCCTCCGCCCGTCGGGCCCGCCCCCGGCGTCAAGAGCCGGTCGTACACATACTGTTGAGTAGTCTCTCCGCTCGCTCCTGGTACTCACGTCACCGTGACGTCACAGGCTCGTCCCAGGCCGACCGGGGGAAACGCCGGCATCTCGGGAAGGAGAGCGTACGTGCAGCAGGGACCGGAGATCTGGGTCCGCGGACCGGTGGCCGTACCGGAGGGACCGCCGGGGCCCGGCGCCCACGCCACCGCCTCGGGGCGCCGTTTCTCCTTCGTCGGCACGCACGGCGGGGCCGGCGTCTCCACGCTCGCCGCGGTCTACGGCGGTCACGACTGCGGGCGGGACTGGCCCGGCCCCGACGCTCCCCCGTCCGTGCTGCTCGTCGCCCGTACGCACGCGACGGGGCTGGCCGCCGTCCTGCGCACCGTGGATGTCTTCCGGCGCGGAACGGCCCCGTACGGTCTCGACCTCGACGCCGTGGTGCTCGTCGCGGATGCCCCGGGCCGGCTGCCGAAGCCGTTGGCCCATCAGGTCAGGGTGATCGAGTCGCTGATCGACGTCTACCGCGTGCCGTGGGTGGCCGACTGGCGCCTCGGCGATCTCAGCGGCCGCCCGCCACGCGAGAGCGAGCCGCTGGCCCGGCTGATGGGCGTGTCCGGACGGTCGCGCTGACGCCGCTGACGCCGCTGACCGCCGAGGAGATCGCCGCGGCGGTGCGGGCCCGGTCCCTGTCCGCCGTCGAGATCGTCGCGCGGGCCCTGGAGCGGATCCGCCGGGCCGAGCCCACGTTGAACGCCTTCGCCGAGGTGTGGGGCGAGGAGGCGCTGCGGTGCGCCGCGGAGGTGGACGCGCGCGTCGCCGCCGGTGCGCGGCTGCCGCTGGCCGGTGTGCCGATCGGGGTGAAGGGGCACAGCGGGCTGCGCCGGGCGGCCCCGCTGCTCGCGGCCGGGTGCGTGGCCGTCGGCGCCACGGCCTTGCCGGGGCCGGGGACCCCCTGGCAGACCTGGGGGCTCGGCGCGGGCGGCCGTACCGTCAACCCGTGGCGCGCCGACCGTACCCCGGGCGGTTCCTCGGCCGGTTCCGCGGCGGCGGTGGCCGCGGGGCTGGTGCCGCTGGCGACCGGGAGCGACGGGGCGGGGTCGGTACGGATCCCGGCGGCCTGGTGCGGGGTCGTCGGGCTGAAGGTGACCAACGGCCGATTGCCGTCGCCGGACCGCACGGGGCTCGCGGCGGACGGGGTGCTCGCGGGCTGCGCGGGAGACGCGGCGGCCTACTGGCGGGTGATGACGGGAAGCGACCCGGACCTCCCCCCGACCGCCCGCCCCTCGACGGACGTCCCACCGACGGACGTCCCACCGACGGACATCCCGCCGACGGCCGTCCCGCCTATGGCTGTCCCGCCGACGGCCGTCCCCTCCGCTCTCTGGTCCCCCGACCTCGGCTACGACACCCCCGACCCCGGCATCGTCGCCGTAGCGCACGCCGCGGCCCTGCGGCTCGCCCGAGCCGGTGCCGTACGGCTCACGCGACCCGGGACCCGGTTCCGCCTCCTCGATCCCGCCCCCGCCTGGATCGCCCTGCGCACCCCCGGCGCCGACCCGGTCGCGGCCACCCGGGTCCGGGACGAGAACGACCGGCTGCTGGCCGCCCTCTTCGCCGGCACGGACCTGCTGCTGACCCCGACGACACCCACCGCCCCGCACGGCCACGACGGCCCCGGCGAGCGCTACTCCACCTCCCTCACCTGGGCGTTCAACCTGAGCGGGAACCCGGCGATCAGCCTCCCGGCGGGCCTCGGTCCGGACGGCTGCCCGGTCGGGCTCCAGCTCGTGGCCCGGCGCGGTGCGGAGGCGCTGCTGCTCCGGGTGGCCCGGGCGGTCGCCCCCTGGACAACTGAATGCATGCGCATATAATCTCCGTGCATACATCGCCTGTCGCCGTTCGTCCATCACCTGTCGCCGTACGTCCAACACCTGGGGGATTCCATGACGCGCCGCTTCCTGTTCGTGCTCGGCAGCAGCCGCACCGACGGCAACACCGAGCTGCTGGCACGCAAGGCGGCAGAGCAGCTGCCCGGTGACGTCGAGCAGCAGTGGATCGACCTGAACGACCATCCGCTGCCCGACTTCGAGGACCTGCGGCACGACAGCGACCATCGGCGCCCCACGGAGGGCAGTGTCGGGCTGCTGTTCGACGCCACGCTCGCGGCGACGGACATCGTGATCGCGTCCCCGCTGTACTGGTACTCGCTGTCGGGCCAGGCCAAGCGCTACCTCGACTACTGGTCCGGCTGGCTGCGCATCCCCGGCGCCGACTTCAAGGGCACCCTCGAAGGCCGCACCCTCTGGGGCGTCACGGCGCTCGCGCACGAGGAGTTCGAGGTCGCCGAGCCGCTGACCGGCACCCTCAACCACTCGGCCGCGTACATGGGGATGCGGTTCGGCGGGGTGCTGCTCGGCAACGGCAGCAAGCCGGGCGACGTCCTGAACGACACGGGGGCTCTGGCCCGCGCGAAGACGTTCTTCGCCCAGGAGCCGCCGCTCGCCCGCTTCCCGTACGACAACGCCTAGGGACGAGGACAAGGCCGGGTCGCCTACGCCGTGATGTCCTTCGTCGTGAACCTCGCCCAGGCCGCCGAGCCGAACACCGCCACGTACAGGGACTGGAGGCCGAGGTTCTTCACCAGGTCGTCCCAGTAGACGGGTTCGCGCATCAGGTCGGCGAAGGACAGCCAGTAGTGGGAGAAGAAGTACGGCTGGAGCGCGTGGAGTTGGGGTATCTGGTCGAGGATCTGGACGGTGATGAGCAGGCCGACCGTGGTCGCCATCGCCGCGATCCCGCTGCCGGTCATGGTCGACACGAACAGGCCGAGCGCGGCCACGCCGGTCAGTGAGGCGGCGACGACCAGGGCGATCAGGAAGGCCCGGCCAAGCCCCTCGGTGAAGCTGATCTGCGTTCCGGAGATCGTCGTCAGGTCTCCCAGCGGGAACAGCAGGGCGCCGACCGTGAGCGCCGAGACCGCCACGACGAGGGTGGCGACCAGACAGAAGGCCATCACCGTCGCGTACTTGGTCAGGAGCAGGCGGGTGCGGCCGGCCGGGGCGACCAGGAGGTAGCGCAGGGTGCCGGCGTTCGCCTCGCCGGCGATGGCGTCGCCCGCGACCACGCCGATGGCCATCGGGAGGAAGAAGGGCAGGGTCGCGGCGAGGGCGGTGAAGACCAGGAACAGGCCGTTGTTGGTGATCTGCGAGATGAACGCGGGACCGCCACCGCCGTCGGGGCCGCCCGGCCCCACGCCGCCGCCGTCACTGGTCTCGATCTTGACCGCGATGCCGACGAGGATCGGCACGGCCGCGAGGACGCCGAGCAGGGCAAGGGTGCGCCAGCGGCGGAAGGTGGTGAGCAGTTCGTTGCGGAGGAGGGTGCCGTAGAAGGTTGTACGGCGGCTTGCGGCCAGTGAGGGCTTGTCGTGCAGTTCCGCGCGCCCCTGAAAGGCGATCTCCTCAGCCTGCGACATCGAAGCCCTCCCCTGTCAGTGCCACGAAGGCGTCCTCCAGGGAGGCCCTCTCCACTCCGAAGCCGCGCACCCTCACCCCCGCCGCCACCAAGGCCGCGTTGATGTCCGCCAGTTCACTGTCGGGCGGGTCGGCGGTGACCCGGTCCTCGGCCACGACCACATCGGCGGCCCCCTGTTCCTTCAGGACCCTCGCCGCCTCCCCCGTGTCCGGCGTCGTCACCACCAACCGGCCCCTCGCCCCCGCCGCAAGGTCGGCCACCGGCCCCTGTGTGATGAGTCGCCCCTGCGCCATCACCGCCGCGTGGGTGCAGACCTGCTCGATCTCGTCGAGGAGGTGGGAGGAAAGGAAGACCGTCGTGCCGTCGGAGGCCAACTCCCGTACCAGGGAACGGATCTCGCGCATGCCCTGCGGGTCGAGGCCGTTGGTCGGTTCGTCGAGGACCAGCAGCTCGCGGGGCTGGAGGAGTGCCGCCGCGAGTCCCAGGCGCTGCTTCATGCCCAGGGAGTACGCCTTGGCCTTCTTGCCGGCGGCGGCCGCCAGGCCCACCCGGTCCAGGGCCGCGGCGACGCGGGTACGCCGGGTGCGGGGGTCGGCGGTCGGGTCGGCGGCGTCGTAGCGCATCAGGTTGTCGCGGCCGGAGAGGAAGCCGTAGAGGGCGGGGCCCTCGATGAGCGCGCCCACGTGCGGGAGTACGGCGCGGGAGGAGCGCGGCATGGGACGGCCCAGCACCCGGGCCGACCCGGAGGTCGGCTCGATGAGGCCCATCAGCATGCGGATGGTGGTGGTCTTGCCGGAGCCGTTCGGACCGAGGAAGCCGAAGACGCTGCCCGCCGGGACGGTCAGGTCGAGACCGTCGACGGCGAGCTGCCCGCCGCGGTAGCGCTTGGTGAGCGCGCGGGTGTGGATGACGCTGTCACCCGCGTCGGCATGATCACTCACGTCGGTGGGGTCACCCACGTCGGCGTGATCGCCGTCGCCCTCCGGATGCGGCTCCGTGGCGGGCGGCTGGTCCATCGGCTCCCTCGATTCGTCGTGCTCCTACGGCGGTTACCTGGCTTCGTCCGCCGCCTTCACCAGCGCGTCCTTGGTCACCGCGCCGACGTAGACCTTGCCGTCGTCGGTGATGAGCGCGTTGATCAGGCGGGTCTTGAAGACCGTGCCCTCGCCGAACTTGCCGCTCGCCTTGTCGCCGAGCGAGCCGAGGAAGCCGCCGAACGCGCCGCCGGCCTCGGAGCCGGACGGGATGCCCTCGCCGCCGGTGTCGAAGGCGGCGATGGAGGTCCAGCCCTCACCGATGACGTTGAGCCCGTCGAGGCCGCCGCCCTGGGCGACGTCCGGGTTGAAGTGCCCGTCGCGACCCTGGGACGAGCGCTCGGGCGCCTTGGTGGCGTCCTCCTCGGTGACCTTCGCGCCCTTGGGAGGCGTGAAGTCGAAGGTGGAGGCGGCCGGCTCGGCGTAGCTGATCTGGGTGAAGCCCGCGTCGACGACTGCGGCGCCGCCGCTCGCCGGGGTCAGGGTGAACTTCAGGGGCAGCCCGGTCTTCGCGTCCACGGCCACGGTGATCTGGCCGACGGTGGACCCGGAGTCCTTGGGCTTGATGACGAGCCGGTAGGCGTCGCGGCCCGCCACCTGCGCGGTGCCCTCGACGGTCACGGAGGTCGTGTCGTCGACCGCCTTGAGGGCGTCCTCGGTGAGGTCCTTGGGCGTGGCCGGGAGTTCCTCCTGCTTGCCCTGCTCACCCTTCTTGCCGTCGCTGTCGTCGGCGGTGGCGTGGAAGACCTCGTTGGACGCGCTGTCGTAGCCCCAGACGTCCTTGCCGTTGTGGATGAGGCTGTATTCGGCGGCGTTCTCCAGCAGCGAGATCTTCTGCTTGTCCTCGCCGTCGGCGGCGACACGCAAGGTGTGGGAGCCGGAGGCGAGTTCGGTGAGCTTGGAGGTCGGGTCGGCCGACGAGCCGTCACCCGAGCCGCCCCGGCCGCCCGTCAGGCTGCTCTCCAGACCGCCGAAGTCCGGCAGCCCCAGGTCGGTGTTGATCTTCACGGTGCCGGTCAGCTGCTCGACGTCCGACGCGGCGATCTTCTCGATGAGTTGCTGCGCGCTGATTTTCGGCAGGTCCGGGTCGCCGGAGTCCGCGAGCGCCGGGACGAGCCCGATGGTCGCCGCGGCCACCCCCACGACCGCGACCGGGACGACGTACCGCGCGGCCTTGCGACGCCGTGACCCCAGGTCCTCGGTGCTGTCGTCGGATTCGTACGGTGCCATGTTGTGCCCTACCTCCGTCATAGGCGGCGGCCAGTTCGTCAAGCACACTCGTCCACCCCGTGCCGCCATTCTCACCCGAATCGGTGAGGAGTGGTGTTTTCCGTGGTGTCCATCTGACCAAATCGGCCGACTCGAAGCGTCAGCCCAAGGGGCCAACTCCGCGTACAACTGGGGTATGACAGGACACGCCGGCGCCCCCTACGACCCGTAGGGGGCGCCGTCTGTCACAGGGTCAGCCGCGCAGGAACACGTAGTCCGCCTGGTAGGGCACTGCGACGATCGCGCCCGGCGTGCAGGAGCCGGTCGGGGCGACGCCGCCGACGGTGTTCAGCCGCAGGATCTCGGTGGCGTCGGCGAGCAGGCCGTGGTGCTTGCCGGACTGCGTGGCCTTCAGGTCCAGCTCCGGGATGTTCCCGGTGCCGTTCGGGGTCCGGGACAGGACGGAGCCGGTGACCGCGCTGCCGTCCCGGGCGATCCACTGCGGGGTACCGGAGTTGGGCTGCACGAAGGAGTGCGCGATGCGGCCCGCCAGTACGGCGCTGACGTCCCGCTGCGCGAAGGCGTACCCGCCGCCCTCGGCCGGCTTGCACTCGTAGATCTGCTCGCCCTTGACGACGGGCGCCTGGAAGTTCCGCAGCGCGTCCCGGAACACGAAGCCGGCGACGGTGACCTTGTGCAGCTGACCGCGGACGGCTCCGCCGGGGAACTCGGTGGTGTGCAGGTTGGCGTAGAACGCGCCCGGGTCGTTCTTCAGGGCGTCGAGCAGCGCGGCGTCCTTCACCTTCACGGTGCCGGTGACACTGTGCCCCTTCGCCTTGCCGAGCAGCTTGCCGAAGTCGACCTTGACGCCACCGTTGGTGCCCTTGGCGCCCTGGTGGATGTGGAGCGCGGTCGGCCTACCGGTACCGCGCCAGGTCACGGCTACGGACACCTTGTCGCCCTTGACCTTGACGAACTCCAGGGCGGCACCGTCCTTGTCACCCACGGCGGGCCCGCCGTCGACAGGCACCTCGTTGGCACCACGCAGGCTGGTCGCGAGAACGACCCCGGGATCCTCGGTGGCGGAAGCCGGAGCCCCCGCACCCCCGACGGCGACCATCGCGACAGCGGCGACCGCCAGACTCGTACGACGCTTGGAGAACAACACGTCCATGCCCATGATTCTTTTGTCTCCCCGTAGAGCAGCCGACACCCCCTGCGCCGACTTCCACGCATGACTACGGTGCCGATCTCAAGCTGGACTCAGTCCAGCTTTGTGATACGGGTCACAGGGGCGCGCCCAGGGGCGCGGGGCTGTATCGATTTGCGGCTCCGCCGCGTGGGCGCGACCAGCCCAAACGGCGCCGCACCCGGCATCAAACAGCAACCAGGCAGTACCTACCCCGCCCGATGCACCACCGCATCGCACAACTCCACAAGCGCCGCCTTCGCATCACACTCCGGCAGCGGAGCAAGCGCAGCCCGCGCATCCTCCGCGTACCGCACGGTGTCCCGCCGAGCCTGCTCGAGAGCCGGATGCACCCGCAGCGCGGCCAACGCCTCCGCAAGCCGCACGTCGTCGTTCAGGTCGGAGTCGAGCAGCTCGCAGAGCGCCCTGTCCTCGGCCAATCCCAACCGCTCCGCCCGCTCCCGCAACCGCAGCACCGGCAGCGTCGGGATGCCTTCGCGCAGATCCGTGCCCGGCGTCTTCCCGGACTCGTGCGAGTCCGAGGCGATGTCCAGGACGTCGTCCGCGAGCTGGAAGGCGACGCCGAGCCGCTCGCCGTACTGCGTCAGCACATCGATGACCGACTCGTCGGCGCCGGACATCATCGAGCCGAACCGGCAGGCGACGGCGATCAGCGAACCGGTCTTGCCGGCGAGCACGTCCAGGTAGTGCTCGACCGGATCCCGACCGTCCACCGGCCCGGCGGTCTCCAGGATCTGTCCGGTCACGAGCCGTTCGAACGCCTCGGCCTGGATCCGGACCGCCTCGGGACCGAGGTCGGCGAGGATCTGTGAGGCGCGGGCGAACAGGAAGTCACCCGTGAGGACGGCGACGGAGTTGCCCCAGCGGGCGTTCGCGGCGTCCACTCCGCGCCGCACGGCCGCCTCGTCCATCACGTCGTCGTGGTACAGCGTCGCCAGGTGGGTCAGCTCCACCACCACGGCCGACGGCACGACCCCCGGCGCATACGGGTCGCCGAACTGGGCAGAGAGCATCACGAGCAGCGGGCGGAAGCGCTTGCCACCCGCCCGTACGAGGTGCTGCGCGGCCTCCGTGATGAAGGGGACCTCGCTCTTGGTGGCTTCGAGCAAACCCTCCTCGACGGCCGCCAACCCGGCCTGGACATCGGCTTCCAGAGCCTGGTCCCGCACGCTCAGCCCGAACGGCCCGACGACGGTCACGAGGGGTCTCCTGTCTGCTGGTGTCTACTGGCGATTACACGGTTTGTCGATAGGTCGCTGCCATCACTCAAGTCAGCGTATCCGGTCACCTTTCGATCACCGATGCCGCCCACCCGCGCAGCACGGGCGGTATCGGATCACGACCGGTATGTTTTTGATCACCTGAAAAGAACGGATATCTGTCGACTTAGACGGAAGTAGTAGAGCGTGTCTCGAACAACCGTTGACGTGGATCCCGGAAAGCAGCCCCCGCCCGAGGACGACACCGCCTTCTTCGGCCAGCCCAAGGGCCTGCTCACCCTCTCCGGGCTGGAGGTCTGGGAGCGCTTCTCGTTCCTGGGCATGCAGGCCATCCTCGTCCTGTACTTCGCCGACACCGTGGCCCACGGAGGCATGGGCATGTCGGCCGGAACGGCCGCTTCCGTGTCGGCGGCCTACGGCACCCTCGTCTACCTCGTCTCGGTCGCCGGCGGCTGGCTCGCCGACCGCATGCTCGGCTCGTACCGCGCGGTGCTGTGGGGCGGCATCCTGATCGCCTGCGGGCACTACTCGATGGCCGTGCCGACCAACGCCATGACCTGGGTGGGACTCGGGCTCATCAGCGCCGGTACCGGACTGCTCAAGCCCAACGTGGCCACCATGGTCGGCAAGCTCTACGCCACCGCCGACGAGCGCCGGGACGCCGGGTTCGCGCTCTACTACATGGCGATCAACATCGGCGCCTTCGCGGGCCCCCTGATCACCGCCTGGCTCGGCGACCACAAGGGCTGGCACTGGGGCTTCTCGGCCGCCGCGATCGGCATGACCTTCGGGCTGGTCCAGTACGTCATGGGCCGCCGTCACCTGGCCGGGCGCAAGCACTCCGCCGAGTTCGCGCTCGCGCCGGAGGCGATGCGCCGGGCGGTGCGCCTGATCGTGGTGGGCCTCGTCGTCACGGCTGTGCTCGCCGGCCTGCTGGGCGCCGTCGGCTGGCTGACCATGGACCGCTTCGTCGACCTGCTCACCCTGATCTCGGTGATCGCCCCGGTCGTCTACTTCACGGTGATGTTCAGGAGCCCGCGGGTCACGGCCGAGGAGCGCGGCCGCCTCAGGCCGTACATCGTCCTCTTCCTGGCCTCGACCGTCTTCAACTTCATCCTCTTCCAGGCCTACTCCACGATGATGCTGCTGGCCTCCACCAACGCCGAGACGACGATCCTCGGCTTCGACTTCCCGGCCGGCTGGTACGCCTCCGCGCTCGGCGCCTTCGAGGTCGGCCTCGCGCCCTTCGTCGCCGCGCTCTGGGTCCGGATGGGCCGCGGCCAGCCGCACGCCTCCAACAAGATCGCGATCGGGGTCGTACTCGGCGGCCTGTCGTTCCTGCTGATGGTCCTGCCGACGTCCGGGCACGACAGCGACGACTACCTGATGTCCGCCTGGTGGATCGTCGGCTCCTACTTCCTGCTGGGCCTCGGCGACATCCTGCTGGAGACCTCCGGCATGTCGGCCACCACCAAGCTCGCCCCGGTGGCCTTCTCCAGCCAGACCATGTCCCTGTGGTTCCTGTCCCTCGCCCTCGCCAACGGCATCCAGGCCCAGACGGTGAAGCTCTACGACGACGTCTCCAAACCGGCCTACTTCGGCGTCAACGGCGCGATCGCGGTGGCCGCGGGCCTGGCCGTGATGGCGGCCGCCCCCTGGTTGCGCCGCACCATGCACCCCGTCCACTGAGGCACGCGAGAGCCCCGAGGTCACAGCGATGAGCATGCGCATCCGTACGTCCTTCCCCTACGAGACGACCCATGAGGACCTCCGCATCCCGCTGCCGGACGGGACGAGGCTCTACGCGCGCGTGTGGCGGCCGCTGACCGACGAGCCCGTACCGGCACTCCTGGAGTACCTCCCGTACCGGCTTTCAGACTGGACCGCGCCCCGCGACTTCCAGCGCCACCCCTGGTACGCGGGCCACGGATACGCCTCGGTGCGGGTCGACGTCCGGGGGCACGGCAACAGCGAGGGCATGCCGACGGACGAGTATTCGGCGACGGAGCTGGCCGACGGGGTCGAGGTGGTGAACTGGCTGGCGGCGCAGCCCTGGTGCAACGGCCGGGTGGGCATGTTCGGCATCTCCTGGGGTGGCTTCAACTCCCTCCAGATCGCGGCCCTCGCCCCCGAGCCGCTCAAGGCGGTCGTCACGGTGTGCTCCACGGACGACCGCTATGACAACGACGTGCACTACATGGGAGGTTCCGTCCTCGCGGTGGACATGCACGCCTGGGCCGCGACCATGCTCGCCTTCGTCTCGCGCCCGCCGGACCCGCTCTACGCCGGCGAGGCGTGGCGGGACATGTGGCTCAAGCGCCTGGAGGCCGTCGATCCCTTCATCCACACCTGGCTGGCCCACCAGACCCGCGACGACTACTGGCGGCACGGCAGCGTCTGCGAGGACTACGGCGCGATCGACGCGGCCGTCCTGGCGGTGGGCGGCTGGCACGACCCGTACCGCGACACGGTCCTGCGCCTGGTCGAGCACCTGCCGCCGGATCGCGTACGCGGGCTCATCGGCCCCTGGTCCCACCAGTACCCCGACCGCGGTCTGCCGCCGGGCCCGGCGATCGGCTTCCTCCAGGAGACCCTGCGCTGGTGGGACCAGCACCTGAAGGGCGTGGACACCGGGATCATGCGCGAGCCGCTGCTGCGGTCCTACGTCAGCGACTCGCACCGCCCGGCCACGGTGTACGACAGCCTCCCCGGCCGCTGGGTCGGCGAGCCGGCCTGGCCCTCCCCCCACGTCACGACGGTCTCCTACGGCCTCCAGGGCGCCCCCGTGCTCGTCCGGTCCCCGCAGCACACCGGCGTCGACGCCGGCCGCTTCTTCCCGTTCGGCAACGACGCCGACCTGCCGCCGGACCAGCGGGAGGAGGACGCGCGCTCGGCCTGCTTCGAGTTCGCAGTGGGAGAGGAGACGTGGGTGCTCGGGCGACCGCGGGTGCGGCTGCGGGTGACCTCGGAGGTGCCGCGCGGGCAGATCGTCGCCCGGCTCTGCGACGTGGCGCCGGACGGCTCGTCGACGCTGGTCACGCGCGGTGTGCTGAACCTGTCGGCGCGGCTGGGGCGGGACCGTGCGGTGCCGTGGGAGCCGGGGGCCACGCAGGAGGTGGCCTTCGAGCTGAACGGCATCGGGCACGTCTTCCCGCCCGGCCACCGCATCCGGCTCGCCGTCTCCTCCGCGTACTGGCCGTGGATCTGGCCGCAGCCCGACTCGGCGGCCGGCTTCTCCCTGGACCCGGCGGGCAGCTTCCTCGACCTGCCGGTACGCGCGCGTGCGGCGTCCTCGGACATCACCTTCGATGAACCCGAGCAGTCCGAGCCGCTCGGTGTGAACTTCCCCGCCACCCTCGACGAACCCCGCCCCGAGCGGCTGGTCGTGCGTGATGTCGCCAAGGGCGAGTGGCGCCTCGAGGTCGACCCGCGGTACGGCGGCACGCGCGTGTACCCCGACGGGCTCGAGTTCACCGAGGACGCGCTGGAGACGTACACGATCCAGGAGGACGATCCCCTGTCGGCGCGCACCCGCTCGGACTGGTCGATCCGGCTGCACCGCCCCGAACTGGCGTGGGACACGACCGTGCGGACGCGCTCGGAGATCGCCTGCGACGGGGCGGACCACTTCCTGACCACCAACGAGGTGATCTGCGCGGAGGGCGGCGAGGTGGTCTTCCACCGGACGTGGGAGAAGCGGATCCCACGGGCCGCCGGTTAACTGCCAGTTGGGCATCATTGCCCGTTTTGCCGTTCTTGCGCTCGCGCGTGAGTTGACTCACGTCGGCCCACCCGTCACCCCCGGAATTCAGGGGCCGACAAAGCACGCACCAAGGTCAACAGGTGCGATCTGTGAATCCGGTACTTGTTTCGGGCATGTGCACTCGCATACGTTCCGGGCCCGGGCGGACGCCGAATCCTGCCGCCGCCCGAGACCGCTCACTCACGAGAACACGTACGGCAGGAGCGGGGGACCCAGGTAAGTCGCCGGACCCGGACGTCTTATGACAGACGAGGACGGCTCGGGGTGAAGTCATGCCTTCTTCCGGCATGGCCGGGCAGCTCCCGCCCGAACCCGACAGCTCACCTCGCAGGCGCCGGAGAGGAACTTCGTCATGCGTCTGCCCCGCAAGCTCGCGATCGCCGGCACCGGCCTCGCCCTGCTCACCCTCCCGCTCGTCGGCGCGACCAGCGCCTCCGCGGCCACCCCGACCGTCGCCACGGCCACCTCGCTCGGCTACTCCGACACCCTCGACGGCTGGATCCGGGCCTCCCTCCAGGTCATGGCCCAGAACGGGATCCCCGGCAGCTACGACGGCATCTACCGCAACATCATCCGCGAGTCCTCGGGCAACCCGTGGGCCATCAACAACTGGGACTCCAACGCGGCCGCGGGCACCCCGTCCAAGGGCCTGCTCCAGGTCATCGACCCGACGTTCCAGGCGTACCACGTGGCCGGCACCTCGTGGAACTCGTACGACCCGGTCGCCAACATCACCGCCGCCTGCAACTACGCGGCGCAGCGGTACGGGTCGATCGACAACGTGTGGGGCGCGTACTAGGACGAGTGACCGCTGGGTGACTCGCCGAAGTCACCCAGCTCGCCGATCAACCGTCGGCGGGCCGCTTCCAGTTGCTCGCCGTACGAGGCATCGAAGATCGACGGCAACTGCGTCTCCAGCGACCCGCTGATACGAAGCAGCGGGGACCAGACGGCCCGGTCGTCGACGACCGCCGAGAACTCCGTCCGGTGCATGACCCGATCGAGCCAGTCGGCCAGGACGAGCGCCTGATCGTCCGTCAGCTCGACCTTCACCGGACCCCGTTCACGAGCAGGTTCCCCTGGAACAGCCTCTCGAGGACGACGGCGATGCCGTCGTCCTCGTTCGAGAGGGTGGTCTCGTCGGCGACCGCCTTGAGTTCGGGGTGGGCGTTCGCCATCGCGACGCCGTGGGCCGCCCAGTCGAACATGGGGATGTCGTTGGGCATGTCCCCGAAGGCGATGGTCTGTTGAGGGCCGAGGCCGAGGTGCTCGGCGGCCAGCGCCAGGCCCGTCGCCTTGGTGATGCCGCATGGCTGGAGTTCGACGGTGCCGGGGCCCGACATCGTCACCGTCGCGAGGGAACCGACGACTCCGCGCGCGGTCGCCGCCAACTCGTCGTCGGACAGCGACGGATGGCGTAGCAGCACCTTGCTGATCGGCTCGCACCACAGGTCGTCACGGCGGTCGACCCGGACCGCGGGCAGGGTCGGGTGCGGCATCAGATAGCCGGGCTCGATGAGGGTGAGCCCGTCGACGCCGTCCTGGTCGACGGCGGCGTACACCTGCCCCACCTCGGCCTCGATCTTGCCGAGCGCGGTCTCGGCCAACTCCCGGTCCAGGGTGACCGACCAGAGCAGACGGTCCGCGCCGGCGTCGTAGACCTGCGCACCCTGTCCGCACACCGCGAGCCCGGTGCTGCCCAGGTCGTCGAGGAGCGGCCGCACTCTCGGGGCGGGCCGGCCTGTCACCACCAGATGCCGGGCCCCGGCCTCCGCCACCCGTGCGAGCGCGGCGAGCGACCGGTCGGAGAGCGTGTCGTCGCCCCGGAGCAGGGTCCCGTCCAGGTCAGTGGCGATGAGTGAATATGCGGTGGGTGCGGCCATGATCAGAGAATACGGATGGAAACCCCCAGCGACTCGACGGGAACCGGACGGGCGCAGCCTTCACATGCGTTGACCACCGCTCCGGTTCCCGGCGTTGACGCTCTCAAGTGCTCTCCAGTGGAGTCCCGCACCACCGGCCCCTGACCACGGGACTGTGCAGCGCTGTGCGCGGAGCTGTGAGCGTGCACAGAAGAGAAGCGTTTCAACCTCTTGTCATTGACGAGAGTGTCGGGTTACCTACATGTTGCTCACGAGATCAGCTGCGGTTCCAACTGTGCACGCTCACAGAATGCCTGGAGCCGATCTTCCTGTGACTGCCAGTTGAAGGGACCCGAGAGATGCGCAGACGCAGTGTTCTCACCGCTGCCGGAGCCGCCGCGCTGGCCGTGCCCGTACTGGGGGCGGCACCCGCGGTCGCCACCCCGTCCGGTGGGCGCCGGCGCCTGGAGATCCGCGCCATGGACATCTCCTCGCTCCCCAAGAACGAGGCCCACGGCGCCGTTTACCGCACCGCCGACGGCCACCGCGAGGACCCGGTCCGGCTCCTGGCCCGGGCGGGAATCACCCACGCCCGGCTGAAGGTGTGGGTGAACCCGGTCGACGGCTACAACGACAAGGCGCGTGTCCTGCCGCTCGCCCGCCGCCTGAGACGAGCCGGCATCGGCATCTGGATCGACTTCCACTACTCCGACACCTGGGCCGACCCGGCGCACCAGACCAAGCCGGCCGCCTGGGCGGACCTGGACGCCACCGGACTCACCCGGGCCGTGTACGACCACACGGCCGATGTGCTCGGCGCCCTGCGGCGACAGGGCACGCCGGCCGACCTCGTCCAGGTCGGCAACGAGATCAACGGCGGCCTGCTCTGGCCCGAGGGCAAGAACTGGGGTGCCGACAGCGGTGGTTGGGGCAACCTCACCGCGCTGCTCAAGGCGGGGCTGAGCGCGGCCCGCGACACCACGCCCCGCGTCCGCACGATGCTGCACATCGCCGCCGGCGGCGACAACGGCACGTCCCGCTGGTGGTTCGACAACGTGGTGTCCTACGGCGTCGACTTCGACATCATCGCCCAGTCGTACTACCCGTTCTGGCACGGCGGCCTGGAGACGGCGGCCGCCAACTTCGCCGATCTCACGGCCCGTTACGGCAAGCCCGTCGTCATCGCCGAGACCGCGTACCCCTTCACGCTGGGCAGCGAGGACGACATCAACGACATCCTCAACAGCCCCTCACAGCTCACCCCCGGCTTCCCCGCCACCCCCGAGGGCCAGGCCGCCTGGCTGCGCGCGGTGGCCGACCTCGCCGCCGCCGTCCCCGACGGACAGGGCCTCGGCTACTGCTACTGGGAAGGCGCGTGGACCTACCGCGCCGGCAGCGGCTGGGACCCGCAGGACCCGGGCTCGGGCAACGCCTGGGAGAACCTGGCGCTGTTCGACTTCGACGACCGCGCGCTGCCGGGTCTGAGGACGCTGGGCCGCTACCGGTCGTAGGGCCCTCTCCAGTCGTAGGGCCCTGTCCGTTCGTAGGGCCCCGTCCGGCCGTAGGCCCTGCCGGCTCGTGACCGTCGGTGGTCGCCGGGTGAGATGCTCGCGGGGTGACGGACGAACCGGAGACCTTCCTGGCCCATCTGCGCGGGGCCGCGGTCGGTGTGCTGGAGCGCGTGCCCGAGGAGTTGAGGGCCGAGATCTACACCCTGGCCTTCAACATCTGGCGCGTCGACGGCGACGACCGTCACCCGTACGTCGACATCGGCTACAACACGGAGAGCCGGTACGAGCTGGAGCTGCGGTCGGAGGACCCCGGCGAGGCCCGCTGGAACTACGCCTGCTGGATCCTGGAGGGCTTCGAGAAGCTCGGGAACGTCCCCGAGGATCCGGCCGGCGGCCCGGTGTACATCGAGGAGGTCAAACGGCTCGGCGCCTGGTACGAGGGCGAGTTCGACCTGGACCGGGTACTGGACGACGAGGACATCCGCGCCAGGGCCCGCCTGCTCCGGCTCCACTTCTACGACGCCGTGATCGACCTCGCCCGGCACCTGCACGCCGACGGCGTCATCGAGAGGACCTTCGGGCGCCCGCTCCCCGTGGTCGTGTTCGACATGGACCGCCCCGGCTGGGAGCTGCACGCCACCGAGGCCGCCAACCCGCCCGAGCTGATCGAGGAGTTCATGGCGTGGCAGGCGCCGGAGGACGAGCGGTAGGGGCGTCCTAGGAGTGCGCGGCGGCCAGGTGCCTCACCAGCCTCGGCGACGCGAACTCCGTGCCGCACACGAAGCGCATCACGGGACCGTACGACGCCGCCGCCGGAAGCCCCGTGAAGTACAGGCCCGGTACCGACGACACATATCCGGCGCCGAGCTTGGGCGCACCGCGGCTCACGGCCAGTCGCGTACGCAGTTCATGGCCGAGGAAGTCCATCGCGGCGAGGTCGACGCGGTAGCCGGTCGCGGCGATGACGTGGTCGGCCGACAGGTGTTCCGTGGCGCCGGCGTGGGTGAGGACGGTCAGGGTCGGGTGGCCGTCGGCGGTGTCCGTGCGCAGGACTCGCTGGACCTCGCTGACCTGGACCTTGCCCTCGAAGCGGTCGCGCAGCCACCAGGCGCCGAGTGGTCCGAGGACGCGGCGGACCAGGTAGTGGCGGGCCTGGGCCGGGAGCCTGCGGTAGGGGTGGGGGTAGTAGGTGAGGGCCCACAGGGACCAGGCGCGGCCGAACGGAGACTCGGGGCGCAGCCGCGGCTGGTTCCAGGGGGGCGAACCGAAGGCGACCCGGCCCCGGCCGCGTGAGACGACCCGTACCTGCGCGCCCGCCTCGGCCGCGAGGACCGCCGTCTCCAGCGCGGACTGGCCCGCGCCGACGACGATCAGTTCCTTGCCGGCGAACCGGGTCAGGTCGTGGTGCTGGGAGCTGTGGGAGACCGGGCCCGTGGGGGTGGGTCCGTCCACCGCGCCCAGCTCGCGGGGCAGATGGGCGAGGCCCGACAGTCCCGTGGCCACGACGACCGCGCGCGCGGTGAACAACTCCCCCGAGTCCAGCTTGAGTTCGAAGCCGCCGCCGGTGCTCCGGTCCACCGACACCACCCGCACCCGCTCCAGTTCGGGCACCAGCTTCTGCTGGAACCACTCGCCGTACGCGATGAAGGTCTCCACCGGGACGATGTCCTCGTCGGTCACCAGCCGCGGTATGCCCGCCGCGTCGCAGTAGTCGACAAGGGTGTGGCCCCGCTGGGGCGCGTCGAGGTCGGAGGCGGCCGGGGTCGACTTGAGGAGCATGCCCGCGGGCATGTGGTCGCGCCAGCTGACCATGGGTGCGCCGAAGACCCGGACGGGAATGCCGCGGGCCCGTAGATGGGCGGCGGTGGACAGACCGAAGGGGCCTGCACCGATGACTGCTACCGGTCGGATCGTTCGGGTCACGAAGTCCCTCCCCAGGAACGTGTCTACTTCGTGTGGTGCGGCTTTCGTGGTGGTGCGGTTTTCGTGGTGACGCCGCCGGCTATCGCACGGCGCCGCCGCGGCGGTTGGCCCGCCACAGCTGGTACAGATGCTTCGCGCCCGGTCGCACGAAGCGGGCGAGCATCGTGAGGAACGGCAGCGGGTCGTCACCCGCCAACCAGGCCAGTTCGGTCCCGCTCGCCCGGGCCGGCGCGTGCGGCGTCGTATAGCCGCTGCGGCGGTAGGCGAGGAGGGCGGCCAGGTCGATGTTCTCCACGATGTACCGGTGGCCGGCCCGCTGCTCGCCCTCCGGGACGCGGCGGCCGGTCAGATCCAGGTGCAGGGCGCGGACGACGTCCACCCCCGACTCGTTCTCGAAGAGCCGGAACTGGGCGCCCATGCGGGGGTTGAAGTCGAGGAGTTTGTACAGCCCGTCGCGCCGGTCGAAGCGCAGATCGAGGTCGATGACTCCGCTGAAGCCGATCTCCTTGATGAAACGCGCGGCGAGGTCCGCGAGTTCCGGGTTGTCGACGACGTAGGCGTTCGCCGTCATGCCCGCGTGCGGCGGCCAGGAGCGGACCTTCACTCCGGTGAACATCGCCAGCGGTGTCGAGTCCGCGTCGAAGTAGGCGTGCACGATCCAGTCCTCGGCCTCCTCCCTCGGCAGGTACTCCTGGAGGATCACCCCGGGCCGTTCGCCCCAGCCGCGGGCGAGGGCGAGCAGCGCCGAGCGGCTGGCAATCCGGGTCGTGCCGTTCACGGCCGGCCGGGTACGCCGTACGAACGCCTCGCGGTTCTTGGCCACCACCGGGAACAGCGCCTTGTCGGCGAAGGCGACGACGTCGTCGTACGACTGCGGGAAGGCGGCCGTGGGGCTCGGGATGCCGTGGGCCACGCAGAGTTGGTGCAGGCCCTGTTTGCTGGCGAGGCGGCGCGGCAGTCCGCGTTCGACGCGCGGGACGAGGAAGCGGCCGCCGAGTTCGTCGCGGTGCTCGGCGATCAGTACGGCGGCCTCCTCGTCCGTGGGGACGAGGACCGTCGGGCGGCCGATGGCCCGTCCGATCCGCAGCAGGCCCTCGACGAGCCGGCCGGGTTCCTCGGTGCCCGTCGTCGGCCAGACGAAGGCCTTCCTCAGGTAACGGGAGGCGGCCGCGGGCGTGTAGCGGTCCTCCGTGATCGCGTACATCGGCACGCCGAGGCGGCCCAGGCTGCGGATCGCGCCGACCCCGCCGTGGTGCAGCGGATAGTCGCCGAACTTCACGATGAGGCCCGGCACCTCACGGTCGGCCTCGAAAGGCACACGTATCTCTGCACTCCTGGCCACGGGTCCCCCCACGTGTCCCGGCTGCGGAACGGCCCCACCCCGCCCGTAGTCCCCAAAGGACGCTAAGCCGGAATGGAAGCCTCCAACATCCCCTTAGCAGAGCATTACGGACTCTTTAGCCCCTCTCGGTCAGCCCTTTAAGCCCTCCCACGACAGGCGACTCGGACGTAACGTGTGGCGCGACCGCATGGCACACGCAGCGATTGAGAGCGAGGCAGTACCCCATGCCCCCCTTCGATCTCCCCGAGGGCGACCCCTTCGGCCCGCACAACCTTCCGTACGGCGTCTTCTCCGTGGGAGAGTCCGCCGACCGGACCGTCGGCGTCCGGCTCGGCGACCACGTCCTCGACGCGGGCGCGGCGGCCCACGCACTGGGTTCGCCGTACGCCACCCTGCTCGCCCGCCCCACGCTCAACCCGCTGCTGGCGGCGGGCCGCACCGCGTGGTCGGACGTACGGCGGGCCCTGACGGCCTGGGTCACGGTGCCCTCGCACCAGTCGACCGTCGAGGAGTTCCTGCACCCGCTCTCGTCGGTGACCCTGCACCTCCCCTTCGAGGTCGCGGACTACGTCGACTTCTACGCCTCCGAGAACCACGCCCGCAACGTCGGCCAGATGTTCCGCCCCGACGCCGCGGACTCCCTCACCCCCAACTGGAAGCACCTGCCGATCGGTTACCACGGCCGCTCGGGCACGGTGGTCGTGTCGGACACGGATGTCGTACGGCCCTCCGGTCAGCGCAAGGCGCCGACGGACGCGGCTCCCGTCTTCGGCCCGTCCGTCCGCCTGGACATCGAGGCGGAGGTCGGCTTCGTCGTCGGAGTGCCCTCGACGATGGGCTCGCCGGTGGCGCTGGGCGACTTCCGCGAGCACGTCTTCGGGCTGTGCCTGCTCAACGACTGGTCCGCGCGCGACATCCAGGCCTGGGAGTACGTCCCGCTCGGCCCGTTCCTCGGCAAGTCCTTCGCCACGTCGGTGTCGGCGTGGATCACCCCGCTGGACGCGCTGGAGGAGGCCCGGGTGGCACCGCCGGAGCGCACGCACCCCCTGCTCCCCTATCTGGACGACTCCGGGCCCGCCGACGAGCCCGGCGGCTACGACCTGCGGATCTCCGTCGCGATCAACGGGCACGTGGTCTCCGAGCCGCCCTTCTCCACCATGTACTGGACCGCCGCGCAGCAACTGGCCCACATGACGGTGAACGGCGCCTCCCTGCGCACCGGCGACCTGTACGGCTCGGGCACGGTGAGCGGACCGTCCGAACGCGAACGCGGCTCACTGCTGGAACTGACCTGGAACGGCCGCGACGCCCTCGAACTCCCCGACGGCAAAAGGACCTTCCTGGAGGACGGGGACGTGGTGACCCTGTCGGCGTGGGCGCCGGGGCCGGACGGGGTCCGGGTGGGACTGGGGGAGGTCACCGGGCGGGTGGTGGCCGGCGAGTGATGCTTGTATCAGGTAGTTGACACAAGTATCCCGGAGGACGCATCTTGTACTCACCGCTTGATACAAGCGGTGAGTAGCCGTGCAGCCGCGTATCCACGGGGGTCCTTCCGTCATGCTCGAACTCGATTCCACCGCGCGGCCCTCGTCCCGCGCACCCCTCGACCGCTACGCCCGCTGGACCGGGCTGGCCGCCGGGTTCCTGGCGGCCCGTCTGTTGTCGCCCCTGACCGGCGTCGACGGCATCCTCTACGCCATCCCGGCGTTCGGCCTGTGCGCGGTGGCCGGGGTACTGGTGGGCGACGCGCTCACCGGTCCCCGGCGGGGCGCAGTCCGCACGGCCGGCCTCACCCCGCGCCGGGTCCGTGACTACGTTCCGCCCCGGATGACGTGGCTGCTGCTCGGGCTCGCCGCGGCGCTCGTCCTCACCCTCGCCGCGGCGACCGCGGTGGCCTCGCGGGACGATCTGGGGCGGGCGGGCCGCGCGCTCACCCTGACCTGCCGGGGCATGACCGAGTCGGCCTCGCCCTGGCCCGGCTTCTACTACGCCGCCCCGATGCTGTCCTGCCTGGCCGTCTCGACCGTCGCCTGCGGCTGGGCCCTGCGGCGGATCGCGACCCGGCCCGGCGACGACCCGGCCCGCCGCGACCGGACGCTGGCGATCGTCGCCGCGTGGGGGTTGGTGGTCTCGTCCTCCCTGTTCGGGGTGGCCTCCACGGCGTCCGGCGCGCTCATGAGCACGGCCTGCGACGGGGCGGTCGGCACGCTCGCGAACTGGGCGCTGTGGCCCCTGGCCCTGGTCTCGCTGCTCGTGGCGCCCTGGTGCCTCTTCACCATCGCCTCCCCCCGGGCACGCCGGACGGGGCAGACTGAGCAGGCGGGGCCTGCTGAGCACGCGGATCGTGGGGAGCTTCGGTGAGCGGCGAGGCCGTACGGGTCGACACGACCAGCCCTGTCCCGCCGTACGAGCAGATCCGCGCCCAGCTCGCCGGCCTGATCACCTCGGGCCGCCTGCCGGAGGGCGGCCGGCTGCCGACGGTACGGCAGCTCGCGGCCGACCTCGGACTCGCGCCGGGCACGGTGGCCCGGGCGTACCGGGAACTGGAGGCCGCCGCCCTGATCCGGACCAGGCGAGGAGCGGGAAGCCGGGTGGCCCCCCTCCCGACGGAACTGCGACAGGGCCCCGACCCCGCCGAACTGGCCGAACTGGCCCGGGGCTTCGTCGCGGCGGCGCGGGCGGCCGGCGCGGGGGACGCAGCGGTGACGGCGGCGGTGGCCGAGGCGCTGCGGGGGTGAGGGGCTGGGGACGGGCGACTCGGTTACGCCAGCGCTGTCAGTCCCGGTCCGAACACGATCAGCAGGGGCAGCAGCGGCACCAGCGCCGCCACCGTCGCGGTGAGGGCCCGGTGTCTGCGCAGGAGGCGCGGGCGGGGCTCCAGGAGACGGTCGACGCGTTCGCCGAGCAGACGGTGGCTGGAGGCGCAGGACAGGACGCCTCGGTGCTGGTTCAGCTCGATCAACGCCAGGGCCGTCGTCAGGTGGCCGCAGCGCCGGGAGGCGGTGTCGTCGGCGGCCAGTTCCACCAGGCGGTGGGTCTGGTCGCAGAAGTGGGCGAAGAGCGGGAGGCGGGGGAAGCCCGTGGCGAGGGCCGTCGACAGGTGGAGCAGCCAGTCGTGGTGGGCGCGGGCGTGGTCCCGCTCGTGGGTGAGGACCGCGTCCAGCTGATGGTCGGTGAGACGGTGCAGGGCGCCCGTCGTCACCACGAGCTGGGGCGGGCTGCCCGGCATCCACCAGGCGTCCGGGTACTCGTCCTCCAGCACCAGCAGCGGTCCGCGCGCGGCCTTCTCGAGGCCGCCCGGCAGCTCGGGGGCGCGCTCGCGCAGGTGCGCCCGCGTCTGGCCGCGGCGCCGGCGCGCCTCCACCAGCTCGCGGCCGAGCATCGCCGTCGTCCAGGCGGCCCCGCAGGCCAGCAGCAGGGTCAGCAGAGCCGCCCAGGCGGGCGCGGCGGACAGGTCGTACGCCGCGGTCACCGCCGGGGGCGCCGGAGCGAAGACATGGTCGCGGACGGTGTGGAAGACGGCGGCCGCACCCAGCACCAGTGCCGTCAGACAGCACATCAGGACGGTGGCGACCAGGCACTGCCACACCCAGAGCGCGACCACCGGTTCCCGTTCGGGCCAGCTCGCCCGGGTCAGCGCCCGGGGCGCCGGCACGGCGGCCGCCAACGCGACGGCACTCAGCAGGAGCAGGCAGAACGTCATCCCACGGGCTCCGGATCCTGGTCGGAAGGGAAGAAAGGGCGGCTGCGGGGCGATGCGCTGTGCCGCGTCGCGGCGAACGGATCGCACCGCGTCCCGTGCGGCGCGTACGCGTCACATCGTCGCCTGCCGCCAGTATGACGGCCCGGACGACCGGAGTCAGGGGACAGAACGGACACCCTGCCCCTCGACGTCCGTCACCTGCCCCCCGGTCGCCTACATCCAGTCGTCGTCCGGCTCCGGCTCCATCTCCGGCCAGTCGTCCGCACCCGGATCCACGTCGCTCACCGCGGCCGGTGCCGTCCCGGTCGGTGCCGTCCCGGAGGGCGCCACCTCGGAGGGCGCCGTGCCCAAGCCGTCGAGCACCTCCAGTACGCCCTCCCCGTACGTCACCAGCTTCTTCTCGCCGACGCCGCTCACGGTCCCGAGCTGGGCGACCGACGTCGGCCAGACCGACACGATCTCCCTGAGCGTGGCGTCGTGGAAGATGACGTACGCCGGAACGCCCTGCTCCCGAGCCTGCTCGGCCCGCCAGGCCCGCAGCGCCTCGAAGGCCGGCAGCAGTGCCTCGGGCAGCTCGACGGCGGCGGCCTTGGCCTTGCCCCGCCCGGAGCCCGACGAGCCGGAGCCCGATCCGGAACCCGCCGCCGATCGCGAGGGCGCCGGCTTCTTCGGCTCCTTGCGCAGCGGCACGTCCCGCTCCCGCCGCAGCACCGCGCCGCTGTCCTCGGTGAGCACCAGCGTGCCGTACTCCCCCTCGACCGCGAGCAGTCCCTGGGCCAGCAACTGTCTGACGACGCCCCGCCATTCGCCCTCGGAGAGCTCCTCGCCGATGCCGAACACGGACAGCTGGTCGTGGTCGAACTGGATGACCTTGCCGGTCCGCTTGCCCAGCAGGATGTCGATGATCTGCACCGCGCCGAACTTCTGCCCGCGCTCCCGCTGGAGCCGCACCACGGTCGACAGCACCTTCTGTGCGGCGACGGTGCCGTCCCAGGTCTCCGGCGGGGTGAGGCAGGTGTCGCAGTTGCCGCAGCCCGCCGGGTCCGGTTCCTGCCCGAAGTAGTTCAGCAGCTGCCCGCGTCGGCACTGGGCCGTCTCGCACAGCGCCAGCATCGAGTCCAGGTGGGATGCGGCCCGGCGGCGGAACGCCTCGTCGCCCTCGCCGGACTGGATCAGCTTGCGCTGCTGTATGACGTCGTTGAGGCCGTAGGCCATCCAGGCCGTCGACGGCATCCCGTCACGTCCCGCGCGGCCCGTCTCCTGGTAGTAGCCCTCCACCGACTTGGGCAGGTCGAGGTGGGCGACGAAGCGGACGTCCGGCTTGTCGATGCCCATGCCGAAGGCGATGGTCGCGCACACGACCAGGCCCTCCTCGCGCAGGAACCGCGACTGGTGCGCCGCGCGCGTCCCCGCGTCGAGGCCCGCGTGGTACGGCACCGCCTCGATGCCGTTCTTGCTGAGGAACTCCGCGGTCTTCTCGACCGAGTTGCGCGAGAGGCAGTACACGATGCCCGCGTCGCCCTCGTGCTCCTGGCGCAGGAAGGTCAGCAGCTGCTTCTTCGGGTCGGCCTTGGGCACGATCCGGTACTGGATGTTGGGCCGGTCGAAGCTCGCCACGAAGTGCCGGGCCGTCGGCATGTGCAGCCGCTGGGTGATCTCCTGGTGCGTCGCGTGTGTGGCCGTGGCCGTCAGCGCGATCCGCGGGACGTCCGGCCAGCGCTCGCCGAGCAGGGAGAGGGAGAGATAGTCGGGGCGGAAGTCGTGGCCCCACTGGGACACACAGTGCGCCTCGTCGATCGCGAAGACCGAGATCTTGCCGCGCGACAGGAGGTCCAGCGAGGAGTCCAGCCGCAGCCGCTCCGGCGCCAGATAGAGCAGGTCCAGCTCCCCCGCCAGGAACTCCGCCTCCACCGCCCGCCGCTCGTCGAAGTCCTGCGTGGAGTTCACGAACCCCGCGCGCACCCCGAGCGCCCGCAGCGCGTCCACCTGGTCCTGCATCAGCGCGATGAGCGGCGAGACGACCACGCCCGTACCGGGTCTGACCAGGGCCGGGATCTGGTAGCAGAGCGACTTGCCACCGCCGGTCGGCATGAGCACCACGGCGTCGCCGCCCGCGACCACATGCTCGATGACGGCTTCCTGCTCACCGCGGAAGGCCTCGTACCCGAAGACCCTGTGGAGCGTGGCCAACGCCTCGCTCTCGGCTACCGCTGTCATTGCACCGATCCCGCCCGTCCCACCCATCGCCGTGTCCCCCGTCCGTCGCACCTCGACCACCTGCGTCCACGATAGGGGCCCGCACCGACAGCGACGGAGTTATCCACAGGCCGCCTCCGTCACCCTCCGCGCTCACCCCAATGGGCCTCGTCACGTGGAAGCCCCTCAGCGGCCGGGACATGCTGCTCGGGCGGGACAGGGGAGGCCCGCCTTTCGGACAGCGCGCCTGACTCGGTGCGCGCGCCTCTTCCGCTTCAAGGAGCCTCACCATGCCTTCTCGGCCCCTCAAGGCCGCCGTCGCCGTGGCGATAGCCGGAGCCTTCTGCCTGACCGCGACGCCCGCGCAGGCGGCACCCGATCCCGAGGACCTGTGGCTGGACCTGACGCCCACGTACACGAGCACCGCCATCTACGCCTACGAGCCGTGGGCACCGGAGGAGGGCGGGTACGCCCGCACCGACGAATGCGTGCCCGAGATGGGCTATCACTACGTCAACCCGGAGTACCTCGGCTCCCTCGATCCGACGACACCGGCGGCCCTGCTGTACGAGGGCGGGGCCGACCGGGGCGCGCGCAGGCTGGTCGCGGTGGAGTGGGTGGTGCCGGACACGGGCCAGGCCACCGCACCTGAGCTGTTCGGCGAGACCTTCTACAAGGACACGACCCTGAAGGCCTACACGCTCCACGCGTGGATCCACAAGGACAACCCCGACGGTCTCTTCACCGCCTTCAACCCCGAAGTGAAGTGCCCCGTCCAGCCGACGCCCACAGGCTGAGGACGACGGACGGCCCCGGCTCCCACCAGGGGAACCGGGGCCGCCGTACGCCCACCGCGCAGCGGATCAGCGCACGAACACTCCCGCCTGGTTGGCCAGGTCCAGGAAGTACTGCGGCGCCACACCGAGCACCAGCGTGACCGCCACCCCGACGCCGATCGCCGTCATCGTCAGCGGCGACGGCACGGCGACCGTCGGGCCCTCGGGCCGCGGCTCGCTGAAGAACATCAGCACGATGACGCGGATGTAGAAGAACGCCGCGATCGCCGACGAGATGACACCGACCACGACCAGGGGTGCCGCCCCGCCCTCCGCCGCCGCCTTGAACACGGCGAACTTCCCGGCGAACCCGGAGGTCAGCGGAATGCCGGCGAAGGCCAGCAGGAACACCGCGAACACGGCGGCCACCAGCGGCGAACGGCGGCCGAGACCGGCCCACTTGGACAGGTGCGTCGCCTCGCCACCGGCGTCCCGCACGAGCGTGACCACGGCGAACGCGCCGATCGTCACGAACGAGTAGGCGGCCAGATAGAAGAGGACGGACGAGACCCCGTCCGGCGTGGTCGCGATGACGCCCGCGAGGATGAAGCCCGCGTGCGCGATCGACGAGTACGCCAGCAGCCGCTTGATGTCGGTCTGCGTGATCGCGACGATCGCACCGCCGAGCATGGTGACGATCGCGACGCCCCACATGACCGGCCGCCAGTCCCAGCGCAGGCCCGGCAGGACGACGTAGAGGATCCGCAGCAGCGCGCCGAACGCGGCCACCTTGGTCGCCGCCGCCATGAAGCCGGTCACCGGTGTCGGAGCGCCCTGGTACACGTCCGGCGTCCACATGTGGAACGGGACCGCGCCGACCTTGAAGAGCAGGCCCATCACGATCATCGCGGCGCCGATCAGCAGCAGCGCGTCGTTGCCCATGGTGTCCGCGAGCGCCGGGTCGACGCTGGTGACCGTGCCGTCGACGACCTGCGCGATCGTCGCGTAGGACACCGAGCCCGCGTAGCCGTAGAGCAGCGCGATGCCGAACAGGGTGAACGCGGAGGCGAAGGCGCCGAGCAGGAAGTACTTGACCGCGGCCTCCTGCGACATGAGCCGCTTGCGGCGGGCCAGGGCGCACATCAGGTACAGCGGCAGCGAGAAGACCTCCAGCGCGATGAAGAGCGTCAGCAGGTCGTTGGCCGCCGGGAAGATCAGCATGCCGGCGACCGCGAACAGCAGCAGCGGGAACACCTCGGTGGTGGTGAACCCGGCCTTCACCGCGGCCTTCTCGCTGTCGCTGCCCGGCACGGAGGCGGCCTGGGCGGCGAAGGAGTCGACCTGTTTCCCGTGTTCCACGGGGTCCAGACGCCGTTCGGCGAAGGTGAAGAGGCCGACCAGGCCGGCCAGCAGGATCGTGCCCTGCAGGAAGAGCGCCGGTCCGTCGACGGCGATCGCGCCCATCGCGACGATGCCCGCCTTGGTGGTGGCGTATCCGTCCGCCGCGAGGGCGACGACCGCGGCGAAGGCCGAGATCAGCGCTACGGCGGACACGAACACCTGGGCGTAGTACCGCTGCTTGCGCGGTACCGCCGCCTCGATCAGCACTCCGATGATCGCCGCACCGACGACGATCAACGTGGGTGACAATTGTCCGTATTCGATCTTCGGCGTATCGATCTTCGAGATCGGGTCGGCCGCGGTTGTCCACAGGCTGTGGACGGCTGTAGCGCTCACTTGGCCGCCTCCACCTCGGGCTGGGGGTCCTTCTTCTGTACGTCGGACATGGTCGCCTTGACGGCCGGGTTGACGATGTCCGTGACGGGCTTCGGGTAGACGCCCAGGAAGATCAGCAGTACGACCAGCGGCGCGACCACCACCAGTTCCCGCACCCTGAGGTCGGGCATGGTCGCGACCTCAGGCTTCACCGGGCCCGTCATCGTCCGCTGGTAGAGGACGAGGGTGTAGAGCGCGGCGAGGACGATGCCGAAGGTGGCGATGATCCCGATCACCGGGTAGCGCGCGAACGTGCCGACCAGGACCAGGAACTCACTCACGAACGGCGCGAGTCCGGGCAGCGACAGCGTCGCCAGACCGCCGATCAGGAAGGTGCCGGCGAGCACCGGCGCGACCTTCTGCACCCCGCCGTAGTCGGCGATGAGCCGCGAGCCGCGCCGCGAGATCAGGAACCCGGCGACCAGCATCAACGCGGCCGTGGAAATACCGTGGTTGACCATGTAGAGCGTCGCGCCGGACTGGCCCTGGCTGGTCATCGCGAAGATGCCCATGATGATGAAGCCGAAGTGCGAGATCGACGCGTACGCCACCAGCCGCTTGATGTCCCGCTGCCCGACCGCGAGCAGCGCCCCGTAGATGATGCTGATCACCGCCAGGACGAGGATCGCGGGCGTCGCCCACTTGCTGGCCTCCGGGAAGAGCTGGAGGCAGAAGCGGAGCATCGCGAAGGTGCCGACCTTGTCGACGACCGCCGTGATGAGGACGGCGACCGGGGCGGTGGCCTCCCCCATCGCGTTGGGCAGCCAGGTGTGCAGCGGCCACAGCGGCGCCTTCACCGCGAAGGCGAAGAAGAAGCCGAGGAACAGCCAGCGTTCGGTGTTCGTCGCCATGTCGAGCGAGCCGTTGGCCCGCGCCTCGGCGATCTCCTGGAGGCTGAAGTTCCCGGCGACCACGTACAGGCCGATCACCGCGGCCAGCATGATCAGGCCGCCGACCAGGTTGTAGAGGAGGAACTTCACCGCGGCGTACGACCGTTGCGTCGACGCCGTCTCCTCACCGTGCTCGTGGGCACGGTCCCCGAAGCCGCCGATGAGGAAGTACATCGGGATCAGCATGGCTTCGAAGAAGATGTAGAAGAGGAAGACGTCGGTGGCCTCGAAGGAGAGGATCACCATCGCCTCGACGCCCAGGATCAGGGCGAAGAAGCCCTGGGTGGGCCGCCACCGCTTGTTGCCGGTCTCCAGCGGGTCGGCGTCGTGCCAGCCCGCGAGGATGATGAACGGGATCAGCAGCGCGGTCAGCGCGATGAGCGCCACCCCGATGCCGTCCACGCCCAGTTCGTACCGGACCCCGAAGTCCTTGATCCACCAGTGGGATTCGGTGAGCTGGTAGCGGTCGCCGTCCGGGTCGAAGCGGACCAGGACGATCGCCGCGAGCACGAGTGTGGCGAGCGAGACGAGCAGCGCGAGCCATTTGGCCGCGGTGCGTCGCGCGGCCGGTACGGCGGCCGTGGCGATCGCGCCGACCGCCGGGAGCACCGCCGTCGCTGTCAGCAGAGGAAAGGACATCGGTATCAGACCGCCCTCATCAGCAGGGTCGCGGCGATGAGCACGGCCGCTCCGCCGAACATCGAGACCGCGTACGACCGCGCGTAGCCGTTCTGCAGCCTGCGCAGCCGTCCGGAGAGCCCGCCGACCGAGGCCGCCGTGCCGTTGACGACTCCGTCGACCAGGGTGTGGTCGACGTACACCAGGGACCGCGTGAGGTGCTCGCCGCCGCGGACCAGGACGACGTGGTTGAAGTCGTCCTGAAGCAGGTCGCGTCGGGCGGCCCGGGTGAGCAGCGATCCGCGCGGGGCGACGACCGGGACCGGGCGGCGGCCGTACTGGAGGTAGGCGGCGGTGACGCCGATGACCATGACGGCCACCGTGCACGCCGTGACCGTGGCCGCGCTGATCGGCGCGTCTCCGTGGTCGTGCCCGGTGATGGGCTCCAGCCAGTGCATGAACCGGTCGCCGACGCTGAACAGGCCGCCCGCGAAGACCGATCCGAAGGCCAGCACGATCATCGGGATCGTCATGGACTTCGGCGACTCGTGCGGGTGCGGTTCCGCGTGCTCGCCGTGGTGCTCGGCGGCGGGCTCCGCGCTCGGCGCCTCCGGGGAGCGGGTGGGCTGGTTGCGCCAGCGCTCCTCGCCGAAGAACGTCATCAGCATCACGCGCGTCATGTAGTACGCCGTGATGGCCGCGCCCAGCAGGGCGCAGGCGCCGAGGATCCAGCCCTCGGTGCCGCCCTTGGCGAACGCCGCCTCGATGATCTTGTCCTTGGAGAAGAAGCCGGACAGGCCCGGGAAGCCGATGATGGCGAGGTAGCCGAGGCCGAACGTCACGAAGGTGACCGGCATGTACTTCCTGAGGCCGCCGTACTTCCTCATGTCGACCTCGTCGTTCATGCCGTGCATGACCGAACCGGCGCCGAGGAACAGCCCGGCCTTGAAGAAGCCGTGTGTCACCAGGTGCATGATCGCGAAGACGTAGCCGATGGGGCCGAGGCCCGCGGCGAGCACCATGTAGCCGATCTGCGACATGGTGGAGCCGGCCAGCGCCTTCTTGATGTCGTCCTTCGCGCAACCGACGATCGCACCGAACAGGAGCGTGACCGCGCCGACGATGGTGACGACGAGCTGGGCGTCCGGGGCGAGGTTGAAGATGTTGGCGGAGCGGACGATCAGGTAGACGCCCGCGGTCACCATCGTCGCGGCGTGGATGAGGGCCGAGACCGGGGTCGGGCCCTCCATCGCGTCCCCGAGCCAGGACTGGAGCGGCACCTGGGCGGACTTGCCGCATGCGGCGAGCAGCAGCATCAGGGCGATGCCGGTGAGCGTGGCCTCGCTCGCTCCACTGACCGCGCCCGGCTCCTCGTGGGTGCCGAGGACCGGGCCGAAGGCGAACGTCCCGAAGGTCGTGAACATCAGCATGATCGCGATCGACAGGCCCACGTCGCCGACGCGGTTGACCAGAAAGGCCTTCTTCGCGGCGGTCGCGGCGCTGGGCTTGTGCTGCCAGAAGCCGATCAGCAGATAGGAGGCGAGACCGACGCCCTCCCAGCCGACGTACAGCAGCAGGTAGTTGTCGGCGAGGACGAGCAGCAGCATCGCCGCGAGGAACAGGTTCAGATAGCCGAAGAAGCGGCGGCGCCGCTCGTCGTGCTCCATGTACCCGATGGAGTACAGGTGGATCAGCGAGCCGACGCCGGTGATCAGCAGCACGAACGTCATCGACAGCTGGTCGAGGCGGAAGGCGATGTCCGCCTGGAAGCCCTCGACCGGGACCCAGCTGAACAGGTGGCTGGTCAGGGTCCGGTGTTCGGTGTCCTTGCCGAGCAGGTCGGCGAAGAGGACCGCGCCGATCACGAACGAGGCGGACGCGAGGACGGTGCCGATCCAGTGGCCGACGGCGTCGAGGCGCCGGCCGCCGCACAGCAGTACGGCCGCTCCGAGCAGAGGCGCCGCCACCAGCAGCGCAATCAGGTTCTCCACGATTCAGCGACCCCTTACAGCTTCATCAGGCTGGCGTCGTCGACCGAGGCCGAGTGGCGGGAACGGAACAGGGACACGATGATCGCGAGCCCGACCACGACCTCCGCGGCGGCGACGACCATCGTGAAGAACGCGATGATCTGGCCGTCGAGATTGCCGTGCATCCGGGAGAAGGCGACGAACGCGAGGTTGCAGGCGTTGAGCATGAGCTCGACGCACATGAACACGACGATCGCGTTGCGCCTGATCAGTACGCCGGTGGCGCCGATCGTGAACAACAGGGCCGCGAGGTAGAGGTAGTTGACGGGGTTCACTTCGATGCCTCCTCGGCCCGCTCGAGGTTCGCCGGGTCCCTTTCGGTCCGCTCCAGGCGGTCCTCGGCGCGCTGTTCCAACGCCCGCAGATCGTTGAGCGCCTCGGTCGAGACGTCGCGGATCTGGCCGCGCTCACGCAGCGTCTGGTTGACCGTGAGCTCGGAGGGGGTGCCGTCGGGCAGCAGACCCGCGATGTCCACGGCGTTGTGCCGGGCGTACACACCGGGCGCGGGCAGCGGCGGAAGGTGCTTGCCCTCGCGGACCCGCTCCTCGGCCAGCTCGCGCTGGGTCTTGGCACGCTCGGTGCGCTCGCGGTGGGTGAGCACCATGGCTCCGACGGTGGCGGTGATCAGCAGAGCGCCGGTGATCTCGAAGGCGAACACGTACTTGGTGAAGATGAGGGCCGCGAGGCCCTCCACGTTGCCGTTCGCGTTGGCCTGCGCCAGGCCGTTGAACTCCGTCAGGGAGGCGTTGCCGATGCCGGCGACCAGCAGGATGCCGAAGCCGAGCCCGCACAGCAGGGCCAGCCAGCGCTGGCCCTTGATGGTCTCCTTCAGCGAGTCCGCGGCCGTGACGCCGACGAGCATCACCACGAACAGGAACAGCATCATGATCGCGCCGGTGTAGACGACGATCTGTACGACGCCCAGGAAGTAGGCGCCGTTGGCGAGGTAGAACACCGCCAGGATGATCATGGTGCCGGCGAGACAGAGCGCGCTGTGCACGGCCCGCTTCATGAAGACGGTGCACAGGGCGCCGATCACCGCGACGGTGCCGAGCACCCAGAACTGGAAGGCCTCGCCGGTGGAGGTGGAGTAGGCGGCGAGCTCTACGGGGGCGGTCATCGGCCGATCACCTTCTCCGACGCCGGTTCGTCCGCCCCGAACGTGGACTCGCCCTCCTGCACGGTCTCGCCCTTGGAGACGGCGACCTGCTGGACCGTGCCGGGCGCGGCCTCGGTCACCAGACCCCGGTAGTAGTCCTGCTCGTCGGTCCCCGGGAAGATCGAGTGGGGCGAGTCGACCATGCCCTCTTCGAGCCCGGCGAGCAGCTGCTCCTTGGTGTAGATGAGGTTGGCGCGGCTGGAGTCGGCGAGCTCGAACTCGTTGGTCATCGTGAGCGCGCGCGTGGGGCACGCCTCGATGCACAGGCCGCACAGGATGCAGCGGGCGTAGTTGATCTGGTAGACGCGGCCGTACCGCTCGCCCGGCGAGTAGCGCTCCTCGTCCGTGTTGTCCGCGCCCTCGACGTAGATGGCGTCGGCGGGGCAGGCCCAGGCGCACAGCTCGCAGCCCACGCACTTCTCCAGGCCGTCCGGATGGCGGTTGAGCTGGTGCCGTCCGTGGAACCGGGGAGCGGTGGTCTTCTGCTGCTCCGGGTACTGCTCGGTCAGCCGCTTCTTGAACATGGCCTTGAAGGTCACGCCGAAGCCGGCGACGGGGTTCATGAAACCGGGCTCGGTCTCCTTGGGTTCCTCAGCCATCGGACGCCTCCTTTCCATCCAGAGATCCGTCACTCTGAGTATCGGGCCCACCACTGACAATCAGCTCCCGCTCCCGGCGCGGACGGCGCCTGGGCACGGGCGGCAACTCCTGTCCGGGCAGCGGCGGTACGGGGAATCCGCCGGCCATCGGGTCGAAGGCGACGACCGGGGCGGGCTCGTCCTTCGGCTTGCCGCGGAACATGTCCGCGACGAAGGACAGCAACAGGAGCGCCACGACGCCGCCACCGACGTAGAGGGCGATGTCGGCGAAGTCGTAGTTCTCGTTGCGCAGGGTCCGCACGGTCGCGACGAGCATCAGCCAGACGACGGAGACCGGGATCAGGACCTTCCAGCCGAGCTTCATCAGCTGGTCGTAGCGGACCCGGGGGAGCGTGCCGCGCAGCCAGATGAAGAAGAACAGCAGCAACTGGACCTTGATGACGAACCAGAGCATCGGCCACCAGCCGTGGTTCGCGCCCTCCCAGAAGGTGCTGACCGGCCAGGGCGCCCGCCAGCCGCCCAGGAAGAGGGTCACGGACACCGCCGAGACCGTCACCATGTTCACGTACTCGGCGAGCATGAACAGCGCGAACTTGATCGACGAGTACTCGGTGTTGAAGCCGCCGACCAGGTCGCCCTCGGACTCCGGCATGTCGAAGGGGGCGCGGTTGGTCTCGCCGATCATCGTGACGATGTAGATGATGAAGGAGACCGGCAGCAGGATGACGAACCAGCGGTCCTGCTGCGCCTCGACGATCGCCGAGGTCGACATCGACCCGGAGTAGAGGAACACCGAGGCGAACGCGGCGCCCATGGCGATCTCGTACGAGATCATCTGCGCGCACGAGCGCAGACCGCCGAGCAGCGGGTACGTCGACCCGGAACTCCATCCCGCGAGCACGATGCCGTAGATGCCGACCGAGGCGACCGCGAGGACGTAGAGCATCGCGATCGGCAGGTCGGTGAGCTGCATCGTGGTGCGCTGACCGAAGATCGAGACCTCGTTGCCGGCCGGGCCGAAGGGGATCACCGCGATCGCCATGAAGGCCGGGACGGCCGCGATGATCGGTGCGAGGACGTAGACCACCTTGTCCGCGCGTTTGACGACGACGTCTTCCTTCAGCATCAGCTTGACGCCGTCGGCGAGCGACTGGAGCATCCCCCAGGGCCCGTGCCGGTTGGGGCCGATGCGCAGCTGCATCCAGGCGACGACCTTGCGCTCCCAGACGATGGAGAACAGCACGGTCACCATCAGGAAGGCGAAGCAGAACACCGCCTTGACGACGACCAGCCACCAGGGGTCGGTGCCGAACATCGAGAGGTCTTCAGCGGCGACGTACGGGCTCATGCCTCCACCTCCTTGGGGGCTTCGGCGGCGAGCGTCGCCGGGCCGATGCGGACGAGCGAGCCGGGTGCCACTCCGGCGTCGGAGGCGACACCGCCGCCCGCGGAGTTCAGCGGGAGCCAGACCACGCGGTCGGGCATCTCGGTGATCTGGAGCGGGAGTTCGACGACTCCGGCGGGGCCGGTCACGGCGAGCACGTCGCCGTCCTTGACCCCGGCCTCGGCGGCGGTGGCGGCCGACACACGCGCGCGGGCCGCGTGTCGCGTCCCGGCGAGCGCCTCGTCGCCCTCCTGGAGACGGCCCTGGTCGAGCAGCAGCCGGTGCCCGGCCAGTACGGCCTCGCCGAGGGCCGGCCGCGGCAACTGGGCCGCGGTCTCGAGCGGTTCGGTGGCCCGGGGCCCGTCCCAGGCACCGAGCCGGTCGATCTCGCCGCGCACGGTGCGCAGGTCCGGCAGACCGAGGTGTACGTCCATGGCGTCGGCCAGCATGTGCAGCACGCGCGCGTCGGTCGGCGCGAGGCGGCGGGTCATCTGGTCGGGCTTGAGCGCGGCCTCGAAGAAACGCACCCGGCCTTCCCAGTTGAGGAAGGTGCCGGCCTTCTCGGCGACCGCGGCGACCGGCAGGACCACGTCCGCGTGCTCGGTGACCTCGCTGGGCCGCAGCTCCAGCGACACCAGGAAGCCGATCTCGCTCAGCGCCTCACGCGCGCGTGCCGGGTCGGGCAGGTCGGCGACCTCGACGCCCGCGACGACCAGCGCCCGCAGCTCGCCGGTGGCGGCGGCCTCGACGATCTGGGTGGTGTCCCGGCCGTAGCGGTGCGGGAGTTCGGCGACGCCCCAGGCGGCCGCGACCTCCTCACGCGCGCGTGGGTCGGTGGCCGGACGTCCGCCCGGCAGCAGCGAGGGCAGCGCGCCCGCCTCGACGGCACCGCGCTCGCCCGCCCGGCGCGGGATCCACACCAGCCGTGCGCCGGTCGCGGAGGCGGCCCGTACGGCGGCGGTGAGTCCGCCCGCCACGGCGGCCAGCCGCTCGCCGACGACGAGCACCGCGCCCTCGGCGCGCAGCGCCTCCGCGGCCCGGGCGCCGTCCGCCTCCAGGCCGACCCCGCCCGCGAGCGCGTCCAGCCACTCGGTCTCGGTGCCGGGAGCCGCCGGCAGCAGCGTGCCGCCCGCCTTCTCCAGACCGCGCGTCGCGTACGTGGCCAGCGAGAACACCTGCTGCCCGTGCCCCCGCCAGGCCTTGCGCAGCCTCAGGAAGACGCCGGGCGCCTCCTCCTCGGCCTCGAACCCGACCAGCAGGACGGCGGGCGCCTTCTCCAGTGCGGTGTACGTGACGCCCGTACCGTCGAGGTCGCGGCCGCGTCCGGCGATCCGCGCGGCGAGGAAGTCGGTCTCCTCGCCGCTGTGCACGCGCGCGCGAAAGTCGATGTCGTTGGTGTCGAGCGCCACGCGCGCGAACTTGCTGTACGCGTAGGCGTCCTCGACGGTGAGCCGGCCACCGGTGAGGACACCGGTCCGGGAGCGGGCCGCGGTGAGTCCCTGAGCCGCCGCCTCCAGGGCCTCGGGCCAGGAGGCGGGCTCCAGGACGCCCTCGGCGTTGCGCACCAGGGGCGTCTGGAGACGGTCCCGCTGCTGCGCGTACCGGAAGCCGAACCGGCCCTTGTCGCAGATCCACTCCTCGTTGACCTCGGGCTCGTTGGCCGCGAGGCGCCGCATGACCTTGCCGCGCCGGTGGTCCGTGCGCGTGGCGCAGCCGCCGGCGCAGTGCTCGCAGACGCTCGGCGAGGACACCAGGTCGAAGGGGCGGGAGCGGAAGCGGTACGCCGCGGAGGTGAGCGCGCCGACGGGGCAGATCTGGATGGTGTTGCCGGAGAAGTACGACTCGAAGGGGTCGCCCTCGCCGGTGCCGACCTGCTGGAGCGCGCCGCGCTCGACCAGCTCGATCATCGGGTCGCCCGCGACCTGGTTGGAGAAGCGGGTGCAGCGGGCGCACAGCACGCACCGCTCACGGTCGAGCAGCACCTGGGTGGAGATCGGTACGGGCTTCTCGTAGGTCCGCTTCTTGCCCTCGAAGCGGGACTCGGCCTGGCCGTGCGACATGGCCTGGTTCTGCAGGGGGCACTCGCCGCCCTTGTCGCAGACCGGGCAGTCCAGCGGGTGGTTGATGAGGAGGAGCTCCATCACACCGTGCTGGGCCTTCTCGGCGGCCGGCGAGGTGAGGTGCGTCTTCACGACCATGCCGTCGGTGCAGGTGATGGTGCAGGAGGCCATCGGCTTGCGCTGGCCCTCGACCTCGACGATGCACTGCCGGCAGGCGCCGGCCGGGTCGAGCAGGGGGTGGTCGCAGAAGCGGGGGATCTCGATGCCGAGCTGCTCGGCGGCGCGGATGACCAGGGTGCCCTTGGGCACGCTGATCTCGGCGCCGTCGATGGTCAGCGAGACGAGATCTTCCGGCGGGACCGCCGCCTCGCCCCCTCCCGAGGGAGCGTTGGTGGTCACCGTCATGCGTTCACCTCCGTGCGGGAGTCGGCCCAGACCGTCGACTTGGCCGGGTCGAAGGGGCAGCCACGGCCCGTGATGTGCTGCTCGTACTCCTCGCGGAAGTACTTGAGCGAGGAGAAGATCGGCGAGGCGGCGCCGTCGCCGAGGGCGCAGAACGACTTGCCGTTGATGTTGTCGGCGATGTCGTTCAGCTTGTCGAGGTCGCTCATGACGCCCTTGCCGGCCTCGATGTCGCGCAGCAACTGCACGAGCCAGTACGTGCCTTCACGGCAGGGCGTGCACTTGCCGCAGGACTCGTGGGCGTAGAACTCGGTCCAGCGGGTGACGGCGCGGACCACGCAGGTCGTCTCGTCGAAGCACTGCAGGGCCTTGGTGCCGAGCATGGAACCGGCGGCGCCGACGCCCTCGTAGTCGAGGGGGACGTCGAGGTGCTCGTCGGTGAACATCGGCGTGGAGGAGCCGCCGGGCGTCCAGAACTTGAGGCGGTGCCCCGGGCGCATTCCGCCGCTCATCTCCAGCAGCTGGCGGAGCGTGATGCCGAGCGGGGCCTCGAACTGGCCGGGATTGGCGACATGGCCGCTGAGCGAGTACAGCGTGAAGCCCGGGGACTTCTCGCTGCCCATCGACCTGAACCAGTCTTTTCCTTTTTGCAGGATCGCGGGAACTGACGCGATCGACTCGACGTTATTTACAACAGTCGGGCAGGCATAGAGGCCTGCGACCGCAGGGAAGGGGGGACGGAGCCGCGGTTGACCCCGGCGGCCTTCGAGCGAGTCGAGCAGTGCGGTCTCCTCACCGCAGATGTACGCGCCTGCGCCCGCGTGCACGGTGAGTTCCAGGTCGAGCCCGCTGCCGAGGATGTTCTCGCCGAGGTAGCCCGCCTCGTAAGCCTCGCGCACGGCCTCGTGCAACCGCCGCAGTACTGGGACGACTTCACCACGCAGATAGATGAAGGCATGCGACGACCTGATGGCATAACACGCGATGACAATGCCCTCGATGAGGCTGTGCGGGTTTGCGAACAGGAGCGGGATGTCCTTACAGGTTCCCGGCTCCGATTCGTCGGCGTTGACAACTAGATAGTGCGGCTTTCCATCACCCTGCGGAATGAACTGCCATTTCATTCCGGTGGGGAATCCCGCGCCGCCGCGGCCGCGCAGACCGGAGTCCTTGACGTACGCGATCAGGTCGTCCGGTGACATCGCGAGCGCCTTGCGGAGCCCCTCGTATCCTTCGTGCCTTCGGTAGACGTCCAGCGACCAGGACTTGTCCTCGTCCCAGAAGGCCGACAGCACGGGTGCGAGCAGCTTCTCGGGGCTGGTGTCTTTCAGCTCGGGTGCCAAGGTCATCACTCCCCCTCCTCGGCGGTGGGCCCTGCCGGGTGGGCCGGGTCGGAGGCCGACGTGTCCTGTGGCGCGTCGTGTGAGCTCAGGTGCTCCGACGGGGACGGCTCGTGCACGTCCCTGTCCCGCGGTGCGCCGTCGCGCGGATGGACCACGCGCGCGGGTGCGGTCTCTCCCCTGGCCAGGCGGAGTCCCACCAGCGACGCGGGTCCCGCACCGCCGCTTGCCTCGACGGCCCCTGGCCGCTCGTCGGGGAAGCCGGCGAGGATCCGCGCGGTCTCCTTGAAGGTGCACAGCGGCGCCCCGCGCGTGGGCTCGACGGTGCGGCCCTCGCGCAGGTCGTCGACGAGGCGCTTGGCGCTCGCCGGGGTCTGGTTGTCGAAGAACTCCCAGTTGACCATCACGACCGGCGCGAAGTCGCAGGCCGCGTTGCACTCGATGTGCTCCAGCGTGACCTTGCCGTCCTCGGTGGTCTCGCCGTTGCCGACGCCGAGGTGCTCCTGGAGCTCCTCGAAGATCGCGTCACCGCCCATCACCGCGCACAGGGTGTTGGTGCAGACGCCCACCTGGTAGTCGCCGCTCGGCCGGCGCCGGTACATGGTGTAGAAGGTGGCGACCGCGGTGACCTCGGCGGTGGTCAGGCCCAGTACGTCCGCGCAGAACCGCATCCCGGTGCGCGTGACATGGCCCTCCTCCGACTGCACGAGATGCAGCAACGGCAGGAGCGCGGAGCGGGAGTCGGGGTAGCGGGCGATGACCTCGCGCGCGTCCGCCTCGAGCCGGGCTCGAACGTCGTCCGGGTATGCGGGCGCGGGCAGTTCGGGCATGCCCAGGCTGACGCCCCGCTCGGAAGAAGAGGTGGTCACCGGTCGACGCCTCCCATCACGGGGTCGATGGACGCGACGGCGACGATGACGTCGGCGACCTGGCCGCCCTCGCACATCGCCGCCATGGCCTGAAGGTTGGTGAAGGACGGGTCGCGGAAGTGGACCCGGAACGGGCGGGTGCCGCCGTCGGACACGGCGTGCACCCCGAGTTCGCCCTTGGGGGACTCGACGGCCGCGTAGGCCTGGCCGGGCGGTACCCGGAAGCCCTCGGTGACCAGCTTGAAGTGGTGGATCAGGGCCTCCATGGAGGTGCCCATGATCTTCTTGATGTGGTCGAGGGAGTTGCCGAGCCCGTCGGGTCCCAGGGCGAGCTGGGCGGGCCAGGCGATCTTCTTGTCGGCGACCATGACCGGGCCGGGCTGGAGCCGGTCCAGGCACTGCTCCACGATCAGCAGCGACTGGCGCATCTCCTCCAGCCGGATCAGGAAGCGGCCGTAGGAGTCGCAGGTGTCGACGGTCGGGACCTCGAAGTCGTAGGTCTCGTAGTCGCAGTACGGCTGTGACTTGCGCAGGTCGAACGGCAGTCCGGTGGAGCGCAGGATGGGGCCGGTGGCGCCGAGGGCCATGCAGCCCGCGAGGTCCAGGTAGCCGACGTCCTGCATACGGGCCTTGAAGATGGGGTTCCCGGTGGCGAGCTTGTCGTACTCCGGGAGGTTCTTCTTCATCTTCTTCACGAACTCGCGGATGTGGTCCACCGCGCCGGGCGGCAGGTCCTGGGCGAGTCCGCCGGGGCGGATGTACGCGTGGTTCATCCTGAGGCCCGTGATGAGCTCGTAGATGTCGAGAATCATTTCACGATCACGGAATCCGTAGATCATGATCGTGGTGGCGCCGAGTTCCATGCCGCCGGTGGCGATGCAGACCAGGTGCGAGGAGAGTCGGTTCAGCTCCATCAGGAGCACCCGGATGATCTTGGCTCGGTCGGTGATCTCGTCCTCGATGCCGAGGAGCTTCTCGACGGCGAGGCAGTAGGCGGTCTCGTTGAAGAAGGACGTCAGGTAGTCCATGCGCGTCACGAACGTGGTGCCCTGCGTCCACGTGCGGTACTCGAGGTTCTTCTCGATGCCGGTGTGGAGATAGCCGATGCCGCAGCGGGCCTCGGTGACCGTCTCGCCCTCGATCTCCAGGATCAGGCGGAGCACTCCGTGGGTGGAGGGGTGCTGCGGGCCCATGTTGACGATGATGCGCTCGTCGTCGGCGCGGGCCGCGGACTGGACGACCTCGTCCCAGTCGCCACCGGTGACCGTGTAGACGGCGCCCTCGGTGGTCTCCCTCGCCGAAGCGGCAGATGCGTGCGATGTGCTCACGAGTACGACCTCCGCTGGTCCGGAGCCGGGATCTGGGCGCCCTTGTACTCGACGGGGATGCCGCCGAGGGAGTAGTCCTTTCGCTGCGGATGGCCCTGCCAGTCGTCCGGCATCATGATCCGCGTCAGGGCCGGGTGACCGTCGAAGACGATCCCGAAGAAGTCGTAGGTCTCGCGCTCGTGCCAGTCGTTGGTCGGATAGACCGGCACCAGGGAGGGGATCTTCGAGTCGGCGTCGGGGGCGCTGACCTCCAGGCGGATCAGCCGGTTGTGGGTGATCGAGCGCAGGTGGTAGACGGCGTGCAGCTCGCGGCCCTTGTCGCTGGGGTAGTGGACCCCGCTCACCCCGATGCAGAGCTCGAAGCGCAGGGCCGGGTCGTCGCGCAGGGTGCGGGCGACGCGCAGCAGGTGCTCGCGCTCGATGTGGAAGGTGAGCTCGCCGCGGTCGACGACCGTCTTCTCGATGGCGTTGTCGGGCAGGAGTCCCTGCTCTTCCAGCGCGCCCTCCAGCTCGTCGGCGACCTCGTCGAACCAGCCGCCGTAGGGGCGGGTGGCCGCCCCCGGGAGCCGGATGGAGCGGACCAGGCCGCCGTAACCGGAGGTGTCGCCGCCGTTGTTGGCGCCGAACATGCCGCGCTGGACGCGGATCTCCTCGCCGCCCTCGCCGCGCTGACCGGGGAGGTTGGAGGCGCCGAGGTCCTTCTCGGGGTTGACCCCGTTGCCGGCGCCCGTGGTGCCGTTGGCGTCGCTCACCGCAGCAGCCCCTTCATCTCGATCGTGGGCAGGGCCTTGAGCGCCGCTTCCTCCGCCTCCCGGGCCGCTTCCTCGGCGTTCACGCCGAGCTTGGAGCCCTGGATCTTCTGGTGGAGCTTGAGGATGGCGTCCATCAGCATCTCGGGCCGTGGCGGGCAGCCGGGGAGATAGATGTCGACCGGGACGATGTGGTCGACGCCCTGCACGATCGCGTAGTTGTTGAACATGCCGCCCGAGGAGGCGCAGACCCCCATGGAGATGACCCACTTGGGGTTCGGCATCTGGTCGTAGACCTGCCTGAGCACCGGGGCCATCTTCTGGCTGACCCGGCCGGCGACGATCATGAGGTCGGCCTGGCGGGGTGAGCCGCGGAAGACCTCCATACCGAAGCGGGCCAGGTCGTAGCGTCCGGCGCCGGTGGTCATCATCTCGATGGCACAGCAGGCCAGCCCGAAGGTGGCCGGGAAGACGGACGCCTTGCGCACCCAGCCCGCGGCCTGCTCGACGGTGGTCAGCAGGAAACCGCTCGGCAGCTTTTCTTCGAGTCCCATGATTAAAGGCCCCTCAGTCCCATTCCAGGCCGCCGCGCCGCCACACGTACGCGTATGCGACGAAGACGGTGAGCACGAAGAGCAGCATCTCCACGAGCCCGAAAACACCCAGGGCGTCGAAGGTGACGGCCCAGGGGTAGAGGAAGACGATCTCGATGTCGAAGACGATGAAGAGCATCGCCGTCAGGTAGTACTTGATGGGGAAGCGCCCGCCGCCGGCCGGCGTGGGGGTCGGCTCGATCCCGCACTCGTAGGCCTCGAGCTTGGCTCGGTTGTACCGCTTTGGTCCGATCAGCGTGGCCATGACCACGGAGAAGATCGCAAAGCCTGCCCCGAGGGCTCCCAGTACGAGGATGGGCGCATACGCGTTCACCGCTCCTCGCTCCTCTCAGTCGGCACTGACTGCTGGCGATGACATCGGGTTCGCTTCCGCCTCACGCGCCCCGCAAGTCCCGCCCGTCCCGGCGAAGATCGCGAACATGTGAAGCAGGTCACAAGCCCAACTGACCCGCATCCTATGCCCGCCGGTCTGTGATCTGCGACACGGGGTATTGCACAAGCTTTGTGATCTCCACCACCTGACGAAGGATCATGAAGTCGGATGAGCGGTGATCTTCGTGCGTGAAGTGTCCGAGCGATCACGAGAGGTGACATTTTGGCTTGTCGGCGCAGCTGGGAGCAGGCGTCTCAATATCAAGAGAGTTCCCTTGCATGCAAATTGGTGCTGGACGCGACCGATTGATAGTGCGCCGCGTTCACACATCAGAAGGAGCCGCGGGGAGCGATGTGGACGCGTGCACGCGTTCACGAGCGGGTGAGGGCGGAGCGCATGCGCGTGACGCAGCCGCCGCTGTAACCGTTGCGTGACCTCCGCCACATTGATGAGAGGCCTCTGAGAACCGGGCTTGGCCACTTGTCCCAACCGGTGGTAGGCGCGGGGCAATTCGGACGTAAACGCGAAAGTGCGTGATCACGTCCATGATGGGGTGCGTCCGCAATGTCCGTTACGGCGTCAATAAAGAACGCCACGCCCGGGATTCGGGCCGCCCGTTGAACAACTGTGGCGCACCACACGTTTCTTGAAGGTATGGAGGAGCCCCTGATACCGGTTGTTCTCATGTCCCACACCGCTCACATACGCAGCCACCGGAAGCCCCGCCGCAGCGCGACGACATCGATCGCCGTGCGCGCCGGAGTTGCCGGTGGCGTCCTCAGCATGGCGGCGGCGGGCGCGTCGGCCTCGGCGAGCGCCGCCGAGACGACGCAGACCCTCGAACTGCCCGCCCTGACGGCCGATCTGGCCGCCCAGGTCGCCCAGTCCGCGGACGCCACGCAGCAGGCGGCCGCGAACTACGAGCTCCAGGCCGAGCGCGACGCGGCGGCCGCCGCGGCCGCCAAGGAGGCCAAGAAGGACCTCGCTGAGGCGAAGAAGAAGGCCGAGGCCAAGAAGAAGGCCGAGGAGGCCCGCAAGGCCGCCGCGGAGGCCGCCGCCTCGCGTTCCTCGGAGCGGACCACCCTGTCCACCACCACGACCGCCTCGGCGCCCGCCAGCGGCTCCGTCGCGACCGTCATCGCCTTCCTCAAGGCACAGGTGGGCGACGCCTACGTCATGGGCGCCACCGGCCCCAACGCGTGGGACTGCTCCAGCCTGGTCCAGGCCGCGTTCAAGCAGGTCGGCGTCGACCTGCCGCGCGTCTCGCAGGACCAGTCGATGCAGGGCACCGACATCCCGCTGTCGCAGATCCAGGTCGGCGACATCCTGTACTGGGGCGGCAAGGGCTCGGCCTACCACGTGGGCGTCTACATCGGTAACGGCCAGTACCTGGACGCGGCCAACCCGTCCAAGGGCGTCGTCATCCAGGATCTGTCGGGCTACCCGGCGTCGGGCGCGGTGCGCGTACTCTGACGAGAACGCACCAAACGCGCACACGCGTACGGAACGTCGGAAGGGCCGCAGCCGCTCGGGGGCAGCGGCCCTTCCGCCTTGCCCGGGACGGCCGTACGCCTTAGCCCAGGTCGAAGGTGTTCGGCAGACCCAGCCGGTAGCGCACCTCGTCGACGCGCTTCAGGGGCTCCATCTCGGGCGGCCGGAACAGCTCCCACACCTCACACCGCTCGGCGTCCGAATTGTCCGCGTCCAGCAGCGCGTTGACCGCCAGCCGCGCGGACTCGTTGGCGCCTTCCATGGTCGCCAGGTCGACGTCGGTACGGACGTAGTCGCCCGCGAGGAAGAGGTTCGGCACCTTCGTGCGGGCCGAAGGACGGTTGTAGAGCGTGCCCGTGGGGTGGATGAGGAGCTGTTCGCGGTTTCGCGGGTCCGGGCCGCCCACGCCCGTCACCGCCGGGTCCATGAACCAGCCGAGCCGGTCCTCGTCCGCGAGGGTCGTCTTTCCGGCGTCGTTGAGACCGTCCTTCAGCTGCGCCCACAGCTCGGCGACGATCTCGTCCTTCGTGCATTCCTTGGCCGTCTTGCCGTACAGGATGCCGGGCTTGTCCCATTCCGAGATGATCGCGGAGAGACAGTCGCGGGCCTGTCCGTCGCCGTAGTCGCGCGGGAAGTCCCGTCCGGGCCAGAACTGGGCCTGGCCGACGGCCGTCACCGACCAGGGTGAGTCGAGGCAGTTGATGTGGCCGTGGACCACCGGCTTGGGCGTGCGGAGGTAGAACATCACCCCGGTCATCCAGTCGGTCCGCAACGCGTCGCAGCGCGCCAGCTGCGGATCCGCCGCGCGCAGGGCCGGGCCCCAGGTCACGCGCGCGTGCTCGACGGGCAGCGCGCAGACGTAGTGGTCGGCGGTGACGGTACGTTCGTCGCCGCCGTCGCGGGCCGAGACGCGGACGCCGGTCACCCGGCCGCCGGCGTACAGGATCTCCCGCACCTGGGTGCCGAGGGCGAACTCGACGCCCAGGGAGCGCAGGTGCCGTTCCCACGGGTCGATCCAGGCCTCGCTGGTGGGGGCGTTCAGGACCCGGTCGACGTCGGCGTCGCCGTCCATGCCGCGACCGAGCAGGCCCCACAGCAGCAGGGCCTCGATGATGACGCGGCCGACGGTCCGGGTCGAGGCGACCTCCGCGCGGGTGGCGACGAGGTTGCGGGTCTGTCCCACGCCGAGGACCGTCCGGTACTCCTCGCTCATCTCCTGCGCGCGGATGAAGTCCCACCACGCGACCTTCTCCCACTGCCCCTCACGACGGGCGTCGCAGCTGGTGAGGTGGACCAGGAGCCGGTCGGCGAAGTAGGCGGCCTCGTGGGCGGGCAGGCGGGTGCCGAGGTCCAGGACGGAGAGGATCTGGTCGCGGATCCAGGACGGGGTGAGGGTGCCGAGCGGGGGCACGGTGGTGGCGCGGCGCAGCGGGAAGTGCAGGTCGGGGCGGCCGCCGGAGCGGGCGAACAGGGCCTCCGTACCGCTGACGAGGTTGTCGTGGACGCCGTGCGCGTTGCCGGGGACGGGGATGCGGCGCATCGTGTCCGGCAGGTTCCGGTAGAAGCCGGGGAAGAAGCGGAAGCCGTGTTCGGCGGGGAGGTCCGCGCGGCCGCCGGCCGCCGTGCCCGGGACCGGCATCGAGCGGGCCTTGCCGCCGAGGGCGTCGTAGTACTCGTGGACGGTGACGGCGTAGCCGCGCTCGGCGAGTTCCTGGGCGGCGCTCAGCCCGGAGACCCCGCCGCCGAGGACCGCGACCCGCTTGCCGGAAGCGGCGTGCGCGCCCCCGGCGGGCCATAACGCGAGCGCGCCCGCCACTCCCCCGGTTCCGGCCAGGAACCGTCTGCGGGTGTGGCCCTCGGGCTGCTGGATGTGTTCTGTTGTCATGGGCAACGGAGGGTAGGCAGGGGCCCCGGAGGCCGGAAGCCCGCCGACCCACCGCCCACAGCATCCACACAACGAGGAGAAACCCACTCATGCCCAGCGTGTTCGTACAAGGCAGGCCCGTTGACTCATATCCGCCCCTCGCCCCCGACGCCCGGCGCGGCCGGGTACGGCGGATCACGGAGGTCGGTGAGGAGGTCCTGCACAAGCCGTGCCGGGACGTGACGGAGTTCGGGCCCGATCTCGCCGCGCTCATCGACGACATGTTCCTGACGATGTACATCGCCGACGGCTGCGGGCTCGCGGCGAACCAAGTCGGCGTGAATCTGCGCCTGTTCGTGTACGACTGCCCGGACGAGGACGGGGTCCGGCATGTCGGGCACATCGTCAATCCGGTCCTCGACCGGCTCGATCCGGCCGGGCGCCGGCTCCTCGACGACGGCGAGGGCTGCCTCTCCGTGCCGGGCGCCGTCATGGACGTACCGCGTCCGGACCGGGCCGTCGTGCGCGGGCTCGACAAGGACGGCGAGCCGGTCGTCATCGAGGGGGCGGGGTACTTCGCGCGCTGCCTCGCCCACGAGACCGACCACGTCAACGGGCAGGTGTACCTGGACCGCCTGTCCAAGCGGGAACGCAAGGACGCGCTGCGGCAGGTGGCGGACCGGCGGGAGGAGGTCCTCGCACGCCGGGCCGCCAACATCAAGGCGCTGAACGGCTAGTTCAGGCTCGCGGAGCCACCTTGCTCAACCCGTTGATGATCCGGTCCATCGCGTCGCCGCCCGTCGGGTCGGTGAGGTTGGCGAGCATCTTCAGGGTGAACCTCATGAGCATCGGGTGGGTGAGGCCGCGCTGGGCCGCGATCTTCATGACCTTCGGGTTGCCGATGAGCTTCACGAAGGCGCGGCCCAGCGTGTAGTAGCCGCCGTAGGTGTCCTTGAGGACCTGCGGGTAGCGCTGGAGCGCGATCTCCCGCTGGGCCGGCGTCGCCCTGGCGTGGGCCTGGACGATGACGTCGGCGGCGATCTGGCCGGACTCCATGGCGTAGGCGATGCCCTCGCCGTTGAAGGGGTTCACCATGCCGCCGGCGTCGCCGACCAGGAGCAGGCCCTTGGTGTAGTGCGGTTGGCGGTTGAAGGCCATCGGCAGGGCGGCGCCGCGGATCGGGCCCGTCATGTGCTCCGGGGTGTAGCCCCACTCCTCCGGCATCGACGCGCACCAGGCCTTGAGCACCTCGCGCCAGTCGAGCTCCTTGAAGGAGTCGGAGGTGTTGAGCACGCCCAGGCCGACGTTGGAGGTGCCGTCGCCCATGCCGAAGATCCAGCCGTAGCCCGGCAGCAACCGGGGTTCGGCGCCGCGGCGGTCCCACAGCTCCAGCCAGGACTCCAGGTAGTCGTCCTCGTGGCGCGGCGACTCGAAGTACGTCCGCACGGCCACGCCCATCGGCCGGTCCTCGCGGCGGTGCAGGCCCATCGCCAGGGACAGCCGGGTCGAGTTGCCGTCGGCGGCCACCACGAGCGGCGCGTGGAAGGCCACCTCGCGCTTCTCGCCGGCGTCGCCGAGCTTGGCGTGCACGCCGGTGATACGGCCGGTGCGGTCGTCGACGATCGGGGCGCCGACGTTGCAGCGCTCGTAGAGCCGCGCGCCCGCCTTCTGGGCCTGGCGGGCGAGCTGCTCGTCGAAGTCGTCGCGCTTGCGGACGAGGCCGTAGTCGGGGAAGGAGGCGAGGTCCGGCCAGTCCAGCTCCAGGCGGACGCCGCCGCCGATGATGCGCAGGCCCTTGTTGCGCAGCCAGCCGGCTTCCTCGGAGATGTCGATGCCCATCGACACCAGCTGTTTGGTGGCGCGCGGCGTGAGGCCGTCGCCGCAGACCTTCTCGCGCGGAAACGCCGTCTTCTCCAGCAGGAGCACGTCGAGTCCGGCCTTGGCGAGGTAGTAGGCGGTGGTGGAGCCCGCTGGCCCCGCGCCGACCACGATCACATCGGCGGTGTTTTCGGAGAGGGGCTCGGTCACGGCGGGATCTCCCCAAGTTCGAAATCTGCGTGCCGACCGGCACTGGACATGGGCAGTCTATTCAGCACGATTGATCACCCGGCTGAAGGGCTGCCCAGTGAACCGAGCTCTCCCCGTAGTACGGCTGCGTGTCCCCACCGACGAGGACGCCGTCGCCTGGCACCGGATCTTCGACGACCCGGAGGTCATGGAGTTCCACGGAGGCAGGTCGGCGGAGTTGTACGTCTACGAGGAACTCACCGCCCGCCAGCGCCGGCACGACGCCGAGCGGGGGTTCTGTCTGTGGACCATGGTCGACGAGAACGAGCAGGTCATCGGGTTCACCGGGGCCCAGCCATGGCCGCAGGACTGGGGGCCGAAGGGCGAGATCGAGATCGGCTGGCGGCTCGCGCGCCCGTACTGGGGCAAGGGGTACGCGACCGCCGCCGCGCAGATGACGCTGGAGCGGCTCCGGGCGGCGGGCGTGAAGAACGTCGTAGCGCTGGTCAGACCCGGGAACGAGCGGTCCGTCGCGGTCACCCGGCGGCTCGGCATGGCACTGGCGGAGACGTTCCCGCATCCGCGGTTGCCGGAGGACGCGCTGTGCTTCCGCCTTGATCTGTGACACAGAGTGATAATCGGCTACAGAAAAATACTCAGCGCTTCCAGGTAGCGCCCCTGTGCGGTTACCCTTCCAGTACCGCTGGGGGTGACATCTGTGCGAATAACACCCAAAACGCCCGAAGTGCGCGTCCCTCGTCTGGTCGGCCTGATGGCCGTCGACGCGCGCGAGACGGCCAGGGCACAGGGCCTGTTCATCAACGCCCCGGACCGGCAGGACTTCCACCTCGCCGTCGTCGACTATGTCGTACGCCAGTACCCGCAGCCCGGCGCCGAGGTGCCGCGGGAGTCGATGGTCTACGTCTGGTTCGACTTCGGTCCGGGTGACGGCGGCGGAGGCATCCGCGAGCCACGCCTGCCGAGGCCGTCGGGCGGAGGAATGCAACGCGAGCTGGACGAACCCGGCGACCCCTGCACCGTCGGGATCGGCCCGCCCTGACCCCTCAGCCGGCCTTGAACCCCCGGTGCAGGGCCACGACCCCGCCGGTCAGGTTCCGCCAGGCCACCTTCGACCAGCCGGCCTTCTGCAGGTGCTCGGCCAGCGCGGGCTGGTCGGGCCAGGCGCGGATGGACTCGGCGAGGTAGACGTAGGCGTCCGGGTTCGAGGAGACCGCGCGGGCGACCGGCGGCAGGGCGCGCATCAGGTACTCGGTGTAGACCGTGCGAAACGGCGCCCAGGTCGGGTGCGAGAACTCGCAGATCACGACCCGGCCGCCGGGCTTGGTCACCCGGTACATCTCGCGCAGCCCGGCGTCGAAGTCCTGCACGTTGCGCAGCCCGAAGGAGATCGTCACCGCGTCGAAGGTGTCGTCCCGGAAGGGCAGCCTCGTCGCGTCGCCCGCCGTCAGCGGCAGCCACGGGTGGTTCTTCTTGCCGACCTTGAGCATGCCCAGCGAGAAGTCGCAGGGGACGACATAGGCGCCGGTCCGCGCGAAGGGCAGGGACGAGGTGGCCGTACCCGCCGCCAGGTCCAGGATCTTCTGCGCGGGCCGGGCGTCGACCGCCTTGGCGACCTCCTTGCGCCACACCCGGTCCTGGCCGAGCGACAGCACGTCGTTGGTCAGGTCGTACCGTTCCGCCACGTCGTCGAACATCGAGGCGACTTCGTGCGGCTGCTTGTTCAGGGAAGCGCGGGTCACGGGCCCATTCTTGCAGCCGCCCCCGGGGAAGCGGCCGAGGCCCCGCTCAGGGAAGGAGCTTCGGCTTCTTCTTCCCCGCCACGTCCTCCACCCAGCCGCACGCCAGGACGAACCCCGCGATCAGCACCCACCCGATCCCGAACATGAACCACTGACTCTCCAGCGGCAGGTACTTCTCGAACGCGGGCACGTTCCAGAACCGGTCGATCAGCGGTACGGCGAGGATCAAGGCGATCTCGTGCCAGAGGTAGATCGTCACCGCGCGCGCGTTGAAGACCGTCACCACCCGGTCCAGCCGCCGGAAGCGGGTGAGCCACCCGAAGTCGATCCGGAAGTACGCCTTGGCCCACATCAGCAGCATCACGTACCCGGCCGACCAGAAGGCCTGCGCCAGCGGGATCTCGTCGAGGTCGTACGTGCCGACCTCGCCCTGGTGCGCGAAGGCGTACCAGCCGCCGTAGCCGAGCGCGGCGAGCGACAGGACGGCTACCAGCGCCGGCTTCATCTTCTGGAGCACGCCGTCGCGGTGCGCGAAGCCGAGGATCCAGCAGAAGAGGTACGTCGAGAAGTCCCACATCTCGTTGCCGAGCCGCCCCTCGGGGCCTGACCACACGAAGTTGAGAACCAGGATCGGCGCGAGGGACAGGAACAGCACCGGGAGGGGGGCGAGCCGGAAGACGCGCAGCAGCAGCGGGGACAGCAGCACGAACCAGAGATACGTCCGCAGGTACCAGAGGATCTCCCAGGCCTGGACGCCCCACTGGTTCCCCGGCGGATCTCCGAACGGCACGATCCAGAAGACGATGTTCCAGTGCGGCATCCAGCCGTGGACCAGCATCGCGAGGACCACGAAGAAGCCCCAGAACCAGAACGGGGGCAGGAGCCGCCGTAGCCGGCTGCGCACCACCTTCAGCGGCGGCCGCTCCAGGGACTTCGCCATCAGGGTGCCGGCCAGGCCGAACATGATCCCCATGGACGGGAAGACCATGCCGCACCAGGCCCACTCGAAGGTGTGATAGGTCACGACCCGGACGAGGGCGACGGCCCGGAGCGTGTCGAAGTAGCGGTCCCGGGCAGAGGGCTTGGGGCGCGAAGGGAGCTCAGGATCCCTGGAGTCGGCTTCCTCGGCACCCGGCACCGTCGGCTGTGCGGCGGTGGCAACCGACCCGCCTCTCCTGTGCGAACCCATCTCAGCTCACCCCCGCCGGTGTGCCGACCTCGCCGGTCCGCTTCAGCTTCTGCCAGCGCAGCCGGCCGCCTGTGAGGGCCGTGATGCAGGAGTGGATGAGGACGAGGTACATCATCTGCCGGTAGGCCAGTTGCTGGAGCGGCATCATCAGCAGATAGCGGTACCTCTCCTTGTCGAGGCGGAAGGCGTACGCCGCGCAGGCCAGTTGCACGCCGAGCACCGCGAGCCAGGCCAGCAGGGCCGCCTGGAAGTCGATGAAGATCATCGAGTACGCGGTGAACACGTCGATGAGAGGGGCGAAGACCGGCGTGACGATCTGGAAGATCACCACCAGCGGCATCCCGACCCGGCCGAAGCGGCCCGAAGGCCCCTTGTCCGTCAGGGACTTGCGGTGCTTCCACAGCGCCTGCATGGTCCCGTACGACCAGCGGTAGCGCTGCGACCACAGCTGCTTGAGCGAACCCGGCGCCTCCGTCCAGGCCTTGGCGTGCTCCTGGTAGACGACCCGCCAGCCCGCGCGGTGCATGGCGATGGTGATGTCGGTGTCCTCGGCGAGGGTGTCCTCGCTCATCCCGCCGACCTGCAACACCGCCTCCCGGCGGAACGCGCCGATCGCGCCCGGGATCGTCGGCATGCAGCGCAGCAGGTCGTACATCCGGCGGTCCAGGTTGAAGCCCATCACGTACTCGATGTGCTGCCAGGCGCCGATGACCGTGTCGCGGTTGCCGACCTTGGCGTTGCCGGCGACCGCGCCGACCTCGGGGTCGGCGAAGGGCTGCACCAGCTGGTGCACGGCGTCCGGCTCGAAGACGGTGTCGCCGTCCATCATGATGACGATGTCGTAACTGGCGTTGCGCACCCCGTTGTTGAGCGCGGCCGGCTTACCCGCGTTCTCCTGTCGGATGACCCGGACGTTGTGCATGCCGAGCTCGTACGCCGCGTCGCGCGCGATCTCCGACGTGCCGTCCGTCGAACCGTCGTCCACGACGATGATCTCGATCGGATGGGTGCTCCGCGCCAGCGACTTGAGCGTGTTGGCGATGCACTCCTTCTCGTTGTACGCCGGGACGATCACGCTCACCGGGCGGGTGACCGTCGGGCCCCAACTGAACCGGCGTTTGTTGCGCTGTCTGTAGTGGCGGCGGGCGAGGATCAGCATCATCCCGAACCGCCCCATCACCGCGACACCGACGACCATGAGACCGACCGACAGCGCGGGTACGGCGTACTCGGCGACGGCGACGGCCGCGAGCAGGGCCTTGCCCTCGTAGAGGGTCGCTTCGGTGGCCTCGCGGTGGGCGGCCTGGAGGTTGCCGCCACTGCCGCCGGCCACGCCGCCCTGCCCCGAAAGCCGCTGTCCGGCCATGGCGTTCGCCGACTGCTCCTTCTCCAGGACCCCGCTGATGGTGGTGAAGGTGTAGCCCTTCGCCCTCATCTTCTCGATGTACGTGGGCAGCGCCTTGATCGTCTGCGAGCGCTCGCCGCCGGCGTCGTGGAAGAGCACGGCCGCGCCGTTCGTCCTGGACGGCGTGGCCCACTTGACGATCTTCGAGACGCCCGGCTTCTTCCAGTCGTCGCTGTCGGTGTCGACGAAGACGCTGGTGTAACCGTCCTCGCCGAGCTTCTGGTAGACGGGCCAGCTGTAGTTGTCGATGGCGTCCGTCTCCGAGGAGTACGGCGCCCGGAACAGCGTGGTGGTGATGCCGGCCGCGCCCGCGAGAGCGAGCTGGGTCTGCTGCATCTCGCGGTCGACGCGGGCGTCGCTCTGGTAGGAGAGGTCGACGTGGGTGAAGGTGTGGATCCCCACCTCGTTGCCCTGCTCGACCATGTTCTTCACGATGTCCGGGTAGCGCGAGACCATCGAGCCGACCACGAAGAAGGTCGCGGGGACGTCGTACTTCTCCAGGATCTCCAACACCTTTGGCGTGTAGGTGGGGTTGGGGCCGTCGTCGAAGGTCAGCGCGATCGTCTTGTCCGGTACGGAGACGGTGGTCGCCTGTCCGCCGCGGAAGGACAGGATCGGCCCGCCGTCGAGGATCTTTTCCGGGACCTCGCTGGAGCTGGCCCCGTCACGGACGCGCTGGTCGCCGCCGACCTCGGCGCGCAGATAGCCGTCGAGCAGCATCACGCTCGTCAGCGCGAGCAGGAGCAGACCGGCGAGCAGGACGCGCGGCTTCTGGAGCGCGGCGGCCTTGCCCGCGGCGCGTCCCAGCCGGGAGGGGGCACGGCGGCGGCCGCGGGAGGGAGTCGTCGTAGTCATGACGGTGGCTGCGCTCCGGTCAGTTCGCGGTCGCGGTCGCGGAGGCGGACGGCGTGGGCACGCCCGAGGGCAGCGCGGGCGGCGAGCCGGTGGGCCGCACGCTGCCGCCGATACCGCCCTGCGGCTGGGTGCCGGGGCCGCCGTTGCCGTTCTGGGCGCCCGGGCCGCCCTGGCCGCCGCCGAAGGGCAGCAGCGAGGACGGGTTCGAGGTGCCGATGCCCATGAAGGCCAGGCCCAGGACGACGGCGTATCCGACACACAGGACGCCGACGAGGAGACCGATCCGGCGCAGCAGCTTGGAGCGGCGTCCGGAGTTGTCGACGAACACGGGTCCCTCGGCTGACTCGTCGCCGCGGCGTTTGCGGCGGCGACCGCGTTCGGCGCGCTTTTCGATGGCAGGCTCGGAATGCATTCCCCGGACGTTAGAGAGTCTTTATGTGTCAAAAACTCAGGGATCCATGTGAGACGCGTATGAGAAACGCCTTAACCTGTCTCTTCTCTGAGAGTTCGCTGGAACGGCTGCGTAACTCCGGTGGAAGGGAAAGGGGTTGATTGCCCTCTTTACGCGGCCGGATCGCCCGTTTTGTTCGCTCGTGCCCATGTGCCCTCTGTGTAAATCCTGTCCTCATGAAGCTCAGTCGCGTGTGAGACATTTCCACTCGGCCGACACAGTTTGTTTCCGTCCTGAGACAGAAATCACGAGAGCTGGTGCATGCGGAATGCGGCGTTTCCTGAGGCCGGCGGCAGGGCTGAGTTGCCTGTTTGCCCTGGCCACGGCGGGTTGTTCCTCGAACACCGACACCACCTCGGAAGCGACCCCGAGCCGGTCCGCCGAGGCGTCCGAGGAGACCGCCTCGAGCACCTCGTACGCCCCCTACGTCAGCGCCACGGAGGCCTCCGGCAACGACTCGGCCGGCTCACCGACGACGTACAACCTGGCCTTCGTGATCGCGGACGGCGGCAGCTGTACGCCGACCTGGAACGACTCGCACGCCATCGGCGACTCCTCGGTGGCGTCCCGGATCTCACGGCTCAAGGAGGACGGCGCGAGCGTGCGGGTGTCCTTCGGCGGCGCGTCGGGCAAGGAGCTGGCGGAGGCCTGCGACAGCGCGTCGGAGCTCGCGCAGGCCTACGGCGAGGCGCTCGACGCGGCCGGCTCCACCCAGGCCGACTTCGACGTCGAGGGCGACGCCCTGACGGACTCCGCGTCGGTGGAGCTGCGGTCGAAGGCGATCGCGCTGCTTCAGAAGGAGCGCGACGACCTGACCGTCTCCTTCACCCTGCCGGTCATGCCGTCGGGGCTGGACTCCGACAGCATCGCGTTGCTGGAGTCCGCCAACGACAGTTCCGTACAGGTCTCGACGGTCAACCTCATGACCATGAACTACGGCGAGACCTACGACGAGGACATGGGCGACTACGCGATCACGGCGGCGAAGGCGGCGCACACCCAGCTGATGGACGTCTTCGGGACGTCCGGGTCGACCGCGTGGCGGGCGATGGCGCTCACCTCGATGCTCGGGGTCAACGACGTCGACAACGAGACGTTCACCCTCTCCGACGCGGCCCAGGTCCGGTCGTTCGCCGAGGAGCAGGAGATCGCCTGGGTGTCGATGTGGTCGACCTTCCGCGACCAGCAGTGCGACGACGAGGGTGACGAGCTGACGAACTGCAGCGGGGTGAAGCAGAGTTCGGGCGCTTTCGCGAAGGCGTTCGCGGAGAACTGAGGGTTGCTCAGCGCCTGCGGTGGACCAGTCGGCCCGAGCAGACGGTTGCGACGCACTCGCCCTTGTCGTCGAAGACGGCCAGGTCGGCGCGGCCCACTTCCTTGATGCCGGTGGGCTGGGAGCGGGGCAGCACGACCACGTCGTTGCGCTCGGCGGCGGCGCGGAGTTCGGGGGTGTCGGCGTACCGCTCCAGGACCGCAACCGCACCCGACTTCAGTACGGCGTGGATACGTTCGCGAGGGCTCGGAGCGTCCGGGAGCGGGCCCTCGTGGATGCGGGCGGGGCCCAGGACGCCGGGCCACCTGCGGACCCGGGCGTTCGGGAACCGCTCGCGCAGCTCCTCCAGGGTCCCCACGGCGCCGACCCGGTCCCGTCCCACCAGGACCGCGCCGCCCTTGATCGGCTCCGAGGTCCAGGTGTACCGGACCTCGTCGGCGGCGTGAATCGTCTCCATCGGCGGGCTAGTTGGACGCGAGGATCTTCAGCTCGGGATGTGCCGTGCCGCCCTCGATCGCCGTCGAGGAGATGTGGGACTGGACGCGCGCGTCGACCGGGTCGTTCGCCGGGTCGTCGTGGACGACGAGGTGTTCGTACGTCGTGGAGCGCTGGGCCGGGACCCGACCCGCCGTGCGGATCATGTCGATCATCTCCTGGAGGTTGGAGCGGTGCTTGGCGCCGGCCGCCGAGACGACGTTCTCCTCCAGCATCACCGAGCCGAGGTCGTCGGCGCCGTAGTGCAGCGTCAGCTGGCCCGCGTCCTGGCCGGTGGTCAGCCAGGAGCCCTGGATGTGGGCGATGTTGTCCATGAAGAGCCGGGAGATCGCGATCATCCGCAGGTACTCGAAGATCGTGGCCTGGGTGCGGCCCTTGAGGTGGTTGTTCATCGGCTGGTACAGGTACGGGATGAAGGCCCGGAAGCCGCCCGTGCGGTCCTGGGTGTCACGGATCATCCGCAGGTGCTCGATGCGCTCGGCGTTGGTCTCGCCGGTGCCCATGAGCATGGTCGACGTCGACTCCACGCCCAGCCGGTGCGCGGTCTCCATGATCTCCAGCCAGCGCTCGCCGGACTCCTTGAGCGGCGCGATGGCCTTGCGGGGCCGCTCGGGAAGCAGCTCGGCGCCGGCGCCCGCGAAGGAGTCGAGCCCGGCGGCGTGGATCCGCTGGATCGCCTCCTCGGCCGACACCTTCGAGATCCGCGCCATGTGCTCGACCTCGGACGCGCCGAGGGAGTGGATCACCAGCTGCGGGAAGGCCTGCTTGATGGCGGCGAAGTGCTCCTCGTAGTACTCCACGCCGTAGTCCGGGTGGTGCCCGCCCTGGAACATGATCTGCGTGCCGCCCAGCTCCACGGTCTCCGCGCAGCGGCGCAGGATGTCGTCGAGGTCGCGCGTCCAGCCCTTGTCCTTGGCCTTCGGCGGGGCGTAGAACGCGCAGAACTTGCACGCCGTCACGCAGACGTTCGTGTAGTTGATGTTCCGCTCGATGATGTACGTCGCGATGTGCTCGGTCCCGGCGTACCGACGGCGTCGTACGGCGTCGGCGGCCGAGCCCAGCGCGTGCAGCGGGGCGTCTCGGTAGAGGGCGAGTGCCTCTTCAGGGGTGATCCGCCCACCGGCGGCGGCACGGTCGAGGACGGACTGAAGGTCGGCCTTCTCGGTCACCGGGCGTCCCTTTCGTCAAGGGTTGTGGACGGACCCAGCCAGCGTACGCCAGCCCCTGTCGTCGACCGACGTCAGGCCGCGTACGCCCCGATCAGCACCCCGAGGAACGCCCCCGTGATCAGGAACGGCCCGAACGGGATCGCCGTCTTGCGCCCCGCCTTCCGCGCGACGACCAGCGCGCCTCCGTACAGGGCCCCCAGCAGGAATCCGGCGAAGGTGCCCAGCATGACGGTCGGCCAGCCGTACCAGCCCAGCACCGCACCGATCCCGAGCGCGAGCTTCACATCGCCGAAGCCCATGCCGGCGGGGTTGATCAGGAACAGCACGAGGTAGCCGCCGCCGAGCGCGAGGGCGCCGTACAGCGCCATGAGCCACTCTCCGTTGTGCTCGGGCACGAAGGAGATGACGCCCAGCAGCCCGAGGGCGGCGCCCGCGAGCGGCAGCGTCAGCGGGTCGGGCAGCCGCTGCACGCGCAGGTCGACCACGGCGAGCAGGACACCGAGGGGGGCGAGCAGCAGCCAGACGCCGATCTCGGGCCGAGTGCCGGTGGCCGCGGCGAGGGCGGCGCAGACGAGGGCGGTGACGGTGGTGAGAAGGGCGACGGAAGGACCGTAGGACGGTGTGTCCGCGCACTGCGCGCAGCGCCCCCGCCCGAGCCACCCCTTGACCGGATGGCCGCCGGGGCACTTCTCGCGCCAGGCCTCCCCCGCCGGTGCGGAGAACCGGTAGGCGGCCCTCGGCAGGAGCGCGCCCGCCGCCGCGCCCCAGAGCGCGGCGGCGACGATCAGCAGCAGGGTCATCCCACGGCCGCGACGCTGTCGCGCCAGGTCGGCAGGAGTTCGTCGAGCAGGGCCTCGGTGCGCGGCGGCAGTCCGCGGGCGCCGCTGCGGGTGACGAGGTCGGCGGCGAGCGCCTGGAGCCGGGCGGTGTCGCCGGTGGCGTGGGTGGCGCGGAGCAGTTCGTGCCAGAGCCGCTCGTCGCCGGGCGCGGAGTTGAGGGCGGCGCCGAGGGCTTCGATGGCCTTCTCCGCGCGGTCCTTGACCAGGTGGAACTCGGAGAGCGCGAGGCCGATGTCCGCGACGAGCAGCGGGAGTTGGGCGTCGATGATCTCGTGGGTGAGCCAGCGGTAGCGTCCCTCGGGCCGGTCCGCGAGGAGCGGTCCGCGCACCAGCACCAGCGCGTCGGTGAGCAGCCGCCCGCGCACGGCCCGGCTGTCGACCCCGCGGCCCTGCGTGGCCTCGTGGTACAGCGACCGCAGCACGTCCAGGTCGGACACGACGGACTTGGCGAGCGTGAGCCGCCCGGTGTTGTCGGTCCTGAGGCGCGGGGCGCCGTCGGGGTCGGTGCCGAGCCAGGCCCGGAGCCGGTCGAGAAGGGCCTCGCGTACGTCGTCGGTGACACCGCGCGGCCAGAGCGCGGAGGACAGCACGCGCGGGTGGACGCCCTCACGGTGCAGGAGCAGCAGGGCGAGCGCCTCGTGCAGGAGCGCGCTGCGGTCGCCGTCGGGGGTGTCGAGACCGATGATCTCGTACGGTCCGACGAGCCGCGCGTACACCGCGGGCCGGCCCTGCTCGCTGACGTCGACGAGGAACGGCGGCGCGGTGGCCGGTCCCTGCGGCTCGCGCTCGGGGTCGGCGTCGACGAACAGCTCGACGACCGCGCGCTGCTGGGCGACCGGCAGCAGCTGGGCGTCGAGTTCGAGGCCGAGCAGCGGGGCGAGCAGCTTGCCCTCGCCGGTGACCTCCATCTCCCAGGCGGCGCCGGGCAGATCGCCGCTGTCGGTGCCGACGAGGTAGCCGATGCCGAGCCGGCTGGCGTCGGCGGCGAGCTCGGCGAGCTTGATCGCGTCGTCGGCGGAGGGCTCGGCGGCGAGCAGGACGAGGTGCGGGGCCCAACGGGTGTGCTGGGCGGGCCCGGTACGGCCGGTGAGCACGGAGTCGTGCCCGGCGGCGCCCAGTGCGCCGCGCCGCTGCCGGGTCTCGGCCTCCATGGTCTCGACGAGGTCGGCGATCCCGTCGAGGTGGCGGAGCCGGTTGGGGGCGAGTGGCGTGAGGTCCTCGCCGAACCCGACGAGGGTGATGGTCATGCGGTCCGACCAGCCGTTGGTGGCCAGTTCGGCGGCGACGGAGGCGAAGACGGCGGCCCGGTCGGCCTCGCTGCCGCTCAGCGAGACGATGCCGGGCACGGACTCCAGGTTGAGCAGCAGCCGGGAGTCGTCCATGGTGCCGAGGCTGACGAGGCCGGGGTACGGGGCGGCGGCGTCGACGTCCTCGTACCGCTCGGCGTCGGTGCGCGCGAGCATCCAGAACGTCTGGTCCTGCCCGAGCTGCCAGGGGGCCGGCGGGTTGCCGGAGGGCTGGGCGAGCTGGAGGTGGAGGTCGCCGTTGTTGCTCAGCCAGGTCGCGTAGACGGTGGGCAGCGGGCGGGACTCGGCGGCGAGGGAGGCGGCCAGTCCCCGCAGGGAGCGGTCGAGGAGCCGTACGCCCTCGGGGTCGGCGCCCACGAGCAGGGCGTCGTGCGCGTCGGCGGCGTCCCCGGTCGGCGTGGGCGGCTCCATGCCGCGGCGCCCGCCGACGGCACCGAAGGCCGACTGCCACAGGGCCTGCCGGCGGCGACGCCCGAGGGCGCCGAGGAGACCGGCGGCGAGGAGGGGGGCGCCGACGAGGGCCTCCGGGAGGCCGAAGGCGTCGGAGGTGGTGTTCGTGGCGGTGGCGTGCTGCTGGTGACCGCCGGTCTGCTGGTCGGGGGCGGGGCGCTGCTCGGGAACGGAGACCTGGGTGGCGCCACCCTGCTGTCCGCCGCCCTGGGCGTGGCCGCCGCCCCCTCCGGCCTGGTCGCCACCGGCCTTGCCGTAGTCGTGCAGCTGCTGCTGGGCGGCGGAGCCACCCGCCTCGGGCATCTCGACGAGGTCCCCGCCACGGGCGTCGCCGGGCATCTCCATGATCCAGCCGGGTCGGATGAGGCTAGCCTCGGACAGCTTGGAGCCGTCCGGCTGCACCCGGTCCTTGTTGAGATCGAAGATCTCCTTGTACCGGCGTCCGTCACCGAGGTGCCGCTCGGCGATCTCCCAGAGGGAGTCGTGGTGGCGGCCCTCGGGCGGCTGGATCCGGTAGTACTTCGTGTCGTCGGCCTTGGCGGTGGAACCTCCCGCGTCGGCGTGCGAGGCGGCGTGCGTGGCCTGCTCGGCGAGGGCGGCGGCGGTACTGGCGGCCTGCTCCTGCTGCTGGGCGAAGAGCCCGCCGCCCGGGGTCTGCTCGGCGGCGGCGACGGTCCCGCGCTGGTTGCCCTCCAGACTGTGCCCGAGCTGGGACAGCCCCGGGGTGAGGCTGGCGGCGGTGGCGCCGACGAGCAGCAGCGCCGCGACGAGCTGCCGGGCGAGGAGCTGACTGGGGCCGGCGCCCGGCACGCGTCCGGGCACCCCGACCCCCGACAGGGCGGCCTTTATCTCGACGAGCACACACGCGGTGAACTGCGCCCACGCGAGCCACACGAGAACGGTCAGGATGTGCAGGAACGTCCCGGTGGTGATGGGCTCCTTCAGCCACTCGAGACTGGGCATCCCGCTGGGCAACGGCCACCCGACGGAGACGGCCAGCGCACCCGGCACCCCGACCAGCAGCACCACCAGCGCGACGAACGCGAAGAACGCCTTGACGAAGTCCCCGAACGAACGCCGCCTCATCCGCACGGCCTGCGGGGTGCGGTTCCGCGGCGCGGCGGGGGCGGTCGTGTTTCCCGTCGAGCTTGACGAGCTTGAACTGCGGCGTCGTGCCATGGCGGGCGTCCTGGGGTCGTGTGGGGAGGGTGTGAGGTGAGGGGGTGCGGGGGTGTACCGAGCCTACAGAGATCTTATGTACGGCGTCGAAGGTCGGGCAGGGGGCTGTGGACAACTGCCGAATACGCGGGCCTGCTTTCCTCACGAACTGCCGGATAGGCCCGAGTTGCACCCTCCGATCCCCCACCCCACCAGCCACCTTCGCAACCGCCACGCCACACCCTCACGTTCCCCACACAATCCCCCACGACCACGCCAAGGGCCGTTACTTGCCCCTGATAGCTTCGTTCCCTGTTGCACACGCCGAACCCCGGGGGAGATTCACCGTGGCCCGCCGCGCCCTGCCTGTCACCGCCACCTCGTTCGCCGTTTCGGCGATGCTTCTGCTGAGTGCGTGTGGTGGGGGTGGCGAGGGGTCTTCGGACGACATCAAGGGGGCGGACACGGGGTCGGGGAGTCCGTCGGCATCGGCTTCCGCGTCGGCGTCACCCGCTGCCGACAGACCGGACGTGAGCCTCCCCAAGGACCTGGACCTGGTCTTCGACTTCGAGAAGCCGTCGGACGCGGACAGCGCGGCGGCCCTCGCGGACGCGGAGAACTACGTTCGCGCGCTGAACCACGGCATCACTCAGCAGGATCCCTCCGATCCCGCCTACCAGTACTACTCCGCCGGGGATGCGGCCCGGTACGCGAACACGCAGATCAAGGAGTACGTCAAGGGCGGCTGGACACTCACCGGCAAGGACCGCTACTACCGGGCGGAGACGAGCGCCGCCGGCGACTCGAAGTCGGTGAAGCTCGTGAGCGTCTCGTTCTGCGAGGACCAGTCCAAGGTCTTCGGCAAGGAAGTGAAGAGCGGGAAGGTCCTCGACAGTGGGAACGCCGAGGGAAGCTCCGCCAACTACCTGAAGTTCAGCCTCGTCATGGCGTCCGCGAAGGGCTCGCCGGTGTGGCGCGCCCAGCAGATCACCGTCAAGGAGAAGGCGACGGAATGCCAGGAGTGATCGCCTACCGACGCACGAGGTGGGTCCTGGCCCTCGCCGCCGGTGCCCTCGTCTGGACCGCGGGCACCGCACACGCCGCCAAGCCCGTGCCCGGCGGACACGACACCACGGAGGGCGGTGCCGACGGGAAGACCCTGTTGGCCTCCGCCGGCCAGTCCCGGATCAAGGTCACCCAGATCAGTGGTTCCACCGGCGGCAAACGGGGCGCCGTCTCCTCCGTGGACGTCAACTGGAAGCCGCCGGCCTGCTGGTACGAGCCGGTCTTCACCCCCGCGGCACTGAAGGACTTCTCGGAGACCAATGGCGTCGGGGACGTCGGGATCCACGAGTACTGGGCCGGCAAAAGCCTCTGGACGGACCACTACCGGGACGAGAAGCCCACGACCAACATCTTCGAGAACGGCGCGAGCGTCGAGGGCTACAAGGACTACAACCTCGGCCAGGACGGCTACTTCTGGCGCAGCGTCGCACCGGACATCTCCGACCCGGACTCCTGGGACTGCACCCGCATCATGTTCTGGCAGCCGGCGGGCGAGATCCCGAAGATCGCCCACGCACCCACGCCGAAGACACTCGCCGAGTACGCCTACAACAAGGTCGAAGTCCCCGACACCGAGATCGAGTTGAAGCCCACCACCAAGTCCACGGTGAACCTGCCCACTTGGGTCTGGCTGGACAAGGGCACCTTCCAGGACGTCAAGGTCCGCGCCGAGCTCCCGAACACGGGGTTGTGGGCGGAGACCACGGCAAAGCCGGTCGCCCTCCACCTCGACCCCGGCACGGAGGACTCGGAGACCTTCCCCGCCTCCGGCGACTGCGAGATCAACGCTGACGGCTCGATCGGCACCCCCTACGAGAAGGGCAACGCCGACAAGACCCCGCCCTGCGGAATCCGCTACCTGAGGGCAACCGACGGCAAGCCGTACCGGCTGTCCGCCTCGGTGACCTGGCAGATCAGCTGGGAGGGCTCGGGCGGCACCGGCGGGGACCTGCCCGACGGCACGTTCGAGACGACTCAGGACATGAACGTCCAGGAGATCCAGGCGATCAACCGCTGATCCGCCGGTTCCACCCCTCAGCACCAACGCACCATCGTGACGACCGTGACAAGAGAAGAGAGAGCCCGATGACGCCCCGCGCGCGCACCACCCGTTCCCTGCCCGGCCGTCGCCTCACCGCGACCGCGCTGGGCTTGGCCACGGCCGTCGCCCTCACCGCATGCGGTGGCGGCACGGGCTCCGACGGCGCGAACGGCGAGGAATCCGCGAGCGCCGCACCCCAGGGCGTGGTGACGGAGAAGGCCGCCGCCGCGGTGATGGCCAACTACGAGAAGGTCAACAACAAGGCCAACGCGGCGCTCGACGAGAAGCTCCTGGGCACGGTCGAGGGCGGCCAGGTCCACGCGATGGACAAGGCGAACTACACCCTCGTCCCGACCTTCTCGGCGAAGGACCGGAAGGCCTACGCCAAGCCGTTCTCCTACACGGACCCCCAGTACGTGATCCCGGAGAAGGGTGTCGGCGACTGGTTCGCCGTCCGGGCCGGTTCCAGCGAGAACGAGAAGAGTTCGGTGCTGCTGGTCTTCGACAAGGTGGGCGGGACGTACAAGATGGTGCTGTCCCTGTGGGCCGACAGCGGGGAACCGTTCCCGAAGCTCGCCGTCGGCAAGGGCGGCTTGGCCCAGGCGGTCGCCCCCGGCACGAAGGTCGGCAAGCTCGCCCCGTCCGACGTGGCCACCGCCTACGAGGACCTTCTCGAGACCGGCGGCACGAAGGAGGGCAAGGGCCTCGCCTCTACGGGACCGGTCGAGGAAGCCCTCAAGACCTACAAGAAGAGCAGCACCAAGGGTGGGGCCGACGGCGCCGCCACGGTGAAGTTCTTCGCCAAGACCCCGGCCGACCCCGACGTGTACGCCCTGCGCACCGCCGACGGCGGCGTCCTCGCCCTGTTCCCGGCCTCACACACCCAGGAAACCCTGCTGAAGCCCGCCTACCGCTCCAACGCCTCCCTCGTACCCAGCGACACGCAGTCCGCCCTCGGCGCCACCAGGGGCCCCCTGATCACCGACACGTTCCAGGGCCAGGGCGTGGCCGAACTGACCCCGAAGGCCGCCCGCATCACGGCGGTCGACTTCCAGCACGTCGATTCGCGGTGAGCCGCGCCTGAGAGTCCGGCCCATACAGCCCGGAGAGGGCCGCCACGAGCGGCCCCTCCAGGGCAGGCCGAGTCGTCGGCGAACAGGTCTTCCGCGGTCGTCGCGTGGACAGCCCGTCGCGCCCAAGTCTCGAGTTGCCCCAGATCAGTGCAGCTCGTCACACGCTCGCGAACAGCGTCCGGCACCGGGATGGCGCGCCAGTCGAGGATCCGGAGGATCATCCCCGCACGTTCCTCCTCGATACCCTCCTCGCGCCCCTCTGCCCGGACCTTCTCGGCGACCTCGTGCCGGAAGAAGTAATTGACCGGCATCATCAGCTCCTTCCAGATCTGCCTCGCCTGACCATCGGCCAGGCAGGACTCGACGAACTGCGCGAGCATCCCCGCACTGTCGGAGTCGGTGGTCTCCAAGGCTGCCGCCAGCGGTTTCAGTCAGGACTCAGCACCAGCGGTCGTACGGTGAGCGAGTGCCACCCAGGCAGGCCCAGACGAATCGGCCGCCTCGCCCACCGGGCCGTGGCCCTGCTCTGTGTCAGGACGATCAGCACCGGCTCCCAGCGGTACTTCGCGTACAGATACGAGAGGTAGTAGGCCCAACTGCTCCGCTTGTCGTCGTCCGGCCGCCCCTGGGACTCGACGACCAGCAGATACGTCCCGTCGTCCGTCTCCGCCCGCAAAAGCGAGTCCACGCGCCGCTCGACGGGCTCGATCTGCGCTGCCCACGGCGTTCCTGGACCTGGCCGAGCTGGAACATCACGCCACGTTCCTGCGCGAGGTCCAGTTCCTGTTCATCCCGGGCCCGCTTCAGGCAGAGGACCACGCCCGCGCCGTCTACGCCTACCGAGTCCCGGAACTGCCCGCCCAGGAACTGGAGTTGCGCGTCGAGCACCGTATGCGACGCAAGGTCATCTTCGAGGGCTCGAACCCCACACCGTACGAGGCCGTCATCCACGAGGCGGCGCTCCGCATCATGGTGGGCGATCGGGCCACGTCCCGGGCCCAGCTTTCCCGCCTCCTGGAACACAGCGATGCGGACCATATGACCGTTCGCGTCATCCCGTTCGCCCTGGAGGGCTTCGCCGGTGCCGCGAGCGCCATGACCTACGTCGGCGGCATCGTGCCCCGGCTGGACACGGTCGTACGCAATGCACCGCAGGGTGCGGCCTTCGTCGACTCCGAAGCCCAGCTCAGCGCCTTTCGAACGCTCTTCCGTAAGGTGAAAGCCGCGTCACTCGACCCCATCCGGTCGCGCGACTTCATCCACAGGCTGACGAGAGAGCTGTGAGGCACTCCCCCGGCAACTGGCGGAAGTCGTCCTACTCGGGCCCTGGCGACGGCGATTCCTGCGTGGAAATTGCAAACCACCGCACCCTCATAGCATCTTCACCGCCTTCATCCAGGCCGTGAAGAAGGACGCGTGAGCGTGGACAGAAAGTCGTCCACCTCCTGCTTCACGTAGCGCGAAAGGTCGGCCAGCGTCATCACGGCTTCTTTGAGTTCGGCTGCCAAGCCCGGGGCGTTCGCCCAGACTTCGGGTCTCCTGGTCACGACGGCGTACAGGAGGTCGTCGTCGTACCATCCGCCGGCCGCCTGTCGGGGAGCTGTGTCCCGGAGAATCTCCACAGCCAGCGGGAGCAGCCACGGCAGGCCGACGTCCTGACCGATCAGCCGGGCAAGCTCATGCGGCTGGAGCGCTCCGACGGGGCTGCGCCGCAGGTCGTGCACGTTCTTGACCATGGCGGTCGCCCCCTCGGGCGGATCCGGCCAACGGCACTGCTCCAATTGCTCCAGGGACCGGGTGCGATCTATAGGCCTCGGAGGCTGAGGCACATCTGGCCGCTGCTTGTTCACATGAGCCCCATCAGTCAAGTTCCCCCGATCCGCACATCGGACAGTCGTCCTCGACCAGGGTCGCCATGAGGCGCCCCGCGTCGAGCGACACCTCCACATCCATACCGGCCGCCACGGACTGGCACAGGACCGAGACGAAGGTCCCCAGGAAGTCGACTCCGAGCAGACCATCTGCATGGTCGATCACGACGGCGGTGCCCTGCTCTCGTGCCCATGATGCCCATGATGCCCATCGTGCAGACAGTCCACGAGCGCGTCCCAGTTGTGGCCGAAGTAGTCGGGGAAGCCCAACTCCCGGGCGAACACGGCGAACAGGGTCCCCGGCGTCGGCAACTCCCGCCCGTCGAGCCGGAACACGCGTCCGCCCCGATCCAGGAGAGTTCGGCGGTCGCGGCAGCCGGCCAAGGGTCGTTCCGCGATGTGAAGACCACCCACGGCGGCCGATGCCGGGTGAGGGACGGCCCCAGGCGCGGATCCGCGCCCGCCGTCACCGAACCCTCCTCGTCAGCCGCCGCACCGCCTCGTCCGGTGTCGGCGCCAGCAGCGCGACGGAGTCCATGCCCACGTACACCGCACCGTCCTCCGCGATCCCCAGGTACTGGTTCCGGCGGTCGATCATGCCGATCGGATAGAGGTACGTGCCGGCCTGCTCGCTGAGGTCGTCGAAGATCTCGTCGTCCCACAGGGCCAGGAGCGGGTCCAGCCGGAACTCGCCCCAGGGCATGGAGTCCCACGGCTCCCGGAACGGGATGCCGACGCCACCGAACTCGGCGAGAAACCGCCGCGCGGCGTCATGCATCTCGAACTCGCCGTGCAGGTGCAACACGCTCTCCCAGGTTCCGGTCGGGATCGAACGCCCCGGATACCAACCCGCCGCCTGCAGCACACGACCGTTCTCCGCAGGCCAGCGCTGTTCGGCACCCTCCCCCTGCGGCATCGTCCCGACACGGCCCCAGAAGCGATGGGGTTCCGTCGGCGCCTCCGGGCTCCAGAGAGCGGCCATGGCAGCCTGCGACCGTACGAGCCGGTCCAGCCCTTGATCGGCGGACTCACCCAGCAACTCGACACGCTCCCTGGCGAGATGGAGCGCTCCGCTCTCCGACATGGCCAGGCAGCTGCTCCCGTTGTCGGCCCGTCCGACGGGACACAACCTCCCGGCTCCGCCGCTCACCCTCGCAAACGTCTCTCCGCCCCACTCGGCAGCAAGCGGGTCGAAGCGAACAGCCGACTGCGTCACTGTCGAATCCGCAGGCCAGCCGTACGTCACCAGCCCACCGAATTCCGCCAGGAACCGCCTCGCGGCCTCATGAACGACGAAGGCCCCGCGCTCGCCCAGCACCGCCTCCCACGTCTCGGTCCGCACAGAGCGCCCGGGCCACCACCCCGCCGCCCGCAACACCCCGTCGGTCTGGGGCGACCAACGCCGCGACGACACGCAACCCACCCCTTCCCGTGTCACACGCCACCGAGCATCTGGTCCTCATCGAACCCCAACTCGTCCTCGATCCCGAGCTGCTCAGCTGCGTGCCATCGCAGCGGATCGGGCCACTCGCCGGGCGCGCTCGTGGCGAGGGTCTTCAGAAACTGTTCCGCGTCGGGTGTGCCGATCTCCCCCAGCGCCTGAATTCCCTTGATGCACACAGGGAAGAACGGGCCGTCGGTACCCCGTCCGCGGTGCGCAAGGAGGTCTTCGTCGCCGAGCAGGGTGTGCCGGAGGATCTGGAGTACGACGCCGTCGCGGTCCATGTCCTGGCCGTCCGTGCGGACGGGGTGCCGCTCGGGACCGGGCGGCTGCTGTACGGCCCCCAGGCCGCCGAGGAGGGCCCGGCCCGCGATGTCCGACGTCACTTCTCGCGACGACCCTGTACGGCGTTCCAGGCATCCTCAGCCGCGTACTTGGCCCTCAGCCGCCAGGCATCCAGCTTGTCCGTCACGGCCGTCCGCACACCCTGCCACTTGAACCACGCAGGCAGCTCCCCGAACGGGACGAAGGTCAGCGTGTCCCTGATGGCGTCCTCGGCGAAGCCGCCGCGGCCCTCGGCCCGCAGGGCTACGTACAGCTCCGGGGTCAGACCGTTGTTGAGGCGCGCCGCGGCACCTGCCGCGGTGAACGCGAATCCCCGCTGATGCGGGTCCGTCAACCCCATCGCCCTGATGATCCGCGGTGAAGCCTCCTCCAGAGAGCAGTTGAAGGCCAGACCGATGACCGCCGAACCGAGAGGCCACTCGCCCCGCTCGAAGGCGGCGTCGACTTCGGCCGGGTCATCGATGCCCGAAACACCCTCACCCGTCGCCCAGTTCCATTCAGGTGACACGACCGACCTTCCATTCGACACCAAGCGTGCTCAGTCGGCCCAAGGCACCCGCACCGGCTTCCGCTTCCGCCATTCGCCCAGCTCGGCCTCGGGCCGTTCCTTCGCCGGGCGCACCCAGGGACGCAGCGAGCGTTCCGGGTCCGGAACGGTGGCGGCGTGGAAACGGGCGTCCAGCCCAGCCAGCAAGCGGTCCAAGGCGCCACCCGCCCGGGCTTCCGCGGGCAGATCGGCCATCAGGTCCTGGAGCGCGTCCCGGGAGTCCAGGTCGTTGTCATAGGCGCTGATGGGGTAGAAGTCATCGCCCGACCAGTCCGGTTCCATCCCGCTCACCAGGCGCTCATAGGACGCGAAGCGGTCCGCGACCGAGTAGACGGGTGCTGTGATCTTCTCCCGCAGATGCGGTGCCACGCGCGCGCGTTCGACCTCCAGGCGCTCCGCGTCGCATCGGGCGATCGCGTCGAACACCGGCTGCGTCAGCTCGCCCCACACGGCCTTCGTCTCGGGCGCGGACCAGAACACGTCGTACGGGGGCCGGGCCCCGCCACGCCGGGCATGTCCGCGCCCCGCCTCCTCCGTCATCCGGCTCCCTCGCTCCCCCAGGTCACACGCCACCGAGCATCTCGTCCTCGTCGAACCCCAACTCGTCTCCGGTGAACTGCGGAAGGTCTCTTCAGAGGTCACCGCTCACGGCGACCGCGTACGGCATTCCAGGCGTCCTCGGCCGCATACGTGATGGTCAGTCGCCAGGTCTTCAGTTTGTCCTGCACCTTTGACGCGATCGACCTCCACTTGAACCAGGTCGGCAGTTGCCGGAACGGCACATAGTCCAAGGTGTCGTCGATGGCGTTCGCGGCGATGCCGTGATGCCCCTCCGCCCGCAGCGCGGCGTACAGCTCCGGTGTTAGCGTGCCGTTGAGGCGGGCCGCGGTGCCGGCCGCGGTGTAGGCGAAGCCTCGCTGACCGCGGTCCGGCAATCCCATCGCCTTGATGATGCGCGGCGATGCCTCTTCCAGGGAGCAGTTGAAGGCCAGTCCGATCGCCGCCGTGCCGAGGCGCTGCTCACCGCGCTCGTAGGCCGCGTCCCAGTCCGCGGGGTCGTCGAGACCCAGCAGACCCTCGCCGCTTTCCCAGTTCCACTCGGACGGCATGACTGGTCGTCTTCCTTCTTTCGTCCGTCACCCGTCGCACGGAGGCGGGAGTACCTTCTGCTTCTTCTTGTTGTTGATCATCTTGAGCCTCACCATCTTGGCCAGGACGTTTTCCTTGACGGCACTGGACGGGTACGAGGCCTGGACGTGGCCATGGTAGATCTCCTTGACGATCTTGCCGTTCTTGTCAGTGACGTAATCGTGCCGATCAAGCACCACGATCTCGTTGTTGACGTGGTCCACGCCGACGCGTCGGAAGTCGTCCGCGGTGGCGGAGTCGCCCCGTGTGATGGACCGATCCAGCGCGGCCTGGCCGTTCGTGGGAGCACGGCCGATCTCACCCTTCGCCGACGAGGAGGAGCTCGAACCGTGCTTGTCGTACGTCGAGTCGTCGTAGATCCGGACCGGCTCGTCGCCTTCCAGGCCGAGCGGGTCGCTCCAGCGCAGCGGGTTGTCGACGTAGGCGTGGTGGTTCGGGGCGGGCTCCAGGCCCAGGGGGTCCGGGGAGAGGTAGCTCGCGGTGTCGGGGTCGTAGTAGCGGGACAGGTTGTAGTGCAGGCCCGTCTCCGGGTCGCGGTACTGGCCCGGGAAGGCCAGCGGGCACAGGCCTCCGTCGGTGCCGTCGGGCAGCGGCCGGCCCCACAGGGTCGTCGCCGATCGCCAGGCGATCTCCCCGTCCTCGCCGATCAGTTCGCTGGGCGTGCCCACCAGGTCGGTGACGATCGCGTAGAACCGCCGGTCGACCGAGGCCTGGTCGTCGTCGGCCGGCCATCGGCTGCGCACCTGCGCCGCCGCCCGGTGCGTGCCCGGCTCCCAGTCCCAGGTGTCCGACTCCGTCACCCCGTCCCGCAGCGTCTGCTGCTCCGCGAGGTTGCCGGCGTCCCAGGTGAAGAGGGTCTCGTCGGTGACGGAACCGTCCTCGCGCACCCGCGCCTTGGAGGTGCGGCGGCCCAGCACGTCGTAGCGGTAACGCCATACGCCGTTCTCCGGCGTCGTCGCCTCGGCGAGGTGGTCCTCCGCGTCCCAGACGTAGGTCCAGACGCGTCGCAGCCCGGACAGCGTGCGCCGGATCACCCGGGTCACGCGGCCCTGGGCGTCGTGCTCGTACGAGGTACGGCCCGCCGAGGTGACCTTGGTGCCGGAGTACCGCGCCGGGCCCTGGGCGTCCTGGCCGCCCGGTGCCGGGTGCTCGGCGGCGGTGAGGTTGCCGAGTTCGTCGTAGGCGTAGGACTCGGTCCAGGTGTCCGCCGACACCCGGGTGACGCGGCCCACGGGGTCGAGGTCGAAGCGGCGGGTGCCGGCGAGGCGGTCGGCGATCGCGGTCAGGTGACCGTCGGCGCGGTAGGCGTAGGTGCGGGCCTGGCGGACCGTGGGAGCGCCCTGCCGGCTGCTGCCGCCGGTGGCCGTCGCCGCCTGGACGATCTGCTCCACCAGACGGTGGCCGGAATCCCAGGACTGGGTCAGGGTGGCCGCCGCGCCCAGACCGCGAGTGGTCTCCCGGCCGGCCGCGTCGTAGGCGAAGGTGAGTTCACCGGCCGCGGTGACGAGCGAGGCGGGCAGGCCCACGGAGTCGTACGACCACTGCGACACCGCGCCCGAGGGTGTGGTCCTGCGGATGCGCCGCCCCAGCAGGTCGTAGGCGCTGGTGACGGTCCGGCCGTCCACCGCCTCCGCGACGACCCGGCCCGCCGCGTCATACGCGTACGTGACCCGGCTGTCGGCGTTCACGGCCTCGGTCATCCGGCCGAATACGTCGTACCGCAGCTCGGTGACCTGGCCGCTGTCGGTCTGCGCCGTCACGACCCGGCCCGCGAGGTCGCGGGTGAGCCGCACCGACTGGCCGGCGCCGTTGCCGCGCTCGATCGCACGGCCGGTCGGGTCGTAGGCGTAGGTGAGAGTGCGGCCGTCGAAGTCGGTCTCGGAGAGCAGGTTGCCCGCGGCGTCGTAGTCGTAACTCCACTGAGCGCCCTGCGGGTTGGTCACGGCGGTGAGGCGCAGCTCGGCGTCGTGGGTGAAGACGTAGCGGGTGCCGTCCGGGTCGGTGCGGGCGCTGGGCAGGTCGAACGCGCCGTACTCGAAGACGGTGGCGTGGCCGCCAGGCTCCCGGTGTTCGGTGAGGTTGCCCTCCGCGTCGTAGGACCAGGACTCCCGGCCGCCGTCCGCGCGCTCACGCCACAGCAGCAGGCCCTCGGGGTTCCAGCTCTGGCGGACGGTGCCGCCGACGGGGTCGTCGATGCGCACGACACGGCCGTACGTGTCCCGGTGCACGGTCACGACGCTGCCGCGCGGATCGACGACCCGCACCGGCATCCCGGTCCCGTCGGTGACGTACCGGAACGTGTTGCCCAGCGCGTCGGTCTCCGCGATCCGGTGCCCGCGCTCGTCGTACGCGTACGAGGTCACCGCGCCCAGCGGATCGGTGCTGGTGAGCAGGTTGCCCCGGTCGTCGTACGCGCATTCCCAGCGCGACCCGTCGGGCTGGGTGACGGCGACGGGCTGCGCGTCGGCGTCGTACTCGACCTCGATGCTGGTGCCGTCGGGCCGGTCCATGCGCACCGGCTCGCCGTGCTCGCCGAGGGTGAAGCGGGTCGTACGCCCGAGTTCGTCGGTGCGGGAGAGCATCCGTCCGTAGCGGTCCCACTCGGTGTACGTGCGGTGGCCGAGGGGGTCGGTCTCGGCGGTGAGCTGGAGGAGTTCGTTGTAGTGGTACGTCGTCGTACGGCCGAGGGCGTCGGTGTAGCGCGTCTCACGGCTCTCCGTGTCGTACGTGATGGAGGAGGCGAGGCTGCCGTCCGTGCCCGTACCGCCGGTGCAGCGGTCCAGGGCGTCGTATTCGAATCGGTAGGAGTAGGCGTTGCGGTCGGTCCACGACGTGATGCGCCCGCGCGCGTCGTACGTGAGCTTCCGGGGCAGCCCGCTGGAGTTGTGGATCTCGGTGAGGTTGCCGTCGGAGTCGTAGCCGAACCGCTTGAGCGTCGTGCCGTCGGGGCCGTCCTCCGGATTGTGGAGACGGAGTGCGGTGACGCGTCCGCTGTCGGGGTCGGTGTCGACGTACACATGGCGGCCCGCCGAGTCCCGTACGGCGACCGGCGTGCCGTCGTCGTCGCGGTCGAAGTCGACGCGGAGGCCGTTGCGGTCGGTGATGGCGGCGAGGGGAAGGGTGAAGACCTCGTCGGCGGCCGTGGGACGCCGGCGCGAGGCGAAGTGGCGGGTGATGCCGCTGCCCTGGTCGGTGATCCGCACCGGCGCACCGGGAGCGCCGTCCCAGTCCAGCAGCAGGCGCGGGCCCTCCTGCGGCAGGACAGCGGTGCCCGGTGTGGGCACCGGGTAGAAGAGGAGCATGCCGTCCTCGGTGGCGAAGACGGCGCCCTCGTCGTCCAGTTCGAGGCGTTCGTCCAGGGTGGAGGCCCAGGACTGACCGAAGGAACGGCCGTACGGGTAGGTCGACAGGTGCGTGCGACGCAGGACGGTCGGGAGCAGGCCCGGCAGGTCGACGTCGGTCTCCTGCATGAGCATCTCGCCGGAGATCATGTCGATCGGATCGCCGTTCTTGCAGCGGCCCTTCGGGGGCTTGCTGTGCGCGGCGGCCTCGTCGGCCTCCTTGCGCAGGCCCTTCTTCCCCAGCCCCTTCGCCATGGCCTTGAGGCCACCCTTGCCGAGCATCTTCAGCCCCTTGGCGAGTCCGCCGAGGGTGGTGAGGCCCTTCATGCCGGGGATGCAGTCGAGTGCGGCCAAGCCGACGTCCCACAGGGAGGCTTGGCCTTTGGAGTATTTGTAGAGGGTGTCAGCGAGGACGACGAGCGCGGCGATGAGGACGATCACGCCCAGGATCGGCCCACCGATGATCATCGCGACGACACCCAGCACCGCCACCACGATCTTGCAGGCCGTGACGATGTTGTCCCAGTTGTCGCTGAACCAGTCCCCGACCTCCTCCCACCACGACCGGTTCTGGATACCCGCGTCCGAGGCCTCGTCGATCTTCGACTTCGCGTCCCGGGCAGCGTCCTCCCGCATCTTGCGGGCATCGGCAGCCATCTTCTTCGCCGCAGCGAGGGCGTCCTGGGCGCTGTCGACGTCCGACTGGGCGCTGGTCTGGGCGGACTTGGCGTGCTGTGCATCCCGGGTGGCGGCCCGGACCTTGCCCTCGTCGGGCTTGTCGCCGCCGGACTTGCTGCCGGTGGGGTCGTCCTTGTACTTGTCGGCTTCCTTGTTCGCCCGGGTGACCCACGAATCGGCGGAGGACAGACGGGAACTGGCGGAGGACAGATCACTCTGCGCCTCCCGCCCCTTCGCCAACGCCCGGTCGGCGAGGGCCTGGGCGCGCTCCAGCTTCGGCCAGAAGTCGGTCAGCGCGTCCCCGCACAGGGCGTAGGACTTCTCCAGCTTCTTCAGGTTCTTCGGAACCCCGCCGAACTCCTCCTTGAACACCGCCGCCGACTTACCGGCCCACTCAAGGAGGGTGTCCTCATCCGCCATGCCATTGACCAGACGCAGCGCGTCGGAGACGTCGTCGGCGAAGTCGTGGAGTGTCTTGGCCAGCCGCTTGATCCGGTCCGGATCACCCGGCGTCGGATCCTTGTCCAGATCCAGGACATGCCAGTCCGTGGGCCGATGCCCAGCCATACCGCAACCCCCGTCACGCGTGCATCACGTTCAACAGCTATGTGCACACGCGAACCTACCGGGCACAGCCGTTCGACGGAAAGCTCAGCCCCTCCCGCGCTCCCTCAGGCTCCGCCAAGCCTCTCCGATCGCCTCCACAGGACGCAGCCACCGCAGCAACGTCTCCCGCACCGTCACGTACACCCACCGCCGCTTCAACCACGGCGGCAGATCCCGGAACGGCACGAACCCCAGCGTGTCGTCGATGGCGTTGTCCGCGGCTCCGCCGAGGCCCTCCGCCCGCAGCGCCGCGTACAGCTCGGGCGTCAACTCGCCGTCGAGTCGGGCCAGGTGGGCGATCGCGGTGAAGGGGAAGTCTCGTCCCTGACCGGACGGCAGCAGCTCCAGTGCCCGGATGATCCTCGGCGACACGACATCCGGCGGGCAGTTGAGGGCCAGACCGATCACCGCCGCGCCGATATGCGGGTCGCGCCGGTCGAGGGCGGCGTCCACCTCGGCGGGGTCGTTGATGGAGAGGAGGCCTTCGCCGGATTCCCAGTTCCACTTGGGCGTGCTCATGGTGCCGCACCGGCCTGAAGTTCCCCTTCGAGGAAGGAGAGAAACGAGGCCAGGCCGATACCGACCACCTCGCACGGGATCGAGCCCTCCGTGTACACGTCCCCCTCGACTCCCGACGGTGGCAGTCGGTACACCGTAGATCCGTCCGAGGTGCTCAGGGCGAAGAGGGCTCCCCCGCCGTCGGAGCCGAAGACCACGACGGAGTCCGTACGGGAGCCGGTGATCCTCGTGGGGAGGTCTCCGCTCATCCCGGCCGCTGTCAGGGCGAGCGGGTGCACGAAGTAGCCCGACCCCAGATCCGGAAGGCTGACCTCGGCCACATGACGGTAGAAGGTGAGCAGGTCTTCCGGCAGCCCCGCGGTGTTCGCGCTCGCCTCACGGGCCGCAGCCGGCGTCGGCTCCACCAGATGGTCACCTGGTGGGTAACCGAATCTGCTCTCGAACTGCTCCGTGAAGGTCACGGCGAACGCTCCCGTACGCCTCGCCCATGCTTCGAGCCACTCGCCGCGCAGCTCATCCGGATCCCTCACAGGTCCACCAGCCCTACGACCACCGTCAGCCCGTGAACCGGAACGTCGACGTGATCGCGTCGAAGATGTCGAAGAAGGAGTCCGCGAGGTCGAGGACCTGGCTGCTGCCCGCGACCAGGGCGACCTTGCCCTCCTGGCCCGGTACGGGGATGTACGTCTGCATCAGGACCGCCCGGATCGTACGGTTCAGCGCGTCGTCTGGGACGACGATGTCCTCGATGCCGTACGTGCGGGCCGCGGGGCCCACGCCCGGGATGTCCACCGTCGTGACCTTGCGCCAGGAGTCGCCCTCCTTCTTGGCCTCCTTGACGGCGAGTTGGCCGGCGATGACGGAGGGGTCGTTGGAGAGGGGCTCGCCGCGTTCGTTGCGGCCGCCGACCAGGGACACCGTCACCGAACCGGTGATCGGGGTGTCGCCGCCGAAGTTCTCGGCCATGCAGCCGCAGTACATCGCGCCCGACTTCCAGGCGTCCGCGGCGGCCTTGCGGAGGAAGTCCAGATAGACGTCCCGGTACTGGGCGAGCTCCGGCTTTCCGGCGATCCGGTCGTTCACCATGCGGCGGATCGAGTCGTCGCGCGACTCCGGGCGTACGTCGAACTCCCACCAGGTCTCGGGGACCTTGATGCGGAAACCGCCGCGCTCGACGGTGAGCGCCTCCGTGTAGCGGGCCATGGTGCCGACCGACCTTCCCCGTTTGCTGGATCACTCTGGATCATTCGCACAGGCACTGTTGCGTTGTACCGTGCACGTCAGACTACGAGACCGGGGGACGCGACATGGGACAGGGCGGCAAGAGTGACCTCTCGCTTCCGCTGAGCGAACTGGAGGGGTTCGGGCGACGGCTGCGGTCGGTCAAGGACCGGCTCAACCACACCAAGAAGCTCTTCGAGCAGTACAAGGACGACATCGGCGACGGCAGCGTCAACGGTGCCCTCGACGACTTCGAGTCCAACTGGGAGGACGGGCGCGAGGACATCACCCAGCAGCTGGACGCGCTCGCGAAGATGTCCGACGCCGTCGTGCGGGAGTTCAAGAAGCTCGACGACGAACTCGCCAAGCAGGTCAACGAGAAGATGAAGACCGAGGACAAGCGGCCCGCCAAGGGGAAGTAACGCCCATCCTCGGAAGCCGCCCTCGCCCTCACACTCCGTCCAGCAGCCACGCCAACCCCCGCTCCAGCGCCGGTCCCAGCGGCTCGCTCCCCGGCTCCGTGACCGCGTACGAGCGGAGCAGGAAGCGATGGAGGGCGGTCGTGTCGAAGAGGAGCAGGGCCACGCCCTCCGCCCCTCTGAACTCCACCGCCGTGCGCGTCGGTCCGGCCGGCCGGACGTGGACGTTGCCGAGGCCCGCCGGGGAGCCGAGGCCCTCCTCCAGCAGTCCGCGGGCGAAGGTCCACGTCACCTCCTCGCCGTCGAGCGAGATCCACGCGGGGAAGACGAAGTGCACGGCGAAGGGGTCGGCCGAGGTGTGACGGAGGGTGACCGTCACCGCCAGCTCCTCGTCTTCGGCGGTGAGCAGTTGGGCGCCGAGGGTCTGCTCCAGGGTTATCGACATGGCGTTCTCCGATACGGGGACACATGGGCCGGACGAGCCGGGCGGGTGCGGCGGCCGGTTGACCGACGCACCTGTACGAGCCGCCAACCCGGCCCCGTATTACGCCAGTTCTGAAAGTGGTGGGCGTGACGTGCGTCACTTTCTGCCACGACCGCAACTTTGTTTGAAACTTTTGCCATCTAGGCTGACAAACCCGTCCCCGCCCTTCCGCAGGCAACCGGAGCGTTCCGCCATGTCCGACGGTTCCACGAGTTCCAGTTCCACCGCCACGGCCGCGTACGCCCGGATCTACGAGGAGCAGCAGCCCCGACTCGTCGCCTACGCCCGCTCCCTCACCCGGAACACCCACGCCGCCGAGGACCTGGTCGCCGAGGCGCACTTCCGGGTGTGGCGGCGGCTGGCCGCGGGGCACGAGATCGACAACGTGCCGGCGTATCTGATGACGACCGTGCGGCATCTCGCATCCGCCGCGGGGGCCGGCGCCGGGCGGGAGACGCCTCGCGATCCGCAGGGCGACGAGCGCGTCGAGGTTCCCGCGCAGGGCGGCGACCCGGCCGAGCACGTGTCCTCCGTGGACCTGGTGGTGCGCGTGCTGGGGCAGTTGCCCGAGCGGTGGGTCAAGGCGCTGTGGCTGGCGGAGGCCGAGGGGCAGCCGCTGGCCGCCATCGGACCTCAGCTGGGTACGAAGGAGGGGGCGACCGCCGTACTGCTGCATCGCGCCCGGGAGGGGATGCGGCAGGCGTTCCTCCAGGTGCAGACCGGCGCACCGGCGGATCCCGCCTGCCAGGTGCACTGCGCGCGCATGCCCGCGTACGTCCGTGGCTCCGCGACCGCGCGGCAGTCCGAGCGGCTGCTCGGGCACGTGGACGCGTGCGACGACTGCCGCGCTCGCCTTGCGGCCCTGATGAGCGCGAACGACCGGCTGCCCGCGCTCGTCGGCCCCGCCCTGCTCGTCTTCGCCGTCGGCGGTACGGGCAAGTTCCTGCTCACCTTCCTCGCCGGGTCCGCGGGTTCGGCGACCACCCTCAGCGGTGCGGGTGGTGGGCTGCTGGACGGCGTACGCCACGTCACGATCGGCGGTACGAAGTCCGCGGTCGCCGCAGGTGCGGTGGTCGTCGGGGCCGCCGCGGTCATCCTCGCCCTCGGGCCGCTCGACTCCGGGTCGGTGCCGCCCTCACAGCGGACACCGGTGGCCGAGGCACCGGCGGTTCGGATACCGGTCGCGGAGGCGCCGGTGGACGCCGGGCAGGAGGGCGGGGATGACGCTACGTCCAGCAGGGCGGCCGGGGTCGAGGGCGCGGAGGACGTTCGGGTCGTGGGTGCCGAGGAGGTCGGGGCGACCGTAGCCCAGGCGCGAGGGGACGACGATCCTGCGGCCTCCTCCGATGGGCGGACGACTGACACCCCGGCGCCGGTCGAGACGACGCCCGAGAACCCGGCTCCGGCCCCGACCGAACCGACCCCACCGACCAAGCCGACCAAGCCGACCAAGGACACCCCCGAACAGCCCGCACCCCCGACCAAGGACACCCCCGACCAACCGGCGCCCCCCACCAAGGACACCCCCGAACAGCCCGCACCCCCGGCCGAACCCGCTCCGGAGCAACCGGCACCCCCCGCCGAACCCGCTCCGGAACAACCGGCACCCCCCGCCGAACCCGCACCGGAGCAACCGCAGCCACCTGCCCCCGACGCGCCGGAGCAGCCCACGGTGAGCACCCCCGAGCAGCCCGCGGAACCGGAGCCCACGGAGCCCGAGCCGGACACTCCAGCACCAGCACCAGCACCAGCACCCGACCCGGCCCCGGCAGACACGATCGCCCCTGAGCCGCAGCCCACCGATCCCCTCGCGCCCACCGACCCCGGGGACGGCTGCGGGGACGACGGCGGACACGCCCAGGGGTGACGACCCGGCGCCCTCGCGGGATCCGCTGCCCGAGGGCCCCGCTCAGCCGACCTCGTTCTCCGCCACCGCCTGGCCGCGGACGGTCACGTCACCGCCGTAGAACATGCCGGTGAAGACGGGCGAGTACGTCAACTGCACCTCGACCTCGACCTGTTGGGCGTCGGCCGCCACGCAGTGCGTCGCCGCGATGTCCGCGCCGTTCATGTCCATCTCGCGGGCGAAGGCCTTCACGCGGGCGTCGCAGTTCTGGAAGTTGATCGGCGCGGCGCCGTTCTCCTCGTCGTAGAGGGCGTCGAGGTCGATGTCCTGGGCCGCGTAACGGGCCGCCTGTTCGGCGATGTCGGCGGCGCGTTCGCGCTTGCTGATGGAGAGGCCGCCGTCGATCACGAAGGCCGACAGGGAGAGGAAGACGAGCGTGAAGATGATGACCGCGCCGGCGCCGGAGCCACGGTCGTCCAGGTGGGCGCGGCGGACGGAGAGCCAGGTGCGGGCGCGGTGCCTCAGAACCGTCACACCGTCCTCCGGAAGGGGTCCAGGGGCGAACTGAAGCTCGCCGTCAGGGTGGTCGGGACGTCCAGGCCGAGCATGGCCAGGCCCCGTACCTCACAGCTCACCTCGACCGTGAAGAAGGTCGCCGCGTCGAAGCCCGGGCTCGTCTGGACGACGTCGACCGGGCCGGAGCAGACGTCCTCGAGGTCCGCCTCGGCCGCCTTGCGGGCCTCGGACATCGCCGTCGCGTGGTCCTTCTGGATCGAGCCCGCGCGGGCCGCGTCCCGGGCCGCGCCGTCGATCGCGCCACGGCCGTCGACGAGTTGACCGAAGGCCACCAGCACCAGGATGAACAGGATCATCACCGGCGCCAGGATCACGACCTCGATCGTGGACAGGCCCCTGTCACGGTCGTCACCGTGCAGAAGGGAGTTCATCGAGTTCACTGTCAGTTCCCGTTGTCCTCGACGAACCGCTCCACCGGGCCCTGCGACTGCGCGTGCACCGTCAGGTCCAGGCCGGGGAAGACGGTGGGCACCCGGGCCGTGATCTCCACGCCCACGGTGTTCTGCTCGGGCTGGAGCATCGTCACGTTCGGCGAGAGCACCAACTGCGGGCCGAGCTGGCTGATGTAGCTCTCGACCACGTCCTGCGCCTCGCCCCGCCAGCCGCCCGGCTGGGCATCCGCCGTGGCGCGGGCCTTGCGGGCGCCCGCCTGAGCCGCCGCCTGGGCCACATGGTCCGCGAAGAAGTACAGCGCGAACTGGACCGTCGCGAAGATCATGAAGAACAGCACCGGGGTGAGCAGCACGAACTCGATCGCGGTCATGCCGGAGTCGCCGCGGGTGGACGCCTCTTTCCGAGCCGTCTCCACCCTGCGGCGCACCCATCTGCCCACGCCTGTGCCCACGCGCACCCCGTCAACCCCGTTGTATGGACAGTCAGCAGGTCTTGCCCGCGTCGGCGCCCTTGATGCAGTCGCCGACCTTGTTGGCGCCCTCGCTCAGGGCGGCGTTGATGATCGCGGCCACGACGCCGACGATCGCCACGACGACCGCGGAGATGATGACCCACTCGACCGCGGAGGCACCGCGGTCCAGCTCGCCGGAGCGGGCCTTCTCCACGCGCGCGCTCAGGAAGGTGACCAGGAAGTCCACGGCCGGGATCCCGGTGCTGAAGTTCCGTCCGTTCATGATGTGTTGTCCTCTCGGTGCTGCGGTGCGCAGCGGTTGGCAGCGGTTCTGGAAGCGACTTGGGGCTGGGCTCGGCTCAGGACACCTGGAACACCCGCATGGCCGCCGGGTAGATCAGGAACACCAGGAAGCCGGCGCACAGCAGCAGCTGGGCCACGAGCATCGACTGGGACTTCTCACCCGCGCTGCCCTCGATCTCGGAGAGTTCGCGGTGCCGCATGGTCTCGGCGCGGGAGGCGAGGGACTCGCGGACCTTGGCACCGTCGTCGGCGACCAGCGCCAACGAGGCCGACAGGTCCTTGAGTTCCTCGACGCCGAGCTCCTCGCCCAGCGAACCCAGCGCCTGCCACTGGCTGATGCCGGTGATCCGGGCGTCGGCGAGGGCGTTGCGGATGCGCTGGGTGGCCCAGCCGTCGGAGACCTCGGCGGCGGCCATCAGCGCCTCGGGCAGACCGCGCCCGCCGGCGAGGCTCATGGACACCAGGTCCAGATAGGCGCCGATCACCCGCCGCAGGTCACGCCGCTTGTCGGCGGCGTCCCGGCGGACCTCCAGGTCGGGCAGGAAGAAGAAGATGGCCGCGAACGCGAGGGCCAGCCAGACCGGGATGATCGGGCTCTTGCCGAAGCCCAGCGCCAGCACCACGGCGAACATGAACGGGCCGAAGAACAGGCCCGCCACCCCGAGCAGCACCTTCGTCGCGAGGAACTTCTCCCAGCTGCGGTCCAGAACGGCGAGGTCCGCGCGCAGCGACCGCTGCTCCCAGCCCTGCTGCACATAGAACTCGGCGACCCGGATCCCGACGTCGGCCCGGAACGAACCGAGGCGGCCCTGGTCGGCGGCGGTCCGCGGGGACTCGTACGCCGCTCCGCGGGCCCGCATCGCGTCGATCCGCGCGACCTGGGAGACCGCGCTGCGCTTGGACGGCATGAGGGCGCGGACGAGGACGTAGATGCCGAGGCCGATGACGGCACCGACGACGACCGGCATGGTGACGTCACTCATCGGCGTACCCCCTCTTCCTGTTGGGACGGCTGGCCGGGCTGACCCTGCTGGGACGGTGTGCGGGGCCGTACGAACTGGACCGCGGACTCGTCCTTGATCAGGAAGCGTTCGGGCGTCTCGATGGTCGACAGCTTGCGCAGCCACCAGAAGCCGAGTGCGAACAGACCGCAGACACAGGCGAGGACGAGCTGGCCGACGGCCGTGCCGTACGGCTCCACGAACTCGCGGTTGAAGACGGACAGGCCCAGCACGAAGGCGACCGAGACACCCACGACGATCTGCACCGAGCGGCGGGTCGAGGACCGTTGGGCCATCACGCGCTGGCGCATGTCGACCTCTTCACGCGCCGACTTGGCGAGCGCGCCCAGCACCTGGCGCAGACCGGGGCCGCGGAGGCGGGCGTTGAGGATGAGCGCCGCGACGATGATGTCGGCGGAGGCGTCGTCGATCTCGTCGGCGAGGTGCTGGAGCGCGTCGGGCAACGGGGTGCGGGCCCGCAACCGGTCGACGAGCGCGTCCAGATGGGGCCGCAGCACCGGGGCCGAGGCGCGCGCGGAAGCCGGGATGGCCTGCTCGAGACCGACCGCGCCGGCGATGGTGTCGCGCAGCGACTCCGTCCAGCCGGCCAGCGCCTCCACCCGCTTCATCGCGGCGCGTTCCTCACCGGCACCGCCGAACAGCCGGTCCCAGAAGAACACCAGCACACCGGCCGCGACACCGGCCACCGCCCACTGGGTGAGCAGCAGGACGACGATCCCGACGATGGCGGCCAGCGAACCGCGCTGCCCGGCGAACCGGATCAGTTCGCTCGCCCGCTCGGCGGCCTTCTGCTTCTCGTGGTCGGGCTTGGCGGGCAGTCCGCGTACGGCGATGGCGAACAGCGCGATGCCACCGCCGACGGCGACCCCGGACGCGAGGGAGAAGAGGACGGTCGTGGAGAACAGCCCGCCCATGGAACCGAGCGAGTCGAGTGCGGCAAGAGTCTGTGCCTGTGTCCGAGTCGTCATGGTCACCCCCACGCTCCCGTGGGCCGGTAGCCCTGTGCGATCAGATCGTCGACGCAGGCGATGGGCGCGTGCGGCACGATCCGGCCGTCGTGCGCCTCGGCGAACACCTCGCTGGACAGCACGCGGCCGTCCACGCCGTTCACCTCGCGGATGGAGGTGACCGAGCGCTGGAGACGGCCGCCCGACTGGAAGTTGTTGCGTCGCTGGATGAAGACGACGAAGTTCACGGCGCCCGCGATCAGCATCTGGCTGGCCTCGATGGGCAGCCGCTCGGAGGCCTGCAACGCGTAGGTGGAGATACGGTTGAAGACCTCGCTGGAGCTGTTGGCGTGGATCGTGGACAGCGAGCCGTCGTTGCCCTGCGACATCGCGTTGAGCATCGTCACGATCTCGTCGCCGAGGACCTCACCGACGATGACGCGGGAGGGGTTCATACGCAGCGACCGGCGGACGAGTTCGGCCATCGGGATCATGCCCTGGCCCTCGGAGTTGGGCAGCCGCTCCTCGAACGCGACGACGTTCGGGTGGAGATCGGGGAAGGTGTCGAGCCCGAGCTCCAGAGCACGCTCGACGGTGATGAGACGCTCGTGCGGCGGGATCTCGTTGGCGAGGGCCCGAAGCAGCGTGGTCTTACCGGCGTTGGTCGCGCCCGCGATCATGATGTTCTTGCGGGCCCGGACCGCGCAGGCCAGGAAGTGCGCGACCTCCGGCGACAGGGTCCCGTTGCCGACGAGGTCGGAGATGAAGACCTTGCCCATGCGGGCGCGACGGATGGAGAGCGCCGGGCGCCGGGTGACGTCCATGACGGCCGACAGACGCGAACCATCCGGGAGTCGGAGGTCGAGCTGCGGGTTGGCCGAGTCGAAGGGCCGGGACGACAGACCCGAGTACGCGCCGAGGACCTGGATGAGCTCGATGAGCTCCTCGTCGGACTCGGCGACCGGATCGCCGGTGACCTCGCGCCCGTCGGAGTAGCCGACGAAGACCTGGTCGTACCCGTTGATGTCGATGTTCTCGACGTCCGGGTTGTCGAGGAGCGGCTGGAGCCGTCCGACACCGAACAGCGCGGCGTGCACTGCGGCGGCGTACTGCTCCTCGGTCTCCGCGTCGAGCGGGGTGCGCCCGGCGTTGATCTCGGTGCGGGCGTGGTCCTCGAGGATCTGGGCTATGACCGCGCGGGCGTAGTGCCGTTCGTCCTCGCCGGACATCGGCGTGACGCCGGACACCTGGTCCTGGCGCCGCTGCTCGGCGATACGGTCGCCGGCGTCCTGCCGGAACCGCTTGACCAGTTGATGGTCGACAGCGGTCATCGCCCGGCCCCCGCATGGCCGTTCATCTCGCCGTGCTGGGCCTGGGTGGGTACGGACCAGGCGGCGCCGTACTGCTGGTAGAGGTCCGCGGTGACCTTGCGGGCGGTGCGGATGAGCAGCGACTTGTCGAGCCGCCCGCGCTTGCGGCCGGCCAACTGGTCGGCGCCGGCCGGGTCGTCGGCGATGGTGCCGACCACGCGGGCGCCGGTCTGGGCGTGCACGAGCATGTCGTTGACCTGGCCCGAGATCTTCGCCGCGTTGTTGGTGTCGGCGATGAGCACGACCCCGATCATCGGGTTGCCCATGGTCGCGACCCCGCGCTGGCCCCCGTGCAGCTTGTTGCCGAGGGCGGCCGCCCGGTCCCGGACCCGGGCGATGGCCTCGGGCTCGGTACGGGATACGAGGAGTACGAGGGAGGCGTGCGGGAAGAGGTCCACGGCAGGCGTGTCCCCGGCGATCCGGCCGCAGTCGGCGATGACGTCGGCGGGCGCGTTCGGGGACTCGGCGAGCGCGGCGAAGGAGTGCCCGAGGGTCGGCCACAGTCCGGCGAGACCGGCGGCCTGCTCGGCGTTGCCGAGCCCGACGAGCACTTCGAGGCCGCCGCTCAACGGCTGGACGTGGTCCCAGAGTTGGTCGGGGACCAGGCCTCGGCGCGCGGTCGCCGCGATGGACAGCATCCCGGTGTTGGGGTTGAGCGGCCCGCCGTGCGCGGCGGCACTGCGGTAGACGAGGTCGCCGCCCGCCGGGTCGGTCTCCGCGAGCAGCGCGCGCCGCGGCCAGACCGCCGCGAGGGCGACGGCCGCGGTGGTGACGCCGGGGGAACCCTTGTCGGCGGCGAGAGCGATGAGCGCCATGGGTCTGGGGCCGCCTTCTAGTTGCTGCTGTTGCTGGGCACGAGAACCAGGACGACCTGGCTGTTCGCGGCGGCCTGGGCGAGCGCGGGAGCCACGTCGGAGTCGACGGCGAGGGTGTACGCGGTGTTGGCGCTGCCGACGATGTCGTCGTCGTTCGCCACCGGTACGGCGGTCACGATCGCCTTGTCCACCAGCAGGGAGTTGTTGTCGCCCGAGGCCGAGGCGGAGCTGTTGCCGCCGGAGCCGCCGTCGGTGACCCGGTAGGCGGCCACCGTGTCACCCTGCTTGATGCCGGAGGGGAACTGACCCGCCTTGAGGGAGAGGCCTACGAGGGTCTTGCCCTCGGTGGCACTGACGTCCTTGCTGAACATGTCACCGATGACGACGGTGCCGGCGTAGATAGTGGACTTCGCCTTGTACGACTCGAGGGTGCTCCGCTGGGACCACTCGACGTAGTTGACGGCGGCGTCCTCGGCGACCAGCACGGACGTCGTGTTGCTGCTGTTGACCGACTCCCCGGTCTGGATGTCCTTCGTGACCTGGACGACCTCGATCCGGTCGCCGGCCTGCAACACCAGCATGGTGGCTCCCAGCGCACCCACCAGGATCAACAGCACCGCCAACGCGGCCAACGCCGGTTTGCGCTCGCGAGGCGGCGTGGGAAGCCGGTCACCGACCGACGGCTGAGCAGGAGGTGCGGAACGACCGTGAGCCGCCCCCGAACGCTCTTGGATCTTCACGCAACCGCTCCCCGTACACCCAAGAAAATGTCTGCCAAATTCTCTGCAAATTAGGACACTTCACCCGCGTTCGCCTGAACCTTCGCGGCTAGCCATCGCTGGGGTGAGTGTCAAGCCATGGCACCGTATCAGCCGCACATAAGCCCCTCAAGGCACGTCCGCCGTCACGCATCTCACCCCGCCCACCGTTATTCATCTGCAACTGAGGGCGTCAGAAGCCCTTTTGCGTCCAGCATGCGGAACGGCGTCACGGGCCGCCCATGAGGCCTCCACCATTCGCTCACGAGGGGGCGAAACCGCCGTGACATGATCTTTGCTCGATTCACGGACACGGGGGAGTTGCGACGGTGACCGAGCTCGAAACGGGTCTTCTGCCGATCGGCGGGGCCGCGCTGGCATCCGATGCCCGGGTGCTGGAGGCGGTACGCGCGACGGGTGCGCGCACCGGCGTCGACTACACGAACGACACGGCGGTCTCGGCGCTGCTCGCGGAACGCCGCGAGGCGGCACACCGGGTGCAGCACCGGCCGCTGGCCTGGGTCGCGGGTTTCGCGCTGGTGGCGGTCGTGTGCTGGGTGGTCACGGCGGTGAGCGTGCCGGCGATGGGCCCGGTGAAGGCGCTGATGGCGGCCCCCGTCCTGATCCTGGCCGTGGCCGCGCTGGTCCACGTCCGCAGGGGCTGGCGGCGCGAGCTGCTGCACCCCGCCCTCGTCGGCTACCGCGAGATCCTGGGCGTGGCCCGGGCCCATGGGCTGCCGCTGGCGCATGTGCCGGGGTGGCTGGAGGGCAGGCCGGAGGGCTCGGGCGGCAACGGCAAGGCAGTACTGCCGATCCCGTCGTACCCGAAGGTGGACCCGGCGCCGTTCGCGGGCGGCGCACCGCAGGGCTTCGGCGCCGCGCAGGGCTTCGGCGCACCGCAGGGCTTCGGCGCCCCGGTCCCGCCCTCCCCCGTGCCCCCGAAGCCCGCCGCCGTCACCGAGTACGAGCGGATCGCGGACGCGGGCGGCTGGCACGACGAGACCGGCTGTCTGCTGATCCTCGGCGCCGGCGGCGGAGTGCTGTGGGCGTCGACCGACGGCACCCCGCTCGGCTACGGCGCCCTCGCCCTGATCCCCCTCGCGATCGTGGTCTGGCTGGCCGGCCGGAGGCAGGGCGCCGAGAAGGCGCGGCTGCGGGCGGAGGCGGTGGCGTACGTCCAGGCCGTCGCAGCGGTGCAGGCGGCGGGGGCGCGGGTGCCCGAACTGTCGCCGGCGCTGCGGAAGTTGTTGGACGGGGCGTACGTCCCGTAATCGCCGGCCGGCAGTCGTGCAGGCCGAACCATCCAGGAGCCCCCCACATGAAGCGAGCCACGCTCACTCTCTCCCTGCTGTCCGCGCTGTCCCTCACCACGCTGACCGCGTGCGGTGGCGGAGACGGGGACGACAGCAGGACCACGGCGTCCGAGAAGCCGAAGCCCAGCACCTCCGAGGCGAAGCCGTCGGCGGACCCGGCGGCCGAGTTGGCGAAGCTGCTCGTCACGAAGGCGGAGGCCGGCGGCGACTACCGCATCGACGAACCCGCCAAGGAGGACGCCCTCGCCACGAGCCAGGACCAGCTGAAGGTCGAGAAGCCGGTCTGTGCCCCGCTGGCGTACGCGTCCAACTACCTCCCCGTCGGCGACCCGGAGGCCTCACTGGTCCGGTACGCCGGCACGGGGAGCTACCTCTACACGTACATCACCCTCGCCACGTACGCGGAGGGCAAGGCCGAGGAGGCGATGAAGGGCCTCGCGGACGCGGCCTCCTCCTGTACGACGGGCTACACCGCGAAGTCCAAGAAGGCGAGCACGACGTACACCTCGGTGAAGAAGGAGACGGCCCCCTCGGACCCCTCCGCCGACGAGTCCCTCGCCACCGTCTCCACGGTCTCGTACAAGGGCACCCAGACCATGCGCACCCAGACCTTCCGCTTCGGCGACACGATCGTCAACTACTTCTCGATCGACAGCGGCGGCTTCATCAAGGGCCAGTCCGCCCAGGCGATCGTCCCCGCGGACCTGGTGAAGGCACAGAACACCAAGCTGGGCTGAACACGCCTCACTTCAGCCTTCACTCGGGCGGGTGATCCAAGGTCGTACACCAGACCACGAGAGGATCACCCGCCTACCGTCCACCACATGGTCAGCTCATCCCACGAGGCGATGCATCACATCTTCCGGGAGGACCCAGGCGTCTTCGCCCGGACCTTCCGGCGTCTCGATCTCCCCTTTCCCGATCCGGTCGCTGTGTCCCTGCTGCCGACAGACCTCACCGAGATCCAGCCCACGGAACGACGCGTGGACACTCTCCTGAGGATCGACACAGCATCGGGCGAGAGCCACCTCCTGATCATCGAGGCTCAGGGGAAACCGAACCCCCTCAAGCCCAGCAGCTGGGCCTACTACGTCGCGCACCTGCGCGAGAAGTACGGCATCCCGCCCGTCCTTCTCGTGACCTGCCAGGACCGCAACACGGCGAAGTGGGCCGAGAAGCCCATCGTCATCGGCCCCGCATTCTGGCCCACCCTCACCCTCCGTCCCTTGGTCCTCGGTCCGCACAACGTCCCCGTGATCACGGACCCGTCGGCCGCCGCCCGTGACATCCCGCTCGCGACACTCAGCGCCATCACGCACGGCAGGGACCCGGACGCCCCTGCCATACTGAAAGCCCTGGCTGTCGCCCTGAAGACCATCGACGAGGAGACCGCAAGGATCTTCGCCGAGCTCACCGAACTCGGCCTCGGTAAAGCCCTGGCCGCCGAGACCTGGAGGCAACTGATGGCCGTCGACCTCTCTTTCTTCCGCTCCGAGACCTCCCAGCGACTGCGGGCCGAGAGCCGAGCCGAGGACATCCTGCTGATCCTCGACGCGCGTGGCATCGGCGTCTCGGAAGCCACACGCGAACGGATCACCAACTGCATGGACCTGGAAACCCTCCGCACCTGGGTCACCCGGGCCGCGACCGCCGCGACCGCCGAGGACCTGTTCGTGGAGACCGGGGACTGACGGGCCGCGCCGACGCCGGACGACGTCAGTACCGGCGTCGGCGCGCCATCACACTGCTGATCCGCCCGGATAACCGAGCACCCCCCTTCCCACCCGCTGAGCTGAGGCCCCCCGTCGTTCGCGATCCGGAATCGCGGTAGCGTCACGGCCTCGCCAAGCCCCGGCAAACAGCCCCCCATCGGCCGCTCAAGCCGCGCCCATCCTTCCCCCACGTCGCTCACCAGCGCGAATCCGCTGCCTAAGATCACGAACGCGAACCCGAACACACCCCCGAGCACCCGGAACGCCTCGTGAGTGACCTACGGCTCGAAGACACGATCTTCGAGGATCTCAAGCGCACCTTCTCGACGATCTCCGACCGCATGGACACCGCCCGCCGCACCCTGCGCGGCACGGACGGTTCGGTCGTCGGCGCACCCCGGCTCGTCGACGATGTGCACGAGTTCGCCGACGACTGGGGCTACGGCATCAAGCAGCTCGGCAAGCACACCCAGAACGCGGTCAAGATGATCAACAAGATCGGGAAGACCTTCGACGACCTCGACCTGGAACTGGCCCAGTCCCTCAAGGCCCCGAAGAAGGGCCGCTGACCCCTCATGACCCGCCCCTCCTTCCCCCACATAGGCTGGGACCCCACCCCCGGCGACGTGGAGCAGACCCGCGAGCTGGCCAAGAAGCTCGGCGGCCTGGCGAGCGAACTCGGTACTGCCGTACGGGAGTTGGAGCAGATCGAGTGCGGCGCCTGGAAGGGCAAGACTGCCGTCGCCTTCAGCGAGCACATCTCCACCGACGTCACGCCCCTCATCAGGCAGAGCCACGACTCCTTCGACAAGGCCGCCCGCGCCCTGCACCGCTGGGCGGGCCAACTCGCCGGTTTCCAGGACGAGGCCGACCGTCTGGAGAAGCAGGCCGGCGAGAAACTCGACGCGAAGTCGGACGCCAAGGAAGGCACCGAGGCGTACGGCAAGGCTTCCGGTGACGTCGACAACGTCATCCGCGAGGTCCACGACCTGGAGGACCGCTACCGCAAGGCAGCCACCGCGGCCGGCCGCGACCTCGACAAGGCGGCCGACATCGCGCCGGACGAGCCCGGGTTCTGGGACCGGCTCGGCCACGACCTCGCCGGCGCCTGGGACGCCACCGGCGACTGGTTCAAGAAGCACGCCGACCTGTTCAAGGAGATCGGCGACATCCTCAGCCTCGCCAGCGGCGTACTCGGCATGCTCGCCATCATCACCGCCCCCTTCGAGCCGCTGGGCGCGATCTTCGCCGCCGGCGCGATGATCGCCAGCGGCGCCGCACTGCTGTCGCACGCGGTGGCCAAGGCGTCCGGCGCGGACGTGAGTTGGACCGACATCGGGTTCGACGCACTCGGCATCCTGCCTGGCGTGAAGGGGCTGACGGGGAGCGCGGAGCTGGCGAAGGGGGCCAGTGCGGTGGCGCGGGCGGAGGAGCTGGGGGAGGGATATCGGGGAGTGACCAGTCTCAGCAAGAGGTTCATACTGTTCGGCCCCCTCAAAGCCGCGCCCATGGTCAAGCTCGGTGAAGGGGGCAGCAGGCTGACGCTGGCGGTGGAGAGCGGCCTTCAGAACGTCCGCAAGGGGCAGCTGCTCGGCACGCAGGGCCTCAACGCCGTCGGCTCCAAGCTGCCGTTCGTCAAGGGTGCCGAGGTCATCGCCCCGATGAGCAGGGCGGGCCGCAGCCTCGACGCCGCGATCAAGGGCGGCTTCAACGCGCTCAAGGTGCACACCATCGCGACCACCGACTACGGGAGCTGAGGCAGGACATGTCCGGCACCGATACGACGTCGCAGCTGCTGACCGTGGGCAGCGCCGCCCTGCCGCCGATGGCCTTCCGCCTCCCGCACGGCATGCACGCGATCGAGGTGTCGCTCGACGCGGCGGAACGCGCCGAGGCCGTACGACGCCTGGTCCAGGACATCTACCCCCACGGCGAGGAGCCACTGTGGGGCACGGTGGGCGACCTGTACAGCGCCATGGCGGAGGAGCTGCTGTCGTCCGGAATCGCCTTCTTCGGCATCGGCCTGTACGAGATCGAGGACGGCGGAGGAGTCGCCCACTGCTCCCTCACCCTCGCGGTCACCGAGTCGGAGTCCACGGAACCGGACGTGGTCGCCGAGGGAATCCGGGCCGTGCTGCTGAGCGATCCGCTGCGCGAGGTGTCCTGGCTGGACCTGCCGTGCGGCCCCGCCGTCGCCGGGATCGGTTTCCGCAAGCTGCTGGTGGACGGCGCGTACACCCGGTCCGGCATGGACACCGAGCTCGTCATGGGCCAGATCCAGGTGTACGTCCCGTTCCCGAAGGACCCCTACACCGCCGTGATCACCCTCGACACGGCGTCCGTCGCGCAGTGGGACGAGTTCTCGCAGGCCCTCGCGGGAATCGTCGGCTCCGTGGAGTTCCCGACGGAACCGCAACCGGAAGAAGTGGTGCACTGATGGACTGGTACCCCAGCGCTGACGAGGACCTGCTGCTGCGCACGTCGGCGAGGTTCGCGAGCGGCATGTCGGTCGCGGTCCACGGCTCCCGTTGGTTCCGGGACACCGAGCGCCATGACATCCAGGACGAACTCCCGGGCTGGCCCGAGGGCCCGGCCTACGCCCTCCACTCCACCGGCGACCGCGCCGTACGCCGCACCGGTCGGGCCCTGGCGTTCGGGATCCCCCTCATCGCGAACATCATCGCGAACATCGGCGGCGCCATGGGCTCCCCCTTCGGTGACGTCCCGGTGTACGGCAAGCCGGAGGAGCCGGAGAACGAGGTCGACGACTTCCCCGTCATGTGGGCCGCCCCCGACACCCTCGCCCGCACCGCCCCCTGGCAGCTCGACCCCGCCCGCCGCCCCAAGGGCTACCTCACCGACCTCGTCCTGACCAGCCGTCGCCTGCTGTTCCTCGGCAACCAGACCGCCACCCTCGCCAAGGCCGACGTCCTCGCCGAGTACCCCCGCGACGCCATCGCCGGCGCCCGGCAGATGACGTACAGCGAGGTGGAGGCGGACATCCGCCTCACCTTCTCCGACGACTCCTGGATCCGCCTGTTCACCGGCAACCCGGACAGCGCCAAGCGCGTGGCGCAGATCCTCTCCGGCACCGTCCAGGCCGTCCCGGAGAGCGAACTCTCCCCCGGCCAGCGCAAACGCGTCGCCAAGTTCCTCGCCGAGCTCCCGGCGGACACGCCGCCCCCGTCCTTCACCCGCCTCCCCAGCGGCATCGTCATGGTCGAGGCGCGCGTCCCGTCGAAGGCGGGCAAGGACGTCCACGACACCCACACGATCCTGATGGGCCGCGACGGAGAACGCGCCAAGCCCCAACCGGGCGACCTGTAGCGCCGGGTGGCAGGCCGGGTGGCAACCCCGGGTGCCGTTTCGCACTAGCGAAGCACCCCAGTAGAGTGCCGCGGACAACCGCGGGCGATCACTGGGGGCACAGCGCGATGCGAGCGGCGGCGAAGAGCGACAACGCGGCCGGACGCCGCCCGTTCATCCAGCTCGCCTTCCCGATCACCTTCCTACTCGCCTTGCTGGCCGCCCTGTTCACGGCCACCACTCCGGCGCGAGCCGCCACCGACTCCGAGGCCCAGGCCACCTACCTGGCCACCCAACTCCGCAAGAACCCGGTCTACATCACCGACCAACTCCCCCGCGAGATCCCGAAGTCCACCACCCCCGCCTTCGAGAAGGTCGCCCAGCGCACCGGCGTCCCGACGTACGTCCTCGTCCTCCCGGCACAGTCCACCGCCGTCTCGGGGTTCCTCGACTCGGTGCATGACCGGCTCGGCGAGGACGGCCTGTACGTGCTGATGGACGAGTCGACGATCACGGACACCGAGGCCTACGGAATCCAGGCCCCCGACGAGGACGCGGCGACCGTCGCCTTCTACGAACTCCCCTACGACGCGGGCCCGTTGCGGCAGCTCGAGCGCTTCGTGGACGTCGTCGTGCAGGACGCCGAGAGGGTTGCCGTCCGGGCGGAGGCGGCGCGCGAGAAGTACCAGGACGACCCGCCGGCCGACCTGTACATCGGCCCGTCCGACCGCGAGAACCAGTCGAACCTCACAGGCATGGCGATCACCGGCGCGCCCCTGCTCATCCTGCTGCTGGTCCCCTACGCACGACGGTGGTGGCACCGTCGGCCGGGAGCCGCCCGGAAGGAGCCGAAGCGGCTCCCTCGCTGGCTTCTCCCCATGATCGCCCTCGCCACCGCCGCCGCGATCACCGTCTCCGCACCGCTCGTCTTCGACGAGACCAGGACGAGCGCGTCGCCCCCGCCCAGAGCGGTCGACCTCAACACCCGCCTCGACCGTGTCGCGGAAGGCCTGGCCAAGGACCCGGTGTACGCGGACCCGGAGAGCCCTCAACTGCTGGACACGGCCCGCTTGACGCAACTCCACGCCCGTATGGAGAAGTTCACCGCTTCCCGGGGCGGCGGGCCGGTGTTCGTCGTGCTCGTCCCGCAGATGTACGAGGACGAATCCACGGGCGACGAGGAGGCGTTCACCGCCGCGGTCCGCGACAAGCTCGGCGGCGCGAACGGGGTCTACATCGTCGCCGACCCGCTGAACGGCTACATCAACGCCTTCAACTACGGCCTCGGTCTCGATACTTACAGCCCGTTCTTCGACCTCCCGGAGTCTGTCTCCTACGGCGACGACAAGGCACAGCGGGCCGACGACTTCCTCCTGGGCGAACGGCTCGACACCCTGCTGGTCATCCTCGACAAGACCGAGCGCACGGACGAACCGACCTCCCCCGGAGACCCGTACCCGGTCGCGGACGCCGTCACCGAGGACGATCTGCGACCGCTCTACTACGGCGACTTCTGGTCAAGCCTGTTCCTGGGCGTACTCGCGGCACTCCTGATCTTCGGTCTGGCAGCGACCGTACTGGGGATCGTCCGCAGACTGCTGTTGCGCCGCACCCCGGAACCGCTGCCGACGTCGGCTCTGCCCACGGACTCCCCGGCCGCCCCCACCCTGCCGTACCTGCGCGACACTGCGAGGACCGAACTCCGCGCCATGAAAACGGAGTTCGCCGCCGACACCACCGCCGACGCCCGCGCCCGCAACCGCCACGAGGCGACCCTGCTCCTGACGAACGGCGCCGACGACGTCGACGACAGCCTCTCCCCCGCGACTCTGGTGGCCGTCATCGTCCTCGCCCGAGCCACTCGCGCCGCGCTCGCCCACCACAACGCCACCCTCTGCTGCGGCGTGAACCCCCTGCACGGCCCCGCGACGGCCACCCGCCACGTCCGCGTGTCGACCGATAACCACCGCCGCAAGATGCTCCCGGTCTGCGACCACTGCCTGAACACCCACCCGAACGAACTCCCGGCCCAGCTACTGAAGTTGCCCGGCGCGGAGGTCCCGTACTACGAGGACGACCTCCTCTCCGCCGTCCCCCAGGGCTTCAGCAAACTCGGCCGCAAGGTGCGGGAGTCGACGCGGGTCCGCTGACCGTCGTGGGAAGGCCTGCTCGGAATGCGGCCGGGGAACCTCACTCGCACCAGCGGCTGCCGGCCCGGTCCGCGGTGATCTCGACGTCGAGGGTCCCCTTCTCGGGCCCCCAGACCGTCAGATACGCGGTCGTACCGTCGATCCGCTTGGCGAGGCAGTCCCCGGCCGCGGTCCGCCACCCGCGCGTGGACCCCACGTCCAGGTAGTGCCGGAGCGCGCTCTCCCGGGAGCCCTCGTAGGCGTAGGACCGCCCGGCGACCACGAACAGATCGTCGTCGTCGCAGCTCCGGTACGACTCCCCGGCACCGGCCGACGACGGCGGCACATCCAGCACGGACTCCTTGGCCAGCGCCTCCCCGAGCCGCTCCTCCGCGTCCCCGCACCCGTATCCGAACGGGAAATACCCGGCCGACGACCCCACCGATGGCCCCACCGACGACCCCGTCGCGACATAACCGGCCGTCCCCAACAGGCCCACCGCGGCCACGACCACGGCCAGCGTCTTCCCCACCCTGTGCATGCGCATGTCGGGGGACGCTAGCGGATGCCGACCACCTCACAACCCCCGCCCTGTTCCCAGGATTTAACCTACGACCTCTTGGCGCCCTCCCTTCTACGCGCGTAACTTGAGCCGACTCCCCACGGTCACGGTCCCCACACCGCACCCCGCCGCCCCACTCCGTCGCCGTCCGATCCGAGGAGACCGCCAGCGTGTCCAGCCCCGTTGGAAGAAGACCCCGCCCGGAGAGAGGCCTCCGCGCCCGCCGAGCCGCGTACCCGCTGATATCCGTGAGCGCGGCCGGCGCCCTGGCCTTCACGGCCCTCCCCGCCGCCTTCGCCGCCCCCTCCAGCACCGCCGTGATCGCCGAGGTCTACGGCGGCGGAGGCAACTCGGGCGCCACCCTGACCAGGGACTTCGTCGAGCTCGCCAACGCGGGCTCCGAGGTGTTCGACCTCTCCGGCTACAGCGTGCAGTACCTCCCCGGCACCGCCTCCGCGAGCTCGCAGTGGCAGGTCACCGCCCTGAACGGCAGCCTCGCCGCCGGCGGCCGCTATCTGATCGGCGAGGGCACCGGCACCGGCGGCACGACCGCCCTGCCGACCCCTGACGCCTCCGGCTCGATCGCGATGAGCGCGACGACCGGCACGATCGCCCTGGTCTCCGGCACGACCGCGCTGACCTGCAAGACGGCTGCGGACTGCACGGCGGACACCCGCGTCCTCGACATCGTCGGCTACGGCACGGCGGTCGTCCGCGAGGGCAGCGGCCCGGCCACCGGCGCCTCCAACACCGCCTCCGTCGCCCGCGCCGAGTCCCTGACGGACACCGACGACAACGCGACCGACCTCACCTCCGCCACCCCGACCCCGGTGAACGCGGCGGGCCAAACCCCGGACCCGGGCGACGGCAGCGGCGGAGGTGGTGGCGGTACGACCGACCCCGGCACGGTCCGCGTCCACGACATCCAGGGCCCCACCCGCCTCTCCCCGTACGCCGGCAAGGCGGTCACCCGGGTCCCGGGCATCGTCACGGGCGTTCGTACGACGGGCTCGAAGGGCTTCTGGATCCAGGACCCGCAGGCGGACGCCGACGCCCGCACCAGCGAGGGCGTCTTCGTCTACACCGGCTCGGCCACGCCGACGGTGACGGTGGGCGACTCGGTCCTGGTCACCGGCAAGGTCACGGAGTACTACCCGGCGAGCGGCCAGCAGTCGCTCACGGAGATCACGGGCCCGGTGACGACGGTCCTCTCCTCCGGCAACGCGCTCCCGGACGCGGTCACCGTCGACGCGACCTCCGTCCCCGACGCCTACACGCCCTCCGCCGACGGCGGCAGCATCGAATCGCTTCCCCTCGAACCCACCACGTACGCCCTGGACTTCTACGAGTCGGTCGAGGGCATGCGTACGTCGTTCAAGGACGCACGTGTCGTGGGCGGGACGACCGAGTACGACGAACTCTGGGTGACGGTCAAGCCGGACGAGAACCCCACCAAGCGCGGCGGCGCGCTCTACTCGGGCTACGACCGGCAGAACACCGGCCGCCTGAAGGTACTGTCCCTCGACACCTCCGCGCCTTTCCCGACGGCGAACGTGGGCGACGAACTGACGGGCACCACCACGGGCCCCCTCGACTACTCCTCCTACGGCGGCTACAACCTCCAGGCGACCCAGCTCGGCACCCTCCAGGACAACGGCCTGAAGCAGGAGGTCACCCGCCGTCAGAAGGGCGGGGAGCTCGCGGTGGCGACGTACAACGTCGAGAACCTCGACGCGCTGGACGCCCAGGAGAAGTTCGACCGCCTGGCGACGGGCGTGGCCGTGAACCTCAACTCCCCCGATATCGTGGCCCTGGAGGAGATCCAGGACGACAACGGGGCGGTGAACGACGGCACGTTGACGTCGGAGGCGACCCTCACGAAGTTCACGGACGCCATCCGCGCGGCGGGCGGCCCCCGTTACTCCTGGCGTTACGTGGTCCCGGAGAACAACAAGGACGGCGGCGAGCCCGGCGGAAACATCCGCCAGGTCTTCCTCTTCAACCCCAAGCGGGTGTCCTTCGCGGACCGCGGCACCGGCGACGCGACGACGACGGCGACGCAGGTGGTGAAGACACGCAAGGGCGCGACCCTGACGCACTCCCCGGGCCGCATCAACCCGACGAGCGACGCGTGGGCCAGCAGCCGCAAACCACTGGTAGGCGAGTTCACGTTCCACGGCGAGCCGGTCTTCGTAATCGCCAACCACTTCACCTCAAAGGGCGGCGACCAGTCCCTCCACAGCCGCTACCAGCCCCCGACCCGCAGCTCGGAGACCCAGCGCGCGGCCCAGGCGGCGGAGGTGAACACCTTCGTCAAGTCCCTGCTGGCGGCTGACGCCGATGCCAAGGCGGTCGTCCTGGGCGACCTGAACGACTTCGAGTTCTCGGGAACGATGACGACCCTGACATCCGGCAAGGTCCTCCGCCCCCTCATCACCACCCTCCCGCCGGCCCAGCGCTACACCTACGTCTACGACGGCAACTCCCAGACCCTGGACCACACACTGACGACCCCGGCGATCACCCACTTCGACTACGACGTGGTCCACATCAACGCGGAGTTCGCAAACCAGGCGAGCGACCATGACCCGCAGATCGTGCGGATCGATGTGGGGCGGTGCCGGGGGAGGCACTGACCGCCTGATCCGCTGGATGCCTGAGGTGCGGCCCGCCCTTGACGTACGGACTGTCGTCCGTCGAGGGCGGGCGGGGCCACACCTCCCGGGCCACTCCCCTTGAGCTGCCGTAATACGCGTCATACGCTCGACGCATGGCCAAGACTCGGATCAGCATCAGCCTCGACGGCGACCAGGCCGAGCGCATCAGACGGCACGCCGAGCGGGCAGGGCTGGACGTCTCGGCGTATCTGGTGGCCGCGGCGACGCGCCAGATGGCGGAGACCGAGGCCATAGAGGAACAGTTCTCCGATGTGGACGCCCTCATCGCACGGGCAGAAGCGGAAGCGAAGGCGCTACCCGTCGAACCGGACGAGGTCGGGCCGGAGCTGACCGAACAGGAGCGACGGGACGTCGAAGCCGCGCTCGGCCTCGTCCACGGCGAGGACCGCAGGACGAGCCGCCGCCCCGGACATGCCGCATGACGGCTCGGGTCCCGGTGTACGACACCGGAATGCTCATCGCTCTCGCAGACCGCAAGGCGAAGGCTGTGGCACTGCATCAAAGCCTGCGGGTGACCCGTCATCGCGCTCTGGTCCTCAGCCCGGTTCTGGCGCGGGTATGGCGTCCCCATCCAGCTGTCGTCCACGCCTTGGCCGGCGTCCTGCGGGACTGCACCGTGCCGCAGGCCCGATCCTCCGAACCACCCCTACGCGAAACGAAGGCCGGCCGGCCCGAGTGCATCGCCTGCGCCACCGGCCCTGACGTAACCGACTGGCGCCGAATCGGCACGGCCCTGGGTGAGGCTCACCTCCCCGCCAAGAAGAAGCCGGACGCGGTGGACGCCTGGGTGGTCCTGACAGCCGTCAAACACGGCAGCGCGGTGATCTTCACCAGCGATCCGGAGGACATCGAGGCATACCTGGGCGTACTGAACCCCGGCGACGTCCACGTGGTCCCGGTGTGATGAGCCCTTCGCCACGCCTCCGCGTCCGACGGCGCCCTCCCGGACTCGATGACCGAGCCGAACAGCACCACCGCGAGGCGCGTGCGCCGACCACTACCCGCCCCTGACCGACGTGCCAGACCCCCTGTGCACGTCGACGTATCCGCCATGCGCGTGCCCGAGATGCAGGACGCCTCGATAGCAAAGCGGAACACCTCCACGACGACGGTCTCGGACGCGGCTCACGGACGCGCTCGGGGCCATCGCTCGTTCGGGCACGATCAGGACACAGGTCACACCGGCAGGTACCCCCATACGCCCGAATCGCCCCCATTTACAGGGAAGTTCGCTCTGGCGAAAGCGAGAACCCCACCGATACCGTCAGATCACTTGACGGAACTGATGTCTCACGGGGAGTTCACTGTGAAGCGCCGCTCTTTGCCCGTTGCTGTCGCTCTGACAGCAACGGCAGCCCTGCTGTTGACGGCCTGCGGCAGCGGGGACGACAAAGCCAGCGACAACGACAAGATCGCGGGCGCCGACCAGGGTTCGAAGACACCGAGCGCGTCGGCTTCAGCCTCCGGGGCACCGGCGGAGGACAAGCCGGACGGGGTGGACGTGTCGCTGCCGAAGGACATCGACCTGGTCTTCGACTGGGACAAGCCGAAGGACAAGAACGAGGCGGCGGCGATGGATGACGCCGCGAACTACATCCGAGCCATCTACCAGGGCGTCGACAAGGGCACGGCCAAGGACGCGGCCGTCGCCACCTACGCGACCGGCGGCGGCCTCAAGTACGCGGACACCCAGATCAATGCCTATATCAAAGGTGGCTGGACTGTCACCGGCACACGTCGCCACTACGACGCCACCACTCGGTCCGCGGCGAACGGCACATCGGTGGAAGTAGCGTTCTGCTCCGACTCGACCAAGTTCTACGGCAGGGAGATCAAGACCAGGAAGGTCCTCACAACCGACCCCAGCATCACGGACTTCAGCTTCTTCAAAATCATCATGGTCAAGCACCCCACGGGCACCGACCTGTGGCAGGCGTCGAACGTGTACGTCGAAGAGAAGGCGGCGAAGTGCCAGTGAAGGCTTCACGTGGCCCACGCCTCTCCGCAGCAGCGCTGACGCTGGTTCTCAGCACCCTCGCCCTCACAGGATCCGCCTACGCGGGAACGGGTGTGGGCGACGGCAAGGGCGGCGACACGGAGGAGAGGGGCGGCAGCGACGGCACCGGCATCTACGCCGCCGCAAAGATCCAGTACTCCGGCTCAGTCACCACAAACGGCAGCACAGGCAACGTAACGTCCTCCGACGTCAACTGGACGCCCCCGCCCTGCTGGTACGCCCCCTACCTCGGCGCCAAGGACTTCAAGGAAAAGATGTCCAAGGACATCGACAGCCAGATGAACGCCCCCGGCATGGGCGGCCACGCAGGCGCGGCCCTGAACGAACTGCAGCGCCACTACGAGGACGACTACGGCTGGACCGACACCCCCGGCTACAAGGACTACAACGTCGAGAAAGACGGTGAGGGGATGTTCTGGGCCGCCGTAGAAAACCCCAACGAGCCCGACATCCTGAAGCGAAGCTCGTGCAACGACATCCCGTTCTGGGTCGACAACGGCGAAGCCCCGCCGCCCCAGTACGAGGAGGCCATCACGCCGCAGATCCTCGCAGCCCTCGCCTACCAGCACATGGAACTCCCCGACACGAAGGTCACCTTGGCCCCCGCGGCCACGACGAAGGTGAACCTCCCGACGTGGGCGTGGCTCGACAAGGCGGTCTTCGACGAGGTCCAGGCGACGGCAGCCATCAACGTCCCCGGCTTCAACATCCAGGCCACGACGACGGCCAAGCCGATCTCCCTCAAGCTGGAGCCCGGCACGGACGACGCCCAGACCTACCCGGCCTCCGGCGAGTGCACCATCAACGCCGACGGCTCCATCGGCGAGCCCTACGCCAAGGGCAAGTCCACCCAGACCCCACCCTGCGGCCTCAAGTACCTCCGCTCCTCCGGCGACACCACCTTCAAGCTCCGCGCCACCATCACCTGGGAAATCGCCTGGACCGGCACAGGCGGCGCCGGCGGCGACCTCCCCAACGGCACCTTCGGCAACGAACAGGCCGTCACCGTCCAGGAGATCCAGGCAGTCAACCGCTGATCGAAGGCGTGGATGACCGACGGAGAATCCAATCCATCGGTCATCCACCGCGCACGGACCCGTTGCCTTGAAGGTGGAAAAATGCCTTGGACCCCTGTGTCTCTTCGGCGGCATTTGGCTTCTCGCAACCACTCCGCTAGGGCGCTTCACAGTGCTCGGACTCCTGCTGGTGGGAGCAGGAGGGGGAATTCTGCGGCACTGGTGGCTGTATCGCTGAACGCCTCCACGGCATTTCACTGCGCCGCGCCCAAGAAAGAGACCAGTTATGTCCGAAGGCACCCTCTGGAGCACCGACCTCGGCGGTCCGCTCCGCATCGACACGGATGCCAATCCAGGCCTTTGGGGCTATCTTCACCTCCAGATCGACAAGAAGACCTTCAAGGAATGGCTGGACCTCCACCTGATCGGTCTGGCCACCGTCCACGGCATCGAGCTCACTCGCAAACTGCGGCGTTTCCACAAGAGCTTCTACGAGCAGACGATCGTCACGCTGCGGGACAAGCTCCAGGCCGACGAGGCGTTCATTTACCACCCCGTTCCGCTGACCTACATGCCGCTGGTGATGCACGCCACCCGTATCCACTGCGAGGCCCCTGATGCGGCCTCGTGTGAGGGAGGCACCGCGCTCACGGTGCCGCACCCGGAAATCCCCGAGTGGCAGCAGCGAACCGGGAGCGTGCCGTTCGTCTCTCCGCACCTGGGCGCGAACGGGGTTCGGGTCACCCGCTCTTACCCTGCGGACAGCAGCATCCTGATGACCTCGGTGACGTACCACTGGCACACCCCGCCCGGCCTCCCCGACGTCCTGCTCCGCGGGCACCACGACGATCCGGAGATCGTCGCTGCGGTGATGGAGCCACTGGACGACTTCGCACGGACGCTGCGGCTCCCTGGAACGGCCTCTTGACCGGCGTCGCCGGGGTGGGGTGCCTCTATGCCTTTGGCTCTCACCGCGTGAGGTAGAAGGGCGGTATGGATACCGCTGTTCTTGAACAGATGCTGGACGAGACCTTCGATCACGCTGTCGTGCACCACGGATACACCAACTACATGCGTGACTACGAGGTCATCGTCTACGTGACTGCGGATCCCCGTACCGGCGTCACGCCGTCCCACCTGCGGTATCTCTTTCGGTACTGCGTCGAGGCCCGCTGCGAGACGTCCGTGCCGACGGAGACCTGGCGGGTCTCGTTGGACGACCGGCTCATCGAGTTCGAGACCGGCGTCGACCTCGACGGTTTCGTCTGGGGCGTCAAGTGGCACTGCCTGTACCCGGAGCCAGGCTTCTCCCTTCGTCGGAGGTCACTCGCCGCTGGTCGAGCGCCCTCGGAATCGACTTTCACGAGGTCCGCATCGAGACCAACGCGCACAACCTGACCTTGGTCTTCTCGGACCTTCAAGTGACCGAGATCCCGGTCGGATACGCACCCTTCGTCACGGAGTAGAGGGTCGGGGAGCATTCTTCGCCAAAGGCGACATCCCTGACGTGCCCCCTGCGTGCCGCAATTCGCATGGGTTCCCGGGTGCATCCCATCGCAGCGTGACCATTCGACTTCGCTAAGTCAGGAATTCAGCGGCGCGGACACACACGAGCACCCGATTTGCCGCAAGACATTCACACTTGCTCCCCCGCAGGCATAGGCCCGCCCTGGCGAAACCACCAGTCACACGGCTACCGTCGGAGCTCTTGACCAAGCCTTTGTCTCGCCGGGAGCACTCCTTGACGCGCCGCCCTCCGCTCGTTGCCGCCGTGCGTGATGCGACCGTGCCCCGGCGCCGGCGGGGAAGACACACGGGGTAGATCAATGTCGGACTTGATCGTGGATTTCACTCTGCTCAGCACTTCGGCGAAACAACTGAATGCGATCGAGAAGGAGTTCAAGGAGCTCGGTGAGTGGAAGGACGATGTCACTTCCGTCGTCGGGGCGTCCGAGCTCAAGAAGGCGATGACAGACTTCATCGACAACTGGGACGACAACCGTAAGAAGCTCCTCGAGGACCTGGATTCCGTCGGGAAGATGGTCGAGGGCACCCGGGACGCCTTCAAGAGTGTGGACGACGAGTTGGCGAAGGCCGGCAAGAAGAAGAAGTAAGAACCACCCGATCGCTTACCGCTTATCGCTTACCGAAGTGCTGTTTGTGGGGGACAAGAATGGCAAGGCCCAAGGACTGGCATCCGCTGCGTGAGAGCGACCCCGTACCCGGTGATCCGGTGGGCGTCCGCGATCAGGTGACGCACATGAAGAAGATCGCCGACTACCTGCGCACGCAGGCCGAGGCGCTCACCGCCATGGCGGACGCCGACAACCTCAAGGGCGACTTCGCGGACGAACTGGCGGAGAACGCCCGTGCGTTGGGGCGCAAGCTCGATCTGGCGGAGGATCGTTACCGCGAGGTGAAGGGGCATCTCTCCGGCTGGGCCGACGATCTGGAGGAGTTCCAGAAGAAGGCGGACAAGGCGCTGAGCGACGCCAAGGAAGCCCAGCAGGTGATCGACAGCCAGAACGCCAAGGCCGAGGACAAGGCGAAGGCTGAGAAGGAGAAGGGGAAGGACAAGGACGCGGAGTCGGACAAGGGCGACTCCGGGGCCGAGGATCCCGTTCTCAAGCAGGCCAAGGAAGATCTCGCGGACGCCCGTAAGCGCCTCAACGCGGCCGAGGGCGACTATCAGGAACGCGCCGGTCACTTCGCCGGCAAGATCCGGTCGTCCATCGACGACGACATGCGGGACAGCTGGTGGAACGACTTCAAGGGCTGGGTCGCCGACCAGGAGTGGCTGAGTACCGTGGCCGACTGGGCCAGTTGGGCCGCCACGATCATCGGCGTCATCGCCATGTTCTTCCCCGCGATCGGTATCGTTGCGCTGATCCTGACCGCGGTGGTGGCGGCGATCCATATCACCCAAGCGGCAACAGGAAACGGGTCATGGTTCGACGTGGTGATGGATCTCGGCGCGTTGAAGATGGCCCGTAACGGTCTTAAAGCGGCGAAGGCCATCAAGGCCCTGCAACAGAGTTCTCGTAAGACCGCCGGTGGTCTCGCCAGCGCGGAGAAGTCCGCACAGTCCGCGGCGAAGAACCAGGGCGCCCGGAAATCGGCTGCCCGGGCGGAGAACAAGCGCGGCAACACCTCGCGCAAGAACCGCGAGAACGCCAAGGGTCGCCGTATGGCGATGGAGCAGAAGAACCGTAAAGCGGGCCAGAAGGCCGAGGGCGAGGTTCGCGACGCGGAAATGCCGCAGATCTCCGCGAAGGACAAGGCCGGGGCGCTGGGCGATGCGAAGGTGGCCCAGCAGGTGAAGGACGTCAAGAAGTGGCGCGACGCCTATCCTGACAACACCGGTCTCGCGGACAACGCCCGTCAGGCCGAGCGGCAGAAGGACGTACTCCAGGGATCGTGGGCCGTCGCCACCGGCCTCGACACCGCCGACAAGAGCGCGGACTCCCTCACGGACGACGGATACAGCAGGATGAAGGACGGCATGACGGCGCCGGTGCCGGGGACGTCGCAATGGTGAGGAAAGCCCGACGATGACTGATCAGAAGCGAACCCCTGAGTCCCATGGGACCGACGGGACCGACCGGCGCACACGGCTCGTCGCGTACGGCGTGGGCGCCGTCAAATGGGTCTTCGTGCTGGCTCTGTTCCGTCTGTTCGCGGCCCCGATGACCAAGGACCTGCTCGGCGACGAGAAACTCCCGATGCCGACCTGGGAGTGGTCGCTCGCCGCGCTCACGCCGGGAATCGTGCTGTATCTGCTCCGGCGCCCCGCGGACTGGGAGCAGCTGAGCGGTGAACTCACCATCTTCACATGGGCATTGCGTTTCTATCTGGTCTACGGCCTCGCTTTCGCCCTCTTCCAGGGCGTCTGGGTGCTCTGGATCGCCGTACTGGCCGGAATCGGTGGTCTCGCCGGTATCTGGAAACTCGAGCGCAGGGAGCTGACGAGTGCCCACTGAGGAACAGACGACGGAGGAACAGACGATGACGGCCACGGGGGCGCGTCCTCCGGTGACCGGCTATCGCCTCCTCCTGCCCAGCCAGTGGGATCAGGTCCCGCTGCGGCAGGGCACGGAGGAAGCCGTACGCCGCATCCTGGACACCGCCTTCGCGCGTCTTCCCGCCGATGCCCCGCAGGACAAGATCGGTCCGTACAAGCGCGAGCTCGAACGTCGTTTCCGGGCGGCTGTCGCGCAGGCCCAGCAGGGCAAGGCGTTGGACCTGTACCTGCCGGTCAAGCCCACGGAGGACGTCAACCTGGGCGCGTCGATCGTCGTCTCGGAGACGCTCCTGCCCGGGCGCGAGCAGGGTCAGGCCGAGCCGGCCGACCTGGCCGTACAGCTCCTGTCGCGGGACGGTGTCGAGAACGCCGATCTGAGCTCCGGAGAGATCGACGGCGCCCTCGCGGTGCGCCGCGAGCACATCGCCGACGCCGATCCGGAGAGGGGGGCTGAGCTCGCCTCCCGGCGGGTGGAGTACATCGTCTCCGTGCCCGACGACCCGCGCCGATGGTTCGTATCGGCCTTCTCGACCGTCGGAGGCGGGGATCCCCGTGACGAGTTGGCCGAGGCCCTCGTCGAATGGTTCGACGCCGTGATGGCGACCTTCCGCTGGAGGCGTGGATGAGCGACTTCTTGCCCGTCATCGACATCGAGGACGTCGACGCGTACCCGTGGACGGTCCTTCCGCCGCGGGGCGGGGAAACCGGCCCCTTCGAGGAGTGGGACGACATCCAGGCCTGGTGCCGCGAGGAGGCCGAGGACCTGTGGCTGGACCGTGAGCTCGATCCCGGCCCGAACGGCATCGACTTCGTGGCCGGTACCCTCCACCGCTGCGCCGAGGCCTTCTCACCGCCCGGCTCGGACCACTGGCTCTTCCTCCACCGCGACCACCCGACGGACATGCCGCTGCCCGTCATGGCGGCCATCGGCCCGTCTACGGCACCTCGCGACGAAACCCTCCGCGCCCTGACCCTCGCGGACGACCCGAGCTCCGTCGAGCCTCCCGTCGTCAAACGCTTCAAGTCCCCGAACCTCGGCGAGGGCCTGACCGTCTTCCGCTACATCACCCAGCAGGACTCCCCACACGTCCTCGCCTGCGTCCGCTACGCCTGGCAGGTCGAGGAACACGGCGCGGACGTCGTCATCTGGACGGCGACGGAGGACATCGCCCGCATCATGCACGCGGCAGACGACCTGGAGGCGCTGGCGAAGTCCCTGGGCATCTTCGCTCCATAAACCCGCCCCCGCTGTCACGCCCAATACAACGTGCCGGCCACCGTGTCGAAGAGCTCCACCATCTGATCGGCAAGCGGATCCACCGGGGTGGAAAAGTTCAGCATGAGCCAGCGCCCAGTTGCCGGGATCGGTACGTAGTACGTGAGCGTCGTGGTCGGCAGGGTGTTACCCATCTGCTGCTCAGGATCGGGCGCAGCACGGCGCCGGACCCGCACGGCCTTGCCCGCCACCTCGAGTTTCGTCACGCTCAATTCGGTATCCGCGTCGGCATAATACCGTCCAGCAAAATGTTCAGCTAGTTCGTCCGCTTCCGAACAGGCGGACCATTCGTCAGCCGCCGGGATGCTGATGAGTAGCGAGGAAGCCAAGGGCACTGGCCCCGCAGTCAGCAGGGAGAGGTAAAGTTCTGTACCACCGATTCCATACGCGCTAATCGCTCTCTTTTGCAAATCGCGCATTATCTCTTGCTTGAGATGCGGAGCATTGTCCACACCTCTGAACTGGAGGTCCACAAGAGCGACAATGCATCTATCTCGCTCTTCTGGATCGAGTAAAATCTGGAACCAACCATCAGGGACGATGAGGTTATAATCCGTCGGAGGCGAGGAAAAATCTTCAGCAGTCTTCACGTGCACGCCAATCGGTCAGCAGAATCAATATCATCCCTGCTGGGAATTCACCGGCACTTGTCTCATACTTGCAACCAACTCGTCGGTCACTCGCACTAGGGAATCGGATTCCGCCATACTCCGCCAGGTAGCCGTGATGACAACAAAGTATTCCACCCCTGGCGGAAATACTGCATACTTGATAAATTCATTCAGCTGAGAGCCGAAACCCAAGAAGCGCTTGGACTTCAACATGGCTTGCACTCGGACAGCAGGGCCAGCCTCCAAATCCAGATACCTTACATCCGGCTCGCCTAGAACTTTTGCATTTGACCAGTCAAGGAGAAGCGGCGTAATTTCGGCAGGAGAAGGCCTGCTTTCACCTTCATCGGCATGCGAATCAACTCGTAGATCCACGAGCCCAACACCCCCGGGGGTGTAGTAGCCAGCCGCAAGATCCGGTTCATCAGAATTGAGGAAGAGTGCCCTGTCAATCAAGTCGTTCAGCAGGTCCCGGTCACTGACCGTTCGCTCTAGCGGATTGAAATGCTTCATGACCGCGCTGGCCACACCGAGGGCATCCGCCTGGATCCGGTGTTCCAACGTCAGGTCGACCCAGCCGTCCCGAAGATCGAAGCGGGTCTCATAGTCCCCAATGGGATTCTCTGCCCCATATGCGTCCAACATCAGGTCCTCTCAGTCCAAGAGCGGATTCAGGTTGCCGTCCAAGCCCATACCCACAGACGTGACAACTGTACCTGCGACTGACATGCCGGTAGCACTGCGTGAAAGCTTATTCACGGACTCAAGTCCATCAAACCCCTGAGCCGCAAATTTAATATCCTTCAGACCGGAGGCGATACCGGGATCCGCGACGGAGAAAGAACGACCGGCACCCAAGAGAACATTACCATCTCCTCGTAGGACGACCTTATCCCAAGCCGCCTTATAATTTCCGCGGAATGGAATTATGGTGCCCAGATTATCCCCCCAAGCTTTCTTCGAGGCAAGCTCGGAGAAAGGTTCGATCATGGATTTTCGCCACTCGCCAGGCTCCAGCTTGAAGGTTTTCATATTCTGCCTGAATGTATCGATACCCTTAGTTTTAGAACCCGCAGTCTTATTCACCCCCTTCATGGCTCGCCTGAACTGTGCGGAAGTTTTCGCTACGTTCGCCTTATCCATTACCTTTAGGGCTCGCTGCGCATACTTACCAGCGATCTTCGAAAAAGCCTTTCCTACACCCATCATGGCGAGCCCGAGCACAGAAAAGGCGAGATCCTTCAACCCCTTATCTCCTCTGATCACTTGGATGACAGTTGCCACTGTGCTCGCCAATGTCAGAATCGTGGACAAAGCGCCCAACACACCGGCCAGCGCTTGGCCTATGACTGGAATCCAACCGACAGCAAGTGCGGCAACCCCCAGCTTGGTAGCCCAGTCTTCTGCCCATTTCCCAACTGTGTCGACCCAATCATCGAACTTGTCCCAGAAGTCATCCTTCAGTGAGTCATTTAGGCTGGCAGCATCATCAAGAGCCTCGCATGCCTGGCCAGCCGCTTTGTTCCGGATCGCCTTAGCCTGGGCGATTTGCTCTTGAGCAGCAGCAATCTCACCCCCTGCCAGATCCCTCTGCTCCTCCAGCTTCTTCTTGTCGTCCTTGTCCTTCTCTGAAAGACCGTCAAGGCTACGCTGGGCTGCGCCTTTTCGATCTTCTGCATCCTTGGCATCTCTAAGGGCCGCGTCGGCAATCTCCTGCGCCCGGTTCAGGTCCGTTGCATAGTTCTTGGGTTTAGCGTGCAGCTTGTCCTGATACCCCCCACCGATCTCCGTCACCTCTGTGCCGAGGGCATCGGCAGCCATGTCGTAACGGGAAAAAGCAGCTTCGAGCTTCTTGGTGTTTCCCTTCGCCTTCTCCCGGAACTCCTTCCCTGCTTTACTGTCCCAGGAATCAAGTTCAGCGATCGCTTTGAGATTTCGGATCTGGCGTTGCAACTCGTCAGCGGTCTTCCGAAGTTGCCGGCCAAGAGCAGCAACCTGATCAGGATCACCGGGGACTGGGTCTCGATCCGCAACCGGATGCCAGTCCCGGGGGCGTCCAGCCATAGCTACTTCCTCTTCTTCGCCGGCTTGTCGTCCTTGGCACTCCGAATTGCTTCGGCCAACGCATGATCGATTTCTTCGTATACCTTCGCCGCCGCCTTGGCCATGCCGGCCAACGCGTCGAGCTCCTCAGCTAGCTTCCCTCGATTGACTTCCCAACTACTGGAAAAGTCCTCGAACTTGTTAGCAAGGCCGCCGTGCCCGAAGTCATCGCCATACTTTCCGCCGAGCTTCTCGAGCCCGTCGAAAGCCTTCTTTACCCGGCTGAGCCCAGTGCCCATCTCTTTGATCACATCGAGATCAGCCCGAGTGTGATCACCCTCGCCAGACATAACTCCCCCGCGGTGCCATGTTGTGGATTCCCAAGACGGGCGGTGCGGCGAAAGCGCCCCGCGCCCCGCCGCACCGCACACACGCCTCAGCGAGACGTCACTTACGAGCCGACTTCGCCAGCTCGTCGTCGATCTGCTCGAACTTGTCCGCCGCCATGGTGAGGTAGTCACCCATGCCGTCGAGACCGTCGAGGGTGTCCTTCATGCCGCGCACGAACTCGTCGAAGTTCTCGTCGAAGGCCTTGGACGAGCTCTTCGTCACGTAGCCCGACTGCACGAGGTTGTTGATGTACTTCTTCAGCCCCTCGAGCTTGTCCTGGAGCTTTTCCTTCTCCTTGACGACATGCTTGGCAGCATCCCGCATGTCCTGATATGTGACATCAAGGTCCTTGGCCATGAAGCCGCTCCCCATCACAACGCCGCAGGGCCAACCCCCGTGGCTCCCTGTATGCGGACCCACACCTGGAGGCAACCACCGGTGTGATCGTCCGCTCTTGAGGCAGCAGCTTACGGGTGTGGCCTGAGGTCTCACATCCCCACTTGTGAACAAGGCGTCGTGAACTCGTGCATACGCCGTTGCCAAAGGGAATCAAAGGGAGACGAGAACCCGGCCACCCGCCCTGCCCCCACCTCCCCGGTGTCCCGCGGCAGCACCTAGCGGATATCGTCGCTCCTACTGTGGCCAGCGTTGCGGAAGCAGTCACAGGGCCACACGGGGGCCACAGTGGCCATGGGGAGGACATAGCGTGCGCCTGACTCTGACCGTCGTCGATCCGTTCGGCGGGGGCACCGCCGACGTCGTACTCGATGCTGATCCCGAGTCCACCGTCGGGGACATCGCCCAGGAGCTGGCCAAGCAGGTCGGGGCGCACGGCGGTGCCCAAGTGATTCCTCTCGGGCACCCCCACCAGGCCCCCGCCAACAACGCTCCCCTCATCTACGTCGACGGGTACGCCGTCGATCCCGCCGCCACCGTCGTCAACTCCCCCCTGCGCGACGGCGCGGTCGTCAGCCTCCAGGACCCCGCCGGATGCCTGCCGGGCGAACCGACCGGTCTGGTCGAGCTGCGGGTCGTCGGCGGGCCGGTCGCCGGGTTCGTGCACCGGCTCGGCGTGGGGCGCTACGACATCGGCAGCGGGCCGGCGTCGTACATCCGTATCGACGACCCCGAACTCGACGCCCGTGCCCTCACCTTGTCAGTTGCAACCGATGGCACCTGCCAAGTCGCCGTCCATGTCGACCTGGGCGATGACGCGGACACGGACCCGGACACGGACGCCGAGAAGGGCGACGCTGCCACCGTCACCCTCGACGGCTCCCCCATCAAGGACAAGTTCGAGAGCAACGACAAGGGCAAGAAGAGCAACAAGACCGACTGGCCCCTCGGCAGTCAGATCGCCGTCGGCAACACGCTCCTCGAACTCACCCGTTACTCACCCCCCAACGCCGCCCTCAAGTGGTCGGACGACGGCGTCGGGCTCGACTACAACCGGCCCCCGCGGCTGCGGCCCCCGGACCGGCAGACCACGTTCCGGCTGCCGAACCCGCCCCGCGAGTACGAGGCCCGGCCGCTGCCCTGGCTGATGGCGCTGACGCCGCTCGTCGGTGCCGTCGTGGCCGTGCTGATCTTCGGGCGCTGGTACTACCTGATCATGGCGGGGCTCAGCCCCCTCCTCCTCTTCGCCAACTACTTCAACGACAAGAAGCACGGCCGCAAATCGCACGCCAAGCAGGTCAAGGAGTACGAGGAGCAGAAGGAGAAGGTCGAGAAGGACGCGCAGGACGCTCTCGTCGCCGAGCGCACCGACCGGCGGCATGCCATTCCCGACCCGGCCACCGTCCTCTCCCTCGGCACCGGGCCCCGGACCCGGCTGTGGGAGCGGCGGCGTACCGACCGGGACCATCTCCTCATCCGCGTCGGCACGGGGCAGTTGAACTCCGAGGTCGTTCTCGACGACCCCGAGCAGCTCGACCACAAGCGTCAGGTGACCTGGAAGATCGAGGACGCGCCGGTCGCGCTCAACCTCCGTTCCCTCGGCGTCATCGGCATGGCCGGACCCGGCGACTCGGCGCGCGCGATGGGGCGTTGGGCCGTCGCGCAGACCGCCGCGCTGCACAGCCCGATGGACGTGCAGTTCTACGTCCTGAGCGAGAACGCCGCGCAGGACTCCTGGGACTGGGCCCGCTGGCTGCCGCACGCCAAGCCGGGCAACGGCCAGGACGTCAACCTCCTCATCGGCACCGACGCCGAGACCGTCGGCGCCCGCATCGGCGAGCTGACGCAGATACTCGACGCCCGCAAGAAGGCCGCCGAGCAGAACGGCAGCCAGGGGACCGCCTTCAGCGACCCGGACATCGTCGTCGTATGGGATGGATCGCGGCGGCTGCGGTCGCTGCCCGGGGTGGTGCGGATCCTGCGCGAGGGGCCCGCCGTCTCCGTGTACGCCATCTGCCTGGACGCCGAGGAACGGTTCCTGCCGGGTGAGTGTCAGGCGTACGTCGTCGCCGAGCCGCCCGCTCAGGAGTACGACTACACGCAGTACGCACAGCAGCAACAGCAGCAGGCCGCCGGTGGCTTCCCCTCCTTCCAGGCCTGGCACCACACCGCCCAGGACAACAACCGCACCGAGCAGGCCGACAAGCTGCGGCTGCGGGTGGAGGAGGCCGGTGCCGAGCGGATCAAGGACGTACGGCCCGACTTCGTGTCCGCGGCCTGGTGTCTGCGGCTCGCCCGGTCCCTGTCGCCGCTGCGGGACATCAGCGGCGAGACCGAGGACTCCGCGCTTCCCGGGTCCTCCCGGCTGCTCGACGTGCTGCAGCTCGAACCGCCGACCAGCGATGCCATCGTGGCCCGTTGGCGGATGGGCGGGCAGTCGACGATGGCCGTCATCGGTGAGTCGTACGACGGTGCTTTCGGTATCGACATCCGCAAGGACGGGCCGCACGGTCTCATCGCGGGTACGACCGGTTCGGGTAAGTCGGAGCTGTTGCAGACGATCGTCGCGGCGCTGGCCGTGGCGAACACGCCCGAGAACATGACGTTCGTGCTCGTCGACTACAAGGGTGGCGCGGCGTTCAAGGACTGTGTCCATCTCCCGCACACCGTCGGCATGGTGACCGACCTCGACGCCCACCTCGTGGAGCGGGCGCTGGAGTCGCTGGGCGCCGAGCTGCACCGCCGTGAGCACATCCTCGCCGCCGCCGACGCCAAGGACATCGAGGACTATCAGGATCTGGTCAAGCGGGATCCGTCGCACAAGCCGGTTCCCCGACTCCTCATCGTCATCGACGAGTTCGCCTCGATGGTGCGCGATCTGCCCGACTTCGTCACGGGACTTGTGAACATCGCCCAGCGTGGCCGTTCCCTCGGTATCCACCTCCTCCTCGCCACGCAGCGGCCCTCCGGTGTCGTCTCCCCCGAGATCCGCGCGAACACCAACCTCCGTATCGCGCTGCGGGTGACGGACGGCGGGGAGTCCAGCGACGTCATCGACTCCCCCGAGGCCGGCCACATCTCCAAGAGCACGCCGGGTCGGGCGTACGTCCGGCTCGGGCACGCCTCGCTCGTGCCGTTCCAGTCGGGGCGGGTGGGTGGACGACGGCCCGGTGCCGCCGACCCCGCCGTACTGATGCCGTGGGTGGGTCCGCTGGGCTGGGAGGACCTCGGGCGGGCCGCGCTCGTGAAGCCCAAGGCCGAGTCGCGGGAGGACGAGGAGATCACCGACCTCAAGGTCCTCGTCGACACCATCCGCGAGGCCAACCGCACGGTCGGCATCCCGCCCCAGCACAGCCCGTGGCTGCCCGCGCTGGACGAGCAACTGCTGCTGGACGAGATCCAGTTGCCCGCCTTCACCGGCGGACCGGGCAAGCTGGCGCCGGCGCCGTACGGTGTCGAGGACCTGCCCGCGCAGCAGGCCCGGCGTCCGGTCGTCATCGACTTCGCCTCCTTCGGGCATCTGATGATCGGTGGCGCGCCGCGCAGCGGTCGTTCGCAGATCCTGCGGACCGTGGCGGGTTCCATCGCCCGTACGCACTCGGTGGCCGACGTGCACATGTACGGCATCGACTGCGGCAACGGCGCCCTCAACGCCCTGACGCGGCTGCCGCACGTCGGCGCGGTCGTCGGCCGTAACCAGACCGAGCGCGTGGTCCGCCTGGTCAACCGCCTCAAGGGCGAGATGGACCGCCGCCAGAACCTGCTCGCCGACAAGGGCTTCGCCGACATCGGCGAGCAGCGCGCCTCGGTCGCCGAGGACGAGCGGCTGGCGCACATCGTGGTGCTCCTGGACCGCTGGGAGGGCTGGGTCCCCACGCTCGGCGAGGTCGACCACGGCTCGCTGACCGACGAGTTGCAGACGATGATGCGCGAGGGCGCCTCCGTCGGCATCCATCTGATCCTCACGGGTGACCGCACGCTGCTGGTCGGCCGGATCGCCACGCTCACCGAGGACAAGTACGGTCTGCGGCTCGCCGACCGCGGCGATTTCTCCGCGCTCGGCATCCAGGCCCGCAAGGTGCCGGAGGAGATTCCGCCGGGGCGTGGTTTCCGCAACGAGTTCGGTACGGAGACCCAGTTCGCGCTGCTCTCCGAGGACACCACCGGTCAGGGCCAGGCGGCCGCGCTGGCGGCGATCGGCGAGGCCGCGGCCGCGCGCGACGCGGCGGTGCCCCGCACCCACCGGCCCTTCAGGGTCGACAGCCTGCCGAGCCGGATCGCCTTCCCGGAGGCCTGGGAGATGCGCGACCCGGACGCGTCCCGCAGCAAGCTGTTCGCGCTGGCCGGCATCGGCGGCGACGAGATCGTCGGCTTCGGCCCGGACCTGGCCGAGGGCGTGCCGTCGTTCGTCATCGCGGGTCCGGCCAAGTCGGGCCGCTCGACGGTCCTGTTGAACTTCGCGCACTCCTTCCTCGCGCAGGGCGTACGGATCGTCATCGCCGCTCCTCGCCAGTCGCCGCTTCGCCAACTCGACGGCACCGAAGGCGTGTTGAAGGTCTTCACCGGCGACGACATCGACGAGGACGAGTTCGAGGAGCTCATCGACGAGGCGAGCCTGGAGGAGCCGATCGTCGTCCTCATCGACGACGGTGAGCTGCTCGAGGACTGCGACGCCGAGAGCCAGATGAAGAAGATCGTCTCCCGTGGCGCGGAACGCGGCCTCGGCCTCGTCATCGCCGGTGACGAGGAGGACGTCTGCTCCGGCTTCTCCGGCTGGCAGGTCGACGCCAAGAAGGCCCGCCGCGGCATCCTCCTCTCCCCCCAGGAGACCTCCAGCGGCGACCTCATCGGCGTCCGCCTCAACCGCGGCCTCGTGGGCGGACAGATCACCCCGGGCAAGGGAATGCTGCACCTCGGGGACGGGGAGCTGCGGACGGTGGTTGTCCCCGGCTGACGCCGCACCGCAAACGGACGGGCCCCGGCATCGCGCCGGGGCCCGTCCGCATGCGCTCGGCGTCCGAGTAGTACGAGTTGTACGCCTTGCCGCTGTAACACGTGGACTGCGGGCTGGTCCCGTGCACGTCCTCCACCTGGACGCGCGCGCTGACGATGCCGTCGTCGTGCGTGGCGGTGGTCGTCCAGGTCTTGTTGGAGCCGTTGCCGTCGCGCAGTTCGCGCCACTTGTAGGTGTAGCGGTTGCCCTCGCCGGTGGTGATGTCGAGCCGGATGCGGACCCAGTTGCTGTCCGCCTCGGTGTCGGCCAGGATCAGGCCGACGTCCATGCTCTTCTTGCTGTTCCAGTCCCACTGCATGCCACCGCTGGCTCCGCCGTCGGACGTGGAGCAGCTCTTCACCAGCGCGGCGGCCGAGGCCGAGGGCGCCCCCGTGACAGCGAGTCCGGCGGTGGCGGCGGCGGCCAGGAGCGCGACGATGTGTCGACGCACGTGTTCCTCCCCGTAGTAGATCCCCGTGATAGATCGGTCAGCGGGGACTGTATCCCAACTGACGTTCGACATACGGTTTTTGGCCACCCTCGGGGATCTACGGCTGAAGCAGTTCCACCTTCACGTCCGCGGGAAAACCCGTCGTCGCCCCCACCCGGCGCGCGAACTCCGCGACCGCCTCCAGCTGCGGGCCGCCGAAGCGGAAGTCGAGGGTGGTGAAGTACTGCTCCAGGACGCGCTCGTCGAACTCCTCCCAGCGGGCGGCCTGTTCGGCGACCTTGCCGACCTCGTCGAGGGAGAGGTTGCGGGAGGCGAGGAAGGCCTCGTGGACCTGGCGGGTGATGGCCGGTTCGCGTTCCAGGTAGTCGCGGCGGGCCGCCCAGACCGCGAAGACGAAGGGCAGGCCGGTCCACTCCTTCCAGAGGGAGCCGAGGTCGTGGACCTGGAGGCCGAAGCGGGGGCCGTCCAGGAGGTTCGCCCGCAGGGCCGCGTCGCCGATCAGGACGGCCGCCTCCGCCTCCTGCATCATCAGGCTGAGGTCGGGCGGGCAGGTGTAGTAGTCGGGCCGTACGCCGTAGCGGTCGGCCAGCAGCAGCTGGGCGAGGCGGACCGACGTACGGGAGGTGGACCCGAGGGCCACCCGCGCGCCGTCCAGCTCGTCGAGCGGGACCTGGGAGACGATCACACAGGACATGACCGGACCGTCGCAGCCGACCGCGATGTCGGGGAAGGCGACCAGGTCGTCGGCGTTGCGCAGGAATTCGACGAGGGTGATGGGGCCGATGTCGAGATCTCCGCGCACGAGCTTCTCGCTGAGCTTCTCCGGGGTGTCCTTCGTGAGCTCGAAGTCGAGGAGCGTGCCTGTTCTGGCGAGCCCCCAGTAAAGGGGCAGGCAGTTCAGGAACTGGATGTGGCCGACGCGCGGCCGGGTGCGTGAATTGTCCACATCGTGAGGCTAGACCCTGTCGGCTGCCGTACGATGGGCACCCCCTCCGTCAACCCGACACGAGCACGATCAAACGTCCGGGTGACGTGATCTTGGCCTCTATTGCTTTCGGCTGCCCGCGTGCTAGGCTCCTCGCAAGTTGCAGTTTGGTTTCCCTTGCAGTACAGAGCCTGCGGAGCATGTGACCGCGGGCTCTAGTCGTTTTCAGACGTATGCAGTTGTGCGGCACTGTTTTCACAATCGCAGGTTCTGGAGCAGGGCAACCCTTTGGGCCCAAGGAGGGCTTATGGCTACCGGAACCGTGAAGTGGTTCAACGCCGAAAAGGGCTTTGGCTTCATCGCCCAGGAGGGCGGCGGCCCCGACGTCTTCGTCCACTACTCCGCGATCAACGCGAACGGCTTCCGTTCGCTGGAGGAGAACCAGCAGGTCTCCTTCGACGTGACCCAGGGCCCGAAGGGCCCGCAGGCGGAGAACGTCACCCCCGTCTGAGACTTTTCAAGTCTCTGATCCGGACCTGAGAGCAGTACCCAAGGAGCCCCGCGCCGCACGGCAGCGGGGCTCCTGCCTTTCCCGGCCGAGGCCCTACATGTGCTGCATGACCAGCACGAACGTCGTCCCGGGCAGCAGCGCCTCGTACGAGTGCGGCACATCCCCGCGGTACGCCATGTAATCGCCCGGCTCCAGCTCGACCTCCTCGCCCGCGGGGCCGGCCCGGACCCTGCCGGTGCTCACGATCAGATGCTCGTACGAGCCCGGAATGTGCGGCTCCGAGTCTCGGGCGGCGCCCGGTTCCGCGCTGATGTGGTAAATGTCCCGCCGCACGCCTGGCGGACTGGACGACAGCAGCGTGCCGACATAGTTCGCCCGCTCGGACGCCACCGAGGGCCCCTGGCCCGCCCGGATCACCTGCACGGACGGCGTCGGCGGCTCCACCAGCACACTGAACGGCACCCCGAGCGCCACCCCCAGCGCCCACAGCGTCTCCACGCTGGGATTCCCGCTCCCCGCCTCCAGCTGCGACAGCGTGGACTTCGCGATCCCGGCCCGCTTGGCCAGCTCGGACAGCGACAGCCCGGTACGGGCGCGCTCGCGGCGCAGGGAGGTGGCGATCCACTCGAGCGGAAGACGGCTGCCGGTGCCGGACATATTCGTTCGCTCCATCGGTACGACCGTTCGCCTTGACGAACACGACTGCTTCTGTTCATTGTAGAGAACATGCGTACGGCACAGCGAACACCCGACAGCGACCTCGTCCGGGACGTCTCACTCGTCTGTCTGGCGGGCGGTGTCGTCGGTGTGTCCTTCGGCGCGATCGCCGTCGCCGGCGGGCTGCCCGTGTGGGTACCGGTGGTGATGTCCCTGCTCGTGTACGCGGGCTCCGCGCAGTTCAGCGCGGTCGGCGTGCTGCTGGCCGGGGGCGGCCCGTTCGCCGCGGCGGCGACCGGCCTGGTCCTCAACACCCGCACGGTCGCCTTCAGCCTCGCGGTCGCCGAGCACATCGGCCGCGGCCGCCTGGCCCGCTTCGTGGGCGCCCACCTCGTCACCGACGAGACGGTCGCCTTCACGCTCGCCCAGACCGATCCGCTACGACGTCGTAGGGCGTTCTGGATCTCCGGGCTCGGCCTGTTCGCCGTGTGGAACATCGGCGTCCTGGCCGGAGCCCTCGCCGGCGACGCCCTCGGCGACACCGCCCGCTACGGGCTGGACGCGGCCTTCCCGGCGGTCCTCGTCGCCCTGGTGCTGCCCGCCCTGCGGGACGACTCGGCCGTACGGCGATCCGCGGTGCTCGGCGCCTGTGTGGCGCTGGCCCTGGCCCCGGTGACCCCTGCGGGCGTCCCCGTGCTGCTGGCCCTGGCCGGACTCCTCGCCCACGGCCGGAGGCGGTCGGCATGAGCGCGACGGTCGCCATGATCCTGGCCCTCGCGGTCGGGACGTACGCCTTCCGGCTGGTCGGGCCCGTGCTGCACGGCCGTGTCCAGTTGTCCGACCGTGTTCAGGAACTGCTCTCCGCGGGCGCCGTCGTCCTGCTCACCGCCCTGCTCGCGACGGGAGCGCTGACCGAGAACGGCGGCTTCGCGGGCTGGGCGCGGCCGCTCGGGGTGCTGGTCGGCGGTGTACTGGCCTGGCGGAAGGCGCCGTTCGTGGTGGTGGTGTTGGGGGCGGCGGGAACCGCGGCGGTGCTACGGGCGTTCGGAATGGCGTAGTGGATCTCAGGGGGACGAACACATGCAGGACCATGAACATGAGGAGAGCGGCGGATCCGCGGCCGACAGTCGCTGGGCGCTGTGCATATCGGTCGGTCTGTCGCTCGGCACAGCTCTGGGCCTGATGCTCGGGATGGAGGTCTTCGACGACCTCGGGCTCGGGCTGGCCGTGGGGATCGGGCTGGGGACAGCTGTGGGGACGGGTGTCGGCCTGGGGCTGACGCGGCGGCAGGGCGAATAGGCCACAGCCGGGCCGCCGTTGTCAGTGGTGGTGGCTAGGGTCCCGGAGCATGACCGACTCCGATTTCGTGACCAGTACCCGGGTCTTCTACGACACCGTCGCCGAGGACTACGCCGAGCGGTTCCGTGACGTGCTGACGGCGTCGCCGGTCGACCGGGCGATGCTCGACGCGTTCGCCGAACTCGTCGGGAGAGGCGGCGCGGTGGCCGACCTCGGGTGCGGGCCGGGGCGGGTGACCGCGTATCTCGACTCGCTCGGGCTGTCCGTCTTCGGGCTCGACCTGTCGGCGTCGATGCTGGCGATCGCCCGGCGGGAGCAGCCGGGGCTGCGGTTCGAGCAGGGGTCGATGCTGGAGCTGGACATGGCCGACTCCTCGCTCGCCGGGGTCATGTCCTGGTACTCCTCCATCCACACCCCTGTGGACGAACTCCCCCGTCTCTTCGCGGAGTTCCTGAGGGTGCTCGCGCCGGGCGGCCATCTGCTCATCGCCTTCCAGGTCGGCGACGAGCCCAAGCGCCACGACAAGCCCTTCGGCCATGACGTGATCCTCGACTTCCTGCGGCGGCAGCCGGAGACGGTCGTGGAACTCCTGGAAGGGGCCGGCTTCACGCTCGTCTCACGGACGGTGCGCGAGCCGGACCCCTCGGAGCTGACGAGACAGGCCTTCCTGATCGCGCGCAAGCCCCTCTAGAGATCCCTGGCCGCGATGTAGCCGAAGGTCATGGCCGGGCCGATCGTCGAGCCGGCGCCCGCGTAACTGCGGCCCATCACCGCCGCGCTGGCGTTCCCGGCGGCGTACAGCCCCGGGATCACCGAGCCGTCCTCGCGCAGGACCCGGGCCCGGGCGTCCGTGCGCATGCCGCCCTTGGTGCCGAGGTCGCCGGGGACGATCCGGAAGGCGTAGTACGGGGGCAGCCAGAGGGGGGCGAGGCAGGAGTTGGGGAGGACGGAGGGGTCCGTGTAGTAGTGGTCGTAGGCGCTGTCGCCGCGGTGGAAGTCGGTGTCCGCGCCTTGCCGGGCAAGGGAGTTGAAGCGGTCGACGGTGGTGCGCAGGGCGGCGGGCGGGACGCCGATCGCGGTGGCGAGGGCGTCGAGGGACCAGGCCTTCTTGGCGGCGCCTGAGCTGTACCAGTCGTCGGGGAAGGGGAAGGTCGGGCTGACGTCCTTGAAGAGGTACCGGTTGCGGTAGTTCTGGTCGGTGATCAGCCAGGCCGGGATGTCCGGGTCGGTCGGGTTGCGCTCGTACATCGTGTGGACGACGTCGCTGTAGGGCCCGGCCTCGTTGACGAAGCGGCGACCGGCGGCGTTGACGAGGAGGCCGCCCGGGAGGGTGCGTTCGGCGAGGCAGAAGTACGGCTGGCCGGGGAGCGGGATGGCGGGCCCCCACCAGGCGTCGTCCATGAGGTCGAGCGCGGCGCCCACCTGCCGGCCCGCCCGGATCCCGTCCCCCGTGTTCTCCTTCGCGCCGACGGTCCAGTCGACGCCGATGGGCTGCTGCTGGTACTGCGTGCGCATGGCGAGGTTGTGCTCGAAGCCGCCGGAGCCGACGATCACGCCCCGGCGGGCTCGGTAGAGGCCGCCGGGGACCACCGCTCCGACGACCTTGCCGTTCTCGACGTGGAGGTCGGTGAGCGGGGTGTTCAGCTTCACCGGCACGCCCGCGTCCAGCAGCCCCTTGCGCAGCCCTGCGGCGAGCGACTGCCCCATGGTGAGGGGCGTCTGCCCGAGCGTGAGCGCCTTGGTGCCGCGCGCCAGGCACTCCGTGGCGACGGCGAGGCCCTTGACGCTCACGGCGGCCAGGGCGAGCCACTTGTAGTCGGCGCTGAAGACGACCATGCCGTCCGGGACGGCCATGTACGGCGGGTTCAGGTGGGCGAGTTCGGCGCCGAGGATGTTGCCGTCGAGGTAGTCGGGCTCGATGGAACGCCCGCCCGGCAGACCGCCCGGGAGCTCGGGGTAGTAGTCGCTGTACCCCTCCATCCAGCGGAAGCGCAGCGGGCTGTTGGCCATGACGAAGGAGATCATGGCGGGGCCGTTGGCGAGGAAGGCCTGCTGCCGGGCGGCAGGGATGCCGGGGCCGACGACCGCGGCGAGATAGGCGGCCGCCTTCGCGGGGGTGTCCGGTACTCCGGCGGCGAGGATCACGGAGTTGTTGGGGATCCAGATCCCGGCACCGGAACGGGCCGCGGACCCGCCGAAGGTGGGCGCCTTCTCCAGGACGACACAGCTCAGACCCCGCTTGGCGGTGGTGAGGGCGGCGGTCATGCCCGCGGCACCGGAGCCGATCACCACGACGTCGTACGTCCCGAGGAGCGGCAGGTCGGCGGCGCGGGCGCTCTGCTGCACCCCGGCCGCGACGGCCAGCCCGGCGGCCGCGGTGGTGCCGATGACCTGTCTGCGGGTGGGTCTCGGTCGTGCGGCGTCCGCGCTGGTGCTCGTCATGGGTCACTCCCGCCCGGAATCAGGCAATCTGAGGATGTGTCAGAAATGGGAATGTGACGCGGGGACCATGTGAAGTCAAGGGCTGTGCAAAGGGGTTGGGCCGCGCAGGGTGGCCTTGGCAAGGGTGCGCCCGGTGAAGCGGTCGTGGAACGGGGAGCCGGGGTCCGTGAACGACGGATACGTGGCCCTTCGGTCGCAGCTCGCTTAGAAGTACACGATCGCCTCCGCCTCCTCGCCGATCGCGGCCGTGAGTTCGGTACGCCGGTCGAGCGGGAGCAGGGCCTGCGCGAAGCCGTCCGTGCCGTAGAAGGCGTGGCACAAGTCGGCGAGTTGGAGGGCGGGGCGGGCGTCCCATGTGGCGAGTCGGGTGCGAACGCGGTGGAGGTGGGTGAGGAGCGTTCCGCCGGGATGGGGCATGCTCCCGGCGCCCGACTCCCGCAGAAGTGAAACGGCTTGGGCGGTCGGGTCGTGGGCCATGGGACTGTCCCTTCAGCCTGGGTGGGTCGGCACCCGCTCCGTCCCGGGGTGGAGCGGGTTGCCGCCCGTTGGGCCCTGGGTGGATCGTCGTACAGCCGCTGAGTCCAGTCAATCCTTGGGATTTGTCGTGTACCCCAAGTGTTAGCTTGGAGGTCATGACCCTCGATGACCTCCGGGTGTTCGTGGCCGTGTGCCGGGCTGGGAGCCTGAGTGCGGTGGCCCGCGATCTGGGCTGTACGCAGTCCGCGGTGAGCCAGCATGTGAAGCGGCTGGAGCGGGAGACGGGGGTCGCGCTGCTCGAGCGGCAGCCGCGGGGTGTCGTGCCGACGGCGGCGGGGCGGGTGCTGGAGGCGGCGGCGTCGGAAGGGATCTCCGGACTCGATCTGGCCGTAAGCCAGTTGCGCGACCTGGTCGACGGCGAGAGCGGGTTCATACGGGTGGCCACGGGGGCGACGACCGTACGGCACTTCATGGGGGACGCGGTCGTGGAGTACCGCCGCCGGTATCCGCGCGTGAACCTGGAGTTCCGTACGGTGAGTTCAGGGCGCGGCAGCTTCGACGCGCTGGCGGACGGCACGCTGGATCTGGCGTGGATCACCCTGGGGCCACCGGTACGGGGCATCGAGCAGCGGGCGGTGGCGGAGCTGCCGTGGGTGCTGGCGGTGCGTTCCGACGATCCGCTGGCGGGGCGGGAGCGGCTGGACCCCACCGAGCTGGCGGACGTACGACTGATACGGCTGCCCCCGAACTCGGCGTCGGCCGCTCAACTGGACGCCTCCTGCGCGGAATTGGGTGTAAGGCTCGGCTACGACACGAACGTGGCCGACTGGGACACCGCTTTGCTGTTGGCCGAGTTGGGGGTGGGGCGGGCCGTCGTCCCGGAGCTGTCCGGTCTGGCGGCGACGGGGGGTCTGCGCCTGATCCCGTTGCCCGAGCTGCGTCCGTTGCCGGTGGGGTGGGCCGTACGGCGGTGGGAGGCGCTGAGTCCGCCGGCCCGGGCGTTCGCGGACACCGTGGAGAGGTTCCGGCGGACGCCCGGGCGGTGACCGGTGGGGGCCGTGGGTGTTATTGCGGGAACGACGCCACCACGGGCAGTTCCTTGGCGCCCGTGCTCGTGATGCCGGAACCCGTGCCGGGCAGGAACACGCTCGGGTCGTAGTAGTTGCTCGACACGAGCAGGTCCTTGTCGCCGTCGCGGTCGATGTCGCGCAGGCGGACGAGGCCACCGAAGTTCTCGTACTCGCTGGGAGCGCCCGGGACACCGGCGGTGGCGCGGGTGAACCACCGGGAGTTGCTGCCGGTGAGGCCGGACGTGCCGCCGCGCAGGACGTGCACGCCGCCCGCGTCCTCCGTCGAGCCGACGTTCTCGTAGGCCACGCCGACCGCCAGGTCCGCGTAACCGTCGCCGTCGGTGTCGGCCGCGGAGAGGTCCGAGCCGAAGTACTCGTTCTTGGCGGCGGCCGTGGCGACCCCCGAAGTCGACTGGGAGATCCGGTACTTGGTGGTCGGGCCGGTGCTGCCGCCGCGCCAGACGACCACCGAGCCCGCCTTGTTGTTGTACCGCGTGTCGCTGACCGCGAGGTCGCCGTAGCCGTCCTTGTTGAAGTCGGCGACGACACCGGTCGGGCTGTAGTCGGGGCTCGAGCTGTTGACGACCGTGACCTTGCCCGGCTTGACGGTGGAGCCGCCCCGCAGGAACCACACGTCCTGGGTCATCTTGTCGCTGTGATAGCCCTGCCCGAGGACGAAGAGGTCGGTCGCCTTGTCCTTGGTGACCTTGCCGACGACGAGGCCCGTGGTCTCGAACGTCGCGTCGAGGGTGTGCTTGGTGACCGTGCCCGTCGTACCGGACTTGGCGAAGCCACCGCGGTAGACGTAGACGGAGTCCAGGCCGTTGGCGACCGCCAGGTCGGCCTTGCCGTCGCCGTTGAAGTCGCCGGTCTCGATCGCCTTGCCGAAGCCGTAGCGGGCGTGGGCGGTGACCTTGAGGCGGACGGCGCCGGTGCCGGAGAGGCCGGTCTTGGCACCCCACAGGATGGTGACCGCGCCCGCGCCCACCTTGGTACCGACCTTCTCGGTGAAGTCGGCGACGGCGAGGTCGGCGTATCCGTCCCGGTTGAGGTCGGCGGTGGCCATGTCCTCGCCGAAGGCGTCGACGTAGCCGCCCGCGTCACCCGGCGTGCCGGGTATACCGGCGCTCGCCTGCGTGAACGTCTTGGTGGTGGTGCCGGGACCGGTGGCCGTCCCGTACGTCACGACGACTCCGCCGCTGAGGTCGCCCGTGACGAAGTCGCGGTAGCCGTCACCGTTGAAGTCGTCGGCGTACTTCGCCGGGGTGGCGGCGGTGGCGGTACCCATGGAGAGGGTGAGCAGCCCGCCGGTCAGAGACACGGCCGTGGCCGTGGCGAGCGCCAGCCGGAGGTTGGTGCGCGTGAACATGCGTCTCCTGCGGTGATCTAAGTCTGGTGACCAGGAGACTCACGCCGACGAGTGATGGTTGTGCCGCCACGTGACTCAGGTTCCTTGAGTGGCAGTTCCGCCCACACGGTCTTGCCCACGACACGCTCCGTGACGCCCCAGGCCTGCGAGAGGAGCGTCACGAGGATCAGCCCCCGTCCGCCCTCGGCGTCCGGATCGGTGACGTACCGCAGTTGGCGGTCGGCCCGGGGATCACTCACCTCGATACGGAGCGTGGGCCCCGACTCGGGGTGCAGGACTCTGAGACGCAGTTCGAAGTCACGCCCGGGGAGTCTGGCGTGGGTGACGGCGTTGGCGGCGAGTTCGGCGACGACCTGCTGAGCGGTGGCGTTCACATCGCTGTCGTAGGGGTGCCCCCAGGCGTCGAGCTGCTGCGCGGCGAGCCGGCGGGCGAGACGGGCGCCGCGCGGGGTGGCGCTGAGGCGGGTGGAGATTTCGGCGTTCACGTGACTGAGCGTGGCCGGTTGTCTCTACGCTGACCAGGTACGACTCGGCGACGCTGGGTAGCTGTACGGGTGCGGTGCGTTCTGTGTACGGGTGTCGGGTGGGAGGGGTGAGGCGGGTGAGCGAGCGGCGGCCTGAGACGCCTTCGGAGGCGGACGGGACGACGGGGTTGTTCGTCGCGCTGGGCAAGATGCTCAAGTTCCTGCGCGAGCGGAAAGGGCTCACACAGACCGAGTTCGGGGAACTGGTGGGCTACGGCCCGGACGCGATCTCGGCAATGGAGCGGGGCGTACGGAGGCTCCGGCCCGAGGTGCTCCTCAAGGCGGAGGAACTGCTCGACGCCGGGGGCCTGTTCAAGGAGGTGATCCCGGAGGTCGAGGAGGCGTTGACGAAGGCGAGGACCCGGCATCCGGAGTGGTACCGGAGTTATGCGGGGTTGGAGGCGGAGGCGGTTGAGCTGCACTTCTACGCCAACAACGGCGTCCCGGGCCTGTTGCAGACCGAGGATCACGCACACGTCGTATTCGCGAAGCGGCGGCCGTTCCTTGACGAGGTGACGATCGAGAGGCGGGTCGCGGACCGGCTCTCACGTCAGCAGGTCTTCGAGCGTCGGCCCGCTCCGATCGTGAGCTACGTCCTCGAAGAGGTCGTGCTGGACCGGCCCACCGGCGGCCGGCGCGTACATACGGACCAGCTTCGGCGCCTGCTCGACGTAGGACATCTGCAGAACGTCGAGATCCAGGTGATGCCGACCGAGGTGGAGGAACACCCCAACCCGGGAAGCGCGTTCAACCTGTTGGTACCCAAGGGTCATGGACAGGTGGCGTACACCGAGGCCCAGGGGTATCCCCGGCTGATCACCGATCCAGAAGAGGTCCGGAAGATCGCGGACCGCTATGGGATCATGCGGGCGATGGCACTCTCTCCCTCGGAGACCCGGAAGTTGATCGAGCAGAAGCTGGAGGAGCTATGACTACCGAGCAGCTCACCTGGTTCAAGTCCAGCTACAGCGACGGCGAAGGCGGCGAGTGCCTGGAGGTCGCCCTCACCCCCGCCACCATCCACCTCCGCGACTCCAAGAACCCCACCGGCCCGCACCTCACCCTCTCCCCCACCACCTGGGCCGCCTTCCTCTCAGGGGAGTTGGTCGGCGAGCGGCGCTAGCGCCTCCGCCGCCTGTAGGGCCTCGGCCGCCGCATCTCGTACGCCGCCCTTCGCGCGCCCCCGCAAGAACGGCACCGTCTCCGGGTGCGCCGGCCAGCCGAACGCGAGGAGGCAGAGCGCGGCCTTGCGGGCCCTGGGGCTCGGGTCAGCCGCGACTCGCTCCCGCACCGCCGCGGCCGGGGCCTCGCCGGAGTCGTACACAGCCCACCACCGCAACGCCGAGGTCCGCACAGCAGGGTCGGGGTCCTTGGCCACCAGCGGGGCAAGCACTGCTGCCGCCTCCGCATCGCTCGGGCCGCTGCCGGCCCACAGGAGCAGTGCGTGGTGCCTGACCGAGGCGTTCGGGTCCGCCGCAAGCAGTTCGCGCACCAGCTCCCACGTGCGGTGTTCCTCTCGCGCGCAGGCGGTCAGTGCCCGCAGGGCTCCGACCCGGAACCACACGTCCTCGTGGACGTCCGTGGCGTACTCCCGAAGCAGGCGCCGCGCGTCAGAGTGGTCGCCCCGGTTCTGCGCCAGCGTCCACAGGGTGCGCGTCCGGCTCTCCGCCGTCAGTGGGGGTGCCTCTTCCACGACCTCCTCCCCCTGGTGCTCGGCCAGCATCCGGGCGGCTTCCTCCCTGACCCTCCGATCCGGGTCGTTGACGGCCCGGTCCCGCACGAGGGTCCAGGTGCTCTGCTCGTCGCCGTTGTCCCGTACCAGGAGCCGCAGGGCGAACCCGCGCACCCTCGCGTCCGCCTCACCGACCGCGAACTCACGGGCAAGGTGGACAGCGATCGGGTCCTGTAGTCCGGGGCCCGCGAATACCAGGGCCCGAATGCGCGCGATCACTCTGTCGTCCAGGGCTACGCCGTGCAGCAGCTCGTCCACGCCCGCCTCTCGGGTGACGTGCCGCCACAGAAGCAGGACGGTCGGCGCGCGCCCCATCTCGTCGCGTTCCGCGGCGCTCCGCTCCTCCACCAGCGCCCAGGTGTCCGGGTCGTGTCCCCAGCCCCGGGCGAGCTCGTCCAGCGCCCCGTAGCGCACCCAGCCGTCGGTGTCCTCGACGGCTCGAGCCCGGAGGTGGTCCCTCAGTTCCTCGTCACCGGCCGCGCACCGGCCCAGCAGCTCCAGGGTCCACCTTCGGGTGCCCGCCTCGTGGTGATGGAGCGAGAGGTCCCAGAGCAGCCGTCGTACCCATGGATCGTCGGGCGCGTGCTCGACCAGGGGCTCCAGCCCGGCCGCGGGGTCCTCCACGCTCCTGTCGCGCAGCAGCCGCCGTACGGCGGCGTCGTCGCCCCAGCGCTCGGCCAGGAGGCTCAGCGCCCCACGACGTACCGCGGTGGACGGGGAGTACAGGGCCAGCATCTCGGGCACATCGCGTCCGCCGTAGAGCCGAGAGGCCACGTTCACCGCAGTACGGTCCGCATGGCGGTTGAACTGGCCGCGCAGATGGAACCAGCGCAGGATCCGGCCGTGGCCCGTCCAGTGCGGCGGGAAGGCGGAGAGGGCCGGCAGCACCGCGGCCAGGTCCACCTCGACCTCCGTGTCCCGGTCCACCGTCTCCAGGAACCCGATCAGCGCGTCGGCGACCGCCCGGCTCTGCGGGGCGAGCCGTCCCAGCCTGCGCACCTCGGACAGCGCTCGGACCGCCAGCACCAGCAGCCGCCAGTTCTCCGGCGCCCCGTGCCGCCGGTGCAGGTCGAGGAGCGCGTCGACGACCGCCGCGGCGTCCCGGTCCTCCAAGCGCCCCACCAGCAGGAGCAGCACCTCGTGCCAGGCGGTGTCCACGGCGCGTGGGACCACCACTTGCTCGACGAACTCCTGCCGCGTCCACTCCCGTTCGCGCGTGTACCGGCGCTCGATGTCCTCCGCCGCCAGATACTCCAGGAACGCCCGGTGGACGAACCCGTACACCCCTCCGCCGTAGTGGCTCAGGATGAAGTTGCGCTCCCGGAACCGGTCGGCCATCCCCCGGGCGACCACGACGGCTTCTCTGGGCGGTAGCTCGAAGGTGAGCCGCAGGTACTCCTTGAACACGGCGAGCAGGTCGTCCCGGTGGATGTGGTTGCCCGCGATGCCGCCCTGTCCCTCCTGCATCTTCCGGGCGACCAGCCGCAGGAGCTCACGCCGGTCCTCCTCGTCCAGGAAGTCCGGATCGCCGGGCCCCTTCAGATACTTCGCGTGCTCGTCCCAGTGCGCCACCAGTACGGCCACCGCGTGCCGGTACACGCCGTGCCGGTCACGCGGCAGCTCCCGGCGTCGGCCGATGATGGCGAGAATCGTCAACAGCAGGGGATTGCGCGCCAGTTCGCGTACCGGGCGGGACCGCGCCACCGCCTCGGTCAGGCGCCCGCAGAGCCGCGCCGCCCGTTCCCGGTCGTACGGGAACGCCGTCTCGTACCAGAGCCGCGCGAAGGAGCCGATCTGTTCGTCGGTCAGGTCCTGGAGCACGAAGTGCCGGAAGCCGGCGCGCTCCAGAACCCCTCGTCGATAGCCGATCACTCGTGAGGTGACGACCACCCGGACACCGGCCGCCCGGTGGCGGCCGGCGAAGTCGGCGATCCGGCGCCCGACCTGTTCCCGCGCCGCCGGATCGAAGAGTTCGTCCAGACCGTCGAAGAAGACGACAGCCCTGCCGGAGGCGAGAAGCCGCTCGGTGACCGGCCTCGGCGGTGCCATGCCGTTCGTCGTGTGCAGATGGTCCAGGAAGTCCTCGAACGTCCGCCCACGCCACCCGTCGACCGCGTACTCCCGCAGCTCCACCACCAGGGGCACCCGCCCGTCGAGCCGCTCCAGCGCGCCCGCGGCCGTTCCGCCGGTGAGCGCGAGGGCCACGTGGCGCACCAGCGTGGACTTCCCGGCCCCCGGGTCGCCCAGCAGGACGAGCCGCTCGGCCTCGGGGTCCGCCACCACGTCCAGCGACCCGAGCAGGGGCGGGTCCGTCTGCGCCCTGCCGACCCGCCCGGAGCCCTCCGGCGGTTCCGACGGCCACTCGCCGGACGCCACCAGCCGCTCGACCAGATCCCCGGACAGCTCCACGGGCGGGAGTGTCGTCCGTACGAAAGGCGGCACGAAAACCTCACGCAGCCCCACCGCCGGGTGGTCCGCTTCCTCCGTCGGGATCAGGACGTCCAGGTCCAGGAGCCCGTAACTCTGCCGGACACGATCCGCGTAGCGCCGCAGTGCCTCGTGGGTCTCGTCGGGCGTGGGCGCCTCCTGCTGCGGTGACAGCCCCTGGACGTACTGGTTCTCGATGTACGTCGCGCTGCCGTGGTCCCCGGTCGCGGCCGCCTTGACGTCGCCGCCCGCGGCGACCGACCGCTCCCCGCCCGCCGTCACCTGGTGTGCCTCGTGCGCCATGCCCGGACGTTACCGGCGGCGAGGCGTCAGCGGGTGTACAAGCCCTCGATCTCCGCCGCGAAGTCCCCCATCACCGCCTCCCGTCGCAGCTTCATCGACGGGGTCAGGTGGCCGCTCGTCTCCGTGAAGTCCCTCGGGAGGATCGTGAAGCGGCGGATCGATTCGGGGCGGGAGACGAGTTTGTTCGCCTCGTCCACGGCTCGGCCGAGGATCGCGCGCAACTCCTCGTCGGCGACCAGGAGTTCCGCCGGGACGGGGTGTTTGCCGTTCATCTGGCGCCAGTGGGTGATGCCCTCCATGTCGAGGGTGATGAGGGCGGCGACGTAGGGGCGGCGGTCGCCGACCACCATGCACTGGGAGATCAGGGGGTGTTGGCGGAGCCAGTTCTCGAGCGGGGCCGGGGCGACCGTCTTGCCGCCCGCTGTGATCAGGAGTTCCTTCTTGCGGCCGGTGATCGTGAGGTAGCCCTCGTCGTCCAGGGTGCCGATGTCGCCGGTGTGGAACCAGCCGTCCACCGCGGCCGGGGTCACTCCGCCCGCGTTGGGGTCCCAGTAGCCGCGGAAGATCTGGCCGCCCTGGAGGAGGATCTCGCCGTCCGCCGCGATCCGGACCCGGGTGCCGGGCAGGGGCCAACCGACCGTGCCGAGGCGGGACTTGAGGGGCGGGGTGACGGTGGCCGCGCCGGTCGACTCGGTCAGGCCGTAGCCCTCGTAGATCTCCATGCCCGCGCCCGCGAAGAACGCGTGGAGGCTGCGGCCCAGCGGGGAGCCGCCGCTGATGATGTGGCGCACCCTGCCGCCCATGGCGTTGCGGATACGGCGGTAGACCAGGGGGTCGTAGAAGGTGCGGGCCGTCTTCAGGGCCGTGCTGGGGCCGCTGCCCGTCCCGGACTGGCGGGCCTCCGTGGCCTCGCCGTAGCGGACGGCGACGTTCACCGCGCGGTCGAAGGCGGAGACCCGGCCACCGAGTTCGGCCTTGGCCCGGGCGCTGTTGAAGACCTTCTCCAGCATGTACGGGATGACCAGGAGGAACGTGGGCTTGAAGCTGGCCAGGTCGCCCAGCAGGTCCTCCGACTTCAGGCTCGGGGCGTGGCCCAGGCGGACCCGGGCGCGGATACAGGCGATCGCCACCATGCGGCCGAAGACATGGGACATGGGGAGGAACAGAAGGGTCGCCAGTTCCTCGTCCGAGCGGGATCTGAAGACCGGGTGGAGGATCTCGATCGCGTTGTCGACCTCGGCCAGGAAGTTGCCGTGCGAGATCGCGCAGCCCTTGGGGCGGCCGGTGGTGCCGGAGGTGTAGATGACCGTGGCCAGGGTGTCCGGGCCCAGCATGCCCCGGCGTACGTCGATCTCCGCGTCGAAGACGCCCTGGCCGAGCTCGGCCAGGCGCTCCACATGGCCCTTCTCCACAACCCACAGGTGCCGCAGGTCCGGCAGCCGGTTGAGCTCCGGGCCGAGCGCCGCCGCCTGGGCGGCCGTCTCCGTCACCAGCGCCACCGCGCCCGAGTCCTGGAGGATCCAGCGGGTCTGGAAGACCGACGACGTGGGGTAGATGGGGACGGTCACCAGGCCCGCGGCCCAGGCGGCGAAGTCCAGCAGCGTCCACTCGTAGATCGTGCGGGCCATGACGGCTATCCGGTCGCCGGGCTGAAGCCCCTCCGCGACCATGCCCTTCGCCAGGGCCAGCACCTGGCCGGCGAACTCGGCCGTCGTCAGGTCCGACCAACCGCCGTCCGGCGCCCGGCGGCTGAGCACCCGGTCCTCCGGAGCGACGGCCGCGTTCTCGAACGGCAGGTCGGCGAGCGAGCCATGGGTCACGGGCGGCACCACCGGCGGCACCGACACCTCCCGGACCTCGCCGTCCAGTCGCTTGATCTCCGGCTCCACGAGCACGGGCGCACCGTCGTAGTCGGTCGCGGAGACATAGGGGAAGGTCGACGACATGGGGCAGCTCCTGGGGCGCGCGCAGCTGGATACCGCTCTGCTGCATAGGTACGCGCCGTGCGTACCTGGGCGTTCACCGGTTGTGTGCGACTTAGGGGGGTTACCGGCGGTTAGATCCGAGATCCTAGGAGGTGCAGGTGGCGAGTTCGTGAGGGTTCGGGGATGCTCCGGGGCTAGGTCTGTGCAACCTCTCACGCAACGTGAATCTGTGTCAGCTACCCGTTACGTACGTGCGAGAATCCCCGCCGACCAGGGGTTACGGCGGTCCGAGGCCCCCGTCGCACCCCTTGGTCACGGCCGTTCGAGAACCGCGGTCACGCCCTGTCCGCCCGCCGCGCACACCGAGATCAGTCCGCGCCCCGAGCCCCCCTTCTCGGCAAGGAGTTTCGCCAGGGTCGCCACGATCCGGGCGCCGGTCGCCGCGAACGGATGGCCGGTCGCCAGGGACGAGCCCGCCACGTTCAGCCGCGCCCGGTCCACCGGCGCAAGGCCCGCCTTCTCCCAGGCCATCAGCGTGGCCAGCACCTGGGACGCGAACGCCTCGTGGACCTCGACGAGGTCGAAGTCGGCCATGTCGAGCCCGGCCCGTTCCAGCATGCGCGGCACCGCGTAGGCGGGCGCCATCAGCAGACCGTCGTCGCCCTCGACGAAGTCCACGGCCCCCGTCTCGTACGCCGTCAGATACGCCAGCGGCTCAAGGCTCCGCGCCCGCGCCCACTCCTCCGAGGCCAGCAGCACGACTGCCGCGCCGTCGGTGAGGGGAGTCGAATTCCCGGCCGTCATCGTCGGGTTGGCGCCGTCGAGGCCGAACACCGGCTTCAGCGTGGCGAGTTTCTCCACCGTCGAGCCCGGTCGCAGGTTCTGGTCTCGGTCCAGGCCCCGGAACGGCACCACCAGGTCCTGGAAGAAGCCACGGTCGTACGCCGCCGCCAGCCGCTGGTGGCTCGTCGCCGCCAGCTCGTCCTGCGCCTCGCGCGAGACGCCCCAGGCCTCGGCGGTCACGGCGGCGTGCTCGCCCATCGACAGACCGGTGCGGGGTTCGGCGTTGCGCGGGATGTCGGGGACGAGGTGGCCCGGGCGCACTCCGGCGAGCGCCTTGAGCCGTCCGCCCAGTGACTTCGCCCGCCGCGCCCCCAGCAGGATCCGCCGCAGCTGGTCGTTGACGCCCAGCGGGGCGTCGCTCGCCGTGTCCGCGCCGCCCGCGACCGCCGACTCGGTCTGGCCCAGCGCGATCTTGTTGGCGGCGGCGATGACGGCCTGCAATCCGGTGCCGCAGGCCTGCTGGATGTCGTACGCCGGGGTCGTGGGGGCCAGTCGCGAGCCGAGTACGGTCTCGCGGGCCAGGTTGAAGTCGCGGCTGTGCTTGAGCACCGCGCCGGCGACGAACTCGCCCACCGCGCCCGGATCCCGTAGACCGAAGCGGTCCACCAGACCGTCCACGACCGCCGTCAGCATCTGCTGGTTGGAGGCGGTGGCGTACGGGCCGTCCGAGCGGGCGAAGGGCACGCGCGTGCCGCCGATGATCGCGACCCGCCGTGCCGCCGGCACCTGAAGGGGGCTCATCTCGACCTGCTCCTCATGCGTGACGTAGCATTACCTGCGGTAACCTTACTCCAGAGTAAGAAGGCGTGGTAAGAGGTGGGACCGAGTGGGGAGACGGCAATGTCCGACCGTTATCTGAGCTTCACCGGCACCGCACCGGGCCGCTTCCTGACCCGCCGGCTCGGCCTGCCGCAACCCGCGGCACTGCGCCGCTGGTCACCGGAGCGCCCCGCCCTCGACGGGGACGAGGTGCTCCACCTGACCGCGGGCGGGCCCGCGCCCCTCTCCGACAGCCCCTCCGGCAGCCCCTCCGCCGTCGTCCTCGACGCCACCGGCGTACGGGACACCGACGGTCTCGCCGGAGTGCACGCGGCCCTCCACCCCGTGATCCGGTCCATCGCCCCGAGCGGCCGGGTCGTCGTGCTCGGCGCGCCCCTCGACCCCACCGACCACCACCAGGCCGCCGCCCAGCAGGCCCTGGAAGGGTTCACCCGCTCGCTCGGCAAGGAGATCGGGCGCGGCAGAACCGTGAACCTGGTCCGCCTCACCGACCGGGCCGCCGCCGAATCCACCCTGTCCTTCCTCCTCTCCCCCAAGTCCGCCTACGTCAGCGGCCAGGTCATCGAGGTCGGTACGGCGGCTTCGGCGGCAGCGGCCTCCGCGGCGGCGGTCACCGTCGACCCGGACCGTCCCCTCGCCGGCCGCACCGCGCTCGTCACCGGCGCCGCCCGCGGTATCGGCGCGGCCGTCGCCCAGACGCTGGCCAGGGACGGGGCGCGGGTCGTCGTACTGGACGTGCCGCAGGCGGAGGAGGACGCGCGGCGGCTCGCCGAGCGGCTGGACGGCATCGCCCTCGCGCTCGACATCACCGCCGCCGACGCGGGCGAGCGGATCGCCGCCGAACTGCCCGACGGACTCGACGTGTTGGTCCACAACGCCGGGATCACGCGCGACCGGCGACTGGTCAACATGCCCGCCGACCGGTGGAGTTCGGTCCTCGACGTCAACCTGGCGAGCGTGCTGCGCACCACCGACGCGCTGCTCGCGGCCAAGGCCCTGAACGACAACGGCCGGATCGTCGCCACCGCCTCCATCGCCGGGCTCGCCGGGAACGCCGGACAGACCAACTACGGCGCGAGCAAGGCGGGGATCGCCGGACTGGTGCGGTCGCTGGCCCCGCGCGCGCTCGCCGAGCACGGGGTGACGGTGAACGCCGTCGCGCCCGGGTTCATCGAGACCAGGATGACCGCCGCGGTCCCCCTCCTCATCCGCGAGGCGGGCCGCCGGATGAACTCCCTCGCCCAGGGCGGGCTGCCCGTCGACGTCGCCGAGACGGCCGCGTGGCTCGCGCACCCGGCCTCCGGCGCGGTGAACGGGCAGGTCGTACGGGTCTGCGGCCAGAGCCTGTTGGGGGCGTAGGTGACCGTCGTCCTCACCCGCTCCCCCGCGCTGGCGCCCCTCCTCGCCCGCGGCGCCCTGCTCTCCGCCGTCAAACGGCCCCGCCCGGACGCCGAGTTCCCCCGCACCCGGCTGCTCCTGCCCGAGCTGCGGGTCGACCTGGCCCGGCTGGCTGCCTACGAGCGGGTGTGCGGGTTCGCCACCGGCGACGACGCGCTGCCGCCGACGTATCCGCATGTGCTCGGCTTCCCCCTCGCCATGCGGCTGATGAGCGCCCGGGACTTCCCGCTGCCGCTGCTCGGGCTCGTCCACACATCGGTAGCGATCACCCAGCACGGTCCGCTCACCGCCACCGGGAACTACGAACTCACCGTGTACGTCGACGGGTTGGCCCCGCACCGGCGCGGCACGGAGGCGGGGGTCGTGACCGAGGTGCGGGTCGGCTCGGACGTCGTATGGGAGTCGAGGAGTACGTATCTGGCGCGGCACGGCACGCCCGGAGACGGCGCCGCTCCCGAGGCGGCCGTGCGGGGCGAACCGCTCCCCCCGGTCGCCGAGTGGCGTCTCGCCGGGGACGTCGGACGCCGGTACGCCTCCGCGTCCGGCGACCGCAACCCCATCCACCTCCACCCGCTCACCGCCCGCCTCTTCGGCTTCCCGCGCGCCATCGCCCACGGTATGTGGACGGTGGCCCGCTGCCTCGCCGCCCACGGCACACCCCGATCGGCCCTGATCCGGGCGGAGTTCAGGGCACCGGTACTGCTGCCGGGAGCGGTGACGTACGCGGCGGAGGGCGACCGCTTCGAGCTACGGGGCGGAGGGGACCGGGTCCATCTGACCGGGAGCGTTTATCCACTCAGGCCGTGAGGGGAGCGGGACCGGCGGCGCTCAGGTCGTGACGGGAGCGGGACCGGCGGCGCTCAGGTCGTGACGGGAGCGGGACCGGCGGCGCTCAGGTCGTGACGGGAGTGGGGGCGGCGCTCGTGTCCTGGAAGACCCACGGGCGGCCCTCCATCAGGTTCCCGAGCCCGGCCCACGCAAAGTTCATCAGTGTCGCCGCCGCCTGCTTGGCGGTGACGCCCGGGGTGGTGTTGGCCCAGGCGGCGAGGGACTCGGCGGCGCCGACGAGGGCCTCGGCGAGCCCGGCGACCTCGCGCTCGGGCAGGTCGGGGTCGCGGTGGGCCTCGCGGGCGGCGACCACGATCAGCTGCGTCACGAACGCGACGATCTCCTCCCGCATCGCGGCGACCTCACCGGCGAAGGGCTCGCCGTGCGTGCGGGCCTGGAGATGCAGCACCGACCAGGCGTCCGGGTGCTGCGCGGTGTGCGAGAAGAACGCCAGCAGCCCGTCCCAGAGTTGGCGGTCGGCGGGCTGCTCGGTGCGGACCCCGGAGCGCACCGCCTCGGTGAGCGCGAGCGCCTCTCGGCGGATGCACGCGGTGAAGAGGTCTTCCTTGGAGTTCAGGTACAGATAGACCAACGGCTTGGAGACACCGGCCAGTTCGGCGATCTCGTCCATCGAGGCGGCCATGTACCCGCGCCGCCCGAAGGTCTCCACGGCGGCGTCCAGCATCTGCTGCTCACGGACCGCACGCGGCATCCGCTTGGTCTTCACGGCACCCATAGGGGCAAGACTAAGACGTCTGTCCCTGGGTCCGTGCCGCGTCGTCGGCCACGTCTTCCTGGTTGCGGTTGGCTTCCAGGTTGGCCTTGACCCGGTCGACCTTCTCGACGATCTGGATGGAGGCGCGGTCGCGCTCCTTGCGGAGGGCGACGAAGCTGATGGGCGCGGAGATCACCAGGGAGAGCAGGACGATCCACATGCCGTTGGAGTCGCCCAGGCCGCGCGGGGCGACGCCGGAGTAGACGAGGCCCGAGACGACCACGAGGCAGCCCACCAGGATCCCGAGGCGCATCAGTGTGTAGCGGAGCATCTCAATCCACTCTTCCGTTCCGGCTGAAAGTTCCCAAAGGGTGCCTTCCAGTGAAGCACGCGGGCTGTGCGATCTTGCAGGGGGTGGGGTGGGTCAGGTCAGCGCGAGCCACATCATGATGTCGTCCCGGTAGTCGTCCGCGGACACGCGCAGCCCGTTCGGCACCCGGCCGACCTCCTTGTACCCGGCGGACGCGTAGAACCGCTCCAGGCCCAGCCCGCCCCGGCAGGTCAGCTTCAGCGCCTCCAGGCCGAAGGAGCGCGCGTGCTTCTCGACCTCCGCCAGCAGGGACCGGCCGTGTCCGCCGCCCTGGAGGGCCGGGTCGACCATGACGGTGTAGAGCCAGGCGTAGTGGCTCTGGAGGCGGTGCGCGTTGATGCCGAAGAAGGCGGTCGCCCGCAGCCGGCCCTCCGGGTCCACCCCGGCGAGGAGCCGGTGCCGCCCCGCCGCGGTCGACTCGGCGTAACGGTCCACCTCGGGACGCACGTCGTCGTACGTCGTCGTACCGGGGAACCCGACCGCGCCACCCGCGTTGTTCACGGCCACCCACAGCCGGGTCAGCTCGTCGAGCAGGGCCGGGGTGAGGGTGGGGTCAAGGCGGTACGTGAGCTCCATGAGCCCCGAGTGTAAATCGAACGCCGCATCACCCCAGCGCCCGGGCCGCCACCCGCAGATCGGAGACAAGCCCCTGGTAGGCGGCCTCGCGGTCGTCGGAGCGCAGCACGGAGGAGGGGTGCACGGTGGCCACGAGGCGTTCCTCACGGCCGTGGATCTCCCGCTCCAGGACCGCCCCGCGCTCCTGCGTCACCCGGAACGACGACCCGAGCAACGCCGTCCCCGCGGTGGCACCCAGCACCACGATCAACTCCGGCTCCACGACAGCCAGTTCGGCTGCCAGCCAGGGCCCGCACGCCGTCATCTCACGCAGCGTGGGCGCCTTGTGGATACGACGTTTCCGGGGTTCGGCCTGCGTGAACTTGAAGTGCTTCACGGCGTTGGTGACGTACGCGTCCCCGGGATCGATACCGGCTTCGGCGAGCGCCCGATCAAGCAACTTCCCGGCAGGCCCGACAAACGGCTTCCCCTGCCGGTCCTCCTGATCCCCGGGCTGCTCACCGACGATCATCACGCGAGCGTGCGCGGTGCCCGCACCGAAGACGGTCTGGGTGGCGTCAAGGTGCAAGGGGCAGCCGTGGCAGTCGGCGGCGGCACGACGGAGGGCGGGGAGCCCGCCGCGGTCAGGGAGGAAGGGCTCAGCGGTGTATGAGTCCTCGGGCGCCTTCGTAGGCATGCGCCCCGAGTACCCACCCAGGGGCGCGGGACTGCATCAATTTTGCGGCTCCGCCGCGTGGGCGCGACCAGCCCCCACGCACCCGCACCCGACAAAAAACCCTCAGACCCTCATAGGCTGAGGCGCCTCCCGACGCGCAGGGTCGGCCCCCTCGTACTCCCGAATGATCTCGTACCGAGTGTTCCGCTCCACCGGCCGGAACCCCGCGTCCCGGATCAGGTCCAGGAGATCCTCACGGGTCAGCTTGTTCGGCGTGCCGTAGTTGTCCGCGTCGTGGGTGATCTTGTACTCGACGACCGACCCGTCCATGTCGTCGGCGCCGTGCTGAAGGGCCAGCTGGGCGGTCTGCACGCCGTGCATGACCCAGAAGACCTTGACGTGCGGGACGTTGTCGAAGAGCAGCCGGGACACCGCGAAGGTCTTCAGGGCCTCCGCCCCGGTCGCCATCTGGGTACGGGCCTGGAGCCGGTTCCGTACCTTCCCGTCCTGCACGTCGACGAAGTCGTGCTGGTACCGGAGCGGGATGAAGACCTGGAAGCCACCGGTCTCGTCCTGGAGCTCACGCAGCCGCAGGACGTGGTCGACACGGTGCCTCGGCTCCTCGATGTGGCCGTAGAGCATGGTGCACGGGGTCTTCAGACCCTTCTCGTGCGCGAGGCGGTGGATCCGGGACCAGTCCTCCCAGTGGGTGCGGTGGTCCACGATGTGCTGCCGGACCTCCCAGTCGAAGATCTCGGCGCCGCCGCCGGTGAGGGACTCCAGACCGGCGTCGATGAGCTCGTCGAGGATCTCGGAGGCCGACAGCCCGGAGATCGTCTCGAAGTGGTGGATCTCCGTGGCCGTGAACGCCTTCAGGGAGACGTTCGGCAGCGCGGCCTTCAGCTCCCGCAGCGACCGCGGGTAGTAGCGCCACGGCAGGTTCGGGTGCAGCCCGTTGACGATGTGCAGCTCGGTGAGGTTCTCGCCCTCCATCGCCTTGGCGAGCTTCACCGCCTCCTCGATGCGCATCGTGTACGCGTCCTTCTCGCCCGGCTTGCGCTGGAAGGAGCAGTAGGCGCAGGAGGCGGTGCACACGTTGGTCATGTTGAGGTGCCGGTTGACGTTGAAGTGGACCACGTCACCGTTCTTGCGGGTCCGCACCTCGTGCGCGAGGCCGCCGAGCCACGCGAGGTCGTCCGACTCGTACAGCGCGATGCCGTCCTCGCGAGTCAGCCGCTCGCCGGAGCGGACCTTCTCCTCCAGCTCGCGCTTGAGCCCGACGTCCATAACTCAACCTCTTTCTACGACAGCCCGACCAACCGTACGCCTACGACGAACTCAGACCTCTTCGGGCAGCTCTCCGACCCGGTTCTCCCACTTCGTGGAGAGCACGATGGTGGTACGGGTCCGGGAGACGCCCTTGGTCCCGCTGAGCCGCCGGATGATCTTTTCCAGTCCGTCGACGTCGTTCGCCCGCACCTTGAGCATGTACGAGTCGTCGCCGGCGATGAACCAGCAGTCCTCGATCTCGCCGAGGTCCTTCATCCGGCGGGCCACGTCCTCGTGGTCGGCGGCGTCGGAGAGCGAGATGCCGATCAGCGCGGTGACGCCGAGGCCGAGCGAGGCGGCGTCGACGGTGGCGCGGTAACCGGTGATGACACCGGCCGCCTCCAGCCGGTTGATGCGGTCGGTGACGCTGGGTCCCGACAGACCGACGAGGCGCCCCAGCTCCGCGTAGGAGGCCCGGCCGTTCTCCCTCAGGGCCTGGATGAGCTGCCTGTCCACCGCGTCCATGCGATCGAAGCCTTCCGCTGAAAGTTCCCGAAGTGATGAGAGGTACTGCGACTTGCTCAGATGACGACTACGTCGTGCGGGTTCCGGACCCGCCGCCGATCTCGCCCTGCCAGCGCCGGTACAGCCCGTGCTCGACACCCGCCGCGTCGAGGACCCGTCCGGCGACGAAGTCGACGAGATCCTGGATGTGCGTCGCCCCCGCGTAGAAGGCGGGCGAGGCGGGTACGACGGTGGCTCCCGCGTCGTCGAGGGTCACGAGGTGCCGGAGCGTCTGACCGTTCAGCGGGGTCTCCCGAACGGCTACCACCAGCTTGCGCCCCTCCTTGAGGGTCACGCTCGCCGCGCGTTGCAGCAGGTCCTTCGACAGCCCCAGCGCGACCCCGGCGACGCAGGCGGTGGAGGCCGGCACGATCAGCATCCCCTTCACGGGATACGACCCGGAGGACGGCCCCGCGGCGAGGTCCCCGGCGGCCCAGTACCGCACCCGGTCGACGCCGGCGCCGACATCGAAGCTCCCCGGCTTGCCGTCGGCCCCCCTGGCCAGCCATTCCCGCAGGTCGTCCTGCCAGTGCGCGTCCCTGAACGAGATCCCCGTCTCGTCCAGCAGCGTCAGCCGCGAGGCCCTGCTGACGACCAGGTCGACGCTCTCGCCGCCGTCGAGGAGGGCGCGCAGCACGGACGCGGCATACGGGGTGCCGGAAGCGCCGGACACCCCTACGATCCAAGGCGTACGCCGCGTCTCTCCTGGCTTGACTGGGTTCACACCCCCGAGCCTATCCGGCGTCACAGGGTGGGAACCGGTCAAGGGGGTCGGACCGTTCTTCAAGGGGATGGGGGGTTGCCATGTCCGGTGCCGAGGTGGAGTGGTCACGCGGGGATCGTGTGCGGGCGGCGGCCAGGCTGATGCTGGGCTGGGTCGCGCTGCTGTGGCTGCTGGAAGTGGTCGACGTGGCGAGCGGCCACGCCCTGGACACCTACGGCATCACCCCGCGCGAGCCCTCGGAGTTGACCGACGTCGTCCCGGCCGCCTTCCTCCACTTCGGCTTCGCCCACCTGGCGGCCAACACGGTCCCGCTGCTGGTCATGGGCTTCCTGGCGGCGCTGGGCGGGATACGCCGGTTCCTCGTGATCTGCGCGGCGATCATCGTGGCCGACGGTCTCGGCGTCTGGCTGATAGCCCCGTCCCACACCAACACCGCCGGCGCCTCCGGCCTGATCTTCGGCCTCTTCGGCTTCCTGCTGGTCAGCGGAGTGGTCGAACGCCGCCCGCTGGGCGTCCTGGTCGGCCTGCTGGTCGGCGCGGTGTGGGGCAGCGCGATAGTGGCGGGCCTGGCCCCGACCCAGACGGGCGTCAGCTGGCAGGGCCACCTGCTGGGCCTGCTCGCGGGGGTGGCGGCGGCGTTCGTGTTCCGCCGCCGCCCCTCACCGGCGCTCACACGGTGAGACCGCGCACCAGCAGATCGAGCAGCGCGCACACGAACAGGGCGATCCCGATGAACCCGTTGACGCTGAAGAACGCCCGGTTCAGGCGGGACAGGTCGTGGGGGCGGACGATGTTGTGCTCGTAGACGAAGGCCGCCGCGACGATCATCAGGCCGACCCAGAAGAAGCCGCCCGCGTCGGTCGCCACCGCGTACCAGACCAGCAACCCCATGGTCAGCGCGTGGCAGACCCGCGCGCCCCGGATCGCCGCCGGGATACCGAAGCGGGCCGGGACCGACATGACGCCGACCTCGCGGTCCGTCTCGACGTCCTGGCAGGCGTAGATCAGGTCGAAGCCGCCGATCCAGATGCCGACGGCGAGGCCGAGGATGACCGCGTCCCAGGACCACTCGCCGGTGATCGCCAGCCAGCCGCCGATCGGGCCCATCGCCTGGGCGAGACCGAGGATGGCCTGCGGGAAGTTCGTGAAGCGCTTCCCGTAGGGGTACACGACCATCGGGATGACGGCGACCGGCGCCAGCGCCAGGCACAGCGGGTTCAGCAGGGCCGCCGAGCCCAGGAAGATCACCACCGCGACCAGCGCGCCCGTCCAGGCGTGCTTGACCGACATCGCGCCGGTCACCAGCTCGCGGTGCGCCGTGCGGGGGTTACGGGCGTCGATCTCGCGGTCGATGATCCGGTTGACCGCCATCGCGAAGGTCCGCAGCCCGACCATGCAGATGGTCACCAGGAGCAGCCGGCCCCAGTGGATGTTCCCGTCCCACTGGAACATCGCGGTGAGCGCGGCGATGTACGCGAACGGCAGGGCGAAGATCGAGTGCTCGATCATCACCAGGCGCAGGAACGCCTTCGTACGTCCTGGCTGCGGAATCGCTGCGGAGGCGCTGCTCACAGGCCGTACTCCTTCCAGCGGCGGTCCACCTTCGCCGCCGTATCCGGGTCGGACAGCACCATGTCGGGCCAGCCGCCGTCGCGGGTGTAGCCCTCCTCGGGCCATTTCTTCGTCGCGTCGATTCCCGCCTTGCCGCCCCAGAACTGCTGGTAGGAGGCGTGGTCGAGATGGTCGACGGGACCTTCGACGACCGAGAGGTCGCGGGCGTAGTCCGTGTTCCCCAGCGCCCGCCACGCGACCTCGTGGAGGTCGTGGACGTCGCAGTCGGAGTCGACCACCACGATCAGCTTGGTCAGGGACATCATGTGGGCACCCCAGATCGCGTGCATCACCTTCTGGGCGTGTTTGGGGTACTTCTTGTCGATCGAGATGATCGCGCAGTTGTGGAAGCCGCCCGCCTCGGGCAGGTGGTAGTCCACGATGTCCGGCACGATGATCTTCAGCAGGGGCAGGAAGAACCGCTCCGTCGCCTTGCCCAGCGGACCGTCCTCCGTCGGCGGCCGCCCCACCACGATCGACTGGAGCAGCGGCCGCTTCCGCATCGTCACGCAGTCGATCTTCAGGGCGGGGAACGGCTCCTGCGGGGTGTAGAAGCCCGTGTGGTCGCCGAAGGGGCCCTCGGGGAGCATCTCGCCCGGCTCCAGCCAGCCCTCGATCACGACCTCCGCCTGCGCCGGCACCTGGAGCGGCACCGTCTTGCAGTCGACCATCTCGATCCGCTTGCCCGCGAGGAAGCCCGCGAACAGGTACTCGTCGATGTCGCCGGGGAGCGGGGCGGTGGAGGCGTACGACACCGCGGGCGGGCAGCCGAAGGCGATGGCGACGGGGAGACGCTCGCCCCGCCTGGCCGCGACCTGATAGTGGTTCCGGCTGTCCTTGTGGATCTGCCAGTGCATGCCGATCGTGCGCTTGTCGTGGCGCTGGAGGCGGTAGAGGCCCAGGTTCCGGATGCCGGACTCGGGGTCCTTGGTGTGGGTCAGGCCCAGGTTGAAGAAGGAGCCGCCGTCCTGCGGCCAGGTGAAGAGGGCGGGCAGCTGGTCGAGGTCCACGTCGTCGCCGGTGAGGACGACCTCCTGGACCGGCGCGTCCCCGGACTTCACCTTCTTCGGCGGTACGTGGGCCATCGCGCCGAGCTTCCCGAAGGCCTCCCGTACACCCACGAAACCGTGCGGCAGCTCGGGGCGGAGCAGGCCGCCGATCTTCTCCGTGATCTCGGAGTACGACTTCAGGCCCAGCGCCTTCAGCAGGCGGCGGTCGGTCCCGAAGACGTTCATCGCGAGGGGCATCGCGGAGCCCTTCACGTTCTCGAAGAGCAGCGCCGGGCCCCCGGACTTCTGGACCCGGTCGACGATCTCCCCGACCTCCAAGTACGGATCCACCTCGGCCTTGATGCGCTTGAGGTCGCCCTCGCGCTCCAGGGCCCTGAGCAGCGAGCGAAGATCGTCGTAAGCCATGGGGTCAAGTATCCCCGAGCGGCTACCCTGGGCCTGAACCCGGGGGCCGTGCCCCCGGCCCGCCGACCCCGTTCCACTGGAGAGGGCCCATGCTCCGGGTGCTGATGTTCCTGATCCCACTGGCGCTGAGCGTGTACGCGTTCATCGACTGCATCAGCACGAAGGAGGAGGACGTCCGCCACATGCCCAAGCCGCTGTGGGCGATCCTGGTGCTGCTGTTCCCGCTCGTCGGCTCGATCTCCTGGATGATCGCGGGCAAGAAGCGCAGCCCGGCCGCCGAGGGCTGGTCCGGGGTGCGTGAGCGTGGCGGTCGCGGTGGCCAGTGGGTCGCCCCCGACGACAACCCCGAGTTCCTGAAGTCTCTGGGCGAGGACAAGAAGGAGCGCGACGAGGACGGCTCCAAGGACAGCTGATGGAGCTGCGGCTGCTCGTCACCTTCGAGAAGGTCGCGACCGTCCTCAGCTTCACCCGGGCCGCGGCGGAGCTGAAGTACGCCCAGTCCAGCGTGACCGGTCAGGTGCGCGCCCTGGAGGACTCCCTCGGCACCCCGCTCTTCGACCGGCTCGGCAGCCGGATCCGGCTCACGGAGGCCGGTGAGCGGCTGCTGCCCTACGCCCGGCAGATCATCGAGCTGAGCGAGGAGGCCCGGGCGGCGGTCGTCGACGCGGAGGAGCCCTCGGGCGCGCTCGCCGTCGGCACGATGGAGTCGCTCACCTCCTACCGGCTGCCACCGCTCCTGGAGCTGTTCCACCACCGCTATCCGAAGGTACGGCTCTCGCTGCGCACCACCCTCGGCGACGAGACCCGGCAGGCGCTGCGGCAGGGGACGTACGACGTGGGGTTCCTGATGGAGCCGGAGACCGAGCACGCGGGGCTGGAGAGCCGGGTGCTCGCGCCGGAGCCGCTGGTGCTGGTGGCGGCGCCCGGTCATCCGCTCGCTGGCAGGGCGCCCGGGCTGAAGACCGAGGACCTCGCCGAGGTCCAGCTGGTCGGCACCGAGCCGGGCTGCCCCTACCGCGACCTGTTCGAGTCGGAGCTCGTCCACCGCACCGGGACCCCGCCGCCCTTCATGGAGTTCGGCACCATCGAGGCGACCAAGCGGGGCGTGGCCGGCGGTCTCGGGATCGCGCTGCTGCCGCGGGTGACGGTCGCCGGTGAGCTGGCGTCCGGGGTGCTGGCGGAGCTGCCGTGGGAGCCGCCGTTCCAGCTGTACACGCAGGTGGCGTGGCGGGCGGGGAAGCGCCTGCCACGCCATCTGACACTGTTCATCGAGGCTGCGGTGCGGCTGGTGCGGGAGCAGACGGAACCCGGCTCGTGACGGTCCGAGGCGACCTGGCGAGGGTCACCTTCAGGCTGGCCAGCACGATCAGCGGGACGCCCAACGCCTGGACGAGGCCGATGTGGTGGCCGTACACCACCCAGTCCATGACCATCGCGACGGCCGGGTAGACGAAGGCGAGCACGGCGATCTTCGAGACCGGCAGCTCGGCGTAGGCGGCGTACATCAGGACGTACATGACCCCGGTGTGGATGAACCCGAGCCCCACCAGCCAGCCCCAGTCCGCGCCCGTCCCCGCCATCGCGCCGAAGTCGGCGAAGGGCAGCAACAGCGGGATCCCGACGAGGACTTGGACGAGGGCGATCAGGTGCGGCCGTACACCGGTCACCCGCTTGGTGACCAAGGTGGACAGACCGTAGAGCAGCGCGGCCAGCAACGCCTGTCCGACACCGAGGAGATACGACCCGCCGCTCCCGAGGTCCCCTGGCGTGACGCCCGATACGAGGATCAGGCCCGCGAACGCCAGCGCGATCCAGCCGACCTTCGCGGCGGTGAGGCGCTCACGGAACAGCAGCGCGCCCAGCAGCACGACGTAGAACGGCTGCGTGTGGTAGACCACCGTCGCCACGGAGATCGAGGTGTTCTCGTACGACTGGAAGAGCAGGACCCAGTTGAAGACGATGAACACCCCGCCCAGGACGGCGAGTCCGAGGGTGCGCGGGGTGAAGCCGTGGTCGCGGAGCCAGCCGCGGGCGACGACGTAACCGCCGAGTGCGAGGGCACCGAACAGGACGCGGAAGAAGACGACGTTGAAGGGCGAGGCGCCCGACTCGACGACGAAGACGCCGAGGGTGCCGGAGAGCACCATCGCGGTGGTCAGCCGGGCAATGCCCCTGGTCTCTGTGCCCTTGCTCTCTGAGGTCATGTCCCCGACGCTACGAGCGGGCATCGGTGCAGGTCCACGCGCCAGTGGGGCGTCCTGCCGATGCCCCCATCGGCCCCGTCGATGCGCCCAGGTCGGCCGGGGTCAGCCTGCGTCCGGGGTCATCTCGACCATGTACGTCACCTTGATGTGCCGGGAGCCGAACTCCTTCGTCACGAGGGGCTCGGCCTTCTTCGGGTCGTCGACGCCGACGCGCACGAACCCCCGTTCGTCGACGCCGACCAGACGCAGGATGAAGGTGCCGTCCCAGCGGTTCATGTCCTCGCTGATCCGGTCGGCGAGAGCGTCGAGGGTCCTGCGGTCGGCGTCGGCCGCGTGGATCCGTAGCTTCACGCCCTTCTCGGCGGCGTCGCAGGCGGCGGTGTCGAAGGCGGCGCTGGGGATGCGCCAGATGTCGGCGGTGTCGTGGTCCCGGTCGACCGACATGCCCGTGTAGACGTCGGCGTGGTCGCCCGCGGCCAGCTCGTCGATGCGGGTGAGCGTCCGGTCGAACGGGGTGTCGTCCGGGGAATCGCCTGGGGATCCGGTGCCCGAGGGGCCGGAGCGGGTGCCGACGCACTCGTGCACGGCGTCCACCTTGTCCGCGACCTTGTCGGCGGCCTTCACCCCGACCGGGGCGCTCGACCTCGGTTCGGCCCGCAGGCCACCGCCGCTCTCGACGTGCCCGGTCTCCAACTCGTCGACATACAGGGCCGACCCCGCCACCACACCGGCGGTCGCAACCGCCGCCACGATCCAGCTCCGAATCCTCATGCCACTCCGACGCCGGAACGGGCAAAAGGGTTCAGATGAGTTCAGTGCGCAGGACCAGCCCCAACAGCCCCGGGAAACGGGCGTCGAACTCCTCCCGCCGCAGCCGGTTGACCCGCTTGGGCCCCTCGTCGCGCTGCTCCACGAGTCCGGCGGCGCGCAGTACCGCGAAGTGGTGGCTGAGGGCGGCCTTGCCGACGGGCACGTCGAAGGTGCCGCAACTGCGCGACCAGTCGGCGGACGCGGCCAACTCCCGTACCAGCTGGGCGCGTACGGGGTCGGCGAGCGCGGCGAGTGCCGTGAGGACGGGCACGTCGTCGGGGTGGGTGTGCTCGGGGGCGGCGCGATGACTGGTGCCGGCCATGGAGTCCCTCCGTACCGCGTGCCGCTTGCCGAGTGTTCGATGAAAACCATACACTCCCGAGTGTTCGCTTTTCATTGAACAGTCTTCGCGGGACGGGGTGTGGCATGCGCGCGGTCGAGATCCAGGAACACGGCGGTCCCGAGGTCCTTGAGGTCGTCGAGGTGGACGTCCCGGAGCCGGGTCCCGGGCAGGTGAGCGTCGACGTGGCGTACGCCGGGATCAACTTCGCCGACCTGAAGGCGAGGGAGACCGGGTACCGGGTGCCGTCGCTTCCCTTCCGGCCGGGGCTCGAGGTCTCCGGGCGCGTGCGGGCCCTCGGCGCGGGCGTCACCGGGCTCGCCGTCGGGCAGGAGGTCGCCGCGCTGACCGCCGCCGGCGCCTACGCCGAGGTCGCCGTCGCGGACGTGGCCACCGTCTTCGCGGTCCCCTCCGACGTCGGCCTGCGCACCGCGGCGACCCTGCCGACCGTGCTGCCGACGTCGTACGCGCTCATCCATTCGGTGGGCCGGCTCCAGCCCGGCGAGACGGTCCTCGTGCAGGGTGCCGCCGGGGGCATCGGGACGGTCGCGGGCCGGCTGGCGAAGGCGGCCGGGGCCACCGTCCTGGGGGTCGTGTCGAGCGCGGGGAAGGCCGCGTTCGCGAAGGAGCACGGCTCCTACGACGAGGTTTTCGTCGGCGACTTCGAGAAGGCCGTACAGGAGACCACCCGTGGCCGCGGCGTCGACCTCGCCCTCGACCCTGTCGGCGGCGACACCTTCCGCACCTCGCTCGCCGCCCTCGCCCCCTTCGGACGCCTCGTCTCCTTCGGCAACGCGAGCGGCGCTCAGCCATGGAGCGTCGGGCAGCCCGAGCTGTTCCCGTACGGCGTGACCGTCGGCGGCTTCTCCATCCTCACCCTCGCCCGGACCGCGCCGGACGAGCTGCGGGCACTCACCGAGCGGGCCTTCGCGAAGGTCGCCGACGGGACCGTCACACTCCCCGTCACCGCCGAGTTCGCCCTGGCCGAGGCGGCGCAGGCGCACCGGCTGATGGGGACGCGGTCGAGCACGGGGAAGCTGCTGCTGCGGGTGAACGGTCAGTAGGGCCGAACGCATCCGGCGCCCGCCGACGGGAGAGTGACGGGCGCCACTCACCACCAGGGTTTGCATGACCATGCGTTCCGATGCATAATCTTCCTATGTCCAAGGTCCTCACCTCCCTGCCCGCCGGCGAGCGCGTCGGCATCGCCTTCTCGGGCGGCCTCGACACCTCCGTCGCGGTCGCGTGGATGCGTGACAAGGGCGCCGTCCCGTGCACGTACACGGCCGACATCGGCCAGTACGACGAGCCCGACATCGCCTCGGTGCCCGGCCGCGCCAAGGCCTACGGCGCCGAGCTCGCCCGCCTGGTCGACTGCCGCGCCGCGCTGGTCGAGGAGGGCCTGGCCGCGCTCACCTGCGGCGCGTTCCACATCCGCTCCGGCGGCCGGGCGTACTTCAACACCACTCCCCTCGGCCGTGCCGTCACCGGCACGCTGCTGGTCCGGGCGATGCTCGAGGACGACGTCCAGATCTGGGGCGACGGCTCGACCTACAAGGGCAACGACATCGAGCGGTTCTACCGCTACGGTCTGCTCGCCAACCCCCACCTGCGGATCTACAAGCCCTGGCTGGATGCGAACTTCGTGACCGAGCTCGGCGGCCGCAAGGAGATGTCGGAGTGGCTGGTCGCCCACCAGCTGCCGTACCGGGACTCCACGGAGAAGGCGTACTCCACCGACGCCAACATCTGGGGCGCCACCCACGAGGCGAAGACCCTGGAGCACCTGGACACCGGGCTCGAGACCGTCGAGCCGATCATGGGCGTCAAGTTCTGGGACCCGTCGGTCGAGATCGCCACCGAGGACGTGACGATCGGCTTCGAGCAGGGCCGCCCGGTCACGATCAACGGCAAGGAGTTCGCCTCCGCCGTGGACCTCGTCCTGGAGGCCAACGCCATCGGCGGCCGGCACGGCCTCGGCATGTCCGACCAGATCGAGAACCGGATCATCGAGGCCAAGAGCCGCGGGATCTACGAGGCACCGGGCATGGCCCTGCTGCACGCCGCGTACGAGCGCCTCGTCAACGCGATCCACAACGAGGACACCCTCGCCCAGTACCACAACGAGGGCCGCCGCCTCGGCCGCCTGATGTACGAGGGCCGCTGGCTGGACCCGCAGGCGCTGATGATCCGGGAGTCGCTCCAGCGCTGGGTCGGCGCCGCCGTCACCGGCGAGGTCACCCTGCGTCTGCGGCGGGGCGAGGACTACTCGATCCTCGACACCACGGGCCCGGCGTTCTCGTACCACCCGGACAAGCTGTCCATGGAGCGCACCGAGGACTCGGCCTTCGGCCCCGTCGACCGCATCGGCCAGCTGACCATGCGCAACCTCGACATCGCCGACTCCCGCGCCAAGCTGGAGCAGTACGCGGGCCTCGGCCTCATCGGCACCGGCAGCCCCACCATCGGCGCCTCCCAGGCCGCCGCGACCGGCCTCATCGGCACCATGCCGGAGCTGCCGGAGGGCGGCGCGGAGGTCATCGCCTCCCGCGGCGAGGTCTCCGAGGAGGACGCGCTGCTGGACCGGGCGGCCATGGAACTCGGCACGGACTGATCGACGCACACGGAAAGGCCGGCCCCGCTCGGGCCGGCCTTTCCGTCGTTGCGCCCTGGACATTTCGCGCCGAATTTTGGCAGTGTCCCAGCCATGCCCGAGACCCCGGAGGCCCTGGCCTTCCACGCCGTCCAGAGCACGTTCTCCGACCCCGGCGAACTCGCCCGCCACTATGCCGGGTTACCGCGCGACCCCGCCGAACTCGCCCGTATCGTGCGCGGCTTGCTGATCCACCGCGGCGAGGGCGAGCTCTTCGGCCACACCCACTCCGAGGACCGGCTCCACAACGACGCCGAGACCCGCTACATCGACGACATCGTCCGCATCATCGTCGACCGCAGCGCCGCCCCGCTCACCGAACCGCGGCCGCCCGCCGACCGGTTCGTCGCCACCTGCCGGGACTTCGCCCTGCTGCACTGCTCGTTCCTGCGCCACCACGGCATCCCCGCCCGCATCCGCTCGGGGTTCGCCGACTACTTCCGCTCGGACGGCTTCCACAACGACCACGTCGTCACCGAGTACTGGTCGAACGGCACCTGGGTCCTCGCCGACCCCCAGCTCGCCGACCCCGCCCTGCACCACGCCTGGGACGTGGACTTCGACCCGCTGGACGTGCCGCGCTCCCGCTTCCTGGTCGCCGGCGAGGCATGGCGGGCCATCCGCGAACAGGGCGCCGACGAGAAGACCTTCGGCCTCCACCCGCCCGAGGACGGCCCGTTCTGGGGCGAACGCTTCGTCGCCGGCAACATCCGCCTCGACCTGGCCGCCCTCAACAAGGTCGAGACGCTCCTGTGGGACGTCTGGGGAGAGGACGAGGGCGAGCCGGGCACACCGCTCCCGGAGCAGTCACGTGAGTTCTACGACGGGGTCGCCCCGGTGGTCTCCGGCAAGGTGCCGTTCGAGACGGCCCGCAAGCTGTTCGCCGAGGACGACACCCTGCGCACCCCGCGGACGGTGACCTGCTACGCCCCCTTCAACGGCCCGAGCCAGGTGACCCTTCGATAGCAGAGGCGCCCCGGGTGAGTACCCGGCAGAGTGGACGTATGGATGAGGCACAGGCACGGACATGGCTCGCCACCGCCGTCGCGGAGGCCCGCGCCGGGCTCGCCGAGGGCGGTGTCCCGATCGGCGCCGCGCTCTACGGGGCCGACGGCACCCTGCTGGGCCGCGGCCACAACCGCCGCGTCCAGGACGACGACCCCTCCATGCACGCGGAGACGGCGGCGTTCCGCGCGGCGGGGCGGCAGCGGTCGTATCGGGGTACGACGATGGTGACGACCCTCTCGCCGTGCTGGTACTGCTCCGGACTGGTCCGCCAGTTCGGCATCACCCGGGTGGTGATCGGCGAGGTGACCACCTTTCACGGCGGCCACGACTGGCTCGCCGAGCACGGCGTGGAGATCGTGCTGCTGGACGACCCCGAATGCACCGAGCTGATGCGCGACTTCATCGAGAACAACCCGGCACTGTGGAATGAGGACATTGGTGTCTGAGGCGACCGAGCCCCGTATCCCCACCATCGACCTGCGCCCGTGGACGAAGGGCTCCCCCGAGGCCCGGGCCGCCATCGCCCGTACCGTCGACGAGGCCCTCCAGAGCGCCGGGTTCCTGCTGGTCACCGGGCACGGGGTGGACCCGGAGCTGCGTACGGCGATCCGGGAGGCCGCGCGGAGCTTCTTCCGGATGCCCGTCGAGGTCAAGCAGCCCTACGCCGCGAAGGTCGGCGGGCGGGGGTGGCTCGGTCCCGGTGCGGAGGCCAACGGGTACTCGGAGGGGACCGAGACCCCGCCGGATCTGAAGGAGTCGCTGACCTTCGCGACGCCGGATCCCTGGGACGACCCGGAGATCAACGCCGAGTGGTACGCGCCCAACGTCTGGCCGTCGCAGGTGCCGGAGCTCCGGACTCTGTGCGAGGAGTACCTGGCGCGGATGGGCGAGCTGGAGAAGCAGCTCCTCGACCTGCTGGGAGTGGCCCTCGGGGTCGAACACGACTTCTTCTCCCGGCACATGGACCACCCGACCTACGGCTTCAACATCAACTGGTACCCGGGCACGGAGGTCGTCGGCGACCCCGAGCCCGGCCAGTTCCGCATCGGCCCGCACACCGACTTCGGCACGGTGACGATCCTGGACCGGCAGGCGGGCAAGGGCGGGCTCCAGGTCTGGACGGACGAGGGCGGCTGGGAGGACGCGCCCTTCGACCCCGCCGCCTTCACCATCAACATCGGTGACCTGCTGGCCCGTTGGACCGGCGCCCGCTGGCGCTCCGGCCGCCACCGCGTCCTGCCCCCGCCCGTCGACGCCCCCACCGAGGAGCTGATGTCCCTCGTCTACTTCGGCGAGTGCACCCCGGGAACCCTGGTGGAGTCACTCCCGGCGCCGATCGGGCGAGTGGCGTACGAGCCGGTCGACTCCCACACGTATCTGCGGGAGAAGCTGGACTCGATCACGGTGGACTGACCGACGGCGACGGCTACGGCTACGGCCGCTCGCCCCGCTTGTCCACGACCGTGCGCTCCAGGACGGCGGTGCGCGCGGTCACGTCCCCCTTCTCGAAGCCCCACGGCAGGTCCTCGACGGCGACCTCCCGCTCGCCGAGGAATTCCTTCGTCTTCTTGTCGAAGATCAGCTCCCGGCGCTCCCCGTCGTCGACCCGTGCGACCGCGACCCCGTGCCGTCCGGCCGCGTCCACGGCGTCGTCGATCACGAAGACCCCGGAGATCCTGGCGGCCGCCCGGTAGAGCGCGGCGGCCTGCGCGGGCGGCATCAGGGACTCGCGAGCGAGGTCTCCGACGAGGACGAAGTTGGCCTCGTCCTTGCTTCCGCTGCCGTCACCGCTGGCCCTGACCAGCCAGTCGTACATCTTGTCGGGGTCGGTCGGCAGGGTCTGGAGGTGGCGGTAGTTGGTGTTGCGGGCGTTGCCCGGGGTCTCCTTCTCCAGGAGCAGGTGCTCGGAGCGGGAGAACGGTTCGTGCACCATGCCCTGCTCCTTGCCGTCCACCGGCAGCCACACCTCGCGCTGGTGGATCGGGTCGAGCTTCGCGGGCCCGTCGCCGTCCTGGGAGGTCCAGGCGACCTTGCTCTTGATGTAGACGAACTGGCCGTCGCGGATGTCGCGGGGCACGTCGGCGTGCTCGGCGGCGAGCGCGATGTCCTCCAGCAGCGCCGCAGCGGTCTGCGTGGCGGACGCCCCGGGCGCTGCCGTCGGCGGCGTGGACCCGCCGGAGCCGAAGGGCACGCCGACGGCGAGCGTCACGGCGGTCACGGCCGCGACGGCTCCGGCCACGAGGGCGGGGCGCAGCCAGGGGCGGCGCGCAGGCGCGGGGAACTCTTGCCGGATCTCGGTCATCAGATGCTCCTTGAGGAGTCGGTGACGGCCCGGCGGAAGGTCGCGTTCGGGAAGGTGGTTCATCGGTTTCCCTCCTTCAGGGGCCCGACCGCGGTGGTGCGGTCACCTCTCATCTGTCCGCGGGAATCAGACGGTTCCATATGTTTCGAGAGTTTTGTCCGCGCCCGGGAGAGCCGCGACCGTACGGTCCCCACCGGCACCCCGAGCGCCGAGGCGGCGGCCGCGTAGTCGAGGCCCGCCCACACGCACAGCGCCAGCACCTCCCGCTCGGCCCGCCGAAGCCGCCGTAACGCCTCTCCTACGACGGCCAGTTGCGCCGCGTCGTCGAGCCGCCCCGCTACCTCGTCGGCGAAGTCCCGTACCGTCTCGTCGCGCGGCAGCCGGGCCACGGCGGCGGCATGCCTGCGGGCCGCGCGGCGGGTGTTGCGGGTGACGTTGGTGGCGATGCCCAGCAGCCAGGGGCGCAGGGAGCCGCCCTCCTCGTCGACCCGGTCGCGCAGCCGCCAGGCGTCGAGGAAGGTCAGCGAGACGACGTCCTCGGCGGTGGTCCACTCGCCGGTGAGGCGGTAGGCATGGTTGTAGACGGAGCGTGCGTACGCGTCGAAGAGGTCGCCGAAGGCGTCGTGGTCCCCCGCGCGAATCCGTTTCCGCAGATTCGTATCCACGCCCCTCTACCTGTCCGTACGACGAAGGCCGGTTCCCGTGACTCAGGTCACAGGGAACCGGCCTTCACCGTAAGGGGGTTGGCCGCCCGGGCTACACGCCCGCGTAGGAGTGCTTGCCGGAGACGAAGATGTTCACGCCGTAGTAGTTGAACAGCCAGCAGCCGAAGGCGAGCAGGGCCAGGTAGGCGGCCTTGCGGCCCTTCCAGCCGGCCGTGGCGCGGGCGTGCAGGTAGCAGGCGTAGGCGACCCAGGTGATGAACGCCCAGGTCTCCTTGGGGTCCCAGCCCCAGTAGCGGCCCCACGCGTCGCCCGCCCAGATCGCGCCCGCGATGATCGTGAACGTCCACAGCGGGAAGACGGCTGCGTTGACGCGGTAGGAGAACTTGTCCAGCGAGGCCGACGCGGGCAGCCGCTCCAGGAAGGACGTGGCGAAGCTGCCGGGCTTTCCGCCGCTGGCGAGCTTGTTCTCGTACGAGTCCTTGAACAGGTAGAGGATCGTGCTGACCGCGCCCACGTAGAAGACCGCGCCGCACAGGATCGCCGTGGAGACGTGGATGTACAGCCAGTACGAGTGAAGGGCGGGAACCAACTGGTCGCTGGCGGTGTACAAGACAGTGACGGCGATGCCGAGATCGAGGAGGACGGACGTGATCAGGAACAGCCCGAGCCAGCGCACGTTCTTCCTCAGCGCGAGCAGCGTGAGGTACACACCGACGGCCACCGTGGAGAAGGTGATGTTGAACTCGTACATGTTGCCCCACGGCGCCCGCTCCACCGAGGCCGCGCGGGCGATGACCCCGGCGAGCTCGATGAGGAAGGCGAGCACGGTGAGGGACACGGCGATACGCCCGTACAGATCCCCCTGCTCGTCCCCGCCGTGCGCCCCGGGCCCGTCCGGCACGTCCCGCTGGCCGGCGGCGGCCCGCACCACGACCTTCGGCCGTTCCAGTACGGCGGTGGAGCCGCCCTTCTTCACCGTCACGGCCGGCACCTTGGCCTTGCCGTCCGCCCCTTCGGTGAGTGCGGCGGCAGTACGGCCGATCTTGCTGCGGCTACCGAAGATCCATTCGGTGATGTAGGCGAAGAAGGCCAGCGTGTAGACGGCCATCGCGGAGTAGATCAGCGTGTTGCTGAGGTTCGCGAGATGTTCGTTGGTGGCGGCGGCCAACTCGGTTGTGGCGGCGAGAGTCACCTCAGCACTCCTTCGGGTGATATCCCGGCGACTTGCCGTCGGGTGATGTGGTCTTCGGAGAAGCTGGCAGTCGTGTTACCGGGCTGGTTTCAACCCGGCTGGCGTTGATCGTGGAAGACCTGGAGGGCCGCTGGTCCGCCAGGCGGCGTGAGCCAGGAATCTCCCTGGTTCCGCGCGGGAGAGGATTCAATTCTCGGCCCCTTCGGCAACAGACGCGGCGCCGGAGTCGGACACACCATCCGGCTCCGCCTCCGTCTCGCGAGACACCCCCGGCGCCTGGTCGTAAAGAATCCCCGCGAGGTCGCCCAGCTCTTCCGGCACCTTCGCGGACTCGCTGCGGCCGAGGCCGGCCATCTCGACGACCGTCACCCCGTCGGCGCCCTTGACCGCCCGTACCCACACCCGGCGGCGGGAGATGAACAGGGAGCCGGCGAGGCCGAAGATCGCGACGATCGAGCCGGTCAGTGCCCAGTCGCTGGCGGGCTGGCGGGTGACCTGGAAGTTGGCCCACTCGACGGTCTTGTCGTAGGTGATGGAACCGGCGCCGTTGGGGAGCTTCATGGTCTCGCCCGGCTTGAGGTTCTCCCGCTGCTGCTCGCCCTTGGCGTCCTTGAACTCCTTCAGGTGCGACTTGTCGAGCTGGTAGACGCTCTGCGGGATGCCCGCGTCGACGCCGAGGTCGCCGTAGTAGCCCGCGAGGTTCAGCACCGGGTTGTTCAGCGCGGGGAAGGTCGAGGCCGTCTCGCTGCCGGGCGTGTACGTCGGCAGGAAGAAGGCCTCGAAGCCCAGCTGTTCCCGCACGCCCTTGGCGTTGCGGTAGCCGTCCATGACCTTGATGACACCGGAGGAGGTGATGTTGTTGTCGAGCGGAAGGAGCGGGACCGCGTCGCGGTAGACGACGTTGCCCTTGCCGTCGCGGACCGTGATGACGGGGGCGTAGCCGTGGGCGGTGAGGTAGACCTTGGAGTCGCCGATCTCCAGGGGCTTGTTGACCTTGACGACCGTCCGCTTGGCCTTGCCGTACGCGCCGAGGCGGTAACTGAGGTCGGCCTGGAAGGTGCGCGCGGTGCCCCGGTTGGGCCCGGTCTTCTCGTAGCTGCCCTGGAAGTCCTTGAGGTTGAAGCTGAAGGGGTCCAGCTCGTCCTGGGTGAACAGGGTGCCGGACTTGAAGTCGTCGTACTGCGTGAGGGTGTTGGAGAACCCGTCGCCCTCGACGATCAGCTTGTTGCCCTCCATCTTGAACAGCTGGCCCCAGGCGAAGGCGATCAGCATCACGATGAGCGCGATGTGGAAGGCGAGGTTGCCTACCTCCCGCAGATAGCCCTTCTCGGCGGCGACGTTGTCACCGGCGAGGTGGGCGCGGAAGCGGCGCTTCTTCAGCAGGGCGAGCGCGGCCTCGCGGACCTGCTCGGGCTCGGCCTCGGTGCGCCAGGTGGTGTAGGCGGGCAGCCGGGTCAGCCGCTTCGGGGCGCCCGGCGGGCGGCCGCGCAGCTGGCCCACGAACTGCCAGGTGCGGGGCACGATGCAGCCGATGAGGGAGACGAACAGCAGGAGGTAGATCGCGGAGAACCACGCCGAGCTGTAGACGTGGAAGAGGCCGAGCTTGTCGTAGACGTCCCCGAGGGTGGGGTTGGCGTTACGGAAGTCGGCGACCTTGGTCTCGTCGGTGCCGCTCTGCGGGATCAGCGAGCCGGGGATCGCGCCGAGCGACAGCAGCAGGAGCAGCAGCAGCGCGACCCGCATGGAGGTGAGCTGCCGCCAGAACCAGCGGGCCCAGCCGATGACGCCCAGGGCGGGCATGTTCAGGCTTTCCTCGGGTGCGGTGGAGAGCTGGGAGCCCGCGGCGCCCAGGTCCTCGTCGATCGTGGTCTTGCTCATCGTTCAGACACCCACCGTGAAACCGTTGGACCAGACTTGCATCTCCTGCACGAGACGGTCCCACGCGCCCGTCAGCAGCAGCACACCGGTGAGGATCATCATCGTGCCGCCGATGCGCATCACCCAGACATAGTGGCGCTTCACCCAGGCGAAGGCGCCCAGTGCCTTGCGGAAGGCTACTGCGGCGAGCACGAAGGGGACGCCGAGACCGACGCAGTAGGCGACCGTCAGTATGGCGCCGCGGCCCGCGCTGCCCTCGTTGGCCGCCAGGATCGTCACGGAGGAGAGCGTGGGGCCGAGACAGGGGGTCCAGCCGATCCCGAAGAGGGCGCCAAGGAGGGGGGCGCCCGCGAGCCCGGTGGCCGGCTTGGTGTGGAAGCGGAACTCGCGCTGGGTGAGCCAGGGCATCAGGCCCATGTAGAAGACGCCCATGAGGACCATCAGAACGCCGAGGATCTTCGTCAGGACGTCCTTGTTGTCCTGGAGGTTCGAGCCCCAGTAGCCGAACAGCGCCCCGCCGGAGACGAACACCACGGTGAAGCCGAGGACGAAGAGGGAGGCACCGGCGACCATCCGCCCGCGTCGGGCGTCCGCCAGGTCGGTGCCGCTGACCCCGGTGACATACGACAGATAGCCGGGGACGAGGGGAAGGACGCACGGGGAGAAGAAGGAGACAAGGCCGCCGAGCACCGCGATGGGCAGCGCGAGCAACAGGGCGCCGTGCAGCACTGTGCTGTTGGTCGTGGCTTCGGCGAGCGTGACCGTCGCGCTCACGTCACTTCTCCGCGAGCACAGGCTTGATCATGCCGGTCAGCGTGTCCTCGCCGAGCGCCATCAGGGCCCGCGCCGCGATCTTGCCGCTCCGGTCGATGACGAGCGTGGAGGGGATCAGCTGCGGGTTGAGCGTGCCCTTCTTGAAGCGGAGCATCTGCCTGCCCGTCGGGTCGTACAGACTCGGGAAGGTGACCCCGAACTCCTTCTCGAAGTTGATCGCCGAGGTGGTGTTGGTGTCCCGGGTGTTGATGCCGACGAACTGCACGCCCCGGGTCTTGAACTTCTCGGAGACGGCCTGGAGGTTCTTCGCCTCGGCCCGGCACGGGGTGCACCAGGAGCCCCACACGTTGACGACGAGGATCTTGCCCTTGTAGTCGGCGGTGGACAGCTGCTTGCCGTCGATGGTCTTGCCGGACAGCACCGGGGCGGTGTCCCGCTTGCCCTGGGCGACCGTGTCGACGCCGTCGTTTCCGGTGATGAAGTTGGTGTCACCACTGCCGCCCACCTTGCCGCCGGAACTGCACGCGGTGAGGGTCAGCGCGGCTGCGGCGGCCGTGGCGGTGAACAGGACGGCACGACGGTTGGTGCGATTCGAGCCCAGGCGGGCGCGGCTGGCAGCACTCATGTGAAAAGTTTCGCATGCCCGTTCTGGGGATCTTGCGCACCCCCCTTGCGGGCGGAAATCCGCATATCAGGCGGCGTTCGACGAGCTCCCGGAGGTGCTGCCCGCGGTGCTCTGCGAGCCGTCCTTCATGAAGGCGTTCCAGCCACCGACAGGCGCCTGTCCGACATCGAGCGTCCGCAGCTTGGCCAGCACCTCCGGCTTCTGCACGTCCATCCAGTCGACGAACTGCCGGAAGGAGACCAGGCGTACGTCCTCGCCCTTCTCCTTCTCCGCCGCGATGTGCTTCAGGGCCTCCTCGACGGCGTCCATGTAGATGCCGCCGTTCCAGTGCTCGAAGTGGTTGCCGACGAAGAAGGGGGCGCGGTTGGTCTCGTAGGCCCGCTTGAAGCCGGAGATGTAGGCGCCGGCGGCCTGCTCGCGCCAGGCGGGGTAGTTGTGGGCGGGGGCGTTGGTGGAGTTGATCGACTGGTTGGCGAGCATGTTGTAGTCCATCGAGAGGACCTCGAAGCTGCGCCCGGGGAAGGGGATCGCCTGGAGCGGCAGGTCCCACAGTCCGTCCTTCTTGTCCGGCCAGACCTGGCGGCCGCCGGGCGAGGAGGCGTCGTAGCGCCAGCCGAGCTCGCGCGCGGTGGGCAGCAGGTTGTCCTGGCCGAGGAGACAGGGCGTGCGACCGCCGATGAGCTCCTTGTCGTAGTCGAAGGGCAGGGAGGGCAGGTCGGTCCAGCCGGTGTTGGTCCGCCACTCCTTCACGAAGGCCTTCGCCTGGTCTATCTCGCTGCGCCACTGCTTGGGCGTCCAGTTGCCGACGGTGCCGTAGCCGCCGCAGAAGTGGCCGTTGAAGTGGGTGCCTATCTCGTGCCCTTCGAGCCAGGCGTTGCGGACGTTGGTCAGGGTCGCCTTGACGTGCTCGTCGGTGAGGTAGCCGATGTCGGAGGCGCCGACGGGGTTGTTGGGCGGGTTGTAGAGGCGCTTCTTCGACTCGGGGAGCAGATAGAGCCCGGAGAGGAAGAAGGACATGTGGGCGCCGTGCTGCTTGGCGAGGTCCAGGAAGCGCGGGAAGAGTCCGTTGCCGACCTCGCCGGCGCCGTCCCAGGAGAAGACGACGAACTGGGGCGGGGTCTGGCCCGGCTCCAGCGGTTCGGGCTTGGCGGGCCGGCCGGGCTGCTTGCCGGTGTAGGAGGTGGAGCCGTCGCCGATGGGGCGGGCGCGGTGGGTCTGGCCGCTCGGCTTGCTGCTGGGCTTGTCGCCGGTGGAACCCGAAGCGCCGCTCGACCCCTCTGACGGGGTGAGACCGCCGCAGCCCGCGAGTCCGAGGGCGGCGGCGCCACCCATGCCGAGTCCGAGTGCTCCCCTACGGGTGAGATCGCGCATTGCATCACCGTTCGTCACGTCCTGCGAAGTGGTCACCCATTCAGAGGACGCGACGAACGAGGAGGTTCCCGTCGTTCACGGAGATTCGGCAATGAATGTCACAGGTGTGTCATAGGCCGTAAATGTGGCCCCTCAGGCTCCGAAAGCCTTGTCCTGCCCCTTCACCGGCTTGGCCCCGGCACGCAGGTGCGCGGGCACCAGATCGATGGCGGGCTCGGAGTAACCGACCGACACGATCCTGTCGCCCTGGTACGTGAACGTCGTCAGGGACGCCAGCGTGCACTGCCGTCGGCGCGGGTCGTGCCACAGCCGCCGCTTCTCGACGTACGACCGCACGATCCAGATGGGCAGTTGGTGGCTGACGAGCACGGCCTCGTGTCCACGCGCCACGTCCTTGGCGGCGTCGAGCGCCCCCATCATGCGGACCACCTGGTCGACGTACGGCTCGCCCCACGACGGTTTGAAGGGGTTGACGAGGTGCTTCCAGTTCTCGGGCCGCTTCAGCGCCCCGTCGCCGACTCCGAAGGTCTTGCCCTGGAAGACGTTCTCGGCCTCGATGAGCCGCCCGTCGGTCGCGAGGTCGAGCCCGTGCGCCTTGGCGATCGGCGTGGCGGTCTCCTGCGCGCGCTCCAGCGGGGAGGAGCAGACGTAGGTGATGTCGCGGGGGGCCAGGTGCTCGGCGACCCGGTCGGCCATCTGCCGCCCCAGCTCGGACAGGTGGTAGCCGGCGAGCCGGCCGTAGAGGACGCCGTCCGGGTTGGCGACCTCGCCGTGCCGCATGACGTGTACGACGGTGATGTCGCCGTTGGTCTCGGAGCTGCTCACGCCTGGGCCTCCGCCGCGGCTCGGGCCGCCGCCGGGAGGGCGTCGGCGATCTTCTGCACGGCCTGGTCGTCGTGGGCCGTGGACACGAACCACGACTCGAAGGAGGAGGGCGGGAGGTAGACGCCCTGGGCCAGCATCGAGTGGAAGAACGCGGTGAAGCGGAAGGACTCCTGCCGCTTGGCGTCCTCGTAGTCGCGCACCTCACGGTCGGTGAAGAACACGGAGAACATGTTGGAGGCGTTCTGGAGCCGGTGCGCGACGCCCTCCTTGGTGAGCGCCTCGGTGACGAGCGACTGGACGGTCGCCGAGACGGCGTCGACCTTGTCGTACGCGGCCTGGTCGAGCAGCCGCAGCTGGGCGAGGCCGGCCGCGGTGGCGATCGGGTTCCCGGAGAGGGTGCCGGCCTGGTAGACGGGACCGGCGGGCGCGAGGTGCGCCATGACGTCGGCGCGACCGCCGAAGGCCGCGGCCGGGAAGCCGCCGCCCATGACCTTGCCGAAGGTCATGAGGTCGGGGCGGACCCCGTCGATCCCGTACCAGCCGGCGCGGCTGGTCCGGAAGCCGGTCATGACCTCGTCGGAGACATAGAGGGCGCCGTTCTTGGAGCAGGCGTCCTTCAGGCCCTGGTTGAAGCCGGGCCGGGGCGGCACGACACCCATGTTGCCGGGCGAGGCCTCCGTGATCACACAGGCGATCTCGCCGGGGTGCCGGTGGAAGGCCTCGTGCACGGCTTCGAGGTCGTTGTACGGCAGGACGATCGTGTCGCCGGCCTGGGCGCCGGTGACGCCGGGGGTGTCGGGAAGCGCGAAGGTGGCGACCCCGCTGCCCGCCGCGGCGAGGAGCGAGTCGACGTGACCGTGGTAACACCCGGCGAACTTGATGACCTTGGTGCGCCGGGTGAAGCCGCGGGCGAGCCGGATGGCCGACATGGTCGCCTCGGTCCCGCTGGAGACGAGCCGCACCTGCTCCAGCGGCTCGATGCGCTCGACCATCTCCTCGGCGAGAGCGACCTCGCCCTCACCGGGCGTACCGAAGGACGTACCGCGCGAGACGGCGTCCTGGACGGCGGCGATGACCTCGGGGTGCGAGTGCCCGAGGATCATCGGCCCCCAGGAGCAGACGAGGTCGACATACTCCCGCCCGTCGGCGTCGGTCAGATACGGACCGCGGCCCGACACCATGAACCGGGGCGTACCGCCCACGGCCCGGAAGGCGCGCACCGGGGAGTTCACGCCGCCCGGTGTGACGGTGGCCGCACGGTCGAACAGGGCCTGTGAGGCAGGCGCATCGTATGAATAGGGCGTTTCGCTCATGACCTGCGACTTCTCCGACTTCTCGGACTCCGGTTGCCGACTGACCTCCTCAGGGTAGGCCAGCTGCCCTGGCCGACAGCGGGCTGAGGGCCCGGAGCATCTGCGAAACTGGGACCTGATACACACAGCTCGAACGGCCCGAGGTGTTCAGGGGCTGCGAAGATCCTTGTAGGGATCCTGCGGACAGGTGTTTCAACGCACGTTTCGGCGGGCGGCCGTGGGGGAGGTCACTGACACGATGATCGGGTTGCGCGGCGGGGGCCACGCGTCCTAGAAAAGCAGTCGGGTGGAGATATGCATCGCGGTGGCGGACTGGGCGAGGGGACCGATGACCTGGGTCCTCGACGTGCCAGGCGGGGAAAGCACCGGCGCGACGCGGAGGAAGCCGCGGAATCCCGGCAAGGACATGCGGCACCTGGTGAGTCGGAGCGCGACGATCGACGTATCGAACGTCGGATCGAGCAGCTGAGGGCGGGAAGCAGGAATGGTGGTCGGGTGGGGGTGACGTACAAGTACTTCGGCGCGCCCGACGGCGCGACCGCGGCCCGTGTCCCGATCTCGATGCGTCCCGAGGAACTCGGCGGCGACGAGCTCGGTATGAACGGCATGTTCACCAAGATCAAGCCGGAGACGATGGCCGCGATGGTCCTCACCGGCATAGAGGGCGTCCCCCTCCACAAGGTGCCCCCGCTGGAACTGGTCGTCCTCCACCCCGACTACGCCGTGGTCAAGCTCCCCATGACGGTCGTCGACCCCCTGCGCGGCATCGGCGAGGAAGCGGTGGGCGCGGCGGCGTTCATCTGGTCGACGGTCCCGGACCGGGGCGGCCCGCGAGACGCGTTCAACGTGTACCAGCTGCTGCACGAGTGGCAGGACTTCAGTCACCGTCTCCATGAGGCGGGGCATCAGCCGTATTGCCTTGTCTGGCCCTGAGCTGCTGGTGCCCTGTCACGCAGAGCAGCTTCAGCTTGCTGTGGCTCTCCGTGCCGGGACCACGCGCTCGTCGATGACCAGCCGCCTCGGCAGTCCCTCCCAGCCGGTGGCGTCCAGGCCGACGCGCGTGAGCCGCGAGGCGTGCCGGAGTAGAGTCGAAGATCCGTTCCGCCGATCGTGCCCAGACGACGAGGTCGCCATGCAGCAGCCCACGGAAGCACTCCCGGAAGGGCACGCCGCCGTTCGTATCGTCGCGGCCGACCCCGACGTCGCCCGTCGCGTCGCAGAGGTGCTCCGCCGTTGCTTCGCGGCCACCGAGCAGCGCAGCTATCCCGCGGGCGCCGGGGGAGGAACCCGCCTCGAGCTCGTCGTGGACACCACGCGTGCGGCGGAACCGGCGCGGTCCTGGCTGGAGACCAGCCGCTCCCCGGGCGAGGACCGTCGGAGCAAGTGAGGCGATGGCCGGGAGCAGCCCGTTCGACCTGTTCGGGGAGTGGTGAGGCCATCGGGAGCACTTCGCGCACCGGTCCCGATACCGGTGTCGTTCCTGATGGAGCGACTACACCGGCCGACTGCCTCGTCAACGGCCATGTGATGAAGGTCGGTTGGTTCACCTCGGAGCTGGATCCGCACATGATGCTGCTGCTGTCCGGCACGGTGGGTCCGACAGGACCGTCTCGTCGTACGAGGCCGGCTCACGGACCCGGTGACCTGTTGAGCCGTCCGGCGGTCCGTGACGGGCCGGTCAGGCCTGGCCGCCCGCGGCCGCTGACATGAGCGGTTCCGCCGACGCCTCGGTCGTGTCCGGCGGCACGACCAGCAGGTCCCAGCGCCCCCGGCCGGGGGCGAGCAGGACGACGGTGTGCGGAGCGGAAGCTCCCAGTGCCCTGCGCAGTCGTACGACCTGGTTGGCGACGAGCATCCGGCCGGGCACGGCGGACCAGGTCGCCCCGCAGACCGTGACGCTGGTGATGTGACCCCATGCCCGCGGCAACCCGGCCAGCAGTTGCGGAAGTTCGGCCAGCAGGTCGTACGAACGCGGCCACCACGCGCCGTCGATGGCCCGGGGCAGGTCCCTGTGGGGGGCCAGGCGCAGGCGCAGGACGGGATGGGAGGGAAGCGGGGGTTGCAGTGCGGTGGTCATGATGGCTCCTGCCAACAGCCTTGCGTGATGGTGTGATTCGGCGTCAGGAACGACGCGCCGCCCGGTCCGGCGTCGGCCGGCGCACGTCGTGCACCCGGTCGAGGCGTTCCAGGAGGCGGATGACGGAGCCCGACGGGAAGGGGGGTGCCGTCGTAGTCCTGGGGCGACGATGCGGTGACCGGCGGGGTCGTCCTGGTGGGTGCGGTGGGGCTGATGGCATGGAGGGGGATCCTGACCTCGACGAAGGGCCGCGGGGACGGAGGTGCGGCCGGGGTCACGGGTTGCCCCTGGTGGATGGGTGGTGTGCTGGAGACGACCTGTCATATAGGCACGACGCACCCTCGTTCTCCCCACCGTACTCCCCGTGCCGGGAAACGCCCCGATACCGCCGATCAGAGCCCCTGGCCGGGGTGTGCTCGGGCCGGACCGCGTTGACACGGATCATCCCCGGACGTTGACTGAGAGGACGGCGCAGGGCCGTGACGGGCGGAGCAGGCCGGTTTCCGGCAGCCCGGAGCAGGCCGCAGGCCACCCAGAAGACCGAGGGCGTCTTCGGGTGGCGACCCCCATCACCACGGGAACGGGTGCATACGACGATGTACGACCAGACACGCGCCCAGCAACCGGCCGACCGGTCCCCGGGACTCGCCGGGCACCGCGCCCCGGGCACGGAACCGCTGCTCCCGTCCGAGGAACGGGACAAGATCGCCCGGCGCCTCGGACACGCCGTGAACACCTTCGCGGACACTCCGGGCGAGGCCCTGGAGGAGGCCGAGGGCGCCTTCGACGAAGCCACCGAGGCGCTGGTGAACGCCCTCAAGGAACGACGCCGCGTCCTGCGCGCAGGCTGGCAGGACCAGGATGCCGAGACGCAGTCCGCCGAACTCCGGCTCGCGCTGCGGGAGTACCGGGAGATCACCGGGCGGCTGCTGCGCGCGTGAACCGGCGGCTGTCGCCGCACGGTCGGCCACGGGTCGGCCGGCGCAAGCGCCTTCCGACGGCCGCCGCCGGTCGTCCGATCCTCGGCGGCGGCCGTCTGAGACTCCCGGCGCGGCCGAATCCCCCTTCACGGGCGCGCGATCGGGAGCCGTGTGCCCCGCATCGGACCGTGCGACGGCAGGCGGGAGGCCATCGCGCCGGTCTCGCGACGAGGGGAAGCAAGGACGAGGCAAGCACAGGAGCCGACCACCCAACGGGCAACGAAAGCCGACTGCTCTGCGGAGGCTGAGAATCGATCCTTGCCCGGGAGCTCGGGCGCAGGCAGCCCGCGGGCTGCCGAACGGCGTGCGTTCCGACGGAACCCTGTGCACGGCGGAATACCGCAAGCCTAGGTGGACTCACCCCGGGTGAGAACCCTCGAGGGCCATGGAGAATCCTCCGGACGGCCCGCCTGTCGACGCACCGGGGCCGAATGGCCCGGAGCGAACCGGGAGTTGCCCGTACGCCGGCTCCCCGCGGCAGTAGGCTCGACACGCGGTAGCCCTTGGCCCCGGCCCTCTCCGTGCAGTCCGTTCCGCGCAACAGAGGCTCTGCGCACGCTGAAGCTCCAACCGGACAGAGGAGATGGGGCGCATGTGCGCTCATCCCGATCGGCCCGAGCCTTTCCGTACACCCGAACTGTTCGACGAATGCCGGATGGTCACAGCCCGCGGGGAGCTGGACCTGACCACCATGGGACCCCTGACCCACGCTCTGGAGGGCGCCCGCAGCGGCTGCGGGCGTCTCTTCCTCATCGTCGATCTCCGCGAGGTGACCTTCACGGACGGAAGCATCCTGCGACCGTTGCGCGAGGCGTGGGACGACTGCCGGACCCGCCAGGGCTGGGTCCGCGTCGTCCACCGCAGCCGGGGCATAGACCTCGTCCTGCTCAGCGGCGGCCTGCTCGGCCGCTTCCCGGCCTATGCCAGCGCCCAGGACGCCTGGCGGGGAACGCCCACGGCAGCCCGTGGCGCAGCCCGCGCCCCCACCTCGACGCGTACCGTCGGCGGAGAGTCCCGGTGAAGTCGCGCGGCGGGTCCTGGCCGGTGATCACCACTCCCACCTGCCTGAAGGGACAGCCCCGTCCCCCGATGACGACACACTCCCTCGTCACGGGCTCGGGCCCGACGTTCTCCATCGACATCGGGTAGGACGCGGGCGGGCGGCGGTCAGCGGAGCACAAGCAGTCGGCTGGGAGCGAGATGTGACGCTCCGCGGGCACCGGTCGACAGCCGGCGCCACCCCCAGGACAGCAGTGCCTCGAGCGCGTCCGTGTTGTCACGGTCGACCAGCGTGACACCGAGCACGGCTGCGTGATCGCTCAGCAGCCGCTTCTGCAGGCGCCGGGCGAGGTTCCACTCGCGGCTCTGGTCCTGGGTGCGTACCCGTCGCTCGACGAGAATGTCGGCGACCGCGAAGAGCCTGCCGCAGGCGGCGACGCGCAGCAGGCTCTCCGGGAGGTACCCGTCGAGGCCGTCCCACCAGGGCCCGTCGCCGCGCACGGGGAAGCCGTAAGCGCACGCCGTGAGGACGACGGTGCCCGAGGGGCCGTCGCTCTCTGCCACGAGCAGCTCGAACCCCGGCCGCCGCATGTGGCCCGCGAGCCGTCGCCGGAACGCGGCGGACCGGTCCTGGTTCGACGCGTCCGAGGCCCGCACCTGGCTGGACGAGGTCTGCGTGTACAGCTCGCCCAGCTCTCGCATGCGGTCGTCGATCTGGCACCGGGTCAGCGGACGGACGAGCTCGCCCTTTTCGGGTGAGGGCCCCTGGCGCCGCCGCTGCGGCGGCGCCTCGGAAAGTGTCGGCCCCCGGCCCGGTGTCCCAGGGTGGGCTGTCTCCGGGCGCTCCGGCGTGTTCACGGTCATGGGCGAACCCTGCTCCGGCCCGGACGGGTCCGGTCCGGTGTCGTCGTTCGCCGAGAACGGCACCGGCGTGGAAGTCGGCACACGGAGAGCCCTCGGTACCTCCGAGCCTACGCCCGCCGGCATGGCAGGCGAGCGCCTCCACCCGCACTCCGACCGTCGTTCCTCGGTCGACAGCCGCCGGGCTGTGCCGGCGTTCAGCGATGAGCCGATGCCCGGCTGGTTACCATCGTCGGGTGAACACCTACTGGCACGTCGTTCTGCCGCCGCTCTGCGCCTGACGGGCGCGGACACCGCGGCGGTTTGAGTATCTGACCGTTTGACCCCGACCCCGGCCGGCCCGCAGGGCGGTCAGGGGTGGTTGTCGTGCGCCTGTTCCGGATCGGAATCCCAGACGCATTCGACGACGGAAGATCACGACTGTGCCGAACCGCACGACCTCTCTGCCTCCCGCACGCCCTGCGCCGACCGGCCTCCTCGGCGGCCCCGCGCCCATCCTCGCCTCGGCCGTCCTGTGGGGCACGACCGGCACCGCGAGCGCGCTGGCGCCGGCCGGTGCGCCGGCGGCGGCCATCGGCTGTGCCGGGCTCGCCCTCGGCGGCCTGCTGCTGTTCCTCACCTCGCGCGGCGCGCGCTCGCTGCCGGCCGGCTGCACGCGCGGCGAACGCCGGCTGCTCGTCCTCGGGGCGCTGGCGGTGGCCGCGTACCCGGTCACCTTCTATCCGGCGGTCGCCCGGACCGGCGTGGCGGTGGCCACCGTGATCGCGCTGGGCAGCGCCCCGGTCTTCGCCGGGCTGCTCTCCTGGGCGACCGGCCAGACCCGCCCCACGTCACGCTGGGCCGCCGCCACCGCGGCCGCCGTGCTGGGCTGTGTCCTGCTGGTGCTGGGCCCCGAACTCACGGGCACCGCGGCGCCTTTGGACCTGACGGGGGTCGCCCTCGCCGCCTGTGCCGGACTCTCGTACGCCGCCTATTCGCTGATCGGCGGCCGGCTCATCGTGCGCGGGCACTCCTCCGACGCGGTGATGGGCGTGCTGTTCGGGGCGGCCGGGCTGCTGGTCGTGCCGCTCCTGCTGTCCGTGGACCCGCGCTGGCTCGGCACCGCGCGTGGGGCGGCCGTGACGACGTATCTCGCCCTGTTCACCGTCTACCTGGCCTACCGCCTCTTCGGCCACGGCCTGCGCCGCACCCCGGCGTCGGTGGCCACCTCGCTGACCCTCGCGGAGCCCGCCGTGGCGGCGGTGCTGGGCGTGGCCGTCCTCGGTGAGCGTCTGCCGGCAGCGTCCTGGTGCGGGCTCGGCGTGCTCGCGGTGGGGCTGGTGCTGCTGACCGTGCCGGTGGGCGCGGGCGGGCGGCGCCCTTAGCCGAGCGGTTCCCACGCCCCGCCGCCTCCCGCCGCCTCCCTACGGGTCAGGCGGCGGGGTGCGGGTCCCGCGCCGTCAGCCTGCGGGCGAGCAGGCCGATGAGTACGGCGTTGACCAGGCCGCACGCGACCGTGCCGGCCATGAAGAGCGGCGTGCTCAGCCACTCGTGCGGGGAGTCCCACGCGGGAGCCAGGGACATCAGGGGGATGCTGACGACCATGCTGAGCGGAGCCGTGGCCAGGATCGCCCAGACCCCGGCGAACCCCGGGTCGGGCGACAGGTACACGGCCCACAGGAAGAACCCCAGGGACGTCGCGACCACCGCGAGATAGCCACGCGCGAGCCAGTTGTCGACGGCGGGCGCCAACAGGGCCCGGATCCTCGGGAATCGCGGGCGTGCGGAACGGGTCATGACGGTGCCTCTCTCTTGGCAGAAGGTGCTGGAAGCTGCGGTTCAGGCGTGCCCGGCGGCACGGATGTCACGGACGTGGTGCGCGAGCGCGCCGGCCACGGCGGCGTTGACGAGCGCACACGCGAGAAGCCAGGCCCCCGCCACGACGGAGGCGACCACCACGGCCGGCCCACCGGCGTCCTCGGCGAGACCGGGCCCGAAGGGGACGACGGCGCCCATCATGGAGAGGGGCTCGGTGAGCAGCACCGGGGCCATCGCGTACGTGCTGTCCGGAAAGAGGAACGCGACCGGCACGGAGGCGGCGAACACCCCCAGGTACCCCCGGGCGAGCCAGTTGTCCGTGGCGAGCGCGAGAAGCCGGCGCAGCCGTGGAAGGCGGCGCGGGCGCGAACCGTTCGACATCGCGGGTCCCTTCGGGTCGGTGCGTTCTCGGTGTGAGTCCCACGGTCCTCCGAGAGCCGCGCCGGGACATGAGTACGGGGGCTCATCTCCGGCTGGGTGCCTGCCCGTACGCCCCCGGCACGGCCGACTCAGGAGAGGCGTGAGCGACCGTGGACGACCGCGCACGCCGGGTCGTCCACCACCGGCAGCCCGCTGTCCCCGGGGCCGTCACTCCATGAATCCGACGCATGCTTTTCATCGCAGTCATGAACGGGAACCATGAGCGATGTGGATCTCCAGCAGATGCGCTACGTCGTCGCCGTCGCCGAAACCCGTAACTTCACCCGTGCCGCCGAGCGCTGTGACGTGGTGCAGTCCTCGCTCAGTCATCGGATCGCCGGTCTGGAACGGGAGTTGGGGGTCAGGCTGTTCGCCCGGTCCAGTCGGCGCGTCGAACTCACCAGCGCCGGGGCGGCGTTCGTCGATGCCGCGCGGGAGTGTCTGGCGGCCGCCGACCGGGCCGTCGCCGACGCGGCCGCCGCGACCGGTGTGGTGCGGGGCCGGCTCGCGGTCGGTGTGATCGTGACGACGGCCGCCGTCGACGTGCCCGAACTGCTTCAGCGTTACCGTGCCCGGCATCCGGAGGTCCGGGTCGTCCTGCGCTCCGGGCGCAGTGACGATCTGACGGCGGCGATCCGCCGGGGTGAGCTGGACATCGCCTTTCTCGGTCTGCCGGAGGGTGAGGGGCCGGCCGGGGTGGAGGCCGTCGCCCTCGATCACGACGAGCACGTCCTGGTGGTCCCGGCCGGGCACCCGCTGGCCGGGACCGCGCGGGTCGAGCTGCGGGACATCGCCCACGAGACCTTCGTGGACTTCGTCGGCGGCACCCCCGCCCGCGCCCAGTCCGACCAGGCGTTCGCCGACGCGGGCCTGGTCCGGGACGTGGCGTACGAGGCCGGCGCCGTCGAGCTGATCACCCGGCTGGTCGCGCGCGGACTCGGCGTCGCTCTGCTGCCCTCGGCGTTCGTCCGTCTCCTGGCCGCCGACCATCCCGAGCTGGCGCTGGTCCCGGTGGCCGACGGACCGCGCCGCGTCGAGTACCTGGCGTGGAGCCGCTTCAACCCCAGCCCGGCGACCCGGGCGATGCTGGACGTCCTCGGGGTCAGGCGGTGAAGCGACAACCGCGCCGCGCGGTCACGAGGTGAGCGCCGACCGGCCGCCGGGCGCCAGATGTCCGGACCGCCAGGCCGACAGCGCGAAGGCGGCCGGGAGCTGGAGCGTGAACAGCGCGAAGATCAGCATGACGAAGGCGGAGTCGGCGGGCGGCCCGTCGTAGGCCACCGCCTCGGCGGCGGTGACCAGCAGCAGGACCAGGGCGTACAGGGCGGTGTCGACGCCGGCCGTGGTCCAGCGCGACCTGGCCGGCAGCACCAGCCGTGCCTCGACCAGCACGATGATCGCCACCAGCGGGAAGGCGAGCCGGTCGGGGGTGAGGAGGGCGTTCGTCGCCCAGTTGCGCGTGGGCGGCTCGGGGTTCCACAGGAGGTCGACGACCTCCCCCACCGCCAGCGAGACGAGCGTGACGATCGCCGCGTACGAAACGGCACTGCGCCAGGACGTGTTCATTGTGCTGCCCCTTCCCCCGTGGGCCTCCGCGGCCTCACCAGGAAAGATCAACGAACGGCCCCGGCGGTTCCCGTCACTTCGTCCCCACCGTCCGCAGCACCGTCAGCGCCAGCGTCCGCGCCACCGCCACCACCTCCCGCACACTCACCCGCTCCCGGGCGCTGTGCGCGACCTGGATGTCCCCCGGCCCGAACTGAAGGGTCGGGATCCCGGCCCCGGCGTACAGCCGCAGATCACTCCCGTACGACGCCCCGCGCTCCCGCAGCGGCCCGCCCCCGGCGTCCGTGTGCGCGGCCCGGATCACGTCGGGCAGGGGATGCCCCTCCGGCAGCCGCCCGCTGGCGAACTGCCCGCCGGGCCAGGTCACTTCGACCGGGTGCTCCCGCAACCAGGGGTCAACGGCGCACACTTCGGCGACCCGGCTCTCGAACGCGGCCCGGGCCGCCGCCGGCTCCTCCCCCAGCCGTACGCCCAACCGCCCCTCCGCGACGAGCAGATCGGGCACGCTGCTCGCCCAGTCCCCCGAGCGCAGGGTACCCACGGACAGGGCGTACGGGATCGGGTACTCGGCCATCAGCGGATGCGGGTCCCGGTTCCGCTCGGCCTCCAGGTGCCCCAGCGCCCGGTGCAGCGGCAGATAGGCGTCGACGGCGCTGACCCCCTGGTCCCGTGAACTGCCGTGCGCCGACTTTCCGTTGACGGTGAGCCGGAAGGTCAGCGCGCCCGCGTTGGCGGTGACCAGGGTGCCGGCGGTCGGCTCGGCGATGACACAGGCATCGCCGCCGTAGCCCCGCCGCAGGGTCCCGAAGGCGCCGAGCCCGCCGTCCTCCTCGCCCACAACGAAGTGCACGGCGACCCGGCCGCGCAGCCGCGCCCCGCTCGCCCGGACCGCCGCCAGCGCGGCCAGTTCCGCCACCAGCCCGGCCTTCATGTCGCAGGCCCCGCGCCCGTGCACGACGTCACCGACGACGCGCGGCACGAACGGATCCCCGGGCCAGGCGCCCGGGTCCCCGGGCGGCACCACGTCCACATGCCCCTGGAGCACGAGCGTCGGCCCGTCGTTCCCGCTCCCGGTCTGCCCGACGAGCCCCCACGCCTCGTCCCTGGGCGCCTCCGCGCCGGGGAAGTCGGGGTCGGCGCGCAGGGCGTCGAGATCCATGGGCCACAGGTCGACGTCGAGCCCGAGCCGCTCCAGCCGCCCGGCGAGGTGGTGCTGGAGCTCCGACTCGGCGGCGCTCCCGGTCACGCTGGGGATGGCGACGAGCTCGGTGAGCAGCTTCCCGACGGCGGCCTCGTCGATGCCGTCCAGCGCGGCGGCCTCCTCGGCACTCAGCATGACGCCCCTCTCAGGTCGGCGGCCCGTTCACGTGGTGACCCAAGAGATACCTGCTCACCCCCACCGCCGTATACGCGCGCTCAGTCCCCGCCCACCGTGAATCCGATCACCGCCCCGCCGCCCTCGCGGCGTATCGCGAACGGCGCTCCCCCGTGGGCGAGCGCGACCTCGCGCACGATCGACAGGCCGAGGCCCGACCCGGGCAGGGACCGTGCGTCGGCGGCGCGGTAGAAGCGGTCGAAGACGCGGATGAGGTCGGTGTCGGAGATGCCGGGGCCGCGGTCGAGGACCTCCACCCGGACCGTGCCCGGGCGGGCGGGCCCGGTCACCGTGATCTCGATCGGTGCCCGGCCGTCCTTGTCGAACTTCGCGGCGTTCTCCACGAGGTTGGTGACCGCCCGGGTCAGCATCGTCGGCCTGCCGTCGGTCGTGGTGTCCCCGCTCACCCGGACCACGACCTCCCTCGCGGTGCGGCGCCGGGCGAGCCCCGCCACGTCCTCGGCGATGTCGGCGAGGTCCACCCGCCGGGGCGGCTCGGTGTCGGACTGACCGGCCGCCAGCTCGACCAACTCGTTGACCAGGTCGGTCAGTTCGCGCGCCTCCTGGGAGAGGTCCGCCACCAGCTCGTCGCGGGTGTCGGGCGGCAGCTCGTCGATGCGCCGCAGCAGCGAGATGTTGGTGCGCAGCGAGGTCAGAGGGGTGCGCAGCTCGTGCCCGGCGTCCTGGACCAGGCGCCGCTGGTCCTCCTCGGACTGTGCGAGGCGGCCCAGCATCCGGTCGAAGGCCCGGCCGAGGCGACCCACCTCGTCGTACCCGGTGACCGGCACCTGGATGCCGAGCCGGCGGGTGCGGGCCACGTCCTCCGCGGCCGAGGTGAGGATGACCAGGCGGCGGGTGATGCGCCGCGCCAGCCACCAGCCGAACAGTCCCGCCGCGACCACCACGGCCGACATCAGGATCAGGGTGCGCTGCTGGAGGGCCCGCAGCAGGTCCTCGGTGTCGCTGAACTCCTGCGCGACCTGGACCGCGCCCCGGCCGCCGCCCAGGGAGACGGTGGCGACCCGGTAGATGTCACTGCCGACGTCGACGTCCTTGTGCTCGGTCAGCCGCCCGGCCGTCGCGGCCGCCGCCACCTTGCGGTCGGCGTCGGTGACGGGCAGCCCGGGACTGCCGGGGTCGACGACCGAGCCGTCCGGCCCGAGGACCTGCACATCGGTACGGGCCGGTCGTACGAGGTCGTGTCCGGGCGCCGACGAGGAGAAGTCCTCCGGCGTCATCTTGTGCTGGCTGACCTCGTCCCGCAGATCCTGCACGACCTCGTCGAACACGGACTGCTGGTCCACCCGGACCAGCCGGGCGGCGGCCGAGTACGACAGGATGCCGACCAGGACGGTGACGGCGGCCGTGACCGCCGCGAAGGACACCGCGAACGTGGTGGCGAGGGACACGAGCCCGGGCCGCCGCCGGCGCAGCAGCCGAGCGAGCCGGCCCACTCAGTCCTCCCGCAGCACGTAACCCACGCCCCGCACCGTGTGGATCAGCTGCGGTGCCCCCGGCTCGTCCAGCTTGCGGCGCAGATAGCCGACGTAGACGGCGAGGTTCTTGGAGCCGGGCCCGAAGTCGTACCCCCAGATCCGGTCGTAGATCGTGGAGTGGTCGAGGACGATGCCGCTGTTGCGCACCAGCAGTTCGAGGAGCTCGAACTCGGTGCGGGTCAGCTCCAGCTCGCGTCCGTCCCGCCAGGCCCGCCGCGCCTGCGGGTCCATCTTCAGTCCGGCCGCCTCCAGATAGCGCTCGGGCAGCTGCTGCCTGGGGGCCTCGGGGGCGGGGACGGCGACGCTGTTCACCGCTCCGGTGCGCCGCAGCAGCGCCCGCAGCCGGGCGAAGACCTCCTCGACGTCGAAGGGCTTGAGGACGTAGTCGTCGGCGCCCGCGTCCAGGCCGGCGATCCGGTCCGCCGTCTCCACCAGCGCGGTCAGCATCAGGATCGGTGTCCGGTCGCCCTCGGCGCGCAGCACCCGGCAGACCTGGAGCCCGTCGATGCCCGGCATCATCACGTCCAGCACGAGCACGTCCGGCGGGGTGCGGTGGGCCTGCGCCAGCGCCTCGACGCCGTCGGCGACCGCGGTGACCCGGTACCCCTCCAGGGTCAGGGCGCGCTCCAGGGCGTGACGGATGGCGCGGTCGTCTTCGGCGAGCAGCACGGTCTGAGGCACGCCTCCATAGTGCCAAGGCGACCGCCGGTTCAGCCGGGTGAGCGGGCCGACGATCAGCCTTTTTACCCGGCTCTCACCGTCACAGAGGCAACCGCGGCCCGTACGCCTACGCTCTTCTCACCCTCGTCGTCCGGGGGCGCGGCGCGGCCTCAGACCGCCACCCCGTCCTTCGGTGACAGCGCCGCCAGCTGCTCGGCGAAGGGGACCACCTCGAAGCAGGCCTTGGCCGGCTTGTTCGCCGGGCGTCCCGCGAGCAGCCCCGCCAGCTCCCCGGCGGCTTGCTCGATGCGCCCGTCCAGCCCCTCGGCTCCCCAGTCCTCCGAGGCGGCGTAGACCCCGGTCGGAACCACGACGGCCCTCAGGTACGAGAAGAGCGGCCGCAGCGCGTGGTCCAGGACCAGCGAGTGCCGCGCGCTGCCGCCGGTGGCCGCGATCAGCACCGGCTTCCCGGCCAGCGTGTCCTTGTCGAGGACGTCGAAGAACGACTTGAAGAGCCCGCTGTACGACGCCGAGAACACCGGTGTGACGACGATCAGCGCGTCCGCCTCGGCGACGGCCGCCTGTGCGGCGGCGAGGGCGCGCCCGGGGAATCCGTGGGTCAGGTTGTGGGCGATCTCCACGGCGAGGTCGCGGACCTCGACGACCTGGGTCTCGGTCTCGGCCTCGGCGGACCGCTCCACCGCCGCCGCCAGCCGATCCGCCAGCAGCCGGGTGGAGGACGGCACGCTCAGCCCCGCAGAGACGACGACGAGCTTCATACGGCGGTCTCCTTCTTCTTCGCTTCGGCGAGCAGGGACGCGTGGGTGGGCGCCTCGGGAACATCCTTGCCGCGCCCCTTGGCGAACTCCTCGCGCAGCACTGGAACGACCTCCTCGCCCAGCATGTCGATCTGCTCCAGGACGGTCTTCAGCGGCAGTCCGGCGTGGTCCACCAGGAACAGCTGGCGCTGGTAGTCGCCGGCGTAGTCGCGGAAGGCGAGGGTCTTCTCGATGACCTGCTCCGGGGAGCCGACGGTCAGCGGGGTCTGGTCGGTGAAGTCCTCCAGGGACGGCCCGTGGCCGTAGACCGGCGCGACGTCGAAGTACGGCCGGAACTCCCGTACGGCGTCCTGGGAGTTGCGCCGCATGAAGATCTGTCCGCCGAGCCCGACGATGGCCTGCTCGGGGGTGCCGTGCCCGTAGTGGGCGTAGCGCTCGCGGTACAGCTCGACCATCCGCTTGGTGTGGTCGGCCGGCCAGAAGATGTTGTTGTGGAAGAAGCCGTCGCCGTAGTAGGCGGCCTGCTCGGCGATCTCGGGCGAGCGGATGGAGCCGTGCCAGACGAACGGCGGTACGCCGTCCAGGGGGCGGGGCGTGGCGGTGAAGCCCTGGAGGGCGGTACGGAACTTGCCCTCCCAGTCCACGACGTCCTCGCGCCACAGCCGCCGCAGCAGGGCGTAGTTCTCGACCGCGAGCGGGATGCCCTGACGGATGTCCTGTCCGAACCACGGATACACCGGGCCGGTGTTGCCGCGGCCCATCATCAGGTCCACCCGGCCGTCGGCCAGGTGCTGGAGCATCGCGAAGTCCTCGGCGATCTTCACCGGGTCGTTCGTGGTGATGAGGGTGGTGGAGGTGGAGAGGATCAGCCGCTCGGTCCGCGCGGCGACGAAGCCGAGCATCGTGGTGGGCGACGAGGGCACGAACGGCGGGTTGTGGTGCTCGCCGGTCGCGAAGACGTCGAGCCCGACCTCCTCGGCCTTGAGCGCGATGGCGACCATGGCCTTGATGCGCTCGCGCTCGGTCGGCGTGCGGCCCGTGGTGGGGTCGGGCGTGACATCACCGACGCTGAAGATCCCGAACTGCATGGCCGTTCACCCTCCAAGTTGTTGACGGTTCAACTATACCCGGAGAACGACGGCACCCGGCTGCTAATTCCCCTTGACGTCCACCGGCACCCACCCCCATATTCGTCTGCGTGACACAGATACTGCATGACGCACAGAAAGAGCCTCCCCTCCCCGCACCCGCTGGGCGATCCTCGCCGTGATCCTCGCCGCGGACGTCCTCGACCTCCTCGACGCCACGATCACCAACATCGCCGCCCCCACCATCACCGCCGACCTCGGCGGCGGCCCCGGCCTCGTCCAGTGGCTCGGCGCCTCCTACGCCCTCGCCCTCGGCGCCCTCCTCGTCCCCGGCGGACGGCTCGGCGACAAGTACGGCCGCCGCAGGCTGTTCCTGCTCGGCCTCACCGGATTCGTCATCGCCTCACTGGCCTGCGGCCTCGCCCCCGACCCCACGACACTCGTCGTCGCCCGGCTCGCCCAGGGCGCCTTCGGAGCCCTCGTCATCCCCCAGGGCTTCGGCATCCTCGGCGCCACCTGGCCCCGCGACCAGATCGGCAAGGCGTTCAGCCTGTTCGGGCCCGCGATGGGCCTCTCCGCCGTCGGCGGCCCGATCCTCGCCGGATTCCTCGTCGACGCCGACGTCCTCGGCCTCGGCTGGCGCCCCATGTTCCTCATCAACCTGCTGCTCGGCGGCGCCGCCCTGTTCGCCGCCGCCCGCCTGCTCCCCCGCGACCCCGGCGACCCCACCGTCTCCGTCGACATCCGCGGCGCGGCCCTCCTCACCGGCGCCCTGCTCGGCCTGCTCGGCGGCCTCATCGACGGCTCGCAGAACGGCTGGACCACCCGCCCCCTCACCCTCCTGCTCCTCGGCGCCGCCCTCTCCCTCGCCTTCTGCCACCGCCAGCGCACCGCGCCCCACCCGCTCATCGAACCGACCCTGCTCCACAACCGCGGCTTCGCGGCGGGCCTCACCCTCGGCGTCGTGGCCTTCGCCGCGACCTCCGGCCTCCTCTACGTCCTCTCCCTCTTCCTCCAACAGGGCCTGGACCGCTCCCCCACCGGCACCGCGCTCGCCCTGATCCCCCTGACGATCGGCATCGTCCTCGCCTCGATCGCCTGCCACGGCCTGATCCACACCCACGGCCGCCGCCTGGTCCACGCAGGCCTCCTGACCCTCCTGACCGGCTGCGCCTGGCTCCTGCTCCTGATCCACAACTCGGGTACGGACACCGAAGGTTGGACCCTGATCCCACCCCTGCTGATCCTCGGCCTGGGCATGGGCACCTGCTTCGGCACGGTCTACGACGTCACCATCGGCGACATCGCCCCGTCGGAGGCAGGCAGCGCGAGCGGCTCCCTGAACGCGGTCCAGCAACTGGCCAACGCGGCGGGAGCGGCGGCGGTGACGACGGTGTACTTCAGAACACCGGGCGGCGAGACCCACGCCACGGTGGTGAGCCTGGTGGCAGTAGGAGCAGCGCTGATGGCATGCCTGCCGTTGGCTCGCCTACTGCCGCGCAAGGCGCAAGAGGAACAGCACCACTAACCCACCTAGGGGCGCGGGGAACTGCGCGACCAGCCACGACGGCGCCGCAGACAACTCGCCGCCCCCAGCGGAGCGTTACGGCACCAACACGATCCGCCCCCGAACCCCACCCTCCGCCAACCGCCCATGCGCCTTCCCCGCATCCTCCAGCACGAAGCTCTCCGCCACCCGCAGGGTCAGCACCCCCGAATCCACCAGCCCCACCAACTCCGCTAGCCGCGAACCATCGGCGGCAACCTCGACAGCCGAAGTACGAACCCCCCGCACCGAAGCCGGCTGAGCCTGCGGAATCACCCCCACATACGCACCCCCGTCCCGCACGAACTCCAGCGCCCCCTCCCCCAGCACCGCCGCGTCCAGCACCGCGTCGAACCCGGCCCGCCCCGCCGCGACGAACTCCCCGGCCCCCAGCGACCGTACGAGCTCCTCGTCCCCCTCCCGGGCCAGCCCGGTCACCGAGATCCCCCGGTGAGAGGCGAGTTGGACGGCGAACCCACCGACCGCCCCCGCAGCCCCGGTCACCAGCAACGACTGCCCCGGCGTCAACTCCAGCAGATCCAGGGCCTGTACGGCGGTCAGCGCGTTCAGCGGCAGGGTCGCGGCGTGTATCGCGTCCACCGTCCTCGGCGCCAGCGCCACGGCGTCCGTGTCCAGGACGACGTACTCGGCATGGGTGCCCAGCGGCGTGACCATGCCGTAGTGCAGCCCGACGACCTCGTCACCGACGCTCCAGGCGCTGGCGACCCCGGTCGCGTCGACCGTCCCGGCGACATCCCAGCCGAGCCCGATCCGCTTCCCGGCGCCACCGAAGACGCCCTGCCGGATCCCGGCGTCCACCGGGTTCAGCGCGGCTGCCGCCACCTTGATCCGCACCTGCCGCGCGGCGGGCTCGGGCACCTCGGTCTCCACGACCTCCACGACCTCGGGCCCGCCGAACGTGTTCACCACAGCAGCACGCATGTCAACTCTCCTGGTTTTATTGGCGTTTGAGAGGGTTTCCCCTCCACTGCCAACAACCCTAGGAAGAGCTACTATCTATTCGTAAGTAGTTACCTGGAAGTGCGTAAGCATCCCGGAGGTGAGCCATGGCGACCACGACCGCGGCCCAGCGGCGCGAACAGGCACGGGTCGAGTACGACGCGTTCATCCGCGGCTGCCCCACCAACCAGCTCCTGGACCGCCTCAGCGACAAGTGGGTCAGCCTCGTCGTCTCCGCCCTCGCCGCCGGCCCCATGCGCTACAGCGACCTCACCCGCAAGATCGCCGGCGTCAGCCCCAAGATGCTCACGCAGACCCTGCGCGCACTGGAACGCGACGGCATCCTCGCCCGCACGGTCACCCCGTCCGTGCCGGTCCGCGTCGACTACGAACTCACCCCGCTCGGCCACAGCCTGGCCCTGCTCCTGACCGCGGTGAAGGACTGGGCGGAGACCCACATCGGGGAGGTCCACGAGGCCCGCGAGCGCTACGACACGACGGACTGACGGGTGGGAGCGGGGTTGGGGCCGCCTACACGTCCCCGGCGCGCAGCCGCTCGACCTGCTCGGCGCTGAACCGGGTCGTACGCCTCATGTGCTCGATGATCAGGGCCAGTTGGGCGTCACCGAGGTCGTCGAAGAGGGCGTTGTACCCGCCCCCCAGCCGGTCCCACACCCGCGTCAGCTCCGCGAGCCGCTCCGGCACGGTCGCCACCAGCACCCGCCGCCGGTCCGCCACGTCCCGCTCCCGCAGCACGTACCCGGCCCGCTCCAGCCGGTCCACCAACCGCGTCGCCGACCCGGTCGTCAGCCCCGTCAGCTCCGCGACCCGCCCGGTCGTCACCGGCCCACCCTCCAACGCCAGCAGGTTCAGACACTGCAAGTCGGTCGGATGCAGCCCCAGATGGTCGGCGACGGCCTGGTTGAAGAGGGCGTACGAGGCCATGTACCGGCGCGACACGGTGGCCAACTCGTCCAGCAACCGCTCACGTCCCGACCCCACCATGCCCGTGCCGCCCTTCATCTGCGCCGTGCAGAGATCGTACGACGCACAACAGCCCCACCCGGCCGCGACCGAGCACCCCACCCACCCGCAGCAGCACACCCCGCGCCCCGCCTGAAACACGCCCACGCCCAGCCGAAAGCAGACTCTCCACCCCGGCCGGAGACACGCGCCCCACCCCAGCCGAAAGCGGGCCCTCCACCCGCCCGGACGCAGTCGCCCCTCCCCCGCCCGGTCAGAAGAAGTACGTGTCCCCGGTGTCCAGCACCAGCACTCGCTGTCGGTCGTTCAGCCGGTTGCGGTCCACCACGCCGCCGCTCCACACCGTGTCGATCTCCAGCAGCACCTCGGCGGGCGCCCCCCGCAGCCGTAGCCGCAGCCCGATCTGTTCTCCCAGGCCGTCGGCGGCCAGTGCTCCCACGCGGCACAGCACCACCCGGGCCCCCGACCGCGCGCACCCGGTCGGCAGTTCCTGCCGGTTCGCCAACGGCTCCGACCAGCGCAGTCGTACCGTCGCGTCCGGTACCGCCGACGGCCCGTGGTTGCGCGGGGTGAACCGCACGTCGACCTGGCCCCCGGCCATCGAGGCGGCCCCGTGATAGGCCAGATCGGCCTCGGGCCAGTCGGTGGCGCCGGCGACGGCGACCGGGATCCCGCCGGCCACCGCCAGCACGGCCGCGACGCCCACAGCAACAACCCGCATACCGCACTCCTCACTCCGGCGTGGTCGTACAGGCGGATGTATCCCACGCGGAGCGGACGACAAGGCGCCGTGGCACCCGTATGGCAGGCTGCGGGCCATGTTCGTGCTGCGCTCGGCCGGTCTCTTCGTCCTCGCCGCCTTCTTCGAGATCGGCGGCGCCTGGCTGATCTGGCAGGGCGTGCGAGAGCACCGCGGCTGGCTGTGGATGACCGGCGGCGTGCTCGCTCTCGGCGCCTACGGCTTCGTCGCCACCCTCCAGCCCGACGCCCACTTCGGCCGCATCCTCGCCGCGTACGGCGGGATCTTCGTGGCCGGGTCGATCCTGTGGGGCGTCGTGGCGGACGGCTACCGACCCGACCGCTGGGACATCGCGGGCGCACTGATCTGCCTCGCGGGCATGGCGGTCATCATGTGGGCGCCGCGGGGGGAGTGAGGCGGGCACCCGCCGTCTACGGTGTCTCGTCCGGCAGCAGCCCCAGCTGCCCCAGGAACTCCATCTCGTCGAAGTAGAGCCGGTAGTCCACGATCTTGCCGTCCTTCACCGTGGCGATGTCCACCCCGCGGATCCTGACGTCCTTCTGCGTCGCCGGCAGGGACTCCCCGGTAGGCAGCTGGATCGGCCCGGTGTTCCGCCCGCTGAACCAGCCCTCGTCGATGGCCGTGTCACCGGTCTCGTAGGCGTGCAGCGTCTCGAACCTCGCCTCGGGCACCGCCTCCGTCATCTGCCGCCAGTACTCGACGATGTCGTCACGCCCGCGAAGCTCTCCCTCGTCGGGCGTGAAGGCGACCGCGTCCTCCGCGTACAGCTCGGCGATGACCTTCAGGTCCGGGTGCGTGGTCAGCGCATCGGTGAGCCGGTCCATGACCTCTCGTGCTTCACCCATAATCCACCTCGATGAGCCGGAGGATCACCATCCCCATGGTCTCACCGGGCCCGCGATCCGGACACTCCGGAGAAGACCACGGGAGCCGCATATCCTGAGGAAAGTCGTCTGAAGCCCCCTGAACACCGACCCGAGGAGCTCCCGCTCATGCCCAGCGCAGCGTCCCGCATCGCCGTCGTCACCGGTGCGAGCAGCGGAATCGGCGCCGCCACGGCCCGACAGCTCGCCGCCGCGGGCTACCGCGTCGTCCTGACCGCCCGCCGCAAGGACCGCATCGAGGCCCTGGAGGCGGAGATCAACGCGGCCGGCCACCAGGCGACGGCGTACCAGCTGGACGTCACCGACCGCGCCGCGGTCGACGAGTTCGCGTCGGCCTTCAGGACGATCGGCGTCCTGGTGAACAACGCGGGCGGCGCGCTCGGCGCCGACCCGGTGGCCACCGGCGACCCGGCCGACTGGCGCACGATGTACGAGACGAACGTCCTCGGCACCCTCAACGTCACCCAGGCCCTGCTCCCGAAGCTGGTCGCGAGCGGCGACGGCACGGTGGTGATCGTCTCCTCCACGGCCGGCCACGGCACGTACGAGGGCGGCGGCGGCTATGTCGCCGCCAAGCACGGCAGCCACGTCCTCGCCGAGACCCTCCGCCTGGAGATCGTCGGCCAGCCGGTGCGCGTCATCGAGATCGCCCCCGGCATGGTCAAGACGGACGAGTTCGCGGTGACCCGCTTCGGCGGCGACAGGGAGAAGGCCGCGAAGGTCTACGAGGGGGTCGCCGAGCCCCTCACGGCCGACGACGTCGCGGACACGATCACCTGGGCCGTCACCCGCCCCGCGCACGTCAACGTCGACCTCCTGGTCCTGCGCCCCCGCGCCCAGGCGTCGAACACGAAGGTCCACAGGGAGCTGTAGTGACCGGCGAAGGGACGGACGAAGGAGACGAGGAACTCGACCGCCGACGCCTGGCGTTGGAGAAGAAGCGCGAACGCATCGTCTGGTACTACCTCGGCTACTTCCTCTTCGGCATCCACATCGTCGCCTTCGTCATGATCTACGCGGTCACGCACGCGAAGTAGGGTCACAGGCCGTGGACAGACACGTAGCTTTCGACGGCCTGCACAACTTCCGTGACCTGGGCGGCTATCCGACGACCGACGGCCACCGCGTCCGTCCGGGCCGCCTCTACCGCGCGGACTCACTGGGCAGGTTGACCCCCGGCACCCCCGACTGGAGCCGCTTCCTGTCCCTCGGCATCGGCACGGTGATCGACCTCCGCCACGACTGGGAGATCGAGAAGCGGGGCCGGATCCCGGAAGACGCCTCCTTCACGTACCGCAACCTCAGCATCGAGCACCGCCCCTACAACCAGGCCGCGTTGGGCGCCGACGTGGACCCCGGCCCCTACCTCGCCGAACGCTTCCTGGAAGTGGCCGAGGACGGCACGAAGGAGATCCGCGAGGCCCTGGAACTGCTGGCGGAGTCCAAGGCGCCCCTGGTCTTCCACTGCGCCTCGGGCAAGGACCGCACAGGCGAACTGGCCGCCCTGATCCTGTCGTTGCTCGGCGTGGACGAGCGAACGATCATCGAGGACTTCAGCCTCACGGAACTGGCCACCCAAGCCCTCCTGTCGGACTGGAGAGCCCGCAACAACGGCAACTCCCCCAACTGGCCGGGCTTCGCCCGCGCCCCCGAGTCGGTGATGCGCCTGTTCCTGGAGCGACTGAACTCCCGCTACGGCTCGGTGCAGGGCTACGTCGCCGAGGCCCTGGGCATGGACGCGGAAGCACTCTCGACACGCCTCCGCGAGAACCTCCTGGAACCGACCCCGACCACCTGGCAACCCCTCACCTACCGCCGGGCAACCCCGCGGGACGCCCCGACCCTGGTCCGCCTCCGCGACTCGGTGGCCCTGTGGATGCTGGCCCGGGGAATCGACCAGTGGAAGCCGGGCGAGAAGGACGAGGCCCACTTCCGGCGCCGCATGGACGAGGGCGAGGTCTGGCTGGCGCACTCCGCCAATCACCTGGCCGGCGCCTACGAACTCTGGTGGACCGACGAGGCCGCCTGGGGCCCCCGCCCCGCCGAAGCCGGCTACATCCACCGCCTCATGACCACACCCCACCTGGCCCCACCCGGCACCGGCCGCGCCCTCCTCACCCACGCCGAATCCCGCATCACCGAAGCAGCCCTCCCCTACGCCCGCCTCGACTGCCTCTCCACCAACCCCCGCCTCCGCACGTACTACGAGTCGGCGGGCTACACAGTGGCCGGCGAACAGCCCGCGAAAGACGGCGGCCTGGGCAGCCCGTACGCGGTGACCTTGCTGGAGAAGCGGCTCGGATGACATGGCGAAGGGCCCGAGCCGCACCGGCCCGGGCCCTTCTTTCGGTCAGCCCTTCACGCAGACGACCTGCTTCAGCTTCGCGACGACCTCCACCAGGTCCCGCTGCTGGTCGATGACCTGCTCGATCGGCTTGTACGCACCCGGGATCTCGTCCACGACGCCGGAGTCCTTACGGCACTCCACGCCCCGCGTCTGCTCCTCCAGGTCCTTCGTCGAGAAGCGCCGCTTGGCCGCGTTGCGGCTCATACGGCGACCGGCGCCGTGCGACGCCGAGTTGAAGGACAGCGGGTTACCGAGGCCCTTCACGATGTACGAACCCGTGCCCATCGAGCCCGGGATGATGCCGTACTCCCCGGCCCGGGCGCTGATCGCTCCCTTGCGGGTGACGAGCAGGTCCATGCCGTCGTAGCGCTCGACGTTCACGTAGTTGTGATGGCAGCTGACCTCGGGCTCGAACGTCGGCTTCGCCTTCTTGAACTCCTTGCGGATCACGTTCTTGAAGAGCGCCATCATGATGGTGCGGTTGTACTTCGCGTACTCCTGCGCCCAGAAGAGGTCGTCGCGGTACGCCGCCATCTGAGGAGTGTCAGCCACGAAGACGGCGAGGTCTCGGTCGATCAGACCCTGGTTGTGCGGGAGCTTCTGCGCAACCCCGATGTGGTATTCCGCGAGTTCCTTGCCGATGTTGCGCGAACCGGAGTGCAGCATCAGCCACACCGATCCGGAATCGCAAATGTTTACTTCCGCAAAGTGATTTCCTCCACCGAGCGTGCCCATCTGCTTCCCGGCCCGTTCGCGGCGGAACTTCACCGCCTCCGCGATCCCGTCGAACCGCCCCCAGAAGTCCTCCCAGGGGGCCATGGAGAAGCCATGCAGCCGGGCCGGGTTCACCGGATCACCATGCATCGAGAAGCCGACCGGAATCGCCTCCTCGACCTTCGACCGCAGCCGAGACAGATCCCCCGGCAGATCATTAGCGGTCAGGGACGTCTTGACCGCCGACATCCCGCACCCGATGTCCACCCCCACCGCCGCAGGACACACCGCCCCCTGCATCGCGATGACCGACCCGACCGTCGCGCCCTTCCCGTAGTGCACGTCCGGCATCACGGCGAGGCCCTTGATCCACGGCAGGGTCGCGACGTTGCGCAGCTGCTGGAGCGCGACGTCCTCGACCGACGCCGGGTCGGTCCACATGCGGATGGGTACCTTCGCGCCCGGCATTTCCACGTACGACATATCGTCCTCATTCCCCCGGAATCAACCAAAAGTCTTAAATCGCAAAACCGGCGCCAAGATCAACGAATGAGACAACGGACCGGCGTCCACGGCTGTGCGTGCGATAGACATGGTGCACAGGGGCCACCCGCGCCCAGCAACCCATTAACCAGCAACGAAGAGGAGCCGACCGTGCAGCGGAAGGCGTATGTACCCGGCGTCGCGGCACTCCTCGTGGCGTTGCTGGCCGGCTGCACCGGCAGTTCGGACGACGGCGGCACCACGGACGACTCCAATCCCGGCGACGCCGGCACCGCTTCCGCCGTCGCCGAGCCCGGCCGGTACCGCACTCTCCCGGAGCCCTGTTCCGCGGTGGGCGAGAGCACGCTCGACTCGCTGCTGCCCGGCATCCCGCAGATCGCGGACGAGGACCAGCGCGAGAAGGCGTACGAGGGCGCGCCGACGGTCACCTTCGACACGGACCGCAAGGTCGGCTGCCGTTGGAAGGTCGAGTCCACGGACGCGACGGACCGGCTGCTGGTCGATCTGGAGCGGGTGGTGTCGTACGACACCTCGGTGAGTGACGACAGCCAGGCGGAGGCGCTGTTCGCGGAGAAGCAGGAGGCCGCCGATCTTCCGGAGCCCGAGGCCTCCGAGTCGAGCACGTCCGACGTGAGTTCCTCCGCGTCCCCGAGCTCGTCCCCTTCCGCCACCTCCTCCACCGCGACCGGTTCCCCCAGCGCCACCCCCTCCGATCTCCAGCCCCGCATCCTCGACGATCTCGGCGACGAGGCGTTCCTCGACGACGCGCTCAGCAGTTCCGGTTCGACGGCTCGCCAGCGCACGGTGACTGTGGCGTTCCGCACGTCCAATGTGATCGTGACGATCGTGTACGAGGAGCAGCCGGCGACGGTCGGTGTGGTGCCGGACAGTGAGGAAATGCAGGACAGGGCAAGGAAGCTGGCCTCTCAGCTGGCGGACACGCTGGCGGGTTGAGGCCTGTTCGGGCCGGTCGGCAATGCGGGCGAACCAAGCCGCACAGCTGTCTCACCGCGTACCGTGGCCCCTCGGACCCGATCCGACCGCAGGAGCACGAGCAGCGTCATGAGTGAAGGAACCATGCAGCGAGCAGCACAGCGAGACCACGACGGCAGGCGCACGAAGCGGCTCAACCGCGTTCTTCTCGGCGCGGCCGCAGTCCCGGTGATGCTGGTGGCGGCCGGCTGCTCCTCGGACTCCGGTTCGGACGATGCCGGCAGCGACAAGAGCTCCGAGACGTCGGCGTCCGTCAGCGCGTCGCCGACCGTGCAGGCGGCGACGTACAGCTCGTTGCCGGACGCGTGTGACACCTTGTCGAAGGGCACGCTGGGCGATCTCGTACCGAAGGCCTCCAAGTCCGGCAAGCAGGGCAAGTCGGACGATGTGGCGACGCGGGGCAGTTGCTCCTGGTCGAGCCTGGACAACAACGGCGTCAAGGGCTCCCAGTTCCGCTGGCTGAACGTCTCCCTGCTCCGTTTCGACTCGGACGCCACCCGTGGCGAGGGCGACAAGCTGGCGCAGACGTACTTCGACAAGCAGGTCCAGGACGCCCAGGCGGTGGACGGCGCGAAGAACGCCAAGGCGGCGCCGGTCACCGGTACGGGTGAGGCGGCGACGCTGGTGACGTACGACCTGAAGAAAAAGGAAGGCTCCTTCAAGCAGCAGACGCTGGTCACGCGCGTCGAGAACGTCGTCGTGACCATCGACTACAACGGCGCGGGTCTGGCGGGCGAGAAGACGCCGAGCGCCGACAGTCTGGCGAAGCTGGTGAAGAAGGCGGCCAAGGAGGCGGTGGCCTCGGTGACGAAGGCCAACTCGGGCGGCGGCACGGCCGGTTCGGCGAGCCCGTCCCCGTCGAAGTCCCCCTCGAAGTCCGCGTCCACGTCGCCCTCGAAGTCCCCGTCGAAGTCCGCGTCCCCGTCCAAGTCGGCTGCGAAGAAGAGCTGACGACACAGTCGACGAGGGACCGCCGGAGGGCTGACGTCCGCTACCGGGCACCCGTGCGCCGCACACATGTGCCACTCTGTTGCGCGCAACAACACGCAAGGGGAGGGGAGTACGGGTGGCCGCGCCAATGCAGCTGACTCGGATGCACCGCATTCTCATCGGCGTGGTCGTGTTCGGCGCCGTGATCATCGCCGGCATCGGCTTCGCAGGGTCGTACGCGGCCGTCCGCGAACTCGCCCTCAAGAAGGGCTTCGGGAACTTCAGTTACGTCTTCCCGATCGGCATCGACGCGGGCATCTGCGTCCTGCTCGCCCTGGACCTGCTGCTGACGTGGATCCGGATACCGTTCCCGCTGCTGCGGCAGACGGCGTGGCTGCTGACGGCGGCCACGATCGCCTTCAACGGCGCGGCGGCCTGGCCGGATCCGCTCGGTGTGGGCATGCACGCGGTCATCCCGATCCTGTTCGTGGTGTCGGTCGAGGCCGCCCGGCACGCGATCGGCCGGATCGCGGACATCACGGCCGACAAGCACATGGAGGGCGTCCGCCTCACCCGCTGGCTGCTCTCCCCCATCCCCACGTTCCTCCTGTGGCGCCGCATGAAGCTGTGGGAGCTGCGCTCCTACGAGCAGGTCATCAAGCTGGAGCAGGACCGCCTGGTCTACCAGGCCCGCCTCCACTCCCGCTTCGGCCGCGCCTGGCGCCGCAAGGCCCCGGTGGAGTCCCTGATGCCGCTGCGGCTGGCGCGCTACGGCGTGCCGCTGGCGGAGACCGCTCCGGCGGGCCTGGCGGCGGCGGGCATCGAGCCCGCGCTGCTGCCTCCGGCGCCGGTGCCGACGGCGACCCAGCAGGTCGAGGCGCCGGTGACGCAGCGGGCCGTCGAGGCCGCGCCCGTTCCGCAGCAGGCGACGGCTCCCGTCGAGGAGCAGTACGAGCAGGTGCCGGAAGAGAGCCCCTGGTTCAACACGCCCCAGCAGATCGAGTACCAGGGCGGCTACGACCCCGCGTACGACCCGGACCAATACGCCCAGTGGTACCCGGAGGAGCAGCCGGTGTACGACGAGCCCTCCCCGGAGGAGACCGGCAGTTTCCCCATCCCGGCCGGTCCCGGCCGTACCCGCGAGCTCGGCGAGGGCGGCGGCAGCCCGGAGCCGACCGAGGAGGACTACTACCAGGTCTTCCGCCAGTCGATAAACGGCAGCCTCCCCACGGCCCGCCAGTTCGCGGACGCGGTGGAGGACACGTACGGCAGTGAGATCCAGGACGCCGAGGCGAAGCGCATGGTGACCCGCTTCTCGAACCGCTTCAACGCGGAGCTGGAAGAGGACCACATCGCGTAACAGCCACATCCGCTACGACGATGGGGGCGCCCGGTGGTTCACCGGGCGCCCCCATCGTCGTAGAAACGGCCCGGCCTACTCCCCGAGCAGGGTCCGCACCCGCTCCTGGCCCACGGCCAGCAGCAGGGTGGGCAGTCGGGGACCGGTGTCACGGCCCACCAGCAGGTGGTAGAGCAGCGCGAAGAACGTCCGCTGGGCGGTCTTGATCTCCGGCGGCAGCTCCTTGGGCGTCGCGTCCGCGGAGAACCCGGCCTGCACCTTGGGCACGCCGTACACGAGGTGGGTCAGTCCGTCGAGCGACCAGTGCTCGGCGAGTCCGTCGCGCAGCAGGCGCAGCGACTCCACGGACGCCTCGTCGAGGGACTTCAGCAGCTCGCTGTCGGGCTCCTCGCGCACGATGGTCCGCTGGTCGGCGGGGACGTGCGTGTTGATCCAGGCCTCGGCCTTGTCGTACCGCGGCCGGGCCTCGGCCAGGGAGGACAGCGGGTCCGAGGGGTCCAGCTCGCTGAGGATGCGCAGCGCCTGGTCCTCGTGTCCGGCGGTGATGTCCGCGACGGACGCGAGCGTCCGGTACGGCAGCGGCCGGGCGGTCCGGGGCAGCTCGCCGCCGGCCGTGCGCACCGCGCGGGAGTGCGCGGCGACGTCGGCGGGCAGGGCGGACCCGTCGGCCACCTTGGCGTCGAGCTTGTCCCACTCGTCGTAGAGCCGCTGGATCTCCTGGTCGAAGGCGATCTTGAAGGACTGGTTGGGCCGGCGGCGGGCGTATAGCCAGCGCAGCAGCTGAGGCTCCATGATCTGAAGCGCGTCACCCGGTGTGGGCACGCCCCCCTTGGACGAGGACATCTTCGCCATCCCGGAGATCCCCACGAAGGCGTACATGGGCCCGATGGGCTGCTTCCCGCCGAAGATCCCGACGATCTGCCCGCCGACCTGGAAGGAGGAGCCCGGAGACGAGTGGTCGACACCGCTAGGCTCGAAGACGACCCCCTCGTACGCCCACCGCATCGGCCAGTCGACCTTCCAGACCAGCTTGCCGCGGTTGAACTCGTTCAGCCGGACGGTCTCGGAGAAGGCGCAGACGTCGCAGGTGTACGTCAGCTCGGTGCTGTCGTCGTCGTACGCGGTGACGGTCGTGAGGTCCTTCTCGCAGTTGCCGCAGTACGGCTTGTACGGGAAGTACCCGGCCGTCCCGGAGGAGCCGTCGTCCTCGTCCGCGGCCCCCGACCCCTCCGCGGCCTCCAACTCGGCCTCGTCGACGGGCTTCTGCGACTGCTGCTTCTTCGCGGGAGCCTTCTTGGTCCGGTACTGGTCGAGGATCGCGTCGATGTCACCGCGGTGCTTCATGGCGTGCAGCACCTGCTCGCGGTACACGCCGGAGGTGTACTGCGCGGTCTGGCTGATCCCGTCGAACTCCACACCCAGCTCGGCGAGCGCCTCGACCATGGCGGCCTTGAAGTGCTCGGCCCAGTTCGGGTACGCGGACCCCTTCGGCGCCGGCACCGAGGTCAGCGGCTTGCCGATGTGCTCGGCCCAGGAGTCGTCGATGCCCGCAATACCGGCCGGCACCTTGCGGTAGCGGTCGTAGTCGTCCCAGGAGATGAGGTGCCGGACCTGGAGCCCCCGGCGCCGGATCTCGTCGGCGACCAGGTGCGGGGTCATCACCTCGCGCAGGTTCCCGAGGTGGATCGGCCCCGACGGGGACAGCCCGGACGCGACGACGACCGGTTTGCCCGGGGCCCGACGCTCCGACTCCTCGATGACCTCATCCGCGAAACGGGAGACCCAGTCGGTGGTCTCGGTGCTCTGAGCCACGGCGCACGTCCTTCTTTCTACCGGGACAGCCGGTACGGTCTACGGCTGGCGTGGCCATTCTCCCAGCTAGTCCGTCAAGCGCGAAAACGCCTTTTCCCAGACGCGCCCCAACGGCGGCGCAGCCGCGTCTGGGGGCGCGGGGCTGTATGGATAGGCGGCGCAGCCGCCTTCAGGGGCGCGGGGAACTGCGCGACCAGCCCCCACCGGCCCGCGGCCAAAAATTCGCTACACCCCCCATGGGATACTGGCCACGTCTGAAACAACCCCACGAGGAGAACGGCTCCCACCCCATGACCTCGGTCACGTCGCTCACCGGCCAAGTCCACCAGCGCCTCATCGACGCCCTCACTTCCGCCCTGCCGGAAACCGACGGAGTCGACCCGCTGCTGCGACGTAGCGACCGGGCCGACTACCAGGCCAACGGGATCCTGGCCCTCGCGAAGAAGGCGAAGGCGAACCCCCGCGAGCTGGCCACGCAGGTCGTCGCACAGGTCGAGTCCGGCGACGTGATCAAGGACATCGAGGTCTCCGGCCCCGGCTTCCTCAACATCACGCTCACCGACAAGGCGATCACCGACAACCTCGCCGCCCGCTACACCGACCCCACCCGCCTGGGCGTCCCGCCGAAGCAGAACCCCGGCATCACGGTCGTCGACTACGCCCAGCCGAACGTGGCGAAGGAGATGCACGTCGGTCACCTGAGGTCCGCGGTGATCGGCGACGCCCTCCGCGGCATGCTCGACTTCACCGGCGAGCGGACGATCGGCCGGCACCACATCGGCGACTGGGGCACCCAGTTCGGCATGCTCATCCAGTACCTGGTCGAGAACCCCGGCGAGCTGGCCCCGCCCGAGGACGTCGACGGCGAGCAGGCCATGTCGAACCTGAACCGGGTCTACAAGGCGTCGCGCGCGGTCTTCGACGCGGACGAGGAGTTCAAGGAGCGCGCGAGGAAGCGGGTCGTCGCCCTCCAGTCCGGTGACAAGGAGACCCTCGAACTCTGGCAGCAGTTCGTGGACGAGTCGAAGGTCTACTTCTACTCGGTCTTCGAGAAGCTGGACATGGAGATCCGGGACGAGGAGATCGTCGGCGAGTCCGCGTACAACGAGGGCATGCCGGAGACCGCCCGCCTCCTGGAGGAGATGGGCGTGGCGGTCCGCTCCGAGGGCGCGCTGGTCGTGTTCTTCGACGAGATCCGCGGCAAGGACGACCAGCCGGTCCCGCTGATCGTGCAGAAGGCGGACGGCGGCTTCGGCTACGCGGCCTCCGACCTGACGGCGATCCGCAACCGTGTCGTCGACCTGGACGCGACGACCCTGCTCTACGTCGTCGACGTACGCCAGTCGCTGCACTTCAAGATGGTCTTCGAGACGGCCCGCCGCGCCGGCTGGCTCGGCGACGACGTCACCGCGCACAACATGGGCTACGGCACGGTGCTGGGCGCGGACGGCAAGCCGTTCAAGACCCGTGAGGGCGAGACGGTGAAGCTGGAGGACCTCCTCGACGAGGCTGTCGAGCGGGCCACCGCGGTCGTGCGCGAGAAGGCCGAGAAGGTGGGCCTGACCGAGGAGGAGATCGTCGAGAACGGCCGGTACGTCGGCATCGGCGCCGTGAAGTACGCGGACCTGTCGACCTCGCCGAGCCGGGACTACAAGTTCGACCTGGACCAGATGGTCTCGCTGAACGGCGACACGTCGGTCTACCTCCAGTACGCGTACGCCCGTATCCGGTCGATCCTGCGCAAGGCCGACGACAAGCGGCCGACCGCTCACCCGGAGCTCGAACTCGCCCCGGCGGAGCGGGCGTTGGGCCTGCACCTGGACGCGTTCGGCGAGCAGCTCGCGGAGGCGACGGCGGAGTACGCCCCGCACAAGCTGGCGGCGTACCTGTACCAGCTGGCGTCGCTGTACACGACGTTCTACGACCAGTGCCCGGTCCTGAAGGCGGACACGGAGGAGCAGAAGGAGAACCGTCTGTTCCTCTGCGACCTGACCGCCCGCACCCTCCACCAGGGCATGGCCCTGCTGGGCATCAGGACGCCCGAGAAGCTCTGAACCGACGCGCTGTGGCCCGTCCTCCCCATCGGGAGGACGGGCCACCGCCGTTTTCCGACGTCTCGGCCCTGGATCCGGTCGCCCCTAGATCCAGCTGGGCAGGTGCTCCTGCGCGTAGCGGGCCCCGAATCCGCCCTGGGGCAGGATCGCGTCGATCGCGGCGAGGTCGGTCTCGGTCAGGACGACGTCGGCGGCACCGGTGTTCTCCTCGATGCGCCGCACGCTGCGGGTGCCCGGGATGGGCACGATGTGCTCGCCGCGGGTGAGCAGCCAGGCCAGGGCGAGCTGGGAGACGGTGGCGCCCTTGGTGGCGGCGAGGTCGGCGAGCCGGTCGACGGCCTCGACGTTCTTCTCGAAGTTGCCGGGCTGCCAGCGCGGGTCGGTGTTGCGCATGTCGGTGGCGTCGTAGGAACCGGCGGGCTTGGCGGTGCCGGTGATGAAGCCGCGGCCGAGCGGGGAGTAGGGGACGAAGCCGATGCCGAGTTCGTCGAGGAGCGGGAAGAGCTGCTCGGCGTCCCGCTCGAACAGGGAGTACTCGGTCTGGAGGACCGACACGGGCTGTACGGCGTGGGCGCGACGGATGGTCTGGGGCCCGGCCTCGCTCAGGCCGAAGTACTTGACCTTGCCCGCGTCGATCAGCTCCTTGACGGTCCCGGCGACCTCCTCGATGGGTACGTCCGGGTCGACGCGGTGCTGGTAGAAGACGTCGATGTGGTCGACGCCGAGGTAGCGCAGGCTGTTGTCGGCGACCTTGCGGATGTTGTCGGGCCGGCTGTTGAGGCCGAATCCCTTGGACATGTCGGAGAGGTCGGACAGGTCGAAGCCGAACTTGGTGGCCAGGACCACGTCGTCGCGGAAGTCCTTGACCGCCTTGCCGACCAGGATCTCGTTGGAGCCGGTGCCCCAGCCGTAGAGCTCGGCGGTGTCGATGAAGGTGACGCCGAGGTCGTGGGCACGCTGGATGGCGGCGACGCCCTCCTGTTCGTCACCGGGGCCGTAGGCCATGGTCAGGCCCATCGAGCCGTAGCCGATCGCCGAGGCGGTCAGACCCTGGCCGCCGAGTGTCCGCTGCTGCATGACGCGCTCCTCTGAAGTCGTCCCTCGGGAAATCACCCCTCGGAAAGTCATCCCTGGGGTAAAACCAAAATGTTTGCTTTGGCTCTCGCTTCCCGACTGTACGCCCGAACGGCGACCATCGCCAAACAAACCTTTTTGGCCAGGTAGTCTCGGGAGCATGACTCCTTCGGCCGCCGCGGACTCGACCCGCGACCGCATCGTCACCGCGGCCAGGGCCGAGTTCGCCCGGTACGGCATCGCCGGCGCGCGGATCACCCGTATCGCCAAGGCCGCGAGGACCAGCACGGAGCGCCTCTACGCCTACTTCCGCAGCAAGGAGGAGCTCTACGGCTTCGTCGCCGGACAGGAGCTCGCCGCGGTGTCCGAGGCGACCCGCCTGGACGCCACCGACCTGCCGGAGTACGCCGGGCGGGTGCACGACTACTTCACGCGCCACCCCGACCGCTACCGGCTCATGAGCTGGGGCCGACTGGAACTCGCGGGCGACGCGACCCACGAGACCATCCGCCGCAAGGTCGGACAGCTCCGCGAGGCCCAGGAGGCCGGCCACCTGGACCCCGCCTGGGACCCGATCGACGTGCTCGTCCTCCTCAACCAGATCGCCACGGCCTGGCCCGGCCAGCTCGACCTCGTCGACGCGGCCGGCGACAACGTCCGCGACCCCTCCCCGGAGGCTCGCCGCGCCGCGGTCGTCGCCGCCGTGCAGCGCCTGTTCCCCGCCGCCACGGAGAAGTGACCGCCCCCTGACCGCCGTCTGCGGACCCCGCCCGGAATGCCTCCTACCGCGGTCCTCATCCGGACAAGTCCTGCCGTACTGCGGCATGTGAAGGCCTCGTGCCCCTCCCCCGCACCCCGCCACGCACACCCCCGACGTGACCCGGTGCTTCACAAGCCCCCCACGCCACGTTTCGCACACACCGTGACGGCACCCCCACTTGGCACTCTCTTTACTCGCCCGTACCGGCGTCCGGTTCACCACCCCCGGCATCCCCCGATGGTTGACCCATACACGACAACCCCGTCACGCTCCCCCAGGTCATCGCCGAGCCGCACCGGCCCGGATGCCGGTGCCGAACACGGGGGAACACCATCAATCACCGCAGATCATTGAGCGGCGCGCTGCTCGCGTTCACCGCCGCCACCGCACTCACCGTCACCGCCCTGAGCCCGGCGCAAGCCGCGGCGGGGTCCGACACCACCGAAGTCACCTACCGGGGACACACGTTCACCGTCCCGGACGACTGGAAGGTCGTGGACCTCCAGAAGTCACCGGCCACCTGTGTCCGTTACGACAGCCACGTCGTCTACCTGGGCACCCCGGGCGCCGAACAGGACTGCCCGGCAACGGCGTTCGGCCGCACCGAAGCCCTGCTCGTGGAGCCCTCGGACGTGAACGCCACCACGGTGACCGAGAACCGCACCTCGCACACGTACTGGGCCGAGACGAAGGGCATCAAGGTCACCGCCTCCTACGGCGAGAACCGTGACCGGATCAGGGAGATCCTGGACAGCGCCGCTCTCCCCGTGGACCGGGCGACGCCCGCGGCCACCGCGGCCGCCCCCACCCTCCAGGCCCTCCCCGCGGACGCGACGAACTTCCAGGGCAAGGGCTTCGACCGCTGCACCGCGCCCTCCACGGCCCAGATGAACGCCTGGAAGTCCGCCTCGCCGTACGGCGCGGTCGGCATCTACGTCGGCGGGGTCAACGCCGGCTGCAAGGACACCTTCGACGCGGCCTGGGTGCAGGCGCAGTACAACAGCGGCTGGCGGTTCATGCCGATCTACGTCGGCCCGCAGGCCGAGTCCAACGCGGGCAGCTGCGGCGGCGACTGCGTGGTCATCACCGACCCGGCCGCCCAGGGCGCGGAGTCGGCCCGGGACGCGGTCGCCCAGGCGCAGGGTTACGGCTTCCCGGCCGGCTCGGTCCTCTACTACAACATGGAGCACTACAACGAGCCCGCCTCCACCGCCAAGGTGCTGGCCTTCCTGGAGTCGTGGACCGACACCGTCCACGAACTGGGCTACCGCTCCGGCGCGTACGGCAGCGTGTCCTCGCTGATCGAGGATCTGGTCGCGGCCGGTGCGGGCTACACCCAACCGGACGTCATCGACTTCGCCCGCTGGGACGAGGTGGAGACCACCCAGGACCGCGCGATCCCGGACGACATGTGGGCGAACCACCAGCGGGTCAAGCAGTACGACGGCCCGACCGAGGACGACCCGAACCGCGAGACGTGGGGCGGCGTGACCCTCGACATCGACCACGACCTCCTCGACGTGGGCGAGGGCGGCACCCAGCCCCCGGTCCAGAAGGACACGGCCCTCGCCTACACCGGCCCGGCCACCGTCTCCAACGGCTCCCCGGCCGCCCTGTCGGCCACGCTCACCGAGAAGGACGGCGGCGCCCCGGTGCCCGACCGCGAGGTCACCCTCACGCTCGGCCCGACGGACCACCTCCAGACCTGCACGGCGAAGACCGCCGCGGACGGCAAGGCGACCTGCACGATCGACAAGGTCGCCCAGCCCCTCACCGCCACGGCCACCGTCCCGCTCAAGGCCACGTTCGCCGGCGACGAGGCCTACAAGCCGTCCGAGGCGAGCGCCGAACTGAAACTCCAGTACGTCACCGGCCGCGCCTACGGCCTCTCCGCCCAGATCCCGGTCCTGGTCCTGCCCATCGGCATCGCGCCCACCCCGGACACCGGCGTGGTCCGCGCGGCGGACGCCAAGACGGTCGCCCCGGCCTGCGCGGCGCCGATCAATCTGCTGGTCCTGAGCGCCGACATCCTCTGCGCGAAGGTCGAGACGAAGATCGGCCCGAGCAGCTCCACTGCGACCGCGACCGTCGAGGACGCCCGGATCGGTCTGCCCGGCCTGCCCGTGGTCGCCCTGTCCGGCGTCACGGCCACGTCCACCAGCAGCTGCACGGCCGCGACCGGAAGCACGGACCTGTCGCTGACCGTCGCCGGTACCCCCGTCGAGATCGGTGACGTGCCGAACTACACGGTCGACCTCGGTCCGGCCGCCAAGCTCGTGCTCAACGAGCAGATCAGGACGGCGACCGGTCTGACGGTCAACGCGGCCCATCTGACCGCGGCGGGAGGTGTGGACGTGGTCATCGCGTCCAGCGCCTCGGACGCCTACAACTGCGCGTGAATCGGGGGAAGTTCAGCATGACCACCAAGAGAAGCGGCACCCTGCTCACAGGCCTGCTCACGACCCTCGCCCTGGCCCTGACAGCCACGGCGACGGCAACGGCAAGCGCTGCCGACGAACCCGCCACCCTGGCCAAGCCCGCCTTCCTGGCCCCGTTCGAGTGCGACGCGGTCTGGACGTACTCCACCTACCCGGACCACGGCAACGTCCTGGACTTCGTCAAGGCCGAGGGCCCGAGCGCCGGTGCCCCCGTCCTCGCCTCGGCCGCGGGCACGGCCACCCGCCACAACCAGCCCGAAGGCGGCGGCCAGTACATCCGGATCACCCACGCCGACGGCTGGACCACCGAGTACATGCACCTCGCCACCTACGAGGTCCCGAACGGCGCCCAGGTCACCCCGGGCACCGTGATCGGCACGGTCGGCAGCACCGGCAACACCACCGGCCCGCACCTCCACTACGAGCAGGAACTGAACGGCGTACACCAGGACATCGAGCTGGAGGGCAAGGTCCTTACGCCCTACCCGTCCGAGTACAACGAGAAGTTCATCACCAGCACCAACGGCTGCGACGGCGACCCGGAACCCCCCGTCCAGAAGGACACGGCACTCGCCTACGACGGCCCCACCACGGTCTCCAACGGCTCCCCGGCACCCCTGTCGGCGAAGCTCACGGAGAAGGCCGGCGGCGCCGCGGTGCCCGACCGCGAGGTGCCCCTCGCCCTGGGCGAGCAGTCCTGCAAGGCGAGGACCACCACCGAGGGCAAGGCGACCTGCACGATCGACAAGGTCGCCCAGCCCCTCACCGCCACGGCCACCGTCCCGGTCAAGGCGACCTTCGCCGGCGACACGGCGTTCAAGCCCTCGGAGGCCACCGCCGAGGTGAAACTCCAGTACGCCACCGGCCGGGCCTACGGTCTCTCCGCCAGGGTGCCGGTCCTGGTCCTGCCGATCGTCATCGCACCGACCCCGGACACGGGCGAGGTCCGGGCGGCGGACGCCAAGTCGGTGGCCCCGGCCTGCGCCCAGAACGTCAACGCCGTGGTCCTCACCGCCGACGCCCTGTGCGCGGACGTCACGACCACGGTCGGCCCCAGCGGCTCGACCGCCAAGTCGACGCTGGCGAAGGCCAGTCTGGGCCTGCCGGGCCTGCCCGTGATCGAGGTCTCGGGCGTCACCGCGACCTCCACCAGCACCTGCGCGGCGAGCACCGGCACGACCGCCCTGAAGCTCACCATCGCGGGCACCCCGGTCACGATCCCGGACACCCCGAACCACACGATCGACCTCGGCGCCGGAGCCAGGATCGTGGTCAACGAGCAGACGACCACGCCCACCGGCCTGACCGTCAACGCCCTCCACATCACCGGCCTGGGCGGCACGGACGTCGTCCTCGCGTCAAGCACGAGCGGCGCACACAACTGCACATGACCGACTAGCCAGTTGAGCAAAGAAGCGCAGCGAACCCCCGGCAGGGTGGCCGAACTCGCAAGACCCACCCTGCCGGTCCCGCTCAGAGGCTGAGCATGGCCCGCAGGGCTATGTCGATACGTTCCATCCGCTCGGCGGGGACATCGCCGTGGTACGTCCCCTGCTCGAAACGCGTCAGCCGGAAGTTGTAGAGGTCGGGCGCGAGCACCACACCCGACAGCGGCGCCTCGACGCGCACGGTGACCAGCGACTCCCCGCGCTCCCCGGACGTGTCGAGCAGGGCGCACAGCACGGCATCGGGACGGAGATCGGCGACATGGTCGTTCTGGACGATGACGACCGTACGGGCCCGCCCCACGGTGGGAACGGTCCACACCTGCCCGCGTTTCAGCTGTTGCACAGGTCGCCTGATCCCTTGTCGCTCCGGCTACGAACACACGATCACCGTGAGCCTACTCGTCGCCCCGCGATTCGCTACACCAGGAGACGGGCCTCATCCACGGGACAGGCGAATTCCGCCCACACCACCTTGCCGGGATTCCGCTGCCCCACCCCCCACTTGTCGGCGAGCGCGGCGACGAGAAACAGCCCACGGCCACCCTCACCGTCCCCGGGCGGGTCCGAGGCATACGGCTCCCCGCCCCCGCTGTCATGCACCTCGACCCGCAGTACGTCACCGTCGTACCGCACCCGCAGCAGAAACCCCCGCCCCGGCGGCGCCCCGTGCACGAGCGCGTTGGTCGCCAGTTCGCTCACACACAGCGATACGTCGTCGGCGCGCTCCCAGTCGGCGAGTTCCCAGTACCTCAGCGACCACCGGGCGAACCGCCTGGCCGCGGAGACGGAACGGCGGTCACGGGCGTAGAACTGATCTCGCTGATAGAGGATTTGGCTCTCGTCGTTCACGGGAAGAATGTCGCGCAGAGTCACCGGAGGGAAGCAGCGAGTCGACCCGTACAGTTTTTTTGTACGGGCTCCCACCCGGTGACGTACGGGTCACCTGGGGGATTGAGACCAGCATGAGCGCGAAGAAGCCGCCGCGGCCGAAGAACCTGACCTCGATGAAGATGCTGGGCAAGCAACTGAGCGCGGCACGCCGCGTCGCGGGCTACACCCAGACCGCCCTGGCCGAGCTCGTCCAGGTCAACGACGAGACGCTCGCCTCGATCGAGCAGGGCAGAAGGACATTGAAACCGGACCTCGCGGCCCGCCTGGACGACGCGCTCCAGACCAAGGGGATGCTGTCGGCGGGCGTGGCGAACCTGCCGGAGATCGACCAGTTCCCGATGTGGGCGGAGCTGTACATGGAGCATGAGAGGGAGGCGATCGCGTTGTCCCTCTATGCCAACCAGGTGTTGCCCGGCCTTCTTCAGACGCGGGCGTACGCGGAGGCGGTGCTCAGGGAACGCGTTCCGGCCTACGGCGAGGAGGAGATCGCCACCAAGACCACGGGCCGCATGGAACGGCAACAGATCCTCCAGCGCGAGACCCCGCCAACCCTCAGCTTCGTGATCTGGGAGCCGGTGCTCCAACTGATGATCGGCGGGCCCGAGGTCCGCGCGGAACAGCTCCGGCACCTGCGCGCCTACGCTGAACTGCCCTGCGTGTCACTCCAGTTCCTACCGATGAACAGCCCCTCTCACGCCGGACTGAACGGCCCCTTCGTCCTCCTGGAGACCCCGGACCATCAACATCTGGCCTACGTCGAAGGGCAGCGTGGCAGCCAATGGGTCTCTGACGCAGATGAGGTGTCCATCCTCGCTCGCAAGTATGCGATGCTGCGAGCACAGGCCCTGTCTCCCTTGGACTCGAAGGGTCTGCTGGATCGTCTGCTAGGAGAGCGATGAGCACCGAGGCCCTTCAGTGGTTCAAGTCGACGTACAGCGGCGATGAGGGCGGCGAATGCCTCGAAGTCGCCCACGCCCAGAACACGGTCCACGTTCGCGACTCCAAGACCCCCGACGGCCCCACCTTCCAGGTGGCCGCATCCACCTGGACCGCCTTCCTCGACACCACCACCGTCTAGACCGGAACTCCCGTCCCCGCACGGCTCGTTCCGCCGGGTCGGCGTCCCAGGACGTACACCCGGGAGTACGGCGCCGTCTCCGCGGACCGTTTCCGCAGGGCCTCGATGTCCGTGCCCGGTGGCCACCGTGTGCCCTCGGACCACTGGATGCCGGTGAGGCCGGGGTCGTTGGGGTTCACGCCGGTGAGGTCCGCCTCGGTGAAGTCGTCGAGTGCGCCGTCGAGGAGGGCGGTGACGAGGCCCTCGGTCGTGGGGAGGTCGAGTCGGCGGGCCGCTTCGAGGGCGACCTCGTCGGCGAGGGGCCGGACATCGCGGTCCAGGCCCTGGACGCGGCCGGGGTTGCCGGAACGGGCGGCTTCCTCGACGGTGGCGGCGAACTCCATGGCACGGTCGCGGCGCAGGACGGCTCGGCCGAGGTCGTGGACGAAGGCTCGGGCGAAGACGCTGGTGAGGGCGAGGACGGCGCGGACCTCGAGGGTGGGGGCGGCGTCGAGGTTGAAGTTGCGGGCGCGGGCGAAGTCCCTGGCCAGTTCGGCGTAGCGCTCGCCGTGCGCGTCCCCCGCGCCCCGGGGGAGATCGCCGACGAGCACGAGCGCCCGTACGAGAAGCTCACCGACGACACAGGCCGCGATCAACGGGTCCTTGCGCGCGACCAGTCGCCGCTCGGCGGGCAGGGCACGCAGGGCCTCGGCGACATCGGCCTCCGACATCCACCGCGGTTCCAGGGCGTTCGACGAACCGGAGCCCGCCGTCGCCGAGTTCAAGGCCTCCTCAGGGTGCCGGAGGATGTCCGCCAGGCCGCCCTCGACATCCAGCACCAAACCCAGACCCCGTACGACGTCCTCGTGCCCACCGGCCTGCTCCCGCACCTCCCGCAGCCCCTCGTCCACGTCGAGGAACCGGGACAGTCCGTCGCGCAGTTCGTCGTGCTCGCGGGAGAGCCATTCGTCGCGCATCACTCCTCCTCCCGGCGTTCGAGGTACCGGGCAACGGAGTTGCGCGCCTTGAACAGGTTCGACCGTACCGCCGCGCCCTCGATCCCGATCAGCTTCGCGATCTCGGCGGGTCCCCAGCCGTCCAACGTCAGGGCCAGCACCTGCCGTTGCCGCGCGGGTAACTCACGGAGCACCTGGACGATCTCCTGCTCCTGTAACCAGGTCTCGGCGGCCTCCGGCCGGCGCAGCAGGGCCACGGGGTCGGGCACCTCGTCCACCGGCTCCTCCTCGGCCCGCATGACGTGCCGCAGGAACTCCCGGTAGGCGACCTTGTAGGCCCAGCTCGCGGGCGACTTGATCTCCTGCCACCTGCGGTAGGCCTTGACCATCGTGTCCTGCACGAACTCGACGGCCCGCTCGACGGGCGCGCCCTGGTAGACGAGATACGCGGTCAGCCTCGGCAGGTAGTCACGGTAGAAGCGGCCGAAGGCCTCCTCGTCCTCGGGCGACAGACCGTACGACGGATACGTGCCCCGCTCCTCCGAGGCCCCCGTGCCACCGCCGCCGACCGGCAGCGGCTCCCTGGAGTCCCCGTCCTCGTCCTCCGGCGGGCCCGGGTCCGTCACGCCGTCTCCCTCCCGTCGGGGTCACAGTGGCAGCACGTCTGTTCCCGTCCGCGGCGCCTGGCCCACCGTAACCTCAACTCCTCTCTGATCAAGGCGACTACGTGAATCCCCAGCCCCGCCGGTGCCGTGACGACCGACGCCGCCCCGTCCCGCCTGAACCACGGGTCGCAAGATCTTCGGGGGGCGTTGTCAGTGGCTGCCCCTACAGTCGTCGGCATGGCAACGCTCCCCAACCCGCTGCCGAGGCTCGCCGACCTCGGCCTCGCCCTGCCGCCGGGCAGGCTGATCGACATGACCGACGACGGTCCCTGGTCCGAGCCGCTGCTGTGGCTCGCCGACGACAGGGCGAGCGCGGGCGCGTGGTCCGCGCTCCAGGAGGCGCCGCGCACGGTCGGACTGCTGCCGGTGGTGGTGGACGCGGGCGGGGGCCATGGCGGCCCGGAGGACTGGGAGTTGATGCCGGGCGAGATGTCGTACCCCGGCGACCACGACCCGGAGGAGGTCCTGGCCGACTTCTGGGAGGCGTGCGCCACGGAGGAGGACGGCGACTGGCCCGGCCTGGCGGAGCCCTCCGCCGACGCCACCATCGACCCGGTGTCCGTTTCGGCGGCCGCGTCGGCTGCCGTCGTCGACGACCTCCTCGCGCCCGGCGGCCCCCTGAAGGAGCCGCGCCTGGCCCTGGTCCCGGCCCGCCGCAGCGCCGACATCCCGGCGGCGATCGGCTGGACGGGCCCGGCGAACCACGAGAACGACACGGCCCGCCTCAGCGCGGTCCTCCGCTCCTGGGAGGACCGCTTCGGCACACGGGTCGTGGCGCTCGGCTTCGACCACCTCGTGCTCTCCGTCGCGGCCCCGCCGACGACACTGCCCGAGGCTGAAGCCCTGGCCGCCGAGCACTTCGCGTTCTGCCCGGACAACATCTGGCAGGGCGCCGACGCGACCCTGAAGGCCTACGCCGAACGCCAGTTGCTCGGTCAGCCGGCCTGGTCCTTCTGGTGGGACTGAGGCACGACGATCCCGAACTCCTCGGCCAGCACCCCCACGACCTCCTCCTCGGCCACCTCCCGCTTGCCTACAGTGCCGTCGGGGGACGTGACGATCAACTCCCGGTCGAGCAGGAGGACATGCTCATCACCCCGCATGCGCTGCACGTACCGGCGCTGGACGAAGGGTGAGCGCGGGTGCGTGGCGACGTACCAGTTGGCGACCTCGAAGTCGGGCCGCGCGGCGGGGTCCAGCGTGAAGCTGTACTGCCGCCGCCAGCCGGCCCCCCACACCGAGCCCGGCTCGTAGGTCTCCAGCACCCACAGGTCCAGGGGCCCGGGATGCGTCACCAGCACCAGCCGGTGCCGTCGCCCCGCCCCCTCGGCCTCGACGCCCGCCACCAGCGGCACCGGCTCCAGCAGCGCGCCGACCGACCCGTACCCGACATCGGCGAGGTAGGGCCGGGGCTCCCCCGGCACCTCCACCAGCAGCGTCAGATGGGTGCGCGGCCGCCCCGAGTCGGGCGCCCCGTCCGCGCCCACCAGAACCCGGGCCGCCAGCCTGGTCACCCCGAAGCCGAGCGCCTCCAGGGCGTGCAGGAGCAGGGTGTTGTGCTCGTAGCAGTACCCTCCGCGCCGCCCGTGGACCAGCTTGTCCTGTAGATCACCGATGGCGAGCGAGGGGGCGGTGCGGTTCAGGGCGTCGAGGTTCTCGTAGGGGATCGCCCGCGTATGCGCGAGGTGCACCCCCCGCAGGGTCGCCGCGTCGGGCACCCGGCCCCCCTCCCACCCGATCCGGCCGAGGTACGCGTCGAGGTCGAACTCCACTGTGTCGGACATGACTCAACCCTAGGCACACCCCGGGCGCCCGTCGGCAGCCTCCAGCCGCAATCGCCCCATACTTGAGACCTAGGCCCCAAGCCCCACACCCGCCCCCGCAGCCCCCGCACACTCACCGCCGCAGCCCCGCACCCATCCTCCGCAGCCCCTCCCCGATCCGCTCCGGCGTCTCCGTGACGAAGCACAGCCGCAGCGTCGCCCGATCCACCGCACCCGCGTGGAAGGGCGCCCCCGGAACATAGGCGACGTCATGCCGGACGACTTCGGGCAACAGGGCAGCGGTGTCGTACCCCGAAGGCAGCCGCGCCCACAGGAACATCCCGCCCTCGGGCCGGTTCCAGCGAGCCCCCTCCGGCAGCGCCTCGGCCAGCCCCGCCAGCATGGCGTCCCGCCGCTCCCGGTAGACACCGGCGACCCGCGCCACATGCGAGTCGAGATCGCGATCGGCCAGATACCGGGCCGCGGCGAGCTGGTTGACGGTCGGCGTATGCAGATCGGCGGCCTGCTTGGCCACGACACAGGCCCGCAGCACCTCGGCGGGCGCCCGCAGCCACCCGAGCCGCAGCCCCGGAGCCATCACCTTGGAGAACGACCCGAGCAGCACGGTCCGATCGGCCGCCCCCTCGTACGTGGCGATCCAGGGCACCCGTTCCCCATCGAACCGCAACTCCCCGTACGGATCGTCCTCCACGATCCACACCCCGCACCGCCCGGCGACCTCCGCGACGGCGGCCCGCCGCTCGGCGGGCATGGTCCGCCCGCTGGGGTTCTGGAAGGTGGGCACGGTGTAGAAGAGCTTGGGCCGTTCCCGCACCACCAGCTCGGCCAGCGCCTCCACATCGGGCCCGTCGGCGTCCCCCGGCACGGCGACGACGCGGGCCCCGGCGAGCCCGAACACCTGAAGTGCCGCCAGGTAACAGGGGTCCTCGACCAGAACGGTGTCCCCGGGCTCGACCAGCGCGGCGGCGACCAACGACAGGCCTTGCTGCGACCCGGTGGTGACGAGCAGATCCTCGGCCCGGGTGGCCAGCCCTCTCTCCACCGTCCGCGCCGCCAGCAACTCCCGCAGTCCCGGCTCCCCTTCGGTGGTCGAGTACTGGAGAGCCCGCCCCGGCATCTCCTCCAGCACATACCGGAACGCCTCCGCAACGCCCTCCCGGTCGAACAGCTCGGGCGCGGGCAGCCCACCGGCGAAGTTGACGACCTCGGGCCGCGAGGTGACGGCGAGGATCTCCCGCACCGCCGACCCACCGACCGACCGGACCCGAGAGGCGAGCGAAGGCACGGAAACAGCAACAGATGTCATGCCCGCACCCTAGGAAAGTAAATGCCGCCTACAAACACCTTTCCAGAATCCGGAACCCACGACGGAACCCACGACAGGCCCCGCGCTCCCCGCGTCCCACACCACAAGCCCGGGACAAGCCATCCCCGCAGGTCAGAGCCGTTCCTCCCACGAGGCGTCCCAAATCCCCCACCACGTATGGCGAGAACCCCCCGCCACCCACCAGGCTGAGGCCACTCCCGAAAGATCGACCCCGGAGAGCCCCCATGCCCACACTCACCCGCCGCACCCCCCGCACCCGCCGCCGTACGACGACGGCCGTACTGGCGGCCACCCTCATGCTCACCCTCGCCCCCACCCTCACGGCATGCGAGGACGGCAAGGGCCTCAGGGACGAGGGCCCGTCGACCTCCACAACCCTGGGATCACGGGCGGCGGCTTCACCACTCCCCGCAGCTACCGCTGAGCGGCCAGCAAACGAGAAGCCTCAACAGCCCAGTAGGTGAGGATGTTCTGCGCCCCGGCCCGCTTGATCCCGGTCAGCGTCTCCAGGATCGCCCGCTCCCGGTCGATCCACCCCTTCTCGGCGGCGGCCTCGACCATCGAGTACTCACCGGAGATCTGATAGGCGGCGACCGGCACGTCCACGGCGTCCGCGACCCGCGCCAGGATGTCCAGGTAGGGTCCCGCCGGCTTCACCATCACCATGTCGGCCCCCTCCTCCAGATCAAGGGCCAACTCCCGCATCGACTCCCGCGCGTTGGCGGGGTCCTGCTGGTAGGTCTTGCGGTCCCCCTTCAGAGAGGACCCGACGGCCTCCCGGAACGGCCCGTAGAAGGCGGACGCGTACTTCGCCGTATAGGCCAGGATGGCGACGTCCTCCCGCCCGATCTGGTCGAGCGCGTCGCGGATGACCCCGATCTGCCCGTCCATCATCCCGCTGGGCCCGACGACATGTGCCCCGGCATCGGCCTGCACCTGAGCCATCTCGGCGTACCGCTCGAGGGTGGCGTCGTTGTCGACGCGCCCCTGGTCGTCCAGCACGCCGCAGTGCCCGTGGTCGATGGTCTCGTCCAGACACACGTCGGACATCACGAGCAACTCGTCCCCGACCTCGGCCCGCACATCCCGCAGAGCGACCTGAAGGATCCCGTCCGGATCGGTCCCCGGCGTCCCCAGAGCGTCCTTCTTGGACTCCTCGGGCACCCCGAACAGCATGATCCCGGAGATCCCGGCCTCGACAGCCTCGGCGGCGGCCTTCTTCAGACTGTCCCGCGTGTGCTGAACGACCCCCGGCATCGCGGCGATCGGCACCGGCTCACTCACGCCCTCCCGCACAAAGGCCGGAAGGATGAAGTCAGCGGCATGCAAACGGGTCTCGGCGACCATCCGCCGCATGACAGGAGAAGTCCGCAGCCGCCGCGGCCGACTGCCGGGAAAGGATCCGTACGTCGTCATACCCCTACGCTACGCCCGCCCCAGACCCCCCTTTGCCGACGCGACGTCGGACGAACCACGAGGCAGCGCACCCCCACGGCGAGGCACTGGCGCAACGGCGAGAAGGGGACGTACCGGGGGGTGTCCGCCCGCAGCGTCGGGCGTCAATCACCGCGCACCCCTCAAAAAGACAGCACCGCCCGACCGAGGACGGACACCCCCCGGTGCGGCACCGACTCACCACGAACCGTAGGGCGCAACGCGAACCCCCACCGAACCGCGAGGGGCCGCCGCAGGCATAGGACGCAAACCCCCACATGCGCTGAGCAAACCACGGGTCCAAGCTGAAGAGGACGACACCGGCCACCGGCCGAGGAGGACCCCATGCCCACCCCACCCCTCTTCGCCCTCTCCGAGATCAAGGGCCCGGTCCTACGCAGCACGGACGAGGCCTACGCCACCGAGGTGACCGGCTTCAACCTGGCCGCCCCCCACACCCCGGACATAGTCATAGTCGCCACGGACACCGCCGACATCATCACGGCCCTCCGCTGGGCGACAGCCACCGGCACCCCCGTAGCCGTCCAGGCCACCGGCCACGGCGCGAACTTCCCCATAGACACAGGCCTGCTGATCAACACGTCCCGCATGACGGACGTACGCATAGACCCCACCGCCCGCACCGCGACGATCGCGGCGGGCGCGAAATGGCGCCAAGTCATCGACGCGGCGGCCCCCCACGGCCTCGCCACCCTCAACGGCAGCTCCACAGACGTCGGCGCCGTCGGCTACACCCTCGGCGGCGGCCTCCCCGTCCTCGGCCGAGCGTACGGCTACGCCTCCGACCTGGTCCGCTCCTTCAAGGTGGTCACCCCGGACGGCACCCTCCACGAAACCGACGCCACCCACACCCCCGACCTCTTCTGGGCACTGCGCGGCGGCAAGGGCAACGTAGGCATAGTCACGGAGATGACCACAGAGCTCCCCAGCCTCTCCCGCATCCTCGGCGGCGGCATCTACTGCACGGGCGAGGACGCGGAACCGCTCCTACGAGCCTGGGCGGACTGGACCCCCACGGTCCCCGACGAGATGTGCACAGGCTTCACCCTGCTCCGCCTGCCCCCGCTCCCCCAGATCCCGGAGCCCCTGAGGGGCCGCTTCTGGTCCCGCGTGGCAGTCGCCTGGACCGGAGAGGAATCAGCAGGACAGGACCTCCTGGCCCCGCTCCGCGCCGCCGCACCGGTCGTCTTCGACACGGTGACGGAGATGGACTACACGGCCGTCGACATGATCTACCAGGACCCCCACGACCCGCTCCCGGCCCGGGAATCCTGCGGCTGCCTCGGCGAACTGACCCCCGACGCGGTGACGGCACTCCTCGACCAGGCGGGCCCGAACACACCGGACTACCCCCTGCTCCTGGTGGAGCTCCGCCACATGGGCGGCGCCCTCTCCCGCCCGGCCGCGACAGAGGACGCGGTCTGCGCGAGGAACGCCGCCTACCTCCTGGAAGCGGTCGGCGTCCTCGCGGGCCCGGAGGCAGCCGCGGCCGTCGAAACGGCCACGACCGCCCTGTACGAGGCGATGACCCCGTACGCCACCGGCTGCACGATGCCCAACCTCCACGGCACCCCCGGCGACGCGAAGGACCGCGCCCGGGCCTGGACCCCGGAGATCTACGACCGCCTGCGCCGCACGAAGGAGACGTACGACCCCCACAACCTGCTCCGCTACGGCCACACGGTGACCGCGGTCTGAACAGATCAGATGGTTCTGATCGGATCAGGTGGTTCTGATCGGGTCAGGTCGTGGTACGCCGCCGCCGAGCGCCGGGCCGCCGCTCGCTGGGCCGGGTGACGGGATCCCCGGCCTCCACGGCCGAAGCGCGCCGCTTGAGCCCGAAGTCCGCCAGCGCCTCGGCCAGCCGGTGCACGGACGGCTCGGGAGCCATCACATCCACCCGAAGCCCATGCTCCTCGGCGGTCTTCGCGGTGGCGGGACCGATACACGCGATGACGGTCACGTTGTGCGGCTTGCCGGCGATACCGACCAGGTTCCGCACGGTGGAGGACGACGTGAACAGAACGGCGTCGAAGCCACCGCCCTTGATCGCCTCACGCGTGTCGGCCGGCGGCGGCGAGGCCCGCACGGTCCGATAGGCGGTGACGTCGTCGACCTCCCACCCGAGCTCGATGAGCCCGGCGACCAGCGTCTCCGTGGCGATGTCGGCCCGAGGCAGGAACACCCGGTCGATCGGATCGAAAACGGGGTCGTAGGGCGGCCAGTCCTCGAGAAGACCCGCGGCCGACTGCTCACCGCTCGGCACCAGATCCGGCTTCACACCGAACGCGATCAGCGCCTTGGCGGTCTGCTCGCCCACCGCGGCGACCTTGATGCCCGCGAAGGCACGTGCGTCGAGCCCGTACTCCTCGAACTTCTCCCGCACCGCCTTGACGGCGTTCACCGAGGTGAAGGCGATCCACTCGTAGCGCCCGGTGACGAGCCCCTTGACCGCCCGCTCCATCTGCTGCGGCGTCCGCGGCGGCTCGACGGCGATCGTCGGCACCTCGTGCGGCACGGCGCCGTAGGACCGCAGCTGGTCGGAGAGCGAGGCCGCCTGCTCCTTCGTACGCGGCACGAGCACCCGCCAGCCGAACAGCGGCTTGGACTCGAACCACGACAACTGCTCGCGCTGAGCAGCGGCGGACCGCTCACCGACCACGGCTATCACCGGCCGCCCGCCCTCCGGCGAGGGCAGCACCTTGGCCTGCTTCAGCGTCTGGGCGATGGTGCCCAGCGTCGCGGTCCAGGTCCGCTGGCGCGTGGTGGTGCCGGCGACGGTGACGCTGAGCGGTGTGTCGGGCTTGCGCCCGGCGGCGACGAGTTCACCCGCGGCGGCGGCGACGGAGTCCAGCGTCGTGGAGACGACGACGGTCCCGTCGGAGGCGCCGACCTCGGTCCAGCACCGGTCCGAGGCGGTACGGGCGTCGACGAACCGCACGTCCGCACCCTGGGCGTCGCGCAGCGGAACACCCGCGTAGGCGGGCACCCCGACCGCGGCGGCGACCCCGGGAACGACCTCGAAAGGCACCCCGGCGGCGGCACACGCGAGCATCTCCTCGGCGGCGTACGCGTCGAGCCCGGGGTCCCCGGACACCGCACGTACGACCCGCCTGCCGCCCCGCGCGGCCTCCATGACAAGATGTGCGGCATCCCGCACGGCGGGGGCAGCAGCGGTTGTTGACGCACTGTCAACAACCGTCAGTTGAGGCGCGCCTGTGCCCGGAAGCGGACCCGAAGAGGGCTCCGCGTCCGTGTCCACGACGGAGACGCCGTGCCTGGCGTGCGTGCGTACGACGTCGAGCACCTCGTGCTCGGCGACGAGAACGTCCGCGTTCGCCAGCGCCTCGACAGCGCGCAGAGTAAGTAGTCCCGGATCCCCGGGTCCGGCACCCAGGAAGGTGACGTGCCCGTGTTCAGGTCCGGCGGCAGGAAGGGTGGTGGGGCTCACTGTGCTCGCTCCCCCATCAGACCGGCCGCGCCCTGGGCAAGCATCTCGGCCGCGAGTTCACGGCCGAGCGCCATTGCTTGGTCGTACGTCTCGGGCACGGGACCGGTGGTGGACAACTGCACCGTGCGGGAACCGTCGGTGGTACCGACGACGCCCCGCAGGCGCATTTCCTTGACAATCTGCCCGTCGGCCAGCAGGTCGGCCAGCGCGCCCACAGGGGCGGAGCAGCCGGCCTCCAGGGCGGCGAGCAGTGACCGCTCGGCGGTCACGGCGGCCCGCGTGAACGGGTCGTCGAGCTCTCCGAGCGCGGCGATCAGGTCCGCGTTGTCCGCGGTGCATTCGATCGCGAGTGCTCCCTGGCCGGGAGCGGGCAAAACCGTGTCGACTGAAAGAAAGTCAGTCACTTCGTCGATGCGCCCGATGCGATGCAGCCCGGCCGCGGCCAGTACCACCGCGTCCAGCTCACCGTCGTGCACATACCGGATCCGGGTGTCGACGTTCCCCCGGATCGGAACGGTCTCGATGTCCAGCCCATGGGCGCGTGCGTACGCGTTCAGCTGGGCCATCCGCCGCGGCGAACCGGTACCGATGCGCGCCCCGCGGGGCAGATCGGTGAACTTGAGCGCGTCCCGGGCGACGATGACGTCGCGCGGGTCCTCGCGCACCGGGATCGCGGCGAGCGAGAGCTCGTCGGGCTGCCCGGTGGGCAGGTCCTTCAGCGAGTGCACCGCGAAGTCGACCTCCCCCTTGAGCAGGGCCTCCCGCAGCGCGGTCACGAACACGCCCGTGCCGCCGATCTGCGCGAGCTGCTCCCGCGACACATCGCCGTACGTGGTGATCTCGACGAGCTCGACGGGCCGTCCGGTCACCTGGCTCACGGCGTCCGCCACCTGCCCGGACTGGGCCATGGCGAGTCTGCTCCGCCTGGTCCCGAGCCTCAGTGCCTTCTCAGTCATGCCGGCCCTCGGTTCTTGCTGTTCTTCTCGATGCTGTCCTCGGCCCGGGACACGGCGTCCACCGTCTCCTGGTCGAGGTCGAACAGGGTCCGCAGCGCGTCCGCGTACCCGGCACCGCCGGGCTCGGCGGCGAGCTGCTTGACCCTGACGGTCGGCGCGTGCAGCAGTTTGTCGACGACGCGCTTCACGGTCTGGGTGATCTCCCCGCGATGTTTGTCGTCGAGCGCCGGCAGCCGCCCCTCGAGGCGTGCCATCTCGCTCGCGACCACATCGGCGGCCATGCTGCGCAGCGCGACCACGGTGGGTGTGATGTGCGCGGCCCGAAGCGCGGCCCCGAAGGCCGCGACCTCGTCGGCGACGATACGCCGCACCTGGTCCACATCGGCCGCCATCGGCGCGTCGGCGGAGGCCTCGGCGAGCGACTCGATGTCGACGAGCCGCACCCCGCCGATCCGGTGCACGGCGGCGTCGATGTCACGGGGCATGGCCAGGTCGAGCAGAAAGAGCGCGGGAGCGGGCTGCGGAGCGACCGGCTCGGGCCTGCGCCGCTCGGGGATCCGCGCACCCGCGGCGGCAGCGGCGGCGAGCGCGGCGATGGCCTCGGCCTCTTCGACGGGCCCGGCGCTCTGCGGCCGCGGCGCGTTGTCCACCCACGCGGCGTGCTGCTCGAGCTCGGCGGCCCCCATCCCGGCGACGGCCGCTTCCCCCAGCACGGAGAACCCGGCGGTGGCCTGGACGGAGTTCAGATCGAGCGGACACTCCTCCTCGACGCCGCCGGCCAGGCTACGGGCGCTGGTGCCGCCCAGCGCGGCTCCCGGCCCAGAGCGCGGCGCCCCGTGACCACCGGGCTGCGCGACCGATCCCTGCTCGACACCGGGCGCCGAAACAGCCGCGGCGACCGCCGAAGCCGTAAGCACCAGCCCGGTGGCCCCCGTACACGACACGGCGACATCGGCACGTGTCAGCTCAAAAGCCACCGCGTCCATCGCCACCGCACGAGCCACGACCCCCGTCTCGGCGGCCCCGTCGTTCAAGATCTCCGCAAGCCGCTCGGCCCGATCAGCCGTCCGGTTGGCGATCACGATCTCCGCGACCCCGGCCCGCGCGAGCGTCGCCGCGGCCAGCGAGGACATCGACCCGGCCCCGATGACCAGCGCCTTCTTCCCGCGCGCCCAGTCCTGGACCGCCGCCCCCGCCGAGAGCTGCTCGAGCCCGAACGTCACCAGCGACTGTCCGGCCCGGTCGATCCCGGTCTCGGAGTGCGCCCGCTTGCCGACCCGAAGGGCCTGCTGGAAGAGATCGTTCAGCAGCCGCCCGGCGGTGTGCAGATCCTGCGCCTTGGCCAGGGAGTCCTTGATCTGCCCGAGGACCTGTCCCTCCCCGACGACCATGGAGTCGAGACCGCAGGCCACCGAGAACAGGTGGTGAACGGCCCGGTCCTCGTAGTGCACGTACAGATACGGCGTGAGCTCGTCGAGCCCCACCCCGCTGTGCTGGGCGAGCAACGTGGACAGCTCGGCGACACCGGCGTGGAACTTGTCGACGTCGGCGTACAGCTCGATGCGGTTGCACGTGGCCAGCACCGCGGCCTCCGTGGCCGGCTCCGCGGCGACCGTGTCCTGGAGCAGCTTGATCTGGGCGTCAGCGCCGAGCGCCGCCCGCTCCAGCACGCTGACCGGTGCGCTGCGGTGGCTCAGGCCCACGACGAGGAGACTCATGCCGGCATCACCGCGGGTACGTCCCCGTCGGGCCCTTTGTCGGCGGAGTCGCCGCGACCGGCGGCGACCGGACCGGCGGCATCGGCCGCGGCGGCCTCCTCTCCGGCCTTGCGCTGCTCGTGGAAGGCGAGGATCTGGAGCTCGATGGAGAGGTCCACCTTGCGCACGTCGACGCCGTCCGGGACGGTCAGCACGGTCGGCGCGAAGTTCAGGATGGAGGTGACCCCGGCGGCCACGAGCCGGTCGCAGACGGGCTGGGCGGCACCGGCGGGGGTGGCGATGACACCGATGGAGACGCCGTTGTCCTCGATGATCTTCTCGAGGTCGTCGGAGTGCTGCACCGGGATCCCGGCGACGGGCTTGCCGGCCATGGCCGGGTCGGCGTCGATCAGGGCCGCGACCCGGAAGCCGCGGGAGGCGAACCCGCCGTAGTTGGCCAGAGCGGCGCCGAGGTTACCGATACCGACGATCACAACCGGCCAGTCCTGGGTCAGGCCCAGCTCGCGGGAGATCTGGTAGACGAGATACTCGACGTCGTAGCCCACACCGCGGGTCCCGTAGGAACCGAGGTAGGAGAAGTCCTTGCGCAGCTTCGCGGAGTTGACCCCCGCCGCGGCCGCGAGCTCCTCGGAGGAGACCGTGGGTACCGAGCGCTCCGACAGTGCGGTCAGCGCGCGGAGGTACAGCGGAAGCCGGGCGACGGTGGCCTCGGGAATCCCTCGGCTACGGGTCGCCGGTCGGTGAGTTCGGCCAGTTGCCACGGTGCTCCTGCGGGTAGAGCGGGGCTTAAGGCGGTCACACGTACCTAGACCGCCCCGTCGAATGCAGGCTATGTCTTTGTGAACGCGTGCACAAAGATGGTGTCCGATTTGCCCGGCCAACGTGACCGGGGTCACGCGCGTCTCTCTCGGGGGCAAAACCGCACACTCTCCTCAACAATCCCGCCCCCCAGGACCAAGTCGCCATCGATCCTAAGCGACCGGCCGCCCCAGTTGGACTACTCGGTCAGTGCCGACCTCAGCCGTTTCTCGTCCACGCGCCAGAAGGTGTGCTGCTCCCCGTCGACGAGGACGACCGGGATCTGTTCCCAGTACTGGTCGTGGAGTTGGGGGTCCTGGGAGATGTCCTTGCGCTCCCAGGGAACCCCCAGCTCCCCGCACACCTTCTCGATGACGATCTGTGCGTCATCACACAGATGGCATCCCGGCTTGCGGATGAGGGTGACGAGCCGGTCCTCGGGAGCCTTGGCCGGCTTGCGGCGGAAGATGGGACTCATGTCAGCCATTCTCCCGCGGACCTCGACCGGGCCTGGATCGCCTGTTTAACGGCCCGGTCGCGGAGAGTTCACACCCTCCGAACCTCTCGGCTCCGGAAGCTCCGAACAAACTGGCTATGCTCACGCCATGGCCGCACTCGGATGGCTCACTCCCCGTAGGCGCTCCGCCACGGCGCGGAGCGTGTTGGCAGGCGAAGCCTCGGCGGAGGCCGCGCGCAAGTCGTCGCAAGAGGTCGAGGAGACCTCCGCCCCAGGTGAGGAACCGGAGTTCCCGGTACTCGGCGACGACAAGGCAGCCGCCTTCTTCGACCTCGACAACACCGTCATGCAGGGCGCGTCGCTGTTCCACTTCGGCCGAGGCCTGTACAAGCGGAAGTTCTTCGAGACCCGCGACCTCGCCAAGTTCGCCTGGCAGCAGGCGTGGTTCCGGCTGGCGGGCATCGAGGACCCCGAACACATGCAGGAGGCCCGCGACTCCGCACTGTCGATCGTCCAGGGCCACCGCGTCTCCGAGCTGATGTCCATCGGCGAGGAGATCTACGACGAGTACATGGCCGAGCGCATCTGGCCCGGCACCCGGGCCCTCGCCCAGGCCCACCTGGACGCGGGCCAGAAGGTGTGGCTCGTCACGGCGGCCCCGGTGGAGATCGCCGGCGTGATCGCCCGCCGCCTCGGCCTGACCGGCGCCCTCGGCACGGTCGCGGAGTCGGTGGACGGCGTCTACACGGGCAAGTTGGTGGGCGAACCCCTGCACGGCCCGGCGAAGGCGGAGGCGGTCCGCGCCCTGGCCGCGGCGGAGGGCCTGGACCTGAGCCGCTGCGCGGCCTACAGCGACAGCCACAACGACATCCCCATGCTCTCCCTGGTCGGCCACCCCTACGCGATCAACCCGGACACCAAGCTCCGCAGGCACGCACGGCAACTGGACTGGCGTTTGCGCGATTACCGCACCGGCCGCAAGGCCGCGAAGGTCGGCATCCCGGCAGCGGCGGGCGTGGGAGCGGTGGCGGGCGGCACGGCGGCGGCGATCGCCCTGCACCGACGCCGCCGATAACAAACACGCGCCCGAAACACGAGCAATACCCCGCACCCCCTCCCTCCAGTCCTCTTGTCGGCACACGGCCACAACACGCCCCGACCATGACCGAAATCCGATCTCAAACGATCAACAACCGGTCACCCTCCGGCACTTGAACGGGCGTCATTCGGTTACAGAAGCGACGTAATCGATGATTTGAGCAACTGGGTGTAGCAGTGCCTGCACGAAGCGTTATTCTCCTCAGACGCAAACCGGTACCCCTCCGTCGCTACGACGGGTGAACGGTCCCGCACTGCACGTGATGGAAGCTCTGCCTCTGGGAGTCCCGTGTACCCACACGTCGGGGTTGACGCCTCGGGCCTGGCTACGCTGCGCGCAACGGTCACTGACCTGTTGCGCGGCTTCGTCCCCACCGCGTACGCCGTCCCCGCCCTCGCCGTAGCCACGGCACCGATCGGCCCGTGCTACGCACTGGCCGACGGTTCCGCGGCCGTCGGCAGACGAGGGCGTTCGACCGGCACCACCACCGCGCGCCGCCCGGCCGCGGACAGCGACAGCGCCCGCATGATGGATCTCGTGGAGCGCGCACAGGCCGGCGAGGCCGACGCCTTCGGGCGCCTCTACGACCAGTACAGCGACACCGTCTACCGGTACATCTACTACCGGGTGGGCGGGAAGGCGACCGCCGAGGACCTCACCAGCGAGACGTTCCTGCGCGCGCTGCGCAGGATCGGCACCTTCACCTGGCAGGGCCGCGACTTCGGCGCCTGGCTGGTGACGATCGCCCGCAACCTCGTCGCCGACCACTTCAAGTCGAGCCGCTTCCGTCTGGAAGTGACGACCGGCGAGATGCTCGACGCCAACGAGGTCGAGCGTTCGCCCGAGGACTCGGTCCTGGAGTCCCTCTCCAACGCCGCCCTCCTCGACGCCGTGCGCCGCCTCAACCCGCAGCAGCAGGAGTGTGTGACGCTCCGCTTCCTCCAGGGGCTCTCCGTCGCCGAGACCGCCCGTGTGATGGGGAAGAACGAGGGCGCCATCAAGACGCTCCAGTACCGGGCCGTCCGCACCCTCGCCCGGCTCCTCCCGGACGACGCCCGCTGACGGGGCACGCTCGGTAACGACCAACTCGCTGTCGGTGAAAGTCCGTTGACTCCCCGATCCGATCATCCGCAGTCCGTAACCCAAGTGCCGCGTTGCTCGTTGTGCGGGATGCAGGCTCCCTGTGGTCACTCCCTGGCCGACTTCGATCACTCGATCGTGTGGATGCAGCCAGGGCGTGCAACCCTCAGGACCCCCTGGGGAGTCGACCGTCATGACGAGAGGAGGTGCCGCCAGTGATCGCGAACGTATCGGCACACCGGCGGGCGAACGCCTTCGCCCAGGCCCTGGAGGAGCAGTCCGACCGGGGCCCGGCGGCCGAGCAGTCCGAAGGACCGGACCCGGCCCAGGCGGCCGCGGAGCGGACCGAGCAGGGCCGCATGCTGGCCCTCGCGGAGTGTCTCGGCGAGCTGCCCAGGCCGGAGCTGAATCCTGAGGTCAAGGTCGTCCAGCGGGCCCAACTGGTGGCCGCGTTCGAGGCCATGCTCCAGGAAGGCACCGTCGGAGGCGAAGCAGCGGATCCTTCGGTGCCCGAACAGCGCTCCCATCGGGCACGCGGGACGCACCGCGCGTCCCCGCTGGGCAAACTGCGACCGCGTTCCCGGCTGACCAAGGGCCTGGCGGCCGGCGGACTCAGCGTCGGGGTCGCCGCGGGCGCCTTCGGCGGGGTGGCGGCCGCCAGCTCGGACGCCCTCCCGGGCGACTCGCTGTACGGCCTCAAGCGCGGCATCGAGGACTTCAAGCTCAACTACATGTCCGACGGGGACGACGAGCGCGGCACGGCCTATCTCGACCAGGCCTCCACCCGGCTCAACGAAGCCCGCCGGCTCATGGACCGCGACCGTGGCGGCCACCTCGACCACGAGTCCGTGGGCGAGATCCGCCGCGCCCTGTCCGGCATGCAGCACGACGCCTCCGAGGGCCACCGCCTGCTCCACGAGGCGTACCAGCGCGACCCCGACTCCCTGGGCCCCATCCAGGCCCTCGACGCGTTCTCCCGCTCGCACCGCGAGGTCTGGGGCGCGCTCCGCGAGCGACTGCCGGTCCAGCTCGGCGACGTCAGTCAGCAGGTGTCGTCGGTCTTCGACGCCATAGACGAAGAAGTCGCCCCGCTCCAGTCCCTGCTCCCCCAGGCTCCGGCCCAGGGCGGCGGCGACGGCAAACGGCAGGGCGGCACCGGCTCGGCGTCCACCGGGACCTCCGGTTCCGGCCGCTCGGCCACGCCCAGCAGCGGCAACGGCACCTCGGACCACAGCGGCTCGAGCGGCACCGACAGCCCGAGCAACTCCTCGACGTCCGAGGACAGCGACGGCCTCCTGGGCGGCAACACCGGCGGCCTCCTGGACCCGACGGAAGGCACCACCAGCACCGCCTCCCCGTCCACCAGCACCCCGACCCAACCCGACGTAACCCTCCCACCCCTCCTCCCCGGCCTCCTCCCAGGCCTGGGCATCGACAGCGAGGACGCGGACTAGCACTTCGGTTACGACGACGGGGGGCGCCCTTCACCAGGAAGGGCGCCCCCCGTCGTCGTAGCGCGAAGCGGGCCGGTGATGCCTACTGCGGTTCGGCAGCGCCCGAAGGGGCGCGGGACTGTATCGATCAGCGGCTCCGCCGCGGGGCGCGACCAGCCAAGATGGCGCCGCAGACGAACAACAACCCGTCCACCGCACTTCCGGCGGAGCGCTAGAAGAACACCGACCGCCGCTGCACCAGCAACTTGGCCCCTCCTGTCTGCTGCCCTCGCACTGCTTCGCAGGCTTCGGACAGGCTGCACCGGCCTCCGTCCGGTGGCTCTACGCGGCCGGAGACCGTCGGGGTCCGGGGCCTGCCGTCGGCCACCGCGTCTGTCGGCCGACTCAGAAAAAGACCGACCGCCGCTGCACCAGCAACTTGTACAACGTGTGCTGAATCTGCTCCCTGACCTGGTCCGTCAGGTTGAACATCAGCATCGCGACCCATCTACATGGCCACCCTCGCACCGCTCCGCGGGCTTCGCGCGGCTGCGCCGGACTCCGTCCGCCGACTCACCGGACCCCAACCGGAAAACCCACGTCAGAAGAACACCGACCGCCGCTGCACCAGCAACTTGTACAGCGTGTGCTGGATCTGCTCCCTGACCTGGTCCGTCAGGTTGAACATCAGCATCGGGTCCTCGGCGGCCTCCGGCGGGTAGCCGTCCGTGGGGATCGGTTCGCCGAACTGGATCGTCCACTTGGTGGGGAGCGGGATCGCGCCGAGCGGGCCGAGCCAGGGGAAGGTCGGGGTCAGCGGGAAGTACGGGAAGCCCAGCAGACGCGCGAGCGTCTTCGCGTTGCCGATCATCGGATAGATCTCCTCCGCGCCGACGATCGAGCACGGGATGATCGGCGCGCCCTGCCGCAGCGCCGTGGAGACGAAGCCGCCCCGGCCGAACCGCTGGAGCTTGTAGCGCTCGCTGAACGGCTTGCCGATGCCCTTGAACCCCTCCGGCATCACCCCCACCAACTCACCCTGCGCGAGCAGCCGTTCGGCGTCCTCCGCGCACGCCAGGGTGTGGCCGAGCTTGCGGGCGAGTTCGTTGACCACCGGCAGCATGAAGACGAGGTCCGCGGCGAGCAGCCGCAGATGCCGCCCCGCGGGATGGTTGTCGTGGACGGCGACCTGCATCATCAGCCCGTCCATCGGCACCGTGCCCGAGTGGTTGGCGACGATCAGCGCGCCCCCGTCGGACGGGATGTTCTCGATGCCCTTCACCTCGACCCGGAAGTACTTCTCGTACACCGGCCGCAGCAGCGACATCAGGACCTGGTCGGTCAACTCCTCGTCGTAACCGAAGTCGTCGACGTCGTAGTCCCCGGTGAGCCGGCGGCGCAGGAAGGACAGCCCGCCCGCGATCCGCCGCTCGATACCGCCGTCTTGCTGCGCCTGCTGCGGCGGCTGTTCCTCACGCGTCACAGGGACATCATCCTGCTCCGGCCCGCGTGTGGGCAGGGGCTGGACCTCACGGACCAGCGAGGGCTCCTTGCGTCGGCTCCCCGCGCTCCGGCGACGCGACGGCCGCTGTACGGCAGCCCCACGGGACCGGTCGTCGTCGAACGGAATGACCTTGGCGTCCGCCATCGTTGATGCGCTCCTCAGTTGGCGCTCTGCGTCGGGGGGTGGCCGCCGCCCAGGACGGGCAGCGCGGCGATCCGGTCGACGGCCCCCGCGAGGGCCTCCGGCGGCAGCAGTCCGGGTCCGCGGCCGCGCACGAAGTCCGCGAACGTCTCCGCCGTCGTGTACTTCGGCCGGAATCCGAGCGTCTCCCGCATCTGGACCGTCGACACGACCCGGCCGTGGGTGAGCAACCGGATCTGCTCGGGCGAGAAGTCCGTCACTCCGAGCGTACGTACCAGCGAGCCGGCCCAGGTGACCGCCGGCAGCAACAGCGGCACGGTCGGCCGCCCCAGCCGCCGCGCGCACTGCGACAGCAGCAGCACCCCGTCACCGGCGATGTTGAACGTCCCGCTGTTGAGCGTGCCCCGCTCCGGCTCGTGCGAGGCGATGCGCAGCACCTCGATCACATCGTCCTCGTGCACGAACTGCAACCGCGGGTCGTACCCGAGGACGGTGGGCAGCACGGGCAGCGAGAAGTACGAGGCGAGGGGGGTGTCCGCGCTGGGCCCCAGGATGTTGGCGAACCGCAGCACACACACGGCCACATCGGGCCGCCGCCGCGCGAACCCCCGCACATACCCCTCGACCTCGACCGTGTCCTTCGCGAAGCCGCCGCTGGGCAGCGACTTGGGCGGGGTGGTCTCGGTGAAGACGGCAGGGTCACGGGGCGCGGACCCGTACACGTTCGTACTGGACTTCACGACCAGCCGCTTCACGGTCGGCGACTTCTGACAGGCACCGAGCAGCTGCATGGTGCCGATGACATTGGTCTCCTTGACCGTGGTCCGGCCGGCACCGCCCAGCGCCATGGCCGTCACGTCCAGGTGTACGACTGTGTCGGCGCCCACCTGTGCGAGCACCCGCGCGATGGTGGGCTGCCGGATGTCGGCCTGGATGAACTCGGCGCCGCCCAGATGATGCTCGGGGGGTACCGCGTCCACGGCGACCACCCGGTCCACCTGCGGGTCACGCTGGATCCGTCGGACGAACCGGCCCCCCAGTTGACGGGCCACTCCGGTCACGAGCACGACCTTGCCCAAGATTCAGCGCCTCTCTTCCAGCACTCGTCCCCTGCGTACCCTGCCGCGTTCCCCGTGTTCGGCCAACCTAGCGGGTCGATGTTGCGCTGTGATGACCGCCCAATGCACGAAGTGACGACATCCACAGACGTACGACCAGACCAAGCCAAGCGGTGTCAGACGTACGCACGGAGCGGACCTCGGTGTCCGGGTATGCGTGTGGCCCCCCACCGGGTGTGGTGGGGGGCCACAATCACGCTGCTTGCGCGGCGTCGCCTTACTTCTTGTTGCGACGCTGAACGCGCGTGCGCTTGAGCAGCTTGCGGTGCTTCTTCTTAGCCATCCGCTTGCGCCGCTTCTTGATAACAGAGCCCACGACTACCCTCGCTCACTTCTCATCACTCGGTGTTTGGGCGCCATGGGCCCATACGACCTACGAGGGGCCAGCCTACCCGCCCGAGAGCTGAGCTCGTAATCGAGGGGGAAGGGGGGATCCCTGCCTTGCCCTGAGGATCCCCCCGCCCCACTGTCGTCAGGCGGTTTCCACCCCCACGTAGCTCTCGCGAAGGTACTCGTGAACCGCTTGCTCGGGGACGCGGAAGGACCGCCCCACCCGGATCGCGGGCAGATGACCGCTGTGCACCAACCGGTACACGGTCATCTTCGACACTCGCATCACCGAGGCGACTTCCGCCACGGTAAGGAACTGAACCTCGTTCAGAGGCCTCTCGCCAGCTGCCATGACACACCTGAACCTTCCGCACTCGACGGCCACCGGCTTCCCCTTCCGGTGACTCTTCGTCGCTGCGTGCTCACTCCCCAATGTAGGGGCGGGTGATGCGAGTGGGGAAGAGGTGCACCCATCGGCGGCCTACTGTGACAGACACGCTCGATTGAGTACGTAGCGGGTAAGCGGCCGGTAGTAATCAGACCGCACAGCGTCATCAAGTGGAACGACGACGGACACCACCCCCTCGGCCTCCCCCACGAAGAGCGCGGGGTCATCGGTATCGGCCAGCCCAATGGCCTCAAACCCCAGCTGACCTGCCCCGCAGACCCACCCGTGATCCCCGATGACAAGCTCGGGGAGCGGTCCGCCGGCGTCCGCGGCGGCCGCCAGGACGGTCCGAACCGGGAGGGGCGAGTGCGTGTGTGCGCCGGTCGCACAACCGGGGCGAGAGTCCCCCGGATCTCTCACGAGCGCGACTCCTCGTACGTAGTCAAGGTTGTACGTGCGTAGACCGAACCGGGTCGTTATGTCGACACAGCGACCATGCGCAGGGGTGAGAACGGTACATCCCGCCGCCGACAGGGCGTCCGCCAAGGCGGCGTAGAACCCGAGCAGTCGATGCGGATGCCCGGTCCCGAGGAGAACAGGTGCGCGACGCTGAGCGACGGCACCCACCCGGTCAGCGAAGGCGTCGAGAGCGACCAAAGTTCGTTCAGGATCGATCACATCATGGCCTTGAGTGTGCCGAGGATCGCCGGAAACCCCACATTTGTCGGCCATCAAACCGATCAAATCCCGCTGTCCCCAAGTCCACTCGGGATCGATCCCGATCAGCACTCTCGGGTCACGCGCGGCGAAAAGCCGATAACTCCGCAGGCTCTCCTCCCGCGAAGTGGCCACGGGACCGGCCAGACGAGCAGCCAGCAGATGGGCGCGCAGGGCTCCGGTGCTCAACACGGGAGTGATGGTGACGGACGGGGGCCCGGGACGGGATGGGAACGGGAAAACACCGCACAGTCGGCGTAACGAACACCTCTACGGCAGCAGCCCCCGCAACGGGAACACCGCCCGCCGAGCCGCCAGCACCGCCTGGTCCAGCCGGTCCGCGGGGTCGTACCCCGACTCCCAGTCCGCCCAGCCCACCGGCCAGCGCCCGTCGGTCATCCGCATCGGCGCCAACTGCCGCGTACGCGCGAACACCTCCTGGCGCCAGCTCTCCGGGATCACGCTCTCCGGCGCCACGTCCCGCCCGGCGGCGATCCCCACCAGATGCGTCCACGACCGCGGCACCACCTCGACCACCGCGTATCCGCCGCCGCCCAGCGCCACCCAACGCCCGTCGGCGTACTCGTGCGCCAGGTCGTGGCACGCCACCTGCACGGCCCGCTGCGCGTCCAGCGACACCGCGAGATGCGCCAGCGGATCCTCGAAATGCGTATCGGCCCCGTGCTGGGTCACCAGCACCTGCGGCCGGAAGTCGGCGATCAGCTCCGGCACCACGGCGTGGAACGCCCGCAGCCAGCCCGCGTCCCCGGTCCCCGCCGGCAGCGCCACATTCACCGCGCTGCCCTCCGCGGCGTCCGCCCCGGTCTCCTCCGGCCACCCGGTCTGCGGGAACAACGTCCGCGGATGCTCGTGCAGCGAGATCGTCAGAACCCGCGGATCCTCCCAGAACGCCGCCTGCACCCCGTCCCCGTGATGCACGTCGACATCGATGTAGGCGACCCGCTCGGCACCCAGCTCCAGCAGCCGGGCGATCGCCAGCGAGGCGTCGTTGTAGATACAGAACCCCGACGCACCGCCCGGCATGGCGTGGTGCAGCCCACCCGCGAAGTTCACGGCGTGCAGAGCGTCCCCGCGCCACACCGCCTCGGCGGCACCCACCGACTGCCCCGCGATCAGCGCGGACACCTCGTGCATCCCCGCGAAGGCCGGATCGTCCATCGTCCCGATCCCGTACGCCGTGTCCGCCGCCCCCGGCTCCGCCGACGCCGCCTTCACGGCCTCGATGTAGTCCTCCCGGTGCACCAGCCGCAACGTCGACTCCCCGGCGGGCTTCGCCGATACGACGTCCACCTCCCGGTCCAGCCCGAAGGCGCTCACCAGTCGCCGGGTCAGAGCCAGCCGGACCGGATCCATCGGATGGTCCGGGCCGAAGTCATAGCCCGTTACTGCCTCGTCCCACATCAGCTGTGCGCGGCCGCTCATGCCCGCCACCGTATCGGTCCGGTTGAGCGGCGAACGACCGGGCGTACACAAGCGTCACCAGCACCAACACCATCGGCACCAGCATCGCCCCGCGATAGCTCCACGCATCGCCCAACGCCCCCACCAAGGGCGAACCGACCAGAAACCCGACATAGTTGAAGACATTGAGCCGAGCGACAGCGGCATCGGAAGCCCCCGGGAACAGCCGCCCGGCAGCAGCGAAGGTCTGCGGCACCAGCACACACAACCCCAGCCCCAGCAAGGTGAACCCGAGCATCCCCACCCACGCCCCCGGCGCCGAGGCCACCACGGCGAACCCGAGCGCCGCCACCACGGCCCCCGCCCGCACCACCGCCACGGCCCCGAACCGCCGCACCCCGAAGTCCCCGAGCCCCCGCCCGATCAGCGTGGTGACCATGTAGACGTTGTACGGCACGGTCGCCAGCTGCTCCGAGCTCCCCAGCACGTCCTGAAGGTACTTCGCACTCCAGTTGGAGACCGTCGAGTCCCCGATGTACGCGAAGGTCATCACCAGACACAGCGGCAACAGCACCTTGAAGGCGACGGTCCCACCCTCGGCACCGGCCTCGTCCTTGCCCTTGTCCGCCTCAGGCTCGGCGCCCCCGTCGACGTACCACCGACTCCCGACGAGCGCAGCCGGCAGCAGCACGACCACCACGGGCAGATACGACACGAACAGCGCGAGATCCCAGTGCGCCCCCGCCCACGCGAGCGAGGCCCCCACGATGCCGCCCAGACTGAACACCGCGTGGAAGCTGAGCATGATGCTCCGCCCGTACGCCCGCTGGAGGCTCACCCCGAGCATGTTCATGGACGCGTCCAGCACACCCACGGCGAGCCCGAACGCGGCCAGCGCGATCCCCAGCTCGGCCGTCGACTCCCCCGCCCCGACCCCCAGCAGCGCCAGCAGTACGACGGGCTGGGCCCAGCGCAGCAGCCGGCTGGGCGGTATCCGCTGCACCAGCTTCTCGGTCGTCACGCTCCCGACCCCGGCAAGGATCGGCACGGCGGCGAGGAACGCCGGCAGCAACGCGTCCGAGACCCCGTACCGGTCCTGGATCGCCGGGATCCGGGTCACCAGCAGGGCGAAGGCGGCCCCCTGGGCGAAGAAGCTGAACGCCAACGAGGCCCTACCGCGCCGCAGCACATCTGTCATGGCGGCGAGCGTAGGGCCCCGGGCTACCCGTGGGTAGATCCAGCCAAAGATGAATTTCCCTCAGCTTCAAAGCCGAGTCCTTCAGGCGGCGACCACGACCCCCGCCTTGGCAGCCTCCTCGGCGGCCTTCACCTCGGCACACAGCAGCCGCGCCATGGGCTCGGCGGCGACCACCCGGCTCACCACGAACGCCAGCGCCATGGAACCGATGAGGATGACGGACCCGAGCCAGACCATGGTGTCCACGGGCAGGGTGTACGCCCCGACGATCCGCACCACACACTCCGCGAGCAGTACGACCCCCCACACCACCGAGAAGGCCCGCTCAGCCCTCCGGAACGCGGCCGACCCACCCGCCAGCCGCTCCCACGCGGCCTCCCTGGCCGGATCCCCCTGCACCAGGAAGGGCTTGAACCCCGCCGTCATCATCGGCCGCCCCAGCACCACCGAGGCCAGCACGGCGATCCCGATCACACTGCTGACCCCGCTGTCCTTGGCCAGCATCAGCCGCGGATCCCCGGAGACAAAGCTGAGCAGCAGCGACACCGCGTTCACACAGAGGATGACCGCGGCGAGCCCGTTCACCTTCCGCTCCCCGACCGCACCCCACACCGTCCGCACGGCAGGCGCCACACTGCTCCAGGCAAGCGCCGCGAAGGTGCTCATCCCAAAGGCACCCTTGAAGAGGTAGTACGACCCGACAGGCACCGCCACATCCACGATCAGCGGGCCGAAGGCACTGAGCTTGCTCGTCCTCGTCGTCCCGCCCTCAGCTTCGCGCCCACCCGGGGTCCCCCAGTAGAAACGATCGTCCGGAGCTCGGCATGACAATTGTCAGACGTCGGGAGGCGGTACGAGCTCACGCCAGCAGAGCGCCCAACTCCCCCATGTCGGAGAAGAGTTGAGTGGCCCCGACGAGTCGCCCGGCGGGCGTCATGGCGGTGAACCCGTACACGTCCATCCCGGCCGCGACAGCCGCCTGTACACCCAGCGGACTGTCCTCGACCACCACACACCGCTCCGGCGCGACCCCCATCCGCTCGGCGGCATAGAGGAACAGATCCGGCGCCGGCTTCCCCCGCCCCACATCCTGCGAGCTGAAGACCCGCTCCTCCTCGAACCACCGGTCCAGCCCCGTGGTCCGATGCCCCACCCGAATCCGCTCATGGCTCCCGGACGACGCCACGCAGTACGGCACCCCGTCCGCCGCCAGCTTCTCCAGCACCCCCACAGCACCGACGACAGGCTTCAGCTCCCGCTCGAACGCGGCGAACACCCGCCCATGAAAGACATCATCGAAGTCCACCGGCAACCGCTGCCCGGTCCGCTCCTCGATCAGGTCATGGATCCGATGCATGGCGGACCCCATGTAGTCCCGGATCGAGTCCTCGTACGACGTCGGATGCCCGAGTTCGGTCAGATAGGCGGCCAGCAGCCGGTTGGAGATCGGCTCGCTGTCGACGAGGACGCCGTCGTTGTCGAAGATAACCAGGTCGTAGCGCATGCCATTTACCCTAAACGCAAAAAGGCCCACGCCTGATGGCGTGGGCCTTTTTCTAAAATTTGTTCGGCGGTGTCCTACTCTCCCACAGGGTCCCCCCTGCAGTACCATCGGCGCTGTAAGGCTTAGCTTCCGGGTTCGGAATGTAACCGGGCGTTTCCCTCACGCTATGAC
>NZ_JBEAAJ010000014.1:0-311418 GCF_040446465.1 Streptomyces sp. RG80 | reverse complement strand
GAGCCGGTCCTCGCGCTGCCGGGCCGCCCTCGCCTGTCGTCCGGCGTGCCACTTGTAGTAGCTGGACCGGTTCACGTCCAGGACCTGGCAGAGCCGCTTCACCTCGTAGGTGTCCCGGTGGTCATCGACGAACTGGAAGCGGCTCCTCACCAGTTCGTCTCTCCGGCGAAATACTTGGCCGCCTTGCGCAGGATGTCCCGCTCGGTGGCGAGCTTGCGCTCGCTCGCCTCAAGCTCGGCCACCCTCGCCTCGAGCTGCCTGATCCGCTCGTCCGGATCATCCGACGGCACCGCCGGCCCCGGTTGCACGGCCGGCTTCGCAGCCGCGGCGGTGACACCGCGGCGTTCGCGGTCCCGCAGCACCCACTCCCGCAGGGTGGCCCGGTTGATGCCCAGGTCGGCGGCGATGCTCTTGTAGGTCGCCCCGGGCGTGGACTCGTACAGGGCCACGGCATCGGCCTTGAACTCGTCCGAGTAGTCCTTCATCGCCATCGGCGGTCTTCTCGCTTCCTCCGGATCAAGCAGATCCAGTATCAGCGTGTCCACCACTCAGGGGGAGGCCCCCTGCCCGAGATTCCCGACGACATCCACACCGTGGCAGTCATCGCCAGCATCGACCTCGAATCCCAGCCCATGGCTGTCTTCGACCAGCACTCCACATGGCGCGCGGACATCACCCAACCCTCGGGTGAAAGATCGTCCTTCGGGCCAGCTCCCTTCGTTTCGCGCGAGACCGTCGCCATCGCTGTGGAGGTCTATCGACATGGTTCGGGCTGGAAGGTACGTGCTGTCGGCCAGGGCTACGACACCGGGCTGGCGGGCTTGGCCGCGGACTACGGCATCAACGTCGATTCCTAGTGCCGTTTGTCAAGCGGCTCGGGCCATCGGCGGTGTGAGTTCATAGCATCGTCTGTCGCGCAGGAGAGCCCAGAGAACGTTGCCCCTGGCGGCGGAAGAGCGCCATGACGGCCTGGGTGTGGCGTTTGCCTTCGGCACGTTGTGACCGATGGTTACCGAGTCGAGCCTTGGGAGCACGTGCCGCACGCGGTACGGCCTCTTCTGATGCTGGTCAGGGTGAGCGTGATATCCGTGTTGCATCCGCAGCGGCAGCGCCACCGGTCGGTGGTTTTCCCCGGATAGGGTTCCAACGGCTCGAACCCGGCGGAGCGCGCCTCCGCGGCGGCTGTCGCAGGATCGGTTCGACCACCGGATCGGGGGCACTTCTTGCAGCCGGTGGTTCCCGACCGGACGGAGGATAGGCGCGTCGCCACTTCGTTTCCACAGGAACAGCGGCAGCGCCAATGGTCCGTGGTGCGGCCGGGGTACGGCTCCAGCGGCTCGAAGCCGGCAGCTCGCACCTCTGCGGACGCCCGCTCATCGGTGGCCGAGCCGAGGGCACAGAACCGGCACCCCCTCGAACCGCTGTTGACGTTGGAGTAGGTGGGGCTGGTTTCCCGACCGCATGTGGTGCAGCGGCATCGCCACGGTGTATGGCCGCCTGGGTAGGGTTCCAGCGGTTCGAGTCCGGCCGCGCGCATGGTTTCGCCAGCCTTGGGCGCGTTCGTGGCGGCGCGTTTCGCCTGGGTCTCCCTCGCCCGGCAGATGCGACAGCGCTGGCCCGCGTTACGGACGGCGCTGAACGTCGGACGCCCCTCGTGCCCGCAGGTCATGCAGCGCGAGGGCCAAGTCGCGTTGGTGCGGCCGGGATACGGAACGAGTGGTTCGTATCCGCAGGCCCGCATTTCTGCGGCTGCGGCCTCCGCGTCGATGAGGACCGCGGCACGGGGTCGGTCGCCGACTCGGGGTGCATAGGGTTCCGTGGCGTTTCGGGTTTCCTCGTCGACCATGGCCCAGACCTCGGCCGCCGTGACGCGGGCTGCGGAGCAGGTCTCAGTCCAGCCGTTTGGCATGACGTCCCTCGTGAGGAAGGGAATGAGCCCGGCCTGGCGCAGGCGGCCCAGCACGGCCTGCTCGATGTTGTAGGCAGCCGCGCCGGTGGTGTATTCACGGGCCTGATGCAGCTGCCAGCCCTGGCGTTCGTGTTGGATGAGGCGAGAGGTGTAGCCGGTGCAGGCACCGATACCGACCTTGACGGCTTGCCACTCCCGGTGGGTGATCACGTAGACCTTCGACGGCCCTGCCAGATCGATGCCGTGGGTGGCACAGAACTTGCATCCTCCACCAGTACGGATCTTCATCAGGCTCGGGGAGACCTCGTTCCCGCATGTTGTGCAACGGCACCGCCACGCCGTCGTCGAGGAGGCATAGGACTCCAGCGGCTCCAGCCCGGCTGCGCGCATGGCAGCCACCGCGATGTCCGGGTCGATCCTTCTGCCCGTTGCCGACCTCACGTCGGCGCAGTGCCGACAGCCTCCCTGGCCCGCCAGAATGCCGCCCAGACTCGGTGACGTCTCACGCCCGCAGCCGTTGCATCGACACCGCCACGCCATGTCACGACGCCCTGCGTACGGTTCGAGCGGTTTCAGGCCGGCGGCACGCATGAGAGCCTCGGCTTTGTCCGCAGGCCAGCGGCGTCGGCCACCTGGTGAGGGAGGACAGTACGGGCAGGCCCGAAGGCCGCGCCTGAGGTTGCTCAACCTGATCTGGACGTCTCGGCCGCACGCGAGGTGGCGGCAGTGCCACAGGCCGCTCGGTCCCGGGTAGGACTCCAGAGGCTTCAGGCCGAAGTCCTTCGCCTCGACTGCGGCCAGGTCGCCGTCCGTGCGGGGCAGTTCGCGGCGACGCGACCATGCCTGGCTGATGCCCCGCCCGGCATTCTTGCGCCCGCATGGGCCGCAGCCTCCTTGTCCGCCCTTGACCGACCCATGAGTGGGCGTCCCGATCGTTCCGCAGGTTGTGCAGCGGCAACGCCAGGGGATGTCGGTGCCGGGATAGGGCTCCAATGGCTCCAGACCCGCCGACCTCATGAGCGCGGCGGCCTGGTCGGGGTCGACCGGAGCGTTCGGCGCGCACCATCGGCACGGTCCCCCTCCGCGCTTGATGTACGAGTAGCGGGGCTTGACCTCCCGACCGCAGGGCACGTGCCGGCAGCGCCAAGGCGGTGTCGCACCGGGATACGGCTCCAGTGGTTCCAAGCCTGCCGAACGCATCAACGCCACAGCTTCCTCTGGAGGAACCGGCGCCGTGCCTGAGCAGTATCGGCAGCCGCCCTGTCTGCCCGAAGCGATGTTGCCCAGCCGCGGTGTCACTTCTCTCCCGCACGCTTCATGGCGGCAATGCCAGGGCTTATCACTGCCTGGATAAGGCTCCAGCGGCTCGAGCCCGACTTCCCGCATGATCAACACCGGATCGCGCGGATCCTTCCGAGGACGTCCCGCCGCCACCCGGCCTCCCTTTGCATTGTTCACTTCCGAAGGAGGATCGCATGCGGCACTGACAACGGCCTTGTTCACGCCGGAAGCTGGGGGGCGGGCCGACTTCGCGGCGGCCTTCCTGCCCGGCCATTTCTGCTGTCCTCTCTCGGCGGTTCGGGTGCTGCCTCCGGGCATTGGACGGGTCGCTGCGCCTGAGGGCGGGCGGCTCGCGGGGGTAACGTGCTTCGGCATAAATTGGTCCGCGACTGGTCCGAGTAGAACTTCACTGGGCGCCAGAGAGTGACTGGAAGAAACCGACTGATTGCATTGGGTAGCTGTCGTGTCGGGCTGCCTGGAGCGCATCGGCACCTCCAGGCAACCGACTTGAGCCTCTAGAAGAACCCAAGTTTCTTCGGGCTGTATGAAACCAAAACGTTCTTCGTCTTTTGGTGGTACACGAGCCGCACCCTCGCTGACCTGCGGTGACGGTGCTGTGCTGGTGGACGGGTGAGAACGTGGTCCGCGGATGGTCAGGATCTTGGTCTCGGACGAGTGACCCGGGCCTACCCTTCGGCCTTCTCCATAGGCGTCGTTCACCGATGCACCTGCCGCTGGCCGTCAGGCTTCGACGGGGGCGTAGCAAAGGCATCGTTCGTTCCAGTAGTGGGCCTCCGGACATCGCCAGCGGCCGAAGAGCGTTGAGGAAGCGAACCCCGCCGTTAGACGAGCAGCGGACTCATAATCCGTCGGCCGTGGGTTCGAGTCCCACCCGCCCCACCGTGCAGGTCACTGACCTGCGGAAACGTTCGTTTTCGGGTGTCGGGGCGTCAACTTTGCCTGAACGGACTGAATCCGCTGCTCGTGAGTTTGACGCCTGAGGGGCGCTGCTTTGCATGATGGCCTTCTGACCTGCATGGACGCGTACCGATGTGTTGCCACGGAGGCGTGTTCCGCTCGGCTCCGTTGCGACAGGGTCATGTATTGAGGCCATCCTGAGGCCGGAGGTACGGGGGAGTGCCGCGGAGGCGTTGTTCGACGAGTCGTCTGCGTGTTGCGCGGGGCGTTTCACGTGGCGATCGTCCGGTGTTCTTAGCTCTGCGAGGAGTGCGTCCGGCTGAGGCCTCAAGGAGCCAAGGCCCCAACAGAAGACGGCCCCTGAAGGGCACTCGACCTCCGGTGTACCGCCGTGAGGCTGGTCTGGGACGTCATCGGACCTACTCATGGCTCGAGATCGCGAGGCGGCGAGGTCGAGCCAGGCCAGCCAGACCATCCGTCGTACAGTTCGGGGAGCCTCCGAGAACGACACCATCCCAGCTGCCGGTTGGCCACCGATCCTGGAGCCCAAATGGTGGGGCAGGTCAACTGAACTGGCTTGCCCTGTGGGGAGGGCGGGAAGGATGTCGCTGTACCCAAGCCTTATCCGGAAAAGTTCCGCGAGGATGTTGTACGGGTAGCGAGGAACCGCGGTCCGGGCGTGACGGTCGAGCAGGTGGCTGCCGACTTCGGAGTGCACGCGATGACGCTGTGGAAGTGGATGCGCCGGGCGGACATCGACGACGGAACCAAGCCCGGAACGTCCAGCCAGGAAAGTGCGGAACTACGCGAAGCACGTCGGCAGATCAAGCTGTTGGAGCAGGAGAACGAGGTCCTGCGTCGGGCCGCCGCCTACCTGTCGCAGGCGAATCTCCCGGGAAAAAGATCTACCCGCTCGTGAAAGAGCTGGCAGTTGTCGCAGCTCGGAGGGGCTGTGCCACAGGCGATCAGGTCGCAACATCGACTTTGCCTCACCGGCGACTTGTTCGAGTGCCGGGCTGACCCGCAGCGCCGGCTCTCCAGGCGCCCGCGGTCAGCGTCGTCCGCCCAGGATGATCTTCCAGACACGCGTTGCCACCTGCAGATTGAGCCGGGTGTCCACGTCCGCCAGGTCGCGGTCGCTGATCTCACGGATACGCTGCAGCCGGTAGCGCAGGGTGCTGCGGTGGACCGTCAGCGCGGCGGCCGCATCGTCGTAGTTGCCTCCGCAGTCGAAGTAGCGCGAGAGCGTCTCCACCAACTCGGTGTCGTGCTCCGCGTCGTAGTCGATCAGCTCGCCGAGCCACTCGCGCACGAAGTCTTCGAGCTCCCGGAGATCGTTTCCGGGCCCCAGGATCCGGTACAGCCCGAGGTCGTCGAAGAACGTCGTCCCACTGCGCTGGCGGGAGTTCTGCCGCACATCCAGGGCCCGCGATGCCTCCTGGTAACAGCGGGGAATGTCGTCCAGGGAGTCGCAGCGGGCGCTCACCCCGATCGCTCCGCCGGGCGTTCCCAGCTCATGGGCCAGCGCCGTGTACACGGCATCGTCGTCGGGCCTCACCTCGGTCAGCAGGACCATCCGGTCGCCGCGACGGGTGATCAGCGGACGGGTCGCCGTGACGGCTGTCGCCTGCTCGACTGCTCGGGTGAAGGAGTCGTCAGGGGCGTTGCCCGGCCAGTGCACCACGACCACGTAATGGGTGCGTTGCAGGTCGTGGCCGACGGCTTCGGCCCGGGCGTAGGCGCTCGTCTCGTCAGTGCCCTCCAACAGGTCGTCGATCAGCTGGCGGCGCAGTCGCAGTTCGACCTCGGCGAGTTCGCGTGTGTGCATGAGCTCCTGGGCGAGCGACCGCTGTGCGTGATCCAGGGCGAACCGGGTGTGCTCGTCGGCCGTCGCCTCGGGGTCCTCGAGGGCGAGTACGCCGAGGACGTCGCCGCGCGGGCGGACCAGGGCGATCAGCCGGTCCTTGACCCTGACCGGGCCCGGCTCGCGCGCGACCTGCCGCAGCATCCCTTCCTGGTGGGTCGAGGAGCGCACCGGATAGGGATCGGGGCGGTCGGGACCCGCCCAGGACCTCAGGTTGCCGAACCGGTCCTCGACGAGCGCCGACAGCCCGGTGAGTTCGTACAGCGCCTGGGTGATGGCGTCCTCGCCGCCGCCCCGGGCAGCGACACGGGCGAGGGTCTCGTGCACGGTCTTCTGCAGGTGCAGTTCGGAGCGCATGGCAGCCAGCTGCACGAGCGCGGTGTCCCGTTCGGTGCGGACTTGGCTGAGTTCACCGGCCTTGTCGTGCTGCGCGGCACGCGTGACCGTCAGTGACAGGGCCGCCGATGCGAGCCCCACGAGGGTCGAGAGGAGGAAGCGCCCCTGTTCGTCGGGCCCGGAGCGGGAGGAGACCAGGATGTAGCCGAGCAGACCGCCGGCCCCGCGCAGGCCGAACGCCCAGGTCCAGGACCGTTCCGGAAGGGATACGGAGCCGTCGGCCTCGCCCAGGTCCGTCATCCGTGCGTCGTCGGCCTTCGGCGCTCCCGCGTCGTGGCCTGGGACGCGGGCCAGACCGTCGCTCGTCACGAGATATCCGGCCTCGGCGTGGTAGGGACCAAGGGCACTGACGTGCCCCATGGCCAACCGCACGATCTCACTCTGCTCGGCGCAGGCGAACAGGGTGTGGGACAGCACCAGCAGCCCGTGCGGGTCCAGCGCCGCGAGCGGGCTCGGGTCGTGCCGTCCGGTGCCCGCGGTGTCGCTCGGTTGGCGGTTCCCTTGCTGGTCGGACACGTCAGGGGGCAGCCTCCGTGACGGATGGCAGGCCATAGATCACTCCCGTTCCCCTCCGGTCATCGGAGGCGATCGAGGGAGTCGTGGGATCCACGACTGGGCGAGCCCTGCGCGCCCAGCCTAGGCAACGTCATCCGACTTGTCTGGATTTTGGCCTTGCTCTCCTGGACCGACCGACTGCGTCGATTTCTGACCTGTCGGGTGCAGGCGGAGCGCGCTGCTCTCTTGCCACTCTGGACTTGTCGGGGAACGCCGGGCGCACCGGTGGCCTGGCAGGGAGGACTGGCTGATGAACGAGCAGGCCCGCAGGACCATCGCCTCGTACACGACCTACCAGGAGGCGGAACGCGCCGTCGATCACCTTTCCGATCGGGGTTTTCCCGTGGAGAGGGTGGCCATCATCGGGCAGGACGTGCGCCTGGTCGAGCAGGTGACGGGCCGCATGGGACCTGGCGGGGCCGCGCTGCACGGCGCGGCGAGCGGCGCCCTGGCCGGAGCACTGATCGGGTGGATCTTCGGCCTGCTGAACTGGCTGGACCCGGTCGTGTCGGGACTGCTGCTCGCCCTGTACGGGCTGGTTTTCGGAGCCCTCGTCGGTGCTCTGCTCGGCCTGGTGGTGCACGCGGCCCAGCGTGGCCGCCGGGACTTCGCCTCGGTGAGTTACATGCAGCCCAGCCAGTACGACGTCGTCGCCGACGAAGCGGTCGCCGAGGAGGCGGTGCGGCTGCTGGCCGAACTGCCCACCGGGACCGGCACCAGCACCGGCAGCGGGGCCTGGAAGAGCGGCCGCCCGCGGAGCGGCCCCGCCGTCACCTGAGCGAGTGCGGAAAGCCGGGCGCGTCTCCGAGGACGAGCGGGCCGCCCGTCGCGAAAGGAGTTCCTCATGGCCAAGGCAGTAGGCATCGACCTGGGCACCACGAACTCGGTGATCGCCGTCTGGGAGGGCGGCGAGTCGTCGGTCGTACCCAACAGCGAGGGCAACCGCACGACACCGTCCGTGGTGGCCTTCACCGACACCGGCGAGCGCCTGGTGGGCCAGCTGGCCCGCCGCCAGGCGATCCTCAACCCCAAGGGCACCATCTATTCGGCCAAACGGTTCATCGGCCGGCACTTCGACGAGATCTCCGAAGAGGCCAAGGCCGTCACGTACGACGTGGTCGAGGGAGACGGCGGCGCCGCCCGCTTCAAGGTGCGCGACAAGCTCTACGCTCCCGAGGAGATCAGCGCACAGGTGTTGCGCAAACTCGCCGACGACGCCTCCAAACAGCTGGGCGAGAAGGTCACCGAGGCGGTCATCACGGTGCCCGCCTACTTCAACGACGCCCAGCGCACCGCCACCAAGGACGCCGGACGGATCGCCGGCCTGGAAGTACTGCGGATCATCAACGAGCCGACCGCGGCCGCCCTCGCCTACGGCATGGACAAGAAGCAGCACGAGACGGTGCTCGTCTTCGACCTGGGCGGCGGCACCTTCGACGTCAGCATCCTCGACGTCGGCGACGGCGTGGTGGAGGTACGGTCCACGGCGGGCGACAGCCATCTGGGCGGCGACGACTTCGACCGCCGGCTGGTCGACCAGCTCGCCGACGGGTTCCAGAAGGAGAACGGCATCGACCTGCGCAAGGACCCGCAGGCGCTGCAACGGCTGTTCGAGGCCGCGGAGAAGGCCAAGACCGAGCTCAGCTCGGTGACCCAGACGCAGGTCAGCCTGCCGTTCATCACGGCCGACGCCTCCGGGCCCAAGCATCTGACCGAGACGATCATGCGATCCACGTTCGAACAGATCACCGGTGACCTGGTGGAGCGCTGTCTCGGCCCGGTGCGGCAGGCAATGGACGACGCCAAGGTCAGTGACAACGACATCGACGAGGTCATCCTCGTCGGCGGCTCCACCCGCATCCCCGCCGTCCAGACCCTGGTGCGCAGGCTGACCGGCGGCAAGGACCCCAACATGAGCGTCAACCCCGACGAGGTCGTGGCGAAGGGCGCCGCGATCCAGGCCGGGGTCCTCAAGGGCGAGGTCAAGGACGTCCTGCTGCTCGACGTCACCCCGCTGTCGCTGGGCGTCGAGACACGCGGCGGAGTGATGACGAAGATCATCGAACGGAACACCACCATCCCGGTGCGCCGCACCGAGACCTTCTCCACCGCCGAGGACAACCAGCCCGCCGTCGACGTCGTCGTCCTGCAGGGCGAGCGTGAGCTGGCTGCCGACAACCGGGTCCTGGGCCGCTTCCAGCTCACCGACATCCGCCCCGCGCCGCGCGGCGAGCCGCAGATCGAGGTCATCTTCGACGTCGACGCCAACGGCATCCTCAACGTCACCGCGCGGGACAAGGACACCGGAAAGGAACAGAGCATCACCATCAGCGAGAGCTCCAACCTCGACGGCAGCGAAGTCGAGCGGATGGTCCAGGAAGCCGAACGCAACCGGGGACAGGACCAGGCCCTGCGCGAGGCAGTCGACGCGCGCAACGAACTGGACGCCATCGCCTACCAGGTCGAAAAGCGCCTCGGTGAGCTCGGCGACGCCGCGCCCGCGCACGAGAAGGCCCGCGCCGAGATGCTGGTGGCCGAGGCCCGCGACGCGGTCAAGAACGAGGCCGGGGTGGACAAGGTCCGGCCGCTGGCCTCCGAACTCCAGCAGGTCTTCGCGGGCCTCGCGGCCCACCAGGCAGGAGCCGCCGCGGACGGTCCCGTGGGCACCGGCTCACCGGACGGAGCCGGCCCCGGCGGGGCCACGCCGGACGGAGCCGGGGGCGACGACGATGTGATCGACGCCGAGTTCGACAAGGGCTGAGGTGCCCGCCATGCCCATCCCACCCCGGGGCCAAGTGCCCGACCCGCCGCCGGAAGGCGCCGTACAGCCGCCGCGCGGGGACCTCCAGCAGCCTGGACCGCGGACCGAGGAGGCCGAGCCAGGGCCCGAGGCCGCAACCGGCACCGCCGCACCCGACGACGAGTACGCGGCAGCGTTGCGCGAGGCCGAGGACAACTGGCGGCGCGCCCTGGCCGACCTCGACAACCTGCGCAAACGCCATGCCAGGGAGCTGGAGCGGGTGGCCGCGGCCGAACGTGCCCGTACGGCTGCGGCCTTCCTGCCCGTCATCGACAACCTGGAACTCGCCCTCAGCCACGCGGGGGCCGCCGACCCCGGTGCGATCGTCGAGGGTGTCCGGGCCGTGCGTGACCAGGCCGTGAACGTCCTGGAGCGGCTGGGCTACCCGCGCCACGCGGAGAAAGGTGTGCAGTTCGACCCGGCCCGGCACGAGGTGGTCGGAGTGGTCCAGGATCCCGACGCCGATCCGAACACCGTGGTCCAAGTGCTGCGACCCGGTTACGGGGAGGCCGAGCGGCAGCTGCGGCCTGCCGCCGTGACCGTCGCCAAGCGGGAGTGACCGTCCATGGCACGCGACTTCTACGAGGTGCTCGGCGTTCCGCGCACCGCCGACCGGGACGAGATCCAGCGGGCCTACCGCACCCTGGCCCGCAGGTACCACCCCGACGTCAACAAGGACCCTCAGGCGGAGGAGCGGTTCAAGGAGATCAACGAGGCCTTCAGCGTCCTGTCCGATCCGGAGCAGCGAGCCCGCTACGACCGCTTCGGCGAGGACTTCCGGAAGGTCCCGGAGGACTGGGAGGAGCAGGTCGCCGCCGGCGCCGGCGGTGGTTCCCGGTGGAGCACCGGCGGCGGTCCCCGGGTGCGGTACTCCACGTCGGGCTTCGGGGGCGAGGGGGTCGACGTCGAGGATCTGTTCGGCTCGCTGTTCGGCGGTGCCGGACGGATGCGCGTGCCCGGCGCCGACCAGGAGGCCGAACTGCCGCTCACCGTCGAGGAGGCCTACCGGGGCGGCCGCCGTACGGTCACCCTCGCCGGACCGGCCGGGCAGCGGCGCTACCAGGTCGACGTACCGCCCGGCACCACCGACGGGCAGCGCATCCGGCTGGCCGGGGAGGGCGGGCGCGGGAGCGGCGACGACGCTCCCGCCGGGGACCTGTACCTGAGGGTGCGGATCCTGCCGCACCCCGAGTTCCGCCTCGACGGCCGGGACGTCCACGTGAAGCTTCCGGTCACCCCGTGGGAGGCCGCGCTGGGCGCGACCGTGCCGGTGCGCACGCCGGGCGGTGCCACGGCGAAGGTGACCGTGCCCGCTGGGTCCTCCAGCGGACGGCGCCTGCGGCTGCGCGGCGAGGGCATGCCGAGCCCGCGCGGCGCTGACGGAGACCTGTACGCGGAGCTGCGGATCATGGTGCCGCCCCGGCTGAGCGACCGGGAGCGCGAGCTGCTGGAGGAACTTGCCGCTGTCTCCTCGTTCGACCCCAGGAGGACCTGATGACCGACCGACCGGCCAAGGCCCGCCCACCCCACGCACGAACGGCCGAGGCGGGCGTGCAGTACGCGATCGTGCCCGTGCCCATGCTCTCCCTGGAGACCGTGGCCCGCCGCTCAGGCCTCCATCCCGACCTGATCCGTCGGTTCGTCGCCCTCGGACTGGTGGACGCCGGTCCTGACGCCTCCGGACGGCTGATGTTCGCCCCCACGGCCCCGGCGGCCCTGGCCCGCGTTCAGCGGCTGCGCACCGGGCTGTGCCTGAACTACGCATCCCTCGGTCTGGTGCTCGACCTGCTCGACCGCATCAGCCTGCTCGAAGCCGCGCTGCGGCGTGCAGGCATGAGGAGTGATCTACCACCATGGACATGAACCGACTGACCCAGAAGTCACAGGAAGCCCTGCAGGAGGCCCAGAGCGCCGCCGGCCGCCTGGGCCACACCGAGGTCGACGGCGAACATCTGCTGCTCGCCCTCCTGGACCAGGAGGAGGGGCTGATCCCGCGGCTGCTGCAGCAGTCGGGCACCGATCCGGAGGGGTTGCGCGCGGCCGTACGCGAGGAGCTCTCGCGCCGGCCCAAGGTGACCGGCCCGGGCGCGGCGCCGGGCCAGGTCTTCGTCACCCAGCGCCTGGCCCGGCTGCTGGACGAGGCGGAGCGGGAGGCCAAACGCCTCAAGGACGAGTACGTGTCCGTGGAGCACCTGCTGCTGGCGCTGACCGAGGAGGGCTCGGCGACAGGCGCCGGGCGCCTGCTGAAGGAGCACGGCGTGACCCGGGACTCCTTCCTCGGCGCGCTCACCCAGATCCGCGGCAACCAGCGCGTGACCTCCGCCAACCCCGAGGTGGCCTACGAGGCCCTGGAGAAGTACGGCCGTGACCTGGTTTCCGAGGCCAGGGCCGGGCGGCTCGACCCCGTCATCGGACGGGACGCCGAGATCCGCCGCGTCACCCAGATCCTCAGCCGCAAGAGCAAGAACAACCCCGTCCTGATCGGCGATCCCGGCGTCGGCAAGACCGCCATCGTGGAGGGTCTGGCCCAGCGCATCGTGCGCGGTGACGTGCCCGAAGGACTGCGCGACAGGACGGTGTTCGCCCTCGACATGGGCTCGCTCGTGGCGGGCGCCAAGTACCGCGGCGAGTTCGAGGAGCGCCTCAAGGCCGTGCTGAGCGAGGTCAAGGCCGCCGCCGGGCGGATCCTGCTCTTCGTCGACGAGTTGCACACGGTCGTCGGCGCGGGGGCCGCCGAAGGAGCCATGGACGCGGGCAACATGCTCAAGCCCATGCTGGCACGCGGCGAACTCCACATGATCGGCGCGACCACTCTGGACGAGTACCGCAAGCACATCGAGAAGGACGCCGCCCTCGAACGCCGCTTCCAGCAGGTCCTGGTCGAAGAACCCAGCGTGGAGGACACCATCTCCATCCTGCGCGGCCTGCGCGAACGCCTCGAGGTCTTCCACGGCGTCAAGATCCAGGACACCTCACTGGTCGCGGCCGCCACCCTCAGCCACCGCTACATCACCGACCGTTTCCTGCCCGACAAGGCCATCGACCTCGTCGACGAGGCATGCGCCCGCCTGCGCACCGAGATCGACTCCATGCCCGCCGAACTCGACGAGATCACCCGCCGGGTGACCCGCCTGGAGATCGAGGACGCCGCCCTCTCCAAGGAGACCGACCCCGCGAGCAAAGCCCGCCTGGAGGAACTGCGCAGGGAACTGGCCGACCTGCGCGGCGAGGCCGACGCCAAACACGCCCAGTGGGAGGCCGAACGGCAGGCGATCCGCCGCGTGCAGGAACTGCGCCAGGAACTGGAGCAGGTCCGCCACGAGGCGGAGGAGGCCGAACGCACCTACGACCTCAACCGCGCCGCCGAACTCCGCTACGGCCGCCTCCAGGAGCTGGAGCGCCGGCTCGCCGCGGAGGAGGAACAACTGGCCTCCAAGCAAGGGCAGAACCGGCTGCTGCGCGAGGTCGTCACCGAGGAGGAGATCGCCGAGATCGTCGCCGCCTGGACCGGCATCCCCGTCTCCCGTCTCCAGGAGGGCGAACGCGAGAAACTGCTGCGCCTCGACGACATCCTGCGCGAGCGCGTCATCGGCCAGGACGAGGCCGTCAAGCTCGTCGCGGACGCCATCATCCGTGCCCGCTCCGGCATCCGTGACCCCCGCCGCCCCATCGGCTCGTTCATCTTCCTCGGCCCCACCGGCGTCGGGAAGACAGAGCTGGCCAAGACCCTCGCCCGGGCCCTGTTCGACTCCGAGGAGAACATGGTCCGCCTCGACATGAGTGAGTACCAGGAGCGGCACACCGTCAGCCGGCTCGTGGGCGCACCGCCCGGATACGTCGGCTACGAGGAAGGCGGCCAGCTCACCGAGGCGGTACGCCGCAAGCCGTACTCGGTCGTGCTGTTCGACGAGGTCGAGAAGGCGCACACCGATGTCTTCAACACCCTGCTGCAGGTCCTCGACGACGGACGCATCACCGATGCTCAGGGCCGCACGGTCGACTTCCGCAACACCGTGATCATCATGACGTCCAACATCGGCTCCGAGCACCTTCTCGACGGCGCCACCGCCGAGGGTGAGATCAAGCCGGACGCCCGCGCCCTGGTGATGGGCGAACTGCGCGGGCACTTCCGCCCGGAGTTCCTCAACCGTGTCGACGACATCGTGCTGTTCAAGCCGCTCGGTGAGCGCCAGATCGAGCGGATCGTGGAGCTGCAGTTCGACGAACTGCGCCGCCGCCTCGCCGAACGCCGCATCGCCGTCGAACTCACCGACGTGGCACGGGAGTTGATCGCCCACCAGGGCTACGACCCGGTCTACGGGGCCCGGCCGCTGCGGCGCTACATCTCCCACGAGGTCGAGACGCTGGTCGGGCGCGCCCTGCTGCGCGGCGACGTACAGGACGGCGCGAAGGTCCGCGTCGACGCCCAGCACGGAGAGCTGGTGGTCACCTACGACCAGCCCGAGGACGTGAAGGGAGCGAGGGCGGCATGAGTACCGTGCAAGCCACCAACGTCACCTGCCCGCACTGCGGGCGCACCAACCGGGTACCCGTGGCCGCCGAGGGCCGCCCCACGTGCGGCAACTGCAAGCAGCCTCTGCCGTGGATGGCCGACGCGGGCGACGACGACTTCACCGAGGTCGTCGAGCAGGCCACCGTGCCCGTCGTCGTCGACCTGTGGGCCACCTGGTGCGGCCCCTGCCGCATGGTCAGCCCCGCACTGGAGAAGGTCGCCACCGACCTGGCAGGAACGATCAAGCTCGTCAAGGTCGACATCGACAAGAACCCGCGCCTGGCGCAGCGGTTCGAGGTCCAGGCGGTACCGACGCTGCTGGTCCTCGACAAGGGACAGACCATCGCCCGGCAGGCGGGTGCCGCACCTGCCCCTGTCCTGCGGCGGTGGGTGGAGCAGTCGATCGCGGGCCGCGAACCGGCCGGGAAAGGGTGATCAGCCATGACCCTACGAACCGACCCCCACCTCGCGCTCGTCCGGCCGGTCCGACCACTGACCCCCGAAGGGTGTCAGGAGTGTCTGCAGCTCGGCTCCCCGTGGGTCCACCTCAGGCTCTGCCTGACCTGCGGCCACGTCGGCTGCTGCGATTCCTCGCCGAACCGGCACGCCCGCCGCCACGCCGCCGCCGACGGCCACCCGATCGCGGCGTCGCTGGAGCCCGGCGAGGACTGGCGGTGGTGCTTCGTCCACGAGGCGTTCGTGTGATGTCCGGCGACGAGACGCGGCCGGGCGCGGCGCCGGTGCCGGACGAGGCGGAGGAGAGCGTCCCCTTCGAGACTCCCGACATCCACGGCGCCTATCCCCGCCTGTCGGACGACCAGACGGCGCGCCTGGCGCAGCATGGCCGGCGGCGCGCCGCCGAGGCAGGTGACGTGCTGATCCGGGAGGGCGAGCGGTGCGAGATGTTCTACGTCGTCCTCAGTGGCTCGATCGCCATCGTCGAGGGCTACGGCACACCCGGCGAACGTCTGCTGCGTGTGCACGGTCCTGGCCGCTTCATCGGCGAACTCGGCCTCCTGAACGGCCAGATGGCCTTCTACACCGCCGTGGTCAGGGACCCCGGCGAGATCCTCGCCCTGTCCATGGATCAGCTGCGTGACCTGGTGACCCGGGACTCCACGCTCGGTGACGTGGTGCTGCGCGCCTGCCTGGGCCGCCGCGCTCTGCTCGTCGGGCAGGGAGCCGGTTTCCGCATCATCGGTTCGCGCTATTCGCCCGACACCCGTCGGCTGCGCGAGTTCGCCGCCCGCAACCGGCTGCCGCACCGCTGGATCGATCTGGAGACGGACCAGGAGGCCGAGGCTCTGCTGCGCCGCTTCGGGGTCGGTCCGGATCAGACGCCGCTGGTGATCTGGCGGGACACCACCCTGCTGCGCAATCCGAGCAACGCCGAACTGGCCCGGCTGATCGGCCTGCCGTCCCTGGGATCGGGCAACGGCCGCGGCGATGTCCTGATCGTCGGCTCCGGTCCGGCCGGTCTCGCCGCCGCGGTGAACGCCGCCTCGGAGGGCCTCGGCACGACCGTGGTCGAGGCGATGGCCACCGGCGGCCAGGCCGGCACGTCGTCCCGCATCGAGAATCTGCTCGGCTTCCCCTCCGGCATCTCCGGCGCCGAACTCACCGAACGCGCCGTGCTCCAGGCGGACAAGTTCGGCGCCCGGATCAGCCTCCCTGCGGAGGCGGCCCGGCTCGAACGGCGGGACGGCCACTACGCCGTCGGGTTCGCAGACGGCAGCGAGATCACCGCCCGTACCGTCGTCCTGGCCACCGGCGCCCGCTACCGCCGCCTCCAAGTGCCCGGCATCGAGCCGTTGGAGGGCGCGAGCGTCCACTACTCGGCGACCGTCTACGAGGCCCAGCAGTGCCGTACCGACCCGGTGGCGGTGGTCGGCGGCGGCAACTCCGCGGGCCAGGCCGTGTTGTTCCTGGCCGGGTACACACCACAGGTGTATCTGCTCGTCCGTGGGCCGAGCCTCGAGGCTCACATGTCCCGGTACCTGATCGATCAGATCGAGCGCCACCCGCGGGTGCGCGTCCTGCTGCGCACCGAGGTGACCGAGGCACTCGGCGACAAGGAGCTGGAGGCGGTCACCGTGGTCGACCACCGTACGGGCGAGCACCGCCACCTCGAAGTGCGGGCCCTGTTCGTCTTCACCGGCGCGGACCCTCACACCGATTGGCTGTCCGGCGCGCTCGCCCTCGACGCGCGGGGCTACGTTCTCACCGGCGCGGAGGCGCAGGCCTGCTCCGTTCCCGAGCTGTGGCAGAGCCAGGGCCGCGACTGCCTGACGTTGGAGACCAGCCTGCCCGGCGTGTTCGCGGCCGGCGACGTCCGCAGCGGCTCGGTGAAGCGCGTGGCCTCCGCGGTCGGCGAAGGCGCGATGAGCATCCACTTCGTGCACCGCTACCTGGGCCAGACGGCCGCACCCGGCGGCACCGACAGCTCCCCGAACACCCGTCCCAAGGAGTCCGCTTGGCTCGCATGACACCCAGCGGGCGACGACATCACGAGAAGGAGAAGGAGGCAGGGGAATGGCCACACCCGTCCGACGCCACCGCGGTGGCGCCTTGCAGGACAGGCCCCTTGGCTGGGCACGCAATCCGCTGACAGAGTTCGACCAACTGCTCAGCGAGATGAGCGGACTGATCGAGTCCACGGTGGGAGGTGCCGCTCCCGCAGTCGTGTGGACACCCCTGGCGGATGTCACGGAGACGGACGACGCCTTCCACGTCGGGATCGAACTGCCCGGCGTCAAGAGCAAGGACATCAACGTCGAAGCGAACGGCCAGGAGCTGGTGGTCACCGGAGAGATCAAGGAGAAGGAACGCAAAGGCGTCCTGCGCCGGAGCACCCGCCGCACCGGAGCGTTCGAGTTCCGGCTGCGGCTGCCCGGAGAGGTCGACACCGAGAAGATCAATGCGCAGATCTCGGACGGGGTGCTCACCGTCACCGTCCCCAAGGCCGAGGTCGCGAAGCCCCGGCACATCGAGATCAGCGAGACGGGTGAAAGCACCGGGAGCAGCGGCTGAGAGGCGAGCGCCGCGGTTCCGGACGCCCGTCCGGCACCGCGGCCGGGCCGGCGAGGCTCGCCGTACGGCGGCGCGACGTCATCCCGTAGGGAGGGATTCCGGCTGCCCCGGCCGCTTCCGCCGTGGGCTCAGTGAGTTCGAGCGGTAGTCCCGGGTGACCCCCATGACAGCGGCGACCGGCACAGAAGGAGGCAGCGATGAAATACGACGGATTCCTCGCCCATGTACGCGAGCGAGGCGAATACAACGACCAGGACGAAGCCGCGAACGTCACCAACGCCGTACTGGAGGTGCTGGCCCAACGGATCAGCCCGGGAGAGGTCAAGGACCTCGCATCCCAGCTGCCCGGCCCGCTGGGACAGGTTCTGAACCAGGCAACGCCCCAGCAGGCGCAGAGCTTCGGGATCGAGGAGTTCTACCGCCGGGTCGCCGAGCGCACCCCTGCCCGGCCGCGCACGGCGCAGTGGGACGCCAGCGCGGTCCTGACCACCGTTGCCGACGCGGTGACCGGCGGTGAGCTGAACCAGGTCATCAGCCAACTCCCCTCCAGTTACGCGGCCCTGTTCGGCAAGGCCGACCTCGCGGACTGAGCCCCTGCCAAGGCCTTCGACGACAACAAACGCACGCCCCTCACAGCAGGAGGTCGAAGACGGCTCGAGCCTCGTCCCAGTGCTGGGTCTGAGGATTCTTCAGGTCGGGATGGAGGATCTTGAAGCTCTGGGCAAGGGCCAGGCTGAGTCCGCCGATGATGTCCGGATAGGCCGCCTCGGTCTCCTCATCGGGAGTGCGGTCCAGAGCGGGATGGGTGGCGAGCTGTTCCAGGATCGGCTTGAGTTCCACTTCCTGGTCGATCTTCCTGAAGTGGTGAATGCTCTCCTGCAGGCCTTTCGTGATCGGCAGGTCACAGGTCTGGACGATGTCGCGCCCGTTGGCCTTGGCGGTGGCCTGGGCGACGGTCAGCAGATCGTAGAGCTTGGCGTCGACGAAGTCGCTGTAGCGCTTGAGATCGTTCTTGTCGACGTTCAGACCTGCGGCCGCGCGAAAGAACTTCTCGAATCTGGCGATGGACATCACGGTCATGACGGCAACCTCCGGCTGCGGGAGCCGGGTGGCTCCCGGCCCCTGGGCTTCCCAGCCAGCCTGGCCGACGGGGGCGCGTGAACGCATGCGCATGTGGGGCCCAATTAGCCTCCCTGCATTGCCCTGCCAGGCCCATGCGTTCGACTGTCCGGGTGGTCGGACGGGCGTGCGGCCGACAGCGGGGCCGAGAGCGCTCTGGAGAGGCCGGTGAACGGCAGCCAGGGCCGGTTGACGCGGCCCATCCCACCCATTGGCGTCGCCGGTCTTTGCCGGACTCCGGCTCCCGGGCGGACACGGTGCCGGGGTGCTGCCCGATCGGGTTTTCGCCGTGGGGACGCGATCGTAGCCCGGTGGTGGGAGCAGGCCCTGTGATCTGGCCGTACGGCCTGCCCCTGCCGGCGGGGCCCGGCGTGTCACACGGCGTCGACGTTACCTGGGCGACGTCTGTGGGCACTTGGGATCGCGGGACAGCCGACGAGGAGGGTCCAGCCATGCGGGAGTCGTCGCAGGACGTTACGGTTGTGGCTCTCCTGGCGGATCCGGACGCGCCGACGGACATCGCGCAGCGCATGGCCCGGACTCTTGCTGCACGGCTCGCCGAGAAATCGGGCCAGAGCCGACGGTTCGACGTCGAGGTGGTCAGTGAGCCCTTCACCTCGGGGACGGAGGACCCGCCCGCCTTGATGCGCCGGATCATGGACCGTGGGAGTGCGGAGAACTGGGACATCGTCGTGGCCCTCACCGATCTTCCGCTGCACTCGCACGGGCGCAGGCTCGCTGTGAACCTGAATCACGAGCACGGCTTGGCGTTGCTCTCTCTTCCTTCGCTGGGAGGCCTGCGGCTGCAGGTGAGGGCCCGTCGGGCCGTCGAAGAAGCTGTGCTCCGCCTGGCGGGTCCGCGGACCACCGGGGCGGAAGGACCTCCGCGAAGTCAGCCGCGTCCGGGGCCCTTCGTCCATCGTTTCGCGCCTGTTCATCCGGGCCCACCCGGTGAGAAGGAGACCGACGATCTCCGGTACGTCGTCAGCGGGCCGCGCGGTTACCTGCGGGTGCTCGTCGGTATGGTCCGCGCCAACCGGCCGTGGCGGTTGGTGCCGGGCTTGTCGAAGGCCCTGGCGGCCGCACTCGCCACGGGAGCAGTGGCCACCGTGAACTCCACCGTCTGGAGCCTGGCCGCGTCCCTCAGCACGCCACGCCTCGTGATCGCCATGGTCGGATCTGTCGCGCTCATGATCGGCTGGCTGATCGTGGACGCGGAGCTGTGGCATCGATCACCGGAGAGCTCGCCGGAGGCGAGGCAGAGGGCGCGGCTGTACAACGCCTCGACGGTCGTGACCGTGGGGATCGGTGTGCTTGTCTGCTACGTGGGTCTGATGGTCATCAACTGGCTGTGGGCGCTGTTCATCCTCAACGACCAACTGTTCGCTTCCGTGACACGAACCCCCCTTCACGCCGACGAGTACGTGACGCTGTCCTGGTTCGTCGCTTCGGTCGCCACCGTGGGCGGCGCGCTGGGATCAGGCCTGGAGAGCGACGATGCGATCCGGGCAGCCGCCTACTCGAAGCGCGAACAGGAACGTCGTCGCATGCTCCAAGATCACGATGATCAGCCCTCGAAGTGAACCGACTACCGGCACCACGAGCAGCGAGGCGTCGGAGCGCGGTGCCGTCAGGAGGCGGCGGAGCGGCCGACGGGCCCCGTCAGGGCGTTCCGGCTAGGCTCACAGGGGTGAGGTGGCCGCGGACCTTCAGGGAGGTCGTGCGATCCGGGCTCACGATCGAGGAGACGCGGCTGGAGCCCCTGCTCGCGCTCCGCACGGCTGCGGGGGTGGCGATCGTCATCGGGGCGGCGCTGTGGCTGGTTTCCCCTGCGTACGCCGCGTCCGCCGCCCTCGGTGCCTACTCCGCGGGTGGGGCCACGTTCCAGCGCACCTGGCGTCCGCGCAAGGTGATCGCGCTCGGCGCGGGCGCGGGTCTGGCACTCAGCACCTTCGTGGGCTACCTGGCGGCGGGGCGCCTCGTGACGTTCCTCCCGCTGCTGGCCGTATGGGCCTTTGCCGCGGGGATGGCATGGGCCCTCGGGTCGACCGCCGGCATCGTCGCAGCGACGACGGTCGGCAGCATGCTGGTGACCATCACCCTGCCGACGAGCGTCGGACGAGCCCTGGAACACGCCGGGGTCATCGCGCTCGGAGGCGTGGTGCAGGCCGTGCTGATCCTGCTGTTCCCGATCCGCCGTTGGGGGGCGCATCGTGACGCGCTCGCCGACGCCCTGGCCGCCGTGGCGGACTACGCCCGCCGGCTGCGGCAGGACCCGTCCGCCCAGTTTGACCCCGTGCCTTTGATGACGGCCCGGGACGCGGCCGCCGTGACGCCGTCACAGGCCCGCACCCGTCCCCCGGTCCTCCACGGCCCCCGGGGCCTCGCCGAGCGCATTCTGCCGGTCGTCGCCGCGCTCGCCGACCCGGACGTCGGCGCCCCGGCGGAGGGACCCGAGCGGGACCGCGCGCGAGAGCTGCTCGGCACGGCCGCAGACGTACTGGACGCGGCAGCCCGTTCGATCCGCCGCGGCACTCCCGCCGAGGTGCCGCCCGGGAGCGCGGACGTCCTGCGCGTCGACGAGGAGCACGAAGTGCTGGAGGGGCCCGCCCGGCAGGCCGCCGAACGGCTCGTGGAACTGCTCGCCGAGGCGTTGGAGATCGCCGGGAGCGGCGGCGCGCGCGACAGGGCGCCTACGCCGTCCGGCACCGCGAGCGCCCACTTCCGGGTGCGCCCGACGATGTTCCGGTTGCTCCCGGTCGTCGTCCGGGCCGTCCGCCGTGAGCTCCGCCGGGACTCGCCCGTGTTCCGGCACGCCGTCCGCCTGGCGGCGGTGGCCACGCTCGGCTATCTCATCGCTTCCCGGCTGCCCGTGGGCCACGGCTACTGGGCGCCCATCGCCTCGGTGATGGTGATGCGGCCCGACTTCCACCGGACGTATGCGCGCGCGGTGGGCCGTTTCGCCGGGACCCTGGTGGGGGTGGCGCTCGCCACCGCGATGGTGCGGGCTCTGGGCCCGGACGCCCATGTGTTCGGCGCGCTGGCGGTCGTCTCGGTAGGCCTGTCGTACACGCTGAACCGTACCGGCTACGCCTACTCCCAGTGCTTCACTGCCGCGTACGTCGTCTTCCTGCTCGGCATGGGCGGCCAGGCATGGGAGCAGACGGTCCCGGAGCGGGTCGTGCTCACCCTGCTCGGCGGGGCCTTGGCCATGCTGGCGTACCTGGTGTTCCCCGCATGGGAGACCCCCCGGCTGCCGGGCCGGCTCGCGGACTGGCTCGCCGCCGACGGCCGCTACGCGGCCGCAGTGCTCCGCAGCCACGCCGAACCGACCCGGGAGCATCTCGCCGACATGCGCAGGGCCCTGCTGGCCAGCAGGGAGGCACGTGCCGCCTGGCAGGAGGCGTACGACCAGGCAAAGCAGGAACCGGTCCGCCCCAGAGGTCTGACATCGCGCGAGGCGGAGCAGGCGCAGGACGCACTCGAGGAACTCGACCGGGCGGCGATGCTCATGGAGAGCCATGTCCCACAGGCCGACAGCCGTTCCACCCCCGAGGCGGAGCGGGTCGCAGAGGCCTTGGAGGCGGACACAGCGCAGGCGGCAGTCGACGTGCGGGAGCACAGGAATCCGGACTGGGGGCGAGTGGAGGAAGCGCTCGATGCGTGGGACGGAGCCGCATCCGGGGAGCGGAACCCGGTGCTACGGCGCGGGGCGGAACTACAGAAGCGGGCCCTGGAGGACCTCACGACAGCCGTGAGCCGCACACCCCTGGAACGGGACATCGGCTCCGCTCGCGAGGAGCAACGGGTGCGGGCGGCCGTGGCTGAAGGTGACGGATCGGGACCCGCGCACCGCTGTGGGTGACGGTTCAGGCCACGGGGAGCGCCGCACCTCCTGGAGCGGCTAGTGGTCTCCCGACGGCGTCGAGCACCGCCATACGTACCGTGAGATGGGTTGCACTGGGGCGTCGAACTGCTCGGGCCTGGCAGGGCTGCTCTCCGGTTGGTGTGTGTCGGCATGCCAGGGGTGCCCCTGCCTGTCGCGCGGCGTGTGCGGGCGAACGGGGTGGACGAGCGGACCCCTCTTCGGGGTGGCAGCCTGAGGAAGCGGCGATGCGCGACATCACCGAGGCCTACCGGCGGCAGGACAGGCGTTATGAGGCAGCCCGACGCGATACGAACCGCAGGAACCTGCGGCCTTGCCGCAGCGGCGTGAAGGGATGGCGGGGCCCGTGCCGGGCCCGTTGCTGAGTGGCGGGCGCAGCGGGCCGGAGGACGTGAGCACTGGAGGTGTGCGATGAGTGCCGACCGCTCCCACGAGAGCTCTGGTGGTCATGTACTGGTCCTCGCAGCCGGCTCTTCGAGCCTGCACATCGCTCTGTTCGCGGCGGACGGTGAAATGGTGGCGGCTCGAGACGCCTCGGAGTCCCCGGGGCCTGCTTCGGTGGTTGAACTGCGGAACTTCCTCAGGGAAGCGCCCGCTCCTGCGTCGGTCGGTCACCGAATCGTCCACAGCGGCCCGCACCTGCCCCGACATACGCTGATCGACGCACGCGTACGGGCTCTGCTGGCGGATGTCGCCGACCTCGCACCGCTGCACGTGACCCCTGCCCTGCCTGTCGTTGATGCCGCACGAGAACTCCTGCCTGACGTTCCTCATGTCGCCTGCTTCGACACTGTCTTTCACAAGGACCTGCCAGCAGAGGCGCGCACGTACGCCGTGCCGGAGAGATGGCGAGCCGAATACGGGCTGCGCCGGTACGGCTTCCACGGGCTTTCCTACGCGTGGGCACTGCAGAGGACGGCGCAGGCCCTGGACCGACCCGTCGGCAACTTGCAGGTCGTGCTGGTGCACCTGGGCGGCGGCTGCTCGGCCTGCGCCGTCCGGAACGGACGCAGCGTGGACACCACCATGGGCCTTACGCCGCTGGAAGGCCTGGTGATGAGCCGGCGCAGCGGCAGCCTCGACCCCGGCGCCCTGCTGTGGCTGCAGCGGCGGCACGGTCTGAGCGCGGACGAATTGGATGCCGCACTCCACCGGCATTCCGGTCTGCTCGGCCTCTCCGGTACATCGGGAGACACCCGGGACCTGGTGCGTGCCCGCGCGGAGGGTGATGCCGCGGCCGCGTTGGCGCTGGCGACGTTCACACTCAGCTGCCGCAGGGGCATCGCCTCGATGGCCGCTTCGCTGGACCGGCTGGACGCGCTGGTCTTCACCGGGGAGATCGGCGAAGACCAACCCGAGGTACGCGAAGAGATCTGCTCGGGCATGACTGTTCTCGGTATACGAGGCGGGCTACTCGTCCCCGAACTGGAAGATTTGATGCGGGAAGGCCTCCGACGCATCGATCAGGTGGGGAGCGGTGTCCCGGTCCTCGTGGTCGCAACCGGCGAGACACAGCAGATCGCCGCCGAGACGCGACGTGTGCTCGGCATGTGACTGGCCAAGACAACTGCCGGCACATCTGCCTGGCCCGCGCAAAGAACCGGCCTCCTGTGCCAGGACAACACGCGGGGAAGTGGAGACGTCTGGTCCTGTATGTCATCCCCCGTCCGGTCACGGGGCTTTAGGGCCACTGGCCCGTCAGCAGAGCTCCGTACCTCCCCTTCGAACGCCCTTGGGGCGCCCTGCGCCACCGACTGGCTCGCCGCCCTCGGCATCCCGGTGCTGGTCACACGAGGCTTCAGTTCGCAGTCGACATCGTTCGGGCGCGTACCGCCCGTGATCCGCGCCCCGCAGTCCTGCTGAAGGTCCCGATGTCATCGCCAGCCACATGCGCACTCAGCAACGCCTTGAGGTGATCGGCGCACGCCTTCCTCTGTCTGGCCTTCAAGGACTGAAGCGGGCGGCCTAACGGTTGGCCGCAATGGAACTCGGCTAGGCTCGGCGTTGCCGTTTGACCTATGGTCACTGCCATAGAGGCTCCGCCCCGGCGCCCGGGGCGGAGCCTCTGCGCGTTGGAAGCGGAATCCGCTGCGCGCGGGTTCGATTCCCGTTTTTGAGCTGGCGCGATCGTCCTCTATGCCTTCGGCGCGACCCTGTCGGGCCTCATTGAGGCCAAGTTGAGGCCGCAAGGACAGGAACAGACTGACAAGGGCTGACTAGCCCAAACACGGATAACCGCATCTGAGCTGTGAAAACGTCAAGAATGAGCGTTGATCGGCAAGGACCGCCAAGATCCCCAAAGGACTCATAATCCGTCGGCCGTGGGGTCGAGTCCCACCCGCCCCACCTGTGCCCTCCTGTGATCTGCGGAAACGTCTCATCTGGGGTGTGGATTCAGGGCGTTGGTCCACGGGGCTGAATCCGCTGCTCGTGAGTTCGACTCCGTTGCCATCAGCGTTAGTTGAGGTCACGGTTGACCTGCGCAGACGTATCCGCCCACGACTGGAGAATGGCGTCGTCGGTGGGCTGTGCGAGGGTCTGGACGTCGAATTCTGGACGCTGGCTGGACGCGAGATCCGGAAGTGGTGTCGCCTGGTGACCCCTGGGTGTCGGGAGACGGTGGCGCACGATGATCAGGGTGCTGGGCGCCCCATACATCACGGCGTAGCCGCCGACCTCGGGGCGGCGAGAAACGGCCCGTACAGGACACGGTACGAAGGGACACTCGGGGTGCGCGGAGACGACTGTGGACGTTCACCCCGTTCCGTACGAGGTGCTCGTCCTTTGGCGCGGAGGGACGGGGACAAGCCCAGCCCGCGCGGAGCCGATGCGACGTCCGTGCCGTCCCAGATGTGGATGCCGGAGCTATCGCTGTGTGCCCCGAGCCGATCCGTCGCCCTCGGTCGACCTGTTGTCGTTCGTGGAGCTATTCCCGCGTGCGGGGGGCCGACGTTTGGATCCGGGATCCAAAGCCCGCCGACCAGGAGCTATCCTCGCTCGTGCGGGGCCGACCACCGCGTCGAGTCCTTCTGGAAGGGCTGGGTGGAGCTATCTCCGAAAGCGCAGAGCCGACCGCTGCGTCGACGCGATGGTACACAGCGCGTAGGAGCTATCCCCGCCTGCGCGGGGCCGGCAGCTCAGCGGCCTGCAGGTTGACCGTGGCTGGGGAGCTTTCTCCGCGTGCGCGGGACCGACGGCGCGTACCCAACGAGGGTGATCGCGAAGTAGGAGCCATCCCTGCGTGTTCAGGGCCGACTCTCAAGCGCCCACGGCCCTGAACACGGTGCAGGAGCTATCCCCGGTACGCGGGGCCCACGGTAGCCCGACGGCGGCACGTTCACACTGACGGAGCTATCCCCGCCGCCGCAGGGCCAATGTCGTGAATACCGGCTCGGGCCGCCCCGTCCCGGATCTATCCCTGCATGCGCGGGGGCGACCTCGCCATGGCGGCCCAGCCTGTCTCGCACCTTGAGCGATCCCCGCGTGCGCGGGGCCGACAACCCGGGCCTGGAGTACGTCCAGGCGACCATCGAGCTATCCCCGCTTGCGCGGGGCCAACAGCAGGGCGGCGAACGGGTTCAGCGTGCCGTAGGAGCTATCCCCGCATACTCGGGGCCAACTGGATCACCGTCGACTTCGGGTACACCAACCCCGAGCTATCTTCGCGTACGCAGGGCCAACTCGAGTTCGTCGTCGATCAGTCACTCGGTCTGGGAGATATCCCCGCATGCGCAGGGCCAACGTGCCGACCTTCAGGACCATAGTGTGTTCGATGGAGCTTTCCCCGTGGGCGGGGCCAACTCGTACAGTCACTCGAACAGGTCGACGGTCCCGGAGCTATCCCGCGTACGCGGGGCCGACCGGAAAAGCAACGCTGCGAGGAGGCCAGCGATAGAGCTATCCCCGCCTGCGCAGGGCCGACAGTCCGAAGGTTACGCCGCCGTAGGTCACGTAGGAGCTATCCCCACATGCGCGGGGCCGACGCCGAGTCGGGCTGCACCCACGTTTCCAGGTAGGAGCTATCCCCGCGTGCCAGGGACCGACTGCTCCCTCCACCCCGCCCATACACAATCGTGGAGCTATCCCCGAGCGAGGAGCCGACGCAACCGTCTTCCTGATGTGCGGCCAGAGATGGGGGCTATCCCCGCGTGCGCGGGGTCGGCATGAATCCGCTGCAGTCCCAGCTGGGATTGCCGGAGCTATCCCCGCTTGCGCGGGGCCAAAGGTCAGAATGGACGCGCTCTTGACCTATGCCCGAATGGGGCTAGGCAGCACCTTAGCTGTTGTGGTCGGCTGGCTGAATGCGTTGCCTAGTTCACCTGGTCAAGCCGGTGACGGGATCACAAGTGATACCGGTGGGGCCACTGATGCAAGCCCCGGTGCTGGGGTTCAGCAGGCCGACGTAGCGGTTTCGCAGGGCCGGGCGGGGGACGATCGGCCAGGTTTCGGGCAGAGGGAGGGCATTGATTCCGGTGAACCAGTGTGCGGGCAGGGACGCGGTATTGAGGAGGAGGTCTTTTTGTTGTCGGTGGCGGGCCGGGGAGCCGGTGCCATGACGGGAGAGGTCAGCGAGTCGCTGCCCGGACGGGTCGTAACTGAGGATGCCGTTTGGCTGCTTGTACAGGAGGATGGCGTCGATTGAAGGCTCACTAAGGCGGGAGATGGCGCGGATGCCGGCGATGCCGTCGCTGTCGCCGGAACCGTGGCTTTTGCCGGATGCGAGGTCGGTCACGGGAATTGATCTGCCGCGGCGGGTGAAGGGGCGGAACGCACGACTCAGGGACTGGCCTTCCTCGTTGCCGTGGTCGCTTTCCAGGCGGCGTGACGTGCGGTCGAGAAGCTCGCCGAGGGCGCCGACGGCGGTGGGTTTTGGGCCGTAGACCTCTTCGATCAATGGGGTGGTGTCTGCGGGCGTGATGAGATGCACGGTGCTGTCTTTGCGGGCGCGTTGGATGAGGGCGTACCAGGTGGCGGCCAAGAGGTAAGGGGGATACACGTGGCCGTCAGGGTTGCCCTGAGACTGTGCTTCGCCTGGGTTCGGGGGTTCGACCATGGGGAGTTCGTCGGCGCCGGGCCGGGTGAGGATCGTCATGCGGGGCCTGCGGAATGCTTCGGGCCGTGAGGAGTCGTTGACTTGGTGCCGGTGGACGCGGCCGCGACGTTGGATGAGGACGTCAATTGGCGCGAGGTCGGTGTAGATCCGGTCGAAGTCGATGTCGAGGGACTGCTCAGCAACTTGCGTGGCGATGACCAGAAGGCGGTGTGGCCGCTCGGGGTTGCGGTGGGTGTTGTCCCTGCCCGGGCCGAGGCGTCTGGTCAGTAGGTCTTCACCGGGTAGTCGGTAGCGGGGCAGGTTCTGGCCATGCAGGAGCACGATCTTTCTCGGTGACCATCCGCGCGTCTGGGCGCAGTGTGTGGCGGCTCTGTACAAGTCGACTGCTGTGGCCACGCGGTTGCGGATGACGAGGCTGACTCCGCCCTTTGCGGCCTCATCCATGAGTTGTGCGGCGAGGGCGGCGCTGCCGGGATCGGGCTGGAAATCGATGAGAGTGTGCAGCTCCGCGGGGGCGGTCCGGTTGCTTTGGCTGCTTCGGTCGGCGTTGTTAGTTCGGCCGGTGCGGGTGATGGTGCCGTGTTGGTCAACGACGGTGATGGGCCCGGTCTGGTCCGTGTGCGTCACGGGGACGCGGTGGCCATCGCACCACGCCCGGACGAGGGCGTTGCGTACGGTGGCGGGGAGGGTCGCGGAGAGGACGACGACGGAGGCGCCGGCGTCGGCGAGCCAGGCGATGGCGGCTTCGAGGAGTCCTTGCTGGAAGAGCTCGTATGCGTGGGCCTCGTCGATGATGAGTGTCTTGGCGGCGAGGCCGAACATGCGCAGCATCCAGTGATGGCTGGGCTGGGCCGCGAGGGCCACTTGGTCGACGGTGCCGATCGCGAAGGGGGCGATCAGGCCCATGCAGCGGCGCAGGTACCAGGGGCTGAGGACGGCCCGGCGCTGTAGGGGGTCGTCGGGCAAGGGAGTGGAGATGAAGTCTTCGAGTCCTTCGAGTGCCGCCTGCGTTCGGGTGCGCCCGGCATCGAGGAGTTGGTGGACGAAGTCGGTGGCTTCCGCCGTGGCGTGGACGACGGCGAGGTTGGCCGTGTTCTGCTCGCCGAGGGCCCGGTCCATGAAGGTGGCGATCTCGCGGGCCGTTTGGTTGGCGGCGGCCCGGGTCGGCATGGCCATGTACAGGCCCTGGTATCCGCAGGTGACGGCGAGGTGGTGGGCGCACCACAGAGCGAGACGGGTCTTTCCCGATCCGGTGTCGGATTCGACGATGACGAGCGCGGAACCGGTGGCGGGCAGGGCGGCCATGGCGGCGGACTGGAAGGGGCGCGGTGTGGTGTCGGGGAACAGGTCGGTCCAGTCGGCGGCGGGCTCGGGTTGCCAGGCGTCCAGCCGTAGTCGCGTGACCGCGGGGCGGGCCTGCATACCGGAGGCGTGCCACCACTGGGGCGGGCTGGTGGTGAGGGTGCGGTAGGTGAAGTGGGATTCGTCGGAGGCGATCCAGTCGGCGAGGATCACCAGCCCGGCGAACAGCACCAGTGTGCTGGGGCGTTCGGGCGTCACCAGCTGGGGGAGGGTGGTGAGATCGACTCCGATCAGGTCGGCCGCGTCCTGGATGAGTTCTGAGTAGATCGGTAGCCAGTCGGTGATGTCGGCCGCCATGGCCGCGCGGCCGATGGTGTCGGGGCTGGGGATGTCTCCGTGGTGTCCGCCGAGGAGGGCAGCGGCGGTGTGGAGTCCGGTTGACGGCGAGCCGGTCCCGCCGCAGTCCTGGCAGGTGCAACCGAGGAGACGCGGCAGGTGTACGGCGGTGATGTGCTCATGTCGCGCGCCGGGCTGGGTGTCGAGATCCTTTCCGAGGGGAAGACCGGCGGCGCGGGCCTGACGCTCCCATTCGGTACGGGCCTGCCGCAGATAGGGGCCGTCCCAGCGGCTGGTGCCGAACATATGTAGGAAGCACCCGGAGCCCTTGCCGAGGTCGTGCAGGGCGGCCAGGAACATCACCACTCGGCGCGCCGTGTCCTCACGGCCGCCGCCGAAGGCGTCGGCGAGCCGGGCCCATGCGGTGAGGGGGAGATAGCGGTCCCACAGCTGAGCGACGCAGGCGGCTGTGTCGAGAGCGTGAGCGAGCAGCGGATTCCATGCCGGGCCGCCCCCGCGACGACTGATTTTGTACCGGTCCGTCTTGGCCCAGATGTAGAAGTGCCGTCGTACTGACCAATTATGACTAGTCGTCATATCCCTCTCCGTATGGTGCTATCGTCCCCATCCTCAACGGTTCTGCTAACAGAGCACGTTCTTTTTGAAGTTCAACTCCGCCTGGAAGGAGGTGGAAGCACGATGCAGTGGGAACCGCGAGGCCAAGCATGCATCCCGGTACTGACAACCGGCCCTGACCTGCGGCGAGTCAAGGTGAACCTGGTCGATGTGTTCCGCCGGGCCGACGAACTGGCCGCTGTCTGCGGTGACACCCCGGGTGAAACGGCCGCGCTGATCGACTGGCTGATCGGCCTGATCTACGCGGCGGATCAGCATCCCGAGACCTCCGACGAGTGGCTGTCGTGGGTCACCGGTCGCACGCCCTTGGACGAGGTGGCCGACTGGATCGCAAGTCACTCCGGGTGCTGGGACCTCTTCGATCCCGAGTGGCCCCTCGGCCAGAACCCTGTCCTCCGCCCTCACCTCGACGCCTACGGTGTCGGGCCCGCTCAGCTCTTCCTGGAACGGGTCGGGGATTACAACCAGTTCTTCAACCTTCACCATCTCCACCACCCGGAGCCCGTACCGGCGGATGCCGCATGGCGTGCGCTGCTCACCCAGCACGTGTACGGGATCGGGATGCGCGGCAGGATCAAGGCCAAGGACATGGGGCTGCCGGGGACCTTCACCAATCTCGGCACCAACCGGCTGGCCACCCGCCTGAAGGTCATCGCCCGCCCGGCCTGGCCAGGAGCCACCCTCGGTGATCTACTGCGCGTCAACACCGCCCCGTGGCCGGACGAACCCGGGCCGCTGAACCTGACGTGGAACCAGGACGAGTCCTCGCGACGAGACTTCACACGGCCGGGACCACAGCAAACCCGCACCCCACAAGGCCCGGCCGATCTCCATACCGTGCTCGGCCGCTCGATCGCGCTGCGCCCAACTGTCCTTCCCGACGGGAGCGTCGGCGTCGACCGGGTCCTCATCGGTGCCGGTGAAACCCTTGCCGAGCTGCCCGCCACGTACCTGCAGGACGCCGTCACCTTCGATACCCCTGGCGAGAAGAAGAACCTGCTCAAGCCGTCCCCCACGCGGGAGCTATGGCGGGAATCCCACGCTCTGTACGCGGCCGTTGCCGAGCGAGACAAGGGCACCGATCTGTACGGCCGGATCGCAATGCTGCACGGTCGCCGGGTCCACCTGTGGGCCATCGGTCTGCTCGCCACCCAGGGCAAGCTGATTACGTGGGTGTGTGATGAGTTCCCGTACGTGCCCGGCCGGGAGACCCAGCTGCGTCACGCCGCCGAGCAGGGCTCGGCGATCTGCGAGTACACCGCGCGCGTCCTCTATCTGGTGGCCGCTGCCACACGCGAGATCGCCTACCCCAACCCCAAGCCGGACGACAAGGCTGCCCAACTCACCCGCTTCAACGGCGAACCTGAGATGTGGGCCGGTGCCGCCGACCTGTTCCACCACCTGCTGGACCAGGTTGCCGAAACCGGCGCCGCTATCGAGGCCCTGGCCACTTTCGGCTGCGACATCCGCGCCCTGGCCATCACGTCCCTCGACGGACGCCTGACCAGCCTGCCCCCAGGAGGCACCGGACTGCAGGCCCGCGTCACCGCGCGCGCCCGGCTCCGCGCCCTCCTCGGCCACAGCAAAGCGCCTGTCCAGTTGAAGGAACCCGCAGATGCCTGACCTCGCCCCGACCGCCGGCACAAAGCCACCCGGCACCCAGCTCTCGGATTGGCTGTGTGGCCTGGTCCGCACACACAATCTCGGAGCTCTCGCCGCCCTGCGCAGACCCAACCCGCCCCGCCGCACCGAGGCCCACCACCTTGCCGCGGCGTTTGCCCTGTCCGAAGAACAGCAGCAGGTCTACCAATTCACCGCGTTCCTCTTCGCCCGCTACCACGCCGGTGCCCTCCGCCCGCACTACGGATACGGCGACTTGGGCACAGCCATGCGGAAGATCGGCAGTGGCGCCGGCCGCGGCCCCGCCGACCCCGGGGCCAAACGGCTGCTGGACCGGATCACCGCATCCCGCGAGATCCCCTGGCGGCACCTGCAGCACGCCATCGAACGGGCCCGCGCCTGCGATACCGCCCCGCCGTCCTGGGCCCAGCTCCCCGAGGACCTGGCCCGCTGGAAGAGCCGCGAGCGGTTGAAGAGTCGAGACAGGTCCGTCGCCGATACCTGGGGTGCCTCCTTCTACACCCCCACCTACACGAAGAGGACAACCACGTGACCGCCCTGACCTCCCCGGCTGCGGAGCTTCTCATCGGTGATCAGTACCTCTCCCTGCACCTGCTGGAGACATTCACCGCGGCGCTTCCCGTACGCGACGAGAACGGCATGCCCAAGCAGTTCGTCTTCGGCGGCGACCCTCGCACGATGATCACTGCCCAAGCACGGCGACGTGCCGAGCGCACCCACAGCCGCGAGCGCGCCAATGCAGGCCAGGGCCCACTCGCCGGGTACACCATGGGCATCCGCACGCGCGAATGGGCCAAACTCACCGCCAAGGCGCTCGTCGACCGGTATGGATGGGAGCGGGCCGACGCGCTGGCCACCGCCAAGGCCCTCCTTGGAGGCGTCGGTCTTAAGTTCGGTTCCAGATCCACCACTCGCGACCTGACCCAGGTGCTCCTGTTCGCACCCGAGGACGCCGGGCAGGCCATCGCCGACTGGGTCCAGGAGCACCGTGCCGAAGTGACTCCTTGGACCAGCGACTACCTCAGGGCCAAGGAAGCAGCGGCCGCCACCGAGGCCGCGAAGAAAGCCGCGGCCGCAGCCGCCAGAAAGGCGAAGAAGAACGGTACAGACGTCCCCGCCCCAGCAGTCGACGACGACCCGTCCGCAAACGACGAGCAGCTTCCGGTCGTACCCCGCAAGATCCGCGAGGCGATCCTGTCGGCGCTCGCTCCCCGCGACGCCATCGACATTGCGCTGTACGGCCGGTTCCTCGCCGAGATCGCCGACTCGCCCAACGTGGACGGCGCCATCCAGACAGCCCACGCTTTCACCGTCCATGCCGCCGAACACATCGATGACTTCTACGCCGCCGCCGACGACGCCAAGCTCCACCGCAAAGCCCACGCCCTGGACTACATCGATGCCGCCGACGACTCCGGCGCAGGCATGACCGGCTACCAGTCGCTCATTTCCGGCACCTTTTACCGCCATGCGGTCCTCGACCGCTACAAGCTGCGGATCAACCTGCTCGCCTCCGGCATGAAGCCTGACCAGGTACAGGCCGCCGCCGACGGCGCCGAACTCGAATTCGTCGAGGCGTTCACCAACGCCATCCCCCAGGCCAAGAAAAACACCACGGCTGCGACCGGCATCCTGCCCAAGCTAGTCGTGGCCTTCACCGGGGCCCGGCCCTTCAACTACGCCGGGATTTTCGAGAAGCCGATCGCCGAAGAGACCGATGGCGTGGCATCCCTTGCAGCTGCCGACCGCCTCCTCAACCAGCATGCCCTCGTTCTGCGAAAGCGCACGGACATCTCACCTGCCCGAGTGCTCACCTACGACCTCGACGTACAGGAACTCATCGACTCCCGTACGGCCGCCGGCACCCTGCCCGGAGTGGAAGCCAACAGTATCGAGGAGCTGACCAGCAGGTGACCTCCGTGCTTCTGCTACGCCTAGCCGGCCCTCTCCAGTCGTGGGGAGCCCTGGCCCGGTTCGACCGTCGCGACACCCTCAACCGGCCGACGAAGTCCGGCGTGACCGGACTCATCGCCGCCGCCCTCGGCCTGGACCGAGCGGACGACCTCGGCGCGCTAACCGACCTGCGCTTCGCTGTAAGGGCCGACCGGCCCGGCACCGCCGTCCGAGACTTCCACATCGTCGGGAGCGGCACTTACCCGCTACGCCCCCGCGACTTGATCACCGACCACCGCCGGGCCGAGAAGGCCGCGGCCGCTCTCGAAACCAGCACCGGTCCCGTGTTCGGACAACTCGCCGCCCGCTCCGTCACCAAGTGGTACGGCGCCCCGAAAGAAATCGCCCCGGACTCGAAGACAGGCGTTCTCCTGGCAGGCAACACCACGCGCGACGCCATGATGACGACCCGCTGGTACCTGGCAGACGCCGCATTCGTCGCAGCTGTCGAACACCCGGACCAGGACCTCCTGCACCGCATCGGCCACGCCGTGGAGCACCCCCAACGCCTCCTCTGGCTCGGCCGCAAGTCCTGCCCCCCGAGCGGCACCATCTCCCGCGGAGTACATCCAGGAACCGCCGAGACGATTCTCACCACGACCGCGCTCCTGCCCAACGCCTCCAGCCCACGGCCATGGGCCTGGATCGAAGCCACCCCCGGCACCCCCGGCGCCGCACAGAGAACAGACCAGCCCGTCACCTACCACCCCGAACACCGCACCCACACGGCACGGTGGGAGACTCGCACCCGCATCAGCCCCGAGCCGACCATCGGATGGGACATCATCCCGTGAGCACCTCCCGACTGATCACCTGCCAGAGCATCATCCAACTCGACCTCAACCACACCTATGCCGCGCCCGCCCTCATGGACGCCCACCATATGCATCGCATCGTGATGGGCGGCTTCACCGGCTGGGTCCCGGACGGCGCCAACGCCCCCCGCGCCCAGGTCGGTGTTCTGTCCACCTGGTCCTCCAACTTGGCGACGCAAACCCTGCTGATCATCGTTCAGTCACGCGTACGCCCCGACTGGACTGCCATCCCGCGCACCGCCCTCTGCGCCCCAATCGACATCCGTACCGTCGACGAGCACATCAGCACCGGGGACCGATTCACGTTCCGCACCGTGGTCTCCCCGACCAAGACTCGGAAGGACCTCAAACAGAAGGGCCAAACGGTCATCAAGCGGCTCCCGCACTCCCTACCCGCACACGTGCGCACCTGGTTCGAGGACCGCCTCCAACCCGCCGGAGCACCCGAGACCGCACCAAACGGCATCCCCCGCATCGGTGCCGATGCTGACGGGACCACCCTCGCCATCCGGATGCTGCCACCGGTCAGCACCGACCACCACAAAGGACTGAAAATCACCCGTGCCGAAATCCGCGGCACCCTCACCGTCACCGACCCGGCCACGTTCACCAAGACCATCACTACCGGCTTCGGCCGCGCCCGCGCCTACTCCTGTGGCCTCATCCTGACCAGACCCGCCCAGGAACAATCCGAAGTTCACGCAGGCACACTACGGCTCGACGCAAGTGCATGAAATCGCACATGATCGCCGCGAACGTGCCACCTCAGGAAGGGGTCAGCCCCGCGCACGCGGGGATAGCTCCATGACTCGGTCGACAGCGAACTTCTTGAGGTCGTCAGCCCCCTGCCCGCGGGGATGGCTCCGACTACTTCGTCATGCGAAACGGCCGGTCGAAGTCAGCCCCGCACATGCGGGGATAGCTCCACCGGCAGCAGCTCGCGCGCGATGTTCACCTCGTCAGCCCCGCGCACGCGGGTATAGCTCCAAGACCCTGACGTCCCCGACCATCAACGGCGGGTCGGCCCACCCACGCCGTGGATAGCGCCATGGCCGCTTCGTCGAGGTAGCCGGTGGCGCAATCGGCCCCGTGTGTGGGGATAGCTCCACGGACGCGAACACCGGCTGCGCCGTACGGGGTCGGCCCCTTCTACATCGGGATAGCTCCGCGCTCGTGTGTCGGCGGGATGGGGCGCCGGAGTCAGCCCCGCGCGGGAATGGCGCCGACCTCGGCCTCGACGAGCTGTCGGCGCCAGGCACGCAAGAAGAGTTCCTGGACGTAGAACGGCGTCAGCGTCTTGGCAATCTCGGCCCCGCGCACGCGGGGATAGCTCGGGCGTGCCGCTCACGACCGGAACGGTGACAGAGTCGGCTCCGTGCACGGGGGGATAGCTCTGCAGGTGTGCGCTACACGGCTGGCACCCTCGCGTGGGCCACGCGCATGCGGGGATAGCACGGTGGCCTCGAACGGGACGAGTTTGACCCGCCTGTCGGCCCCGCATGCGGGGATGGCTCCATCGCCGAGGAGACACAGTCCGGGATCTACTAGTCGGCCCCGCGCACGTGGGGATAGCTCATACAACGGGTACGCGGGCGGCGGCACCCCAGTATCGGTCCCGCGCGCGGGGATAGCTCCACGGTGCGGATCTGCCGCGACGGTTACACCGGGTCGGCCCCACGCACGCGAGGATGGCTCCGACCCTCCTGTCTGGACGAGGCGGCGCAGGCGGTCAGCCCCGCGCACGCGGGGATAGCTCCGTGCAAAACGTCGTCCTCGACAACGTCACGATGTCGGCCCTGCGCACACTGGGATAGACCCGAGTCCGACCTGACGGCCTACTTTCTGGACCGGTCAGCCCCGCTGACGAGGGGATGGCTCCACCAACCTCACGCTGGAGGGCGTCTAAGCTATGTCGGTCCCGCGCGTGCGGGGATTGCTCCAGCTCGTTTGGGACCTCGCTGTAGGCGGTGAGGTTGGCCCCGTGTACGCGGGGATAGCTCCTGCACGGATACGTGCAGAATGAACTTGAAGAAGTCGGCCCAGCACACGTGGGTATAGCCCCACCTACGTGAACACTGCGTACACGGAAACGTAGTCAGCCCCGTGCAAGCGGGGGATAGCTCCTACGGCGAGCAGTACGAGTGCCGGTGCCCGCCGTCGGCCCCGCGCTGGGGATACCTCCGTGTTGAACTGGGCAGCGGTGAACACGCTGTCGTCGGCCCCGCGGACGCGGGGATAGCTCCGTCAGCGTGTAAGTACCGCCGGTCGGGCTGCCGTTGGCCCGGCGCGCGGGGACAGCTCTAACTCGGTCTACCACTTGGACCGAGTTCCGGAGTTGGCCCGGCGTGCACGGGGATAACTCCTACGAGAAGGGCCTGATCACCTTCCGTGCCGAGTCGGCCCCGCGCACGTGGGGATAGCTCAGGCGCTCGCATGTAGAGGAAGACCAGCCCGCCGTCGGCCCTGTGCACGCGGGGATAGCCCCGGCAAGGCCTACCGGCGGGGCGGCAACGGCAAGTTGGCCCCGCCTATTTGGGGATAGCTCCTACGTGCCGGGGTGTCCGGATGGCACCTGGAATCGACCCCACGCACGCGGGGATAGCTCCGTCGCCACACCCTGGTGTCTCGCGGAGTTCGGGTCGGCCTCGTGTATGCGGGGATACCCCCTGGCACGGGATCATGTTCTGCGTCCTCCAGGTCAGCCCCCGCGCACGCGGATAGCTCCCTGGGCGTCATCCACGACTCCACGAGGTTCTCGTCGGCCCCGCGCATGCGGGGATGCTCCCAGGCCGAGCGAATCCTTGTAGCCGTCGCCGGTGGACGACGAATCACGATCCTCGGGAGGACATGCCACGGGGGTGCCGTATGGCCCGTGACTGATCCGGGGCCAGTTCAGTCGGAGCTCGAACTGTGACGCGAAGTGACTTGTTGATCGCGTAAGGTGGTCACCGTATTGGGTTGCCTGGAGCGCAACGACGCTTCCAGGCAACCGACTTCAGACTCTAGAAGAACCCAAGTTTCTTTGGACTGTATGAAACTAGAACGTTCTTCGTCTGCTGGTGGTACATCGTTCCTATGGTGCTGACCTGCGCGAATGCGGAGTTTCTTGAGCGCTGGCGGGAGTTGGTCCGTGTATGGTCCGGATCTTGGCGCAGAGAGAGCGAAGATGTGCCAGGGCCTGATGGTGACGGCTGGTGGCTGTCTCGTCCGCCGGGCCGAGCCTGGTTCGCGGCCTCCGCGGCGCGCAGTAAAGGGGCCAGTCTCGGACTGAACCCGGCGTATAGCCTGACTCGTCTGCCACTCTCTATTTCCGCAGGTCAGAGGCTATATTCTATCGATAAACAAACTGTCTGGGTCGAATCCGGGGCGAATTCGGACTGCAAGTACTGCCGTCCTTGTCCACCGCGCATGCGACGTATTCGGCACTCCGGGCGGCAAGTGCGGTTCGATGCCGATCTGTGGCGGACATCTCGGCACCGGATGTGCTCGGAGGTGCATGTATGGGGTGCCTCCTCACTGACCCGCTCTGGTTGAACTCGATCGCCGAGATGGTGCGTCCGGTAGCGGAGCCTGTTAGTGGGCGTTCGCATAGCATTTTTGCGGTATATGAATTTTACCGATGCCCCGCTTTGGGCGTCTTCACCGGGTAGGAGCTATTCGTACCCTGCAGGGCCGAGCACTCGACTGTCCGTCTCGTTCGGATTCCCCTCCGCTGGGCCAGCGTCCCGAAGAGATCATCAAAGCGGACGGCGTACGCTTCCAGCGGACCGGGCGCGGGTGGACACGGCAGCCGTTTCGTCATCTCGGGCTCTCCAGACCGTAGTTGACGCCTTCACCTCACGGCCTGCTCCCCGACGAATCCGCCGTCAACAAACCACCGATAGCCGACTAAAACTGCGCGCTGGCGTACTTCGACGACCCTGACGTAGGGTCCGTGATCACCTTCCCGTCGGACTACGCCTGAGATGTCCGCGCCGTCCTGGCGGACACCGACCGACTGGACCGACTCCTCCGGGCGGATAACGACGAGCTGGCTCAACCCCGTCACCGTGAAGAGCCAGCCGTTCACCGCCGCAGAGGATGCCTGTTGCTCCCAGGGCCCCCACGTCACCCGCTGGATGCCAGATCGCGTCCGATGAGCTCCTTCATGATCTCGGTGGTGCCGCCGTAGATCGTCTGGACTCTTGTGTCGACGAACGCACGGGCGACCGGATACTCCGTCATGTAGCCGTAGCCGCCGTGCAGTTGCAGGCAACGGTCGATGACCCGCTTCTGCAGTTCGCTTACGTACCACTTGCCTTTCGCCGCGTCCACGGCGGTCAGTTCACCGGCGTTGTAGGCGTGTACCGAGCGGTCGACGTAGGCCTCGGCGACGTCGATCTCGGTGGCCATCTCGGCGAGTTCGAAGCGGATGTGCTGGAGGTTGCCGATGGGGTGGCCGAAAGCCCGGCGCTCGAAGCAGTAGGCACGGGTCAGATCGAAGACCGCCCGGCTGGTCGCGATGGCCGTGGCCGTCACACCGAGACGCTCCCGGGGCAGGTGGCTCATGAGCTCCTGGAGGCCCGATCCCACTGGGCCGAGGATGTTGGCGGCCGGTACCCGCACGTCCTCGAAGAACAGTTCGGCCGTGTCCTGGCCGGGCAGTCCGATCTTGTCCAGTTTGCGGCCGCGGGTGAAGCCGGGCATGTCCCGCTCGACCACCAGGAGAGTGAAGCCCCGCGAGCCGCCTTCGGGATCCGTACGCGCGGCGACGATCACCAGATCGGCCATGATGCCACTGGTGATGAAGGTCTTCTGTCCGTTCAGGACCCAGTCGTCGCCGTCGCGGCGGGCCGAGGTGCGGATGCCCCGCAGGTCGCTGCCGGTCCCGGGTTCGGTCATCGCCAGCGCGCCGATGATCTCGCCGGAGGCGAAGCCCGGCAGCCAGCGCCGCTTCTGGTCGTCCGTGGTCAGGTCCAGCAGATAGTGCAGCACCAGGTCGTCCTGGAGGGAGACGGTGAGTCCGAAGGAGAGCGCGTGGACGCGGGCGATCTCCTCGCAGACGACCATGCGATAGCGGTAGTCCCGCTCGCCGGAGCCGCCGTGTTCCTCGCCGATCTGCAGGCCGTAGACACCCTGTTGGGCAGCCGCGGCGAACACCTTGCGGTCGATCCACCGGTCGGCCTCCCACCGCTGGTGGTGGGGGACGACCTCACGCGCGAGGAACTCGCGGACGGTTTCCCGGTATTGCTCGTGATCGTCTGTGTACAGGTTCCGTCGCATCAGGTCAGCCGAGCCTCTCGATGATGGTGACGTTGGCCTGACCGCCGCCTTCGCACATGGTCTGGAGACCGTAGCGGCCGCCGGTGCGCTCCAGTTCGTGGAGCAGGGTGGTCATCAGCCGTGTCCCGGTGGCCCCGAGCGGGTGACCGAGGGCGATGGCACCGCCGTTGACGTTGACCCGGGCCGGATCGGCGCCGATGTCGGCCTGCCAGGCGAGCACCACGGAGGCGAACGCCTCGTTGATCTCGACGAGATCGATGTCGTCGATGGTGAGTCCGGACTTCTTGAGAGCGTGCTCCGTGGCAGGGATGGGAGCGGTGAGCATCATGACCGGGTCGGAGCCACGCACCGACATGTGGTGGATGCGGGCCCGGGGTGTGAGGGAGTGCGTGCGTACGGCGGCCTCCGAGGCGATCAGCATCGCCGAGGAGGCGTCGGAGATCTGGCTGGCCACCGCGGCGGTCAGCCGCCCGCCGGGCGTCAGTGTCGCGAGTTCGGCCATCTTCTCCAGTGTGGTGTCCGGCCGCGGACCCTCGTCCGCCATGACCCCTTCGAACGGAATGATCTCGGCGTCGAACCGGCCCTCTCGCTGGGCTGTCAGGGCCCGGCGGTGACTCTCCAGCGCGAACTCCTCCATGGTCGAGCGTTCCACGCCCCACTTCTCCGCGATCATCTCCGCGCCGCGGAACTGGGAGATCTCCTGGTCGCCGTAGCGGGCGTGCCAGCCCTTGCAGTCGGTCCACGGATCGGTCGACCCGTAGGGCTCGCCGGCGGTGAACCCGGACAGGATGGGGAACTGGCTCATCTTCTGCACACCGCCGGCCACGATGAGGTCGGCCGTGCCGGACATGACGGCCTGCGCGGCGAAGTGGACCGCCTGCTGGGACGAGCCGCACTGCCGGTCGATAGTCGTACCGGGCACCGACTCGGGCAGCCCGGCGGCCAGCGCACTGGTCCGCGCGATGTCGCCGGCCTGCGAGCCGATCTGGTCGAGGCAGCCGAGAATGACGTCGTCGACGGCGGCGGGGTCGAAGTCGTGGCGTGCGACCAGTGAGCGGATGACGTGGGCGGCGAGATCGGCCGGGTGCGTTCCGGCGAAGCCGCCGCCGCGTTTGCCGACCGGGGTGCGTACCGCGTCGACGATGTAGGCCTCGGGCATGACGGTCCTCCAGTGTGCTGTGCGAAGGGGTGATGGAAGGGGCATGAGGGCGGGCCCAGGGTCAGGGCACACCCAGGCCGTGGCGCACCAGGCTCTGCGCGGTGCGGATGACGCCGGTCAGCGAACCCTGCCGCGGGTTCCACCACTCCGGCGTCCAGTTGAGGGCTCCCATGACGAGCATGCGCGCCGCTCGCAGGTCGATGTCGTTCCTGATGGCTCCCGCGGCCCTGGCTCTCGCCAGCAGGTCCCGCCACAGGTCGAAGTAGGCGCCGCTGTCCGCCCGCAGGCGGGCGCGGATGTCCTCGGGCAGCTGTCCGCTGTTGCGGCTGACCGCGGTCGCGAAGTCCGACAGGTGCAGCTCGACCTGCAGATGCGCCTCGACGGCGGCACAGATCCGGTCCATCGGGGGAGTGCCGTCGGGCAGTGCGGCCAGCGCGGTCTCGACGTGCTCCCGAAGCCGCAGCTGGCCGACCGCCATCACCTCGGCGATCAGCTCCTCGCGGGAGGGGAAGTAGTAGTAGACGGCGGGCGGACGCACACCGGCCCGTTCGGCGATGTCGGCCAGCCTGGTCGCGGAGTAGCCCTTGAGACTCAGCGTCCGAGCGGCCGCGGCGAGAATGCGGTTCCGGGTCGCCGCCGCCTTGACGGCCGGGGTTCTCGTGCCGTGTGCGCTGGTGCCGTTTCTGTCGGTGGTGTTCACTGAGCGCGCCTCCTACGGCATCGAGTAGCCGCCGCTGACCGAGAAGACCTGTCCCGTCACCTGCCGGGCGCGGCGTGCCGAGGAGACCCAGACCACGGCGTCCGCGATGTCCTCCGGCGTGGTGAGCCGGCGCAGTGGGATGTTCTTGCGGACTGCCTCGATCTGCCGGTCGTCGAAGACGGCGGACTGGTCGCCCCGGGTCCACAGGCTGCCCGCCCCGATCGCGTCCGGGCTCTGCGGGACGACGAGTCCCGGGCAGACGACGTTCGACCGGATGCCGTCCCGGCCGTGCTCCCGGGCGACCGTGCGGGCGAAGGCGATCACCGCGGCCTTGGTCGCCCCGTACACCCCCTGCCGTATCTCCCCGAAGGCGGCGTCGCTGGAGATGAACACGATGGATCCGTGGCCCTCGCGCCGCATCGCGTCGAGGGCCGCACGGGTGCACTCGACGGAACCGAACAGATTGAGGTCCACCATCCGCCGCCAGCCGTCGCGGTCCGCGTCCTGGGCGACGAACCCCGGCAGGCTCAACCCCGCGTTGTTCACGAGCACGTCGATTCCGCCCCAGGCGGCGACGATTTGTTCTACGGCCTCGGCGCCCGCACCCCCGGCCGTCAGATCGATGACGGCGACCTCCGCCCCGGCCGCTCCCCGCTCCAGCGCTTCGGCACGTGTCTTGGCGGCCTGCTCCGCGTCGATGTCGCAGATCAGTACACGGGCGCCTTCCGCGGCGAAGCCGTGCACGATGCCCCGCCCGATGTTCGAGGCACCACCGGTGACCAACACCCGTGCCCCGCCGAGTTCCAGATCCATCCGCTCGCTCCCTCGTGGTGCGCGGCCCGCTGCCAACCGTCGACCCGTTGCACGACCGTTGACCCGTTGCGATTTATGAATCTAGATTAGATTCAAAATTCTGACCAGCCCCGGAGCGCGACATGAAGATCTTCAACGGACTAGCCGGACTCGCCGCCGCGGCAGGCGTGTCGCTCGGCACCACCGACTGGGTCGAGGTGGACCAGGAGCGCATCGACCGGTTCGCCGACGCCACGGGGGACCACCAGTGGATCCATGTGGACGCCGGGCGCGCGGCCCAGGGGCCCTTCGGTTCCACCATCGCGCACGGCCTGCTCACGCTGTCCCTGCTGCCGGTGTTCCTGCAGCGGCTCTACCAGGTCGAGGGGGTGAGCATGGCCGTGAACTACGGGCTCGACAAGGTGCGCTTCCCCGCCCCGGTGCCCGTCGGTGCCAAACTGCGGGCCACCTCGACGATCACCGAGGTCACACCGCTCGACGGCGCGGTCCAGCTGAAGCTGTCGACGGTCATCGAGATCGAGGGCGGCGCGAAGCCGGCCTGCGTCGTGGACTCCGTCGTACGGTATCTCGGCTGATGGGCGGGCTGGTGGCGGGCCGGTCCGTGATCGTCACGGGCGCCGGCCAGGGGATCGGCCTGGCAATCGCCCGGCTGCTGCACGAGCACGGCGCACGGGTGACCGTGGCGGACGTGGACGCCGGACGCGCGGAGCGGGCCGCAGCCGACATCGGCGGTGACGACCCGGCTTCCGTACTGGCTCTCGGCTGTGACGTCACGGACGAGACGGCGGTCGAGAACATGGTGGGGCGGGCCGTCGAGCGGTTCGGCGCGTTGGACGTACTGGTGAACAACGCGGGGATCACCCGTGACGCCTCGCTGAGGAAGATGACCGCGGAGGACTTCGACGCCGTGATCGGCGTGCACCTCAGGGGGACCTGGCTCGGCGTCCGGGCGGCTGCGGCGGTGATGCGCGAGGCCAGAAGCGGCTCGATCGTGAACATCTCCTCGCTGTCCGGGAAGTCCGGCAACCCCGGCCAGACCAACTACAGCGCGGCCAAGGCGGGGATCGTCGGCATGACGAAGGCGGCGGCCAAGGAACTCGCCCACCACGGGGTGCGGGTCAACGCGGTGCAGCCCGGCCTGATCCGCACCGCCATGACCGAGGCGATGCCGCCGGACGTCTTCGCGGCCCGCGAGGCCGACGTCCCCATGAGGCGGGCAGGACGGCCCGAGGAGGTCGCTGGGGCCGTCCTCTTTCTCGCGAGCGAGCTGTCCAGCTACACGACCGGCGCGGTTCTCGAGGTGGGGGGCGGGCGGTCGATGTGAGTACCCAGGTCACCCAGGTGGTGCGCACGCGCGTGGACGGTGCGGTCGGCCACGTTCTGCTCGATCGCCCCGAGGTGATGAACGCGATCACGGTCGAACTCGGCGCACAGCTGGAGCGCGCCCTGACGGAGGTGGCGTCGGCGGCACGGGTCGTCCTGATCCGGGGCGCGGGAGGCAACTTCTGCGCCGGCGGCGACTTCAAGGAGCTGCGGCGGCTGCGGGCCGGCGGACCGGGGGCGATGGCGCCGCTGTTCGACAACTTCGGGCGGGCCTGCGCCCTCATCGCGACCCTGCCGGTTCCCGTGGTGGCCGTTGTCGAGGGGTACGCCATGGCCGGCGGCTTCGAACTGATGCAGTCCTGCGACATCGCTCTGGTGCGCGAGGACGCCCGGATCTCCGACACGCATGCCAACTTCGGCCAGGTACCGGGCGGCGGCGGCACACAGCGGCTGCCCCGCCTCGTGGGCCGTCAGCGGGCCCTGGCCCACATCCTCACCGGGGACCGCCTGTCCGGCGCGGAGGCCGTGGCCTGGGGGCTGGCGTACCGGTGCCTGCCGGACGACGGGTTCGAGGAGGCGGTCGCCGCGTTCGCCGAACGGCTCGGCGCCATGGACCCCCGGGCGCTCGGCACCGCGAAGCGCCTGGTGTACGAGGGGCTGCGGCTGCCGCTGGCGGACGGCCTCGCCCTGGAGCGGGCCGCGGTGCTTGACCACCTGGGCGGGGCGGCGGCCGGTGCCGGAATCGAGGCCTTCACGGCGAGAGGTGAGTGAGATGACGGACAAACTGATCGACTCCGGGCCTGTGCTCCTGGACCTGGACACGGACGGAGTCGCACGGCTGCGGCTCAACCGTCCGGAGGCGTCCAACGGCATGGACGTGCCCTTCCTGCGCGCACTGCACGCGGCTGTCATGCGCTGCCACGCGGAGGACGGGGCGCGCGTGGTGCTGATCACCGGGGAGGGCCGCAACTTCTGCGCGGGCGGCGATGTCCACACCTTCGCCGGCCAGGGGGAGAAACTCCCGGAGTACCTGCGGGAGGCCACCTCCTGGCTGCAGATCACCACCTCGGCGCTGCTCCAGCTGCGTGCCCCGGTCGTCGCCGCGGTGCACGGCTTCGCGGCCGGAGGCGGTGGCTTCGGGCTGGTGTGCGCGGCGGACTTCGTCATCGCCGCGGAGTCGGCGCGGTTCATGTCGGGCGCGGTCCGGGTCGGAATGGCCCCGGACGCCGGGGTCTCGGTGACGTTGACCCGGCTGGTGGGTCTGCGCAAGGCCATGGAGATCCTGCTGACCAATCCCACCCTGACCGCCGCCGAGGCGCTGGACGCGGGGCTGCTCACCCGGGTCGTGCCGGACGACCGGCTGCTCGACGAGGCCCTCGAGTTCGCCGGCGGCCTCGCCGCGGGTGCGCCCCTGGCGCTGGCGGCGACCAAGCGGCTGGTGTGGGGCGGGTTGGGCGCGGGCGTCGAGGAGCGACTGGGTGAGGAGGCCCGTACGGTCGCCGAACTGTCGGGCACGGCGGATTCCAGGGAGGGGCTGGCGGCGGTCATCGAGCGCAGGCCCCCGGTCTTCACGGGACGGTGACAGGGGATGAGCGCCATGACTGACCACAGCGGCGAGGACATCGTGCTGGCCGAGGACCACGGCGCCGTCCGGGTCCTGACCCTGAACAGGCCCAAGAAGCGCAACGCGATCGACCTCGCGCTGCGGGTGGTGCTCGCGGAGATGCTGGAGTCCGCGATGGCCGACGACACCGTACGGGCGATCGTGCTGACCGGCAGCGGCGGCGCCTTCTGTTCGGGCGGGGACATCTCCACGATGCGTCGGCAGAGCCCCGAGGAGACGCGCCCCAGGGCCGAGGCGGCCCAGCGGGTGATCCGGGCCATCTGGGACGGGCCCACACCTGTGGTGGCAGCCGTCGAGGGTTTCGCGTACGGCGCGGGGGCGGCGCTCGCGCTGGCCTGCGACCGGGTGGTCGCCGCGACCGACGCGTCGTTCAGCACGGCGTTCACCGGCGTCGGCCTCGCCGGTGACATGGGGATCACCGTGTCCCTGCCGGCCAGGACCGGTCCGGCCGCTGCCCGGCAGCTGCTCCTGCTGCCCCGCCCGGTCCAGGGCCCGGAAACGCTCACCCTCGGCCTCGCCGACGTACTGACCGAGCCCGGGGCCGCGTTGGACCGGGCGCTCGCCGACGCCGAACGCATCGCCGAGGGCCCGCCCCTCGCGCTCTCCGCTCTGCGGGCGATGCTCGGCGTCCGTGCCGGGGGCGATCCGCGCGCGGCACTCGACCACGAGGTCGAGCACCAGATCCGGCTCTTCGACTCGGCGGACTTCGCCGAAGGCGTCGCCGCTTTCCGCGAACGGCGCCGCCCCGAGTTCAAGGGATGCTGAACATGACAGAACCACTGGTGTCCTCACTGTGGCCAAGGGACGACAGTGTGCCCCTGGTCGACCACACCGTCGGCTCCCTGCTGGCGGAGCGGGCCGTGACCCACGCCGACGCCCCGGCCCTGGCAGGTGTCGCGCACGGCGGTGGTGCGGAACGCCGGCTGACCTACGGGCAGCTGTACACCGAGGCCCGGCGGGTGGCCGCCGCCCTGCTGAGGCTGGCCGAACCGGGGGAGTTCGTCGCCCTGTGGGCGCCGAACGTCGTCGAGTGGCCGATCGTCCAGTACGGCGCCGCGCTGGCGGGAGTGACCCTGGTCGCCCTCAACCCCGTACTGCGGCCCGAGGAACTCGTCCATGCCCTCAACCACTCCGGAGCCGTCGCGCTGCTGCACGCGGACGTCAGCCGCGACTACGACCTCGCGGCCGTCGCCGCGGCCGTCCGGCTCCGGTGCCCCGGGCTGCGGCACGTGGTCTCCCTCGCCGAACACGACCGGTGGAACGCCGAGCCGCGGGATCTGCCGGACGCGGCTGTCCAGGACCCCGGTGCACCGGTGATGCTCCAGTACACCTCGGGCACCACCGGCCTGCCCAAGGGCGTGCTGCTGACCCATCGGTCTCTGGTCAACGTCGCGCGACTGAACCTGGAGACGGTTCAGGCCGAGCCGGGCGCGGTGCACGTCAGCCCGCTGCCGATGTTCCACACGGCCGGGTGTGTGGTCGCCACCCTCGGCACCCTGTGGTTGGGAGGCTGCCTCGTACTGGTCGAGCAGTTCCGGCCCGGCCCCGTACTGGAGTCGATGCGCGAGGAGCGGGCCTCCCTCCTGTTCTGCGTGCCCGCCATGCTGTCCGCCCTGAACGAGACCGCCCGGGAGACGGGTGGTCCGGCCCCCGCCCTGCGCAAGGTCCTCGTGGGCGGCGCCAATGTGCCCGCCCCCCTGATCGAGGCGACCCGGGAACTGTTCGGCGCCCGCGTGCACAACCTGTACGGCCAGACGGAACTGGGCCCCACCCTGACCGCCACCCGGGTCACGGACGACGACACGGACGTCAGGGACACCGTGGGGCGGCCGCTGCCACAGGTGGAGTGCAAGATCGTCCACCCGGTGACCGGCCAGGTGCAGCCGCTCGGCACGCCGGGTGAGATCTGCGCCCGCGGCTACCAGCAGATGATCGGGTACCTGCACGATCCGGAGGCGACCGCGCGCACGGTCGACGCCGAGGGCTGGGTGCACACCGGTGATCTCGGCGCCATGGACGCGCGCGGGGTGATCACCATCACCGGACGGCTGAAGGACCTGATCATCCGCGGTGGTGAGAACATCGCACCGGCCGAGATAGAGACCTGCCTGCTGGGACACGAGGCCGTGCTGGAGGCAGCCGTGGTGGCCCTGCCGGACGAGAGGTGGGGCGAGGCCGTGGCAGCGGTCGTACGTCTTCGTGGACAGGTGTACGACGGCCTGCACGATGCCCTGGTCGAGCACTGCGTCGGCCGCCTGGCCAAGTACAAGGTCCCGCAGCACTGGTACGTCGCCGACGAGATGCCGGTCACTCCGGCCGGCAAGGTGCGCAAGTTCAAGCTCCGTGAGGCCGCCGCCGCGGGGATCCTGCGCCGACTGGGGTGAGTCCCGTGAACGGGTGGTTGCCTACCTCTGCCCCGGTGATTTAATCTAACGTCAATTAGAAAAAGGAGGTGTTTCGTGACATCGGAAATCGAGCGGCGCCGCGAGCACCTGAGTGCCCGGTTCCAGCGCTGGACCCCACGCACCCTCGACGACTGGCTCGACCACTGCGCCGCGCGGTACGGAGACCGCCCCTTCGTCATCACGGACGAGCGGACCATCGGCTATGCCGAGACGGCCGAGTGGGCCGCCCGCCTCGCGGACGGTCTTGCCGCGCTCGGTGTGCGCCCCGGCCACCGGGTGGGGCTGCTGATGGCGAACTTCCTGGAGTTCGCCCCGCTGAAGTTCGCCGTCGCCCGGACCGGTGCCGTGGCGATCCCGTTCAACTACCTCTACCGCCAGGAGGAACTGGCCTACGTCCTGGCCCAGTCCGAGTGCTCCGTCCTGGTCTCCATGACCGCGTTCGGCGACCTCGACTACCAGACCATGCTCGACGCCGTCGCACCCGGCTGGGACACCGGCGAGGCGACCGCGCTGCCTCACCTGCGACAGGTCGTCCTGCTGCCCACCGAGGGCACCGAGCCGCGCGACGGCGTGCCGACCGTGGCCTCGCTCGCGGACTTGGGCGACCGCCACCGAGGGCAGTGCCCCGCCGGAGCGGCCCGGCCGGACGAGATCGGGGACCTGCTCTACACCTCCGGCACCACCGGCTCGCCCAAGGGTGTCCTCGTCACCCATGACTCCGTGCTGCGGACCGCCTACGCCTCGGCCTTGACCAGGGCGTTCCAGGACGGCCGGAGGATCCTGTTCTCGCTGCCCTGCTACCACATGTTCGGCTACGTCGAGGGGATGCTCGCCGCGATGACGGTGGGCGGCGCGATCGTCCCGCAGACCGCCTTCGACCCGGTCCGTTACCTCGCCGGGATCCAGCGGCACCGCGCCACCGACATCCTCTGCGTGCCCACGATGACCGTGGCCCTGCTGGAACACCCCGCACGCGAGGACCACGACCTCTCCTCGCTCACCGCGCTGCTGTCCGGCGCGGCCCCGGCCCCGGTCTGGCTCTGGGAGCGGGTGCGGGCGGAACTCGGCGTGGAGGAGATCACTACGGGATACGGCATGACCGAGTGCGGCGGAGCGATGACGCTCACTCTTCCCGATGATCCGCTGGAGCGGCACTCCGGCACCGTCGGCAGATCCAAGATGGCCGGCCCGGCCGGACTGCCCGACGGCACGCTCGCCACGTACAAGGCGATCGACCCGCTCACCGGCGAGGACCTTCCTCCCGGAGCCGAGGGCGAACTGGTCTCCCGGGGCCCGACGCACATGCGGGGCTTCTGGAAGAAACCCGAGGAGACCGAGAAGGCCCTGCGGGACGGCTGGGTGCACTCCGGCGACCTGGGCCGGGTCCGGGACGACGGATACCTCGAAGTCACCGGCCGCACGAAGGAGTTGTACAAGAGCGGCGGCGAACTGGTCATGCCCAAGGAGATCGAGGACCTGCTCACCGCCCACCCCGCGATCAGCCAGGTCTACCTGGTGGGCGTGCCCGACGAACGATGGGGCGACGCCGGCTGCGCCTGTGTGGTCCGTGCTCCCGGCGCGGACCTCTCCGCCGCGGATGTCGTCGCGCTGTGCAAGCGGCGGCTCGCGCGGTTCAAGGTCCCCAAGCACGTGCTGTTCCTGGACGCCGCCGAACTGCCCACCACACTCACCGGCAAGGTGCAGAAGTTCCGGCTGGCGCAGTACGCCCAGAAGCGAATCGAGGATGGCGAAGCATGACGGCCACGCTGCCGGAGACGGCACACAAGCAGACGGCACACGAACAGACGGACAAGTACGCACGGCTGATCCAGCCGACCAGGGTGCACGGATCGCTCTACACCGATCCGGAGATCTTCGCCGAGGAACTGGAGCGCATCTGGTACCGCACCTGGGTCTACGTCGGGCATGAGAGCGAGGTGCGCCGACCGGGCGACTACGTACGCAAGAACATCGGTCCGCAGGACGTCGTCATGACCCGGGACCGCGACGGCGAGGTGCACCTGCTGCTCAACCGCTGCGCCCACCGCGGCAACCTGGTGTGCGACGCGCCGAGCGGCAACTCCAACTCCTTCCGCTGCCCCTACCACGGCTGGACGTACCGCAACAACGGCGACCTGCTGGGCTACCCCTACAACAAGGGCTACGGCGGCAAGGGCAAGCTCGCCCTCGGCCTCGGCCGGCTCCCCAGGGTCGCCTCCCATCAGGGCTTCGTCTTCGGCAGCTTCGCATCCGACGGCCCGACGCTCACCGAACACCTCGGCGCCGCCGCCGGAGAACTGGACCGTCTCGCACGGCTCTCCCCGGAGGGCGAGGTCGAACTCACCGCCGGCTGGCTCAAGCACCGCACGCGCGCCAACTGGAAGCTCCTCGCGGAGAACGAGACGGACGGCTACCACCCGCAGTTCGTGCACGGCTCCATCTTCAGCGTCACCGGCAGCCCGATCGGCGCCCTGTACAGCGACAACTCCACGGCCGTGACCCGCGACCTGGGAGGCGGCCACAGCGAGAACGACCTGCGCCCGGAGTTCCGCCGCTTCGGCGAGCCGATGCGCTGGTTCGGCACCACCGAGGACCGGGTGCCCCAGTACGTGGCACGCATGAGGGAACTCCACGGCCCCGCCGCCGAGGAGATCCTCGTCGAGGGGTCCCCGCACGTGATGATCTTCCCCAACCTCTTCATCGCCGAGATCCAGCTCTTCGTCATCCAGCCGCTGACGGTCGGCGAGTGCGTCCAGCACTCCACCGCCATCCAGCTCAAGGGCGCCCCCGAACTCAACCGGCGCATGGTGTCGCAGTGCGTCGGCTCGGTCGGGCCGGCCGGGATGCTGCTCGCCGACGACACCGAGATGTACGAGCGTAACCAGCGCGGCGTCGCCCTGCGCGAGCCGGAATGGGTCGACATCCGGCGCGGAGTGGACCGGGAACGCACCGACGACAACGGCTTCCGTATCGGCACCGCGACCGACGAGACGGGCATGCGGGGCTTCTGGTCGCACTACCGGAACCTGATGGAGGCCAAGAAGTGACCGCACCGGCCACCACCGACGACACCGCCCTCGACCTGCGCCAGGTGGAGCAGTTCCTGTATCGCGAGGCCCGTTACGCGGACGAGCACGACTACGACGCGTGGGAGGCGCTGTGGACCGACGACGCCCTCTACTGGGTGCCCGCGGCCGCCCCGGACGGTGACCCCGTACAGCAGATGTCGGTGATCAGCGACAACCGCAGTCGTATCGCCACCCGGCTGGGGCAGCTCAGGACCGGCAAGCGGTACGCCCAGTCACCGCCCTCCCACCTGCGCCGGATCGTCTCCAACGTGGAGATCCTCGACGACGACGATGACGCCGCCGGTCCGGGCCGGGAGTCCGGAGACCTGACCGTCGGCGCCAACTTCGTGCTGGTCGAGTCCCGCGAGCGCGGCAAGGAGATATGGGCCGGGCGCACCACGTACCGGCTGCGTCTCGTCGACGGACGGCTGCGGCTGGCGTACAAGAAGGTCGTCCTGGTCGACCACGACCGTGCGCTGCCCACCCTGTCCTTCCTGATCTGAGGGCGGCACCGATGAACGGGAACGAGATCGTGGGCAGCGAGTTCGCCGAGGTCGCGGTGAGCGTGGACACCACCGCCAACGGTCCCCGGCTCCGGCTGGAGGACCGGCGCACCGGGCGGGTCAGACACCTGGACGCGCTCGAACTGGAAGCCCTGGTGTGGCTGCCTGACGGACACCTGTCCAGGCTGCTCGACCCCTCGGCGGACCGCTGGCGCGAAGACGCCGGCAGCTGACGGGCCGGCACATGGATGTCATCGCACCCGACGAACTCGACCTGTCCCGGTACGTCCGGGCGGGCGACACCGTTGCCTGGGGCCAGGCGTGCGCCGAGCCGCTGACCCTGACCGAGCGGCTGATGCGTCAGCGCGCCGGGATCGGGCCCTTCAGATGCTTCCTCGGGATCCCGGCCACCGACACCGTGCGGCCGGACCACGCGGACATGGTCTCCTTCGTCTCCTACACCGGCAGCGGCGGCAACCGGGCCCTGCACCGGGCGGGGAAGCTGGACGTGCTCCCCGCCCCCTATTCCAGCCTCCCCGGTCTGCTCACCACGGGCTCCGTCCGCGCCGACGTGGTGCTCATCCAGCTCCCTCCGGCGGACGAGCACGGCCGCCACAGCCTGGGGCTGGCCGACGACTACCTGAGCGCGGCCCTGCACACCGCGCGGGTGGTGATCGCCGAGGTCAACGACCAGGTCCCGCAGACCTGTGGCTCCCGCACGCTGGGTGCCTCCGACCTCGACGTCGTGATCCACACGTCCCGCCCGCCCGCCGAGGTCCGGCCCGCCGCGTCCGAGGGCGTCACCGCACGGGTGGCGGCCCGCGTGGCCGGCCTGGTGGAGGACGGGGTCACGCTCCAGTTCGGCGTCGGCGGGCTTCCGGAGGCCGTGCTCGGGCTGCTGACGGACCGCCGTGACCTGGGCATCCACTCCGGCCTGATCAACGACGCGGCCATGGACCTGATCGAGACGGGAGTGGTGACGGGCGCCCGTAAGACGCTCGACCGGGGCCGCTCGGTCGGCGGCCTGCTGATGGGCACCCGGCGGCTGTTCCGCTACGCCCACCGCAACCCCGCGATCCAGCTGCGCGACACCGCCTACACCCACGACCCGCGGACGCTGGCCGCCCAGCACCGGCTGGTCGCCATCAACTCGGCCATCGAGGTGGACCTCAGCGGCCAGGTCAACTCCGAGCTGGCCAGGGGGAGTTACGTCGGCGCGGTCGGCGGCGCCGGCGACTTCCTGCGCGGAGCCGCCCGGTCACCGGGCGGCCTGCCCGTCATCGCCCTGCCCTCCACCGCCGGTACCGCCAGCCGCATCGTGGCCCGGCTGTCCGGCCCGGTCAGCACCTCCCGCAGCGACGCGGGACTCTTCGTCACCGAGTACGGCGTCGCCGACCTGCGCGGACAGCCGCTGAGCGTACGCCGTGAACGCATGCTCGCCATCGCCCACCCCGACCACCGAGCGGCGCTCGAAGCCGCGCTCGAAGAGCAAGGAGCCCCGGCATGACAGCCCTGCGCCGCGCCGCGATCGTCACACCGCTGCGCACCCCCGTCGGCACCTTCGGCGGCACCCTGCGCCCCGTACCCGCGCACGACCTGGCCGCCACCGTCATCAAGGCCGTGGTCGAGCGCTCCGGTGTCGACCCGCACCGTATCGACGATGTCGTCTTCGCCCAGTCGTACGCCAACTCCGAGGCCCCGTGCATCGGCCGCTGGGCCGCCCTCCAAGCCGGTCTGCCGGTCGAGGTGCCCGGCTTCCAGCTCGACCGGCGCTGCGGCGGCGGACTCCAGGCCGTGGTCACCGCCGCGATGACGGTCCAGACCGGAGCCGCCGACGTGGTCCTGGCGGGCGGCGTGGAGAGCATGAGCAACATCGAGCACTACTCCCCGGACGTCCGCTGGGGCAGCCGCTCCGGCACCGTGCAGCTCTACGACCGCCTCGACCGGGGCCGGGAACGCTCGCAGCCGCAGGAGCGGTTCGGCCCCATCAGCGGAATGATCGAGACGGCCGAGAACCTCGCCGAGCGCTACGCCATCACCCGCGAGGAGGCCGACGCGTACGCGGCCCGCAGTCACCGGCGGGCCACCGAAGCGCAGGACGCCGGACGCTTCGCCGACGAGATCGTGCCGGTCGACCTCCCTCGCCGACGACCCGGTGACCCCCGCTCGTGCGAACGCGACGAGGGCATCCGCCCCGGCACCACCGAAGAGATCCTCGCCGGACTGCGTCCGTTGACGCCCGATGGCACCGTCACCGCGGGCAACTCCAGCCAGCAGAACGACGCCGCCGCGGCCTGTCTCGTGGTCGCCGAGGACAAGCTCGGCGAACTAGGCCTGGAACCCATGGGTTTCCTGCGCGGCTGGGCGGCCGCCGGCTGCGAGCCCTCGGTGATGGGCCTCGGCCCGGTGCCGGCGGTCGCCAAACTGTTCGCCCGGACCGGGCTGGGCTTCGACGATCTCGACCTCGTCGAGCTGAACGAGGCGTTCGCCTGTCAGGTGCTCGCCGTCGTGAAGGAGTGGGGATTCAAGTACGACGAGGACGACGACCGGCTCAACGTCAACGGCTCCGGCATCTCACTCGGCCACCCCGTCGCAGCCACGGGGGTACGCATCCTCGCCACCATGCTGCACGAACTGCGGCGCCGCGGCGGCCGGTACGCCCTCGAAACCATGTGCATCGGCGGCGGCCAGGGCATGGCCGCGATCTTCGAGGCGGCGTGACCACCATGACGACCACCATGCCCCGCAGCCCCTACGGCATCGTCTCCTACGCCACCTACCTTCCCCGGCACCGCGTCATGCGTGACGAACTGGGCACCGCCCTTGGTGTCCGCGCGGGCCGCGGCGCCCGTGTCGCCGCCTCCTTCGACGAGGACAGCACCACCATGGGCGTCGAAGCCGCCCGCCGTCTGCGCCCCGCCCCGCCCGCACCGTCGTCGCTGTACTTCGCGACCACCTCTCCCGCCTACCTCGACAAGACCAACGCCTGCGCCCTGCACGCCGCACTCGGCCTGCCGCGCGACACCTTCGCGGCGGACCTGGCAGGCTCCGCGCGCTCCGGGATCGCCGCGCTGCGCGCCGCCGGGCTCGACGGCGGTCTCGCCGTACTGTCCGACGTCCGCACCGGGCGCCCCGGCTCGGCCGACGAGCGGGACGGGGGAGACGGCGCGGCGGCCTTCCTCTTCGGCGCGGCGGACGCGGCGGTAGCCGAGATCCTCGCCCACACCTTCGCCACCGCCGAGTTCCTCGACCGCTGGCGCACCCCGGGGAGCCCGTCCGGCGAGCAGTGGGAGGAACGGTTCGGCCTGGAACGCTACCTGCCGCTGATCGAGGACACCGCACAGCGCGCTCTGAAAGCCGCCGGCACCGGGCAGCCCGACCATGTGCTGCTCGTCTCGCCGAACGCGGCCGTCCGCAAGCGCGCCCCCAAGGTCTTCCCCGCACGCCTGTCGGCGAGCGGCTCACCCCTCGGGCATTCCGGAGCGGCCGACGCCGGGCTCGCCCTGGCCGACGTCCTCGACCGCGCCGGCGCCGACGAGACCATCCTGCTGCTCTCCGCCGCCGACGGCTGCGACGCCCTCCTGCTGCGGACCACCGACCGTCTCCCCCCGGCCAGGCAGCACGATTCCCTCGCCCGGCAACTCGCCGAGGGCCGGCCCGTCCCGTACACGACGTACCTGACCTGGCGCGGGTGGCTGGAACGGGAGCCGCCGCGCAGGCCCGAGCCGGATCGGCCGGCAGGCCCGCCGTCGGCACGCGGGGAGGGGTGGAAGTTCGGGTTCACCGGCAGCCGCTGCGAGAACTGCGGCTTCGTCCACCTGCCGCCCGCCCGGGTGTGCAAGGACTGCGGCGCGGTGGACGCGATGGCGGCCGTGCCGCTGGCCGGGACGACCGGCACGGTGGCGACGTACACCGTCGACCGGCTCGCCCACTCGCCCTCGCCCCCGCTGATCGACGCGGTGGTCGACTTCGACGGCGGCGGGCGCTGCACGCTGGAGATCGCCGACACGGTGGCCGACGAACTCGACGTGGGTGTACGGGTCGAGCCGGTCTTCCGGCGGCTGCACACCGCGGGCGGCGTGCACAACTACTTCTGGAAGGCCCGTACGACGGCCGGTACGACGGCCTCCGCTGCGGCGGACACGAGTGAGCGGGAGGGCACGGCATGAGCAGCAACGGGATCCGCGACAAGGTCGCGGTGGTCGGCATGGGGTGCACCCCCTTCGGCGAGCACTGGGAGCGTTCGGCGGACGACCTCCTCATCGACGCGACCCAGGAGTGCTTCGCGGGGACCCCGGCCCTGGCGGCCGAGGACGTGGACGCCTACTGGCTGGGCACCCTCGGCTCCGGACAGTCCGGCCTCACGCTCAGCCGCCCGCTGGCCCTGGATCACAAGCCCGTCACCCGGGTCGAGAACTACTGCGCCACCGGATCGGAGGCCTTCCGCAACGCCTGCTACGCGGTCGCCTCCGGGGCGTACGACCGGGTGATGGCCGTCGGTGTGGAGAAGCTGAAGGACTCCGGCTTCTCCGGGCTGCTGCGCTCCGACCCGCCGGGCGACGGCACGGCGCCCGAGCTGTCACTGACCGCGCCGGCCGCCTTCTCCCTGCTCGATCCGGCGTACTGCGCGCGGTACGGGGTGGATCCGGCCGCGATGCGGGAGGCGATGACGCACGTCGCCTGGAAGAACCACGCCAACGGCGCCCGCAACCCCAAGGCCCAGTTCCGCTCCGTGGTCGCCAAGGAGACGATCGAGCGGGCGCCGCTGGTGGCCGGACGGCTCGGGGTCTTCGACTGCTCCGGGGTCTCCGACGGCGCCGCCTGCGCCCTGATCGTCCGGGCCGAGGACGCCCTGCGCTACACGGACCGGCCGATGTACGTGAAGGGGCTGTCCCTGGTCGCGGGGGCCGTCAGGGGAGCCATGGACCCCGGCTACGACTACACCACCTTCCCGGAGGTGGTCCACGCCGCCGCCGACGCCTACCGGCAGGCGGGCGTCACCGACCCGGGCACGCAGATATCGCTCGCCGAGGTGCACGACTGCTTCACCCCGACCGAGGTGGTGCTGATGGAGGACCTGGGGTTCGCCGAGCGCGGCCAGGCGTGGAAGGACGTCCTGGACGGGGCCTTCGAGCTGGACGGCCGGCTGCCCGTGAACCCCGACGGCGGGCTGAAGTCCTTCGGTCATCCCGTCGGGGCCAGCGGCCTGCGGATGCTGTACGAGTGCTGGCTGCAGTTCCGCGGTGAAGCGGGCGAGCGCCAGCTGACGGATCCGCGTCTCGGCCTCACCCACAACCTGGGCGGGCGGCCGGGCGGATGTGTCTCGTTCGTCTCGGTCGTGGGTCCCGACCCGGGGTGACCGGTCCCGCCCGGCGAAGGGGCGTTGACCCGGAGTCGGAATCTTATTTATATTAGATTCAAAACTGGAGGCTGTGAGCGTGCGACACGATGGGAAAGAGGCGGTGGCGGCCGAGCTCTACCAGGCATTGGCCCACGGAGACCGCGAGCGGCTCGACCGGATCCTGCATCCCGGGTTCGAGGGCCGGACCACCGAAGGACTCCCGCTGGGACTGGGCGGGACGTACACCGGGTCCGACGCCATGCGTCGCGGGTTCTGGGGCCGGATCGCCAGGAGCTACGACGCCCGGGCGGAACCCGCCGGTTTCCGCCACCTCGAAGACGGCGACCTGCTGGTCACCGGCCGGTACGTGGGCGAGGCGAGACAAGGCGGCGGCAAGCTCGACGCGGAGTTCTCCCACCTCCTGAGCTTCGAGGGTGAGCGGATCACCGGCCTCGTCCAACTGACGGACAGCGCACGCTGGTCCGAGGCCCTGGGGGCCGGCCGGGCCCTGTCGACCGTGGATTTCCGCGTCACCGACGGACTCGCCGAGCTCCGGCTCGACCGCCCGCACGCCCGCAACGCCCTCGACCAGGCCATGGCCGACGACCTGTACGAGGCCGCCCAGCGCCTGGCCGCCGATCCGGACGTGCGTGCGGTACTGATCACCGGCGACGGTCCTGCCTTCACCGTGGGCGGCGACATCGCCGTCTTCGCGGACAACGCCGGCGCCCAACTGCCCGGCGCGTTGCGCAGGATGATCTCGCCGTACCACGAGGCGCTTCGTCTGCTCAGCAGGCTCGACGCGCCGATCGTGTGCGCCGCGCACGGCGCGGTCGCGGGCGGCGGGCTGGGACTGCTGTACTGCGCCGACATCGTGCTGGCCGCCGAGGGCACCAAGTTCGCCTCCGGGTTCACGTCGCTCGGGCTGTCCGGTGACGGTGGCAACTCCTGGTTCCTGCCGAGGCTCGTGGGACCCCGCCGGGCAGCCGAGTTCTACTTCGAACAACGGGTGCTCGACGCTCACGAGGCCGTCGAATGGGGCTTGGCGACACGCGTGCTGCCGGCCGGTGAACTGGCCGACGAAGCCCTCGCGGTCGCCCGGCGACTGGCCGACGGCCCCACCCGCGCCCATGGCGAGATCCGCCGCCTGCTGCGCGAAACCTGGTCGGCCACGCTGGCCGAGCAGTTGGCGGCCGAGGCGGACGCGATCTCCCGCACCGCCCGGACATCGGACGCCTCGGCGGCCGTCGCCGCCTTCATCGACAAGCGCAAGCCCACGTTCCAGGGACGGTAGCGATGACAACACTGATCACGGACAGCGACGAGCATCGGCTGATCCGGGAGAGCACCGCCAAGATCGCCGCCCGCTACGGGCACGCGTACTACGGCGAACGTGCCCGGACGGGCGCGGGCGTGGAGGAGCTGTGGAGCGAACTGGGGGAGGCCGGGCTGCTGGGCGTCCACCTTCCCGAGGAGTACGGGGGCGGGGGCGCGGGTCTCGCCGAACTCGTCGTGGTCCTCGAGGAGTTGTCGGCCCATGGCATGCCGCTCCTCAGCAGCGTCATCTCGCCCGCCATCTGCGGCTCGATCCTCGCGGCCCACGCCTCGCCGGAGATGAAGCGGGCCTGGCTGCCGGACATCGCCACGGGTCGCCGGAGGATGGCGTTCGCCATCACCGAGCCGGACGCCGGATCCAACAGCCATGCCATCACCACCACCGCGCGCTCCGACGGCGAGGGGTGGCGCATCTCGGGCTCCAAGTACTTCATCTCCGCCCTGAACGAGGCGGACGCCGTGCTCGTCGTCACCCGGGACGGCGATCTCGCTCCCTCGGCGTCCGGACGCGGCCCGCTGTCCCTGTTCGTTGTTCCCCTCGACTCGCCCGGCCTGCAGTTCCAGCCCATCGAGACCGAACTGGTCTGCCCGGACAAACAGTTCACCCTGTTCTTCGACGACGTCCGGGTGACCGGCGACGCCCTGATCGGGGAGCGCGGCAAGGGCCTGCGGCAGGTCTTCGCCGGCCTCAACCCCGAGCGCATCACCGCTTCGGCGCTCAGCAACGGCATCGGCCGCTACGCGGTGGGCAAGGCCCGCGACTACGCCCGCGAACGCACGGTGTGGTCCGCTCCGATCGGAGCCCATCAGGGCATCTCCCACCCCCTCGCCGAAGCGCACATCGGGGTCGAGCTCGCCCGGCTCGCCACAGCACGCAGCGCGGAGCTGTTCGACGCCGGACAGGACGCCGCGGCAGCGGCCAACATCGCGAAGTTCACCGCCGCCGAAGCCTCTCTCAAGGCCCTCGACCAGGCGATCCAGACCCATGGCGGCAACGGCCTGTCCCGCGAGTACGGCCTGGCCGACCTGTGGTTCGTCGCCCGCATGCTGCGCACCGCCCCGGTCAGCCGGGAGATGGTGCTCAACTTCGTGGCCCAGCACAGCCTCGGCCTGCCGAACTCGTACTGATCCCCCATCCGAGCAACGAGGAGTACCCACATGGCAGGAGTACAGGACCGGGTCGTCGTGGTGACCGGCGCGGGCGGCGGGCTGGGGCGCGAGTACGCGCTGCTGTTGGCCCGGCACGGCGCCCGAGTCGTCGTCAACGACCTCGGTGGCGCGCGGGACGGCACCGGATCGGGCAACGCGATGGCCGACGCCGTCGTCGCCGAGATCCGGGCCGCGGGCGGCCAGGCGGTCGCCAGTTACGACAGCGTGGCCACCGAGGAGGGCGCCACCGGCGTGATCGGCACCGCCCTGCGGGAGTACGGGGCCGTGCACGGCGTGGTCAACAACGCGGGCATCCTGCGGGACGCCTCCTTCGTGAAGATGACGGTGGACCAGTGGGAGGCCGTGCAGCGCGTGCACCTCTTCGGCGGGTACCACGTCACCCGCGCCGCCTGGCCGCACTTCCGCGAGCAGGGACACGGCCGGGTGGTCATGGCGACCTCCACCTCCGGGCTGTACGGCAACTTCGGACAGGCCAACTACGGCGCCGCCAAGCTCGGCCTGGTCGGCCTGGTCAACACGCTCGCGGTCGAGGGGCGCAAGTACAACATCCTCGCCAACGCGGTCGCACCGCTGGCCAGGACCCGGATGAGTGAGGACGCCGCCCCCGCCGAGCTCCTGGAGCGGCTGCCGGCCGACTTCGTGGCACCCGTCGTCGCCCATCTGCTGACCGACGAATGCACCGACACCGGCACGGTGCTGATCGCCGGCGGCGACCGCGTCCAGCGGGTCGCGTACTTCGCCTCCAAGGGGGTGACCTTCGCCGGCACCCCGAGCCTCCAGGACGTCGCCGACCGCTGGTCCGACATCACCGACATGGACGGCGCCGCCGTCGGCACCAATCCGCTGGCCTGAGCCCGTAAAGGAGACAGCCTTCGTGAAATCCTTCGACGCCCTCGTCATCGGCGCCGGCGCGGGCGGCCTGTTCACCGCCGCCCGCCTGACCCACCACGGTTACCGCACCCTCGTGGTGGAACGCCTCGACCGTGTGGGCGGGCGGGCCTCCACCCACGACATCGACGGCTTCAAGGTCAACAACGGGGCCATCGTCATCGAGGTGGGCGGCATCACCGAGGAGACCTTCCAGGAGGTCGGCGCCAAGTTCGACGTCCGCCGGGCCAACCCGCCCATCCTGTACCGCATCGGCGGCAAGGACATCGATGTGACCGGTGGCGGCTGGGGCATGCTGCTGTCCAAGCTCACCCGCCAGGGCGCCAAGCTCCTCGGCGGCCTCGGTGCCGCCCGCGAGGACAGCGGCCTGCCCGACGCCGAACTGTCCACCGCCGACTGGATCCGCCGGTACACCAAGAACGAATCCGTGCACGGTGTCTTCCGCAACATGTGCGGATCGGTCTTCGCGGTGAGTTCCGAGGAACTGCCCGCCCGTGTCTTCCTCACCTACTTCACCCGCAAGAGCGCCTTCAAGAAGTTCGGGTTCTGTCCCGACGGCACCATCGGGATCTGGCGCGCGCTCGCCGACGTGGTCATCGCCGGCGGCGGTGAGGTCTGGCTGGACAGCGAGGTGCGCAGCCTGACGGTGGACGCCGGCCGGGTCACCGGCGCCGTCGTCGCCCGCGACGGCCAGGACACCGAGGTCGCCTGCCGGTTGGCGGTCAGCGACGTCGGGCCGGCCGCCACCGTGACACTCGCCGGCGAGGAGCACTTTTCCGAGGAGTACCTGACCTCGGTACGGCGCGGCGACCGGCCCTGCGCGATGATCTCGGTCAACTTTGCCAGCCAGGAGCGCCTGGTCGAGGCACCGGGCCTCCTCAGTTTCGCCAGCACCCGCCGCATGTGCTACGTCGCCAACTTCACCGCGACCTGCCCGGAGATGGCACCGGAGGGCTGGCACCTCTACGTGGGTACGGCCGTCCCGCAGCCGGCTGTCGGCGACTTCGACGAGGCGGCCGAGACCGAGCTGCTCATGGCCGATCTCCGCGACCAGATCCCGGGTTTCGATCGCGCCCGGATCCTGTCCACCGTCGTCACCCGCGACGGCTGGCCTCCGCAACGTGCTGTGGCGGGCTTCGACCTCCCGAACACCACTCCCGTCCCCAACCTCTGGAACGTCGGCGACGCGGTCAAGGAGTACGCCAACGGCGGCACCACGGCCTGCGCGGAGACCGCGAAGCTCGTCGTCGAACAGATCCTGCGACACCACCCGGTCGGCGTCGCGGCCGAGCCGACCGGAGCCCCGAAGGAGCACTGATGAAGATCACCGTTGACCGTTCCAAGTGCACAGGTCTGGGTATCTGCGAGTCCCTGGCACCCGACGTGTTCGAAGTGAACGACGAGGGCGAACTCGTGCTGATGACGGAGACCGTCCCCCCAGGGACTCTTTCCGACGTCGAGGAAGCCATCGCGGGCTGCCCGACCGAGGCCCTCCGGCTGGAGCCCTGATGGGAACCCGCCGGCTGGTCGTCGTCGGCGCGTCCCTGGCCGGGCTCCGGGCCGTCGAGGCCGCACGCAAAGGCGGTTTCGAGGGGCGGATCACCCTCGTCGGGGCCGAGCCGCACCTCCCGTACGACCGGCCCCCGCTCTCCAAGCAGTTCCTCGACGCGAACGGTGCGGACGTGCCACCGCCGACTTTCCGCACCAAGGAGGTGTTCCGCACCGAACTCGGCGCGGAACTCCTGCTGGGCGCCCCCGCCACGTGCCTGGACACCGCGGCCCGCACGGTCGTCGTCGGTGAGCGGCCCATCGGCTACGACGCCCTGGTCATCGCCACCGGCGCGACCGCGCGCCGGCTGCCCGGCACCGAGGGCCTGACAGGCGTACACACGCTGCGCACCCTGGACGACGCGGCCGCTGTCCGACGTGCCCTCGACGCCGGGGCGCGGACCGTGGTGATCGGCGCCGGTTTCATCGGCGCCGAGACCGCTGCCGCCGCCAGGAAACGCGGGCTGGACGTCGTCGTGGTCGAGGCACAGGCGACGCCGCTGGTACGTGCTGTCGGCGAGACCATGGGAGGCGCTCTCGCCTCCCTGCACCGGCGCCACGGCACCGATCTGCGGTGCGGGCTGAGCGTCACCGCGCTGGAGGGGGAGGGCCGGGTCGAAAGGGTCCGGCTCTCCGACGGGAGCGTGCTCGACGCCGACCTGGTCGTCGTCGGCACCGGTGCGGTACCCGCCACCGACTGGCTGGTGGGTTCCGGCCTGACCCTGGACGACGGCGTGGTCTGCGACGAGACACTCCGCACCGGAGCCGAGAACGTGTATGCGGCGGGCGATGTCGCCCGCTGGCACAACCCCGTCTTCGACCGGCCCATGCGCCTGGAGCACTGGACCAGCGCGGCCGAACAGGGGGCCCTCGCCGCCCGCAACGCCCTGAACCCCGGGGCGGCGAAGGGCTACGCGACAGTGCCGTACTTCTGGTCCGACCAGTACGACACCCGTATCCAGTTCGTCGGCGTCCCCGACGCGGAGGAGATCGCCGTGGTCGACGGCGACATCGAGCGCGACCACCAGGGCGTCGCCCTGTACCGCGCGGGTGACCGGCTGGTGGGGGCCCTGGCCGTCAACAGGCCCACCGAGATCATGAAATACCGGCGACTCGTCGCCCGGGGCGCCTCGTGGGAGGAAGGGCTCGCGTTCGCCCGGTCACGGAGCGAATCCCGGCAGACCGCCGACGTATGAGAGGGAAGAAGATGGCAGACGGCCCGCTCGCGGGATGCAGGGTGCTGGAACTCGCGGGCATCGGCCCGGGCCCGTTCGCGGGCATGACCCTGGCGGACCTGGGCGCCGAGGTGGTCCGGGTCGACCGCCCCGGCGGCAGCGGGCTGTTCCCGGGCTTCGAGCACGTGGACGTCCTCAACCGGGGGAAGAAGTCGGTCCTGCTCGACCTGAAGCGACCGGACGCCGTGCGGGCCGTACTGGACATGGCGGCCCGGGCTGACATCCTCATCGAGGGTTACCGCCCGGGAGTCGCCGAGCGGCTCGGTCTCGGCCCCGACGACTGCCTCGCCAGGAACCCGCGCCTGGTCTACGGCCGTATGACCGGCTGGGGCCAGGACGGGCCGCTGGCCCGACTGGCCGGGCACGACATCGGGTACATCGCCCTGACGGGCGCCCTGCACGCCGTCGGTCGCGCCGGCGGCCCGCCGCAGATCCCGCTCAATCTCGTCGGCGACTTCGGTGGCGGCGGGACGTACCTCGTCATCGGAGTCCTGGCCGCCCTGCGTGAGGCCGAGCGCACCGGCCGGGGGCAGGTCGTGGACGCCGCCATCGTGGACGGCACGGCCCATCTGCTAGCCGGCACCCACATGATGCTGGCGACCGGAACGTGGCAGGACGAGCGCGGCGTGAACCTCCTGGACGGCGGAGCGCCGTTCTACGCGGTGTACGAGACCTCCGACGGCCGTCACATGGCGGTCGGCGCCCTGGAACCGAAGTTCTACGCGGAACTGCTCGCCGTTCTCGGACTCGACGAGGACCCCGCCGCCCAGCACGACCGCACCGGTTGGCCGCGGCTGCGCGAGCGCCTCGCGGCGGCGTTCGCGAGCCGTACCCAGGACGAATGGGCCAAGGCGTTCTCCACGTCGGACGCGTGCGTGGCGCCGGTACTGAGCCTGCGCGAAGCGTCGAACCACCCGCACATCAGGGCCCGCGGCACCCTGGTGGAACGCGACGGCGTCCTCCAACCGGCTCCCGCACCCCGCTTCTCGGCCACGCCCACCGCTCTCGGATCGCCCCCGCCGGTGCCGGGCCGGCACACCGCCGACGTCCTCACGTCGTGGGACGTCGAGGACGCCGAGGGCTTGCTGTCGTCGGGCGCCGCCGTGCAGGCCTGACTTTTTGTCACGCTAATTCTCTAATTTACATTAGATTACGCTCTGAAGCGGGGAAGCTCCTGAGGCCCCTGTATGCGTCTCTCAGGCCGTTCGGCTCGCCGACGTGGCCGTCCGCCGGCCCCGGGAACCTCCTGACGGCCGCGCGCCGCCCTGTTCCTGCGTGGTAGGCACTTCCAGGCCGTGCCGCACCAGGGATTTCGCGGTGCGTACCACGACGTCCAGCGAGCCCTGGCGGGGATTCCACCACTCGGTCGCCCAGTTCAGGGCGCCCAGGACCAGCATCCGGGCGACCCGGGGTTCGAGGTCGGCGCGGAGTTCACCGGCCTTCTGGGCGTCGTGGACGAGCGTGCGCCAGATGTCTCCGTACTTGCCCTCCTCGGCGAGCTGCCGGGTGCGGATGTCCTCGGGGACCTGGCCCGCGTTGCGGATCGCGGCGGTGGCGAAGTCGGAGATGGCCAGCTGAAAGCGCAGGTGTTCCTCCACGGCGGTGTCGATGCGGTCCATGGGGGTGGTGTCCGGCGGGAGCGCTTCGAGCGCCTCCGCCACATGCTCCCGCAGGCGGGCCACACCGACCCACATGACCTCTTCGATCAGTACTTCCCGGGAGGAGAAGTAGTAGTAGATGGCGGGAGCCTGGATCTCCGCCTGCTCCGCCACGTCACTCAGCCGTGTTCCGGCGTAGCCCTTGCGGCTGAGGACGTGGGCCGCCGCGTCCAGGATGCGTTCGCGTGTGCGCGCCGACTTGGAGTCGGACGGATCGGCCGGCGGCTTACCCGCGGATTTTCTAGGCACGGGTCAACTATAGGTCGTCGACCAGCCGCCGGACGGCCTCCACTGTGCCGGCCGGGTCCGGCCCCACCGGGTCCAGGTTGAGGGTCGTCACGCCGGCCTCCCGGTACGCGTGGATCCGTTCCGCCACCAGACCCGGCGGACCGATCAGCGTGGTCCGGGCCAGCCACTCCCGGGGGACCGCGGCCTCGGCCTCCTTCTTCTTGCCGTCCAGATAGAGGTCCTGGATGAGCTCGGCCTCGGCCTCGAAGCCGTATCGGCGGGCCAGGTCGTTGTAGAAGTTCTTGTCGCGGGAGCCCATACCGCCGATGTACCGGGCGGCCGTGGGCCGTTCCAGGTCGAGCAGGTCGTCGACCGGGAGGTTCTCCCCGACGGCGACCGGGCCGCCGGCGACGATGTCGAGCGGCGGCAGTTCGGGGGAGCGGCGTGCGGTTCCCGCGGCGAGCGCGGGCCCGAAGACCTCCGCCGCCTTGTCCGGCATGAAGAACAACGGAAGCCAGCCGTCCGCCACTTCGGCCGTCGCGGTCACCGAGCGTTCCATCAGTGAGGCCCAGTAGACGGGGATGTCGGCGCGGTACGGATGGTTGATCAGCCGCAGCGGCTTGCCGAGCCCGGTTCCGCGGTCCGCGGGCAGGGGCAGTTGGTAGACCCTGCCGTCATGGGTGAGGGGTTCCTGGCGCCGCCACGTCTTCCGGCAGATCTCGATCGTCTCGGTGATCCGCCGCATCGGCCGGTCGAACGGCACACCATGGAAGCCTTCGACGACCTGCGGCCCGGAAGCGCCGAGACCGAGGGCGAAACGGCCCCGGGAGAGGCTGTCCGCGGCGGCGGCACTCATGGCCAGGAGGGTGGGGGTGCGACTGAAGACGTTGACGATGCCGGTGCCGATCCGGATCCGTTCGGTCGTCGCGGCGAGATAGCCGACGAGGGTCATGGCGTCGAAACCGTAGGCCTCGGGGACCCACACCAGGTCCAGGCCCGCGGACTCCAGGTCGCGCACGAGGCCGGCGGTGGCCACCGGATCGCCGGTGTACTTGGACAGCAGCATCGAGAGTTTCACGTGGTCCTCCGGTCGGTCGTGGACTGCGGTGGCCGGTTCACGCCAGACCGCCCCTGTCGACCAGCTGGGCGGCGATGACGTTGCGCTGGATCTCGTTGGTGCCCTCGCCGACGATCATCAGGGGGGCGTCGCGGAAGTAGCGCTCGACGTCGTACTCGGTGGAGTAGCCGTACCCCCCGTGGATCCGGACCGCGTCGAGCGCGATCTCCATGGCGGTCTCGGAGGCGAACAGCTTGGCCATGCCCGCCTCCATGTCGCACCGGTCCCCGGAGTCGTGGCGGTCCGCGGCGTACAGCACCAGCTGTCGTGCCGCGACGAGCTTCGTGGCCATGTCGGCGAGACGGTGGCCGACCGCCTGGTGCCGCCAGATCGGCTTGCCGAAGCTCTCGCGCTCTTGGGCGTACCGCAGGGCGTCGTCCAGGGCCGCCTGACCGACGCCGAGTGCCCGCGCCGCGACTTGGATACGGCCCGTCTCCAGGCCCTTCATCATCTGTGCGAACCCGTGTCCTTCGACGCCGCCCAGGAGCGCGTCGCCCGGCGCCCGGTAGCCGTCGAAGGAGAGTTCGCAGCTCTCGACGCCCTTGTAGCCCAGCTTGGGCAGGTCGCGGGAGACGGTGAGGCCGGGGCCGTGCTCGACGAGCAGGATGCTGATGCCCTTGTGGCGGGGCGAGGCGTCGGGGTCCGTCTTGCACAGCAGCGCGATGAGTCCGGAGCGGCGGGCGTTGCTGATCCAGGTCTTGGCGCCGGAGACGACGTAGTCGCCGTCCGGCCGCCGACGGGCGACGGTGCCCATCGCCTGGAGATCGGAGCCGCCGCCCGGCTCGGTGAGGGCCATCGTGGCCCGTACTTCCCCCGTCGCCATCTTCGGCAGGTAGCGGTTCTTCTGTTCCTCGGTGCCGAAGGCGAGGAGGAGCTTGGCGACGACCGTGTGGCCGCCCATCGCCCCGGCCAGGCTCATCCAGCCGCGGGCCAGCTGCTCGGTCACGCCGACATAGCAGGACGTGGACACCGGCGCCCCGCCGTAGGACTCCGGGACGGCCAGGCCGTAGATCCCGAGCGCCTTCATCTGCTCGATCAGCTTCTCGGGGTACTCGTTGGCGTGCTCCAGTTCCCTCACCACGGGCCGCACATCCCGGTCGACGAACTCCCGGACGACATCGACGACGTCCTGTTCCTCCTCGGACAGGGTGGGCATACAGGTCTCCTCACTCGACTACCGGACTCGCGTCGATCGATTATAGTCTAATTTAGATTAGATAATGAGAGGGGAGACGAGGTGACCGCGAACATTTCGGCGGGTGCGCTCAGGGCACGTCTGTCGGTACCCGGCTCGGACGAGCACAAAATGGCGAAGGCTGTCGCGTCGGAAGCGGACGAGATCGTGCTCGACCTCGAGGACGCGGTCGCGGCCACGGCCAAGGCGGACGCACGGGAACGCGTCGCCGCCTGGCTGGGCCGTGCGCCGGAGGCCGGTCCGCGGATCGCGGTCCGGGTGAACGCGCCCCGGACGCCGTGGTGTCACGAGGACGTCGTCGCGTGTGCGCGGCAGGGCGCGCGGGTGTCCGTGGTCCTGCCCAAGGTCGAGTCGGCCGGTGACCTCGCCTTCGTGGACCGGCTGCTGGCGGGCGCGGAGGCAGCCGTCGGGCGCGTCGATCCGGTCCCCGTACAGGCGCTGATCGAGACGGCGGCGGGACTGGCCAACCTGCGCGAGATCGTGACGGCGACGCCTCGACTGACCACCCTGATCATCGGCTACGCCGACCTGGCCGCGTCGCTCGGGCGGGCCGCCGACGCGCCGGCGGAGACCTGGCTGCGCACACAGGACGAGATCCTGACGGCGGCTCGCGGCGCGGGCCTCGCCGCTGTGGACGGTCCGTATCTCGGGGTGGCCGCCGACGAGGAGTTCGCCGGCCAGGTGCGCCGTGCGGCACGCCTCGGCTTCGATGGCAAATGGGTCATCCATCCACGCCAGATCGCGCAGGTCAACGAGGCGTTCACACCGTCGGCCGAGGAGGCCGCGAGGGCCCGGACGGTGCTGGCCGCCCTGGAGCGGGGGCACGCGCGCGCCGAGGGAGCCGTCGTCCTGGACGGACGGATGGTCGACGAGGCCGTAGCGGTCGCGGCACGCCGGGTGCTCGCCCGGGCGGGAGGGGCAACAGCGTGAGCGCCGTTTTTGAAGGCGAGGCATCGACGGCCGAGGAAGAGAGGGGCACGGGCATGAGTGCGGTGGTCCCGGAGGAGACGGCACGTATGGCTGAGGGGCCGTACTTCGACGAACTGGCGGTGGGGCAGGTGTTCGGCGGGGCGCCCGGGGTGACCCTGACCTCCGGTCACGCCGCCACCCACCAGTCGATCGTGGGGGACCGGCTCGCGCTCCCGCTGGACGAGGAACTGAGCCGCGCCGTGACGGGCCAGGCACCTCTCGCCCACCCCGCACTGGTCTGGGACATGGCGATCGGGCAGTCCACGCTGGCCACCCATCATGTGAAAGCCAACCTCTTCTACCGCGGCCTGGTCCTGCGCCGCACCCCGCTCATCGGCGACACGCTGCGCACCTCCACAGAGGTCGTCGCCCTGCGTCGCAACAAGGACCGTCCCGGGCGCCGTCCCACTGGTCTGGCCGCCCTGCGGATCACCACCACCGACCAGCATGATCGCCCGGTGCTGGATTTCTGGCGGTGCGCCATGTTGCCCCTGCGGGACCCGGACGCCGGTACCGGCCACGCGGCCGACTTCGACACCGTGGGTGCGGAACCCGACCACGCGTCGCTCGCCGCGGTGGTGCGGGGATGGCGACTAGACCGGTTCGCTCGGCGCGTGGCATGGCCTCGGTTCGCCGATCTGGCCGCGGGCATGGTCTGGGAGGTCGGCGGCGGGGACGTCGTGTCGGGCGCTCCCGAGTTGGCCCGGCTCACCCTCAACGTGGCCATGGTGCACCACGACCGCCATGCCGCGGGCGGGCGGCGGCTCGTCTACGGCGGCCACACGATCGGAGTGGCCCTCGCGCAGGCCACCCGAGCCCTGCCTTCCATCGTCACCGTGGTGGGCTGGCAGGGCTGCGACCACCTGGGTCCCGTCCATGAGGGGGACACCCTGTACAGCACGGTGGCAGTGGAGCGCCTGCGGCCGCTGGGCGAACACGGCGGGCTGGCGCACCTGCGCTCGCGGGTCCGCGCGGTCGGCGACGACGAGCCCGCCCGCTCCGTCCTGGACTGGCGCTATGCGGTCGTGCTCGCATGAGGAGCACCGTCAAGCGGACGACGTGAACCGCCGGACCCCGTCGACGCGTTGCGGGCTGACCGCTCCCAGCTGGGCCAGGACATCCAGGTGGGCGTCGATCTCCAGCACCGCAGTCATCGCGTGCACCGGCGGGAGTTCGTCGAGCCCTTTCCGGCGACGGGTCCACGGCAGGGCGCGGGCCACCGCGTAGGCCGTGTCGGCGCCGGCCGCGACCTGCCGGAGGACCTCGTCCAGCCGCTCCTCGTGATGCGCGATCAGCTGGTCCACCCGGGTGTGGACGCTCCTGGTCACGGGGCCGTGGGCGGGCAGGAGCAGCGCGTCCGGCAGCTGTCGGGTCAAGCGCAGGGAGGCGAGATAGGACCGTAGCGGGTAGCGCTCGGGCGAGCGTTCGAAGCCCAGCGACGGAGTGATGTGCGGCAGCACGTGGTCACCGGAGAACAGCAGGCCGTCGGTCGGGTCCCCGACCACGACATGCCCCCGTGTGTGGCCGGGGGTGGCCCGTATGTCCAGGCGGCGGCGTGCGAGATCGATCCGCTCACCGTCCCTCAGCCACTCGTCCGGAGGCCCGAACGGCATGTCCCGGTCGCTCTGTTCGACCGGTACGGCGGCGATCAGGGCCGCTAGGTCGGGGGCGCCGCACTCGCGCAGCAGCTCGACCTGGCGGGGCCACACCCCGTCCTCCAGATCGAAGCCCTCGATCGTGTGGCGCTCTTCCCAGCCGACCCGGACCCGGCTGCCGATCGACTCACGCAATGCCAGGGCCTGGGTGTAGTGGTCCCAGTGGGCGTGGGTCACGATGATCTGGCCGATGTCGTCCAGGCGGTGTCCGAGGCTCTGCACCGCCTCGATCAGTGCCTTCTCGGTGTCGGGCCCGGCCCAGCCCGAGTCGATCAGCACCAGGCCGTCGTCGTCCTCGATCAGGTAGACGTTGACCGCCGCCAGCCCGTCCAACGGCAGCGTCAGAGGGATGCGGTACACGTGGTCCACCACGGGGTGGGCACCGGGTTCGGTCCAGTCGTCGGATTGTTCGAGCAGCGGTGGCGCCACGGTGTGCTCCTGCAAGCTGACGGCGAGGGATTTTATCTATCGTATATTAAAATTTGCAGGTGGGTGAGAGAGCCTCTGGCCGGCCGGGTCGGGAGCAGTGCAAGTGGCGGGTGTGGCAGGACGGGTCATCGTGGCGCGGAGCGCAGTGCCGCTCCCCGAGTTGCCGTCCTCTTGAGCTCGTGCAGTGCCCACGAGAGCACTTCCGGGTCGCGGAGTGACTCGGCCTGCTCGAACCCGATCAGAAGGTACATGCCGAGCGTGGCGAGTCGGTCGGCCTCTTCCGCGTCGACCAGGGCGGCGAACGCCTTCCGGACGAAGCTGTGCCGCTCCAGGTCGACGCTCTCCTGGATCCGGTGGACCGCAGGGTCGATCGTGCTCCACGCCCGGATCGCGGCTTCCGCGCCGTGCGGGAGTTCCATGGCCGCATCGAGGAGGACCTGGAGCCGGTTGAGCGGGTCCGGTTCGAGTCGGGCCAGCTCGACGAGCCGGTGGGTGCGCTCCTGGTGCCAGTGGTCCAGCAGTGCCTCCGTGAAGGCGCCCCAGTTCGTGAAGTGGTGATAGAAGGCGCCTGTCGTCACGCCCATCCGTTCGCACAGGGGGGCGAGTTTGAGTCCGCCGTAGCCCTGCGCGGCGAGGATGGCGAACGCGCAGTCGAAGTAGCGGGCGGCATCCTTGCGTGCGGGCATGCGCGGACTCCTGGTCGGGGTGTGGGAAGTCATGGTAGGCGCCCCGCGGGCATGAGTTCGGTGCCGGGCTCTAGTCGCCATAAGAAGACTTATGTTACGTTCCCGAAACGCGCCCCCCTTCGAGACCGCGGCACGTGAGGTGCTGCCCGTCGGGGACCCGTTTGGGTATGGAATCTAATCAAACTTATATTTGAATCGCTCGTCGGATTCGGGCGATCTTCCTCGCGGACGTCAGGAGGAACCGTGGGATTCAGAGACGCGGACGAGGTCAGGAAGTACATCGGCGGCATCTTCGAGGCGGCGTTCGCCGACGCGGAGATCGGGCCCAAGCTCCGGGACACCGCAATGGTGCTGCAGTTCGCCTTCACCGAGCCGGACACGGTCGTGGAAGTGGACACGACGGCGGGCACCGTCGGGGACGGCACCGGCGGTGCACCCCCGCAGGCCGTCATGAGAATGGCGGCCGACGTCGGCAACGCCTACTGGCAGGGCAAGGTCAACCTCCCGCTGGCGATGGCCAAGAGCAGGATCAAGGTCGAGGGCAACGTGGCGAGCCTGCTCAAGCTGGCACCGCTGGGCAAGAAGCTCTTCCCCCTCTACGTCGAAAGCCTGCGCGGCGACGGCCGGGACGACCTCGTCCTCTGAGCCCGCCCGGGCCCGCCACCCCACCCACGGAGGAAACATGGCCATCCAGTCCACCGAAACCGCGCCACGGGCGTACGACCCGGTCAGCATCTCCCCGTTGTCCTTCTGGGCCGGCACCTGGGAGGAACGGGAGAAGGCGTTCCGCACACTGCGCGACGAGCGCCCGGTCAGCTGGCACCCGCCCCTCGAAGGCGCCCTGATGCCCCCGGAGAACGACGGCGTGTGGGCCGTCACCCGGCACGAGCACATCGCCGAGGTCAGCAAGAACCCGGAGATCTACTGCTCGGCACGCGGAGTGATGGTCGAGGAGATCCCCGAGGACATCCTTGAGGCGGCGTCGTCGTTCCTCGCCATGGACGCTCCACGCCACTTCCAGCTCAGGCGCCTGGTGAGCTCGGCGTTCACACCCAAGCAGGTCGCGAGGATCCACGACCAGATCCGGCGGCAGGCCACGACGATCGTCGACGACCTCCTGACCACGCGGGAGGGCGACTTCGTCAGCCAGGTCTCCAAGCGGCTGCCCATGTGGACCGTCTACGAGATGATGGGCCTCCCCGAGGACCAGCGCGAACTGGCCGCCCATCACGCCGACGGCATGGTCTCCTGGGCGGACGAGGACGTCGCCGCGGGGCGCGAACCGGGCGAGGTGCTCAACGAGGCCCTGGTCACCCTGTTGCAGATCGGCCTGGAACACGCCGAACGCCGCAGGGCGGAGCCGAAGGACGACCTGTGGACCAGCCTGGTCCAGGCCGAGGTGGACGGCCGGCGGCTGACCGACGACGAGATCGCCGCCTACTTCGTGCTGCTGTCCGTGGCCGGCAACGACACCACCCGCAACACGATCAGCGTGACCGCCCGCGCCCTCCAGGACTTCCCCGACCAGAAGGCACTGCTGCTGGAGGACTTCGGGGGCCGGATCGCCCCGGCCGTCGAGGAGTTCGTCCGGTACGTCACCCCCGTCCAGACCTTCCGCCGTACCGCCACCCGCGACACGGTGCTGGGTGGGCAGGAGATCAGGGAGGGCGACTGGGTCCTGATGATGTACGCGTCCGGGAACCGGGACGAGCGCGTCTTCAAGGACCCGCACCTCCTCGACATCCAGAGGCCGGCCAACAACCACCTGGCCTTCGGTGGCGGCGGTCCGCACTACTGCATGGGCAACTTCCTGGCGAAGATGCAGCTCACCGAGATCTTCGACCAGCTGCTGCACCGTGCGCCGACCCTTCGGGTGGGCGAGCCCGTGTATCTCGCCGGCAACTTCGTGCGTGCCGTCAAGAGCATGCCGTACACCCTCTGAGCGCGTTGAGAGGCAGTCAGATGTCGCAGTTCGCGGGAAAGCGTTACCTCGTCACCGGAGCCGCCTCCGGCATCGGTCACGAGGTCGCGGAGAAGCTGGTCGCCGCCGGCGCGGAGGTGTACAGCCTCGACCGTAACCAGCCCACGGCGAAGGTCCATGCCCACATCAAGGTCGATCTCTCCGGCCCCGCCTCCATCGACGAGGCGGTCGGCCGGCTCGACGGCACCTTCGACGGGCTGCTCAACATCGCCGGCATCCCCGGCACGGCTCCGGGCGACACCGTGTTCGCCGTGAACTTCCTGGCCGTACGGCACCTGACGGAGTCGCTGCTGGAGCGGCTGAAGCCGGGCGGCTGTGTCGTGATCGTGTCGTCGACCGCCGGCTTCGGCTGGCAGGAGCGACTCGGGGCCATCAGGGAACTGCTGGCCACCGACACCTTCGAAGAAGGCGCGCGATGGTTCGCCGACCATCCCCAGCAGGGCAACGCCTACAACTTCTCCAAGGAGGCGACGACCGTCTACACGATGGCGATGGCGCTCGCCCTGGGAGAGATGGGCCTGCGTATCAACGCCGTACTGCCGGGGCCGGTCGAGACACCCATCCTGGCCGACTTCGAGCAGTCGATGGGCAAGGACCAGCTCGACGGTGTGAAGGGGCTGCTCGGCCGGCACGCCACACCGGACGACATCGCCGGCGCCGTGCTGTTCCTGCTGACGGACCAGGCCCGCTGGATCAACGGTCACGCGCTGACCGTCGACGGCGGCATCACCGCCGCGGTCCTCTCCGGCAACGTCCCGGCGCCCCAGGTCTGAGGGGCGGACGGACATGGCCACCTCACCGAGCACCCGGGCCGCCCAGGAGGCGGCCGGACTCGACGCACTGATGGCGACCCTGCGGTCGGTTCACGCCGACGGCCGCACCCGGAGCCTGGAATGGCGCAAGCGGCAGCTCGACGGCATCGCACGGCTCGTGGAGGAACGCGAGACGGAGATCGCCGAAGCCCTGGCCATGGACCTCGGGCGCGGCGCCGCGGAGTCCTGGCTGGGCGACATCACCTCCACCCGGGGAGAGGCGCTCTACGCACGCCGGCATCTGCGCTCGTGGATGAAGAGGCAGCGACAGCGCATGCCGCTGAGCCAGCAGCCGGCGTCGGGCTGGGTGCAGTACGAGCCGCTCGGGGTCGTGCTGATCATCGGGCCCTGGAACTACCCGGTGTACCTCAGCCTGGGCCCGCTGGTCGCGGCGGTGGCCGCGGGCAACTGCGCCGTACTCAAGCCGTCCGAGCTGGCCCCGGCCACCTCCGCGCTGCTGGCACGGCTGGTCCCGCGGTACCTGGACCCCGAGGCGGTCAAGGTGGTCGAGGGCGACGCCATGGTGACCCAGGACCTCCTCGCCCTGGGCTTCGACCACGTACTGTTCACCGGCGGAACCGAGATCGGCAAGAAGATCATGGCCGGAGCGGCTCCGACGCTGACCCCGGTGACCCTCGAACTCGGCGGGAAAAGCCCGGCGATCGTCCTGGCCGACGCCGACCTCGACGTCGCCGCGCGCCGCATAGCGTGGGTCAAGCTGATGAACTCGGGACAGACCTGCGTCGCACCGGACTACGTGCTCGTGGAACGTACGGTCCGGGATGCACTGGTCGACAGGATCGTCGCGTCCATGAAAGCTTTCCGAGCCGACCAGGACGGCGGGATGCGCATCGTCAACGAGCGTCAGTTCGACCGGATCGCCGGTTACCTCGGCGCCACCGAAGGCTCGGTCGTGACCGGCGGTGGCACCGACCGCGCCGCGCTGACCGTCGAGCCGACAGTCGTCGTGGACCCGGCCCCCGACGAACCCCTCATGACCGAGGAGATCTTCGGACCCGTCCTGCCCGTGCTGACCGTCGACTCGGCCGACGAGGCCATACGCTTCGTCACCCGACGCCCGAAGCCGCTGGCCCTGTACGTCTTCACCAGAGGCAGGGCGGCACGCACCCGGCTCGTGGACGAGATCCCCGCCGGCGGCGCCGTCGTCAACCACGCCGCGATGCACTGCCTCGTCCCCTCCCTCCCGTTCGGCGGGGTCGGCGCCAGCGGGATCGGCGCCTACCACGGGGAGTGGGGCTTCCAGCGGCTCAGCCACCGCAAGGCCGTACTGGCCAAGACCTTCAGACCCGACCCCCGCGCCATGTACCCGCCGTACACCGAGAAGGCGCTGAGCATGATGCGCCGGATCCTCTGACCCGCAGCCGGACCGACACCCCAGCGAGGACGCCATGCCCAACCCAGCGCCAGACTCACCCATGTGGTACCCCGGAGCGCACCGGGGGGACAAGGAGACCAAACCGGCGGTCGTCATGGCGGACACCGGCGAGGTCCTCACCTACGGCGAGCTCGACGACGCCGCCAACAGGATCGCGGGCGTGTTCGGGAGCCGCGGGCTCGCCCCGGGCGACCACGTGGCGATCTGCGCGGAGAACCGTGTCGACTACCTGGAGGTGGTGTGGGGCGCGCACTACGCGGGCCTCTACTACACGCTGATCAGCACCCACCTCGCCCCGGACGAGGTGGCGCACATCGTCAGGGACTGCGAGGCCGGCGCCGTGGTCCTCTCCGCGACGACCGCGGCAGTCCACCTCGATGCGGTACGGGCGGCGGTCCCCGGCGTAGCCGTTCTGACCCTCGACGCAACGCCTTACGACGGGGCCGAGGAACTGTCCGTCCTCAAGAGCGGCCAGCCCGCCGAACCGCTCCCGGGCGCGGTCGAGGGCTCCGAGATGCTGTACTCCTCCGGTACGACGGGCAGGCCCAAGGGCATCAGGCCGACCTCGGTCGGCGCTCCGCTCGGCACCACGCCCCCGATCCCCGCACCGGCCCTGGCCATGTTCCAGGTCGACGAGGACACCGTGTACCTCTCCCCGGCCCCGCTCTACCACGCGGCGCCGGCCAAATGGACCCGCAGCGTCACGGCTGTCGGCGGGACCGTGGTCGTGCTGCGGAAGTTCGACGCCGCCCTGGCCCTGGAGGCGATCGCGAAGCACCATGTCACGCACAGCCAGTGGGTGCCCACCATGTTCACCCGCCTGCTCCGGCTGCCCGAGGAGGTACGGCGCGGGTACGACCCGTCCTCCCACCGCTTCGCCATCCACGCGGCGGCGCCGTGCCCGCCGCAGGTGAAACAAGCCATGATCGACTGGTGGGGGCCGATCCTCGTCGAGTACTACGGGGGCTCCGAAGGGCATGGCATGACCGTGTGCACCACCGCGGAGTGGCTGGAGCACCCAGGCGCCGTCGGCCGGGCGGTGGTCGGCCGGGTGCACATCGTCGGCGCGGATGGAGAGGAACTCGCCCCCGGCCAGGAGGGTGTCGTCTACTTCTCCGGCGGGCCGCCGTTCGAGTACTACAAGGACCCGGACAAGACCAGGTCGGCACAGCTGCCCGGCGGTCTGGCCACCATGGGCGACATCGGCAGGCTGGATGAGGACGGCTACCTCCATCTCACCGACCGGCTCAGCAACATGATCATCAGCGGCGGGGTGAACATCTACCCCCAGGAGATCGAGAGCCTGCTGGCGAGCCACCCGGACGTCGAGGACGTCGCGGTGATCGGCGTGCCGGACGAGGAGTTCGGCGAACAGGTCAAGGCCGTCGTCACACGGGTGCCGGGCCCCGACTCCGACGAGGCCGTAGCCGCACGGCTCATCGCGTACTGCCGCGACCGCGCGGGGCACGTGAAGTGCCCGCGCTCGGTGGACTTCCGCGCGGAACTGCCCCGGCACCCCAACGGCAAGCTCCTGAAGCGCCTGCTGAAGGACGAGTACTGGGCGGGTCAGGCCACCCGACTGGTCTGACCCGCGCGCAGCCGTCTTTTACCGAGGGGCCCACCCGCCGGAGCCTCCTACAGCATGGGCCGGAAGCCGCCTGCGGTCACCTGCATCCATGTTTTCTAATCTACCCAAGATTCAAATCTACTGCCGGGAAAGGCCCGCCGCCTGTGACCACCGAAGCCTTTGTCTACGATGCGATCCGCACGCCGCGAGGCCGCGGCAAGAACACCGGCGCACTGCACGGCACCAAACCGGTCTCCCTGGTCGTCGGGCTGATCGACGCCCTGCGCAAGCGCAACCCGACTCTGGACCTCGACCGTCTCAGCGACCTCGTCCTCGGCGTCGTCACGCCGGTGGGGGACCAGGGCGCCGACATCGCGCGCACCGCCGCCCTCGTGGCCGGACTGCCGGACACCGTGACCGGCGTCCAGCTCAACCGCTTCTGCGGCTCCGGCCTGGAGGCGGTCAACACCGCGGCGCAGAAGATCCGCTCCGGATGGGACGACCTGTTCCTCGCGGGCGGCGTGGAGTCCATGTCGCGGGTACCGATGGGCTCGGACGGCGGAGCCCTCGCGGCCGACCCGGCCACCGCCTACGACCTGGGATTCGTGCCGCAGGGCGTCGCCGCCGACCTCCTCGCCACCATGGAGGGCTTCACCCGCGCGGATCTCGACCGGTACGCGGCGGGCTCGCACGAGCGAGCGGCACGGGCCTGGCAGGAGGGCCGGTTCACGGGCTCCGTGATCCCGGTGACCGACCAGAACGGCCTGGTCGTCCTCGACCGCGACGAACACCTGCGGCCCGAAACCACCACGGAGAGCCTGGGCCTGCTGCCGCCCGCCTTCGCCAAAGCCGGCGAGGCGGGCGGGTTCGACGCGGTCGCCCTGCAGAAGTACCACCACGTCGAGTCCGTCGACCACCGGCACACGGCCGGCAACTCCTCCGGCGTCGTGGACGGAGCGGCCCTGCTGCTCCTCGGCTCCGCGCAGGCTGGACACGACCTCGGGCTCACGCCCCGGGCCCGGATCACCGGCGCCGCGACCTCCGGGGCGGATCCCACGATCATGCTGACCGGCCCGATCCCGGCCACTCGCAGGCTGCTCGCCCGCGCCGGGCTGACGGTCGACGACATCGACCTGTTCGAGATGAACGAGGCCTTCGCCTCCGCGGTCCTGAAGTACGCGAGGGACCTGGGCGTGCCACTGGAGAAGCTCAACGTCAACGGCGGTGCCATCGCCCTCGGACATCCCCTCGGCGCGACCGGCGCCATGCTCGTGGGCACCGCCCTCGACGAGCTGGAACGCCGTGGCGCCCGGCGGGCCGTGGTCACCCTGTGCGTCGCGGGCGGCATGGGCGTGGCGACCCTCGTCGAACGCATCTGACGCCGTCCAACACGTCGTAGGGAAGAGGAAGACGAGACATGAGCGAGCAGGACACCATTCACTGGTCCCGTGACGAGGACGGCGTCGTCGTACTGACTCTGGACGCCCCGGGCCAGTCTGCCAACACCATGAACGCCGCCTACGTCGCGTCCATGGGCCGGGCCGTCGACCGGCTGGAAGCGGAGCGCGACACCGTCACCGGAGTCGTGATCACCTCCGGCAAGAAGACTTTCTTCGCCGGCGGCGACCTGCACGACATCATGGCGGCGCGCCCCGAGGACGCGCAGTCGGTCCTCGACACCGCCACCCGGGTCAAGGACCAGCTGCGCAGGCTGGAACGGCTGGGCAGGCCCGTGGTCGCCGCCATCAACGGCAGCGCCCTCGGCGGCGGCCTCGAGATCGCCCTGGCCTGTCACCACCGGATTGCCGCGGACACTCCGGGCTGCCGGATCGGGCTGCCCGAGGTCACTCTCGGCCTGCTGCCCGGCGGTGGTGGCATCGTCCGCACGGTCCGCATGCTCGGCGTTCAGGACGCGCTGCTCAAAGTGCTGCTCCAGGGGCAGAAGCACCGACCGCAGGCGGCAGTGGCCATCGGCCTGGTGGACGAGGTCGTCGACACGGCTGCGGAACTCCTGCCCCGGGCCAAGGCGTGGCTCCGGGCGAACCCGGAGCCGGTGCAGCCCTGGGACACCAAGGGACACCGCATCCCGGGCGGCACCCCGTCCACCCCCTCCTTCGCCGCCGTCCTGCCCGCCCTCCCCGCGAATCTGCGCAAGCAGCTCAAGGGCGCACCGGTCCCCGCACCGCGGGCCATCCTGTCGGCGGCGGTCGAGGGCGCGCAGGTGGACTTCGACACCGCGCTGCGTATCGAGTCGCGCTACTTCGTGGAGCTGGCGACCGGACAGACCGCCAAGAACATGATCCAGGCGTTCTTCTACGACCTTCAGCACATCCAGTCCGGCGGCTCCCGTCCCGAAGGCCACGAGAAGTCGGTCGCACACAAGGTCGGTGTCCTCGGCGCGGGCATGATGGGGGCGGGCATCGCCCACGTCTGCGCCCTGGCCGGACTGGAGGTCGTCCTCAAAGACGTGTCGGCCGAGGCCGCGGGGAAGGGCAGGGACCATTCGGCCGGGCTCCTCGCCAAGGCGGTACAGCGGGGCCGGATGACCCGGGCCGACGCCGACACCGTCCTGGCAAGGATCACGGCCACCGCACTCCCCTCGGACCTGACCGGCTGCGACGTCGTGATCGAGGCGGTGTTCGAGAGCCAGGAACTCAAGCACAAGGTCTTCGCCGAGATCGAGGAGATCGTGGCCCCCGCCGCGCTGCTCGGCTCCAACACCTCCACCCTGCCGATCACCGGGCTGGCCGAAGGCGTCGAACGCCAGGCGGACTTCATCGGGCTGCACTTCTTCTCGCCGGTCGAGCGGATGCCGTTGCTGGAGATCATCCGGGGCGAGCGGACCAGCGACGCCACGCTGGCCCGGGCGATCGACCTCGCGGGACAGATCGGCAAGACCCCGATCGTGGTCAACGACAGCCGGGGATTCTTCACCAGCCGGGTGATCGGGGCGTTCGTCAACGAGGCCGTGACCATGGTGGGGGAGGGGCTGCCGCCCGCCTCCATCGAGCAGGCGGGAGCCCAGGCCGGGTATCCCGCGCCGCCTCTGCAACTGGTGGACGAACTCTCGTTGACCCTCTGGCTCAAGGTCCGGGAGGAGACGATCGAGGCCCTGGAGAAGGAGGGGCGGGACGCGCCCGTCTTCGGCGCGGACGACGTCGTGCGCCGCATGGTGAGGGACTTCCACCGCGGAGGCAGGACAGCGGGGGCCGGCTTCTACGAGTACGCCGAGGGCAGGCGCCTTCGGCTGTGGCCCGACCTGGCGGAGCACTTCGGCTCGGGCCGGCACCGCATCCCTTTCGAGGACATGCGGGAACGGATGCTGTTCGCCGAGGCGTTGGAGGCTGTGCGGTGCTTCGACGAAGGGGTGATCCTGTCCGAGGCGGACGCCAACATCGGGTCTCTTCTGGGGATCGGTTTTCCGGCATGGACCGGGGGCGTCGTGCAGTACGTCAAGGGCTACCCGGGAGGTGTGGCGGGCTTCGTGACGCGTGCCAGGGATCTGGCCGACCGCTACGGTGAGCGCTTCCTTCCGACGCCGTCCCTGGTGGCCAGGGCCGACGCGTCCGGCGACCGCGTGTGAAACGACAGCGGAACGGGTTGACTTGAGGCTGCCTGACCCGGCCGCCGTCCCGCGGTCGGCCGGACCGGCCGTAGCGAGGTCGTGAGCCGCGGCTACGTGCTCAGCGGGCGGAGGAGGACGGCGATCAGCCGCAGGCGTCGGCGTCGAAGACCGATGCCCGCGGGGCGTCGATCACGCCTGGAGGAGTGCCGGATACGCGTGTGCCGCGTGCCCGGAGACGGTGCCGAGGGGCAGCCGACGGGTTCGGTGGTCTGCGGCCCGCCGTGAGGCCGGAGGCGGCGGAGCGGGACAGCGGGATCTTCTGCGTGAGCTTGTCGCCCTCGACGTCCAGGTCGGGCAGCAGACACGGCCCAGCCAGGCGGGGATCCACCAGGACAGCGCCGCACGCCCCCTCGCGCGAGCACCTCGGTACTTGTGGCCGACCTCAATGATCACGCGGTACTCGTCGTCGGCGGCCGGCGCGGACGACGAGTCGTGTCACTGCTCGTGCGGATCGGGATCGTCGCCGTCGTACTCGACGACCAGGCGGAGGTCCGCTGTGAGCTCGCCGAGCTGACGGGCCGTTCGGCCGGGCCGGTGACAACCTGACCGTCAAGCCGGTCAGCCGCCCCAGGACGCCTCTGGCTTCGTCGTGCTGCCCCGAGCTAGGTCGTCGAGGTCGCTCGCGTGGATGATGCACGCACGCCGCCATGCCCGGGACTACGAACGGCTCATCCAGTACTCAGGCCCTGATCGTCTGGGCCGTCATCACCCTCATGACCAGGGCCAGGGAAACCCACATCGGCCACGAGTGCCTGGCGGGCGTGGTCACCGTTCCGCGGTCAAGCGGATCCGCGCAGCCCGTGCTCCATCTGCTCTCTAGGCGGAGGCGGCAGCCACGAAGAACGGAATGGCGATGAGGAAGCGGTCGGCCTCGGCGCGTCGGTGCTGTTCGGCGAGCCACTCATCGGCCTGGTCACGGCTGACGGCACCGCTCATGCAGGCCGACTCGGCGAGCCCGGTGAGGAGCGGCAGCATCGCGGGATCGGTGAACACGCTGGTGTGCACCTCGACGGTGACGTCGTTGAAGCCGCCGTCCAGGAGCAGGTCGCGGTACTGGCGGGCGGCGCGGGGTGTGCTCAGGAGGTCGGCGCGGGCGTGCACGATCGTGCGGGTGAGCGCCGCATCATCAGAGTCGACCATGATGGCGTCCCAGTCCTGCCCGACCAGGACGATCCTGCCGCCCGGGCAGAGGACGCGCCGCGCTTCCGCCACCGCGCGCCATGGCTCCTGAAGTGCGTGGAAGACCTTGTCGGCCCGGTAGCCGCGCACACTTCCGTCGGCGAACGGCAGATCCTCCGCCCCCGCTTCCCGGAACTCGGCCGCCGGCCACCGTTTCCGGGCCTCGGCCAGCATCCACGGATCGGGATCCACGCCTACCGCGTGGACGCCACGCTCGGCCAGCTCGGCGACGGCCCGCCCGGCACCGCAGCCGATGTCCACGACAGACGAGCCCGGGACAGGAGACAGCAGTTCGTAGGAGCGGGCCCGCAGCAGGATGGCGCTCGGCATCTGGTCCATCGCGTCGAGGAGGGCCAGCATGGCCTCGGTGCCGCGGTGCTTTTCCACGAAAGGAGTCGTCACAGCCATGGCCTCCTGCCTGTCCTTGTCAGTCATGGTTCGGTCAACCCTTCGAGTTCTGGGAGATTGGCGGGGGATCGGCCGTTCAGGAGCCCAGGATGTGGTTGGCGACCGGTGCCCTGTGCCGGGTATGACGATGCGTTCGAAGCCGTTCGTGAACAGGTCGTCCGTGCCGTCGCTCACCTCCACGGAAAAGCAGTTGTCGTCCGCCCCGTGGAGGTAGAGCGACGGGACGGTGATGGCGCCGGGCGGGCACGCAGCCTGTCCGGTGAGCTCAGGACAGTTATGGACTGAACAGTCAGAAACCTAGGCGGTTCTGTGCTGGATTGTCAAGTGTGTCGGACGGTGACCACGGCGGGCGCGGTCACCGGGCCGGGGCCGGCCTTCACCGGGCCCGGCGCCGAGAACCCTCGCGAACAGGCGGGGAAGCCCATTGCCGTCAGCTCGGACGGACGATGTGGTCCTGCGCGGTCATGCAGCCCGTCGTCTTGGTCTCGACGTCGAACACGGGCGTGATGTCCAGCAGCGGGTCGGGGGTGAATCTCGCAGACCTGTGGCCGGTGCGGCTGGAATGGGAACCCCTGGGCGGTGACGAGCGGCCGGGTGCGCGGTGGTGGCCGTGAGCCTGGGTGATCCTGAGCGTCAGCGGGGTGGTCGCCTGTGCCGGTTGTGGTCCCGGTGGTACGGGGGCGTCCGCCACGCGGGGAGCAGGACGTCAGGCTGACGCTCGCGCGGGATGGCGACCGTCGGACCGGTCGCCGATCGTCGACGCCCGGCGGGAATCCGTACCGCCGCCCGCATCCGCGGGGACGGCACCCAGCTCTACGAGGGCACCGCGGCGGAGCGCTGGCACGAATTCCGGCGAGGCCGGCCGTGTCCTTGTCAGTGGTGGCGTGGGCGGGGCAGGAGTGCGAACGCGCTCTCCGCGATCGAGGTGAGGCGGTCGGGGCTGTGGCCGTAGGCGCCCACGACGTCGCTGCCGCGGATGACGGTCAGCAGGAGGTAGGCGAGGTCGTCGGGGTCCGCGTCGGGGTCGATGTCGCCGTTGCGCTGGGCTGCTCGCACGCACTCGGTCACGGCCGTGCGGACCACGGAGAAGCAGTCGTGGGCCAGGCGTTGCACCTCGGGGTCGGAGGCGCCGATCTCCAGGGCCATCTTGGCGGCGAAGCAGGCCGCCCCCGTCCGGTCGGAGGCGGGGGGTACGTCGGGGGCGAGCGGCACCCCGTGGACGGCGCGGAGCAGGTAGGCGTGCAGTCGTTCCAGGGCACCCTCGTCCGGTCCGGCGAGCATCTTGGGCGGACCCTGCCCCATCCGGGCGAAGTAGCTGGTCATCGCCTGCATCAGCACGCCGTGCTTGTCGTCGAACGCGCCGTAGAGGCTGCCGCGGCCCAGGCCGGTCGCGGCGCTGATGTCGTCGACGCTGGTGCCGTTGTAGCCCGAGGTGCGGAACTGCCGCTCGGCGGCATGCAGGACGTGGTCGCGGTCGAAACTTCGTGGTCTGGCCATGCATCGAAGGTACGACCGACCCACCCTTCTTGACAACCCAGTACAGAACCATCTAGGTTTCTTACCGTTCAGTCCACAACGGTCCTGAGCTCACCGGACAGGCGTTTGGTCCGGGCTTGCAGGATCGTGGGGACCGTGTCGACCTGAGCCCAGGCGACCCCGCGCAGGGCACGACGAAGTCGTTCCCGCAACCGAAGGAACCACCATGCAGACAGCTTCCCCAGTGGCCCTTGTGACGGGTGCCTCTTCCGGGATCGGGCGGGCGGCGGCGCTCGCCCTCGTGGGCGCCGGCTTCGCGGTGGTCGGCACGAGCCGCAACGCGGCGAAGGCCAAGCCGATCGCCGGGGTGACGTTCCTCGATCTCGACGTGGCCAGCGACAAGTCGGTCCGTTCCCTGGTCAGGGAGGTGATCGAGCGGTTCGGCCGGATCGATGTCCTGGTCAACAACGCAGGCGTGGGCGCGGTCGGCGCGGGCGAGGAGAGCTCGATCGACCAGGCCAAGGAGGTCTTCGACGTCAATGTCTTCGGCCTGATGCGGATGACGAACGCGGTGCTGCCCCACATGCGCGCCCAGCGCCGTGGCCGCGTGATCAACGTCTCCTCGATGCTCGGTCGGATCCCAGCCCCCTTCATGGCCGTCTACGCCGCCACCAAGCATGCGGTCGAGGGCTACGCCGAGTCCGTCGACCACGAGCTTCGTGAGCACGGCGTGCGGATGCTGCTGGTCGAGCCGACCTACACGCGCACGGGTTTCGAGGCGAGCAGCATGGCACCCGACTCGCCCGTGCCGGTCTACGCCGCGCAGCGGGAGGTCGCCCGTGATGTGCTGGCCACGGCCGTGCGCAGCGCCGATGACCCGGACGTTGTCGCGAAGGTGATCGTCGCGGCCGCCACCGATGCCAAGCCCAAGCTCCGCTACCCCGCCGGCCCGATGGCCAAACGCGTGAGCCTCCTGCGCCGGATCGTGCCCTCGCGCGCCTTCGACAAAGAAATCCGCAAGCTCAACCGACTGGCCGGCTGACCCCGCAGTCGACCCTCACGGCGAGATCACCGGGATGGGCGGAGCGGGGCGGACTCTGACATGGCGTTGTTGCGGACTGCGGACTGCGGACTGCGGGATGGGGCGGATCTCCGCCCGGTGACCAGCGTGCAACCTTCAACTCGGTCGGTCAGAACCGTCAGGTGAACGCTGCTCGTCGATGAAGGTGACCATCAGCCGTTGCGGGGGTCGAGCTCCCCGACGAAGAAAGTTGTAGCCGCCTTCAGAATCGCCGCGTCCTCACGCAGTCGGCGGATCTCCTCGTTCTCTTCGATCGTGACCCCGGGCGCCTCGCCACCGTCGATCTCGGCTTGAGCGCCCCAGCGTCACAACTACTTCTGCCTACCCCGACCTGCTTGGACACCGTCAGCGCTGCTGCGGTATTTGGTCGGGTACTCGGCACGGTGCTACAGCACCAGCCGGACGGCTCGGGCCCTCGGCTTGGGATCCACCTTCTTCGGTATGACATGCATCCTTCCAACTCAGAAAGATGCGGCATCAAGCCGACCGCACTTGACAACTCAGTACAGAACCGCCTAGGTTTCTGACTGTTCAGTACACAACCGTCCTGAGCGCACCGGACAGGCTGCGTGCACGCCTGGCGCCTCTCGGTCCCGTCGCTCTACCTGTACGGGGCCGTAACCCGGCGCAGGGCACTTCCTGCACCTCGAACAGCCCAAGACGGTCGCCGACCACATCCTCGGCTTCCTGAACAGCTGACCCCCCTCCCATCACCCGGAACTCGAAGGGCTGACCGAACCATGACTGACAAGGAAGGGCAGGAGGCCATGGCTGTGGCGACTTCTGCGTACGTGAGTGACGCGCTGGCTGAGGGGACCGTCGACGCGGTGGTGATCGGCGGGGGTGCCGCGGGGCTGAACGGCGCACTGATCCTCGCCCGCTCCCGCCGCTCGGTCGTCGTGATCGACAGCGGCTCCCCGCGCAACGCCCCCGCTCAGGCCGTGCACGGCCTCCTCGCCCTGGACGGCACCCCGCCGTCCGAGATCCTTCGCCGGGGCCGGGAACAGGTGCGCCAGTACGGCGGACGCGTCGTGTCCGGCGAGGTGGTCTCGGCCGAGCCTGCCGCCCCGTCGGCGGACGGGGACCTGCGGTTCACCGTCACCCTGGCCGACGGCCGCCGCATCACCGCCCGCCGCATCCTGGTCGCCACCGGCCTGACGGATGTGCTCCCGGAGGTGCCCGGGCTCGCCGAGCACTGGGGACACAGTGTCGTGCACTGCCCCTACTGCCACGGCTGGGAGGTACGCGACGAGCCCATCGGCATCCTCGCCACCGGCCCCGCCTCCATCAACCACGCGTATCTGTTCCGCCAGCTGACCGCGGACCTGACCTACTTCACCCACGGCACCGACCTGGACGAGGACAGCCGCGCCCGCTTCGCTGCCCGCGGCATCCGCGTCATCGACACCCCGGTCACCGAGGTCGTCAACGACACCGGCGGTGCCCTCGCCGGGGTGCGCCTGGCCGACGGCCAGGTCGTGGCCCGCCGCGTCGTCGCGGTCGCCGCGCCGATGCAGGCCCGCACAAAGGGCCTGGAAGGTCTGGGCCTGGAAGTGCAGGACCTGCCCAAGGGCCGCGGTTTCCCCTCCGGCCCGGCCGGCACCACCGAGGTGCCGGGTGTGTGGGTGGCCGGCAACGCCACCGATCTGGTCGCCCAGGTCGGGGCCTCCGCAGCGGCCGGCGCCCTGGCCGGCGCCGACATCAACAGCACGCTCGCCACCGCGGACACCGACGCGGCCCTCCAGAAGATCACCGAGGCAAGCCCCCAAGCGGCCACACGATGACCTCGAAGCCCTGAGATCACAGCCCGTCACCCACTCGCCTCACCTTTGTCGGCGAGGAGAGTGACCTGTTCCCCCACTTGGAAACTGATCAGTTTCCAGACGGTTTTCGGTCATGCCCAGCGAGCAGGCAGCAGGAGCGTCCCGCCGAGGTCAACGCCACCCTCCTCGACGTCCTCGCCCGCCTCGACGACTCCACATCCTCGGCTTCCTGAGCGGCCGCCCCCCCCACAAGATGAAGGACACGGCAATGTCGGAGCGCAATCCCATGGACAAGAACACGACATCGCGACAGCGGGCTCTGGTGGTCGGCCTCGGGATAAGCGGGATCACCTCCGCGCTGCGACTGCATCGCGCGGGCTGGGACGTGGTGGTGCTGGAGAAGGCCCCCGAGCGGCGCCGCGGCGGATACTTCCTCGCCCTGTTCGGGGCCGGGCTCGCCGCCGCCGAACGGCTGGGCTTCGCCGATGCGGTGTCGAATCGCGTCGCTCCGGAAAGCGTGAGCTACGACATCGACCGCACGGGCCGGCGCCGCCGCGGTGTGGGCTACGCCGATGTGTTCCCCGGGTCTCGACTGACGGTGCGGGGCGACATCGAAGACGCGGCCTTCACCGCCCTGCCCGACGAGGTCGAGATCCGGTACTCGACCGTGCCGATCGCGCTGGACCAGGACCCCGACGGGGTGGACGTCGAGATCCGCGACCTGACGACGGAGACGACGACCGTCGAACGGTTCGACCTGGTGGTCGGGGCGGACGGATTGCGCTCGACGGTGCGCCGGCTTGCGTTCGAGCCCGAGCCGAGCCCGATCCGTCGGCTGAACTACATGATCGCCGTGTACGGCCTGCCCGAGCAGATACCTGGCTACCGCCCACAGGACGGGCTGACCATGGCCGAGGCGGGCCGATCGGTGTGGGTGTTCCCGTTCGCCGACCGTCCGCCGTCGGTGCTGTTCTCCTACCGCACCGACGACGTGGACGCCGAGTTCACCCGGCCGGCCATCGACTCGCTGCGCGCCGCCTACGGCCCCGAGCCCACCGGCTCCACGCTCGGTTGGCTGCTCGACCAGTTCGAGAAGGCCCCGGACCACCTGTTCGACTCCACCGAGCAGGTGCACCTCGACCACTGGTACCGCGGCCGAGTCGTGCTCGTCGGCGACGCCGCGTGGTGCCTGACCCTTTACTCCGGCATGGGGGCATCCGCCGGCCTGGCCGGGGCGGACCTGCTCGGCACCATGCTGGAACGCCACCCGCACGACGTGCCACGAGCGCTGCAGGACTGGGAGGACCACCTGCGCCCGTTCATCGACTACCACCTCGGCAGCGGTGTGAGCCAGCGCGGTTTCCTCACCCCGGGCAACCGCGCCGAGTTGCTGCTTCGGTCCGTGATGATCCGCCTCGGCCGGCTGCCGATCGCCGGCCGGCTGCTCGCCAAGACGAGGGCCAAGAGTACGCGGATGAAAAGTCTGGATATCGCCGCCGCGGCGTGAGTGGAGTTCCTCGTATACGAGCGGGAGAACGAGGCCGTCTGGGCCCGAAACTTCGTCGAACGAATGCTCGGGCGCAGGTCGCGGGGATGGCCGGGAGGGTCATGTACCGGAGAACAGGCTGTTGTCCGGTGCATGGGGGTTCACCCGCGCTGCTTGCTCCACGCGTCGTAGCAGCCGCGGTCGACGAGCCTGGTCCGGTCTGCGTCGAGGGTGGCGACTACCGTGGTCTGGCTGCGGGTGCCGCACCGGCTGCACGCGATCCCGGTCTTGCGGTCGAGACGTCAAGTTCTCCACCCTGTTGACCGACGCCGTCATCTTCCACACCACCTTGGGCAAGATGAGCGTGCTGCGCCAGCTCGCCGCCGAGGGCTGGGAGATCAAACCGGAGGATCTGGCCGCGCCGGCGCCGTACCAGACGATGCGGATCAACCGGTTCGGCGTCTACGCCACCGACAAGATCACCATCACCCCGGACAGGAACGGGTCGCCGTTGACCGGCGGCGCCCGGCGGACCGCGCCGTGGACCACCTCGGGCAGTGGGTCGCGCCGGTCGTCCGGGCTGATTGCCACTGCCGCGGCGACCCTTCTTGACAACCCAGTACAGAACCATCTAGGTTTCTTACTGTTCAGTCCACAACGGTCCTGCGGTCACCGGACAGGCTTGGTCCGGGCTTGCAGGCCCGCGACGCCGCGAAGGCGGCTTGGACGTTGAACTCATGACGTTCAGGGCGTCGTACGCGGCTCGGCGCAAGAACGAGCCAGCCGATGAAGGCTGCTTCAGAACCAATGCTTCGCAGGACCGCATGGCCGCGGTCAGTACGGACAACACCGCACCGGAAGGCACGAGATCCCATGATTGCTGCTGACGAGACGTTCGACGGCACGTGGCCGTACCCTGCCCGTTTCAACGAGGCGGCCGGCTTCCGCCAGCACTACGTCGACGAGGGCCCCGAACAGCCCGGTCAGGCGATCGTCATGCTGCATGGCGAGCCCACCTGGGGCTACGAGTGGCGCCACCTGATCGGGCCGCTGTCACGCCACCACCGCGTGATCGTCCCCGACCACATGGGCTTCGGCAAGAGCGAGACCCCGCAGGACCGCACGTACGACGCGAGCGAACACATCCTCAATCTCGAATCGTTGCTCGTCGACACGCTCGACCTCACGGACATCACCCTGGTGGTCCGTGACTGGGGCGGCCCCATCGGCACCGGGTTCGCATTGCGTAATCCCGGCCGGATCTCCCGGATCTTCGCGGTGAACACCGTGCTGCCGCTCGCCGAGGGCATCGAGGATCTGATGAAGGCCAACGGCGCCGAGAGCCGGTGGTTCCAGTGGGCCCACTCGGCGCTCGCGGACGGTTCGTTCGAGCAGATCCTCGGAAACGCGGGTCACACCATCGCCCAGCTGATGATCGACCTACAGCATGTCGCCCGACCGGAGATCGCCACGCCGACCTGGATCCGCGCCTACTCCAGCCCCTTCCCCACCCCCGCCGAGTCCCGCGGTGTCATCGCCTTCCCCCGGCAGGTCCTGGAGGGCCCGCAGGGCCCCCCGCCCGGCCCGCCGCCCATGGAAGCCGTCGCCGCGCTGCGAGCCGTACCGGCGATGCTGGCCGTCGGGATGCGCGACACCGCACTGCTGCCCCAGTACGTGATCCCGTCGTTCAAGCTCAGCTACCCCGACGCACCCGTGGTCGAGATCCCCGGTGCCGGCCACTTCCCGACCGAGGACGCTCCAGAGACGCTGCTGGCACTGCTCGAACTGTTCCTGCAGACGACGCCCGCGCGCACCTGAACCCTCCACGTCGAACGGGCGGCTGCGCGCGTGCGGAATCGGCCGTTCACCGTGCGGCAGGTTGTGGCTACGAAGCCACGCCGCCGCCGGGACGACGGTGCCCGGCCACGACTCTCCGTCGTCGACGGCGTTCCCCCGTCCTCCGGCTACACCTCACCCCAACACCTCCGGTTTTCAGTCATGCCCGGCAAGCAGGCAGCAGGAGCGTCGCGTAGAGGTCAACGCCACCCCCCTCGACGTCCTCGCCCGCCTCGACGACTCCACATCCTCGGCTTCCTGAACGGCCGACCCACCCCCCCCACAAGATGAAGGACACAACAATGACGGAACGCAATCCCATTCTGATCACCGGCGCCGGCGGCCAAGTCGGTGGCGTGAGCAGGCTGATGATCGACATGCTGCTCGAACAGGGCCACCCGGTGCGCGCGTTCGTGCGACGGGACGACGAACGCGCGCAGTCGCTGCGCGAGGCCGGGGCCGAGGTCTTCGTCGGCGACCTGCTCAAACTCGCGGACGCGGCCGCCGCGCTGAAGGGTGTCAAGCGCATCTACTTCAGCATGACCCCGCAGCCGTACTACGTCGATGCCCTCACCGTGATGGCCGCGGCGGCGCGAGCCCAGGGCGACATCGAGGCCTTCGTGCACCTGTCCAACTACGAGCAGTCGTACATGACGCTCGAGAAGATGACCGCACCGGATGAGGAGCGGCATTCCTGGCTCGGCGGAGTGGTCACGGACTGGTCACCGCAGCAGCGGGCGCACTGGGTCTGCGAGCGAGTGCTGGACTGGTCCGGCCTGCCGACCATCAACGTGCGTCCGACCCTGTTCGCCGAGAACCCCCACCTGACCTGGATGCAACAGGGCCCGCTGAGCAACGGTGAACTGCGCCTGCCCTTCGGCAAGCAGCGGCTCGCGCCCATCGCCGTTCACGACGTGGCAGAGGTGTGCGTGAAGGTGCTGGTCGACCCCGCACCGCACATCTCGAAGTCCTACGCGCTCACCGGCCCGGAGCTGAAGGACATGTACGGGTTCGCCGAGGACTACGCAGCCGTGCTGGGACGCGAGGTCACCTACATCCCCGAGGAAGTGGAGGCCTGGAACGAGGCCTTCCTTGACGAGACCGTCCTGCAGGAGGCCCTGGGCGATCCGGGTGCGGCCCGGCACGTGGCGGCGCACCTGAGGATCCAGACCAGGCTGATCGCCAGCGGGCGGTACGACGCCCTCTCCGACCAACTGGAAACCCTGCTCGGGCACCCGCCGCGGACCGTGCGGTGGGCGCTGGAGAACAATACGCGCCTGCGCGAACTGGCGGGTGCTCCGAACGACTGAGCGCTCCGGAGCAGAACACGAGGTGGGGCGGGCCCCCGTATCACGCCCCAGCGGCCGCTCGGGCGTGATACGGGGGCGCCTCGGCTCGGCCTGATAAAATGAGAGGTCATCCGTCCGTCCTTTGTTGCTGCGAGGTTCTCCGTGAGCAAGCCCGTGGCCCGCGAGCCGCTGCGCCGTAATTCGCGGTCCAACCGGGCGCGCATCCTGGCCACGGCCAGGGAGGAGCTGGGGCGGAACCCCGATGTCACGCTGGAGGAGCTGGCGCGGGCCGCCGGGGTCGTCCGGCGCACCCTCTTCGGGCACTTCCCGGGGCGGGCGGCGCTGCTGGAGGCGCTCGCCGAGGAAGCCGCCGAGACGTTTCGGAACGCGATGGAGGCCGGGCCGGAGCCGGGGGAGTCGGCCGAGCGGGCGTTGGCGTGGTTCGTACTCCGGCTGTGGCGGGTGGGCGACCGCTACCGCATGCTGGTGGCGCTCACCCGGCGGGACCTCGGCTCCGAGCGCTTCGCCGAGGTGCTCGCGCCGGCCCGGGAGGCCGTCATCGGGATCCTGGAGCGCGGGCAGCGGGACGGCGTCTTCCACTCCCATCTGTCGCCGCCCGTGCAGAGCGCAGGTCTGATGGCGTTGATCGTGGCTCTGGTGGAGTCCGTCAACACCGGCGCGCTGGAAGACGACGGGCACCGGATCGCCACGGCCACCCTCATCGCGGCCGGCGTGCCGGAGGATCGGGCGAGCGCGGTGGTCGAGGAGGTTGCGTCGGCGATGGCTACGGCTCCTCCGGCCGACGGCACCTGATTTCTCTCCGGCCGACCCGTTCGACGAGGTGTCCCGGGCGTCGTCGGAGGCCGTCGGGGATGTTCCGCGGCGCGATCGGCTTCTCACCGGCCTCGGGCAGGGCGACGCGGCCCGCGACCTTGAAGTCCTTGAGGGGTCCGGTCGGAACCGTAGCCCCGGGTCAGTTCCAGGCCCAGGGCGTCGGGCAGGTCCGCGTACGACGGGAAGACGGTCGCCTCCGCCGAGCGGGCCCAGGCCTCGCTGCCGTCGTCCGACTTCGTCAACCCGTCGATCCGCAGGGCGAGTTCCGTCACCGGCAGCGGGTTCGTGCGCGTACGAGAACTCGCACCCCTGGTCACGGTCGTGGTCGGGGCGGTACCTCGGCCCTCCTCCAAAGGGCTTCAGGGAACGGGGAGTTGGGGGCGGACATGTGTGAGTGCGAGTGGGGTACGGGCACGGGGTTTCAGGCGGGACTCGGGGGCGACCCGGACTTCCGTACCTGATCGACCTTCGCGGCGGCGGTGTCCGGGGCGACTCCGGCGGCGATGAGGGCGGCGGTGGCGGCGCCGGTGCCGTCGTCGGACCACGGGCCGCAGTCTGCGCAGTCGAGCAGGGCCAGCAGTTGGGCCTCGATGGCTCGGCCGAGCGGGTCGGGCGGGACGGTGGTCTGGAAGACGCCCTGTCGGCGGCCGTGGGCGAAGACCCTGGCGGCCATGTCGCGGGCGGGGGTCAGCAGTTCGTCGACGCGTGCGTGTGCGAGGTCATGGCCGCGGGCCAGCCGGATGAGGGCGCGGTAGCGGTCGCCGACGGGCCACACCATGAGGACGAATCGCGCCAGGTCCGCGACGGCGTCGGGGGTCGGGGCCGGGGCACCCGCGACGGCGCGCCGGATCGCCTCCGCGGCCTCGGCGGCCAGGCCCTCGACGAGCGCGGCCCGGCCGGCGAAGTGGACGTACACGGTGCGCCGGGCCACACCGGCGGCACCGGCGATGTCCTCCAGGCTGGTGTCGGGGTCGCGGGTCAGTTCCCGCCGAGCCGCGTCGAGGATCCGGGCACGGGTGGCCCGCGCGTCCCGACGCTGCGCCGAAGTCGGCGAGGGGGAGGAAGTCGAAGTCGGAGCAGGAGGGGGCGGCGTCTCGTGGGGCCGGGCCGGAGACCGTCTGGGCCTAGTCGTCGGTGTTCGTGCTGGTCGGCTGGTCACATCGGTACCTCGAGGGCGGGTGCTAGGAGGGAGTCATCGCGATAGTTGCACATCTAGGGGCAATAAACTAGTGTGCACATCGATGGGCAATTAAGAGCTTCCGCTCGTCCGCCCCGTCCCCCTCTCAGGAGCTACTGATGCCCTTCCTTGCAAATACCCCCGTGGAGAAGATGCCCGGTCCGTACGCGCGGCGCTGGTGGGCGCTGCTGGTGCTGTGTCTGAGCCTGCTGATCACGGTGATGGCGAACACGTCGCTGATCGTCGCCGCCCCCGACATGACCACCGACCTGGGCCTGAGCAGCAGTGATCTGCAGTGGGTCGTCGACTCCTACACCGTTCCGTACGCGGCGCTGATGCTGGTGCTGGGCGCGATCGGCGACAAGTACAGCCGGCGTGGCGCGCTGGTCACCGGTCTGCTGATCTTCGCCGCCGGTTCGGTGATGGGGAGCATGGTCGACGAGACCTCGCTGGTCATCGTGGCCCGCGCGATCATGGGTATCGGTGCCGCGGTCGTGATGCCGGCCACGCTGTCCCTCGTGGTCGCGACCTTCCCCCGGAGCGAGCGGGCCAAGGCCATCACCGCCTGGGCCGCGACCTCCGGGGTGGCGGTGGCCGTCGGCCCGCTCGTCTCCGGCTGGCTGCTCGAGGACCACGCCTGGGGCTCGACCTTCCTGATCAACGTGCCGATCGCCCTCCTCGGCGTGTTCGGCGCGCTCGCCCTGGTACCGCCGTCCAAGGCGCAGGGCATGGGCCGGATCGACTACGTCGGTGGTCTGCTGTCGATCGTCACCGTCGGCTCCCTGATCTACGCCGCCATCGAGGGCCCGCACTCCGGCTGGGGCATCGGCCCCGTCACCGGCGCCGTGGTCGCCGGTGTCGGTCTGGTCGCTTTCGTCGCCTGGGAGCTGCGGCACCCGCAACCGATGCTGGACGTCCGCAAGTTCGCGCTGCGGCCCTTCAGCGGCTCGATGCTCGCGGTGCTGTTCTTCTTCTTCGGCATGTTCGCCGTGATCTACTACGTGACGCAGTTCCTGCAGTTCGTCCTCGGCTACGGCTCCCTGGACACGGGTGTACGGCTGCTGCCGCTGGCCGGTGCGGTGTTCCTCGGGTCCGCGCTGACCGGGATGCTCACCCCGAAGCTGGGCGTGAAGCCGATGGTGGTGACCGGCTTGGCCATCGGCACGGCGGGCATGTTCCTGCTCACCCAGATCGACAAGGGCTCGACGTACGGGGACCTCCTCCCCCCGATGATGATGCTGGGCCTCGCCCTCGGACTGGCCATCTCCCCGGCGACCGACACGATCATGGGCTCCTTCCCCGAGTCCGAGCTGGGCGTCGGCGGCGGTGCCAACGACACCGCGCTGGAGCTGGGCGGGGCGCTGGGCATCGCGGTGCTGGGCTCGCTGCTGGGCACGGCCTACCGGGACGAGCTGACCGACCTGGTGGGCAACCGGCTCCCGGCGGAGGCGATGGAGACCGCCAAGGACTCGGTCGGCGCCGGCCTGGCCGTCGCCGAGCGGGTCGGGCAGGATCCCTCCGCCGGGCCCCAGCAGGCCCAGGCCGCCGTGGACGCCGTCCACCAGGCCTTCGCCCACGGCGTCGCCCAGACCAGCCTCATCGGCGGGATCATCATGGCCGCCGGAACACTGATCGTCCTCGCCATCCTGCCGGGCCGACGCGGCTTCGCCAAGCACAACGCCGAGCCGGGGGCCGGGACGACAGCGAACGAGACGGCGACTGTGCGGGAGCACACCGGGGCCACCCGCTAGATCACCGGCGGCGGCCGGGAGCCCGGCGGCGCAAGACGCGCAGGGCACGGGCGCGGTCCACGGCCAGCGGGTCTCCTGCCGGAACACCTCACCGTCCTCGGCCTCCGGGCCGCCCCGGAGGAGAGCCCGGGGCGGCCCGGAGTTGCATGACTTCTGCTGCTGGTGCGTCAGTTCCTCGTCGGGGCCCGAAGCTGGAACCGCTGCTGCTGTCTGTTGACGAGCAGGCGGTGTTGGAGTGGGGGACGCGGTGGGCGTCGTCGGCTCAGGCGTTGGCCGTCACGTTCGAAGATGAAGCTGGAGCCGCTGATGTAGACGAAGAGCGGCGCCGGGGAGAAGCCGAGCATCAGGGTGTTGCTAAGAAAGGCCCGGTGGCGCGCGACGCGGCCCACGCGCGGAACATTCCGTGCGGCCCGCCGGGGTGCCGGGGCTCCGGCGGCAGCGTCTCCGGCGCTATGACGATCACCCCGGCGGCGAGCAGCATGCCGATCACGCCCAGTGACCCTCGTCTTCTCGCCCTGCTCGTCATGGGCGTGGCAGCCAACGCCGAGCGCCTCGTCGCGGCGGCGGAGGCACACGCGCCGGCCCGGACAGCCGCAGAGCGGCTCTCGTCGACCGACTCTGCCGCGACCGGCTCCCAACGCCCCGGCGTGAGCGACCTGGCCGAGCTGATCCAGCAGTCGGCCTCGGCGCTCGGGCGAGACGTGCCGCTCAAGACCGGGGCGGAGATCGGTGGAAAAGACTGACAAGGGCCGAGAAGGACCGAGGCGCATAACCGCATCTGACCTGGTGAAACGGTCAGAATTAGCATTGACCGACAAGGGTCGCCAAGATCCTCAAAAGGACTCATAATCCGTCGGCCGTGGGTTCGCGTCCCCACTCCCTTTAGTGGCTCCACCGCCGGGAGTGTCTTTTTTCTTGGGTCTGTCCCGTAGTCGGTGGTGACGGTAGGTGACCGTGATTGTTGGCGCCTCGTGCGAGACGTCAACTCTCTTGTAGCCACAGTGTTTTCGGGTCTGTCCGCAGTGACGATCGAGGATGTGGCCGACGATGTCGATGGCCTGCTGGTTACTGCTCGGACGCGGAGCGATCCGGTGCCGTGGCCGATGTGCGGGACGCCGACGGCGAGGGTTCACGGCTATCACCGTCTGACGGTGGCGGATTTGCCAGTGGACGGCCGCCGGGTCGTCGTCCGACTGCGGGTACGGCGCCTGCTCTGCCCATTACTGGGATGTCCGAGGCAGACCTTCCGCGAGCAGATCCCCGGACTGCTGGAACGCCATCAGCGTCGAACGATGCGGCTGACACACCAAATATCCCAGGTGGCACGGGAGTTATGCGGTCGCGCCACCGCTCGTCTCACTCGGACCCTGGCCGCTCCGGTGTCCCGGAGCACAGCTCTGCGTCTGCTCCGGCGTCTTCCGGTTCCACGTCAGACGGTCCCCGGAGTGATCGGTGTCTACGACTTTGCGCTGCGTCGCCGGCACCGTTACGCCACGATCGTCATCGATGCCGAGTCCGGCAGACGCGTCGCCGTGCTGCCCGACCGTGAGGCCGCGACGCTGGAAACGTGGCTACGCGAGCGTCCGGGCATCGAGGTCGTCTGTCGGGATGGATCCGCCGCCTACGCCGAGGCCATCCGCCGCGCTCTGCCCGACGCGGTGCAGATCAGCGACCGCTGGCATCTATGGCGCAACCTCTGCGACAAAGTCCTGCTCGAGGTTCGCGCGCATACCGCCTGCTGGGCCACCATCAACCCGCCCCGCCCCGGCGGAGTACGCGAGCAGACCACTCGTGAACGCTGGAACAAGATCCACGCCCTGCTCGGCCAGGGTGTCGGCCTGCTCGACCGCGCCCGCCGCCTGAACCTGGCCCTGAACACCGTCAAACGCTACGCCCGCATACCCGAACCCACCACACTGCGCATCGCCCCGATCTACCGGCCCACCCTCGTCGACCCCTATCGCGAACACCTACGCGCCCGCCGTGCCGCCGATCCGACTGTCCCGCTCACCCACCTCCTGCAAGAGATCCGCGAGCAGGGCTACCGAGGCAGCGCCAATCTGTTGATCCGCTACCTCAACCAGGGCCGCGCCGACGGCGATCGTCCTGTCACCACCGCACGCCACGCCACCCGCCTCATCCTCACCAATCCCAAGCATCTGCGGCCCAAGGACACCGCGCTCCTGGAGAAAGTCACCGCGGCCTGCCCGGAAATGACAGAACTCGCCACACTCGTGGGCCGCTTCGCAGCCCTGCTCAAGCCCGCAGCAGGCAACGATCGCCTCCTCACCGAGTGGATCACTGCCACCCGGGCCGCCGCCCTACCTCACCTGCGCGGATTCGCCCACGGCCTTGAACTCGACCGAGCTGCAGTGAACGCCGGCCTGACCCTTCCGTTTCACAACGGCCGCACTGAAGGCGTCAACACCCACACCAAACGGATCATGCGGCAGATGCACGGACGCGCCGGCTTCGGCCTCCTCCGCCACCGCATCCTGCTCGCATAACACGCAATGTCACCACCGACTACGGGACAGACCCAGCTTTAGGACAGTCCCCCCTATGACCTGCGCCACGCGGGGATCTCATTCTGGATGGCCTCTGGAGTTGACCCGGCCGATTGCGCACGAAGGGCAGGACAGAGCATCCAGGTGCTCTTCCGGTACTACGCCAAGTTCCTCGCTGAAGCACGTCATCACGCGAACCGACTGATTGAAGACTCCATGCGGCGGTGGGACGAGCATGCGGGCGCGGCGGAGGGGGCGTAGCCCAAGTTTGGCCCGGACATGCCCCGGAACAGGTGGTCAGGCGTGGGACACGGGTGGGATGAATCGGGAGTAAAGGAGAATTTCGCCAAGTCCCCTAGACCTTCAGGGGGAAGGGCGCCTGCTGGGCATCTGCCCTGGTCAGGCGCCCTTTCTCGTGCTTCTAGAAGAAGCCCAGCTTCTTGGGCGAGTACGAGACGAGGAGGTTCTTCGTCTGCTGGTAGTGCTCCAGCATCATCTTGTGCGTCTCCCGGCCGATGCCCGACTGCTTGTAACCGCCGAACGCCGCGTGGGCGGGGTACGCGTGGTAGCAGTTCGTCCAGACGCGGCCCGCCTGGATCGCGCGGCCCGCGCGGTACGCGGTGTTCATGTCGCGGGTCCAGACTCCCGCGCCCAGGCCGTACAGCGTGTCGTTCGCGATTTTGATGGCGTCGTCGAAGTCGTCGAAGGACGCCACCGAGACGACGGGACCGAAGATCTCCTCCTGGAAGATCCGCATACGGTTGTCGCCCTCGAAGATGGTGGGCTGGACGTAGTAACCGCCCTTCAAGTCGCCGTCGTACTCGATGCGTTGGCCACCGGTGAGGATCTTCGCGCCTTCCTGCCGGCCGATGTCGAGGTAGGAGAGGATCTTCTCCAGCTGGTCGTTGGAGGCCTGGGCGCCGATCATCGTGTCGGTGTCCAGGGGGTGGCCCGGCTTGATGAGTTCGGTGCGGGCGACGGCCGCCGCCAGGAACTCCGCGTAGTTGCCGCGCTGGACGAGCGCCCGCGACGGGCAGGTGCACACCTCGCCCTGGTTGAGCGCGAACATGGTGAAGCCTTCGAGGGCCTTGTCGCGGAAGTCGTCGTCCTTCGCCCATACGTCGTCGAAGAAGATGTTGGGCGACTTGCCGCCGAGCTCCAGCGTGACCGGCTTGATGTTCTCCGAGGCGTACTGCATGATCAGCCGCCCCGTCGTGGTCTCACCCGTGAACGCCACCTTCGCCACCCGCGGTGACGACGCGAGCGGCTTGCCCGCCTCCACGCCGAAGCCGTTGACGATGTTCACCACGCCCGGCGGCAGCAGGTCGGCGATCAGGCTCATCCAGTAGTGGATGGACGCCGGGGTCTGCTCGGCCGGCTTGATGACGACCGCGTTGCCCGCGGCGAGCGCGGGGGCGAGCTTCCACACCGCCATCAGGATCGGGAAGTTCCACGGGATGATCTGCGCGACCACGCCCAGCGGCTCGTGGAAGTGGTACGCCACCGTGTCGTCGTCCAGCTCGCCGAGCGAACCCTCCTGCGCCCGGATCGCCCCCGCGAAGTAGCGGAAGTGGTCGATGGCGAGCGGGATGTCGGCGGCCAGCGTCTCGCGCACCGGCTTGCCGTTCTCCCAGCTCTCCGCCACCGCGAGCGGCTCCAGATACGCCTCCATACGGTCGGCGATCTTCAGCAGGATGTCGGAGCGCTCGGTCACCGAGGTGCGGCCCCAGGCCGGAGCGGCCGCGTGCGCCGCGTCGAGCGCCCGCTCCACGTCCTCCGCCGTGCCGCGCGCGACCTCGGTGAACGGCTGCCCGTTCACCGGCGACGGGTTCTCGAAGTACTGCCCGCGGGCGGGCGGCACGTACTCGCCGCCGATGAAGTGGTCGTAGCGCGCCTGGTAGGAGACGATCGCGCCCTCGGTGCCGGGCGCCGCGTAACGGGTCATGCTGGTCTGCCTCCCTGGAGCAGCGCTGCCCGCCGTTGGGCAGCTCTCTGCGCGAGGCTAGGGAGGGGGACGTTGCAACTACGTTGCCGCTCGCCCCCGGTGGCAGGTGGCAGGTGGCAGGTGGCAGGTGGCAGGTGGCGGGTGGCATGTGGTCGGTGGCGTCCACGTCGGGTGCGGGGCGGGCAGGTGTGAGGCCGCGGTGAGCGGCGGTTACTGCGCGGTCGTTCCGCGGCGCCGCCCGCCGCCCGGTGCCGCCAGTTCCGTCTCCAGGGCCGCGAGCCGGGAGCGGACCGCCGCCGTCGGACGCACCACCGCCAGTGCCCGCCAGACGTCGAAGTCGTCCTCGCCCCACGGCGCGTGCGCCCAGTCCGCCAGCAGGTCGGGGTCGCGGCGCGCGATCAGTGCCGTACGGAGGCCGTCGGCGAGGCGGTGCCTGAGCCGCACGACCGCCGGTGCCTGGGAGGCCGGCAGCAGCGGACCGCTGTACGCCGTTGCCGCCGAGGTGACCGCACCCGTCTCCAGCCGCCGCTCCACCACAGAGACGTCGGACTCGACCGGCACGGTGAGCCGGTACGGGCGCGAGTCCAGCAGCCCGGGGCCGAGGACCCTGCGCAGCCGGGCCAGTTCGGCGCGCAACGTCACCGGCGTCACCGACTCGTCCTCGTACAGCGCGCACAGCAGTTCGTCGCCGGTCAGCCCCTCCGGATGGCGGGACAGCAGTACGAGGATCTCGCTGTGCCGGCGGCTGAGCCTGATCGTGCGTCCGCCGGTGCGCAGGTGGGCCTCGTCGCGACCGAGCGCGGTCAGCTCGGGCAGGTCCGCGGCGGGCAACTCGGGGGCGAGCAGCGCCAGATGGGACTCCGCGGCCCGCGCGACCGCCTGCACGAACCCCAGGCTGTGCGGATGCGCGAGCCCGTCCCCGCCGGTGATGTCCACGGCACCGAGCACCCGACCGGTGCGCGGATCGTGCACCGGAGCCGCCGCGCAGGTCCACGGCTGCACCCGCCGGATGAAGTGCTCGGCCGCGAACACCTGCACCGGCCGGTCCAGGGCGACCGCGGTGCCCGGCGCGTTCGTCCCCACCGCGGTCTCCGCCCACCGCGCGCCCGGCACGAAGTTCATCAGCCCCGCCTGCCGCCGCGTCGACGCATGCCCCTCGACCCACAACAGCCTGCCGTGCGCGTCGCACACCGCCAGCAGATGCTCCCCGTCGGCCGCGAACGTGCCCAGCAGCTCACGGAACAGGGGCATCACCCGGGCCAGCGGATGCTCGGCCCGATAGGCGCCGAGGTCGCCGTCCATCAGCTCGACGCTCGCGGTCCCGTCGGGCCCGACCCCGGCCCGCGCGGAACGCCGCCACGAGTCCGCCACCACCGGTCGCACCGGCCGCGGCACGGTGCCCGCCGCGGTGAACGTCTCGTGCGCGCGGCGCAGCATCCGCGTCCGCTCGGCGGGATCGGCCCCCGGCTCCAGGGCCACCCACGGATCGGTCAACTCGGCCTCCCCGAAAGGTGATGCGACTGGGGACATCGTCACTCCCGGTACGCGCGCGGACAACCTTTTCGACCGGCGCGACCCGAACGACGTCACCGTCCGGCGTCACCCGAACGACGTCACCGCCCGGCGCGCTCGACGAGCCCCATGTAGCGCTCCCAGTCCCAGTGCGGTCCGGGGTCGGTGTGGTCCGTACCCGGCACCTCGTAGTGGGCGATGATGTGCGCCCGGTCCCTCGGTATCGCGTACTTGGCGCAGATGTCGGCCGTCAGCCGCGCCGACTGTTCGTACAGAACGTCGGTGAAATAGGCGGGTCGGTCCACCCACCCCTCGTGCTCGATGCCGATGCTGCGCGTGTTGTAGTCCCAGTTCCCCGCGTGCCAGGCGATGTCGGTCTCACGGACGCACTGCGCGACGTTGCCGTCCCGGGACCGGACCACATAGTGGGCGGAGACCTGCTTCTCGGGGCTTCGGAAGACACCGAGGGTCTTGCGGTAGCTGGTCTGCGTGACGTGGATGATCACGAGGTCGAGGGGATGGCTCCTGGGGCGGTCGGCCGGTGTGTAGTTGGCGGTTGTCGCGGGCTGCCACTCGGCGAGCGGGTGGTCGACGGGGTGGGTGTCCGCTCCGGCGCGCGCGTCGGGCAGCAGCGCGTACGGGACGACGGTCAGCGCGGCGCCCTTGAGGAGCCGACGTCTGCTCGGCAGCGGTCCTGCCCGATCCATGGACGATCGCCTTTCGGTGGTGCGGTGTTGATCGAGACGCGCGTCAGGCTCGGACGGTTGCCGCGGTCTCCCTCAGCCGCGCGTGCACGCCGCGGTGCGTCTCCCGTGCGGGCAGCCACTGCTTGCGGATCTTCGCCACGCAGGTGTAGTTGGTGTCGCACACGTTGGCCAGCGGTGACTCGACGGCCTGGGTCGCGAACTGGTACGCGTCCAGTTCGCTGAACCCGTAGTCGCGCACCAGCCACTGCACCAGGTCGAGTTGGGATATCCGGAACGCGTCCTCCAGCGGGCGCGCGGACCCTGTCGAGATGATGTGGGTGTCCGACTCGATGCGCGGCCAGGGCGTGGCGAGCCCCTTCAGCAGCTCCACGATCACCACCGTGTTCATCGCACACTCGACGGCGACCCCGCAGGTCTCGCCCTCGCCCTGGCGGGCGTGTCCGTCGCCGAGGCTGAGCAGCGCGCCCTCGACGTTCACCCCGAGGTAGCAGGTGACGCCGGCTCGCATCTCCGGTGTGTCCATGTTCCCGCCGTGTGCGTCCGGCACCAGTGCGGAGCGGACCTCCAGGTTGGCGGGGGCCACGCCGACCGTCCCGTGCATCGGGTCCATCGGGAGCTCGATCTCGATGTCGCTGTCGTGCGCCCGGAACAGGGCCGTGCGGCGGGCTCGGTCCAGCTGCCAGATCCAGACGGTCTCCGGGAGCGGCGGCTGGAGGGTGGCCGTGCTGTGCGTCGAGGTGAGCGCTCCGAAGAGGGGGACCGTGGTCGAGGCGGCCCAGTCCCGGGCCGGCTCGATCGACACGAAGTGCACGGCGACGGTGTCGCCCGGTTCGGCACCCTCCACATGGAAGGGGCCGGTCTGCGGGTTCAGGAACGGGAACTCGCACACCTCGGACACCAGGTCCTTCTCGGACCGCACCCGCCCGGCGAAGCAGTCCTCGGTGTACAGATCGAGAACCGTGCCGGGCACGATGCGCGCGACGGGCGGCGCGCCGCCGAACGTCCAGGCGTACTCGCCCGGTTCGGGCCGCACGGTCAGGATCCGCGGGTCGCTCATGGCTGCACTGCTCCGTTCTGCGGTGGGGCGGTGGGGAGGGGCGCGGGGCACGTCGGCCGGTGTCACGGCAGTCGTGCCTGGCGTGGATCACGGTACGGCGCCGGTGGGGTGGGCAGAAGGGCGCGGAGTGTTTCGGTGGACAGCCTCGGGCCTGTGGACAAGTCGCTCACTCGTCTGAGTGAAGTCGCCTCGGGGGAGGGGTGGTTGGGTTGCGGAGCCGCTGTGGAATCGGGCTCGCTCGGTCCCGATCCCCGATCCCCGATCCCCGATCCCCGACCCGGTCTCCGGACCCCGTTCCCGGCCCCCGCTTCCGACGCGGGACGATCCCCGAACTCCAGACCCGGAACCCCAGACCCCGACCCGCCCCGGAATCAGCCCCGTCCCGCCACAGCCGCCGGATCGTCCAGGACCGCGCGGACCACAGAGTGCGCCGCTCCGAGCAACGGCCCCTCGGGACCCAGCCGGGACACGGACACCGGACACGCCGGACCCGCCGTGCGTCGGGACAGTTCGGCCTCCAGCGAGGGCAGCAGCCACGGTGCGAGCCCGGACAGCTCGCCGCCCAGCACCACGCTCTCGGGGTCCAGCAGATTGACCGCCCCGGTCAGCGCGACGCCGAGCGCCCGTCCCGCGTCGCTCAGCGCGCGCCGTACGTCCTCGTCGCCGTCGGCGGCCCGCGTCGCGAGCAGCCCCACCCGGTCGTCCCCGGGTTCCAGACCGGCCGCGCGCAGTACCGCCTCCTCACCGGCGTACTGCTCCAGGCAGCCGCGCCCGCCGCACGGGCACGGAGGTCCTTCCGGCTCCACCGGCACGTGTCCCAGTTCGCCCGCGAATCCGCGCGTCCCGCGCAGCAGTCCGCCGGCCACGACGACCGCCGCGCCGATACCGATCTCCGCCGACACGTGCAGGAAGTCCGGCGGGGTGGTGTCGCCGAGCCAGAGTTCGGCGAGAGCGCCGAAGTTGGCCTCGTTGTCCACGGTGAGTGGGTACGCCGTGGGCAGCAGGGCACCGAGGTCGGTGTCGTGCCAGTCGAGGTTGGGGGCGCGGACGACGGTACGGGCGTCGCGCGCCACCAGGCCCGGTACGGCGACCGCCAGCCCCGCCGGCCACAGGCCCAGCCCTTCGGCCTCGGCGACGACCTGGTCCAGCAACCCGGTGAGTTCCCGCAGCACCGGCTCGGGGGAGCGGCCGCGGTTCGCTCCGTGTCGTACGGCCCGGGCGCGCACCTGGCCTCGCAGGTCGACCGCGCAGACCGCGAGGTGGTCGACGCCGACCTCGGCGCCGATCCCCGCGGGGCCGTGCGCGCTGACGGCGAGCGCCGAGCCGGGCCGGCCCACCCGGCCCGGACGTTCGGGGCCGAGTTCCTCGAGCAGGCCCGCGCGTATGAGCTCGTCGACGAGGGTCGACACGGCCGCGCGGGTGAGTCCGATCCGGGCGGCGACGGCGGCGCGGGAGAGCGTTCCCTCGGCGCTGACGGTGTGCATCACCCGGGCCAGGTTGCGGCGGCGCATGCCCTGCTGGGTGTTGGGCAGCGCGCGCCCCGGCCCGGCCGGGTGGGCGTCGTGCAGCGGTGCGCTCATGCCTCCGTCAGTCCTCCGGTGATCGATGTCGGGCCTGTGGTGATCGATCCGTCTCTCCGCGGTCCTGGCAGCGGGCGGAAACCTCCGCGGTCGCCGCCAGTCTCCCTGATCGCCGGGACCCGGCGTCCGCCGCCCTCACGGCGGAGGCCGCACCGGACCTCCGCCCACCTTTCCGGCGGCCGAGGGCTCAGCCCGCCGGCCTGTCCAGCAGCGGAGCCGCGTCGGAGAGTACCCCGGAGATCCTCGCCATCGTCGCCTCGTCCCGCTCCACGGCGTCCAGCACCGGCCCCGCGGTCGTGTTCCAGCGCCGGGCGACCGCGGCCGGATCCTCACCGGTCAGCAGGCCCGCCGCCTGGGCCGCCGCGCCCAGCGCGACCAGCTCCTTGGCCTCGGGGATCTGCACGGGGCGGCCCGAGAGCCGCCGAACGGTGTCCTGCCAGGCCTTGCCCCGGGCTCCACCGCCGATCAGCAGAAGCGGTGTGGAGCGGTCCGCGTCCTCGTCGAGGACCAGGTCGAGCGCGCCGAGCAGCGCGTGGACGGCACCGTCGTAGGCGGCCTGGAGGAGCTGGCCGCCGGTGGTGTCGTGGCGCAGGCCGTGGAGCAGGCCCGAGGCGCCCGGCAGGGCGGGCGTGCGCTCGCCGTCCAGGTAGGGCAGGAGCGTGACGCCGGAGGCGGGGTCCACCGGCTCCACGGCCTCGCGGTCGAGGCCCAGCAGGGCGGCGACCCGGTCGACGGCGAGCGTGCAGTTCAGGGTGCAGGCGAGCGGCAGCCAGTCGCCGTGCGCGTCGGCGAACCCGGCCACGGTGCCGGTCGGGTCGGCGGGGCGCCGCTTGGAGACCGCGTACACCGTCCCCGAGGTGCCCAGGCTGAGCACCGGTGTGCCCGGACGCAGCCCGAGGCCCAGTGCGGCGGCCGCGTTGTCGCCGGTGCCGGGGGCGACCAGGGTGCCCTTGGAGAACGGCAGGTCGTGGCCGTCCCGTACGGTCCCCGCCACCTCGCCGGGCCGGACCACGCGGGGGAGCAGGGCGGGGTCGAGCCCCACGTGCGCGAGGGTCTCGGCGTCGTACGCCTCGGTCGCCGACGCCCACCAGCCGGTGCCGGAGGCGTCGCCCCGGTCGGTCGTGCCCTGGCCGGTGAGGCGCTCGGTCAGGTAGTCGTGCGGGAGGCGCACCGCCTTGGTCGCGCGGATCGCGTCCGGCTCGTTCTCGGCCAGCCAGGCCCACTTCGTGACCGTGAAGGAGGGCCCCGGCACGCTGCCGGTGCGCTCCGCCCAGGCCTTGGGGCCGCCCAGCTCCTCGACGAGCCGGGCCGCCTGCGGCGCCGAGCGCACGTCGTTCCACAGCAGTGCGGGGCGTACCGGCTCACCGCGCGCGTCCAGCGTGACCAGGCCGTGCTGCTGCCCGCCGATCGACACGGCGGCGGCCTCGCGAGCCGCGTCGCCGCACTGGTGCAGCGCCTCGCACAGCGCGTCCCACCACTGGCGCGGGTCGCTCTCGCGGCCGGCCCCGGCGGAGACGGTGTGCGGCGCCTGTCCGCTCGCCACCACCCGTCCGGTCGACGCGTCGACGACCAGGGCCTTGGTGGACTGCGTGGACGTGTCCACGCCGACGACGAGCGGACCCTCGGCAGCTGACATCGGGCTCTCCCTTTTGCGTGCTCAAGCGGCTCGTGTCTCCGGCCGAAGACCGTCGGAGACATCTTGTCTCTTCCCAGAGACGCGATCGCATACTAATTTGTAAACGGCCATGACGAAATAGTCGTGCGAAGTCGTCGTCAGCGAGCAAGGAGCCCGTCATGAACTACCAGCCCACCCCCGATGACAGGTTCACCTTCGGCCTGTGGACCGTCGGCTGGCAGGGGAGGGACCCGTTCGGCGACGCCACGCGGAGTGCCCTCGACCCCGTCGAGACGGTGCGGCGCCTGGCCGAGCTCGGCGCCCACGGTGTGACCTTCCACGACGACGACCTGATCCCCTTCGGGTCCTCGGACACCGAGCGCGAGGGCCACATCAAGCGCTTCCGCGAGGCCCTCGACGCGACCGGCATGAAGGTGCCGATGGCCACCACCAACCTCTTCACGCACCCGGTCTTCAAGGACGGCGGGTTCACCGCGAACGACCGTGACGTGCGCCGGTACGCCCTGCGCAAGGTGATCCGCAACATCGACCTGGCGGTCGAGCTCGGCGCCGAGACCTACGTCGCCTGGGGCGGCCGCGAGGGCGCCGAGTCCGGCGCCGCCAAGGACGTACGCGTCGCCCTGGACCGCATGAAGGAGGCCTTCGACCTCCTCGGCGAGTACGTGACCGAGCAGGGTTACGACCTGAAGTTCGCGATCGAGCCCAAGCCGAACGAGCCGCGCGGCGACATCCTGCTGCCCACCGTCGGCCACGCCCTGGCGTTCATCGAGCGCCTGGAGCGCCCGGAGCTGTACGGCGTCAACCCCGAGGTCGGCCACGAGCAGATGGCCGGGCTGAACTTCCCGCACGGCATCGCGCAGGCCCTGTGGGCGGGCAAGCTCTTCCACATCGACCTCAACGGCCAGTCCGGCATCAAGTACGACCAGGACCTGCGCTTCGGCGCCGGCGACCTGCGGTCCGCCTTCTGGCTGGTCGACCTGCTGGAGAGCGCCGGTTACGCGGGCCCGAAGCACTTCGACTTCAAGCCGCCGCGGACCGAGGACTTCGACGGCGTCTGGGCGTCGGCCGCCGGCTGCATGCGCAACTACCTCATCCTCAAGGAGCGCGCCGCCGCCTTCCGCGCCGACCCGCAGGTCCAGGAGGCGCTGCGCGCCGCCCGTCTGGACGAGCTGGCGCAGCCCACGGCCGCGGACGGCCTCAAGTCGCTGCTCGCGGACCGTACGGCCTTCGAGGAGTTCGACGTCGAGGCGGCCGCCGCGCGCGGGATGGCCTTCGAGCAGCTCGACCAGCTGGCGATGGACCACCTGCTGGGGGCACGCGGCTGAACACCGCCCCATGAGCGCACGCGCGCGTGAACCCCTAGTGGTTTTGTCAGGCACGCGCGCGTGCACGGCATGACCGACCCCTGCACGGAATGCTCCGGAACGATGCCATCCGTGGCATGAGTCCGTATCAACTTCCGTGTGGGGGTCGCGTCCTGCCCGGTGCGCGGCGACCCTGGACGGTATGGCCATGCCGCCCGTACCGCCCCAGCCGCCCGGGCCGCCGGACGACACACCGCCCTACGGGGGCGGTTTCGGACCTCCTGCTGAAGGCTTCGGCCAGGGAGGGGGTCATGGACCTCCCGGAGGATATGGCCCGCCGCCCGGTGGGTACGGCCCGCCTCCCGGCGGCAACGGCCCGCCCTCGTACGGGGGATGGGAACCGCCTCCGCCGCCGGAACCGCCCGATGGCCCGCGCCGGGGCCGCAACCCGCTGTTCATCCTGCTCGCCGTGCTCGTGGCCGGTGCCGCCGTGGCCGCGATCGTCCTGATGGCCGTGGGCAACAGCGACGACTCGCCCGGCGACAGGCCCAGCGCGAGCAGTTCGCCCCGACCGACCTTCAGCCTGCCGACCGAACTGCCCAGCAAGCTGCCGACCGAGTTGCCGACCCGACTGCCCTCGCAGTTCCCCACCGACCTGCCGAGCGAGTTCCCGAGCGGTCTCGAATCGCTGATCCCGTCGCTGGCGGCCGACGAGATGCCCTACTACCTGCTGCGGGCCGGTGACTGCTTCGACACCGACGACAACCGCCCCGGGCAGGCGGCCAAGCGCTCCTGCGCGAAGCCGCACGACGCCGAGGTCGTGAAGGTGACGGAACTCGAAGGCGACTACACCTCCGACGCCGCCCTCAAGAAGGCCGCGTCCGACCTCTGCGAGCGAACCCTGGACAGCAAGGCGGCGGACCAGCCCGACGGGACCGTGCGCGGCATCCTGGTGCAGTACCCGGATCCCGCCGGCTACCGGCTCGGCATCGACAACGTCGCGTGCAGCCTCGCGGCCGACACCGGCGGCACCCGCAAGCTCACCGCCCCACTGACGTGAACCGATCCACTGGCATGAACTCCAGCGCTGCCGCGATCAGATGCCGCGCGGCAGCCGCACGTACGTCACCGTCGTCTCCACCCCGCTGTCGACCAGCCGGCCCTGCGCGTCGAACGCTCCCGCGCCGTCATCCCGAAGTCGTTGTCGTTGATCAGGGCGAGCGTGTCGCGGTCCACGCGCGCGACGCCCTCGATCTTCCCCGGTACCCCCTCGACGGTGCCCAGGTCGACGACCAGCCGCTTGGCGAGCACTGGCACACCGGAGGCGGCCGGATCGTCGAGCTGCTCCAGTGACGGGGAGGTCGTGGCGTCGTCGTAGGGGCCACCGAGGATGTTCGCCGTACGCGCCAGGCGGACGAGCTGGAGCCGCGCGGCCTTGTCGGTGCGCTCCTCGACCAGCAGCCGGTCGCCGCCCACGGCGACCACCGAGGAGATCTTCAGTTCGGAGGTGTCGTCCTCGCCGGGGTCGACGACGTCCACCGGGTCGAAGCGGTACGCATACTCGGCGGTGACCGCCTTCTTCTTGGGCGAGAACCGCAGCAGCCGAGTCGTCCGCGACGCCTCTCCCGCATCGGTGTCCGGCAGGGAGAGCGGACTCTGCACCGCCAGCACCAGGTCGCCGCCCGGCAGTTGGGTGAGCCCCTCGAAGCCGCGGTTGATCTTCCGGTGCAGCAGAACGGCGGGCAGCGCCTCCACCACCGGGTAGTCGGCGCCGGTGAGGTCCAGTCCCTCGGGGACGTAGCGGGTGAGCACCCTCCCGCGCGCGGAGACATGGACGAGGGACGGCCCGTACTCGTCGACCAGCCAGAAACTCCCGTCCGCGGCCCGCACGATGCCCTCGGTGTCCAGCCCGTTCGGGACGTACGACAGCGGAGCCTTCGCGTCATAGGTGTACGGCGCCTCGTCGCGTCCGTGCTGGTTCGACAGCCCCGTGACGGGCCTGCCGGAGGAGGTGGTGATCGCGATCGCGTCCCGCACCTTCACCTGGTCGCCGGAGACCTTGATCCTCACGATCGCCGGGTCGAAGCCGGGCACGGGAAACGTGCGGCGCTTCGTGCCGTCCACCTTGATCTGGCCGTTCGGCCCGCGATCGGTGACGGTCCAGAACTCGCCCCGGCCGCCCGCCGGGTAGATGTCGCTGCCGATGCCGCCGAGGTCCACGCCCCGGTCGTCGGCCACCGTGCCGGGCAGCAGCGCGTCGCTGAACGCGCCCAACGGGATGTCCCCGAGCGTCGCCACGCGCGTGACATGCGGCTCGCCGGACGGCACGCCCGAGGCCGGCGAGGCCACCACGAGCGCGGCCAGCACGGCGAACGGCACGCCCGCCGCGACGGAACGGTGGACGCGGCGCCGGCCGCCGGCAGACGAGGACATCGGGCCTCCAGGGATGACAAGTCAGCTGACAGCGGCCAGATTTGGGCCCCGCCTCGAACACCGTGCGACCGGTGGGTGAACGAGGCATGGCGGGCGCTCGTCGAGCATGGGTGAGGATGGGTCCCATGACACAAGAGGTACTGGAAGTCGTGGCGGCCGCGATCGTCCAGGAGGGGCGCCTGCTGGTCGTGAGCAAGAAAGCGGCTCCCGATGTCTTCTATGTGCCCGGCGGCAAGCCCGACCCGGGTGAGGCGCCGCTTGAGACCCTGTATCGCGAACTGGACGAGGAGTTGGGGGTACGGCCGCTGGAGCCGCGCTTCCTGATCGACGTGGAGGCCGTAGCGGCCCTCGAGGGTGTGCCCATGCGGATGTCTCTCTACGCCGCGCGCCTGGTCCAGGTGCCCCGCGTCGCCGCCGAACTGGCGGGCCTGCGCTGGATCACCGGGCACGAGGACGACATCCGTATCGCACCGGCGGTCCGGGACCATGTGCTGCCGATGCTGTGGCAGGGCCGCCTCACGGCATGACAGGGGCGGGCGCGGTCCGGGCGGGCGACAGGAACACCACCACGTCCGTCTCCTGACCGGGCAGCGGTGTCGGCTCCGTCCAGCCGGTACGCCGGTAGAACGCGAGCGTGTCGTGCGCCTGGTCCCAGGTCAGCAGCCACGCCCGGCCGTCGGGCACGGTGGCGGTCAGGGCCGTCAGCAGCCGACGGCCGAGACCGGTGCCGCGCGCGTGGGACCGTACGCCCAACTCGTCGACCTCGAAGGCGCCGACCAGCAACTCGTCGACGCGGTCGGCGCCGAGTCGCCGGGTGACCTTGCCGTACGCGCGGTCAGCGCGGAAGGGGGACCGCGTCGTCCAGCCCGTGACGAAGCCGTCCACCGCACCGCTGTCCGACAGCGCCAGCACGGCACGGAAGCCGGGCCGCCGCGCGTCGGTCTCCAGCCGCTCCCGGAACGCCGAGCGGGTCTCCTCGGCGTTCCGGTCGTCCCAGGGCGGAGCGGTGAAGATCTCGACGTACGCCTCGGTGAGCTCGTCCGCGACGGTGAGGATGTTCTGGCCGAAGTGCCTCATGGCACGTCAACCTATCTCCAGGACCTCCTGCGCCGCCGCCAGCGCGGTCGCGGGATCATGGGCGGCGCCGCCCGCCGGGGTCCAGTGGCCCTCTACCTTCCGGTACGGCCACCAGCGGCCGTCCCGTCCGAGGCGCAGCTGGCTCGAAGAGCCCACCACCGTCCACCGGTTGCCCCGCGCCCGCCACGACGGCCGCTCGTCCTCGTCCCACGCCGTGTCGAGCGCGGCACGCGCGCGTGCGAGCGTTTCGCCCTCCACGGGCCATTCCTCCTCGAGCACCTCCAGCGCGGCAGCACCTCCGTCCCGCCACGCGCGCACGGCCAGTGCCAGCTCCTCCGCGGTGCGCCCGGTGCCCATCGCCAGCCGGTCCAGTACGGCCTCTCCGGGGGCGCCCGTGGCGAGTCGGACCGCGTCCTGGGCGAGCGTCAACTCGTCCTCGAAGACGTCCTGTCCGGCCAGCAACCGGTGTGCCTGCTCCGCTGCCCGGGCGGCCAGGAACTCCAGGGCGGCCGGCTCCAGACCGGGCGGGGCGGGCGTCTCGGTGTCCAGGGACGGAGGCACGCCCGGCTCCTCGGGGAGCTCCGGCAGGGCGGGCAGCGGGGGAAGGATGTCGCCGGCCGCGAACGCCTCGTCGGCGTCGACTCCCTCGGGTTCGTCGGCAGGCGCCTCGGTGGCGCCGGTGGTGCGGTCCTGGAGGGCGTCCAGCAGAGCCTGTTCACCGCGTCCTCGCATCAGCAGCAGGACGAAGGGATCCTCGTCCAACAGCCGCGCCACCTGGTAGCAGAGCGCCGCCGTGTGCCCGCAGTGGTCCCAGGCGCCGCAGTCGCACTCCGGCTCCAGATCGCCCATGCCCGGCAGGAGCTCGACCCCGGCGGCCGCCGCGTCCTCGACCAGGTGCGGCGGCATGTCACGGTCCAGGAGCGCCGCGACATGCCCGGCGCGTTCGACGGTCATGTCCAGGAAGCGGTCCCACTGTTCGGTGGAGAGTTCCGCCAGCAGGACGTCGGCCCGGTGTGCGGTGCGGTCGCGGTCCTGGACGACGGCCGTGATGCGGCCCGGCCGTACCGACACCGCGCCGACGGCTCCGGCGCGTGCCAGCCGGCGGCCGACCTTGAGCTGCTGCGAGTCGAGGGCGGCGTCCTCCAGCGACTTCAACCAGGCCTGGCCCCACCAGGTCTGCGCGAAACCCCGCCCGCGCGCGGGCGGGAAGGCCGCGAAGGTGCGCTCGTTCTCGTCACTCATCGGGTGCCCCCTCGCAGTTCGACCAGATCCGCCAGTTCCGCGTCCGTCAGTTCCGTGAGTGCGGCCTCCCCGCCGCCGAGCACCGCGTCGGCCAACTCCCGTTTGCGGTTCAGCATGTCGGCGATGCGATCCTCGATGGTGCCCTCGGCGATCAGCCGGTGCACCTGGACGGGCCGGTGCTGCCCGATGCGGTACGCGCGGTCGGTGGCCTGCGCCTCCACGGCCGGGTTCCACCAGCGGTCGTAGTGCACGACGTGCTCGGCCCGGGTGAGGTTCAGCCCGGTGCCGGCGGCCTTCAACGACAGCAGGAACACCGGGACCTCACCGTCCTGGAAACGCCGCACCATGGCCTCGCGTCCGGCGATGGTCGTGCCGCCGTGCAGGAACTGCGAGGCCACCCCGCGGTCGCCCAGGTGCCGCTCGATGAGGCGTGCCATCTGCACGTACTGCGTGAAGACCAGCACGCTCGCCCCCTCGGAGAGGATGGTGTCGAGCAACTCGTCCAGGAGCTCCAGCTTTCCGGACCGTCCGACGATCCGCGGCCGCTCCTCCTTGAGGTACTGCGCCGGGTGGTTGCAGATCTGCTTCAGCCCGGTCAGCAGCTTCACGATCAGCCCGCGCCGCGCCATGCTGTCGGCGCCGGAGATCTCCGCGAGCGTCTCGCGCACCACGGCCTCGTACAGGCCCGCTTGTTCCTTGGTGAGCGACACCGCGCGGTCGGTCTCCGTCTTGGGCGGCAGTTCCGGGGCGATACCCGGATCCGACTTGCGGCGGCGCAGCAGGAACGGTCCCACCAGCCGCGAGAGCCGCTCGGCGGCGCGTGGGTCCCGGCCGCCCTCGACGGCCTGCGCGTACCGCGCGCGGAACGTGCCGAGCCGGCCCAGCAGGCCGGGCGTCGTCCAGTCGAGGATGGCCCACAGCTCCGAGAGGTTGTTCTCCACCGGGGTGCCGGTGAGCGCCACGCGTGCGCGTGCGCCGATGGAACGCAGCTGCCGTGCCGTCGCGGAGTACGGGTTCTTCACATGCTGCGCCTCGTCCGCCACGACCATGCCCCACGGGACGTCGGCCAGCCGGCCGACGTCGAGCCGCATCGTGCCGTACGTGGTGAGCACGAACTCCCCGTCGGCCAGGGCGTCCAGGTCGCGTCGCGGCCCGTGGAAGCGGCGCACGGGGGTGCCCGGGGCGAACTTCTCGATCTCGCGCTGCCAGTTGCCCATGAGCGAGGTCGGGCACACGACCAGGGTGGGACCGGCGGTCGCCGGATCCGTCTGCCGGTGCAGATGCAGGGCGATGAGCGTGATCGTCTTGCCGAGCCCCATGTCGTCGGCGAGACAGCAGCCCAGCCCCAGAGAGGTCATCCGCGCGAGCCAGTTGAGGCCTCGCCGCTGGTAGTCCCGCAGCGTGGCCGCGAGCGCAGCGGGCTGCCCGACCGGCTCCTGCGCCTCGGGGTCCGAGAGCCGTTCCCGCAGGGTCGTGAGCCACCCCGTGGGGTGTACGTCGACCCGGTGGCCGTCGATCTCTGTGGAGCCCGTGAGAGCGGCACCGAGCGCGTCGATGGGGGTGACCTTGCGATCCTGCTGGGCGTGGGCCCGGCGCACCTCCTGCGGGTCGATCAGGACCCACTGGTCGCGCAGCCGTACGACCGGGCGGGTCGCCTCGGCCAGCCGGTCGAGTTCCTCGCGGGTGAGCTGCTGATCGCCCAGTGCGAACCGCCAGTTGAAGGCCAGCAGCGCGTCCGCGGACAGGAACGACGGGGTGTCCGACACGAGTCTGCCGGGCGGTGTCTCGTCGTCCGGTGGGCCGACCACTGCGCGGGCGGTCAGCTTGCGGGCCAGCTCCCTGGGCCAGTGCACGTCGACGCCGGCCAGGGCCAGGGTCCGGGCGCCCGTGGAGAGGAGATCGGTGACCTCCTCGTCGGCGAGTTCGACGGCGTCCGGCACGGCGGCGGAGAGCAGCGGCGCGAGCGGAGACCAGGCACGGACCGCGCGGCGCAGCGCGAGCAGGACGTCCATCCGCGCGCGCGGGCCGAACACCCCGTCGGCCCCGGCCCACACCTCGGCGGCGTCGGCGACCAGCGCCGGATCGCTCACACCGTGCACCTGGAGCACGGCCCGGAACACCAAGGCGGTGTCGTCGCGCACCGCGGCCGCCAGACCGGGCAGCTCGATCCGCAGCGACAGCCGTACGCCCGCGTCGTGGCCCGCGGCCACGTCGGCCGCCCAGGCCCGGTGCTCGGGCACGTGTCGTGGTTCCCGCGCCGCGTAGGCGGGGCCGCCGGTCACGAGCGCCGCCGCGGGGGAGCGGGGCAGCGTGTCGGCGACCGCGTCGAGGAAGGCGCGCAGCAGTCGCTCGGGGTCGGGCAGACGGAGCGGTTCGCCGGTGTCCAGCGGTACGGCGTGTGCCTCGGGCGGCATCGAGGCGGCGAGCGCCCGGACGCGTTCGACGTCCTCGGGGCGCAGCGGACCCGCGCGCCAGGCGTCGTAGTCGTCCTTGGACAGACCGGGCAGCAGCAGCCCGCGGGCCGCGAGCTGGAGGGCGTGCACGGCGGCCGTGCCCCAGAACACGGTCGCCCGGTGTCCGTGCGCGACGGCACGCGCACGCGTGAGGACGGGCAGGGCGGCCCGTACCGGCATGAGCACGGCCGACACGGTCACCGCCTCGACGCCCTCCTCGCCGGGCCGGACGACGGTCAGGTCCTCGACGGATCCCGATGTGACGACCGGTGGTGCGTCGCCCTCGGGATGCCAGAAGGCGACACAGCCGGTGCGGGCCGGGTCACCGGGCACGAACACGGCACTGCAGCGGGCCAGTTGCGAGATCTCGGATGGTGTTGCCGCGGGAATCCTCGGCACAGGAATGGAACACTCCTCAAACTTGACTACTCGGCGCGGAGTGGCCGAGGCTACAGCACTTCCGTGGCTCACCTGCAATCATCGGACCGTGACCTGGGTCACTTCGGGGTGGGCTGGGTATCCCGGACTCAGGGACGCGTCGGGGTCGCGCCTCAGGGACGTCTCAGGGTCGCGGTACGGAACCGCGGGGAGCGTGGGCCCGTTCTCAGGACAGAGAGCGGCAGTGGCCGCGAAGGAGGCGACACATGTCGAAGAACGCGAAGATCGCCGCAGGAGGTGTGGCGGCCGGCATCCTTTTGTTGTTCTGGCTGCCGTGGTGGGCCGCGCTCCTGATCGTCCTGGGAGTACCGGCCGCCGCGTACCTCACGCTCGACCCCTCGCAACGGCGCAGGCTGCGCCGTGTCACACGCAAGGAGCTCGGTCGCTGAGACCCTCGGGCTACCGGGCCGCCTCGGTCCGGTCGGCCAGGGTGCAGGAGTCGACCACCTCGCCGCTCGCGGGCCTGCTCACGACATGGTCCGCGGGCGGCGGGGTGCCCCGCTCCACCCAGGACACCATGGCGTCGAAGGCCGACCGGTAGCAGGGCAGGATCGGCCGCAACCGGTCCGGATAGGTGTCGTACAGGCCGTCGACATGCGTACCGCCCTCGACCGTGTAGTGGCGGTGCAGGCGGCCCCGTCCACTCGCGTCGATCATGCGCGCGTACACGTCCGAGTCGACGGCCTTGGGCAGGAGCGCGTCCAGATCGCCGTGCAACGTGATCAGCGGCCGGCCGATCCGCCCGGTCAGCGCCACCCGGGTCACGGCCCGACGGACCGACTCGGGACGGGAGGCGTAGTCGTAGGCGGCGTCGGTGGCACATGGGGCCAGGACCTGCTCGGGGGTGGCCCCGGCGGTCGGACCGGGGCAGCCGGGATCGTAGGACGGGTCGAACTCGGCCCGGTAGATCTTCTGCGTGACACCCCAGTAGGCCTTCTCGTGGTACGGCCACAGGAACTCCGAGCCGCGCGCGAAGCCTGCCGCGTACAGGTCCTCGTCGCGCGCCGAGCCGGTCATGCGGGCCACGGCCGTGGGCAGCGAGGTGAGCAGGTTCGGGCCGTCCTCGGTCCACAGCGCGCCCTCCCAGTCCACGCCGCCGTCGTACAGCTCGGGGTGGTTCTCCAGCTGCCAGCGCGTCAGATAGCCGCCGTTGGAGATGCCCGTCATGTAGGTGCGCCGCGGGGTGTGCCCGTAACGCTGGGCGATGGCTCGCTCGGCCGCCCGCGTGAGCTGGGTGGTGCGCGCGTTCCACTCGGCCACCGCGTCACCGGGGCGGCTGCCGTCGCGGTAGAAGTCGGCACCGTTGTTGCCCTTGTCGGTCGCGGCGTAGGCATATCCCTGCGCCAGCACGCGGTCGGAGATCGCCGTGTCCGTGGCGTACTGCCTGCGCGTACCCGGTGCGCCCGTGACGACGAGTCCACCGTTCCATCGGTCGGGCAGCCGGATCACGAACTGCGCGTCGTGCTGCCAGCCATGCGTGGCGTTGAAGCGGGAGGAGTCCGGGAAGTAGCCGTCGATCTGCACCCCCGGCACCCCCGACGGCGTACGGGTCGCCTTGGCCGTCAGCCCCGCCTGATCGGCCATGTCGGTGTACGGGGTACCGGCCAGCCCGGTGGTCGTCAGGTCCGTGAGACAGGCGCTCCGCTGGAAGGCCGCCCCCGGCACGTGGACGCGGCCCTGGCGTGCGCAGTGGGCATCCGCCGTGCCTGCGGCGGGAGTCGGCCAGGTCAGGGCCGTCGCCATCATGGTGACGGCGAGGAACGGGACAGCGCGGGACACACGCATGAGGGCCTCCGGGAAGGGGCGAAGGGTCGCGGGCTGCCTCATGGTGCGAGTGCTGCGCGGCGCCATCCATGGGGCGGGGCCACATGGAATGAGGTCGCCGTATGGGTGCCGCATGTGACGCCGCCTGTGACTCCGTATGTCGAAGTGGCGTAGGGAGGACGGAGATCGCGGAGCCTCGGAAAAACCGCTTGCGCAGTTGATCAACGGGATCCCACCATGGGCCCCATGACGTATGGAAAGGAGGCCCAGCGCTTCCACGGTGAGCGCTGATGGCCACACACGAGGCGTCCTCGACGCCGTCCCCACAGCCCCAGAACCCGCCGGCGCCCCTGACGCCCGCCTGGTTGAGGGCCCACTTCGACTCCTTGCCGTTCCCGGCCCGCAGCGGCGCCCTTGCGCGCTACGCCCGCACCCTCGCGCCCGGCGCCTACGAGACGCTCCACCGCACCCTCGACCACGGCGATGCCGCCGACCGGCACACCGCGTTGTTCCTGGCCGTCGTCCGCCGCGACCTGGAACGGGTGGCGGCGGCCCTCGCGGACCCGCTGCTGGGACGCCGGGCCCGCGCGGCGGCCATCCGGCTGCCCGTACCCGAACCGGCCCTGGAACGCCTGGCCCTGAGTGACATCAGGGCCGTACGCCACGACACCTATCGACTGCTCAGACTGAGCCGCCGTACGGCACTGGCGGCCAGGCTGCTGCCGCAGGTCCACGAACGCCACGGCGGCCGGGAAGCGGCCGCGCTGCTACCCGCCTGCCCTCCCGAGACCGTGACCGACTGGCTGCCCCGCGTCGAACCGGCACCCGGCATCCTCAACTCCCTGGCCCGCACCGCCCCCTACGCCGTCGCCACCTACCTGACCGCCCAATACGCGCACTGGCCGCAGCAGTTCGCCCGCCGCCACCGTGCCGTCGCGTCGCTGGCCGCCCGGCGTGACCCTCGCGCCGCGCTGCTGCTGCTGGACCGCACTCCACTGCTGCTCACTCCGGCGGCCGTCCTCTCCGCCCTCTCCCGACCGGCCGAAGCGCTGGCCGTACTGCGCACACCGCACCCCGGTCCCGGCGGCCGCGGTCGGGCACGCCTCGTTCCCGCCGGGCCGCTGCCGCCCTCACTGCGCCGCACACTCCTCGCCCTGCCCCCGCGGGACCTGTTGGAACTCGCCGAACACTGCACCTGTGCCGGACGTCGCTCCCCTGCCGAGGGCCGCACCGAGATCATCCCGGACACCCTGCTCGCTCTCCTTCCACCCGCCGAGCGGCGACGTGTCGTGGAGAAGCACACCAGCGGCATGCCACGGCCCGTCCCGGCGCTGCTGAGCGAGTTGGCCGCCCTCGAAGCCGCCGACCGGGCGGATCTCGTCCGCCCCCTGGCGGCGGGCAGCGAACGCCGCCCGTGGGGCCTGGCCCGATCGGCCCGAGCCCTGCCGCTCGCCGAGGGCGAGCCGCTGCTGAGGACGCTCGCGGACAACCACCGGGTACAGCACCGGTCCCTGGCCTGGCCCGCCCTGCTGGTCTGCGCCGAACTCGAGGGCGACCCCGAACAGTTCGCCCGCATCGCCACCGACTGCGAACGAGCCTGGCACGACCAGGACGCCGTGCGCCGCCCCGCCCTGGAACAACTCGCGGGCACCTCCAAGCAGTTGCTCGACGCCATACCCGAACGCGTTCTGCGCGACGCCGTCCTGACCACCGTCCAGTCACGCGACTCCACGGCCGGCACCGTCCGGGCCGCGCGACGGCTGCTGTTCCGCGTCGTCGAGCGTGCGGCGGCATCCGGGGCGACGGGCCGTGCGGCCAATGCGGCCGGACTGCTCGGCGAACTCGCCACGGCACCGGGACAGACCGAGGCGCTGCCTCCGTTGTACGTCGACGAGCCGACCGCCCGCGCCATCTGGACGGCGACCGCACCGACGGCACTGCGCCGACCCGAGGTGGGCACCGCCGTCGCCGAACTCCTCGCACGGCACCTCACCACGCTGCCCGAACTCGACGCAGAGACCCGCAGGCTCGCCGTCGAGTGCGACGACCCGCACCTCGCGGCACGTGCCGCGGCGGTCTGGGTCGCGCCGCCACGGCTGCGCGAGCGACGCTGCGCCGAACTGGTCGCCCTGGACCCGACCTTCGCCACCGTCCCCGTCGTCCTGCGCACCCTCGCCACCCGCCGCACCGATCTCCTCGACCTCGTCCGGGCCGCCGCGCGAGAGGCGTTCACCGGCCGGCTGCGGGCCGGCCGCACCCCTTGGGCACCGCGGCTCGCCCCCGGCGTCACCGGACGATGGCTGCCCGCCCAACGGGACGCCTGGGAGGAGCACCACGCGCGCGTGGCCCTCGACGAGTCGGCTCCACTGCGCGTACGAGCCGATGCCGCGCAGGCGTTGAGGGACCCCGAACGGCTGACGGCGCTGGCGGAGCACGCACCGCAGCCGGTCGCGGCGGCGGCCCTCAGGGCCCTCGGTGAGGCCCCGGACCGCGATGCCGTAGCCCTCCTGCTGCGGCACGCGGGCACCGGCGGCGTGCGCGGCCGCGCCGCGATGGCTTCCGTACGGCGACTGATCGCGCGCCGGCCGGACGACGACGCGGTACCTCTGCTGGCGCCCGTGGTGTGTGCCGCCGACAGCCCCGTGGGCGCCCGCAAGGAGGCCGTAAGGGCCCTGGCCGACCTCGACCGGCGGACGCCTTCCAAGCCCTCCTCGCGGCCTGGGACACGCCACTCCAGCACCAGGACGTCCGCGCCGTCCTCGCGCGTGCCCTGCTGCCCGCGATCGACCACCCGGAAGTCGCCGACCGTCTGCGGGAGGCGGCCCACGAGAGTGCCGCGCGCGTCGGCATCGTCCAGGCGCGCGGCCGCCTCGGGGACACGATTCCGAGGGAGCCGTACATCGCCTTGCTGGTACGGCTGCTACGGACGGGCGACGACGACACCGCGGCCGCCGTGTGCGAGGTGCTGCCGACCTGGCTGACCCCGGGCGAGACCCACGGGGTCCAGGCGCTCGCCGACGCCCTCGTCGCCCCGGCCCGCCCGACCAAGGTGTGGGACGCGGCGGCACGCCGGCTCGTCCAACTGCTGCCCGGGTCCGTGACCGGGCCGGTGCTCCGCGGCGCCTTCGACACCCTGGCCGACCGGACCCGCGATCCACGCACGCGTGGCGACGCGCTGCGGCGGCTGCACATGTGCGCCGAGTACTCCGATCAGGGCGCCGGCGAAGGGCCGTCGACCGCCCTGGACGCACTGGCCGACACGCTGGAGACCGTACGGCTCCACGCCGACGCCGCGCGCGTGAGCTGGCACACCGCCATGGCGGCCGTACGCGACGGCGAACACGACGCGCCCCGGTGGGAGCGAGTCGCGCGGCAGTGCGAGGCGGGGGCGGGGCGGCCGCCGACGCGGCACTCGGTGCCGAGCGATCTGCACCGGCCCGAGGTGCGCGCCGCCCTGCTCGCCGCCGCCCGGATGCTCCGCGCCCGAGGCGGCGCGGTGACCGGCCGGCTCGCACTGGACCTGGTCCGCGCGGGCGGCCGGGCGACGTCCTGGGACGAACCCTGGCGCGCCGAACTCGACGCGCTGCGAGCCCACCAGGACGCGGACACCGCCGTGAACGCCCTCATGGTGGACCCGGACGGCGACGGCCGGAGATGACCGGACCCAGGTGACGACCAGTCACGGACATGACCTGGCCCGGGCGACGACCTGTTTGAGGTGATGCCCCGGTTCACGTGACTCCCCGGTTCACGTGATGCCTGCCCCGGTTCACGTGATGCCCCGGTTCAGGCGATGCCCGGTTTCAGCTGGGGCGCACGGCCATCTTGTCGAGCGCTTCCAGCAACCCCGGCAGCTCCGGGCCGCGGCCGACCGGCAGCACCTCACCGGGCTCGTCGTCGAGCAGCACGAAGGCGATGTCGTCGGTCCTGGCCACCAGCGACCAACCGGGCCCGTCGGCGCGCAGGGTGCGGGCGTCGCCCGGTGCGAAGGACGAGCGGACCCGGCCCAGCGGCGGCGGTGTCTCCACGTACCCGCGGGCCTCCGCGAGGACGCGCCGGATGCCGTTGTGGCCCCGAGGAGTGCCCTCGACGGCCTTCTCGGCGGTCTCGTCCGGGTCCGGCACCGGGAAGTCGGCGTCGTCGATCTGCTCGCGCCACACCGCCCACTGCAGGGCGATCTCGTCGGCCCCCAGCCGTCGTTGAGCCGGCCCCCAGACGCTGGTGTCGGGCGGCGTCAGCGCCGGACCGTCCGCCTCCTGCGGATCGGGGTCGTGCGGCGCGGGCACGCCCGGAGCCGCCACGGCGACGGCGAGGGGCCAGCCCGGCAGGCCGGCGACGACCGAACGCTCGTCGGGCGACAGGTCGTACTCCATGCCGCAGTCCCAGGACGCGATCGCGACGGCCACCAGCGAGACGTCGTCGACGACGACCGTCCAGCGGGAGCCGTCGCCGTCCTGACCGAGCACCAGACCGTATCCGTCGGCGAGCGGCGCGAGACCGAGCGCCGCACAGGCCTCCGGATAGTCGTCGCCCAGCACGCTCGGGAACTTCGCCGGCGTCAGCAGTACCGCCGTGAGCACATAGAGCGCGTCGTCCACGGCGGCGACGGTGTCCTCGTCCGTCCCGGCCATCCCAGCCTCCCCATCGGTATGTCCAACGGCGCGCACCCTAGTGTGCGCGGAAGGCGCTTGTCACGGCTCCCAAGCACACCCGGAGCAGCGGTTTTCCGGCCGGACGGGGCGAAACGACCACGGATGAGGCGTCGGTCAGGCGGCCGGCAGCCCCAGGAGGGCACGGGCCACGGTCTGCGGCGACTCGTCGCGCTCCCGCGCGAGCGCGATGACCGCCCGGCACGCCAGCTCGCTCACCCCGAACGACAGCGCCTCGGGCGACACCCAGCCCACCGCCTCGTCGATCTGGTCCTGGTCGTCCTCCGCACACGCCGAGACGTAGACCGCGGCGGCCTCGAACAGGTTGTGCGTGCGCTTGTCGCGGCCGTCGTCCCCGTCCGCGCGCGCCGTGCTGAAGAGTCTCGCGAAGGACTTGCGGATCCTGTCCCACATGCTGACCACCTTCCCCCTGCGTGGTTGGCTGACCGACCGTTCATCTACCCCTGTTCAACGTAGAGTTGGAGCTTCGGCGGCAGAAGGGGGAGAGCGCGGTGAAGCGCTTCGAGCGGCTCGAACAGATACGGCGGATGGACCCGTACGAGAACGCCTCGGAGATCTACCGGCTCTCGGCGGCCTACGAGTTCCCCTGGGACTTCACCCGAGCCCTGGAGCTGGCCCTTTACCGAACCTACGCGGTGCCCGCCATCGGAGGGCTGCTCGCCGAGACCGCCGAGCTCACGGACCGCGCGCAGAAACGATACGACGACACCTCGTTGCTCCTCGACGCCATCGTGGAGCACGGCTTCGGCAGCGACCAGGGCCGCACCGCGATCCGCCGCATCAACCAGATGCACGGCAGCTACGACATCGGCAACGACGACATGCGCTACGTCCTGTGCACGTTCGTGGTGATGCCCAGGCGGTGGATAGACGCCTACGCGTGGCGCAGGATGTCGCGCCACGAGATCGTGGCCTCCGCCGTCCACTACCGCACTCTGGGGCGCCACATGGGCATCCAGGGCATTCCCGCCACCTACGAGGAGTTCGAGGCCTGCCTCGACGCCTACGAGGAGGAGAACTTCGCCTGGGACGAGGGTGCGCGGCGGGTCTCGGACGCCACGCTCGATCTGATGGCGTTCTGGTATCCGCGCCCGCTGGCCCCCCTCCTGCGCGCCTCGACACTCGCCCTGCTCGACGAATCGTTGCTGCGCGCCTTCCGCTACCCGCCTCCGGGTCCCGCCACGCGCGCGTGGGTGCGTCGTGCCGTACGGATGCGCGGACGCGCGGTCCGGCTGCTGCCGCCGCGCCGCGCGCCGCACTTCGCCCGGCAGAACTGGGAGATCAAGGGCTATCCGAACGGCTACCGGCTGGACGAGCTGGGCACCCGGCCGGTGCCGGGGGTGCGCGGGTGCCCCATGCGGCACCTGGACGGATCAGCCGTCGAGTGACGCGAGGGTGTCCCGCAGCCAGGTGAGTTCGGCCCGGGAGGTGGCGCGCGCGATCGTCAGGATCCCGCGCCGGAACGGATCGTGGAGCTCCTCGGCGCGCAACGGCCGGTCGCCCTCGTAGAAGAAGCTCGCCGGTTCCTCCAGGAACGCCAGCCTGCGTCGCAGCACGGCCGCCTGCGCGGGGGCGTCGTCCAGGTGCCTCAGGAACGCGAGCAGCGTGAACCAGCGGTTCTCGTCGGTGATGTCGCGCGGTACGGGTTCGGCGAGCCGGCGGCGCAGATCGCGTCGCCCGTCCTCGGTGAGGGTCAGGACGTGGCGGGGCGCGGCGACGGCGCCCGGCTCCGTCGCGCGCTCCAGCAGGCCTGACTTCTCCAGGCGCTTGATCGCCGGATAGAGGGTGCTCTCGGCGACGGGCTTCACGTGCCCGGTGAGCGCCGTGATGCGTTTGCGCAGCTCGTAGCCGTGCAGGGGGGCGTCGTACAGGAAACCGAGGATGGCGAGCTCCAGCATGCCCGCATTCTGCCGTACGCACGGTGGTACATCGCCCGATCTATACATCGGCTTCTCTATACCTCGTAACCGATGTATCTTCTGTGGCGACGGCAGGGCGACGACGTTCGAAGGAGTGCGCGATGAGGCAGGCCGAGTTCGACGGCAAGGGGAGCTGCATCCGCTGGACGGAGGTGCCCGGCGAGGAGCCCGCGCGCGTGTATGTGCACGGGCTCGGATCGGTCTCGTCCGTGTACCACGCCCACATCGCGGCCCGGCCCGAACTCGCGGGCCGGCGGAGTCTGTTCGTGGACCTGCCAGGACACGGCATCAGTGACCGGCCCGAGCACTTCGGTTACACACTGGAGGACCATGCGGGCGCCCTGGCGGCGGCGCTGGACGCGGCCGGTGTCACGGGCGCCGAGCTGATCGCGCACAGCATGGGCGGCGCCGTCGCGCTGGTCCTCGCCCACCGGCGGCCCGATCTCGTCTCCCGCCTGGTGCTCACGGAGGCCAACCTGGACGCGTTCCCGCCGCCCGCCGCGGGCAGCAGCGGCATCGCCTCCCACAGTGAGGACGCCTTCGTCGACGGTGGCCACGCGCGCGTGCTGGAGCAGGTCGGGCCCCTGTGGGCGGCGACGATGCGACTGGCCGATCCGCGCGCCCTGCACCGCTCGGCCGTCGGGCTGCGGCGTGGCTCCGATCCCGTCATGCGCACGATCCTCGAAGGCCTCGCCGTCGAGCGGGTGTACCTCCAGGGCGAGTCGAGCGGTGAACTCGCGGGCAGGGGCGCCCTGGAGGCCGCGGGCGTGCGCGTGGTGATCGTGCCCGGCGCCGGTCACAACGTCATGTTCGACAACCCCGACGCCTTCGTGGCGGCGGTCGCCGGACAGGGCTGAGGGGTCAGGCCTCCCGTACGGCCAGCGCCAGGAACCGGGCGTCCTCGTCGACGTACGACGTCATACGCCACCCCGAACCGGCCAGCAGGGGCCGGAGGTTGGGCTCCGCTCGCAGGTCGTCCGGGGTGATCCGGCGGCCCTGACGGGCCGCGAGCGCCGCCCTGCCGATCGGGTGGAACAGGGCCAGCGTGCCGCCCGGGCGCACCACGCGCGCCAACTCCCGCAGATTCTCGGCCGGATCGGGCAGATGGGAGATCAGCCCCGCCCCGAACACGGCGTCCAGCGACCGCGCGCGCAGCGGCAGCGCCGACACGTCGGCCAGCAGCAACTGCCCGTCCCGGTCCCGTCCGGCCCGTACGGCGGCCTGGAGCATGGCGGGGGTCAGATCGGCACCGAGGACCACTCCCGAGGCTCCCACGGCGGCCCGCAGGGGCGGCAGGGCCCGTCCGGTGCCGCAGCCGGCGTCGAGCACACGGTCGCCCTCACGCAGCCCGAGGTCGGCCACCGCGGCGGCGTAGGCGGGACCGTCGTCGGGGAAACGGGCGTCCCAGCCGGCGGCCCGGGCGCCGAAGAACTCCTGGACATGTGTGTGGTCGTCGCTCATGTTCCGCATGATCCCTCACCGACAAGGATGATGCTCCTGCGCACACGTTCGAGCGGGATGCGATCGTTCAGCTGCACCTCTGCGTCATATTCCAACACCTTTCGAAATGCGCCCCCTTTGTGCGCCCATGCCCCGACTAGCGTCCCGGAGCCATGGGACACCTGGACCACGCAGCCCTCGGCTGGCTGACCCCCGTGCTGTCGTACGTGATGGCCTGCATCGGCGCCGCACTCGGGCTGCGCTGCACCGTCCGCGCGCTCGGCGCCACGGGACGTTCGCGCCGCAACTGGCTCATCACCGCCGCCTCCGCGATCGGAACCGGCATCTGGACCATGCACTTCGTGGCCATGCTCGGCTTCAGCGTCAGCGGCACCGACATCCGCTACGACGTGCCGCTCACCATCGTGAGCCTGCTCGTCGCCATGCTCGTCGTCTGCGCCGGCGTCTTCGCCGTCGGCTACAGCAAGGACCGGGCCCGAGCGCTCTTCCTCGGCGGACTCACCACCGGACTCGGCGTGGCGAGCATGCACTACCTGGGCATGGCCGCCGTACGGCTGCACGGCGAGGTCGACTACGACCCGGTCCTCGTCGGACTGTCCGTACTGATCGCCGTCGTCGCCGCGACGGCCGCGCTGTGGGCCGCGCTCAACATCAAGTCGCCCGTCGCCGTCACCGTCGCCTCGCTCATCATGGGCGCCGCGGTGAGCAGCATGCACTACACCGGGATGTTCTCGGTGAGCGTGCGCGTCAGCCCCTCCGGCGCGGCCCTGCCCGGGGCCACGGCGATGCAGTTCATCTTCCCCCTCGCCGTCGGCCTCGGGTCCTATCTGTTCCTGACCTCCGCCTTCGTCGCCCTGTCGCCGACGACGGGGGAGCGCGCGGCGTCCGCCTCGGCCCAGCGGCCGGTCGAGAGCGTCACCCATTGAGGGATCCGCCGGCCCGCCGGGCCCGCCCACCGACCACTTCCGAGGCAGGAGGCCATGCGTACACTCCGTAGGACCCCCACGAACGGCGCCGAGGCGTCGGCTCCGCCCCTCGCCCGCGGCCGCCGCGCGCACGCCGGACCACCGGCCGACGAACGCCCGGACGAGCCGGTGGGCGCCGTACCGGACGAGACGCCCACGCGCGCGGGACGGTGGCTGATACGCCCGCGCACCGTACGCGCCAAGATCGTCTGCCTGCTGATGGTGCCGGTCGTCTCGCTGCTGGCCCTGTGGGCGTACGCCACCGTCAGCACCGCCCAGGACGTCTCCCGGCTACGGCAGTTGCAGCGGGTGGACTCCGAGATCCGCTCGCCGGTCGCGGCCGCCGTCGCGGCACTCCAGGCCGAACGCGCGGCCGCGGTGCGCTACGCGACCGACCCGGCCGGCAGTCGTGGCGGCGATCTCAGGACGCTCGCGGAGCGCACGGACAAGGCACTGGAGAAGCTGCGGCTCGGCGACGACAACACCGTCGCCGACGGCGAGGAACTGCCCGCCGGAGTGGCCCGGCGCCTGGAGACCTTCGTCGTCGGCGCCGAACAACTGCGCTCCCTGCGGACCGCGGTACTAGACCGCCGCGCTGGCTGGGACGAGACGTACGGGCGCTACACCCGCACCATCGCGACCGCCTTCGGCGTGGGCGGCGCGCTCACCGGCATCCAGGACGCCGAACTCGGCTCCGACGCACGCGTGCTGCTCGAGTTCTCCCGCGCGGGCGAGGCGTTGGCCCAGGAGGACGTCCTGCTGGCGGGTGCCCGCCTCGCCGGCCGTCTGGAGGGCGAGCGACTGCGGCTGTTCACCGGTGCCGTCGACACCCGCCGCGCGCTCACCGACTCGGCCGTCGCGGATCTGCGCGGCCCCGAACGCGCCGCCTGGCAGGACCTCGCCGCCGGCGGCGACTACAGCGCGCTCGGCACCGTCGAGGACAAGGTCCTCTCCAGCCGTGCGGGCGCGTCGGCGATCGCCGCGGCCCCCGAGGCGACCTGGAGCAAGGCGCACACGCGCGTGCAGAACGGCATGCGGACCATCGAGGAGGACGCGGGACGCGGAGTCGGCGACCGGGCGGACCCGTTCACGCGCGGGCTGCTCACCCCGGCCGGTGCCGCCGTCCTGCTCGGCCTCGCCGCCGTCGCCGCCTCGCTCGTCATCTCCGTACGTATCGGACGCGGCCTGGTCATCGAGCTGGAGGGGCTGCGCAACAGCGCTCTGGAGATCGCCCGGCGCAAACTCCCCGAGGCCATGCGGAAACTGCGGGCTGGCGAGGAGATCGACGTCCAGGCGGAGGCGCCCCCCGGACCGCCCTCCGAGGACGAGACCGGGCAGGTCGCCGAGGCCCTCGGCACCGTGCACCGCGCCGCGCTGCGCGCCGCCGTGGAACGCGCCGAGCTCGCCAGCGGCATCTCCGGCGTCTTCGTCAACCTGGCCCGCCGCAGCCAGGTCCTCGTCCACCGCCAACTGAGCCTCCTGGACAGCATGGAACGCCGCTCCGAGGACCCGGGCGAACTGAGCGACCTCTTCCGGCTCGACCACCTCACCACCCGCATGCGGCGCCACGCGGAGAGCCTGATCATCCTCTCCGGAGCCGCGCCCGGACGGGCCTGGCGCATGCCGGTCTCCCTGACCAACGTGGTCCGCGCCGCCGTCTCCGAAGTCGAGGACTACGCGCGCGTGGAGGTACGCCAGCTGCCCGAGGCGGCCGTGGTCGGCGGAGCCGTCGCCGACCTCACCCACCTCCTGGCCGAGATCGTCGAGAACGCCGCGCAGTTCTCACCCCCGCACACACGCGTGCGTGTCACCGGCGAACCCGTCGGCAACGGCTACGCGATCGAGGTCGAGGACCGGGGACTGGGCATGGGCAAGGAAACCCTCGCCGAGGCCAACCACCGCATCGAACAGTCCGAGGCACTCGACCTGTTCGACAGCGACCGGCTCGGACTGTTCGTGGTGAGCAGGCTCGCGGCCCGGCACGGCATCAAGGTCAATCTGCGCACCTCGCCCTACGGCGGCACCACCGCCGTCGTCCTGCTGCCCACCGCGCTGCTGCACAGCGGATCGGAGGAACGTTCCCCTCGCAGGACGGCGGAGCACGAACGCGAGTACGCGCGCGTGCCCGGCCCCGCCCGGGCGCAGGAGTCCGTGCACGCGCCGGCGGACCGGCCCGCGCTGGTGGCACCCGCGCCCGCCCCCGCACCGGTCGCCGCGGAGAGCCGGGCGGAGGCGGCCGCCGACACCCCACCCCCCGGAGTCACCACCTTGCGACTGCACCGGCCCCCGGACGACTCCGAGGAATCGGACGACCTCCCGCGCCGCGTCCGGCAGGCGAACCTCGCCCCCCAGCTGCGCGAGTCGCGCGCCGAGGAACCGCAACCGCAGCCCGACCCGCGGCGCGAGGACCGGCGCACCCCCGAGCTCGTTCGGGACCGGATGGCGGCCTACCGCGACGGCTGGGCACGCGGCGGCGGCCGTCGGCCCGGCCGCGGTGCCGGCCCGGATTCCCCCGCGGTCAGCGACAGCAGCGAAGGAGACCTCGCATGATCCAGGACCCCGGCATGAGGGACGGCGTGGGGGTCCCCCCGCGCGAGCGGAACCGAGAGTGGGGAAGGTCCGGCGAACTCGACTGGCTGCTGGACGACCTGGTGCTGCGCGTCAGCGAGGTACGGCACGCCGTGGTGCTGTCCAACGACGGCCTCGCCGTGGGCTCGTCGAGCGACCTGCGCCGTGAGGACGCGGAGCACCTGGCCGCGGTGGCCTCCGGCTTTCACAGCCTGGCCAAGGGCGCCGGCCGTCACTTCGGAGCGGGCGGTGTGCGCCAGACCATGGTCGAGATGGACGACGGCTTCCTCTTCGTGGCCGCCGCCGGCGACGGATCCTGCCTCGCCCTCCTCACCGCCGTGACCGCCGACATCGGCCTGGTGGCCTACGAGATGGCGCGGCTGGTCAAACGCGTCGGCGAGCACCTGTACACGGCGCCGCGCGTCGCCGCGCGGCCTCCCGCCGGATGAGACGAGAGGGCGGTCCACGCTCATGACGGAGGACATGACGGGCGCCCCGCGAGAGCCGGGCAGCCAGTGGTACGACGGTGAGGCCGGGCCCCTCGTCCGCCCGTACGCCATGACGGGCGGACGCACCAAACCCGGGCCCACCGGGGTGCGGTTCGACCTCATCGCCCTCGTCACCCTGGCCGCGGCCGCGCCCGGCGTCGACGACGACACCGCGCTCGGTCCGGAACACCGGACCCTGATCGAACTGTGCCGCATCGAGACACAGTCGGTGGCCGAACTCGCCGCGGACGCCGATCTCCCGGTCGGCGTCGTCAGGGTGCTCCTCGGCGACCTCCTGGAACTCGGCTGCGTCACCGTCAGCCGCCCGGTACCACCCGCGCAGCTTCCTGATGAACGGATTCTGCGTGAGGTGATCGAAGGACTGCGAGCGCTGTAGATGAAACTTCGTAATCGAACGCACGCGAATCGGTCACATTGGGCAGATAGTGGTCCAACCCCTCGAAGGGGTGCCGCAGTTGTCATCATGCTGACTTCGCACACTTGCGTCGCCGACCGTGGTCGGTACTCCCGAGAGAAGTGATCGATGGTCTCCGAGCACTCCGATGCCGAAGGCGGCGAGCAGGCCGCGCTGGCGTTGAAGATCCTGGTCGCCGGCGGGTTCGGCGTGGGCAAGACCACCCTGGTGGGCGCGGTCAGTGAGATCAGGCCGCTGCGCACCGAGGAACTCCTCAGCGAGGCAGGTCAGTTGGTGGACGACACCGACGGCGTGGACCAGAAGGTCACGACCACGGTCGCCATGGACTTCGGCCGCATCACCATCCGTTCCGGCCTCTCCCTCTACCTCTTCGGTACCCCCGGCCAGGACCGCTTCTGGTTCCTGTGGGACGAGCTGTCCCAGGGTGCCCTCGGGGCCGTGGTCCTGGCGGACACCCGGCGGCTGGAGGACTGCTTCCCCGCGGTCGACTACTTCGAGCACCGGCACATCCCGTTCGTCGTGGCCGTCAACTGCTTCACCGGCGCCCGCACCTACGGCTCCGCCGATGTCTCCCGCGCCCTCGACCTCGACCGCGGCACCCCGGTGGTGCTCTGCGACGCCCGCGACCGCGACTCGGGCAAGGAGGTGCTGATCCGGCTCGTGGAGTACGCGGGGCGGATGCACACCGCCCGGCTGCTGGACTCGGTGGGCTGACCGGGCCTCTCGAGCAAAGGTTCGGCCATCTTCCACGGCATGGCCCGTCCTCCTTGCCCGGGCCCCGGCCGTCGGGAAGGGTGGCCGGGAGATCCTCCGGCCAGGGGGAGACGTCACACGGGGAGACGGAAACATGGCGCAGAACCAGGGACTTGGCTGGCTGCTGGACGATCTGACAGAGCGTGTCGACCATGTGCGACACGCGCTGGTCCTGTCCAACGACGGGCTGGTGGCGGGCGCGAGCACGGGACTGCGCCGCGAGGACGCGGAGCACCTCGCCGCCGTCTCGTCCGGACTGCACAGCCTGGCCAAGGGATCCGGACGCCACTTCGGAGCCGGCCAAGTGCGCCAGACGATGGTCGAGTTCGACGACGCGGTGCTGTTCGTCACTGCGGCCGGCACCGGCAGCTGTCTGTGCGTGCTCAGCGGCGCGGAGGCCGACATCGGGCAGATCGCCTACGAGATGACGCTCCTCGTCAATCGTGTGGGCGAGCACCTCACCGTGGACGCCCGGCAGCCCGAGCGCAGTTCGTCCCGGGACCTCTGACCTCTGCCTGTTGACCGCAACCGCCCCTGACCTGCCGATTCCCATCCCCCCGCGGAGTTATCCACAGGCTCATCGCGAGATCCGCCGGACCGGCTACGGTTTTTTCACGGCGAACGCACACAGCGTGAGCGACCGACTCCACGGGGGAGTACACCCATGTCAGGCAGCACCATCACCAAGCCCCGACCCCTCGCCTACGCGCCGAGCCGCGCCACCCGGGAACTGGGGCTCAAGCGAAGCGAGTTCGACCTGGCCGTTCATCTCGGCCTGATCCGGACCGTCCCCGACGAAGGAGGCGGGGGCCGTCGGGTCACCCGCAGCGAGCTCGACCGGCTGCACGCGGAGGACGGCTTCCCCGACTCCCTCCAACGGCGCGTACGGGTCGTGGGGACCGCCGAGGGCGCGGCCGTCATGGACGTGCCGGTCAGCAGGTTCACCCGCCTGGCACGACTGGGCGTGGTGGCGCCGGCCCGCTTTTACCTGAACCGCTACCGGGCCGTGGTCTGGCTGTATCTGGCCGAGGAACTGGAGCGGTTCGCGGCCGACGAGGCGAACGCCGCCCTCTTGAATGCCCGTCGTACACCGGAGGGGATGCGTGGCCTGCTGGACGCGGGGGTGGACCTGCGGGCCCGCAACTGGCGCGCCCGGCACCGGGAGTTCCTGCTGCGAACCGCCGACGGACCGTGGGAGAGCGCCGGGGCCCTGGCGGCCTTCCTCGATCCCATGCAGATCTCCGAGGTCGTCCCCGACCCCTATGAGCGCTCACATGTGATGCGCTTCCGGCCGGGACCGCCGTCGCAGGGCGCCCAGGGTTCGCCGGCCGCCTACCTCGCCGAGCGCATCATGACTGCGGACGACCCGGACGAGATCGACCGGCTGCGGGCCGACCTGACCCGGGTCCTGGCGGACGCCCGCAGGCTACGGCCGGCACCGCGACCCACGGCGGAGCGGACGCCTCCCGCGCCCGCGCCGGAGCCACGCCCGACCGCGCCGGAGGCACCGTCCCGCGGGCTGCTCGGCTGGCTGCGCCGCAAAAGCGCCTGACCGGCCGAGGCCGCACGTGACTCAGAGCGCCCGGAACAGCCCTTCCTGGACGACGGACACCAACAGGCGTCCCTCCACGTCGTAGATCCGTCCCCGGGCCAGCCCCCGCCCACCCGTCGCGATCGGCGACTCCTGGTCGTACAGGAACCACTCGTCCGCGCGGAACGGCCGGTGGAACCACATGGCGTGGTCCAGCGAAGCGATGTCGAAGCTCCGTGGCCCCCACAGGGGCTCGACCGGGATGCGTACGGCGTCCAGGAGGGTCATGTCGCTGGCGTACGTCAGCGCGCAGGTGTGCACGACCGGGTCGTCACCGAGCGGCCCGACCGCGCGCATCCACACCGCGCTGCGCGGCTCGGCGCCCTTGACCTCCTCGGGCGTCCAGCGCAACCGGTCCACGTAACGGATGTCGAAGGGCTGGCGGCGCGCCATCCGCTCCAACTGCTCGGGCAGCGCGCCCAGATGCTCCCGGATCTCGTCCGTCACCGACGGCAGCGACTCCGGGTCCGGGACCTCGCGGGCCGGCGGCAGCTGATGCTCGAAGGAACCTTCCTCAGGCTTGTGAAAGGAGGCGGTGAGATTGAAGATCGTGCGGCCCTGCTGCACGGCGGTGACCCGGCGGGTCGTGAAGGACCTGCCGTCCCGTACCCGCTCGACCTGGTACACGATCGGCACGCCCGGCCGCCCCGGGCGCAGGAAGTACGCGTGCAGCGAGTGCACCGGGCGGTCGCCCTCGGTGGTGCGGTTGGCGGCGACCAGCGCCTGTCCCGCCACCTGGCCGCCGAAGACCCGCTGGAGGGACTCGTGCGGGCTGCGGCCGCGGAAGATGTTGACCTCGATCTGCTCCAGGTCGAGCAGGTCGACCAGTCTCTCGGCCGGGTTCGTCATGGGTGGGTCTCTCCTGTGCTCACAGCTGGCCGACGTCGGTGACACGGACGATCGCGCGCCCTTCCGCGTCGGAGGCCGTCAGGTCGACCTCCGCGCTGATGCCCCAGTCGTGGTCGTCGTTCGGGTCGTCGAAGATCTGGCGGACGCGCCACAGGCGGTTCTCCGGCTCCTCCTCGATCAGGAGCAGCTTGGGGCCGCGGGCGTCGGGACCGGTGCCGAGGTCCTCGTACTCGTCCCAGTACTTGTCCATCGCCTCGCCCCAGGCGTCCGCGTCCCAGCCGGACTCGGCGTCCATCTCGCCGAGCTCCTCGACCTGGTCCAGCGCGGCGAGCTCGACCCGGCGGAACATGGCGTTGCGGACGAGGACCCGGAAGGCGCGCGCGTTGGTGGTGACCGGCTTGACCTCGTCGGCCTTCTCCTGGGCCTCCTCGGCGGTCATCTCCTCCGGGTTGGCGAGCTGCTCCCACTCGTCCAGCAGACTGGAGTCGACCTGGCGCACCATCTCGCCGAGCCACTCGATGAGGTCCTGGAGGTCCTCGGACTTGAGGTCGTCCGGGATGTTGTGGTCGAGCGTCTTGTAGGCGCTGGCGAGGTAGCGCAGCACGATGCCCTCGGTGCGGGCGAGCTCGTAGAACGACACCAACTCCGTGAAGGACATCGCCCGTTCGTACATGTCACGGATGACGGACTTCGGGGACAGCGGATGGTCGCCGACCCAGGGGTGGCTCTTGCGGTACGTGTTGTACGCGTGGAAGAGCAGCTCCTCCAGGGGCTTGGGGTAGCTGATGTCCTGGAGCCGCTCCATGCGCTCCTCGTACTCGACGCCGTCCGCCTTCATCGCGGCCACGGCCTCGCCCTTCGCCTTGTTCAGCTGGGCGACGAGGATCTGCCGCGGATCGTCCAGCGTCGACTCGACGACGGAGACCATGTCCAGGGCGTAGGACGGCGATTCGGGGTCGAGGAGTTCGAACGCGGCCAGCGCGAAGGTGGACAGCGGCTGGTTGAGCGCGAAGTCCTGCTGGAGGTCCACGGTGAGGCGGACGATGCGACCACTGGCGTCGGGCTCGTCGAGCTTCTCGACGATGCCGCCGTCCAGCAGCGAGCGGTAGATGGCGATCGCCCGTCGAATGTGCTTGAGCTGCTGCTTGCGCGGCTCGTGGTTGTCCTCCAGCAGGTGCCGCATCGCGTCGAAGGCGTTGCCGGGACGGGCGATCACCGACAGCAGCATCGTGTGCGTGACCCGGAAGCGGGACGTCAGCGGCTCGGGGTCGGAGGCGATGAGCTTGTCGAAGGTGTTCTCCGTCCAGGCGACGAAGCCCTCCGGAGCCTTCTTGCGGACCACCTTGCGGCGCTTCTTCGGGTCGTCGCCCGCCTTGGCGAGGGCCTTCTCGTTCTCGACCACATGCTCGGGCGCCTGCGCCACGACGAAGCCGGCCGTGTCGAAGCCGGCCCGCCCGGCGCGACCGGCGATCTGGTGGAACTCACGGTTGCGCAGCGTGCGGACCCGGTTGCCGTCGTACTTGGTGAGCGCCGTGAACAGCACTGTGCGGATGGGGACGTTGACACCCACACCGAGCGTGTCCGTGCCGCAGATCACCTTCAGCAGACCGGCCTGCGCGAGCTTCTCCACCAGCCGGCGGTACTTGGGCAGCATGCCGGCGTGGTGGACGCCGATGCCGTGCCGTACGTAACGGGACAGGTTCCGGCCGAACTTGGTGGTGAAGCGGAAGTTGCCGATCAGCTCGGCGATCTGCTCCTTCTCCTCCTTCGAGCACATGTTGATGCTCATCAGCGCCTGCGCCCGCTCCACGGCCTGCGCCTGGGTGAAGTGCACGATGTAGACCGGGGCCTGCCGGGTGTCCAGCAGCTCGGTGAGCGTCTCGGTGAGCGGGGTGAACTTGTACTCGTAGGAGAGCGGCACCGGGCGGGTCGCAGAGCGGACCACCGCCGTCGGGCGGCCGGTGCGCCGGGTGAGGTCGGTCTCGAACATCGAGACGTCGCCCAGCGTGGCCGACATCAGGATGAACTGCGCCTGCGGCAGCTCCAGGATCGGGATCTGCCAGGCCCAGCCGCGGTCGCCCTCCGCGTAGAAGTGGAACTCGTCCATCACGACCTGGCCGACGTCCGCCTGTTTGCCGTCGCGCAGCGCGATCGACGCGAGCACCTCGGCGGTGCAGCAGATGACGGGGGCGTCGGAGTTGACGGAGGCGTCGCCGGTCAGCATGCCGACGTTCTCGGTGCCGAAGATCTTGCACAGCTCGAAGAACTTCTCCGAGACCAGGGCCTTGATCGGAGCGGTGTAGAAGGTGACCTCGTCGCGGGCCAGCGCGGCGAAGTGCGCGGCCGCCGCGATCATGCTCTTGCCCGAGCCGGTGGGCGTCGACACGATCACGTTCGCGCCGGAGACCACCTCGATCAGCGCCTCCTCCTGGTGGGGGTAGAGCGTGAGCCCACGCTCCCCGGCCCACGACTCGAAGGCTTCGTAGAGGGCGTCGGGGTCTGCGGTCTGCGGCAGCTGATCGATGAGGGTCACCACCCCATCTTGCCTGCCCATCGGCCCCACAGGGGAATCGGATGCGGCAGCGAAGATCACGAGCAGTACGCTGTGTCGCCGACGATGCGTCAGCACGACCGGTCAACTGGACAGCGGCACACGAGGAATGGGGCGGGCAACGGCGATGATGGGACCAGCACACTCACTGTCGGGGGCCGCCGCCTGGCTCGGCGTCGGAGCGGCGGCGGCCGCCGCCGGGCACACCATGCCCTGGCCCGTTCTGCTGGCCGGCGCCCTGATCTGCGCCGGTGCCGCGCTCGCCCCCGACCTCGACCACAAGGCGGCCACGATCTCGCGGGCCTTCGGCCCCATCTCACGGGGCCTGTGCGAGATCGTCGACAAGCTCTCGTACGCCGTCTACAAGGCCACCAAGAAGCAGGGCGACCCGCGCCGCTCCGGCGGCCACCGCACACTCACCCACACCTGGCTGTGGGCGGTGATGATCGGCGCCGGTGCCTCGGTCATGGCGATCACCGGTGGGCGGTGGGCGGTCCTGGCGCTCCTCTTCGTGCACATGGTGCTGGCCATCGAGGGACTGCTGTGGCGGGCCACCCGTGGCTCCAGCGCCGACGTCCTGGTCTGGCTGCTGGCCGCGACCAGCGCGTGGATCATCGCCGGGGTCCTGGACAAGCCGGGCAACGGCTCGGACTGGCTGTTCACCGCGCCGGGCCAGGAGTACCTGTGGCTGGGCCTGCCGATCGTGCTGGGCGCGCTGGTCCACGACATCGGGGACGCGCTGACGGTCTCCGGCTGCCCGATCCTGTGGCCCATCCCGGTGGGCCGCAAGCGCTGGTACCCGATCGGGCCGCCCAAGCCCATGCGGTTCCGGGCGGGCAGCTGGGTCGAGCTCAAGGTGCTGATGCCGGCGTTCATGCTGCTGGGCGGGGTGGGCTGCGCGGCGGCGCTCAACTTCATCTGAGGTCGGGGCCGGGCGAGCGTGACCGGAGTGGCACCCCGGCCCGGCTCAGCCGACGCTCACCCCTCGGCGCCCTGCCCCGCGCCGCCTCCGTACCGGCGCTCGAACTGCGCGACGCGTCCCTCCGCGTCCACCGTGCGGGCCTTGCCGGTGTAGAAGGGGTGGCTCTCCGAGGAGATCTCCACGTCCACGACGGGGTAGGTCTCCCCGTCGTCCCACTCGATGGTCTGGTCGCTCGTGGCGGTGGACCGGGTGAGGAAGGCGTAACCGGCGGCGCGGTCCCGGAAGACGACCTCGCGGTAGTCGGGGTGCTTGTCCTGCTGCATACGTGCTCCTTGTACGGCGTCGGCGACGGGGCCGACGGCACCGGGACGGTCGGGTCAGCCGGACAGGGCGTCCTCGTCGACGATGTGCATCGCGGCCTCCTCGGCCGACGCCGCCGCACCGTCGATGCCCACGTCCGTGGCGATCAGCGCGCTCTCCTCGTCCTCGTGGGCGCCCTCGTCGGGGGCGACGAGCCGGCCGGAGCGGACGGCGCCGACCTCGTTGTCCAGGAGTTCGCCGTCGGTGCCGTCGCAGTCGCCGAGGCCGTCACCGTCGGGTACGGGGGCGTCCGGCAGCTCCTCGGCGAGCCGCTCGTCCAGGGTCTCGCGGTCGGTCGCCGTCACACCGGTGTGCTCGACCGCCCAGGGCCGCTCGGGAGGAGACCAGCCCCGGTCGAGGGGGTCACCGACACCGTCGTTGTCCAGGGTGTCCTCCGCGTCGAGCAGGCCCGCGTCGTCCTGTACCTCCGACCCGTCGGGCTGGTAGACGTCGTCTCCCCATCCGTCGGCGCTGTTCACGGATACCTCCAGGTGGTGGGGCCGGGCCCGTGGCCACCGCGGCCGCCCGCGGTGCGAGCACAGGCTGCGTCCGGCGCGAAGCACGTGGCTTCCGGACGCTCCCCGAACCGGTGCCGTTCTCCAGCCTTCCACCCCCTTTCGGCACCGCGCAACGGCACGGAGCGGGAACGGGGCCCACAGTGGTGGGCCGGAGGCACGACATGCCTGGTCGGCGGACGGCACCGGGCGGCCAGGACGGCAGGGCCGACCGGGACCGAGGGGCTCATCGTGGCGCCGGGCAGCCAGGACGGCCCGGATGGAGAGGGGCGCGCCTCGCCGCACCGGCGGCCGGACCCGGCGCCACGAGGAAGCCACGGTGCCCGAACCACCCCGGCCCGTCGGGCGGGCGGGCGGACGACGACTACGGCATACCTACGCACCGGGCGGACGGGTGCCGCCGTGCCCGTACATCGACATCAGGTCCGGACCGCGACATCCACGCACGGCCCACATCCCGAACGACCGGAAGCCGCCGTACCGAGGCACGTGCGGCTCCCGATCGGACAGGGTGGCGTCACCCGTGCCATGACCTCCACAGCGCCGCGTACGCCCCGTCCGCCGCCACCAGCTCGTCATGGCTGCCCAGCTCGCTGATGCGGCCGTTCTCCACGACGGCGATGACGTCCGCGTCGTGGGCGGTGTGCAGACGGTGGGCGATGGCGACGACCGTGCGGCCGTCGAGGACGCGGGCCAGGGACCGCTCCAGGTGCCGGGCCGCGCGCGGGTCGAGCAGGGACGTCGCCTCGTCGAGGACCAGCGTGTGCGGGTCGGCCAGCACCAGGCGGGCCAGCGCGATCTGCTGGGCCTGCGCCGGGGTGAGCGCGAACCCGCCCGAGCCGACCTCCGTCTCCAGACCCTCGTCGAGCGCCCGGGCCCAGCCGTCCGCGTCGACCGCGCCCAGCGCCGCCCACAGCTCCGCGTCGACGGCATCGGTGCGGGCGAGGAGCAGGTTGTCGCGGAGCGAACCCACGAAGACGTGGTGCTCCTGGTTCACCAGTGCCACGTGGGAGCGGACCCGCTCGGCCGGCATCCGGGACAGTTCCGCGCCGCCCAGGGTGATCCGGCCGTCCCGGGGCGCGTAGATCCCGGCGAGCAGCCTGCCCAGGGTGGACTTGCCCGCCCCGGACGGGCCGACCAGCGCCAGCCGGGTGCCGGGGGCGACCTCCAGGGACACCTTGCGCAGTACGTCCACGCCCTCGAGATAGCCGAAGTGCACCCGGTCCGCGTGCACATGGCGTCCGTCGGGGTCGACCGAGGCGTCCCCGGCGTCCGGTTCGACGTCCCGGACGCCCACCAGACGGGCCAGCGACACCTGGGCGACCTGAAGCTCGTCGTACCAGCGCAGGATCAGCCCGACCGGGTCGACGAGCATCTGCGCGATCAGCGCACCGGTCGTCAGCTGACCGACGTCGATCCAGCCCTGGAGGACGAACACACCGCCGACCATCAGCACCGAGGAGAGGATCAGCACGTGGGTGACGTTGATGAACGGGAAGAGCACCGACCGCAGATAGAGCGTGTAGTTCTCCCAGGCGGTCCACTCCTTGATCCGCCGTTCCGACAGCTCGACCCGGCGCCGGCCGAGGCGCTGGGCCTCGACGGTGCGCCCGGCGTCCACGGTCTCGGCGAGCGCGGCGGCGACGGCCGCGTAGCCGGCGGCCTCCGAGCGGTAGGCGGAGGGAGCGCGCTTGAAGTACCAGCGGCACCCGATCACCAGCACCGGGAGGGCGAGCAGTACGGCGGCGGCCAGCGGGGGAGCGGTGACGACGAGTCCGCCCAGCAGCAGGACCACCCACACCACGCCGATCGACAGCTGGGGCACGGCCTCGCGCATCGCGTTGGCCAGCCGGTCGATGTCGGTCGTGATGCGGGACAGCAGGTCACCCGTGCCGGCCCGCTCCAGGACGCCCGGCGGCAGACCGACCGACCGCACGAGGAAGTCCTCGCGCAGGTCGGCCAGCATCCGCTCGCCGAGCATCGCGCCGCGCAGCCGCACCTGCCGTACGAACACGGCCTGTACGGCGAGTGCGAGCACGAACAGCCCGGCGGTCAGCTCCAGATGAAGCTCGCGTGCTTCCTCCGAGACCCGCTCCACCAGTCCGCCGAGCAGCCACGGGCCCACCATCGACGCCAGCACGGAGACCGTGTTGACGGCGACGAGGAGCAGGAAGGCACGGCGGTGCCGACGGAACAGCTCCGCCACATAGGTGCGTACGGTCGAGGCGCTCCCGACGGGCAGGGTGTTCGCCGTCGTCGGGGCCGCCGGGTCGTACGCCGGTGGCGCCACGCCGATCATGCCGTCTCCTCGATCTCTTCCAGTGCGTTGAGTGAGTCCAGTGGGTCCACTGAGCCCGGTGCGCCCTTCGGGGCGGCTTCGTCCTCGGTCTCGCGGGTCACGACCGCGCGGTACCGGGGTTCCTTGTGCACGAGCTCGCGGTGCACGCCGACCGCCACGACCTCGTCCTCGTGGACCAGCAGCACCCGGTCCGCGCGGTCCAGGAGCAGCGGTGACGAGGTGAAGACCACGGTCGTGCGGCCGGACCGCAGATTCCGTACGCCCTCGGCGATCCGGGCCTCGGTGTGCGAGTCGACGGCCGAGGTCGGCTCGTCCAGGACCAGCACCTCCGGGTCCGTGATCAGGGACCGGGCCAGCGCGAGCCGTTGGCGCTGGCCGCCCGACAGGGAGCGCCCGCGTTCGGTGATCCGGGCGTCCATCGGGTCCTCGACGTCGAGCGAGCCCTGCACGAGCGCGGCCAGGACGTCCGCGCACTGCGCGGCGTCGAGCGCGTCCGCCGGGTCGACCTCGCCCGAGGCGGGCACGTCGAGGAGTTCGCGCAGCGTGCCGGAGAGCAGGACCGGGTCCTTGTCCTGGACGAGGACGACGGTCCGTGCGACGGAGAGCGGCAGGTCGTCCAGCCGCACCCCGCCCAGCAGCACGGACGAGCCTTCGTCGGCCGGGTGGCCGCCCAGCCGCTCGGCCAGCTGCCCCGCCGCGTCCGGGTCGCCGCACACCACGGCGGTGAGCCGGCCGGAGGGGGCGAGCAGCCCGGTCGCGGGGTCGTACAGGTCACCGGACGGCAGACCATCGGACGGTAGGTCGCCGGAAGTCAGGTCACCCGACAGTGGCCCGTCGGCACCGATCGCCGACACCCGGGTACCGGTGGCGGCCGGTTCCCCGGCATCGGTGGCCGACCCCTTGGTGTCACCGGCCGGCCCCTGGGGGTCGGCGTTGCGCTCCAGAGACAGCACCCGCGCCGCCCGGCGGGCCGACGGCCGTGAGAAGGAGTACGCCATGGCGATCTCCTCGAAGTGCCGCAGCGGATAGGTGAGGATCATGACCGAGCTGTAGGTGGCGACGAGCTCGCCGACGGTGATCCGGCCCTCGCGAGCCAGGTTCACGCCGTGCCACACGACCGCGATCAGCAGCAGCCCCGGCAGCAGCACCTGGATCGCGGAGATCAGGGACCACATCCGGGCACTGCGCACGGCCGCGTGACGTACCTCCTGCGAGGCGCGGCGGTAGCGGTCGAGGAAGAGCTCCTCGCCGCCGATGCCGCGCAGCACGCGCAGTCCGGCGACCGTGTCCGAGGCCAGCTCGGTGGCCCGGCCCGCCTTCTCGCGCTGGAAGTCGGCGCGCCGGGTGGCGCGGGGCAGCAGCGGCAGCACGGCGATCGCCAGCACGGGCAGGCCGACCGCGACGACGACCCCGAGGGCCGGCTGGTAGACGAGGAGGCCCACGGCGACGATCACGATGGTGAGCGCGGCGGCGGTGAACCGGGAGATCGCCTCGACGAACCAGCCGATCTTCTCGATGTCGCCGGTGGAGACGGCCACGACCTCACCGGCCGAGACCCGCCGGGTCAGCGCCGAGCCCAGCGCGGCCGTCTTGCGGGCCAGCAACTGCTGGACGCGGGCGGCGGCGGTGATCCAGTTGGTGATGGCGGTGCGGTGCAGGAAGGTGTCGCCGAGAGCGCTGCCCGCGCAGCAGAGGGCCAGCAGCCCGCCCGCTTGGGCGAGCCGGGCACCGGAGCGGTCGACGACGGCCTGCACGGCGAGGCCCACACAGAACGGCAGGGCGGAGATGGAGACGAAGTGCAGCAGTCCCCAGGACAGGGACTTGAGCTGTCCGCCCAGTTGATTCCGGAAGAGCCACCACAGGAATCTGGGACCCGAGCGCGCGTCCGGCACACCCGGGTCGGGATAGGGAAGGTCTTGAATCTGCATGACGGATGACGTCCCAGTGGCTCGTGTCAGGGGGGTGGAGGGACCGCGGACGGCGGTAGCAAACCGTGAAAGGTTCGCGTCATTGAGTGGTCGGAGGCAAACGGTTTTACGGGCTGCGGATGCGACCATGGCGAGGTGCGGAGAGATGTACGACGTGTGGTGATCTGCGGAGTCCTGCTGGCAGTCCTGTCCGCCTGCGCAGGCCCCCAGAACTCCCAGAACCGTCCGGTGAGCCGGGCACCGAGAGCCACGACGAGCGCCTCCGCCCCAGTCCCGGAAACCCCCGCCCCGGACGCCGCCGACCGCGCGCCGCACCGGATCCCCGACGTCGGCGACCGCCTGCAACGCCGAATCCCCGCCGACTCCCGCCAGGTCGTCGCGGTCTACGGCCACGGCAAGGACGCGCCCGACTCCACGGTCGTCCTCTACTCCAGGTCCCAGTACGGCTCCACCTGGAACCGCGTCCGCGCCTGGCCCGCCCACAACGGCAAGCGGGGCTGGACCACGGACCACCACGAGGGCGACAAACGCAGCCCGGTCGGTGTGTTCACGCTCACCGACGCGGGCGGGGTCCTCGCCGACCCCGGCGCCGAGCTCCCCTACACGCGATCCGCCTCCTTCGCGGCCCCGCGCTGGTGGCCCAGGTCCCACTGGCACGACTTCGACCACGTCATCGCCATCGACTACAACCGCGTCAAGGGCACCCCGCCGAACGACCCCACCCGTCCCGAGGGCGCGGCCAAGGGCGGGAGCATCTGGCTGCACATGGACCACGGAAGCGGTACGTCCGCCTGCGTCAGTCTGTCCAGAACGGCGATGGAGTACCTGCTGCGCACGCTCGACCCGGACCGCCATCCTGTGGTGGTGATGGGGGACAGGGCCGACCTGGCGAGCTAGCACTCACGGGGGAGGCCTCATTGCGGAGAGCGCCCAACTCGCCGTAGAACACCGGCCATGAAGAGACGGATCATCATGTCCATGCTCGCCGGAGCGACCCTCTTGGCGAGCACCCTCCTCGGGGCGACCCCCGCGCAATCGGCCGACGTGCCCGCCGAGTTCGGCTCCGACTGGCACGACCCCGTCACCGCGGCCCCGCCTGTCGCCAGACCGTCCGGCAAGTCCTGCGAAGTCACCGTCGCCGAGGCGAAGTTCCGTGACTTCACGCCGTACCGGGGCACGTACACACCCCCCGAGGGCTGTGGCGACAGCTGGAGCAAGGTGGTGCTGCGGATGGACGGGAAAGTGAAGGGCCGCCAGTACGACCGGCTCGGCTATCTGCACGTCGGCGGGGTCGAGATCTTCCGTACGTCGACCCCGCAGCCGTCGCCCGACGGGATCGAGTGGTCGGTGGAGAAGGACGTCACGCGCTACAGCGACACCCTCCGCGACGGCCACGACGTCGAGATGCTCATCGGCAATGTCGTCGACGACACCTACACCGGCATCATCGACGTCAAGGTCACGCTGACGTTCTACGCGGGCCGACCCGACGCCCACAAGACCCCCGACCAGGTCCTCACCCCCACCGACGGCACCCTCACCACCCCGCGCAACAGCGAACGCATCGTCGCCGAGGTGTACGCCACCGGCTCGGGCGGCGGCTGCGAGGAGTACTGGTACCTGACGGTCCCCGACGAGGCGCCGTACTCCTGCAAGGCGGCCGGCGGCCCCTACCGGGAAGTGCAGATCAAGGTCGACGGTCAACTCGCCGGAATCGCCGCGCCGTTCCCGCACGTGTGGACCGGCGGCTGGTCGAACCCCTTCCTCTGGTACGTCGTTCCCGGACCGCGCGCCTTCGACGTCAAGCCGATCGAATACGACCTGACGCCGTTCGCCGGGCTCCTCAACGACGGTCGCCCGCACCGGCTCGAAGTCTCCGTGGTCGGCGTCCCCGAGGGGCAGAGCGGCTGGAGCGCCCCCGTGAACGTCCTCGTCTGGCAGGACGCGCAGCGCGCGCACGTCGCCGGCAAGCTCACCGCGCACACCGTCGGGGACCTCGCCAACTCCTCGACGTACACGCCCGGTTCGGAACACCGTCTGGACACGGAGGGTGCGCACCGGCTCACCGTCGCCGGATACGTCGACACCTCGCACGGCCGGGTCACCACCACCGTCCGGCGGTCCCTGACCAACACCTCCACGCACCGCTGGACCGACGGCGAGAACTTCGACGCGCTCGAAGCGACCTGGACGGACGGCGAGTCGGTCACCGTCGACGGACGGGGACCTGCCCGCACGACGCGTACGCACCGGACGTACACGATGGACGGCACCACCACGCTCGGCGCGGACGACCGGCTGCGTACCGTGCTGACCCTCGGTGACCGGGCCGCCGTCGTCGCCACCCGCGACGGACACCGGACCGCGTGGTCGCGGCTCGACGACACCTACACCGGCGACGCCACCTGGACCGTGAACGTCCCGCGCGACCAGCGGCACGCGGTCGGCACGACGAGCGAGCGCTACCGGCTGTACGGCTCGGACGGTTGCCACGACCGGACCCTGACCAGCGTCCAGGGGGTGCTGACGGAGGATCGCGAAGGCTGCTGAAGCAGTTGTGTGCGATGCGTCACTCGGGGAGTGATTTACGCGGCTGAAACACAGTGGTCTTGCGGGAGATCGACGGCGCCTTCAAAGTGATCGCCACGGAAGCCGCTTTCCGTATCGCAGAAGTCTCCGACGTCCCCTTGAGGCCTCTGTGTACCGACGTCCCCCCAAGGAGTGCCCGTGCCGCCGTCCGTCCCGTCCCTGCCGCGACGCGTCGCACGCATACTGCGTACCTCACTCTTCGCCCAGGTCGCCGTAGCGCTGGTCCTCGGCATCGTGGTCGGAAAGCTCTGGCCCGACTTCGCCTCCGATCTCCAGCCGCTCGGCGACGGCTTCACCCGCCTCATCAAGACGATCATCTCGCCGCTCGTGTTCTGTGTGGTCGTCGTCGGTATCGCCAAGGCCGGTGACCTCAAGGCCTTCGGGCGGATCGGGCTGAAGGCCCTGATCTGGTTCGAGGTCGCCAGCACGCTGGCGCTGATCATCGGCCTCCTCGCCGCCAACGTCGTCCAGCCCGGCTCGGGGATGAACGTCGACCCGTCGACGCTGAACAGCGCGGCGGTCGACGCGAAGACCGGCGGCGGCTCGCTGCCCTCGACGACCGAGTTCATCGTCAACGCGATCCCCACCAGTTTCATCGGCGCCTTCGCCGAGAACGAGCTCCTCCAGGTGCTCATCCTGGCCTGTCTGGTGGGTGCCGCGCTGCTCCACCTCGGCCACACCAAGGTGCCGAAGGTGCTGCCCGCCATCGAGCAGGCCCAGGAGATCATCTTCGCGGTCGTCGGCTTCATCATGCGCCTCGCCCCGCTCGCGGTGTTCGGCGCGATGGCGGTCCTGATCGGCCAGTACGGCCTCGGCGTCATCGAGACCTACGCCAAGCTGATCATCCTGTGCTACGCGGCCGCGGCGCTCTTCATCGGCCTCCTCGCCGTCGCCCTGAAGACGGTCACCGGGCTCAGCCTCTGGAAGTTCCTGCGCTACATCCGCGAGGAGATGCTGCTCGCCCTCGGCACCGCGTCCACCGAGTCCGTCATGCCGCGCGTCATGCAGAAGCTGCGCAGGGCCGGCGCCCGCGACGACGCCGTGGGCCTGGTGCTGCCGACCGGGTACTCCTTCAACCTCGACGGCGCCTCGCTCTACCTGTCCATCGGCACGCTGTTCATCGCCCAGGCCGTGGGCGTCGACCTCAGCCTCGGCCAGCAGATCACCGTCGTCCTGGTGCTGATGCTGACCAGCAAGGGTATGGCGGGCATCCCCGGCTCGGCGTTCCTCGCCCTGTCCGCGACCGCCTCCTCGCTGGGCGCGATCCCCGCCGGCGCCGTCGCCCTGCTGCTCGGCGTGGACCGCATCATGGACTCGATGCGCGTGGTCACCAACCTGCTCGGCAACTGTGTCGCCGTGTTCGCGGTGTCCCGCTGGGAAGGTGCGCTGGACCTGGACAAGGCGAAGAGGGTGCTGGCCGCGGGGAAGGCCGACCCCGAGCCCGAGCAGGAAGAGGTCGGGGAGCCGATCGGCGCCGTACCGGCCCAGAAGGCCAAGGAGACGGCTTCCGAAGCCAGTTGACGGCGACTGCACCAAAAAAGAGGGCCGCGGCGACCAGCCGCGGCCCTTCTTTCATGCCCTCAGCAGCGCTTCCCCGGCTCCGGCACCGCCCCGTCCACCAGCGTGTCCAGCAACCCGCCCAGCACTTCGCGCTGCTCCTCGGTCAGCGGCGCCAGGATCTCCGCCGCGGCCGAGCGCCGAGCGCCCCGCAGCTCGCGCAGCGCCTTGTGCCCGTCGTCCGTGAGCTCTATCCGGATCACCCGCCGGTTCGTCGGATCCGGCACCCGTCGCACCTTGCCGCTCGCCTCGAGACCGTCGACGAGCGAGGTCACCGCGCGCGGCACCACTTCCAGCCGCTCGGCGAGGTCCGCCATGCGCGGCGGCGAGCCGTAGTGCGCGAGGGTGCGCAGCAGCCGGGACTGGGCCGGAGTGACGCCCAGTCCGCTCTGCTCGATGTGCCGCTTCTGGATGCGGTGCACACGCCGCGTGAACCGGAGCAGCTGCTCGGCGAGCGGGCCGTCGGGATCGGGGGTGGTCATGCGGGAACAATATCAGGACCATGTGCATTGTGAGCATAGGTAACAATGAGCTAAGGTCCCCGAGTCCGCATCGACGAACCTCCCGAAGGAGCCCATGCACCCCGACAACGACACCAGATGGACACCGTCCGGCGACTCCGAGGAGCAGCCGCGGCAGGTGCGACGCATCCTGAAGCTCTTCCGCCCGTACCGCAGCCGGCTCGCCGTGGTCGGCCTCCTGGTCGGCGCCGCCTCGCTGGTCTCGGTCGCCACGCCCTTCCTGCTGAAGGAGACGCTGGACGTCGCGATCCCCGAGGGCCGCACCGGTCTGCTCAGCCTGCTGGCGCTCGGCATGATCCTCAGCGCCGTACTGACCAGCGTCTTCGGCGTTCTCCAGACCCTCATCTCCACGACGGTCGGCCAGCGCGTCATGCACGATCTGCGCACCGCCGTCTACGACCGCCTCCAGCGGATGTCGCTCGCGTTCTTCACGCGCACCCGCACCGGCGAGGTCCAGTCCCGTATCGCCAACGACATCGGCGGCATGCAGGCCACCGTCACCTCCACCGCCACCTCGCTGGTCTCCAACGCCACCAGTGTCGTCGCCACGATCGTCGCGATGATCGCTCTCGACTGGCGTCTGACGGTCGTCTCCCTGCTTCTGCTGCCGGTGTTCGTGTGGATCAGCCGCCGCGTCGGCAACGAACGCAAGAAGATCACCACCCAGCGCCAGAAGCAGATGGCCGCGATGGCCGCCACGGTCACCGAGTCGCTCTCGGTCAGCGGCATCCTGCTCGGCCGCACGATGGGCCGCTCCGACTCCCTCACCCAGTCCTTCTCGGACGAGTCCGAGCGTCTGGTGGACCTCGAGGTGCGCTCGAACATGGTCGGGCGCTGGCGCATGGCCGTGATCACGATCGTCATGGCCGCCATGCCCGCCGTCATCTACTGGACCGCCGGCCTCGCCCTCCAGACGGGCGGCCCGGAGGTCTCCATCGGCACGATCGTCGCCTTCGTCTCGCTCCAGCAGGGCCTGTTCCGCCCGGCCGTCAGCCTCCTCGGCACCGGCGTCCAGATCCAGGCCTCGCTCGCGCTGTTCCAGCGCATCTTCGAGTACCTCGACCTGCCGATAGACATCACCGAGCGCGAGCACCCGGTCCACCTCGACCACATCAAGGGTGAACTCCGCTTCGAGGACGTCGAGTTCGGATACGACGGCGACGACGGCAAGGGCGGCCTCATCCTCGACGGCATCGACCTCACCGTCCCCGCGGGCGGCAGCCTCGCGGTCGTCGGCCCGACCGGAGCCGGCAAGTCGACGCTCGGCCACCTGGTCCCGCGGCTGTACGACGTGACCGGCGGCCGCGTCACCCTCGACGGCGTCGACGTGCGCGACCTGGACTTCGACACGCTCGCCCGCGCGGTGGGCGTCGTCTCCCAGGAGACGTACCTCTTCCACGCCTCGGTCGCCGAGAACCTGCGCTTCGCCAAGCCCGACGCCACCGACGAGGAACTCCACGCGGCGGCGCGCGCGGCCCAGATCCACGAGCACATCGCCGGTCTGCCCGACGGGTACGACACGGTCGTCGGCGAGCGCGGCCACCGCTTCTCCGGCGGCGAGAAACAGCGCCTGGCCATCGCCCGTACGATCCTGCGTGACCCGCCGGTCCTCATCCTCGACGAGGCCACCAGCGCCCTGGACACCCGTACCGAGGCGGCCGTCCAGGAAGCCATCGACTCCCTGTCCGCGAACCGCACCACGGTGACCATCGCGCACCGTCTCTCCACCGTCCGCGGCGCCGACCAGATCGTGGTCCTGGACTCCGGGAGCGTGGCCGAGCGCGGTACGCACGAGGAGCTGCTGGAGAAGGACGGACGGTACGCGGCCCTCGTACGCCGGGATGCTCAACTGGAACCGACAAGCTGAAAATATGCCGGGTTTGTAATGATATGAGGGTTACCGTGCCCGCATGTACCAGAACACTCCGTCACGGAGAACGACTCGACTGACGCGCCGGGGCCGTCTCGTCCTCATCGCGACCGGGGCCGTCGTGGCCGGCACCGCCGTGGCGGTGCCGCTGCTGAGCCTGGAGAGCGACGAGGACGCCAAGCCCACCTCGCTGGTGATCCCCGAGGGCTGGCGCGCGAGCCAGATCTACGACGCCGTCGACAAGGTCCTCGCCCGCCCGGCCGGTACCACCAAGAAGGCTCTCGTCAAGGCCAACCTCAAGCTGCCGAACGACGCCGAGGGCAACCCGGAGGGCTACCTCTTCCCGGCGACGTATCCGCTGGACGAGAAGACCACCCCGGAGTCGCTGCTGTCGTTCATGGCCGACACGGCGAACCAGAAGTTCAACGGCGCCCCGATCGCCGCCGGCGCCCAGCGCAACGCGATGAACGTCTACCAGGCCGTCACCATCGCCAGCATCGTCCAGGCCGAGGCCGCCACGAAGGCCGACATGGGCAAGGTGGCCCGGGTCATCTTCAACCGCCTGGAGCGCGGCATGCCGCTCCAGATGGACTCCACCATCAACTACGCGCTGGGCCGCTCCACGCTGCGGACGACCGAGGCCGACACCCGGATCGACAGCCCCTACAACTCGTACCAGCGCATGGGGCTGCCGCCCACGCCCATCGACAGCCCGGGCGAGGAGGCCGTGCGCGCGGCGATCACCCCGACGCCGGGTGACTGGCTGTACTTCGTCACGGTCAAGCCCGGCGACACCCGCTTCACGGCGAACTACGAGGAGCACCTGCGGAACGTGGCCGAGTTCAACTCCCACCAGAAGGGCGGGAGTTCACCGGCGGCGCAGTCCTCACAGCCCGCGCAGCCGGCCAAGTGACCCGGCGGGACGTCAGGCGGGAACCGCGTCTCCCGCGAGCAGCCGCCTGATGTCCCGTACCGCGGCCCGGCCCGCCCGGTTGGCGCCGATGGTGCTGGCCGACGGGCCGTAGCCGACGAGATGGACCCGGGGGTCGGCGACCGCGCGGGTCCCCTCGACGCGGATACCGCCACCCGGCTCGCGCAGCTTCAGCGGTGCCAGATGGTCGACGGAAGGCCGGAACCCGGTCGCCCACAGGATGACGTCGGCGGCCACACGCCGCCCGTCGTTCCACTCCACGCCGTCCGGAGTGATCCGGTCGAACATGGGCTGCCGGTCGAGTACACCGTCCGCGAGGCCCTGCCGGATCGCGTCGTTCAGCGGCAGTCCGGTCACCGAGACCACGCTCTTCGGCGGCAGCCCCTGCCGGACCCGCTCCTCGACCAGGGCGACCGCGGCCCGGCCGACCTCTTCGGTGAACTGCCCCTCGCGGAACACCGGCGGCCGCCGTGTGACCCACGTGGTGGCGGCCGCGTACGGGGCGATCTCCAGCAGATGCTGGGTGCCCGACGCGCCCCCGCCCACCACGACCACCCGCTGCCCGGCGAACTCCTCGGGCCCGGGGTACTGCGCGGTGTGCAACTGCCGCCCGCGAAAGGTCTCCTGGCCGCGATAGCGCGGCCAGAACGGCCGGTCCCAGGTGCCGGTGGCGTTGATCAGCGCCCGGGTCGCCCAGGTCTCGACGAGCAGCCGGCCGTCCGCGCCCTCCCGTACCGCGTGCACGTCGACGGGCCGCCGCACCCGCAGATCGAAGGTGCGCTCGTACGTCTCGAAGTACTCGGAGATCACCTCGGAGGACGGCCGCGCGGGATCGGCGTCCGTCAGCTCCATGCCCGGCAGCGCGTGCATCCCGTGCACCTTGCCGTACGTCAGCGAGGGCCACCGGAACTGCCAGGCGCCGCCCGGACCGGGGGAGTGGTCCAGCACGACGAAGTCGCGCTCGGGCTCGAAACCGGTCCGGCGCAGGTGATAGGCGCTGGACAGACCGGCCTGACCAGCGCCTATGACGACGACCTCGATGTTGTTCACGCTTCTACCAACTGTGCCGGGGTCGCAGATCTTCCCGGCGGCGGGGCTACGACTTCTCGCCCCGGGCGGGGGTCGTGGACGCCGGGAGGCCGGCGTTGAAGCGTGTGTCCACGAAGTCCGCGAAATCGACCTTGTTCGGGATGAGCTTCAGCTCGGTGAAGGCGTCCGCGATCTCCTGCTCGGACGCGATGAGCGGCTTGTCGACCGCGACCGAGATCCGGCTGGCGTTGGTGCGCCGCACCGACGCCAGCGCCACCTCGTACGGCAGACCGGTCTCCTTCGCCCACACCTCGGCCCACTCCTCCTGATGGTCGTGGACCCATGCGGTGGCCCGGCGCAGCCGCTCCAGGTAGTCCTTGATCGCGGCGGCCTTCTTCTTGTCCTGGAGCGCGCTCGGCGCCGCCACCTGGAAGGTCAGACCGTTGGTGATGCCGTCACCCGTGGTGAGGACCCGGCCCTGCTTCCCCTGGAGGATCTGCGAGGTGTACGGGTCCCAGACCGCCCAGGCGTCGACCTTGCCGGAGGTGAACGCGGCCAGCGCGTCGGCCGGCTGGAGGTACTTGACCTTGACGTCGCTCAGACTCAGACCGGCCTCCTTGAGAGAGGCGACCAGCTGGTAGTTGGCGGAGGAACCCTGGGCCACGGCGACCGACCGGCCCTTGAGCTGCTCGGGCGCGGTCAGCTTCGAGTCATTGGGTACGAGGATGGCGTCGCCCTTGGACGTGCCGTGGAAGGCGGCCACGACCTTGATCTTCGAGCCCGCGCCGGCGGCGAACACCGGCGGGGTGTTGCCGACGCCGCCGATGTCGACGGCCTTGGCGTTGACGGCTTCCAGCAGCGGCGGACCGGACGTGAACGTCGACCACTTGATCTTGTAGTCGAGGTTCTTGAGTTCACCCGCGGCACGCAGGATCGCCTCCGAACCGCCTTTCTGGTCACCGACGTTGAGCGTGAGGGAGCCCTGGCCGTCGGTGTCGCCCCCGGTGCCGGCGGACGCGTTCCCGCCGCACGCGGTGAGCAGGAGGGCGAGGGGGAGGAGCAGTGCGGCGGGGGCGAGGCGTCGTCGCATGGGGGTTCGGTTCCGTTCTGTGTGTCGCTGTTGCTGTGGGGGGTTCAAGTGCTGTGGGGGTTCAGGCGGCTTCGGCGGCGGTGTCGACGCCGAGGCGTTCGAGGAGTCCGGCGCGCAGCTCCGCGAATCGGGGGTCGGTGATGTCGCGGGGGCGTTCGAGGTCGATCCGCTGCTCGTGGGCGATGACTCCGTCGTCCATCACGAGGACGCGGTCGGCGAGCAGGACGGCCTCCTCGACGTCGTGCGTGACGAGCAGCACCGCGCAGCCGCGGCGCTGCCACAGCTCGCCCACCAGACGCTGGGCCTTGATCCGGGTGAGCGCGTCGAGCGCGCCGAACGGCTCGTCGAGCAGCAGGAGATCGGGCTCGCGCACCAACGCCCTTGCCAGTGAGGCGCGTTGGGCCTCGCCGCCGGAGAGCGTCTTGGGCCAGGCGTCCGAGCGGTGGCTCAGCCCGACCTCCTCCAGGGCCTGGTCGGCGACGCCGCGTGCGGGCTTGCCCGGCAGGCCCAGCAGGACGTTGCGCCACACCTTCTTCCACGGCATCAGCCGGGGTGCCTGGAAGGCGACGGCCTTGCGGCGCGGTACCAGGACGGTGCCCTCGATGTCCCGGTCGAGGCCGGCGAGGATGCGCAGCAGGGTGGACTTGCCGCAGCCGCTGCGGCCGAGGAGGGCCACGAACTCCCCGGGCCGGACGTCGAGTCGGAGGTCGTCGATGACGGCGCGGCCGTCGAAGGAGCGGCTCAGGCCCTCCACGCGCACCGCGTGCGAGACGCGGGGTGCCGCGGAAGTCTCCGCCCCCGGGGAGGTCACCGGCCGGTGAACGTCGGTCGCCATTGCAGCAGCAGCCTTTCGAGGGAGCGGACGATGAAGTCGGCGAGCAGGCCGAGGAAGGCGTAGACGATCAGGCAGACCACGATCACGTCGGTGCGCAGGAAGTCCCGTGCCTGCACCATCAGGAACCCGATCCCGGCGTCCGCGTTGACCTGCTCGGCGAAGACGAGCGCGAGCCAGGCGATGCCGAGTGAGTAGCGCAGCCCGGTCAGGGCGCCGGGCAGCGCCCCCGGCAGTACGACGTGCCGCACCAGTCCCCACCGGGAGAGCCCTAGGGACTCGCCGGCCTCGATCAACTGGGCGTCGACGCCGCGGATTCCGGCGTAGACGTTGAGGTAGAGCGGGAAGGTCACACCGAGCGTGATGATGGCGATCTTGGGCGCCTCGCCGATGCCGAACCAGATGATGAACAGCGGGATGAGACCGACGAACGGCACGGTCCGCAGCATCTGGACGGGGGCGTCCACGAGATCCTCACCGATCCTGAACAGGCCCGAGACCAGGGCGAGTCCGGTGCCGATAAGGGTGCCGAGGAGCAGACCGGCCGCGACGCGCTGGAGCGAGGTGGCCATCGCGGAGCCGAGCGAGCCGTCGGAGAGCAGATCGCCGGCGACCTGCGCGATACGGCCCGGTGAGGCGAGTACGTCGGCGGTCAACACGCCGGTGGCGCTGAGGAGTTGCCACAGTGCCAGCAGCAGGAGCGGTCCACTGGTGCGGCGCAGCCAGCGGGGGACGCGGGTGCGGCGGGAGGAGGTGGGGACGATGGGTTCGAGGGCGAGTGATGCCTCGGAGGATTGGCCGATACCCGAAATATCGGATTCGAGTGGACCTGGCGGGGCATGGCTGATGCTCATGAGTGCTCCACGGGGAGGAGAGCGGCCGGTGGGGGAGGCGCGCCTCGGCACCGTCACGTCAGGACGCGCGGGTAGGCGTACGAGCGTGGAGCGGTGCCGATGAAGCGAGGGGGGAAGACGAGAGGGAGAAAGGCGTCAGCAGCCGCGGCGACACGCGGCGGAGGCCACCCGCAGCAGGTCGATGTGACCGCGCGTGGTGAGCAGGGCTGAACGCAACATGTCGCCGAAAGTAGCCAGATGGCGTGGCCATGGTCAATGGCGTCTCGCGGAATGGACCGTCCGTATCAACGGCCGGTCGGCCGGTCCCCCGTGACGCCGTCCGCATGGGCGAGGATGGACGCATGTCAGATGCGTTCACCACCCGAGTTCTGAACGTCACCTCCGGCTCGGCGGAGCGGGTCGTCGACCTCACCGCCGACTGCGAGGCCTTCCTGCGCGACGCGGCCGCCGGCCGCGACGGCCTCCTCAACCTCTTCGTCCCGCATGCCACCGCCGGCATCGCCATCATCGAGACGGGCGCCGGCAGCGACAACGACCTCCTCACCGCCCTCCACACCCTCCTCCCCGCCGACGACCGCTGGCAGCACCGCCACGGCAGCCCCGGCCACGGCCGCGACCACGTCCTCCCCGCGCTCGTACCCCCGCACGCGACGCTTCCGGTGCTGGGCGGACGACTGGAGCTGGGGACCTGGCAGTCGGTGTGTCTGGTGGACACCAACCGCGACAACCCGCAGCGAAAGGTCCGGCTCACCTTCCTCTCGGGGGAGTGATCTCCGGCACGAGAACCTGTGTGTTGTCGTCAGTAGACGGACAGGCCGAAGGCGTTGAGCGCTTCCTGGATCGGCTGGTAGAAGGTCGTCCCGCCCGAGGCGCAGTTCCCGGAGCCGCCGGAGAGGATGCCGACGACCTTGTCGCCGGCGTAGAGCGGGCCGCCGCTGTCGCCGGGCTCGGCGCAGATGTTGGACTGGATCAGGCCGTAGACGATGGTGCCGCTCGCGTAGGCGACGGTGACGTTGAGTGCGGTGACGCGGCCGCAACGGACGCCGGTGGTGGCGCCCCGGCGGCACACGGACTGGCCGACGTAGGCGGTCGTCGTCCCGGTGACGTCGACGGTGCCGATCGTGCCGGGACGCGGTACGGCCGGGTTGGCGTACCGGACGACGCCGAAGTCGTCGCCGGGGAAGCTGGTGGCGGTGGTGGGGCCGATCGACGTGGTCATGGCGGAGCTGGTGTACCAGGTGGGCGCGCCCTCGGTGCAGTGGCCCGCGGTGACGAAGTAGTACGTGGAGCCGCTGCGTACGTTGACCCCGGCCGAGCAGCGCCAGCCGCCGGTGTAGATGCCGTCGCCGCCGGACACGAGGGTGCGCAGCCGGCCGTCGAGCCGTTCGAGGGTCGCGGCGCCCCCGAACCGCTCGGTGGCTCGCCGGAGGTCGGCCAGGTCCGCGTCCGTGACCGTGGCGTCGGCGAGGATTCGGAGCTTCCCGGTGCGCTCGTCGACGGCCCAGCTCGTCCCGGCGATTGCCAGGGACTCCACGGCCGAGGCCGCGGCGGACACCGAGGCGGTGGAGGGTGCGGTGGGCGCCGCGGTCGCGCCGGCGTCGGACACCGTCAGGGCGCCCACCACCAGCAGGCTCAACAGCGTGGCGATCAGCCGTGGATGTCTGATGCCGGCTCTGACGTCGGTACGGCGTGCTCTGATCACGGAAGGCTCCCGAGGACGGTGGGTCGGGTCCGGAGCACGCCCAGGTGGTCGCCGGGCGTGCTGTGCGTCTGTTCCGTGGTGCCGTGGTGATGTGATGCCGTGCTGCGAACGCCTCAGTGTGCCTGGCCGCGGCCGGTGGGGGTAGGCGGGCTTCAGCCGAAGGAGCCGCACGAGAGGTGTGGTGAACGTGGCGTGAGCCGACGGGCCCTCACCGCACGTTCACCACACCCCAGGGCATCTCACCTCACCGCCGGCCCGCGCTTCCCGTCTGCCGCACGAGCCGCCATTCCTGCGAGCCGTCCGCGACGGCGTTCTGCAAGGTCAGGGCTGCCCCGGAGGACGCGCCCGTCAGATACAGATCGGTGTTTCCGGCGGCCTGGAACTTGTAGTAGCCGTCGGCGGTCCTGATCAGGTTCCAGCTGCCCGTGGCGCTGTTGTCGACCCACTGGCCGATCCGCTGGCCGACGGTGGCACGGCCCGTCCAGATCGCCGCCGCGCGGCCGCCGGACTTGTTGAGCAGGGTCGTCCCGCCGCCCGGCTCGGTCACCACGTGCCAGTACTGGGTGTCCTTGTCGGTCGCCGAACCAGCCTTCTCCAGGACCACGTCGGGCACGTCGCCGTTGCCGATGTTGGCGTCGTTGGTCCTGCTCCCCGTGCCGATGACCTGCCCGGTTTTACGGTTCACCAACTGGTAGTAGGCGCCCGCCGAACGGCCCAGGTCGACCTCGGCGAAGGCGATCGTCGACGTGCCCTGGTTGTTGAGGATCGAGACCCGTCCGGTGCCCCGCACGTACTGGAGGTTGCGGCTGTAGCCGGCCGGCGAGGTCGTCTGGTACTCGGTCCAGGCACCGTCGCTGCGCCCACTGGCGTTGACCCACACGTTGCCGCTGCCGGCCGCGTTGTAGACGAGGCGCCCGTCGGGCAGGCGGATGATCACCGGGCTGCCGTTCACCGCGAGAGGACGTGAACCGGCCGTCACCGGAAGCGAGGTGACGGGATGGCCCGACGAACCGGCGTAGAACTTCAGGGGGTTGTCGGCGACGGCGTAGCGCGTGTTGACTCCGCCGCCCCAGTACTCGTACGTCAGCAGCCACTTGCCGTCCGTCGTCGGTACGACGTTCGTCATGCCGGGCCGTCCGCCGCCGATCTCGGTCTTTCCGCCGCCCATGTCCTGGGTCTGGCCGGCGACGTCGACGACGGCTCCGCTCCATCGCGCACTGCGGCCGTCCCAGGTCTTGTGGACGAGGATCTGGCCGTGCGAGTCGGTGGCGGTGTCGTTCGCGGGGTCCAGGACCGGGGCGCCGGTGGCCGGGTCGAAGCCGGTGTAGTCGTTCTCGTCGGAGTAGTAGCAGACGAGCTTGCCGCCGTGGACCATCAGGTACGGCTCCCACAGGGGGTCCACCTGCCGGTGCGTGTTGGCGTCCGCGATGTTCTGGCCGACCGCGCCCGCGCTGCCGCCCTGCCAGCCGCCGGTCGCGACGACGTTGAGGATCTTCCAGGTGGCGCCCTGGTCGGTGCTGGAGTAGAGGGCGATGGCCAGGTTCTCGCGGTCACCGTCGTTGGACGGCGTCCAGCCAGGATCGGCCGCCTTGTGCTCCTTGTAGTACTGGTCGTCGCCCGACACGACACTGGCCAGCAGCAGCGTGCCCCGCTTCAGGTTTCCGACGTCCTGCGGGAGGGCGTACAGATACGGGTTGGTCCAATTGCTGGTGTACTTGGCGTACTTGGGGTCCTTGGAGAGGTACGCCGGGGCCTTCACCTCGGACAGCGGCTGCCAGGACGTGCCGTGGTCGTCGCTCTTGTAGACCGGCAGGGTCTCCCCGTCGGCGCTGCCCGACGCGGGTACGACGGTCGCCTTCTCGAACGACGCGACCAGCCGACCGCTCGGCAACTGGGCCGACTTGGGGTACACCGCGCAGTTGAACCGGCCCTTCAGGCAGGGCTCGTCGCCGAGTTGGTAGAGGATGCCGCCGGTCGGGTTGTAGGCCTGCGCACTGACCATGGGCACCGCGGCCATCAGGAAGGCCGCGGCGATGGTGCCCAGTCGTCTTCTGTTCGGCATCAGTTCTCTCCCTCGGTGACGAAGACCCGCACATCCCAGGCGCCGAGCCGCACCGCGTCGCCCGCGGGGACACGGCCGCCGTCCAGCACGTCGGTCAGATCCGCCGGGGCCTCGACACTCTTCGGCTCCCAGCCCCAGTTGTGGACCACGTGGACACGGCGCCCGTCGGGGGCGGTACCGGTCGTCGCGGTGACGGACTCCGGCAGGTCCCGCCAGCGCGTCTCCGGGGCCAGCCAGGTGGCCAGGGCCCTGCCGAGATCACGGCCGGGCACCGTGCCGACGCAGGTGATACGCCCCTCCCCGTGACGGCGGGTGGTGACGGCGGGCCAGCGGCCGAAGTGCGGGTGGTCGTACTCGACGAGCACGTCGGCGTCCATGACGGTCAGACCGTCGGCCCAGCGCGTGGCGGCGGCGTGCTCCGGCAGCCGCAGCGGGCCCTCGGACACGGCCCGTACGGGGACGTCCTGCGACAGGTTGCTGAACTCGTCGTAGCTCACCCCCGCGGCCTCGGCCAGCCGTCCGGGCGCCGCCTCGGCGCGGGCCCGCGCCTCGTGGTCGGCGTAGCCGGTGCGCGGGCCCAGCACCAGATGGCCGCCCGCCTCGGCGTACGCGGCGAACCAGTCGAGGGTCGAGTCGGCGGCGACGTACAGCGCCGGGACGACGAGGACCGGGTGCCGGGAGACGGCCTCCTGCGGGGAGAGCCCGTCCCGTTCGCCCTTCGGGTCGTGCAGCTGCCGCGCGTGGACGAGGCGCACCTGGCGGCCGGCGTCGAAGGCGCCCCGGTAGAAGGGGTCGAGGATACGGTGGTAGGCGGCCGGGTCCGGTCCGCCGTCCGGCTTGGCCAGCGGCGGGTACTTCTGCATCAGCCACTTGCTCGGCGTCGAGTACACCAGCGTGATGTCGGCGTCCGGTTCGAGTCCGGCGACGAGCGGGCCCGCCGTCTCGAACTCGGCACCCAGCCGGGCCAGTTCGGCGTAGGTACGGCCCGGTCGACCGGTGTGCGGAAGGATGCCGCCCCAGTAGGTCTCGGCGCCGAAGTGCAGCGTGTGCCAGTGCCAGTACTCGATCATCCGGGCACCGCGTGCCACCAGCGCCCAGGCGGCCTGGCGCCACTGGCCGTCGTAGGCGGGGCGGTTGTGCCACGGTTCCCCGATGGAGCCCGCGTTGGTCTCGGTGACCAGGAAGGGCTCCTGGCGGGAGGAGAACATCCAGTCGGCCGTCTGGTACAGGGCCCACACGCCCGTGGTCTTCCAGATCTGCTCGTGGCCGTCGGGCGTGGGGTCGGGCAGCAGCAGGCCGTCCTGCATCTCGTAGTACGGGTTGCCCGAGGCGATGTCGAGGCGGTCGCTCAGCTCGTCGTCCTCCACCGCCGGCCGGGTGTAGGAGATACAGGTGGTGACGAACTGCTCGGGGCTCGCGTACTCACGGACGATGTCCGCCTGCCAGCCGATGAACTCGGTGACCTGGCGGGCCTGGAACTCCCGCCAGGCGACGTCGTACTGGGGCTGCACGTTGCCGTCCGGGGTCCACAGGTCGGCCCAGGTGGACAGCCGGTGGGACCAGTAGACGAGGCCCCACTCGCGGTTGAGGGTCTCGACGTCGCCGTACTTCTCCCGGAGATGGTCCACGAACCGCTGGAACACTCCGTGGTTGTGCAGGAGTTCGTTGCCCGGCTCGTTGTCGACCTGGAAGCCGATGACGGCCGGATGGTCCGCGTACCGGGCGACGATCCGACGGATCACCCGCTCGGCGTGGAAGCGGAACGCCGGGTGGGTGAAGTCGACCTCCTGCCGGGCGCCCCAGCCGATGCGTTCGCCGGTGCGCCGCTCGCCCGTGATCTCGGGGTACTGGCGGGCGAGCCACGGCGGGACGGCGTACGTCGGTGTGCCGAGGACGACGGAGATGCCGCGCTCGTGGGCACCGTCCAACACCGGTCGCAGCCAGTCGAGTTCGAAACGACCGTTGTCCGGCTCCCAGGTCGACCAGACCGACTCGCCGACCCGGATGACACTCACATGGGCGTCGGCCATGAGGTCGAGGTCGGTCTTGAGGCGTTCGTCCGGGTGCTCGTGCGGCTGGTACTCGTGGTAGTACGCGGCACCGAACAGGACGCGGGCAGGCAGAGCCGCCATGAAGAAGTCCTCCGAAGTGTTCTAGTGGAAAGGGGAGTTGGGCTACTGCTTGACGCCACCGGCGGCCAGGCCGCTCTGCCAGTACCGCTGGAGCAGCAGGAAGGCGGCGACGAGCGGGACGATCGAGATCAGCGAGCCGGTGACGACGAGCGCCACCATGTCGCTGCTGGCCCCCGCCCCGCCGTTCTGCGCCTGCGCCGCCCAGGAGGAGAGGCCGACCGTGATCGGGTACAGGTTGGTGTCGTTGAGCATGATCAGCGGCAGGAAGTAGTTGTTCCAGGTCGCCACCAGCGTGAACAGCAGCACCGTCACCAGGCCCGGCGCCAGCAGCCGCAGCCCGATCCGGAAGAAGATCCGCGCCTCGCCCGCGCCGTCGATACGGGCGGCCTCCAGGAGGCTGTCCGGGATGGCGTCGGCCGCGTAGATGCGCATCAGGTACAGGCCGAAGGGGTTGACCAGCGACGGGAGGATGATCGCCCACGGGGTGTTGACCAGGCCCGCCTTGGCGAAGAGCAGATAGGTCGGGATCGCCAGCGCGGTGGTCGGCACCATGACCGCGCCGAGCACCAGGTTGAAGGCCAACCGGTCGCCGCGGAAACGGAACTTGGCGAAACCGTAGCCGCCGGCGGCCGCGAGCAGGGCGGCGCCGACCGCGCTGACACCGGCGTACAGCACTGTGTTGAGCAGCCAGCGCAGGAAGACGCCGTCGTCCTGGGTGAAGGTCTCCTTGATGTTCGTCAGCAGCCGTGGGGTGTCGGAGAACCACAGGCCGAAGCTGTCGAACAGGTCCTGGGCGCTCTTGGTGGAGGCGATCAGCAGCCAGAACAGGGGGAGGAGGAAGTAGGCCAGGGCGGCCAGCATGGCGATGGTGAGGGGTGTGCTGCGGCGGGGTGCGCGGGTGCGGGCCGGTGTGGCGCGCATCGGCTTCGCGGCCTTGGGCGCGGTCGCCTCGGGTGCGGTGGTCGTCATGGTGTCCTCCTGCGGTTCGCGGTGAGCAGGACGCCGTAGGAGACGATCACGATGAGGAGACCGAGCAGGAAGGACACCGTCGCCGCGTAGTTGACCTGGTTGCCGGTGAAGGCGAGGGAGTAGGCGTAGAGGTTGGCGGTGTAGGAGCTGCTGATGACGTCCGGGGCGATCTTCATCAGCAGGTTCGGCTCGTTGAAGAGCTGGAAGCTGCCGATCACGGAGAACAGCAGGGTGAGCATCAACGCCGGGCGGAGCGCGGGCAGTTTGATCGACCAGGCGATCCGCCAGGCGCCGGCGCCGTCCACGGCGGCCGCCTCGTACAGCTCGTGCGGGATCGTGCGCAGGGCGGCGTACAGGATGATCATGTTGTAGCCGACGAACTCCCACGTCACGATGTTCGCGAGGCTGCCGAGCATCCAGCCCTCGCTGAGGAACTGCGGGACGGGCAGATCGAGTTTCCGGCTCAGCTGGGCGAACGGGCCGAAGTCGGGGCCGTAGAGATAGCCCCACATGAGGGCCGCGACCACGCTGGGCACGGCGTACGGCACGAAGATGCCCAACCGGATCACCCGGGCCAGCCGCAGCAGTCCGCTGTCGAGGGCGAGGGCGAACAGCAGCGCGAGAAGCAGCATCACGGGGACCTGGACGACGAAGAACAGGGCCACGCGCCCGACTCCGTGCAGGAGTTGGGAGTCGCCGAGGGCCTGGGCGTAGTTGTCGAGGCCCACGAAGACGGTGCCGCCGATGAGGCGTTCCTGGAAGAGGCTGAGGTAGGCGGCGTAGCCGAGCGGCGCGAGGAAGAGCAGCAGGAACAGCACCAGGAACGGGGCGACGAACAGCGGTCCCGCCGACCGGTGCCGGCGTGTGGCGGCCATGGCTCAGCTCCCCTTGACCGTGAAGCCCTGGTTCTTGGCGTACGTCGTCAGGCGCGACTGCCAGCTGCCGAGGGCGGCGACGGTGTCGGACCGGTCGGCGAGCGACTTGCCGACCGTCTCCGTCCAGTCGGTGGCCGCCTGGTCGAGGAACGGGGGCCACTGGAAAGAGGAGTTGACGGTGTTGCCGACGTCGGCGAAGACCTGGTTGACCTTCTGGCCGCCGTAGAAGGTGGGGGCGTCGGCGGTGAACTCGGCGTCCGTGAGCAGGGCCTTGGTGGCGGGGAAGAAGAACTGTTCGGTGGCGAACATCTTCGCGCTGGCCGGGTCGCTGTTCAGGAACTGCGCGAACATGGCCGCCGCGATGGGGTTCTTGGTGGAGCGCAGCACCGAGGTGGTCGAGCCGCCCCAGTTGCCCGAGCTGGGCTTGGCGGCGTCCCACTGCGGCAGCGGGGCCGCCCGCCACTTGCCCGCGGTGGGCTTGGCCGAGCCGGAGAGGAAGACCGGGCCCCAGGCCGCGGTGAGCCAGGTGGCGTACTTGCCCCTGTTGAAGCCGGTGTACCAGGCGTCGGTGAAGTCGGGGTCGGTGCTGATGACGCCCTCCTTGGCGAGCCCGCCCCAGTAGGCGCCGAGCTTCTTCGACACCGCGTCGTCGACACTGATGGTGATGTCACTGCCGGAGGTGGCGTAGGGCTGGGCGCCCGCCTGCCACAGCAGTCCGTGCCAGGCGGCGGGCTGGTTGGCCGCGAGGTTGGTGAGATAGACGTCGGGGTCGGCCCGGTGCAGCTTGCGGGCCGCCGCGGCGAACTCGTCCCAGGTGCCCGGCACTTCGATGCCGTGCTTGTCGAAGATGTCCTTGCGGTACAGCATGCCCATCGGCCCGGTGTCCTGCGGGATCGCCCAGACCTCGCCCTTGGGACCGCTGACCTGACCCCAGGTCCAGTCCACGAAACGGCTCTTGAGGGCGTCGGCGCCGTAGGGCCGTAGATCCAGCAGGCTGTCGGTGATGGTGAAGGTGGGGATGGCCTGGTACTCCAGCTGCACCATGTCCGGGGCGCCGGTGCCGGCCTTCAGCGCGGTGCGCAACTTCGTGTACTGGGGCGTGCCTTGACCGGCGTTGACGATCTTCACCTTGATCGCCGGGTACTTCTTCTCGAAGAGCGCGACCTCCTTGGCGACGTTCGGGACCCAGGTCCAGAACGTCAGCTGGGTCGGCGTCTTCATCGCCTTGTCGATGTCGGCCTGGCCGACCGGCTTCGCGGAGCCGGACGAGCCGCCGGAGTCACCGCCGCCGCACGCGGTGAGTGCGGCGCCGAGAGAGAGGGCGCCGGTGGTGGTGAGGAAGAGCCGACGGCTCATGGACGTGTTCGTGGGCATGGTGAACTCCCGCCGGAGACGAAGAGGAGGGCACGCCTGGCGAGGGCGTACGAGGGTGGGGAGGGGACGGGGCGATCGGGGTCGCGTGCTCGTCCCAGGGGCCGACGAACCTGTGCGGTCGCGGCCGAGAGATGCGGTGAGGAAATGCGGTGAGGAGACGCGGTGTAGCGGTGGGGTGCGGTGAAGCGGTGCGGTGAGGAGACGTGGTGGCGAGGCGGGCGCGGCGGCCCGGCTCCGCTGCCGTGGATCCTTACGGCTGACCGGCGCGGGTCAGCGGCGGGTGGCGGAACCTCCGTTCTGGGGCGGCGGCGCCGTCGAGTCGCGGAGGATGAGGTCGACCGGTGGGCCGCTCTCCGGCAGGGGATCGGCGTCCGGGTTCTCGATGGCGTGCACCAGACGCTTGAGTCCTTCCTGGGCCACGGCGTCGAAGGGTTGCCGCACCGTGGTCAGGGGAGGGGTGACATAGGCGGCGACGGGGATGTCGTCGAAGCCGACCACGCTGACGTCGTCGGGCACGCGTCGCCCGGCCTCCGTCAGCGCGCGGACCAGGCCGATCGCCATGTCGTCGTTGGCGGCGAACACGGCGGTGACCGCGGGATCGCGGGCGAACGCGCGGCCCGCCGTGTACCCGGACGCGGCCGACCAGTCGCCCTCGACGGCCGGGGGTACGTCCCTGCCGTGTGCCGTGAGCGTGGTGCGCCACCCCTCCAGCCGGTCCCGGGCGGCGAACCACCGCTGTGGACCGGCCAGGTGATGGACCGTCACATGCCCGAGCTCCAGCAGGTGTTCGGTGGCGGCGCGGGCCATCAGATCGGCACCCCGGCCCGCGGTCAGCACCGCCGGTGAGGTGAGGGGCGGCGGCGGTGCGCCGATGACCAGGATCGGGACGTCCACGCGGTGCGGCTCCGCCCCGCCGTCGCCCGACTCGTCGATCGGCTCGGAGACGACGATGCCGTCCACGCCCTGGTCGAGCAGCGAGTCCACGGCACCGGCGAGGCCCGCGGGGTCGCCCTCCATCGTGTTGACCACGCGGAGCGCGTACTCCGTGTCCCGCAGGACCCGTTCGACGCCCATCAGCAGTGTGGCGGGACCGTACAGGGCGGTGCCCAGGGTGATCACGCCGATCGAGCGGGTCCGCCCCGAGGCCAGTGCCCGGGCGGCGTTGTTGCGCCGGTAACCGAGCTGTTCCGCGGCGTCGAGGACGCGTTTGCGTGCTTCGGCGGAGACGTAGGGCTCTTCGTTGAAGACTCTCGACACCGTCTTCTGGGAGACCCCGGCAAGACGCGCCACATCGACGCTGTTCGGCGCCGCGGAGCTGCCGCTCCGTCCTGTGCCTCGCTTCATGGTGTCTCCCGGTGACCGCGCGATCGAACCCCGATGATGAACGATCGAGCCCCAATGATGTCAGACACCGACGGCCTGACTGCGCTGTCATGTCTGCGTAGTCATGTCTACGCAGTCATAAGAGTGCCGTCAAGAGTCCGGACGGTATCGATGAGCGGCCGGCGCCATGACGTCGTGCCGGGGCAGGAGCCGGCGGCCCGGGCGCGTACTGCGGTTTCAGTAGAGGGTCGTCCGATTGCGGTAGGCGGCAGTGCCAGTAGCCGCACGACGACGGGAGGGGGTCCGCCAGGACAGCCTGATCGAGGTAGACGAGAACAGATGCGGAGTTCCTTGACGTGGCTACTTTTCTGTACCGACTGGGCCGACTGGCCTTCCGGCGGCGAGGTTACGTCGCCCTGATCTGGCTGGCCGTCCTGGCCGCGGTGGGACTGGGCGCCCTCCAGGCGCCGGGCGCCGCCGACGAGGAGTTCTCCATGCCGGGCATCGAGTCGCAGAAGGCGTACGACCTGATGCAGGAGCGCTTCCCCGGTGCCGCCGCCGACGGCGCCACCGCCCAGGTGGTGTTCGTCGCCCCCGACGGGCACAAGGTCACCGCGACCGACAACCGGCGGGCGATCGAGGACGCGGTGGACTCCCTGGGCGACGGCTCGCAGGTGGCCGGCGTCGCGGATCCCTTCGAGGCGAAGACGGTCAGCCAGGACGGCACGACCGCCTACGCGACCGTCACCTACAAGGTGAAGTCGTCCGAGGTCACCGACGCCAGCCGAACGGCGGTCGACAACGCCGCCGACCAGGCCCGGGACGCCGGTCTGACCGTCGAGACGGGCGGCTCCGCCATGGACAGCGGCGGCGGACCCGGCGGCGTCGCCGAGGTCGTCGGCATCGCGGTCGCGGCCGTCGTCCTGCTGATCACCTTCGGCTCGCTGGCCGCCGCCGGGCTGCCACTGCTGACGGCCATCCTCGGCGTCGGCGTCAGCATGTTCACCATCACGCTGCTGTCCGACGCCCTCGGCCTGTCCACCAGCACCGGCACGCTGGCCTTGATGCTGGGACTGGCGGTCGGCATCGACTACGCGCTGTTCGTGGTCTCCCGCTACCGCGAGGAACGCGACAAGGGCCACGCCCCGGAGGAAGCCGCCGGACTCGCGGTCGGTACGGCCGGTTCGGCGGTCGTCTTCGCGGGCCTGACCGTCGTCATCGCGCTGGCCGGCCTGACGGTCGTCGGCATCCCGATGCTCACCAAGATGGGCCTGACCGCCGCCGGTGCCGTGATCGTCGCCGTGGTCATCGCCCTGACCGTGGTGCCCGCCCTCCTCGGCTTCTGGCCGAACGCCGTACGGTCGGGCGCCACCCGCAAGCAGGGGAAGAGCGGGCGGCTGCCCCTGGGTCGCCTCCTGCGATTCCGGCTGCTCAAGTCCCGGAAGCCGGACGGGGTCGACAACCACGGAACCCGCTGGGCCCGTTTCGTGCTGCGCCGCCCGATCCCCGTCCTGCTGCTCGGCGTCGTGGGCCTCGGCACCCTCGCGATCCCGATGACCCAGTTGCAGCTCGGCATGCCCGGCGACGAGGCCAAGTCCACCGCCACCACCGAGCGCCGCGCCTACGACGCCCTCGCCGACGGCTTCGGCCCGGGCTTCAACGGGCCGCTCACCATCGTCGTGGACGCCGAGGGCGCCGCCGACCCCAAGGCCGCGGTCACCACCGTCAACGAGCGGATCGCCGGCACGAAGGGCGTCGTCTCGGTCACCCCGCCCCACTTCAACGAGGCCGGGAACACGGCCGTGTTCGCCGCGACCCCGTCCACCAGCCCGACCGACGAGAAGACCAAGACCCTCGTCAAGACCATCCGCGGCGAACGTCCCGGCATCGAGTCGACGGCCGGCGTGTCCTTCGAGGTCACCGGAACCACCGCGCTGAACATCGACATCGCCTCCAAGGTCCAGGCCGCGCTGGTGCCCTACCTCGTCACCGTCGTAGGCCTGGCCGTCGTCCTCCTGCTGATCGTCTTCCGGTCCCTGCTCGTCCCCCTCAAGGCGGCCCTCGGCTTCCTGCTCTCGGTCCTCGCGGCCCTCGGCGCGGTCGTCCTGGTCTTCCAGCAGGGCCACGGAGCAGGCCTGTTCGGGGTGGAGCAGACCGGCCCGATCATGAGCCTGATGCCGATCTTCCTCGTCGGTATCGTCTTCGGCCTGGCCATGGACTACGAGGTCTTCCTCGTCTCCCGGATGCGGGAGGCCTACGTCCACGGGGAGCCCGCCCACCAGTCGATCGTCTCGGGGTTCCGGCACAGCGCCCGGGTCGTGGTGGCCGCCGCGCTGATCATGATCGCCGTCTTCGCGGGCTTCATCGGCGAGAGCGACTCCATGATCAAGATGATCGGTTTCGGCATGGCCACCGCCGTGCTCCTCGACGCCTTCGTCGTCCGGATGGCGATCGTGCCCGCCGTCCTCGCCCTGCTGGGCGACCGGGCCTGGTGGCTGCCGAAGCGGCTGGACCGGCTGCTGCCCCGGGTCGACGTGGAGGGCGAGGCCCTCACCCGGACCCCGGCCGCAGCGGCCCACGACCGGGAACCGACCCCGGACGAGCCGGTCGAGGCACGCGTCTGACCAGGCCCGTCCCGGCCGTCCCAGGGCCGCCCGTGGCAAGCGCCGCGGGCGGCTCGCGCGGCACCCGGCCACCTACGTCGTCCACCATGGGCTCAGGCCCTACCCCGCGGAGAGACAGATGACCACCAGCCTGGACCGCCCGACCGGGCGCCGGCACATCGCCACGGACGTCCTCCTGGTCCTGGGACTGGTCGGCTGCGTGACACTGGGCGCCACGATCACCATCCCCGGCCTGAGCCAGCCCGAGGAGGACTGGCCCGCCGTGGTCCTCGCGGCCGTCTCCTGCCTGGTCCAGCTGAAGGCGCGCAATCACCCGCGCGCCGCCCTCGTGGTCTGCGCGGGCTGCACCGTGGCCACCGTGGCCCTGGGCTACGTGCTCACCCCGCTGCTGCTCGCCCCGCTGATGATCTCCCTGTTCTGGCTGGCCACCGGCACCGACCCGAGGACCTCCAGCGTGTGGGGCGGCGCGACCATCGCCGTGGTGGTCACCACCGCCGTCGCCGACCAGCCCACGACCGAGATGCTCGTACTGCGCACCGTCGGCCCCGTGCTGTGGCTGCTGCTGCCCCTGGTCGGCGGCAGCCGCAACCGGCTGCGCCGCGCCTACGTGGACTCCGTGCACGCCCGCGCTTCGTACGCCGAACGCACCCGCGAGGAGGAGGCCAGGCTGCGGGTCGCCGAGGAACGGATGCGGATCGCCCGCGAACTCCACGACGTCGTGGCCCACCACATGGCCGTCGCCAACGCGCAGGCCGGCACCGCCCGCCACCTCGCCCGCACCCACCCGGATCAGGCGCAGCAACTCCTCGACGAACTGACCGCCACCACGTCCTCCGCGCTGCTCGAACTCCGCGCCACGGTAGGGGTGTTGCGCAGCCACGGCGACGACCCCGACGCCGACTCCCTGGAACCCGCGCCCGGCCTGGACCGCCTCCCCGAGCTGATCGCGACCTGCGAGAGCGCCGGCGTCCAGGTCACCGTCACCACCGCGGGCGAACCCCGGCCGCTGTCACCGGGCGTGGACCTGACGGCGTACCGGATCATCCAGGAAGCCCTCACCAACGTCACCAAGCACGGCGCGGGGAAAGGCGCGACCGTCCGGCTGACCTACTCCGACTCCCGGCTGCTCATCTCGGTCACCAACGAAGGGGGTGCCCTCGCCGCGGCGGTCCCGGGCGGGGGTTACGGTCTGATGGGCATGCGCGAGCGTGCCCACTCCGTCGGCGGCGACCTGCACGCCGGACCCCGCCCCGAGGGCGGTTTCGAGGTCGCCACCGCACTGCCGCTGCACCCGCTCGCCCCGGACGAAGACGAGGCACTCCTGTGACCATCCGTGTCCTGCTCGCCGACGACCAGGCCCTGCTGCGCGGCACGTTCCGGCTGCTGATCGACTCCTGCGAGGACATGGAGGTGGTCGGCCAGGCCTCCAACGGCCAGGAGGCGATCGACCTCGCCCGCGTCCACCGTCCCGACATCGTCCTGATGGACATCCGGATGCCCGGCACGGACGGCCTCGCCGCCACCTCCGCCATCTGCGAGGACCCCGCACTGACCGGCACCCGGGTCCTCGTCCTGACCATGTTCGAGACCGACGAGTACGTCGCCAGGGCACTGCGCGTCGGTGCCAGCGGCTTCCTCGGCAAGCACGTCACCACCGACGCCCTGCTGGCCGGCATCCGCACGGTCGCCGCGGGCGAGGCCCTCCTCTCGCCCGGCGCCACCCGCGCCCTCATCACCCGCTTCCTCGCCGCCCCGGCCCCCGGCTCCCTCCTCGCACCCCCCGAGCGGCTCAGCGACCTCACCCCCCGGGAACGCGAGGTCACCGCACTCGCCGCCCGAGGCAGGTCCAACGACGAGATCGCCGAGGAACTCGTCCTCAGCGTCCTGACCGTCCGCAGCCACATCCAGCGCTCCCTGACCAAACTCGGCGCCCGCGACCGCGCCCAACTCGTCGTCATCGCCTACCAGACGGGGCTGGTACGGCCCGCGTCCCCCTCGGGGCCGGGACGGTAGGGGGGCACGCCGGCCGAACCGGGGCGTGTCTGCGAGTTCCAGGCCCCCGCCGAGGGCACCCCGGGCCGGCTGTCCTGGACCGCGGAGCAGGACGGCACGCCCGAGGAACGGCTCGACGTGCTGCACGCCTGGCTGGTGGGGGACCTGCCCGGGGGCCGGGTGCGGATCCTCACCCAGGAGACCCAGATCGGCAGGCCCGCCGCAGCCCTGGCCGCCGAGCGCCCCAACCCCATGCTCAACGGCCACCAGGCCTGGCTGGACGGCCTCGTCGGCGCCGCCACCGCCCCCGCCACCGTCGCCTAGTAGCCTCCGCACGCCGGATGCGCCCTACGCTCGGGTGCACCCAAGTCGCCACCCCCCAGGGAAGTTGACGTCATGACCGACCAGCTCACCGTGAGTGTCCTCGGCACCGGGATCATGGGCGCCGCGATGGCCCGTAATCTCGCTCGCGCCGGGCTCACCGTCCGCGCCTGGAACCGCAGCCGCGCCAAGGCCGAACCGCTCGCCGCCGACGGCATCACCGTGGCCGACACCCCCGCCGAGGCGGTCGAGGGCGCCGACGCCGTCCTGACCGTCCTGTACGACGGCCCCGCCGCCCTCGACGTCATGCGGCAGGCCGCCACCGCGCTGCGCCCCGGCACGGCGTGGGTGCAGTCCACCACCGCGGGCATCGAGGGCCTCGCCGACCTGGCGGCCTTCGCCGAGGCGCAGGGGCTCGTCCTCTACGACGCCCCCGTGCTCGGCACCCGCCAGCCCGCCGAGGCCGGACAGCTCCTCGTCCTCGCGGCCGGGCCGGTGGACGGACGGCACAAGGTGACGCCCGTGCTCGACGCGGTCGGTGCCCGCACGGTGTGGACCGGCGAGGACGGCGCCGAAGGCACCGCCACCCGCCTGAAGCTCGTCGCCAACAGCTGGGTCCTCGCCACCACCAGCGCCGTCGGCGAGGTCCTGGCCCTGTCGAAGGCGCTCGACGTCGACCCGCAGAACTTCTTCGACGCCATCGCGGGCGGCCCGCTGGACATGGGCTATCTGCGCGCCAAGGCCGGGCTGATCCTGGAGGACCGGCTGTCCCCGGCCCAGTTCGCCGTGACGACCGCCGCCAAGGACGCCCGGCTCATCGTCGAGGCCGGCGAGCGGGGCGGCGTCCGTCTGGACGTGGCCGCCGCGAGCGCCGCGCGTCTGGAACGGGCCGCCGCGCAGGGCCACGGCGACGAGGACATGGCCGCCGCGTACTTCGCCAGCTTCGACGAGAAGGCCTGAGGAGACCTGGTAGGTCCAGGTCGCCGGCCCGGCCGCACGTCCTCGCGGATCACTTCCAGTCGTAGGCGTACGCCGCGACCCAGGTGATGTCCAGCTGGGCGCTGCTGCCGGGTGCGGCGCCGGGGCCTTCGAGGGCGCTCTCGTTCTGGAGCACCCAGGACAGGGGCTGCTTCGGGACGGCGCGGGTGTCGTGTCCGGTCTGGCGGCCGTCCACGAAGAACCGCACATGGCCGGGCGTCCACTCCGTCGACACCGTGTGCCATTCGGTCCAGTCGTCGCCGCCCGGGAAGTAGCCCTGCTCGCCGCCGCCGCACGGATGGTGGAAGGCGGTCAGGTCGCCGGTCCACTCACCCTCGGGATGGTCCATCTCGCAGCCCCCGCCGTAGTGCAGCCAGGCCGACTTGTAGCCCGGAGCCAGCTTGGTCACCTTGATACGGGCGCTGTACTTGCCGTACTTCATCTGCATGACCGCACGGGGTACCACCGCCGCAGCGTGCACGGGACCCCCGTCGGCGGGTCGCCACATGCGGATGAACATCCGTCCGTCGCCGTTCTGCGCGGGCCCCACGCTCACGGTGTCCTCCGGGTGGTAGACGCCCACGACCTCGCGCCCTCGGTCGTTGGCCGTGTCGCGCCAACCGGTCGGATACGCCCACCAGTTGTCGCGGTAGGCGCCCCGCAGCCCACCGCAGTACGCGGCGGAGGTGTCGGCATGGTGGTCGCAGTCGCTGAACGAACCCACCGGCACCCGGTCGCCGTTGAAGTCCTCCGCGAGGACCTGCCAGAAGGGCCCGCAGTCACCGCGCGGGAGTTCGGTGCCGGTGTCGCGGCAGGCGTCGGCCGCGCCGGGGGCCCCGTCGGCCCTCGGGATGCCGAGGACGGCGGCGAGGAGGACGAGGCCCATGGACACCAGCAGAGCGCGTCGACCACCACGGCCGTGCGGTGCCGCGTGTGTTCCCATCTGTAGGCCCTCCGCTCCTCGGCGCGCGGGCGTCGTACGACGGGAAGCCCGCGCGAGGGAGCATCCTCACCGCAGCGCCGCCGGGAAAGCCACCCCCGCAACGGCCCGAGTACCGGACGCTCGTCCTCCGTTCGCGTTGCCTCGGGACCGTCCGATCGTTGATCTCTCCACGCGGTGAGCGATGATCGGAGAGCCCTGTGCGCATTACCGACCTCCAGCGGTGCGAGATCCGGCCCGGACGGCTCGTGGAGTGGACGCTGCATCCGGCGTCCGTGGGCGCGGCCCGGGCACTGCCGGACGACGCGCGACCACCGGCGTACGTCCAGGAGTCCCACATCCGTACGGCGCGCACGGTGCGGGAGGACGGACTGTTCGTGCCGACCTGGCTCGGCACCGCCTTCGACATCCCCGGCCGGATCGAACTCGACGTGCTCCAGGGCGCGTTGGAGGCCTGGATGCTCCGGCACGAGACCCTGCGCAGCGGGTTCCGGTGGGCCGGTGACGAGATGCGGCGGTTCACCCTGGACGCGGACGCGGTCGCCCTGCACCGCGAGGACGTCGGCGAGTTCGCGGACCCGGTGACCCTGACCCGGTATCTGGAGGACCGCTTCGACGTCACCGCCGACGCGCTCACCTGGCCGAACTTCCTGTTCACCGCGGTGGTCAGGGACGACGGCGCGAGTGTGTACATGGCGTTCGACCACAGCAACGTCGACGCCTACTCCCTGCACCGCATCGCCGCCGAGATCCACGAGCTCTACGCGGCCGGTCTGGACGGCCGGGTCGTCGTGCCCCAACCCGTCGCCAGCTACGTCGACTTCTGCGCGAGCGAGCGCTCGGACGCCGACCGCATCGACGACACGCACACGGTCGTCGCCCGCTGGCGCGAATTCATCTCCCGCTGCGACGGCAGACTGCCCAACTTCCCCGTCGACCTCGGCCTTGACCCCGAAGGCCCGCTGCCCGAGCAGAAGTTCATGCAGGAGATGCTCGTGGACGCGGCGGACGCGGCGGCCTTCGAGGCGTACTGCCGTCCGTACGGCGGCAGCCTGGTCGGTGTCGTCGCCGCCGTCGCGCTCGCCGCCCACGAGATCAGCGGGCTGAGCGTGTACCGCACGGTCGTGCCGTTCCACACCCGCGTCAAGTCCCGGTGGGCCGAGTCGGTCGGCTGGTACGTGGGCGGCGCGCCCGTCGAGATCCCGTTGGCGCGGGCCACGGACTTCGACGGCGTCCTGGAACTCGTCCGCACCGCCCTGCGCGACACCCGGGCCCTGTCCCGACTGCCCCTGGCCCGCGTCCTGCGCCTGCTGGGCACGGACTTCCGCCCCACCTCGCCCGACCTGTACTCGATCGTCTCCTACGTCGACTCCCGCGGCATCCCCGGCGCCGACCGCTGGCAGGAACTCAAGGCCTACGGCCTGATCCGGGTCTCGTACGGCGACCAGGTGTGCGCCTGGGTCACCAGGGTCCCCGAAGGCCTCCAGCTGGCCTGCCGGCTCCCCGACACACCCGCCGCCGACAAGAACATGCGGCGGTGCGCGGAGCTCGTGCGGGAGCGGATCGTGGCGGTGGCGCGCCAGGCCGCGGCTCTCAGCGCGGTGGCCTGCCCGTGACGGTGCCGAGGGCGTGATGCAGCGCCGAGTCGCCGGGTGAGCCGTCGGGCCAGCGGGCGGCGATGTGGCCGTCCGGGCGGATGAGCAGTGCTCCATGGAGGCCGAGGGAGCACTGCTCGGTGAGTTCCTTGGGGAGTGGCTCGACGCGCAGCGGCCAGGGACCGTCGGTGTGCGGCTCCCAGTGGGCGGGGTCCGCGGTGAGCAGGGTGAACCATTCGCCGACGGCGTCGAGTGTGGAGCGCTCCGGGGTGAGCCAGAGGTGGGGCATGCGGTGGCCGGGCTGCGGGGTGGGTGTGTAGTCGGTGCCCGGGGCGGAGTCGTCCGGCCCGGCGCCGTTCTCGCCGAGGACCGCGGTGGAGTCGTAGACGACGCCGAGCACCAGGCCGAGTTGGGCGAAGTAGCGGTCCGACCAGGGAAGTTCGACCGCGTCCGAGGCTGCCTTCCCGGCCCGTAGCTGGTCCTGGCGCCGGGACTGCGCCTGGAACATCAGCCGGGTGTTGGCCACCGCCTGGTCAAGGGTCCGGGAGGCGACGGGTCTGCGTTCGGGCTCGTAGGTGTCGAGCAGGCTCGGTGCCGCCCAGCCGTGGAGGACGCCCGCCAGCTTCCAGCACAGGTTGTGCACGTCGCCGAGGCCGGCGTTCATGCCCATGCCGCCCGCGGGCGGGACCGTGTGCGCGGCGTCGCCGGCCAGCAGGATCCGGCCGTGGCGGAAGCGGTCGGCGACGAAGGCCCGCACCGTCCAGTGCTGGACCCGCAGCACCTCGGGGCGTACGCCGGCGGTGGGGCCGAGGGCGCGGGAGACGAGGTCGGCCCAGTCGGCGGACCCGGTGTCCTCGGGGGTGGGATCGGTCCAGGCCCAGCCGCCTTCCGGGTAGAGCGGGAGGAACCCGCCGTGCGCGGTGAAGTAGAACCCGGCGGGCTGGTCGACGCACCAGTCGCCGAGATCGGCGTCGAACACGACCGTCGAGACCTCCGCGATCGCCCCGGGGCCGGTGGTGCCGATGCCGAGCAGCTCCCGGACGGTGGAGTTCGCGCCGTCGGCGGCGAGGACGTGCCTGGCGCGGACCCGGGATCGCGTACCGTGCCGGTGGTCGACGAGCGAGGCCACCACGGCATCGGCCTCCTCGGCGAGGCCGACGAGTTCGACCCCGAACCGCGTCTGCGCGTCCGACGCGGCGAGCAGGACGGGTTCCAGCCGGTCCTGCGAGGTGAGCGCGCCGAACACGGGGCTCTCCGGGATGGGCGCGTCGACCCCGACCATCGCCGCCGTGGCGAAGTCCGGCCCGAACAGGGTGTCGCGGAAGCGGATGCGGCCGAACCTCGGCGCGAAGGCGCTGGCCGTGATCCGGTCCGCCAGTCCGAGCCCGCGGAAGATCTCCATCGAGCGTGTGTTGACCAGCCGGGAGCGCGGGAAGGGCGACAGCTCGCCGTGTCTCTCGACGAGCAGGGTCCGCACCCCCCAGCGGTCCAGCAGCGCCCGGGCGGTGAGCCCGACCGGCCCGCCACCGACGATCAGCACGTCCACCTCGGCGTCGCCTCGAAGCGTCATGGATCCATCTTCCGTGCCCGCCGACGGGCCGCAAAAGGAAGCGCGGCAGGCGCACGGAAGGACGATCTGCGCCGCTGGCCGGGAACGGTGCCACGTCGTACGTTCGGTCGCGTGAACATCGACAGTCGAGAACGAGCAGAGCGTTTCGCCGAGTTGCATCGAGAGGGGTGCTTCCTGCTCCCCAACGCCTGGGACGTGGGCAGTGCCCGGGTCCTGGAGTCGGCCGGTTTCCCCGCCGTGGCCACCACGAGCGCGGGTGTGGCGTTCTCACTCGGACGCCCGGACCACGACTTCCACGAGGAGAAGGATCAGGACGCCCGGGTCGACCGCGACACCATGATCCGCCGGGTGGGTGAGATCGCCGGTGAGCTGGGGGTGCCGCTGAGCGCGGACCTCGAGGACGGGTACGGCGAAGCACCGGGGACCGTGGCGGAGACCGTCGCGATGGCCCTCGCGGCCGGTGCCGCCGGGGGCAACATCGAGGACTTCACCGGGGACCGTGCCCGGCCGCTGTACGACGAGTCGCTCGCGGTGGACCGTATCCGCGCCGCCCGGGCCGCCGTGGACGCCGCCGGCGAGCCGTTCGTCCTGGTCGGCCGGACCGATGTGCTGCTGGTCGGCGGCTCGCTGGAGGAGTGCGTGCGGCGGGCCAACGCGTATCTCGCGGCCGGCGCGGACTGCGCTTTCGTGCCGGGCGCCGCCGACGCCGAGACCATCGGCACCCTGGTGCGCGAACTCGACGGCCCGCTCAACGTCGTCATGGGCCTCACCGGCAATGCCCTCGCCCTCGACGACCTGCGCGCACTCGGCGTGCGCAGGGTCACCGTGGGCGGCAGCATCGCGCGTGCGATGTACCGTCAGCTGCTCGACGTGGCACGGGAGTTGAAGGAACAGGGCACCTTCTCCTACGCCGCCGGCCAGATCGCCCAGGCGGACCTGAACGACCTGTTCCGGCAGAGCTGAGGCCTACCGCGCGTCGCCGGGGTGGGCGAGGTCGTACGGCCTGAGGTACGGGGTCGGGCGGTAGGCGACGTAGCGGGCGGGTGTCGTGGAATCGGCCGCCGCGGCACGGGAGTTGAGGGAACCGGCGTCGGTTCCCCGCCACTTCCCGGTGCCGAGGCGGTCCTCCAGGGTGTGCAGGGCGGCGAGCTGCTCGGCGGGGCTGAAGGTGCAGTGGCCGGCGTTGTCGACGTAGGCCTGGCGTAGTAGTGCGCCCGAACCGGCCGCCGTGACCGCCCGCTTGAGGGCGCTCTCGGTCTGGACGGGCACCAGGGCGTCGCCGATGGTGTGGATGCTGAACTGCGGCTTGGTGAGTTTGCCGGTGAAGGAGCTGGTGGCGCCCATCCAGGCGACGGCGTCCGGGTCGGCGCTGATACGCGGGGCCCGGTTGAGGGTGGCGAGGTCCTTGCCGAGGGACAGCCCGGCCTTCTTGTACAGCTCGGTGACCTCCTTGCGGACGGAGGACTGGCCGAGCAGCCTCGCGTAGTCCACGCCGGTGTTCCAGGTCATGTTGCCGCCCGCGCGGGTCTCGGCTTCCTGGCGCCGGTTCATGGCGGCGTTCAGCAGGCCTTTGACGGCGGCGTACTGGTTGGCCTGCTGGGCGTCCCAGTCGGTGGGGGCGGGCCTGGTCTGGGTGGGCTGGTTCCAGCCCGGGATGTTGTGGAGGGCGGCGGCGAGGGCGATACGGGCGCGTCCGGCGGCGGTCGACTGGGCCGAATCCACCACCGAGCCAAGGGTTTTGGCGGCCTCGGTGGCGGCCGTCTGGTCGGCGAGATTCACCAACGGGACGCCGGAATCGGGCGCGAGGAGCGTCTTGACGGCGAAGACCGGGTCGAGGGTGTTGTTCCAGTTGGCCACGCCGCCGTGTACCAGGCCGCACATCGAGAGGGAGCCGTCGATGCGTTCGGGATGGCGCTCGGCTATGGCGGTGGTGACGAGTCCGCCGTAGGAGCGCCCCCAGGCGATGGTGCGACTCGCCGCCCCGAAACGGTCGTTGAAGGCGGACAGCGTGGCGACCTGGTCGGGCACCGCGTCCGTGACCGCCCAGCCGGTGCTGGCGTAGGAGGAGCCGATGAGGGCGTAGCCCTTCGCCAGCAGCAGGGCCTTCGTCGTGTCGTCCGGGGCGTTCTGCGCGGCGTTGGCCGGTCCGGCGTTGTAGCCGTGGCTGAAGAGCAGGACGGTGCCGTTCCAGTCGGCGGGCACGTCCATCAGGTACGTGGCGCCGGAGGGGAGCCGGCCGTCGACGTGGGTGGTGTCCGCGGCGACCGCCGTGCCCGAGGTGGGCAGGGCGGCGACGGCGAGCAGAAGGGTGAGGGCGGAGGCGGTGCGGGTGCCGGTCCTCATGCGTGGATCTCCTCCGGGTGGGGGGTGGCGGAGCGGTCGGTGGGGTCGCCGAGGGTGGTGCGGTGGGTCTCGCGGACGAAGCAGACGGTCAGCGCGGTGATGGCGGCGCCGCCGCAGAGCAGCAGGGCGACGGGGGTGCTGCTGCCGCTGCCGGCCACCAGGCTGGTGGCGATCATGGGGGAGAAGCCGGCGCCGACGAGGGTGGCGCCCTGGTAGCCGAGGGAGGCGCCGGTGTAGCGGACCTTGGTGCCGAACATCTCGGTGAGCAGCGCGCCGAGCGGGCCGTACATCGTGGACTGGGCGATGCCGTGCCCGAGGACGACGGCGAGGATCAGCAGCCCGGGCGACTTGGAGTCGACCAGCGCCAGCACGGGGAAGGCGAGGGCGGCCGAGGCGACGGCGCCGGCGAGGACGACCGGGCGGCGGCCGACCTTGTCCGACAGGGCGGAGGCGCAGGGCAGTACGACGAGGGCGACGCACGCGGAGACCGTGAGGGCGTTGAGCACCTGTGGGCGGGCGTACCCGATGCCGGTGGCGTACGCGATCATGTAGCTGGTCAGCAGCGACTGCGCGGTGAAGGCGCCGATACCGACACCGCAGGCCAGCAGTACGGGGCGCGGGTTGCGCAGGACGTCGAGGATGGGCAGCCGGGACTCGGCGCGGTCCTTCTTCACCTCGGTGAAGAGCGGGCTCTCGACCACCTTCAGCCGGACGAACAGGCCGACGCCGAGCAGGACGACGCTCAGCAGGAACGGCACCCGCCAGCCCCAGGCCGCGAAGTCGTCCTTGGGGAGGGTGACGACGTACGCGACGACGGCGGTGGAGAGCAGGGAGCCGAGCGGGGCTCCCATCTGCGTGAAGCTGGACCACAGGCCGCGGCGCTTGGCACCGGCGTGCTCGACGACCATCAGGGTCGCGCCGCCCCACTCACCGCCGATGGCGAGACCCTGCACGACCCGCAGGGCGATCAGCAGGACCGGCGCCCACACCCCGATGGTGTCGTACGTGGGCAGCAGGCCGATGAGGAAGCTGGCGCCGCCCATCAGGCCCATGGTGAGCAGCAGCATCGACTTGCGGCCGAGCCGGTCGCCGAAGTGGCCGAAGAGGATGCCGCCGAGCGGACGGGCGACATAGCCGGCGGCGAAGGTGCCGAACGCGGCGATGGTGCCGACGGCCGGGTCGGCGCCGGGGAAGAACAGGTCGCCGAAGACGAGCGCGGCGACCGTGCCGTAGACGAGGAAGTCGTAGAACTCCACGGCGGTGCCGAGCAGCCCGGAGGCTGCGACCAGGCGCAGCTGCCGGAGTCGTTCGGGGGCCGTGGAGGGGGATGCGACGGGGGACGTGGGCATCGCGGGGTCTCCCTTGAGCGGGGGAAGGACACCGCGAAACTAGGCTCTGTTGTGACTGCCGTCAAGAAAGTGCACAACATTGACAGCTTGGTCTGTTCCTCGGTCAGTTGCCCGGGCGGTTCCTCGGTCAGCGGCCCTCCCCGCCGAGCAGCCGCCGCGGGTTCGCGATCCGGAAGGCGTACGCGGCCGCCCCGCCCAGGCCGAACCCCGGGTGCTGCGGCGGCTCCGCGTACGGCCGGTCCGAGCCCTGGACGACGGCGTCCACGCCGAGGGCACGGACCACGGCCTCGACCGAGCGCGGACCGTAGGAGGAGGTCTCGACGAAGACCTCCGGATCCACCGCCCCCGAGCCGTCGCCGCGGGCGGCGAAACGCTCCCCGTGCAGCGGGGCCAGCCCGGCGAGCAGCGCGAAGCACACCCGCAGCCGCGGATGGCGGGGCCGGCCGAAGGCGCGGAAGGCGAACCAGGCGGAGTGCATCTGCTGGACGTACGGCACCATCGCGGGCCACCAGCCGGGGCCCTCGGACCCGCCGGGCGCCGGACCCGGGTGGACGAAGAGCGGGAGATCGCGTTCCTCCAGCAGATCGAGCAACGGGGCGCAGCGCGCGTAACCGGCCGCGTCCACGAGGGCGTTGGCCGGCAGCTGGAGACCGGCGAAGCCGCGGTCGAGGTCGCGCGCCGTCGCCTTCGCGTCGACGTCCCGTACGCACGCGGCGGCCCAGGCCCCGAACGGCTCGGGGAGCGCGGCCGCGTCCTCGTGGTAGGCGTCCAGCAGCGGGCGCGCCTCGGCCGACGGCAGCCACTCCACGCCGATGGGCGCCGACATCGACACCAGCGCCCGCCCCAGACCGTCGGCGACGGCGAGTTCCGCGCGCCGGGCCACGTCATGGGCGTCCGGCGGGACGTCGTAGGGCGGCTCACCGTCCAGGTGCAGGGTCCAGCCGTCCAGGTACGGCGGCTCGCGGCGCGACCGGAGGGCCGCCAGCAGCGACGGGGTCCACAGATGCTGGTGCACGTCGACGTTGGTCATGACACACATCGTCGGGCCTCACCAGGGTGAACAGCCACCGGCATTCGCCCGTACCTCAGGGCGTACGTCCGGCCGACGTCCCGAAACGGAGAGGTACGTGTCCCCTCAGCCACGCCGACTGACCCTCGCCTGCCTGGCACTGACCCCGCTCCTGCTGGCCACCGGATGTGGCGGCGGCGGGTCGGACGAGTCCAAGGTGAGCAGCGACACCGCGGTGACCGCCGCGCCCTCCGCCGGTGTCGTGGCGCCCGCGAAGGTCGAGGTCATCGCGGGCCTGGTCGGCTGCAAGGTCAAGATCCGTACGGACGCCGACGAGTTGAGGGAAGGCGTCTGCAAGGGGAAGGACGGCGACTTCCTGATCACCACGTTCCCCGAGGAGCGGTTCAAGCTCACCTGGCTGGACGCCGCCTCCATCTACGGCGGCAAGTACCTGGTCGGGACGCGCTGGGTGGTCAGTGCCCCGGAGGCGCTGCTGAAGAAGTTCCGGCCCGAACTCGGCGGGAAGATCCAGCAGTTGTAGGTCTGGCGGTCAGTCGTCGACCGCGCCGCCGTCCGGTTCGTAGTCGGTGATCTCGTAACTCGCCTCGTCGTCCAGGGCGTTCGCCTCCCAGTCCAACTCGATGCGGGTCGGATGCCCGTCCGCCGCGTACTCGGCCTCCGCGGTGTCCGCGTCGTCTCCCCGCGCCTGCTCCAGCTCCTCCAACAGCGCGCCCAGCGTGGGCACTTGGTGGGGGAGCTGCCGTACGACACGGCGCCCGCTGTCGTCGAGACCGACGGCCGCCGCGACCTCGCCGTCGCGGACCGTGATGCGGAAGGTGCCGATGAGGGGCCGTTCACCCGCGCTCGACGTCAGCGTGTACGCGTACGAGGCCGGCTCCTCCCAGGCGGGAGCGCTCGGCTCCGCCCCGTCACCACAGGCGGACAGGCCGCCCACCAGCACGGCCAGGGCGAAGAGCGAGCGTACGACGGTCATGGCGGGCCCCTTCGAGACGGTTACCGCTATGACGCCGGCCGGCCCCGGGACGTTCGGGACCGGCCGGCATCCGTACCGTCGGTGGGGGCTCAGGACGACTGGGCCGCCTGGTACAGGTTCTGCGCGTCCGCGCCGAAGTACGGCCCGTACATCGCGTTCGGCAGGAAGTTGTACTTGAAGCTGTTCACCGAGGACTGGAGCCCGGTCCCGGTGGACTCGTTGAACTGCGTGAACCAGGGGCCGCCACTGGAGCCGCCGGTCATGTCGCAGGTCAGCCCGTGGTCGCTGGAGAGCAGGAAGTCCCGGTAGGTGGTGCCGGAGCAGTAGATGAACTTCTGGCCGTCGTACGGGGCGGCGGCGGGGAAGCCGAAGGCGTACATGGCCTTGCTGTAGCCGGTGTTGAAGGCCACGCCCTGGCCGCCGACGACATCGGTGAGCGCCTTGCCGTCCAGCGGGGCCACGACGGCCGCGCCGACGTCGTAGTTGATGTCCTCGCTCGCCGTCCACTGCGGGGTGGACAGCGTCTTGGACGCCGCCCAGGTGCCGTACGGGGTCTGTCCGTCGTGATAGCCGGGTGCGAACACCCAGTTGGTGTGCCAGGCCCCTTCCAGCTTCACGCAGTGCCCGGCGGTCAGGACGGTGGACTTGTTGGCGCTGGTGACGGCGTTGCCGGAGCAGGAGGCGGTGCGGCCCTGGTAGGTGAAGAACACCCGGCCGGCGGTCCGGACGACGGCCCCGCCGCCGGTCCACTCACCACCGCCCTCGGGAAACGCCAGGGTCCCGACGGACGAGCCGGGCGCACTCGGCGCGACGATCGTCTTCGTGCCCTTGCGGATCTCGGCCGCCCGCACCTCGGAGCGGTCGACGGACAGGACGTCGAGAGGGGTCGCCGCACGCATCCGCTCCGGGGTCCAGAACGCGTGCGCGCGTTCCTGCGCGGTGAGTGACACCGCTCCGGGATCGGGGGCGGCGCCGGCCGGGGTGACGAGGGCGCCGCCGGCCAGCAGTGCGGCGACGCCGACCAGAGCGGTACGCAGTCTGCCTATCACGCGGTCTCCTTCTGCGGTGGGGGTCGGAGGGTGTGACCGTTCTGCGCGCAGAGTGCCACCGATGGCCCCATTTGGGCAGGTGCACGTCAGGATGATGACCGAAAAGGCACACCCCGACCACGCCGACACCACCGGGGGCGATCTCGCCCGAGTTCGGGAGATGAGGTTGACTCGGGGCCCCGGCCCGGAACGGCACCCGCATAGGAGCCCCTCGTGACGTACGACATCGCCGCCCTCCGCTCCCAGTTCCCCGCCCTCGACGCCAAAACGGCACACTTCGACGGCCCCGGCGGCACCCAGACGCCCAGGCCCGTCATCGACGCCATCGCCGACGCCATGGCACACCCGCTGTCGAACCGGGGTCACGGCGTGCCGGGGGAGCGCAACGCCGACGCCATCGTCACCGAGGCCCGCCGGGCCATGGCCGACCTGCTGGCGGCGGACCCGGCCGGGATCGTCTTCGGCCGCAGCGCCACCCAGCTCGCCTACGATTTCTCCCGCACCCTCGCCAAGACGTGGTCGCCCGGCGACGAGATCGTCGTCACCCGCCTCGACCACGACGCCAACATCCGCCCCTGGGTCCAGGCCGCCGAACGGGCCGGCGCCACCGTGCGCTGGGCCGACTTCGACCCCGCCACCGGGGAGTTGACCCCCGACGACATACGCGCCGTACTGTCCGACCGCACCCGCCTGGTCGCCGTCACCGCCGCCTCCAACCTGATCGGCACCCGCCCCGCGATCCCCGAGATCTCCCGACTGGCCCACGAGGTGGGGGCGCTCGTCTACGCCGACGGCGTCCACCACGCCGCCCACGCGCTCGTCGACCTGGAACGGCTCGGCGCCGACTTCTACGTCTGCTCCCCGTACAAGTTCCTCGGCCCCCACCACGGAGTCCTCGCGGCCCGCCCGGAACTCCTCGAGACCCTGCGCCCGGACAAGCTGCTGCCCTCCACCGACGCCGTCCCCGAGCGCTTCGAACTCGGCACCCTGCCCTACGAGTTCCTCGCCGGCACCCGGGCGGCCGTGGACTTCCTCGCGGGCCTCGACACGAGCGCCACCGGCACCCGCCGCGAGCGACTGGTCGCCGCCTTCACAGCACTCGAGGCCCACGAGCAGACCCTGCGCACCCAGCTCGACAAGGGGCTCACCGCGCTCGACGGCATCACCGTCCACTCCCGGGCGGCCGACCGCACCCCCACCCTGCTGCTCACCTTCGACCACCACGACACCGTGGCGGCCTACCGCTTCCTCGCCGAGCGCGGCGTCCACGCGCCCTCCGGCTCCTTCTACGCCATCGAGGCCTCCCGGCACCTCGGCCTCGGCGACACCGGCGGCCTCCGGGTCGGCCTCGCGCCCTACAACGACGCGGAGGACGTGGACCGGCTCCTCACCGGGCTGGCCGACTTCCTGTGAGGCCGATCGGGCCAAAGGGGCAAAGCGCCGCCTTGGCGTGACCCGGGTCTCATGGCACCTCGCCGCCATAGCCGCGACCATGGTGTCCGTCACCAGCAGGCCGAAGGGATCCCGGAATGCTTCGCAAGGTACTGGTCGCCAACCGTGGTGAGATCGCGATTCGCGCGTTCCGAGCCGGTTATGAGCTGGGCGCGAGGACGGTCGCCGTCTTCCCCCACGAGGACCGCAACTCACTGCATCGGCTCAAGGCCGACGAAGCGTACGAGATCGGCGAACCCGGGCATCCCGTGCGCGCCTATCTCTCCGTCGAGGAGATCATCCGGGCCGCCCGGCAGGCCGGCGCCGACGCCGTGTACCCGGGATACGGGTTCCTGTCGGAGAACCCCGAGCTGGCCCGGGCCTGCGAGGAGGCCGGGATCACCTTCGTCGGCCCGAGCGCCGAGATCCTGGAGCTGACCGGCAACAAGGCCCGCGCCGTGGCCGCCGCCCGCGCGGCCGGCGTTCCGGTGCTGGGCTCCTCCGAGCCCTCCAGCGACGTGGACGAGCTGGTCCGGGCCGCCGAGGACATCGGCTTCCCGGTGTTCGTCAAGGCCGTCGCCGGCGGTGGCGGGCGCGGTATGCGCCGGGTCGAGGACCGCGCCCAGCTGCGCGAGTCCATCGAGGCGGCGGCCCGTGAGGCGGCCTCCGCGTTCGGCGACCCGACCGTCTTCCTGGAGAAGGCCGTCGTCGACCCCCGCCACATCGAGGTGCAGATCCTCGCCGACGGCGAGGGCAACGTCATCCACCTCTTCGAGCGCGACTGTTCCGTGCAGCGCCGCCACCAGAAGGTCATCGAACTCGCCCCGGCGCCCAACCTGGACCCGGAGCTGCGCGACCGGATCTGCGCCGACGCCGTGCGCTTCGCCCGCGAGATCGGCTACCGCAACGCCGGCACCGTGGAGTTCCTGCTCGACCCGGCCGGCAACCACGTCTTCATCGAGATGAACCCGCGCATCCAGGTCGAGCACACGGTCACCGAGGAGGTCACCGACGTCGACCTCGTCCAGTCCCAGCTCCGTATCGCCGCCGGCGAGACCCTCGCCGACCTCGGCCTCTCGCAGGAGACAGTCACCCTGCACGGTGCCGCCCTCCAGTGCCGTATCACCACCGAGGACCCCGCCAACGGCTTCCGCCCCGACACCGGCCGCATCAGCGCCTACCGCTCGCCCGGCGGCTCGGGCATCCGCCTCGACGGCGGCACCACCCACGCCGGTACGGAGATCAGCGCCCATTTCGACTCGATGCTGGTCAAGCTCTCCTGCCGGGGCCGGGACTTCGGCACCGCGGTGAAGCGGGCCCGGCGTGCCGTCGCCGAGTTCCGGATCCGCGGCGTGGCCACCAACATCCCGTTCCTCCAGGCCGTCCTCGACGACCCGGACTTCCAGGCGGGCCGGGTCACCACCTCGTTCATCGAGCAGCGCCCGCACCTGCTGACCTCCCGCACCTCCGCCGACCGCGGCACCAAGCTGCTCACCTACCTCGCCGACGTCACGGTGAACAAGCCGCACGGCGAGCGCCCCCAGCTGATCGACCCCACGAGCAAGCTGCCGCAGCTCACCTCCGAGGTGCCCCCGGCCGGCTCCAAGCAGAAGCTCACCGACCTCGGTCCCGAGGGCTTCGCCCGCTGGCTGCGCGAGTCACCGACGATCGGCGTCACCGACACCACGTTCCGCGACGCCCACCAGTCGCTGCTCGCCACCCGGGTCCGCTCCAAGGACCTCCTCGCCGTCGCCCCGGTCGTCGCCCGCACCCTGCCCGAGCTGCTGTCCCTGGAGTGCTGGGGCGGCGCCACCTACGACGTCGCCCTGCGCTTCCTCGCCGAGGACCCCTGGGAGCGGCTCGCCGCGCTGCGCGAGGCCGTCCCCAACATCTGCCTCCAGATGCTGCTGCGCGGCCGCAACACCGTCGGCTACACGCCGTACCCGACCGAGGTGACCGACGCCTTCGTGCAGGAGGCCGCCGCCACCGGCATCGACATCTTCCGCATCTTCGACGCGCTGAACGACGTCGGCCAGATGCGCCCGGCGATCGAGGCCGTACGCGAGACGGGCACGGCGATCGCCGAGGTCGCCCTCTGCTACACCTCCGACCTGTCGAACCCTGACGAGCGGCTTTACACCCTCGACTACTACCTCCGCCTGGCCGAGCAGATCGTCGAGGCGGGCGCCCACGTCCTGGCCGTCAAGGACATGGCCGGCCTGCTCAGGGCCCCCGCCGCGGCGACGCTCGTCTCCGCCCTGCGCCGCGAGTTCGACCTCCCCGTCCACATCCACACCCACGACACGGCGGGCGGCCAGCTCGCCACCTACCTGGCCGCGATCCAGGCCGGAGCGGACGCGGTCGACGGGGCCGTGGCCTCCATGGCGGGCACCACCTCGCAGCCCTCCCTGTCGGCGATCGTGGCCGCGACCGATCACTCCGCCCGCCCGACCGGCCTCGACCTGCGGGCCGTCGGCGACCTGGAGCCCTACTGGGAGAGCGTCCGCCGCATCTACGCCCCCTTCGAGGCGGGCCTAGCCTCTCCGACCGGGCGCGTCTACGACCACGAGATCCCCGGCGGCCAGCTCTCCAACCTGCGCACCCAGGCCGTCGCCCTCGGCCTCGGCGACCGGTTCGAGGACATCGAGGAGATGTACGCGGCCGCCGACCGGATCCTCGGCCACCTCGTCAAGGTCACGCCGTCCTCCAAGGTGGTCGGCGACCTCGCCCTGCATCTCGTCGGCGCCGGGGTCTCGCCGCAGGACTTCGAGGCGACGCCGGACCGGTTCGACATCCCCGACTCCGTCATCGGCTTCCTCCGCGGCGAGTTGGGCACCCCGCCCGGCGGCTGGCCGGAGCCCTTCCGCAGCAAGGCCCTCCAAGGCCGTGCCGAAGCCAAGCCCGCACCGCAGCTGACCCCGGAGGACCGCGACGGCCTGGACAAGGACCGCCGCGCCACCCTCAACCGCCTGCTGTTCCCCGGCCCGACCCGCGACTTCGAGACCCACCGTCAGACCTTCGGCGACACCAGCGTCCTGGACAGCAAGGACTTCTTCTACGGTCTGCGCCCGGGCCAGGAGTACGCCGTCGACCTCGAACCGGGCGTCCGGCTCCTGCTGGGCCTGGAGGCCGTCGGTGAGGCCGACGAGCGCGGCATGCGGACCGTGATGTCCACCCTGAACGGCCAGTTGAGGCCCATCCAGGTGCGCGACGCCGCGGCCGCCTCCGACATCCCGGTCACCGAGAAGGCCGACCGCTCCAACGCCGGCCATGTCGCCGCCCCGTTCGCCGGAGTGGTGACGCTCGCGGTCGCCGAGGGCGACGAGGTCGCGGCCGGCGGGACGGTCGCCACCATCGAGGCGATGAAGATGGAGGCCGCGATCACCGCGCCCAAGGCGGGCAAGGTGTCCCGGCTCGCCATCAACCGGATCCAGCAGGTGGAGGGTGGCGATCTGCTGTTCGTGATCGGCTAGCGCCGACGGTCACATGCTGAGCGCTCCGGTGGGATGGCCGTACCGACGGCCGCACGCGGTGAGGGCGAGGACTCCGGAACCCGTGATCCGGGTCCTCGCCCCGAGCGCCGAGGGGTTGATGGAGAGACGGGCCGCGATGTCGATGGCGTAGCAGGTGTCGGGTATGCCGAGGTCTCTTCTCGCCTGTGCGTAGCGGCGGTAGAAGGCCTCGACGTCCAGCTGGTTCCCCGCGCTATGGAGCTCTTCGGTGAACGAGTCGAGGGCATCGCCGGTGTCGACCGTCTCGTGGGGCAGGAGAAAGCCCGACTCCGCGGGATGCCGGACGCCCACGATCCCCTTCTCGTCGGCCTCGAACGCGTCGTAGAAGCGCACCACTTCGCCGCCTTCGGCGATGCACCACGCCGTCCAGCCGTCCCCGCAGCTCATGCCGTACCAGTGCGCGGCCCCGAACCGGCGGCTCAGATCGGCGCACCGCTCGCGTACCACCTCCGAGCGGGCCGCCTCCTGGTCCTCCGCGTCCTCGATGCGGTGCCTGTCCTGTGAGGAGCGGCCGAAGACCAGCGTCCAGCCGTCCAGCGCCGGGCTGACGAAGACACGGGCACAGCGCTCGTGCGGGCGCTTGCCGCCCCAGTTGTGACTGTCGTGGTTCCATGCCGACGCCCCGGTGCGCAGCGTGACCGGCTCCGGGTCGCTCAGGTCGAACGCCGCGAGCACCGCTGCCTGGTCGTCGCTCGGGACCGCGTACCAGGAACCGCACAGATGAAAGCGCTCGGGTGCCGTCTCGGTGAGCCGCTTGATTCTCGTCAGCCGACGCCACGCGGCCAGGTCCCGCTCGCCGAGCGCTCCCGGTCCGCCGATCGTCGCCAACGCCTCCAGTGCCGTGGCCCGGATCCTGGGTCCGGTCGCGGGCTGCTGCCGCAGGCGCCGCAGCACGGGGACCGCCGCGTCGCCCATCGCCTTGAACGCCCAGACCGCTCGCTGCCGGACGTCCGCCTCCGGGTCTCCCAGCGACGGGATCAACTGGTCCGCGTACCCGATCACGGCCTCGCCCATGAATCTGAAGGGGGACAGCGCGGTGCTCCTGACCTCCGCGTGCGGATGCCGCAACAACGGCACATAGCTGCTGGGATCAACGCCTTCGAGGCGGGTCAGTGCCCACATGGCCCGCCGCGCCACCTCGGGCGAGCCCGCCGACGCGAGCACGTCGGCCAGCGGGAGCAGTGCCGGCTCGCCGATCTCGATCAGCACGTCCGCCGGCACGGTCCAGTCCACGGGCGATCCCTCGTCGCTCAACATGTCCAGCGCAGAGGAGAGTTCGGTGGTCGGCAGCGTCTTGTCCATGGTGGGAACCCTAGATCGAGGCACTGACATCGGGCTCCGGCGCGGAGCGTATGATGATTGAAGTCTCAATCAAAGTCTCGACCAGGTGAGCGCCAGGAACGAGGTACCCCATGCACGTCGTCATCAGTGGCTCTTCGGGATTGATCGGTGGGGCCCTGGCGGCGTCGCTGCTGGACGACGGGCACCGGGTGACCCGCCTGGTCCGCAGGGAGCCGCGACCCCGGCAGGACGGCAGCGAGGAGGCGCGGTGGGATCCGCAGGCGGGACTGCTGGATCCCGCGGTGCTCGAAGGCGCTGACGCGGTGGTCGGGCTGGCCGGTGCCGGGGTGGGGGACCGGCGGTGGACGCGCGCGTACAAGCAGCGGATCCGCGACAGCCGCGTCCTCGGCACCACTGCCCTGGCCACGGCGGTCACGGCCTGCGAGAAGCCGCCGCCGGTGTTCGTGTCGGGCTCGGCCGTCGGCTACTACGGCGAGACCGGCACGGCCGAGGTCGACGAGTCGGGCGCGCCCGGCCGGGACTTCCTGGCCGGGGTGTGCGAGGAGTGGGAGACGGCCGCCCAGGCCGCCCGCGCGGTGGAGACCCGGGTGGTCAACACCCGCTTCGGGATCGTCGTCTCGCCCCGCGGCGGCGCCATGGGACGGCTGCTGCCGCTCGCCCGCGCGGGCCTCGGCGGACGTCTGGGCAGCGGCGACCAGTACTGGAGCCACATCTCCCTCAACGACACGGTCCGCGCCCTGCGCCACCTCATCGACACGGACACCGTCACGGGACCCGTCAACATGACGTCCCCGCACCCCGCGACCAACCGCGAGGTCACCGCCGCCGTCGGCAACGCCCTGCACCGGCCGACGGTGTTCGCCGTCCCGGGCTTCGCCCTGCGGCTGGTCCTCGGCGAGTTCGCCGACGGCATCCTGATGAGCCAGCGCGTGCTGCCGGCCGCCCTCCTCGCCTCCGGCTTCACCTTCGAGTACCCGACCATCGAGGCGGCCCTCGCCGCGGCGGTCGGTCGAGGTTCGGTCGGCTGATCGACTGGTGAGGGTCCCGACCCAGGCGTACGGTCGAACAGTGGACGCCACCGTTCACCGAGAGCGATACGCCATGAGCACCAGCCCGCAACCGACTTCCGCAGCTCAGGCCACAACCGGGAACACCGGCGGTGGCGGAAACGGCATGGCGCTGCTGGTCATCGCGTCATGTCAGCTGATGGTGGTGCTCGACATCACCATCGTGAACATCGCGCTGCCGGACATCCAGCGCTCCCTGGACTTCTCCACCACCAGCCTCGCCTGGGTGGTCAACGCCTACACCCTCACCTTCGGCGGTCTGCTGCTGCTCGGCGGCCGCGCCGGCGACATCCTCGGCAGACGGCGGGTGTTCATCTGCGGCGTGCTGCTCTTCGTGCTCGCCTCCCTGCTGGGCGGGCTCGCCCAGAACGAGACCCAACTCCTGGCCGCCCGTGCCCTCCAGGGCGTCGGCGGCGCCATCGCCTCCCCGACCTCCCTCGCGCTGATCAGCACGACCTTCCGCGAAGGCCCCGAACGCAACCGGGCGTTCGGGGTGTTCGCCGCGGTCTCGGCGGGCGGCGGAGCGATCGGACTGCTCGCCGGCGGCATCCTCGTCGAGTATCTGAACTGGCGGTGGGTGCTGTTCGTCAACGTCCCCATCGGCCTGCTCATCGCCCTCGCCACGCCCCGCTGGATCAGGGAGTCCGAACGGCATCCGGGCCACTTCGACATCACGGGCGCCCTCACCTCTACCGTCGGCATGGTCCTGCTGGTCTACGGATTCATCAGAGCCGCCCAGGAAGGCTGGCGCGACGCGTTGACGCTGGCCTCGTTCGGCGCGGCCGTCGTCTTCCTCGTGGCGTTCATCCTGATCGAGAGGCGTTCCAGGCAGCCGATCACCCCGCTGCACATGTTCGCCGACCGCAACCGCGCGGGCACCTACGGCATCATGCTGTGCCTCGCCGCCGCGATCTTCGGCATGTTCTTCTTCCTCACGCTCTTCGTGCAGAACGTGCTGAACTTCAGCCCGTTGGCCACCGGCTTCGCCTTCCTGCCGGTCAGCGCGGTCATCGCGGTCGGCGCCGGGCTGGCCTCACGGTTCCTGCCCGTCTACGGGCCCAAGCCGTTCATGGTGGTGGGCGCGATACTGGCGGCGGTCGGGCTGGCCTGGCTGACGCTGACCGACGTCCACTCCACCTACGCGGGCAGCGTCCTCGGCCCGATCCTCGTGTTCAGCCTGGGCATGGGCATGGAGTTCGTGTCGCTGACCCTCATGGCCCTCTCCGACGTGCCCGTCCAGGAGACCGGCGCGGCCTCCGGACTCCTCAACGCCACCCAGCAGGTGGGCGGTTCGCTCGGGCTGTCCATCCTGGTCACGATGTTCGGCACGGCCAGCACCAACGAGGCGGACAAGCAGGTCCCGCGCTTCCTGGACCAGGCCACCCCGGCCGAGCTCCTCCAGTTCAAGCGCACCGGCCAACTCCCCGGCCACTGGGGCGACGAGGTCCTCACCGCGGGAGTCTCCGCCGCGTTCGTCGTCGCGGCGATCTTCACCGCTGTCGCCGCGCTGATCGCCGTCCTCGCCATCCAGGTCCGCCCCTCCGACCTGGAGCGCCTCAAGGGCGACGGGGTGCCCTCAGCCCCGTGAGGCCAGTGCCCTCAGCCCCGTGAGGCCGGCCCGGGAACCAGCCCCAACTGCTGGGCGCGCAGCACCGTCCCGAGCCGGTCGTGGGTGCCGAGCTTGCGGTAGATGTTCGCGACGTGCTTGTGCACCGTCCGTTCGGAGATGCCGAGCCGTCGGCCCATCGCGGCGGCCGTCAGGGCCTCGCCCAGCAGGAGCAGCACGGTCGACTCCCGAGGGGTGAGGCCCGCGTCACCGCCGCTCGGCACCGCCACCCGCTCCAAAAGCTGCCGTTGCTGCTCTATCCCGGCGAGCAGCGGCTGGAGCCGCCCGGCGACCAGGACCTCCTCGTCGTTGAAGTCCCGGCCGGAGCGGTAGACGAGACAGCCGGTGATCGGAGTCCTCGACTGCGGCAGCGGTATCCCGAGCGCGTGGTCCATGTCCATGACGTCGTCGATCAGCCGCGCTGTGGGGCTCGCCGACCAGTGCCGTCCCGCCGCCTGGCGCGCGGTCACCGGTGTCCTGTCCCGGGTCGCCTCGTAGTGCCCGGCGAAGGGGTACCCGGCTCGCAGCAGCCCCGCGTCCTCCTCCCCGAGCCCGGCGAACTCCGGGGCCACCCCCGGCGACAGACCGAGCGTGCCCCCGCTCTCGCTCCAGTCGTCCAGCTTGTAGATCAGGACCTCGCCGCCGATCAGGTCCGGCAGCGCGCTCGCCACCAGCGGCCACAACTGCCCGGGATCACGCTCGTGGAGTGCGCCGACGGCCACCGTCAGCATGCGTTCGTAGGCTCCGCCCAGCCCCTGTGCCACGTTCGTGCTCCACTCGTCCGCGTACGCAGTTGTACCCATACCTGCGCCACCTGCTGCCACTCCAGAATGCAACAGAGCAACAGCGACGTTCTCATGTACTCCAGCACATCGGCGCTCCGGCGACCGCAGGCGGGAGAGAGCAGGCTCGGAGGGGATGCCTGGTTCTCTCCTTCTCTCCGTGCGGACCGCCGGCGCGGGGGACCGGCGGTCCGTGCGGAGTCTCTTCTACGGTCCGTCGGGCCGCATGGCGTCCGAGATGGACTTGACGCCGCCGTGGGCCGTCAGGCCGCCGTCCACCGGGATGTCGGCCCCGGTGATGAACGCGGACGCGTCGGAGATCAGGAAGACCACGAGCGGGACGATGTCGTCGACGGTGCCGCTGCGTCCGAGCGGCGTCTCACGGATCGTGGTCGTACGGAACGCCTCGGTGGCCGCCGCGGTCATCTCCGTCTCGATGTAACCGGGATGGATCATGTTGACCCGGATGCCCTTCGGGCCCAGCTCCGTCGCGGCGATCCTCGACACCCCGCGCAGGGCCCATTTGCTGGCCGTGTACGCGACCGGGTAGTAGCCGGTCAGCGCCGCGGACGAACCGACGTTGACGATCGACGACCCCGGTGGCATCAGCGGGGCGAGATGCTGGATGCCGAGCAGCGGACCGGTCGTGTTGACCGCCTGCACCCGCGCCATGTCCTCGGCGCCGACCTCGCCGATCCGACCGCGCTGGATGACGCCCGCGTTGTTGACCAGGCCGTGGACCTGGCCGTACGTCTCCCGCAGCTCGGCGGCCAGCTCCGCCCAGCCGCGCTCGTCGCTGACGTCGAGACGACGGCAGCCCTCGTCCTCGGGCCGTACGTCGGTCGCGACCACCTCGGCCCCGGCCCGGGCCAGGGCGGCCGCCTCCGCGGCGCCCTGACCACGGGCGGCGCCCGTGACGACCACTACTTTCCCGGCCAGCGGGGATGTGCTCTCACTCATGCCGGAGAACCTACTGTTCCGGCACGTCCAGACCCGGCCCGTAGGCGGGCTCGGGGTTGAACACCGGGTGATAACTCTCGGGTGCGGCCAGGTAGCTCGCGGGCAGACCGCCGGTGTCCACGACGATCTGGTCCACGGCGATCGCCGCGTCCACCATGAAGATCCGCAGCACATGCTCACCGGCCTCGGCGACGGTCACGGTGGCGGTGAGCTTCTCGACCCCGTCCTCCACGTTCCGGGCCCAGGCGTCCCCCCGGTTGCCGGTGGCGACGGCCTGTCCGGTCAGTACGACGGGTGCCTGGTCGTCCAGCGCGACAGCCACCCGGCGATACCCGCGCTCGTCGAGCGAGGGCAGCCGGAACACGGTGACCGGGAAGGCGCCGGTGCTGCCGAACCGCACCCGGTACCTCAACTCCGGTGCCCGGTGGGCGAAGTCCGCGGTGACCGAGGCGGCCGTCGACGGCACCGCCTCCACCGCGCCGCTACGACGACCAAGTCCGCGCACGACCCGCCAGCGCGCCCCGCCCCGCGCGACCCGCTGCTCGAAGTGCGCGGCGTCGATCGACACGAACCCGTTGGCCTCGACGAACCCGCGGGCCCGCCGCCGCGCCCGCTCCCCGTCGTTGACCACCCGCACCGGCACCTCGACGCTCTGCCCGCCCCCGGTGAAGGTGACCGTCGTGTCGAGCGCGCCCTCGGGCGCCCGCGCCCAGTCGACCTCGATCCACACCCGGGTCTGCTCGGTGAGGGAACCGCCCGCCGCACTCAGCCGCAGCCAGGAGGCACCGGCCTCCGCGGTCCAGTCCAGCGACAGGAAACCGGTGTTGAAGACGTCCACGAAGCGCCGGTCGCGGGTGTACGAGGAGAAGGCCAGCGGACGGGCCGCCCCGGTCTCGTTCCCCTCGGCCGCGATGCCCAGCCCCGACGTCTCCCGCCGGGCGACCCGCGTGACGCCCGGTCGCCCCGGCGCCTTGGGGATCTGCGACGGGTACGGGTTGACGATCCCGTCCCACTTCCCGCCCGCCACCTCGGTGTTGTACCGCTTGGTGAGCGCCGCCTCCAGGGAGTGCGCCGCCTCCGCCAGATCCGCGAAGCGGTTCGCCCCGGCCCCGCGACCCTGCGTCACCGCGAGCCCGTTGCGGTCGGCCCAGTAGTACTTGAGGTTCATCAAGTACGCCCCGTGCACGGGGTATTCGACCAGCTCGTAGTAGGCGTCCCGGTAGGCGTCCGGCAACTCGGCGCCCACGGCCCGCACCCGCTCCAGCAGCCGCTCGTACGCCGCCAGCCGGCGGCCCGCCTCGTCCCCGTGGTGGATCACGGACAGGATGCCGCGGGCGATGAACTCGGGCCGCAGCTCCGCCGCCAGCCGGTAGTACTCGGTACGGATCGCCGCGATCTCCCGCCGGTGCAGACGTCCGAACTGCCGCCCGGCCCACTCGGCGAGGAAGTCCGCCACGTCGTCGGCGCCCCACCGGTCCACGTCCCAGGCCATGTCCATGGAGAAGGACAGCCCGGTCTCGATCGACTTGACGTCGCCCACGTTGAAGATCCACATACGGTCGACGCCGTGCTCGTGGACCCGGCGCAACTCCTGCCACACCTTGGCCAGTTGGGTGGTGTCCAGCCACAGATAGCTCTTCGGGCGGCCCCAGTAGGAGAGGTGGTAGTAGATGCCGTTGCCGCCCGGGCGGGCGCGCTCGGCGTCGTTCGGCAGCTGGCGCATGTTGCCGTGGTTGTCGTCCGGCCAGATCAGGGTCACGTCCTCGGGGACCTGGACACCCGCGTTGTACAGCTCCAGGACCTCCTTGTACGGGATGAAGATCTGCGGCTCGGCCGCCGTACCGACCTCCTCGGCCAGGATCCGGCGCTGGTCGGCGATGATGTCGTTCATCACGACGACCTTCTCGGGGATCGTCGTCGCGTGCTTCGTCTCCAGCGCGCTGTCGTGCAGCCCGCGCATCCCGAGGGTCCAGCTGCTCTCGTAGGACGCGTTCTGTCTGGCGCGGGCTCTCCAGTAGTCGGAGATCACGGCGGGGTTCACCGTGTAGTCGTAGACGGGCGGCGTGCCGTCGGCGTTCGGGTGCTCCGCGGCCCACGGCTCCCACTCGTGGACGCCGTTTCGCAGCAGTGCCTCGGGGTGGCTGGAGCCGACGACGATGCCGTAGTGCTCGGCCAGTTCGGGGTTGGCGCGGTGCTTGTTGAAGAAGTCGGAGTACGGGTGCATGGCCGGCCACAGGTAGTTGGCCTTCAGACGGAGCAGCAGCTCGAAGACGCGCTTGTACGTCTCGGGGCCGATGTTCTTGTCGGGCTCCTGGGTGCGGTGCGACCAAGTGGTCAGGTTCTGCTCGTCGTTGATGAAGATGCCCCGGTAACGGACGGACGGTTCACGGCGCTTGCAGGTGCCCGCCGGGACCGTCACCGTGTCGCGGTGTTCGACCGGTACGTCGGCCCACCAGTACCAGGGCGAGACCCCGATGCGCTCCGAGGTGTCGTAGATCCCGTAGACCGTGCCGCGCCGGTCGCTGCCCGCGATCACCAGGGCGCGCTCGACGCCGGGCAGCGGACGCTCCACCACCTGGGTCACGGAGGCTTCCCAGCGGCCGCGTATCCCGGAGACGTCGAGCCGGCCGTCCGCGACGAGGCGGTCGAGGACCGGACTGGTTCCGAGGGTGCCCACCAGGACCAACCGGGTTGCCTTGGTGGGCAGTTCGTGGACGAGCCCGGGCCGTACGCCGCCGACCCGCTCGACGTCCGCCTGGAGATCGCCGGCCGCGCGGATCACGGCGGGGTCGTCGCCGGCGTCCACGAACACGTCGGTGGCGACGCCGTCGGCCACCAGGGGGAAGTCGGGCCGGCCGGTCTCCGCGGCCCGGGCGGTGGCGGCGGGCAGCAGCCCGGGGAGCAGGGGAGTCACCCCTGCCGCGGCCATGCCCCGCAGGAAGGACTTGCGGGTCCAGGACGGAGACTGGCCGTTCGGTTCGTGGTGGGGCACGGGACGCTGCCTTTCCGCGCCGGTCCGCGTCGGCTCGCGCACGAACGGTCGGCGGAGCTCGGCGCATGACGGACTGGTTTAGAAAGCGCTTGCTGCGCAGCCTAGGTCAGCGGTTGCCGGGGCGTCCAGAGTGGTGCACGGGGTGACTTGGCCGGGTGGGCGCGCGGTGGCGCGTGTGGCGGTCGGACCTGGCGGCGGTCCTCGGGGGTGCGGGGGACCGCCGCCAGGGGACTAGCGCCCGCGCGGGCCGCGCGGGTCGGCGCAGCGGGCGCGTGGGTGGGCGTCGGGTCAGCGCGTGACGTAGACCGTCGCCGAGGCCGTCGAGCCCGTGTGCAGCTCGTCGCCCGGCCAGCTCACCTTGTACGTGGTCTCCCGCCGGGTGCGCGGGATGTCGTTGATGGTGAAGGTGCCGTCCGCGGCGACCGTCACCGACGACAGCGTGCCGGTGCCGAGCCGGTCGGTGCGCTCGACCTTCAGCACCGCCCGGTCCGGCAGCGCCCTGCCCTGGGCGGTGAAGGTGCCGGTGATCTCGACGCCCGTGCTGAGCGAGGCCTCGGCCGGCGCGGTGAGGGCGATCGAGGTGGGCGCCTTGCCGACGGACACCGTGTGGGTGACGTCGGTCGCCGGGCGGTGGGTGAGGTCGCCGAGGTAGGAGACGGTGTACGTGGCGTCCCCGATCCGCTCGGGCTCGTCCAGGACCGTGTAGGTGCCGTCCGCCTTGACCGTGAAGATGCCCAGGTCGTGGCTGCCGTCGGCGTCCGTGCGGGTCGCCCGCACCTTCAGCGGTTCGGCGGGGGCAGGCCCGTCGTACTCCAGCCGCCCGCGCACCGACAGCGGCTCGCCCACGACCGCCTGGGCGGGGCTGTGCGTGAGCGTGGCGGCGAGGCGTACGTCGTACTGGACCGCCGGGGGCTGGATGACGTGCAGCCAGTACTGGTTGCCGGCCGCGTTGGTCGTGACCGTGAAGAGCCGGGAGCCGTCGGCCGACCACTCCATGCCGCGCGGCACCACGCGGTCGCCGTCGAGGCTGCCCTCGAAGGCGAACTCCAGCGGGGCGGTGGAGTCGGTCGGGTCGGCGGGCTGCACCAGCAGGTCCGGAATCGCCCCGGTGGCCGACGCGCCGCGGGCGAGGTACTTGCCGTCACCGCTGAACGCGACCGAGGTGGCGGTGGCCCCGGTGGGGAGGGCGGGATAGCCGCTCTCCGCGTCGGACAGGTCGGTGGTGTTCAGCAGCCGGGTGCCGTGGGCGGCGTCGGCGACCGCGACCTTGGTGCCGTCGGCGGAGAACGCCATGTCCTTCAGGTTCAGGGCGCCCTGGCCGTCGGCGTCGGCGAAGCGCCGGGCCGCGCCCCGGACCAGGGTGCCGCCGCTGGTGTCGTACACCGTCAAAAACGGGTTGGCCGCCTGCGAGTTGAGCGGCTGGCCCATCAGCATCCGGTCGCCGGGGCCGGCCTCCAGCTGGAGCTTGCCGTAGTCCTGCCAGTTGGTGCGCGGCGAGGTGTTGTTCGCGGGGACGTAGGAGTCCAGGAAGGTCAGCGTCGCGTCGCACCCCGACATGGAGGGCGCGTACGGGGTCGTGAAGTACGTCGTGCCACCGGAGAAGGCGAGGCTGCGGCCGCAGGTGTCGGTCGAGACGTACACGCCGTTCGACTGGTAGGTGCCGGTGTCGTAGCGCCAGATCACCTCGCGCCCGCCGACGTAGAGCGTGGAGCCGTCCGCGTTCAACGCCAGTCCGGAGATGTGCTGTTGGGTGCTGATCGTGGTGACCCGCTCGCCCTGGAAGTTGTAGACGGCGATGAGGCCGGAGTTGGTGTAGCTGCCCAGGTTGCTGTCGGCGACGTAGACCCGCTCGTGCGCGGAGTCCACCGCCAGTGCCGAGTACGAGGTGATCGGCAGCTTCGCCACCGCGTCGGAGGCGGCCGCGTGGGCCGCGGGCGCGGCGGCGACCGTCAGTCCGGTGGCGGCGAGTGCGGCGGTGACGACGGCGGCCGCGAGACGTCTGGGACGGTGTGCGGTGTTCAACTGTGCCCCCCACAGGCTTGGTTGAGCCTCACCGGGACCGGTAAGGCCCGTGTGTCCCCCATGTAACAGGGGTGAAGATCCTGTGATCAAGGCGGCGCGTGGGGGCATCGGCGATCAGTCACGACCGACGCGGACGCCGCCGACGGTGGTGTCGGCGACCGTCACGAGGTGCGGGGCGCGGGTGGGGGGCGGCTCGGGTGTGACGAGAGTCGCAGAGGCAGGGCCGGCCGTGCGTCAGTCGCGCTCGGTGTTCTCGGCCTTCTCGGCGTTCTTCTTCTTGATCCGCACCGTCTCCTTGCGGACCTCGGCCTGCGTGGCGCGCTCCTTGATCAGCCACTCGGGCTGCTCCTGCTTGAGGGCCTCGATCTGCTCGGTGGTGAGCGCCTCGGTGACGCCGCCGCGCGCCAGGCCCGCGATGGACACGCCGAGCTTGGCCGCGACCACCGGACGGGGGTGCGGGCCGTTGGCGCGCAGGTCCTGGAGCCACTGGGGCGGCTCGGCCTGGAGCTGGTTGAGCTCGGCCCGCGAGACGGCGCCCTCCCGGAAGTCGGCGGGGGTGGCCTCGAGGTACACACCCAGCTTCTTCGCCGCGGTCGCGGGCTTCATCGTCTGGGGGCTCTGGTGCTGCGTCATGGTGTCAAGGGTATCGACTGGGTGAACCTCCGCCGACCACGGCCGGTAACCTGGCCAGGTGACAGGCTCGGAAGAACCCCCGCAGTTCCGGCTCGCCTACGTCCCGGGCGTGACCCCCGCCAAGTGGGTGCGGATCTGGAACGAGCGGCTGCCCGACATCCCGCTGACCCTCCTCCAGCTCCCCGCCGCCGAGGCGCGCGACGCGCTGCGGGACGGGGCCGCGGACGCGGGTCTCGTACGGCTGCCGGTGGACCGTACGGTGTTCAGCGCCATCCCGCTCTACGAGGAGACCACGGTCGTGGTCGTCCCGAAGGACCACGTCGTCGCCGCGGTCGAGGAAGTGACCGCTGAGGACCTGGCCGACGAGATCGTGCTGCACCCCCTCGACGACGTCCTGGACTGGGAGCGGCCGCCCGGACAGCCCGCCTTCGAGCGCCCGGCGACCACCGAGGACGCCGTCGAGCTGGTCGCGGCCGGTATCGGCGTCCTCGTCGTCCCGCAGTCGCTGGCCCGGCTGCACCACCGCAAGGACCTCACCTACCGGCCGGTGACCGACGCCCCCGTGTCCGCCGTCGCCCTGTCGTGGCGGGAGGACGCGACCACGGACCTGGTCGAGGACTTCATCGGCATCGTCCGTGGCCGCACCGTGAACAGCACCCGGGGCCGCCCCGCCACCCAGGACAAGGCCAAGGCGAAGGCCGAGCCGAAGAAGCAGCCCAGGCGGCCCGACGCGGCCGGCGGGCGACGCAAGCCGCCCGCCGCCAAGAAGACCCAGGGCGGCAAGCGGGGCAAGCCCCGGCGCCGCTCCTAGCCGGGACTCAGGACACGTAGGTCGCCTGTCCCGCCGTGTTGATCACCACCTGACCGCTGGCCTGGGAGAGCAGCCCGGCCGACACCCACGTGTTCACGGTGCTCGTCACCTTGGTCACGAGCGCGCTCTTGCTCGCGAAGGGCGCCGCAGCCCAGATCTCGTCGAGCAGTGTCGTGCCGTCGGACTTCGCGGGGTTGGCGACCCCGGAGTCGAGCGTGCCGAAGACGACCTTGGGTTCCGCACGCCGGAAGTAGGCGTGTGTCGGGTTCTCCGTGCCCTCCAGGAAGGGCGCGAACTCCGTGCCGTTCAGGGTGTAGTGCAGCGGCTTGCCGCTCACCGGCGTGAGGGTGGGCAGCAGGCTGCCGGAGAGGGCCGCGTTGGCGTACAGCCCGAACGACAGGTAGCTGGTGGCCGAGTTGCGACCGACCAGGTTGACCGGCCCGTAGAAGAGGGTCTGCAACGACGGGTCGTCCAGGGCCTTCTCGACGCGCAGCCGGAACGGCACGGTGATCCGTACGACGTCCCCCGCCTGCCAGGTCCGGGACACCGTGAAGTAGCTCCCGGCGGCCGGAGTCCCGCTCACCGCACCGCCGTTGACGGTCACCTGGAACCCCGCCGTGGCCCACGACGGCACCCGCAGCTTCAGGGCGAAGGCCGCGCTGCTCCCGCCGAAGGTGAGCGTGGTGCCCTGTTCGCGCGGGTAGTCGGTGGTCTGAGTGACCGTCACCCCCTTCTCGGCCCAGGTGAGTTGGGAGGCGCTGTAGAGGTTGACGTACAGCGCGCTGCCGTCGGCGGCCTTGAAGTACACCGAGTCCTGGTACTTGGTGGCGCTCTCCATGCCGGTGCCCTCGCAGCAGGTGGTGCCCTGCTTGGGCGTGTAGTCCCGGACATGACCGGGCGTCAGCCCGATGAAGTAGGTGACGAGCGGCTTCTCCGCGTCGGCCTTGTCCTGCTTGGAGCCGAGCACCTGGTTGAGCAGCGCCCGCTCGTAGTAGTCCATGTACTTCGGGGTCTGCTCGTGGAAGAACAGCGTCCGGCTGAGCTTCAGCAGGTTGTACGCGCAGCACGTCTCGGCGTTCGTGTCGCTGATCGTGCCCGCGATCAGCCCGGAGGCCTTCCAGAACTCGCCGGTGCTGGTGCCGCCGATGCCGTACATGCGGTTCGGCACGACCATGCCCCAGAAGTTCCTGGCAGCGGTGAGGTAGCGCGTCTCGCCCGTCGCGTCGTAGAGCCGCAGCAGACCGGTGAAGATCGGTATGTGCTGGTTGGCGTGCAGCCCGTTGAGCGTGTCGTTGTTCGCGGCGCAGGCGTCGATGAGGGAGTCGAGGTCGAACAGCTTGGCCAGCGCGAGGTGTTCGGCCTTCCCGGTGTAGGAGTGCAGGTCGACGATCGCCTCGACGATCCCGCCGAACTCGCCGCTGGAGAACAGCCCCCACATCCGCTGGAGCGTCGCCTCGGGCAGGACCGACAGCCGGGAGTACATCCAGTCGCCCATGCCGGACGCGAGATCGAGGGCGCGGGCGTCGTCGGTGGCGGCGTACGCGTCGAGCAGGCCGCGCAGGATCTTGTGGGCGGTGTAGTAGGGCGCCCACACCTTGGTGTAGTCGCTGGCGGTCCTCGTCTCCAGGTCGATGAACTGTGTCTCCGGGTACGCCGCCAGGAACCCGGGGTGGCTCGGGCCGCCCCAGGTGCGGCGCAGGGTGGCGGTCAGACCACGGCCGGAGCCGTCCGAGACCGTGCCGCCGCCGGTGGCCTGGAACCAGTACGAGACGAGGTTGCCGAGGCCCGCCGTGGAGAGCTTGGCCTCGTTGGTCTGGAGCGAGGTGATCTCGGCCTGTGTCAGCGCGCGCGACCAGATGTTGAGCTCGTCGTAGCCGCCCGCGTAGACCGGGTCGCCCGAGTAGTTGGAGCGGCCGAGCCAGTTGTTGGTGAGGGTGCCGAGCGTCGCCGGGTTGAGGGTCATCGCGGTGTTGGTGGCGACGGCGGTGCCGTTGACGTACAGCGTGCCGGTGCTGCCGGAGATCGTGACCGCCAGATGGCTCCACTGGTTCAGCGGCAGCGCGGCCGTGCCGTTGAGGGCCTGCTCGCCGCCGGCGCCGCTGGTGGTGATGGCGAACCGGGGCACGCCACTGCCGTTGCGGGTGGCCAGGTACATGTACCGGGTGGTGTTGTTGCCGAAGTCGAAGGCGCGCTGCCAGTTGGCGTCGTGGGTGGGCTTCACCCACACCGACAGGGTGATCGCGGAGGCGCCCCCGAGCACGGCGGCGGGCAGTTCGAGGTACTGGTAGGAGCCGCGTACGTTCTCCAGCGCGCTGCCCCACTTCCCGGTGACGGCGAGCGTCTTCGGGTCGGTGCGCAGGGCGGCGCGGGCGGCGGTCAGCGCGGTGATCATGGTCGCGATCCTGTCCGCGAACACCTGCTCGCCGGTGCTCGCGTACGCCTGCGCCAGCATGGTCAGGAAGTGCCCGGTGTAGTGGCCGCGCAGATTGCCGTTGGCCTCGCCGTCCAGGCCCTCCCAGCCGCCGGGCGCGACCGCGCCGCCGGTGGCGAGGCCGGCGTTGGCGCGGAACACCTGGAGCAGCCGGTTCACGTCGTAGCCGCGCGCGTGGTCGAGCATCAACTGCCGTTTGTCGGCGAAGATGCCGGGCTTGAGTGCCACCTCGTCGAGGGCGAAGGGCTGCACGGTCCAGGCGGTCGGCGCGGCGGCCACGGCGGCGGTCCCGGCCGCCGCGGCCCGGCCGCTCGCCGCGTACGTGACCGCGGGCGCGGCGGCGGCGAGGGCGGCTGCCTGGAGGAGGTTTCGTCTGGAGAGGGGCGGTGCCATGTGTGCTCCTCATCGGTGTTCGTTATCTCGAACGCCATTCGAATGATCGACCAGACGATAGGGAGGGGACGGGTGAGCGTCAACGGGTCTGGAGGGCCGAATTCCGGCCGTTGGCGGCGCGTTCCCGACCCGGCTCTCCCAGCGGAACGCTCTGGCAGAATCGGGCCCGTGGACCGCTGGCTCCTCGAACGTGAGCCCGAGCTGACGCGACTGGCCGCGGCCGCCCGGGACGCGGCGGACGGCGCCGGTTCGGTGGCGCTCGTCTTCGGTGAGGCGGGCATCGGCAAGTCGAGCCTGGTCAAAGCGATGCCGGAGCGGCTGCCCGAGCGGGCCCGCGTCCTCGTCGGACAGTGCGACGACCTCGCCACCCGGCGCCCCCTCGGCCCGTTCCGTGACCTCGTCGGCAGCGTCGGCGCCGACCTGGCCCGAGCCGTCATGGAGGGCGGCGACCGCCACCGCGTCTACGAGGCCCTGCACGGCGAACTCGCCGGCGCCCCGCACCCGGCGGTCCTCGTCGTGGAGGACGTGCACTGGGCCGACGAGGCCTCCCTCGACGCCCTGCGGTTCCTGGTCCGGCGGATGGAACGGCTGCCCGCCCTGCTCGTCCTCACCTATCGCGACGACGAGTTGAGCCGCGAGCACCCCCTGCGCCACCTCCTCGGCCAGGTCTCGCGCACATCCCGAGTGCACCGACTGCCCCTCGCCCGACTGTCGTTGGAAGCGGTACGCACCCTCAGCGCCGCACGCCGACTGGACGCCGCCCAGGTGTACGAGGTGACGTCCGGCAACCCGTTCTTCGTCGCCGAGATCGTGGCCGCGGGCGGCACCGGGGGAGTGCCCCCGACCGTCGTCGACGCCGTCCTCGCCCGGCTGCGCGGACTGGACGCCACCACGGTCGACGCGCTGGAGCAGCTCGCCGTCATGCCCTCGGCCGTCGAACGCCCGCTGGTCGACACGCTGTTGGCGGACGGCGTGGCCGTGCTCGCGGAGGCCGAGCAGCGCGGACTGCTCGCCGTGGCACCGGAACGGGTGGCGTTCCGGCACGAGCTGATCCGCCGCGCCGTCGCCGACTCCCTGCCGGCGGCCCGCCGTATCGCACTCAACCGCAACGTCCTCGCCGCGCTCGTCGCCCGGCCCGGCTCCGACGCCGCCCGGATCGTCCACCACGCCGACCAGGCCGGCGACCAGGACGCCGTGGCCCGCTACGGTCCCGACGCGGCCAAGGACGCCGCGGGCGCCGGCGCCCATCGCGAGGCCGCCGCCCAGCTCCGGCTCGTCCTGCGCGGGCGGCACCGCTACGCCCCGGCCGAACTCGCCGACCTGCTCGAACGCTACGCGGTGGAGAGCTACACCATCGCCGACTCCGCCGCCGCCGTGACCGCCCAGCGCGAGGCCGTGGCCCTGCGCCGCTCGCTCGGCGACACCCTCGCCCTCGGCGCCGACCTGCGCTGGCTCTCCCGCATCCACTGGTGGGCCGGCGACGCGGACCAGGCCCAGGAGGCCGCACGGGAGGCCGTGGCGGTCCTGGAACACGCCGGCGACGACCGGCTCCTCGCCCTCGCCGTCAGCAACACCGCCCAACTGCGCATGCTCTCCGACCGCTACGCCGAGGCCGTCGAACACGGCGAACGGGCCATCGCCCTGGCCCGCAAGGCCGGTGACGCGGCGATCCTCTCGCACGCCCTCAACAACGTCGGCAGCGCCCGCTGGCGGGCCGGCGACCCCGACGGGCGATGGCAACTGGAGGAGAGCCTCGACGTCGCACTCGCCGCGGGCGAGGTCGAACACGCCTGCCGGTCCTACGCCAACCTCATCTGGACCCTCCTCGACAACCTCCACTACGACGAGGCCGACACCTTCCTGGCCCCGGCCATGGACCTCGCCGACCGCGCCGAACACCTCGGCTTCCTCAACTACCTCCACGTCGAACTCGCCATCCGCCGCCTCGCCGCCGCCGACTGGGACGACGCCGAGAAGCACGCCGAGTACGGCATGCACGACTTCGTGCCCGCCCGCTGCCCCGCGCTCACCGTCCTGGCCCGGGTCCGCACCCGCTGCGGCCGGCCCGGCGCCGCCGAACTCCTCACCGAGGCCTGGCAGATCGCCGTACGGACCGGCGAACTCCAGCGCACCGGCCCGGTGGCGGCGGCCCTCGCGGAAGCGGCGTGGCTGCGCGGCGACCTCACCGCCGTCGCCGCGGCCGCCGGCCCCGTCCACGCCCAGGCCGACCGCCTGCCCGGCAGCCCCTACCGCGTCGAACTCGGCTACTGGCTCGCCAGGACGGGACGTCCGGTGTCGTTGGAGGACTCGGACCATCCCTACGCCCTCCAGGCCCGCGGTCAGTGGCGGGCCGCCGCCACCCTCTGGGAGGCCGCGGGCTGCCCCTACGAACACGCCGGCGCCCTCGCCGAGAGCCCCGACCCCGCGGACAAGCTCACCGCGCTCGCCGCCCTCGACGCCCTGGGCGCCGAGCCCCGGGCCCGGCTGCTCCGCACCGAGCTGCGCCGGCTCGGCGTACGCCACATCCCGCGCGGCCCCCTCGCCGCGACCCGTGAGAACCCCGCGGGGCTGACCCGCCGCCAGCTCCAGGTCATGCGGCTGCTCACGGAAGGCCTCACCAACGCCGAGATCGCGGCCCGGCTCGTGGTGTCCGTCCGCACGGTCGACAACCACGTCCGCGCCGTCCTCGACAAACTCGACGCGCCCACCCGACGGCACGCCGCCGACCGCGCGGCCCGGCTCGGGCTGCTGCCGGAACCCGAACCGCCGCTTCCCTCGGCGTCCGACGAAACGTAGGTACCCGGCGGCGCCGAGCTGGGTGACCGCCACGGATGTCCGCTGTGGTGCGACACGAGTAGAACGTGCGGATCGAACCGATTCGGCAGAAAACGGGGGATCGCATGACCAGCACGCTCGCCCAGACCGCACGCAAGGAACTCACCGGGTTCACCGGGGAGTTGATCGGCCCCGACGACACCGCCTACGAGGCGGCCCGGACCGTGTACAACGCGATGATCGACCGCCGCCCCGCCCTGATCGCCCGCTGCGCCGACGCGGACGCCGTCGCCCGCGTCATCGCCTTCGCCCGCACACACCACGTGCCCCTCGCCGTCCGCGGCGGCGGCCACCACGGCGCCGGTCTCGGCACCGTCGACGACGGAGTGGTCCTCGACCTGTCACCCCTGAAGGACATCGAGGTCGACCCCGAGTCCCACACCGTACGGGTCGGCGGCGGCTGCGTCTGGGGCGAGGTCGACCGCGCCACCAACGCCCACCAACTCGCCACGCCCAGCGGCATCATCTCCACCACCGGCGTCGGCGGCATCACCACCGGCGGCGGGCTCGGCCACCTCACCCGCAAGTGCGGGCTGACCATCGACAACCTGCTGGAGGCCGACGTCGTCCTCGCCGACGGCCAAAAAGTGCAGGCCAGCGGCTACGAGAACAGCGACCTGTTCTGGGCGATCCGCGGCGGTGGCGGGAACTTCGGTGTCGTGACGTCCTTCCTGTTCCGGCTGCACGAGATCAGCACGGTCGTCGCCGGACCGACCTTTTGGGCCGTCGAGGACAGCGCCGAAGTCCTCGCCGCCTACCGGGACTTCCTGCCGAACGCGCCCCGCGAGCTGAACGGCTTCTTCCTGCACGGCACCGTGCCGCCGGCCCCGCCGTTCCCGGAGGAGATCCAGCTCCGCAAGACCGCCGGCGTGGTGTGGTGCTACACCGGCGCCGACACCGAGGCGGCCGCCCGCGAGATGGCCCCGCTCCTGGACGCCCTGCCACAACCGCTGCTGCACGCCCCGATGGTGCTTCAGCACCCGGAGCTCCAGTCGATGTTCGACGGGCTCTACCCGCCCGGCCACCAGTGGTACTGGCGCGCCGACTTCGTGGAGGACATCCCGGACGACGCCGTCCAACTGCACGCCAAGTTCGGCGCCGAGGTGCCGACCATGCAGTCGACCATGCACCTCTATCCGATCGACGGCGCCGCCCACGACGTGGGCCAGGAGGACACCCCCTGGGCCTACCGCCACGCCCGCTGGGCGTCGGTCTACGCCGGCGTCGACCCCGACCCGGCCAACGCCGAACTGGTCAAGCGGTGGACGGTCGACTACTTCGACGCCCTGCATCCGTACTCCGCGGGCGGGGCCTACGTGAACATGATGATGGACGAGGGTCAGGAACGCGTCCGGGCCAGCTACCGCGGCAACTACGCCCGCCTGGCCCGCATCAAGGCCGACCGCGACCCGGACAACGTCTTCCGCCTCAACCAGAACATCCAGCCGGCCCCGAAGCCCTCACACGGGACCCGGCCCTAGGCACTCACGCGCACGGGAGGTGCTCCGACCGCGGGGCGGGGCACCCCCGCAGTGGGGCGCGGATCAGGAGGTGGGCGCCGAGCGCACGAGCCAGTCGTACGCGGACCGGGCCGTGAACTCCGGCTGGCCGCCACGCAGGAGCAGGTCCGCGGTGGCGAACTCCGGGGCGTCGGCCTGCGCGGCCACGTAGGGGATCGCGATGCAGCGCATCCCGGCCGCGTGCGCGGCGGCGGCACCCGGGGCCGCGTCCTCCAGGACCACACAGTCGGCCGGGTCCGCGCCGAGCCGGCGGGCCGCCTCCAGGAAGACGTCCGGGGCGGGCTTGCCGCGCTCGACCTCGTCGGCGGAGACGACGGTGCGCAGGTAGGCGTCCAGACCCGTGCCGGCCAGGATCGCGTCGATGGCCTCCGGTGAGGAACCCGAGGCCACGGCCATCGGCACGCCCTCGGAGGCCAGCAGTTCCACGAACTTGCGCATCTCGGGGTAGGCGGGGGTGTTGGCGCGGGCCAGCTCCAGATAGCGGCGGTTCTTGGCGGCGAACAGCTCCTCGACGGAGGCGTCCAGGTCGTACCGGCCCTTCCACAGCTCGACCGTCTCCAGCGTGCTGATCCCGACGTACCGCTCGTGCTCCGCCCAGGTGAAGTCGGGGACGCCGTGCTCGGCAAGGGTCCGGCGGCCCGCCTCGTAGTAGTTCGGCTCGCTGTCCACGAGCGTTCCGTCGAGATCGAAGAGGACCGAGAGGGCGCCGAGGTTGCTCATGGTGCCCAGGATGTCAGGTGCGGCCGGCGCGGCCGATCGACTCCACCAGCGGGAGCAGCCGGTGCGGCACCCGCTCGCGCAGGGCCACCTCCGTCCGGGTGCGGACCACGCCCGGCAGGCTGATCACCTTCTGGATCACGTCCTCCAGATGCGCGTTGTCCCGCGCCACGACCCGGGTCAGCAGATCTCCGCCGCCCGCGATCGAGAAGGCCTCCACGATCTCCGGCACCGAGGCCAGCGCGTCGCCCACGTCGTCGAGCCGCCCCTGGGTGACCTCGATGTGCACGAAGGCCAGCACGGGGTGGCCGAGCGCCGCGGGGGAGAGGGCCGGACCCGTACCGGTGATCACACCGTCCCGCTCCAGACGGTCGAGGCGGGCCTGGAGCGTGCCGCGGGCGACGCCCAGGATCCGGGCGTACTCGCGCACGCTGGTGCGGGGCTGCTCCAGCAGCAGTCGCAGGATGCGGGTGTCGAGCTGGTCCACGGCCATGGTGCGTGGCCCCTCCTCGTCGTGGTCCGTTGGCCCGTCGCTGGACGGTCCGGGACCGATTTGTCTGTGCCAATGGTCCATCGTAAGCGAGGTCGCTTGAGCCAGTCGGGACGGCAGTGCTGCAATGGGCCGGTCGATGGCGCTGCGGACCCCGCGGCGCCTTTTTCATGCCGGAACCCGACACGGTTCCAGGGGACATGCCGGGACCCGTCACGGTTCCAGGGGAGGAGAGCGGTGCTGAAGAGGGTGTTCACGGCGCCGGACCCGGGGCGGGTGCGGCTGCGCTTCGCCGCGCGGGCCGTACTGGGCATCGGGCTCGCGGTCGTCGTCTGCGGCCTCGCCGGACACTCCCTCGTGGGCGCCGTCACCGGCGGCCTCGCCGCACTGCTCGCGCTCTTCACCGTCACCGATACCACGGTCCGCGGCCAGGCGACCACCACCGCGCTGCTCCCGGTCGTCGGCCTGCCCGTGCTGGCCGCCGCGGCCGGACTGCACGACCACCCCGTCGCCCGCGACCTCACCTTCCTCGCCGTGATCGGCGCGGGCGTGTACGCGCGCCGCTGGGGACCGCGCGGGCACAGCCTCGGCGTGTTCGCGTTCATGACCTTCTTCGTGGCGCAGTTCCTGCGGGCGGCCCCGGAGCAGCTGCCCGAGCTGTACGCGGCCGTCCTGCTGTCCGTGCTGATCGCGGCGGCGGTGCGCTTCGGCCTGTGGTGCTACGAGCGCCGGCTGCCCCCGGCTCCGGCGCCCGCGCCGCCCGCGGGCAGCGGCCTGGACCGCGTGACCACCCGCCAGGCGGTCCAGGCGACAGCCGGCGCTGCCTTCGCGCTCGTGGTGGGCCAGCTGGTGTCCCCCGAGCGCTGGTACTGGGCCGTCGGCGCCACCTGGTGGGTCTTCGTCAACACCACCTCGCGCGGCGAGACCCTCGTCCGGGGCTTCCGCCGGGTTCTCGGCACGGTGATCGGCATCGGCCTCGGCCTGCTCGTCGCCGTCCCGATCGAGGGAGCCCCGGTCCCCTCCGCCGTGCTCCTCACCGCCTGTGTCTTCGGGATCTTCTACACGGCCGCGGTGTCGTACACCTGGATGATGCTGTGCGTCACCGTCCTCGCCGAGCTCCTCTACGGCCTCCTCGGCCTGCTCACCCCCGGCCTGCTCGCCCTGCGCCTGGTGGAGACCGGCATCGGGGCGCTGGGCGCGGTCCTGGCCGTGCTGTTCGTGCTGCCCGTCACCACCCACACCACCACCGACGCCTGGATCCGGCGCGCCCTGCGCTGCGTCCACGCCTGTACCGCCGAGACCGCCGCCCGGCTGCGCGGTGTCGAGGGCGCCGACCCGGCCCCGCGCGTGGCCGAACTGGAGCAACTGCTGGCCCGGGTACGGCTCTCGGTCGCGCCGCTGGTGCACCCGCTCAACCCGATGCTGGGCCGCAAGCGCCGCGCCCGTCGCGTCCTCGCCCTCCTGGACGACTGCGCCCACGAGATCCGCGGCCTGGTCGCCGTCGCCGCCGACCCCGAGGCCTCGCACGACGCCCGCCTCGCCGCGGCCTGCTGGCGCGTGGAGACCGCGGTGGAGGCACTCACCGACGGGCGGCGCGACGAGTGGGCGGTCACCGACCAGCCGCCCGCCGCGGAACCGGCGCTGGCCCACCTGCACGGCCTGGAACGGGCCCTCGCCGAACTGGCCACCCCCCTGCGGACGCCGTCCGGGTCACCTCTGGTAGGAGCGTGACCCCTCCCGGAGCCGTCTCCGGGAACCCCATTGACCGGCCACCCAGAAGGGTTGATCAGGCCACCCGGCGGCCTACGCCCACCAGCCCGAGGCACTGGCGCGGGCCCGGGGCGGAGACGGCCCCGCTGTCGCCGGGCCCGCTGACGGAGCGGCCGAACGGCCCCGCGTCCCTTGCGGGATGACGACATTGGCGGTGTATGGTCTAGACCTTCGATGATCGGCTGAGCCGTCGTCCCGACGGCACAGGACCGAGAGGGGACTGCGGTGGCAGACGGCGGCGAGTGGCGGCGGGCCTTCATCGGGTCCTTCACGGCGGCCGGAGGGCCGGGGATCGTGATGGCGTCCGTGGCCCCGGACAGCGGCGCGCTGACGCCCCTGAACAGCGTGAACGGCCTGCCCGACCCCTCGTATCTGGCCCTGGCGCCCGACGGCCGCACGCTCTACGCGGTCAGCGAGACCGCCGAGGGCGCGGTGGCCGCGTACCGGGTGACCGGCGACAAGTTCGAGCCCGCCGGACCCCGTGTGCCGGTCGGCGGCGGACCCACTCATCTCGGCCTGTACGACGGTCACGTCCTGACCGCCGACTACGGCTCCGGCACCGTCACCGCCGTACCCGTACGCCCCGACGGCTCTCTCGCCGGCGCCCCCTCCGGAAGCCTCCGGCACACCGGCTCCGGACCGCACCCACGGTTCCAGCAGACTCCGCACGCCCACCAGGTGCAGGCCGACCCGAGCGGGCGCTGGGCGGTCAGCGTCGACCTCGGCACGGACTCGGTGCGCGTGTGCACGCTGGCCGACGGCAGCCCGCGACCGCACCGCGAGTTCGCCCTGCGCCCCGGTTCCGGCCCCCGCCATCTGGCCTTCCACCCCGACGGCACCCGCGCCTACGTCGTCAACGAACTCACCCCGACCGTCACCGTCTGCCGCTGGAACGCCGCCGAGGGCCTCCTGGAGCCCCTGACGGAGGCGCAGCTGCTGCCCGGCGCCCCGGTCGGCGACGCCTACCCCTCGGGCGTCGTCGTCTCACCCGACGGCCGCTTCCTGTGGACCGCCACCCGCGGCGAGGACGTCCTGTCCACGCTCGCCGTCGAGGACGAAGGACTGCGCCTCGTCGGCACCGTGCCCTGCGGCGGCCACTGGCCGCGGGCGCTCGCCGAGTCGGGGGGATTCCTCTACGTCGCCAACGAGCGCTCGGGTGACGTGACCTGGTTCGCGCTCGACCCGGGGACGGGACTGCCGTACCGGACCGGCTCGATCGAGCTGCCCGCGGCGTCCTGCGTGGTCTTCGGCTGAGCGCCTCTCCCGGCCCGGCCCCACACGAGCCCCGCCGAACCCCTGGTACACGCCGAAGGGCCCGCTCCCGCGCCGGGAGGGGCCCTTCGGCAGTACTGCTCACGGCTGTGCCGTGCGGCGCGACGTCAGCGCGTCGGCGCGCCCTGCGGCTGCTGCGGTGCGATGCCCAGCGCCGTCGTGTACTTGGCCAGCGCGAGCTTGCCGATCGCCGGGTAGGGGCCGAGCGCCTCGGCGGCGGAACAGCCCGCCTCCTTGGCCGCCTCCTCGATCAGCGCGGGCTCGATCTCCGGCCCTATCAGGTACGGCGCCAGTGCCAGCTGCTGCGAGCCCGAGGACCGAAGCTGCTCGGCCACGGAGGCGATCGAGCCCTCCTGGTCCAGCGCGGCGGCCATCACCGGCACGGCGAGGCGCGCGGCGAGCAGCATGCCGGTGATCCCGGCCGCCTGCACCGCCTCGTCTCCGCCCACCGAGGCCAGGATGATGCCGTCCGCGGCGGTCGCCACGGTGAACAGCCGGGCCCGGTCGGCGCGGGCCAGACCGGCCTCGGACAGCCGCACGTGCAGCGCCTCGGCGAGCAGCGGGTGCGGGCCGAGCACATCGGTCAGGTCGGCCGCGACACGGCTGTCCATCACGGCCTGACGGACCACCCGCAGCAGCGCGCTGTCCGGACCGGCCAGCAGCGGCACGACGACGGCGACGGGGCCGTCGGGCTCCTTGACGTCCACACCGGCGGCCTTGGCCTGCTCGTAGCGGGCGGTGCGCTCCTGGGCGGTGTGCGTGAGCACCGACTGGAGCGTGGGGAACTCCACGTCGTCCCCGTCGAGGTACCCGATCCGCGCGTCCAGGCCGGGGAGCTCGGAGCGGGCGATGCTCACGACCTCTTCGGCGAGGCTGCGGGTGGCGGCGCTGGGCTTGCCCGGCACCGCGAGGACAAGCGCGGGCGCGCCCTCGGGAGCCGCCAGCGGCTCGGGACGGCGGTGCCGTCCGGGCTGGCGGGGGCGCGGCATTCGTACTGGCAGGCCGGCGGGCCCAGTGGGGGAGCTCATGGCGCCGCATGTTACTGGCTTACTGGGCTTCCCTGTTCGGGGAGGGTGCAGGTGAGCGGTATCCGTCCGGTTTTGTCTGATGAGTTACGTACGGAACGGAAGCGTCGGACCTGTCGGGATCAGTCGCTCGTTCCGGTCACCACGTACAACATCGCCCCGTCACTCGGCAGAGTGAGAGCCCCGGTCGCGAGGTCGGTCGCGATCCGCACGGACCCGTGCAACGGGTCTCCGGCCGGCGGCACCCGGCGCGCGTGCGGCAGCCGTCTCTCCAACTCCTCCTCCAGGGGTACGAGGAGAGGCTCGCCGATCTTGAACAGGCCACCGGTGAGCGCGACTCGGGGCGCCCCTTCGGCGGGGCAGACGGCGGCCACGGAGTCGGCCATGTGACGGGCCGCGGTGCGCAGGATGTCCGCGGCGACGGGGTCGTCCGGGGCGCAGGCGGCGACCTGAGGGGCGAAGGAGGCGAGGACGGCGGGGCGGTCCGGGCGCGGGTAGAGCAGACCAGGCAGGCCCGGCATCGGGCCGAACAACTCCTCGGCGCGGTCCAGCAGCCCGGTCGATCCACCGGCCCGCCCGTCGTGAGCGCGCAGCGCGGCCTCCAGACCCGCCCGCCCGATCCAGGCACCGCCGCCGCAGTCGCCGAGCAGATGGCCCCAGCCGTCCGCACGGCGCCATCGCCGCAGATCCGTACCGATGGCGATCAGGCCGGTGCCGGCGGCGACGACCGCACCGGACGACGCGCCGAGAGCGCCCGCGTAGGCGGTGACGGCGTCCGCGACCAGGGCGATCCGCCCGACTCCGAACTCCCGCCTCAGGGCGTCCGGGAGATCGGCGCGCAGGCCCTCGCCCAGGGTGGTGAGACCGGCGGCGCCGACGACGGCGGTGCGCAACCGGGCGACTCCGGTCACCTCGGTCAACGCCCGGACCATCGGCACCAGTTGCCGCATCAGATGCTCCGGATCGATCCCCCGCGCCCCGGTCCGCACCGGCTCCCCCGACTCACGCTGCCCCAACACCCCACGCCGCACCGTCCCGACGACGACCCGCAGCCCGGAACCACCGGAATCGACAGCGAGGAAACCGGAGTCGTCGTTGAGGAGAGCGGAGTCGTCGGCGAAGCCGTTCTTGCTTGGACCGGCCGCGTCCCCCACCCCCGCCCCCGCTCCCGGTGTCGTCACGGCAGGCGCCAGTCCACCGGCTGTCCTCCCTGCCCGACCAGCAGGTCGTTGGCCCGGCTGAACGGACGGGAGCCGAAGAAGCCGCGGTCGGCCGACATGGGGGAGGGGTGGGCGGACTCCACGGACGGCAGACTGCCCAGCAGCGGACGGAGGTTGCGGGCGTCGCGCCCCCACAGGATCGACACCAGCGGCTTGCCGCGTGCGGCGAGCGCCCGTATCGCCTGTTCGGTGACCTCCTCCCAGCCCTTGCCGCGGTGCGCGGCCGGCTTGCGCGGGGCCGTGGTGAGCGCCCTGTTGAGCAGCAGCACGCCCTGCTGGGTCCACGGGGTGAGGTCGCCGTTGGACGGCTGGGGCAGACCCAGGTCCGTGTTGAGCTCCCGGTAGATGTTGATCAGGCTGCCGGGCAGCGGCCGCACCTCGGGCGCGACCGAGAACGACAGCCCCACCGCGTGTCCCGGCGTCGGATAGGGATCCTGGCCGACGATCAGGACGCGGACGTCGTCGAAGGGCTGCTGGAACGCGCGCAGGACGTTCGGCCCGGCAGGGAGATAGGTGCGTCCCGCGGCGATCTCCGCCCGCAGGAAGTCGCCCATCTCGGCGACGCGTCCGGCGACGGGTTCCAGGGCCTTCGCCCAGCCCGGTTCGACGATTTCATGCAAGGGTCGTGGTGCCACGGCGTCACCCTACTGCCGTAAGGACAGCGGTGATCAACCAGTGGCCAAAGCCCGGCGGTCCCCCCTCGTCGGTCATCCCACCACCGCGGCCCGCACACATAGCACGTCCGGCAGATGCGACATGAGTTGCCGCCAGCTGTCGCCGTCGTCGGCCGACGCGTACACCTCGCCGTTGCGATTGCCGAAGTACACGCCCGCCGGGTCCGCGTCGTCGGTGCACAACGCGTCGCGCAGCACCGTGCCGTAGTGGTCCCCCTGCGGCAGGCCCGCCGTGAGCGGCTCCCAGCTCTTGCCCGCGTCCGCCGTGCGGAAGACCCGGCATCGGTGGTCGGCCGGGACCCGGTCCGCGTCGGCGTTGATCGGGAACACATACGCCGTGTCACCGCGGTGCGGATGGGCGGCCGCCGCGAAACCGAACGTGGACGGCAGTCCCTCGCCGATGTCCGTCCAGTGCCCGCCCGCGTCGTCGCTGCGGTACACACCCCAGTGGTTCTGGAGGTACAGCCGGTCCGGGGTCTGCGCGTCCTGGGTGACCTTGTGCACGCACTGGCCGAACTCCGGGTCGGGATCCGGCAGGAACACCGCGGAGACACCGGAGTTGGAGGGGGACCAGCTCGCGCCGCCGTCGGCGGTCCGGAACACCCCGGCCGTCGAGACCGCGACGGTCACGGCCCGCGGGTCGCGCTTGTCCGTCAGGATCGTGTGCAGACCCTCACCGCCGCCGCCCGGCACCCACTTGGACCGCGTGGGGTGCTCCCACAGCGGACGGACCAGCTCGAAGCTCTCGCCGCGGTCCTCGGAGCGGTACAGCGCGGCCGGTTCCGTGCCCGCGTACACCACGTCGGGCTCCGCGGCCGCCGGGTGCAGCTGCCAGACCCGCTCCAGCGAAGCACCCGTGTCCTTGGGGAACTTGACGGCGGGCTGTGCCGGCTCCGTCCAGGTACGGCCGAGGTCGTCGGAGTGGAACACGGACGGACCCCAGTGCGCGCTGTCGCCGCCGGCCAGCAGCCGGGTCCGTTCGCCACGGGTGTCGATCGCGACCGAGTACACGGCCTGTGCGTTGAAATACGGACTTTCGTCGAACTCCCAGGTGTCACCCTGCCTGCGTCCGATGAACAGGCCCTTGCGGGTGCCCACGGCGAGCAGTACCTCGGTCATGCCGACCACCTCCGTGACGTCGTTGTCTCAGATATCGGCCAGTCTGCACCCCAGCACTGACAGTCACCCCTGGAAAGAGCTCCGCCGCAGGTCAGGGCGGGGATGGTAACCGCTTGCCGGGATCCGCGCGCCACTTTCGGCAAGACGCGGCCGCGAGTGTGTGACCCGTGCAACGGTCGAGTCGGGGCCGGTCCCTGAGCAGCGAGGAGCCATGCCCCGTATGGAGAGGCGGTCCGGGATGTTCGCGCGTTCATGAGGAGGAAGCCTTCGATGACGTTACGTGGTCCGAAGGTCTGGCTGTGGCGCTGGCGACGCAATCCGCTCAAGCGGCGCGCCGACAAGGTGGAGGCCTGGATCGTGCTCGGCGCCTGGCTGCTCACCGCGCTCGTCGGCGTGCTCGCCGGTATGGGCGCGACCCGGTCCGTCGAGCACAGCCTGGCCCGCGAGCGCGCCGAGTGGCGAGCGGTCGAGGCCCGGCTCGTCGAGGAGGCGCCGGGGACGTTCGGCGGGCAGACCGGGACGGCGAGCGGCGACCAGGTGTGGGCGCAGGTGCGCTGGGCGGCGACCGACGGCTCGTCCCACACCGGCCAGGTCCGGGTCCGCCCCGGCAGCCCCTCGGGCACCGCGGTCACCGTCTGGACGGATCCGGAGGGCCGCCTGGTCACCCGCCCGGCCACCGAATCCGAGGCCGCCCTCCGCTCTTCCCTGATCGGCGCCCTGGTCGGCGTCGGCGCCGCCTTCGTCCCCTTCGTCGGCGGCCGCATGCTCCGCGGCCGCCTGGAGCGCCACCGCATCGACCACTGGGACACGGAGTGGGCACGGTTCGGGCAGACGTGGGGGAGGACAGGCTGAGGTCGGGGTGAGGCCGGGGCGGAGAGGGCGACGTCGGAGGCGGAGGGGTGAGGCCGGAGCCGGACCGACGTAGGGCGGGGCGCCTCCGGCCCGCCCGCCTCAGCTGTCTGCCCCTGACCTACCCCGGCCGCATCATTCCGCCCCGCTCGCCAACGCCTCCCCGCACGCCCGCAGCAACTGCTCGTCCTCAAGCACGTCATGGCTTCCGTGACCCCCGGACGTCGCCAGATGCCGTCGCGGAGCGGCCAGTTCGTCCCGGAGCAGGTCGTGGAGCGGCGCCCCCGCCGGGCCCATCGCCGTGACGCACTCCGCGATGGTGCGGCGGGTCCGGGCGTTCTCCGCCCACGCTCGCCGCAGCACCGGATACGCCGGCTCGGGCTCCCCGGAGATCCGCCACACCGCGCACGCGGCCGCCGTCCGCTGCCATACGCACTCCGCCGCGGTCATCCGTCGCAGCCCGGTCAACGCGGGCGTCGCGGCCCGGCCCAACCGCCCCAGCACCTCGGCGGCCGACCGGCGCTGCCGGGAGCGTTCGTCCGCCACCTCCTGGACGAGCACCGGAAGCACGGCGTCCACGTCCCCCGACACCGACCACAGCGCGTCGGCCGCGGCGATCGCGCTCTCACCCTCCAACAGGCCGCACAGCACCGGTATCCCCTCGCCGGCAGCCTCCCCGAGCGCACCGAGCGTCCGCGCCCCGGCCGCCACGAGCGAGTCCCGGAGCCTGAGCCCCTCCGGTATGTCGCGCAGCAGCCGTACGACCAGCGGAGCGCACTCCCGGTCGTCCAGCACCCGGAGCGCCAGCAGCAGCGGAACCATGCGCTCGTGCAAGTCGGGGGCGTCTAGGGGGACACCGGCGAGCCGCTCCCGCAACGCCGGAGCCAAGGGGGCGGCGACCCGGCCGAGGTGCGGGATCACCTGACCGAGGTCGTCCGGCGCGACCGTCCCCGCCAGCACCTCGCCCAGCACGGGTACCGCCCGCGCGTCCCCGCTCCTGGCCAGGGCCTTGAGGGGGCCGCCCAGTGTCGGCGCGCCGTGCTCCCAGTGGCGCACCCACAGTTCGGGGCGAGCGGCGACCAGGCAGTGGAGGTCGTCGGCGGCGGGTACGGCCAGGTCGAAGAGGTCGACCAGGACGGACGTGGCGGCGTCACGCAACCGGTCCTCCTCGGCGTGCAGTTGGGCACCGATCAGCGCGACAGCCGTGGCGTGGTCGGCTCGCCACTCGCGGAACAGGCCCGCGGACATCCACACCGCGTTGCACCGGTCCGTCGGGTCGGGGCTGGTCAACTGGCCGTTCAGCAGGGCGATCCGGTCGTCCAGCCGCTCGCCGAGCGCGGTGTGCAGGGTCCGCAGCAGCTGGGACCCCTCTTCGTCGGAGGGCCGCAGCCGCCGCAGCCGTCCGACGAGCGTCTCCGTGTCCGGCCGGTCGGGGGCACAGCGCGCGGCGGAGCGCCGATCGGACCGGTCCCGGAGCAGCGCGACGACGGTGGGGACGAGGTCGGCCGGGAGCCGGTCGGGGGCGCACCCCGCCAACTGGCCGAGCGCGGCCAGCCGTAGCCCGGGACCGTACGGCGGCGCACTCTGGGCCGCCAGGAGGTCCACGGCCGCACGCGCGTGGCCGGGGTGGCGGCGGACGAAGGTCCCGAGGCCCTCGGTCAGTGCGAGCAGGACGCGGTCGTCCCGCTCCACCGTGATCCGCTCCCGCAACAGGTTCAGCACCCGCGCGGGTTGGTCGACGAACCGCACGACGGCCCCCGCGGCCGCCCTGCGGACCCCGGCGTCCACGTCACCGGTCAGCCGGGCGAAGACCTCGGCACCCGATCGCACCGCGGTCCGTGCCACCCCGTAGGCGCCCTCGGACGGTTCGCCGTCACCGCCGATGCTGACGAGGAGTTCCACTATCCCGCCCCGGTCCCGCACCTCCTCCCGCGCGGCGAGCGCGAAGAGGAACGGCACACAGGCCAGCGTCGAGTCGTACACGTCGCCCTGGTGGTGCACGGCGCCGTACATCCCGTCGAGCGCGATCTCCCGCTCGGCGGCGTCCGCGGAGGCCAGGCCCCGCAGCAGGCCGGGCACGTCCTCGGCGCTGCCGTACGCATGCCGCATCGAAGCCCAGTCGACCTCGTCGATCCCCGTGAACACGCAGTCCTCCCCAGGCGAAGTGCCATCTGATCGGAGTCTGCACCACGGCACTGACAACGAAGCGGAATCGCGGGGTGACTGTCTGCTAAGGGGTCCTACGGTGGCCGGTCAGCCTTCCCCGGGTGCCCTCGCTCGCCGCTCACCCCTCCCCGGGCAGCGCCCTCCTCAGGATCCCGCTCACGTCCGCCGAGTCGGGAAGGGTGCCGAACGCGTGCCCCCAGTCGCCGGCGAGGCGGGTCGCGCAGAAGGCGTCGGCGACCGGGGCCGGGGCGTGCCGGACCAGCAGGGAGGCCTGGAGGGTCAGCGCCATCTGCTCCACCAGGCGTCGGGCACCGGTCTCGGAGGCCGAGGCCAGCAGGCCCCGCAGCCGGGTCACGGCAGCGTCGAGACGCGCGTCCGCCCCCTGCGCCAGGGCGAGTTCGGCGAAGAGGGCGTCCGCCGTGCCGGGCTCTCTCACCAACGCCCGCAGGACGTCCAGGGCGTTGACGTTCCCCGAGCCCTCCCAGATCGAGAGCAGGGGTGCCTCGCGGTAGTGACGGGGCATGCCCGAGTCCTCGACGTAGCCGTTGCCACCGAGGCACTCCAGGGCCTCGGCGGTGAAGGCCGGGCCGCGCTTGGTGACCCAGTACTTGCCGACCGCGGTGGCGATGCGCCGGAAGGACTGCTCGGCCTCGTCGCCACGCACCGCGCGGTCGGCCGCCCCGGCGAGCCGCAGGGTGAGGGTCGTCGCGGCCTCGGACTCCAGGGCGAGATCCGCGAGCACGTTGCGCATCAGCGGCTGGTCGACCAGGCGGGCACCGAAGGCGCTGCGGTGCCGCGCGTGGTGCCCCGCCTCCACGAGCGTCTTGCGCATCAGCGTCGCCGACATCATCACGCAGTCCAGACGCGTGCAGTTGACCATCTCGATGATCGTCTTGACGCCCCGCCCCTCGGGTCCGACCAGCCAGGCGACGGTCCCGTCGAACTCGGGCTCGGAGGAGGCGTTGGAGCGGTTGCCCAGCTTGTCCTTGAGGCGCTGGATGCGGAAGGTGTTCCGGCTGCCGTCCGGCAGGACGCGCGGCACCAGGAAGCACGACAGCCCGTCCGGGGCCTGCGCCAGCACCAGGAAGACATCGCACATCGGCGCCGACGTGAACCACTTGTGCCCGCGCAGGGTGTACACACCCGGCTCGGCGGTGGGTGTGGCCGTCGTGGAGTTGGTCCGGACGTCGGAGCCGCCCTGCTTCTCGGTCATCCCCATGCCCGCCAGCAGACCCGGCTTCTCGGTCGGCACCCGCAGCACCGGGTCGTACTCCCGGCCGGTCAGCAGGGGTTCGTAGACCTTCGCCAGCTCCGGCTGCTGCCGCAGGGCGGGGACGGCGGCGTACGTCATCGACGTCGGACAGCCGTGCCCGGCGTCCGTGTGCCCCCAGGCCAGTCCGCCCGCGGTACGGGCGACATGGGCGCCCGGCCGGGGGTCGGCCCAGGGCGCGCCGGCCTGTCCCTCGGCGACCGCGACCCGCATCAGGTGGTGCCAGCTCGGATGGAACTCGACCTCGTCGACCCGGTGACCGTACCGGTCGTGCGTGCGCAGCACGGGCTCGTGCCGGTTGGCGAGCTCGGCCCACTCCTGGGCCTTGGCACTCCCGGCCAGCCGCCCGATCCGACGCAGGTCCTCCTCGGCCCAGCCGGCGCCCTCGCGGCGCAGCCCCTCCAGCAGGGCCGTGTCCTCGGACGTGTCGTACGGGGCCAGGGGAGGGGGCTGGTTGGTGACGTCGTGTGTCGCGTGTGTGGGGACCATGGACCGAGTGTTGCACTATCGCTGCGGTCGTAGCAATCGTGCAATACGACATACAGTACGTGACCATGCGGACGAACACCCAGGCGCTGCCCGACGAGCCGGCACTGCGCCCGCTGTCCGCGCGCTCGGTCGTCCTGAGCCTGCTGCTGGGGGCGCATCCGCCCGAGCTGCCGGTGAAGGAGCTGGTACGCCGCGTGGAGCCGTTCGGTGTCGGGGGCTCCACCGCGCGGGCCGCGCTCAGCCGGATGGTGGCCGCCGGTGACCTGCGGCGCGCGGACACCGTCTATCGCCTCAGCGACCGGCTGCTGGAGCGCCAGCGGCGCCAGGACGACGCCGTACATCCACGCACGCGCGCGTGGGACGGCGACTGGGAGCTGCTCGTGATCACCGCGACCGGTCGCGGCCCCGCCGAACGGGCCGATCTGCGCACCCGGCTCACCGCCCTGCGGCTGGCCGAACTCCGCGAGGGCGTCTGGCTGCGCCCCGCCAACCTGCCCCGACCGCTGCCGGCCGACCTCGACCAGGTGGCCGAGCGCTGCACCGCCCGCCCCGACCGCCCCGCGGCCGAACTGGCCGCGGCCCTGTGGCCGCTCGACGCCTGGGCCGCCACGGGCAGGGCCCTGCTCGCCCACGCGTCCCGCGCGGATCACCCCGCGCAGCTCTTCACCGCCTTCGCGGCGGTCGTACGGCATCTGCTCGCCGACCCCGTCCTGCCCGCCGCGCTGCTGCCGGGCGACTGGCCGGGTGAGGCGCTGCGTGCCGCGTACGCGAACTACCGCCGGGAGCTGGGCACATGATGCGGCGGCCGTGCGAAGCGCCGTGCGGGGACGCTTCGTACGGCCGCCTTCACCGTGGGGGGACTACCGGTAGGTGATGTCCGAGGTGGAGTACTTGCAGTTGGTGCTGTCCGGGCCGGTGCCGACCGCGGTGTTGTTGTTGTACTTCTGGCAGGGGATCACCTTGCGACCGGAGTCGTTGAGGATCGTGATGCCCCTCAGCGTGGCCACGTCGTTGCGGTTGACGTTGATGCCCACCAGGCGCGCGGTGGAACCGGTGCCGGTCACCTCGATGTTGCTGAGGTTCACCTTGCGCGTGTACTGCGTGGAGCAGTCGCCGCAGGAGCGGTAGAGCGTCTTGAACTCGCTGACGGCGAAGTTGGAGATGTTCAACGTGCCCGGTCCGTTGTGCTGGAAGACCTTGTCGGCTGCCTTCTTGGCGCCGCCGCCCGTCACGGTGTACGTCGAGCCGCCGCGGAAGGTCGCGGCGTCCTCGCCGACGTCTTCCCACCACACGTTCTGGAGCGTGCAGTTGCCTTCGCAGTGGATGCCGTCGGCACCGGGCGCGCCGATGATGACGTTCTTCAGGGTCGCGCCGGCCGCGAGCTTGAAGATCGGGTCCTGGCCCTCCTCCTGGCCGTCGCCGGCCAGGTCGCCACTGCCGTAGTAGCGCTTCATCCCGCCGTCCACGGTGCCCGAGACCGGGATCGTGGCGGAGACCGGCACACTGCTGGAGGGCGTCGGCCAGGACGCCGCGTTCGCCGGTGCGGCCCCTGTAGTCATGATCATGCCAAGCGAGAAGCCTAACGCGGCCGTCGCGCCGGTCAGCGCGCGCGTGCGGGCGCGCGTACGTGGTGCAGAAGTCATGTCCCGATTCCTTCTGTCCGTCGAGCGGTCGAGGGGGGTGTTCAGAGCTTTCCGGTGCCCGCGCCGGACGTCACCGAGGCGACGACCGTCGAGGCGGACTCCGCGGTGTAGCCGTAGGGCGGCGTGGTGAACGTGCCGACCCGGGAGATCTCGGTGGCGGCCCCGCCGAGATCGTTGCCGCGCAGATTCGCGTAACCGTCCACGTCACTGCTGCGGTTCGTGGTGACAGCGACCCCCGTGTTGCGGAAGACGTTGTTCTCCACGAGCATCTGGGCGCCCATGCGCGAGTGGCAGGCGGTCTCCGCGCCGTCCACGTAGTTGTTGTAGAAGTGGCCCGTCCCGAAGCGCAGGCTGGGGACGCGCGAGTAGACGTTGCTGAACCGGTTGTGGTGGTACGTCACCCTCAGGCGTCCGGTGTCCTCGCTCGCGTTGTTGTCGCTGTGACCGACGAGCGAACCCTTGAAGTGCTCCTTGAAGGTGTTCCATGACACCGTGACGTTGTCGGAGCCGTGGTTGATGTCCAGCAGGCCGTCGTAGTAGTCCTTGTCGTGACTGCGGTCGGCCGAGAAGGAGTTGTGGTCGATCCACACCTTCGTCGATGCCTGCACCTCTACCCCGTCGGCCGGCGCGAGCGGCTTGCTGATGTTCAGGTTGCGGATGACGACGTTGCTGACCTTCTTCAGCCGCAGCCCGCCCCCGGTGAACCCGGACGACGAACCGACGCCCAGCACCGTGGTGTTGGAGCCGATGTCGACCTGACCGCTCAGCGAGATAAGGCCGTTGACCCGGACCACCTTGGCGGAGCTGCCGGTGACGGCCGTCTTGAAAGCGGCCAGTGTCGAGACGGTGACGGCCGAGGCGCTGCCACCGCCGGTGGTGCCGGCCCCGAATCCGACGGGAGCGGAATCGGCCGCACCGGCCGACTGCGGAACGGCGAGCACGGTCACCGTCGCCAGGGCGGCCGCGCAGGCTGTCACCAGGGCGGATCTTTGCGTATGTGTACGTGGGGGGCGAGTACGCATGGGGGATGCGTCCCTTCTGGAGGGCGTTCGCGATCATGTATCTGAATGATGTCCAGCATTCAGAACACTGGTGCGCCAGCATTGTGATGTTTTAGGTCGGTGAGCGAGTCGACCGGTCACACTGCTGAACGGAACGTAGAGGGCAAGCGCTTTCTAGTCAACGCTTTGCGCAAAACATCTTCGGGTGCCGCAGGTGGCGAAGGTGTCGGTCGGACGAGAGGTGTGGGAGCGCTTCCATGGCGGCCATGTGCATGTCACCATGCCTTTGCTCCCCTCAGCGATGCCAGATGCCCCACGAGCCGTCATCACGAAGGGACCCACCCGTGTCCGCCACCCCCGGCACCACCGCGAGGAGACCGCTGCGCGCGGTCCTTGTCGCGCTCCACGGAATGCTGGTGGCGTTGCTCGCCGCCGCCCTCCTCGCCGCACCGCAGGCCGCCGCCCGCGAGGAGATCGCCCCGGCCGCGACGCTCACCGAGATCACGAACTTCGGCACGAACCCCAGCAACCTCCAGATGTACCTGTACGTCCCCGAGACCGTCACCGAGAACCCGGCGATCGTCGTCGCCGTGCACTACTGCACCGGTTCCGGCCCGGCGATGTACTCCGGCACCGAGTACGCCTCGCTCGCCGACCAGTACGGGTTCATCGTCGTGTACCCGTCCGTCACCCGCGCCAGCAAGTGCTTCGACGTCGCCTCACCACAGGCACTCAAGCGCGGCGGCGGCAGCGACCCGGTCGGCATCAAGTCCATGGTCGACTGGACGGTCGACGCCTATGACGCCGACACCAGCCGGATCTTCGCCACCGGCATCTCCTCCGGCGCGATGATGACCAACGTCCTGCTCGGCGACTACCCCGACGTGTTCGCCGCGGGCGCCGCCTTCTCCGGAGTGCCGTTCGGCTGCTTCGCCACCACCGACGGCTCCGAGTGGAACAGCGCCTGCGCCCAAGGCACCGTGACCCACACCCCGCAGGAGTGGGGAGACCTGGTCCGCGGCTCCTACCCCGGCTACACCGGACCCCGTCCGCGCATGCAGGTGTGGCACGGCACCGAGGACGACGTGCTGCGCTACCCCAACTTCGGCGAGGAGATCAAGCAGTGGACCAACGTCCACGGCGTCAGCCAGATCCCCGCGGCCACCGACACACCCCAGTCCGGCTGGACCCGCACCCGCTACGGCGGCACCGGTGACCGGGCCCAGGTGGAGGCCGTCAGCCTCCAGGGCGTAGGCCACAACCTGTACGCCTGGGGCATGGCCGCCCGCGTCCTGACCTTCTTCGGCCTCGACAGCGACGGCCCCGCACCCCAGCCCCCGGCGGGCCCCTGCAAGGTGACCGCGTCCACCAACGCCTGGAACACCGGCCTGACCGCCTCGGTCACGATCACCAACACCGGGACCACCACGCTCAACGGCTGGCAGCTCGGCTTCACCCTGCCCGCCGGCCAGACCATCACCAACGGCTGGAACGCCACCTACGCGCCGAGCTCCGGCGCGGTGACGGCGACGAACGCCTCGTACAACGCGACGCTCGCCCCGAACGCGAGCGTCAGCATCGGCTACCAGGCGACGCACACCGGCAACAGCGCGGCGCCGGGCACGTTCACCCTCAACGGAACGGCCTGCACGAAGAGTTGACGACCTGACGGTGGCCGGAGGTGCCGTCCTCCGGCCACTGCCCGCCCGGGCCGTGGCTCCCGGATCACGCCTCCACGTCGTCCCACCGCGCCCGCAACCGGGCCAACTGTGCGTCGCTGAGCGGGGGGTCGAACCCCTCCGGGAACAACAGCATGTGCGGCTGCGGCCACATGCTCTCCGGTCCGTGCTCCTCACAGTGCAGAGCGACGAGATGCGGCCCCGCCCCGCAGGACTCGCGCCGGTAGGGCCGGTCATGGGTCCGGCAGTGGTACCCGAACCTCCAGCAGGCGTCCCCGTCGGCCGGCTCGTGGAAGCCGGGGTCGCGGACGATCAGGGTCACCGGCTCCTGCCGGTTGAACCGGGGAACGGGCCGGGGGTCACGCCACAGCAGCCGGGGTGGGAGCATGCGCCCATCTTGCCTCGGACCGGTGCCACCGGTGCGGGCCAGGGCGGGCGGGCGGCCTCGGAGGACTAGTACGGCAGCAGGCGGCCGGACGGGGTCCTGCGGTCGATCTTCTCGTCGCGGGGCGCGGCGGGGCGGCGGCTGACGCGGATTCGGGTCTGGCGGCTCATGGCGCCCTCCTCACGTTCGATGCGGCCAGCCTCGTCGCCCGGGAGCCTCGGCGCATCGTGCCTATGGAGACATCGACCCCGAGCTTCCCGGAGTACGGGTCGGGGGCGCCGTACTCCGGAGGGAGGACCACGGGACTACGTCGCGGGTGCCGGTCCGATCGGGGCCGTGGACCGATCCGTCGGGCGCGGTGCCCTGGCTAGCGTCATGGCATGCGTATAGGACTGCTCGGCACCGGCAACGTCGCCCGCGCGCTGGCCCACGGCTGGAGTGCCGCGGGCCACGATGTGCTCCTCGGCTCCCGCAAGCCCGAGGAGCGCTCCGACCTCGACTTTCCCGTGGCGGGACTGCACGAGACGGCCGCTCACGCGGAGGTGCTCGTGAACGCCACCCCGGGGACCGTCTCCCTGGACCTGCTGCACTCCCTCGGGGCGCCGGCGCTGGCCGGCACCCTGCTGATCGACGTCGGGGTCGGCCTCTCCGACGACTACACCGAGCTCTCGCACCCCAACAGCAGCCTCGGCGAACAGATCCAGCGGGCCTTCCCCCTGACCCCCGTGGTCAAGACGCTGTGCACCATGGACTCCACGGTGATGATCGCCCCGGACGGCCTCGACGGCGCGAGCACCGTCTTCCTCTCCGGCGACGACACCGAAGCCAAGCGGACCACCGGCCGACTGCTCACCGACCTCGGCTGGCCGCCGTCGTCCCAGCTGGACATCGGCGGTATCACCACCGCGCGGGGCCAGGAGCACTTCGCCCTGCTCTTCATGGGGATCGCGGGCGGGCTGGGGGCCCACACCTTCAACATCAAGGTGGTGCCCCGCCGCCCGGCGTGAGGCTCAGACCGACCGGTGGTACTGGTCCGGCACATGCACGTCGGCGCCCAGCTCGCGCGCCGCGTGCCGTGCCCAGGACGGGTTCCGGAGCAGTTCGCGGCCCAGCAGCACCGCGTCCGCCTCACCGTTGACCAGGATCTTCTCGGCCTGCTCGGGCTCGGTGATCATGCCGACCGCGGCCACCGGCAGCGTGCTCCCGTCCTTCACCCGGGCGGCGAAGGGGACCTGGTAGCCGGGTCCTGTGGGGATCCGCACGCCGGAGGCGTTGCCGCCGCTGGAGACGTCGAGGAGGTCGATGCCGTGGGCCTGGAGATCGGCGGCGAAGCGGACCGTGTCGTCCGCCGTCCAGCCGCCCTCCTCCAGCCAGTCGGTCGCCGAGATCCGGAAGAACAGCGGCTTGTCCTGCGGCCACACCTCCCGTACGGCGTCCACGACCTCCAGGGCGAAACGGGTGCGGTTCTCGTACGAGCCGCCGTAGGCGTCCGTGCGGTGGTTGGAGTGCGGGGAGAGGAAGTTGCTGATCAGATAGCCGTGGGCGCCGTGGATCTCGGCGACCTCGAACCCGGCGGCGAGGGCACGCCGGGCGGCGTCCGCGAACTGGCCGACGACTTCCCGGATCTGAGCGACCGTCAGCTCGGTCGGCACCGGGTGCCGTTCGTCGAAGGCGAGCGGGCTCGGCCCCAGCGGCTGCCAGCCGAGGGCGTCCGGCCCCAACGGCGCCCCGCCCTTCCAGGGCTGGTCCGTGGACGCCTTGCGGCCGGCATGTGCGAGCTGAATCCCGGGGACCGTGCCCTGTGAGACCAGGAAGCGGGTGATCCGGCGGAACGCCTCGACCTGGGTGTCGTTCCAGATGCCGAGGTCGTACGGCGAGATCCGCCCCTCGGGGCTCACCCCCGTCGCCTCCACGATGATCAGGCCGGTGCCGCCGGCCGCGCGTGCCGCGTAGTGCGCGAAGTGCCAGTCGTTCGGCGCGCCGGTCTCCGGTCCCTCGGGCGCCGCGGAGTACTGGCACATCGGCGGCATCCACACCCGGTTGGGGATCGTCAGATCGCGCAGGGTGTAGGGCTCGAAGAGTGCACTCACGGCGGGCTCCATCTCGTCACGGGACCGGGTCGTCGACTCGTACGATAGGCATCGTAGTACGTAGAGTGTCAAACTACGAGAGGTCTCGTACAATGGGCAGCCCGAAGACTCTGGAGCCGCCGTGACCTCCCCCGCCGTCAGCAGCCGCGATCTTCCGCACCCGGCGCGGGACGAGATCCGCCTCGAGCCGATCCTGCACGCGCTCTCCGACCCGATGCGGTTGCAGATCGTGCGAGAGCTCGCCGCCGTGGGCGACGAGCTCTCCTGTTCGCAGTTCGAGCTGCCGGTCACCAAGTCCACGACCACCCACCACTTCCGGGTGCTGCGCGAGGCCGGTGTGATCCGGCAGATCTACCGGGGCACGGCCAAGATGAACGGCCTGCGCCGCGACGACCTAGAGGGCCTCTTCCCGGGACTTCTCGACGCCCTTCTCGGCGCCGCCGGTCGGCAGGCCGGCCGGCTCGGGAGCGCCTGAACCGGCGTTCGGGCGAAGGTGGTTGAAGAGCAGGTTCAGCACGATCGCCGTCAGGCAGCCCGCGCTGATGCCGCTGTTCATCACCGTCTGGAACCAGTCGGGGAACTTCTCGTAGACCGTCGGAACGCCGACCGGCAGCATGCCCATCGCCACCGAGACGGCCACCACCGTCAGGTTGTCGTTGCCCTTGAAGTCGACCTGCGCGAGGGTCCTGAGGCCGCTCGCCGCGACCGTCCCGAACATCACCAGGCCCGCACCGCCGAGCACCGGCGCCGGTATGGCGGCCACCACCGCGCCCAGCTTGGGCAGCAGACCGAGCAGCACGAGGATGCCGCCCGCCGTGGCCACGACCCAGCGGCTGCGGACACGGGTCATACCGACGAGGCCCACGTTCTGCGCGTACGCCGTGTAGGGGAAGGTGTTGAAGACACCGCCGAGGACGGTGGACAGACCGTCGGCGCGCAGACCGTCCGCGAGCGAGCGCGGCTCCACCTTGCGGTCCGTCATCTCGCCGACCGCGATCAGGTCCCCGGTCGTCTCGGTCATCGTCACCAGCGCCACGACCAGCATCGACACGATCGCCGAGAACTCGAAGGTGGGCGCCCCGAAGTGGAACGGGGTGCTGATCCCGAGCCAGTCCGCGTCGCCGACCCCGTCGAAGTCCGTGAAACCGAACGGAACCGCCACCGCGAGCCCTACGACGATGCCGATCAGGACGGCGATCCGGCTCAGGAAGACCGGCGCGAAGCGCTGCACGGCGAGGACGACGAGAAGGACGAACGCGGCGAGCCCGAGGTTCTTCGGTTCCCCGAAGTCGGCCGAACCGACCCCACCGGCCGCCCAGTTGCCCGCGACCGGCAGCAGTGACAGGCCGATGATCAGGATCACGGTGCCCGTGACCAGCGGCGGGAAGAACCGCAGCAGCTTCCCGAACACCGGCGCCAGCAGCATGATCGCGAGTCCCGCGACGATCACCGAGCCGTAGATCGCGGGCAGTCCGCCGCCGGTCGTCCCGATGAGGACCATGGGCGACACCGCCGCGAAGGTGCAGCCCTGCATGATCGGCAGGCGCACGCCGAAGCGCCAGAAGCCGATGCACTGGATGAGCGTCGCGATGCCGCACACCAGGAGGTCGGCGGTGATGAGGTACGCCAGGTCGGCGGGCGACAGCTTCATGGCGCTGCCGACGATGAGGGGGACGGCCACGGCGCCGGCGTACATCGCGAGGACGTGCTGCAAGCCGAAGGCGGCGAGTTGGCGTGCGGGTGGGACTTCGTCGACGGGGTGTGTGGTCATGTGGGGGACCGTAGGCTCCTTGCACAGTTTGTTGATTTCGGGGTTGTTGCTGGTTCGTTGCCTGGTGCGGGCTGTCGGTGGTCGCTCGCGCAGTTCCCCGCGCCCCTACGGGGCGCCCCTGTGGGCGGCGTTCATCAGTGACTGCCAGTCAGGGAGTTTTACTACCCCTCTGCCCAGCGATGCGCCGAGTTGCGCCTCCGCCTGCTCGATCGCGCACCAACCCGCCCACTCGACCGGCTCGATCCCCTCCGCCCGCAGCGCCGCCAGCGGATCGCCCGGACGTTCTTCGCGTACGAGATCGGTGGCGTCCTCCAGCAACGACGTGACCGTCTCCTTCGCGCACGGGCGGTTCGTGCCGATCACTCCCGTGGGGCCCCGCTTGATCCAGCCGGCCACGTACTCGCCCGGTGCGACGGACCCTTCGCGCAGCACGCGGCCGGCGAGGTGCGGGACCGTGCCGGTGGTCGGGTCGAAGGGGAGGCCCGCCAGGGGCACCCCTCGGTAGCCCACCGAACGCAGCACCAACTGTGCCGGGATGTCCTCGTGTCGGCCCGTGCCGGTCACCCCGCCCCGGCCGTCGGGCACGGTCCGCTCGAAGCGCACCGCGCTCACCCGGCCGTTCTCGGCGAGGAGTTCGACGGGACGCAGGAAGAAGCGCAGCCGGATCCGGCGGGCGGCGCCCCGCCGTGGCCCCGTGGCCCAGCCGCGCAGCACCTCCACGTTGCGGCGCTGTGCGGCGGGCAGGGCGGAGGGGTTCAGATAGGCCGGGTCGAGCGCCAACTCCTCCGGGTCTACGGTCACTTCGGCGTCCGGCAGTCCGCCCAGCTCGCGCAGCTCCTTGGTGGTGAAGCGGGCCTGGGAGGGGCCGCGCCGGCCGACCATGTGGACCTCGGTCACCCGGCTCTCGGCCAGCGCGCCGAGCGCCGCCTGTGGCATGTCGGTGGGGCTCAGCTCGGCGGCGCCGCGGGCCAGCATCCGCGCCACGTCGACCGCGACGTTCCCGACGCCGATGACCACGGCCGAGCGGGCGTCGCGTACGAAACCGTCGTCGACGGCGTCCGGATGGGCGCTGTACCAGGACACGAACTCGGTCGCCGACCAGCTGCCCGGCAGTTCCTCGCCGGGCACGCCCAGGTGCCGGTCGGTGGCGGCGCCGACGCAGTACACGACCGCGTGGTAGAGCTCCCGCAGCCGGGCGGCCGGCACCCCGTCCTCGCCGATCCGGACGCCGCCCAGGAAACGCACCCGTTCGTGCTCCAGGACCGCGCGAAGGTTGCCCTGGAGGGACTTGATCTTCTCGTGGTCCGGCGCCACCCCGTAGCGCACCAGGCCGTACGGGCAGGGCAGCCGGTCCAGGACGTCGACGTACACCGAGGGGTCCAGCTGGACGAGGCTCTGGGCGGTGTAACACCCGCTCGGCCCGGAGCCGACGACGGCGACACGAAGCACGGCGGTACTCCTTACCCCGGGGGATCAGAGCAGATCGCTGATGTCTCCAGCATCGCACCGCCGCCGCTGCGCTGACAGGGTGCTGTGCGCGCCGGTGAACGCGTGTCCGTTGGTATGGAAAGTGATCATGCGGTTACGTTGCGTGTGTGCTAGAAGCATCGTTTCTTAATCTTTCTGATCGTTGCCCGACGGACGGTGCGGTGTCCGTGTGGCCCGCGTGGGAAGTGCAGGAGGGCGAGGGCGCCGCTTCGACCGCGTGGTTCAACGTCCGGCTGGCGTTCACCGACGGCGCCCGGGTCGACGCGCTCGCCGTGGTGGCCGAGGGGCACCTCTCGATCGAGGACGTCAGGGCGCAGCCCGCGCTCTCCCTCGACGACCTCGCGCTGTTCGCCGACTGGATCGAGGGCCCGCTCTTCGAGGCGTGCGGGCTCGGACCGGCGGAGGAGGACGAGCCGGCCGGATCGCGGCGCGCCCGGCCGGCCTGGCCGCGCGGTACCGAGGGCCGCCGGCTGATCGCCCAGGAGTACCGCGCGGCCCAGGACGAAGGTGTCGACCCGGTGCTCGCGGTGATGTGCGCGACCGGGCACAGTCGCCGCAAGTCGCTCAGGATGATCGCGCAGGCCCGTGACGCGGGGTACCTGACGCCACGTCACGCGCGCCGCTGACACAGATGGTTGGCACGGGCTTCTACAGCATGTCCCGCATGCGTGAGATCTCGGCGGTCTGCTGGGCGACCACGTCGTCGGCCATCTCCTCGATCCGGATGTTGTTGCCCTGCCCCTTCACTTCGGTGGCCATGGTGATCGCCCCTTCGTGATGCGTGATCATCAGAGTGAGGAAGAGCCGGTCGAACGTCTTGCCCCGGGCCGCCCCCAGCTCCTTGAGCTGCGCCTCGGTGGCCATCCCGGGCATGGAGGCGTGGTCGTGCTCGTCGCCCTTGGTGTCCTTGTGATACGTCTCCAGCCAGCTCTCCATGGACGCGATCTCCGGCCCCTGGGCGGCCGCGATCCGCTCGGCCAGTTTCCTGACCTTCGTGGACTCGGCGCGTTTCGGGGCGAGTTGGGTCATCTCCAGTGCCTGGGTGTGGTGCTCGATCATCATCCGGGCGTACGAGACGTCCGCCGAGTTGGGGGAGTCGTCCTCGGCGCGCTGGTCCGCGGCCTCGTCGGCGGAGAGGGTGCGGTTCTGTTCGCCGGGTTTGCCGGGCACGATCACCGACGGTCCGCTCGGGGCGGGGCGGGCGTCCGAGCCGGAGTCACAGGCCCCGAGTCCGAGCACCGCGACAGCGGTGATCGTCACCGGGACAAAAAACTTCGTTGCCGGTTTGTTGCCCCCTGTTGGTATGTGCATGGCGAAGACGATACTTCGGTGGTGCGTGAACCGTTCCGACACGAACGGAACCAGGGAGGAAACAGTGATCCTGTTGAACATTCCCCGAAGACGGCGCGGACGCTTGGGAGTTGCCGCCGCCGCCACGGGACTCCTGGCGGCGCTGCTGACGGCAGCGCCGGCCGCGGCGACCCCTGATCCGGGTGACGCCCCGGCCGCGGGCCAGGAGGTGTCCGAGAGCACCGAGGCCCAGGTCCGGGCCGCGATAGCCGACGGCGAGATACCGGGCAAGGACGAGATCGTCCACTCCGACAACATCGAGCACGTCGCCAACTCGCCCAAGGCGCTGGCCAGTCTCAACTCGGACCTGGCCTTCCAGGGCCGATACGCCTTCTCCGGCAACTTCGACGGCTTCGTCATCTACGACATCAGCAACCCGAAGGCACCCAGGACCGTCTCCCAGGTGCTGTGCCCCGGCTCCCAGAACGACATCTCGGTCTCCGGCAACCTGCTCTTCCTGTCCACCGACTCCTCGCGCACCGACAACAGTTGCAACAGCACCACCCAGCCCGCGACGGAGAAGTCCTCCTGGGAGGGCATGAAGGTCTTCGACATCAGCGACAAGGCGAACCCGAAGTACGTCGCCGCCGTCGAGACCGCCTGCGGCTCGCACACCCACACGCTGGTGCCCGAGCGCAAGAACGTCTACGTCTATGTCTCCTCGTACTCGCCGAACGCCGCCTACCCGGACTGCCAGCCGCCGCACGACGGCATCTCCGTCATCAAGGTGCCGCGCGGCGCCCCGGAGAAGGCGGCGGTCGTGAGCTTCCCGGTGCTGTTCCCGGGTGAGGGTCCGGACGGCGGTGGCAACCCCGGTGGGCCCACCAACCCGGGCGTCTCCAAGACCACCGGCTGCCACGACATCACCGTGCTGCCCTCGAAGGACCTGGCGGCGGGCGCCTGCATGGGCGACGGCATCCTGTTCTCCATCAAGGACCCGGAGAACCCGAAGGTCATCGACCGGGTGCAGGACAACGTCAACTTCGCGTTCTGGCACTCGGCGACCTTCAACCAGAAGGCGAACAAGGTCGTCTTCACCGACGAGTTGGGCGGCGGCGGCGCGGCCACCTGCAACGCGGAGGTCGGTCCGAACCGTGGCGCCGACGGCATCTACGACATCGTCGGCAAGGGCGACAAGCGCAAGCTGGTCTTCCGCAGCTACTTCAAGATCCCCCGCCATCAGGCGGAGGTCGAGGTCTGTGTGGCCCACAACGGCTCGCTGATCCCGGTCAAGGGCAGGGACATCATGGTCCAGGCCTGGTACCAGGGCGGCGTCTCCGTCTGGGACTTCACCGACTCCTCGCGTCCGAAGGAGATCGGGTACTTCGAGCGCGGCCCGGTCGACACCGAGCAACTCACCACGGCCGGCCCCTGGTCGGCGTACTACTACAACGGTTACATCTACGCCAACGACATCGCCAAGGGCTTCGACGTCCTGAAGATCAAGGACCGGCGCACCGATCCGGCCCAGCGGGTACGGCTGGGCGAGCTCAACGTCCAGACGCAGCCGGACTACTTCGACTGACCGGTCGGCCAGGGGTCTGAGCGGTCGCCCGTCGCCTGACCGGGCGATCGGTCGCCGGTCGCGAAGAAGCGTGACAGATCGGTCTCGTACGTCCCGCCGGACGCCTCGTCGGTGTCCGGCGGGACGCCGAGCCCGCGGTCCAGCCGGTAGCGCGCGAACAACTCGGCGCGCAGCACCGGGATCGGCATCGGGACGCCGGGCACCAGGGCGGCGTACACCGAGCCCATGAGCAGGGCGCGCAGCATCGGATAGTCGGCGTCGACGTCGTTCGAGCCGTGGCGGGCGACGGTGTCCCGGAGAAGTTCGGCCAGGCGCTGTTGTTCCGGACACGGCATGAAGCCCTCGGCCTGGAGCAGCCCGGCCATGTGCTGGCGCATCAGCAGGGGCCGGTCCCGGGCCAGCCCCAGGATCGCGTCGATGGCCCGCGCCATCCGCTCCTTGCCGTCCTCGGTGTGCGGCTCGCGCTCCAGCGCCTCCTCCAGCGTGCGGTGCATCAGCCGGTGCACGGCGGACTGCACGAGCTGGCGCTTGCCGGGGAAGTAGTACGAGGTCAGACCGCGTGCCGAGCCTGCCCGGTCCGCGATGTCGCCGAGTGTCGTCGCCTCGTAGCCGTGCTCGGAGACCAGCTCGACGGCCGCCTGGAGAAGCCGTTCCCGGGAACGGCGGCGCAACTCTTCATTGACCGAGGCGCTGCGCGGGGACATGCTGTACTCCTGCGTTGACTGGTTACCAGCCAACTATACTCAGTACGTCCGGACCGGCCAGTGAATCGGCTGGTCAGGGCTGCCGTCTGTCTCGGGCGACGCGGGGGATCGCCCGAGGCGGGCGGAACTTCCCGCCCCACTGGTGGCCTGAGGCTACTTATCGGAGCCGCAGGCGCTGTCCTCGCACGCCCCGTCCACCAGTTCCAGCACCGGCAGCAGGCCGTCCGGCCGCTCGGTCACCGGCAGATGGTCCACGAAGTGCACCCCGCAACCGAGCACGGCCGCACCGCCGTCCGCCCGTCGGTCGTCGCCGACCATCAGCGTCCGGTGCGGATCGGCCCCGAGCGCCTCGCAGGCGGTGGCGAACAGCTTCGGGTCCGGCTTCTGGACGCCGTGCTCGTACGACAGCACATAGGCGTCCACGTACGGGTCGAGGCCGTGCTCCCGGAACACGTTCCGCAGGTCCCACCCGATGTTGCTCACCACGCCCACGCCGATCCCGCGCTCGCGCAGCGTCCGCAGCACCTCGGCGGCGTCGGGGTAAGGCTGCCAGGCGGCGGGGGACCGGTGCCGGTCGTAGAGCCGGTCGTGCAGGCGTGGGTCGGGCAGCGGCACCTGCCGGGAGAGCCCGGTGTAGGTGGCCCGGTGCAGCTCGGCGCTCTCGTCGCGGATCGCCCACAGCCGGATCAGCTCCTCCGGCACCCGCACCGGATTCGCCCCGCCCGGCAACGCCCCCGCCACCTCCAGCGCCTTCGCCGTCCCGGCGATCTCGTCCTCGGAAAGAGTGATCCCGGCCTCGGCGAGTCCTCCGCGCAGCCAGGACTCGGTGGACTCGATACGGAAGAGGGTCCCGGAGAAGTCGAACAGCACTGCGATCATGCGGAAGATCCTACGAGTCGACGTTCCAGTCGAGTGGCAGATCGCTGCCGCAGAACACACAGACGAAGTCGTCCTCACGTACGACGGAGCACTCCCGGCAGCGCTCGCAGCGACGGAACACCACCGCGTGTGTGAAGCGGCCCGGATGCCCGACCCCGGCCGCCTCCAGAGCCCGGGCCACCGCGTGCCACGAGGAGAGGTCCGGGCAGTAGCCGGTCGACAGGTTGCTGATCTCGTGGGCCCGCCAGTGCTCCGAAGGGCCACTGAACGCCATCTCGCCTGCCGCGAGCACGGGACGGCCGCCCGCGCAGGCCACGTGCTCGCTGCGCCGCGGCGCGAGCCGCAGCCGGCCGTCCAGGCCCACGACGTAGGTGAAGGGCTCCGCCGCCTCGGCCGTTCCGCGCTCGGACACCCATGCCGCGAGGTCGTTCGTGGAGGCGATGACGCGGCCCTCGGATTCCGGGCGGACAGCCGCCCTGATCTCCTCCGGGCCCACGTAGCGGTGGCTCACGTGCGGCGTCGCCCGTGCGCGAACACCGCCACGGCCACCACCAGCGCCCCCAGCAGCCAGCCGCCGACGACGTCCGAGGTCCAGTGGACGCCCAGCCAGATGCGGGTGAGGCCGACGCCCGCGACGGAGAGGGCGGCCACGGCCAGGGCGATGCGGACGAGGGTGCGGCCGGCGCCGTAGTGGTGGAGAAGCCACAGCAGGAGACCGAACGTCACCGTGGCGGTCATGGCGTGGCCGGAGGGGTAGGCCGCGTAGTGCGCCGAGTCGACGGGGTCCGGCCAGACCGGGCGGGGACGGTCTACGGCGGCCTTGATGCCCTGCTGGAGCAGCGCGCTCAGCAAGCTGGTGATCCCCAGCCACAGCGCCGCCCACCACGCCGCGAACCTCCACACCAGCCACACCGCGGCCACCGTGCACAGCAGCCGCATCGTCCACGGATCCCACACCCAGTCCGTGAGGATGCGGAAGGCGTGCGTGAGGCCGGGCTCGTCCACCGCCCAGCGGTGGGTGGTGGTCGCGATGTCCTCGTCGACGCTCACCAGCGGGCTCCACCGGACCGCCACCAGGGTGAGCAGAAGCACGGAGCACACGGTCAGGACACCGGCCGAGCGGAGGGCGGTGCGCTGGTCCTGCGGGCGGGACGGGGCGTCGACGGGCGGCGAGTGCATACCTCGATCCTCGCCGACGGGTGGGGTCGGAGGCGAATTCCGCACCGTAGGACTGTCAGCCGAGGGCGCGCAGCCCCGGCACGAACGCCACCAGTACCGGTACCACCGGCACCAGCGCCGCCGTCGCCGTGAGGCGCAGCCGTCGTCCCGCCGTGAGCCGGTCCGGGGGAGTGAGCAGTCGGTTCACGCGCTGCGGGACGTGCGCCTGCGGGGTCGGGCCGGGCCCGAACACACCCCGGTCCTCGTTCAGTTCCACCAGCGCCAGCGCGGTCGTCAGCCGTCCGAAGCGCCGCGAGGCCATGTCGTCCGCGGCGAGTTCGACGAGCCGGTGCATCTCGGCACGGAACGCGGCGAACACCGGAACCTGCGGAAAGCCGCCCGCCAGCGCGCCCGAGCAGTGCAGCAGCCAGTCGTGCCGGGCCTGCGCGTGCCCCTCCTCGTGGGCGAGGAGGGCGTCCAGCTGGCGCCCCTTCAGGCGGCGCAACGCGGCCGTGGTGATGACCAGTTGGGGCGCCGACCCGGGCAGCCACCAGGCGTCGGGCCGCTCGCCCTCCAGCACCGTGAGGCGTCCGCTGCCCTGCTCCTCGCCGGGCAACAGCGGGGCCCGCACCAGGAGTTCGGCCCGGCCCAGCCGACGCCGCGCACGCGCCCGTACAACCTCACGGACCAGCATCGCCGCGGTCCACACCCCGCCGAGCGCCAACGTCACCGCGGTCGTCGCCGCCCAGGCACCGCCCGCGCCGAGCGCGTACGCCTCCACGACCCCCGACGGCGCCGTGGCGAAGAGATGGCCGCGCACCGCCTGCCAGGCCGCCGCCGCGCTGAGTGTCATCGACAGGGCGCAGCACAGCAGTACGGCCGCCACCGCGCACTGCCACACCCACAGCGCGACCACCGGTTCCCGGTCCACCCAGTCGGCCCGGGCCAGCAGCCGGGGAGCGACGACGGCGGTCAGCGCGCCGAGCAGCAGCAGTGCCGCGGGGACCATCATGGGGAGCAGCCTATGAGGGGCCTGCCGCCCAGGGGTACGACCCGTGGTGGCAAAGTGACGCAGGACACGGCCGAGTTCACAGGGTCGCCAGCATCGCCACCATCGCGATCCCCATCGACAGCCGGCAGGCCCGCGCCAACTCCGGCCGGTCGCCCCACCCGAGGGCCGCTCCTCCGGTGGTCGCGGGCACGAGGCGGACGCCGGACAGCAGGACGTAGCCCGTGAAGTAGAGCAGCAGCACCCCCGTCAGCAGGGGGATCCCGGAGCCCGCGTGATGTCCCGGCGAGGCGGCCATCACGAGCGCCATGTAGACCATGGCCGACGCTCCCACCAGGTGGTGCAGATGGTGGGCGTTCGTCCGCGCGGCCCACAGGGCCCGCAGGGCGGCTGTGCCGAACACCGCCGCGTAGGCCGACCAGGCCCACGCCGGGGGAGTGAACACCGCCGCGGGTACGGCCATCGCGGCCATGCCGAAGCCCATGAGCGCCTCGCCGCCCGCCGTCCGGCGCTGCTCCTCGACACCGCTGCGCATCCGCAGCAGGCAGTAGGCCCCGGTCGCCGCGCACAGCGCCACCAGCAGCCAGCCGGGCGAAGCCGGTCCGTGCACACGCACCTCCCCGCTCGACGGTCGGTCAGGGATGCGATGCCCGGCCCCTGTGGCGCGCACGCGAGCGCACGGGTGTACACGGGGAGCATTCGACGGAGCACGGCAGGTCGGTCGGCAGGTCGGCGGAGAGACCGCTCGATATCTTTTACGAGTAAAACACCTGTTAATCTTATGGGTATGAGTCGTGCGACCCCCCGTCTCCCCCTGGCCGGTGTCCTGCGTGTCGGCAGGCCCTCGGACATCTGGTTCAAGCCCGCCCTGAGCGTGGTCCTCGCGGTCGCCCCGCCCAACCTGACCCTGCTGACCCTCGGCCGCCTCGACCTGGCGATGTACACGATGGCCGGCTCGCTGTGCGCGCTGTACGCGCACAACCTCCCGTACGCCGCCCGGGCCCGCACCCTGGCGCGGGTGGTCCTCGGCATGGTCGCCGGCCTCGGTGTCGCGCTCGTCGCCGCCTCGCTCACCGGCAGCGCCGTCGCCCTGGTCACCTTAGGCGCCCTGCTGGCCGCGGCGCAGAAGGCGCTGTGCGACGCGAGCCGTATCGGCCCGCCCGGCAACGTGATCTTCACCTTCATCACGTCCGCCGCCCTGTTCGTCCCGCAGACCCTCGCCCAGGTCCCCGGCCACCTGGCGCTCGCCGTCGCGGCCGGCGCCTGGGCCTGGCTGATCGGCATGGCCCCCGGCCTGGTCCGCCCGCACGGTCCGGAACGCCGGGCCGCCGCCCACGCCCTGCGCACCGCCGCCGCCTACGCCGAGCGGCCCACCGACCCCCGCGCCAGGGCCGTCGCGGCGGCCGCCGTCCAGGCCGCCTGGCAGACGCTGCTCTCCGCCGGTGCCCGCACCGAGCCCCGCCGCGCCCTGGACCGCCTCGTCGTACGCGCCGAGGTCGCGATCGCCGCCCCCGCCGACACCGACCCGGAGCGGCTGCGGGCCTGGGCACGCGCCCTGCGCGGCAACGGGCCGGTGCCGCGCACCGAGGACCACGGCGAGCTGCTCGGCGTCGACGCCGAACTCGCCGTCCCGGCACGTCCGTTGTGGCGCGCCCTCGGTCCGCTGGCCCCGCTCGCGCTGCGCACCGCCCTCGGCTGCGCCCTCGCCGGATACGCCTCCCTCGCCCTCGGCGTGGGCCGCCCCTACTGGGCCCTGGTCACTGCGGCCTCCCTCTACCAGGCCAACCTCACCCTCACCTGGAGCCGCGGCGTCCAGCGCGTCGTCGGCAACCTCGCCGGTGTCCTCCTCTTCGCCGCCGTCGTCCCGCTCGCCCACCTCGGCCCGGCCGCCCTCGTCCTCACCTGCCTCGCCTTCAACTTCGGGGCCGAGGCGCTGATCAGCCGCAACTACTGGCTCGGCAGCGTCTGTGTGACTCCGATGGCACTGCTCATCACCGAGTTCACCGGCTTCCAGGAGCCCGGCAGGCTGATCACCGAACGGCTCGTCGACACCCTCGTCGGCGCCCTGGTCGGCTTCGCCGCCGCGCTCGTCGTCACCGACCGGCGCATGGGCGACCGTGTCGAGCACGCCCTGACCGCCGTCGACCGCGCCCGTGAGCGCACCGCCCGCCTCCTCGTCGAGCCGCACCCCGACCCGGCTGCTCTGGAGCCCGCCCGCCGCGCCCTGGCCGCCGCCCTCGTCGAGCTGCGCGCCACCATGGACGCCGCGTCCGGCGAGTGGGGGGGACGTGCCCTGCCCCAGGAGCGGGTCGTGCTCGCCGAGCAGTCCGGACACCGTACGCTCGCCGCGACGACACGACGCCAGACCAGCGCGACGACGGAGGACGTACGGCCATGACGGCGCAGAGCGGCAGGGAGAGCGGCCCGAGGGCGGACACCGTCGCGGCGGTGGTCCGGCAGTGGCAGGCCGTCCATCCCGGCCTCGACACCGGCCCCATGGAGATCATCGGCCGCATCAACCGCTCCGCCGCCCTCCTCCAGCAGGCCGAGGACGCCCCCCTGCGCCGGGCGGGCCTGAGCCGCCCCGAGTTCGACCTGCTCGGCGCGCTCCGCCGCACCGGGCACGAACTCACCCCCGGGGAACTGGCCCGTGAGACCTTCTCCTCCGGCGCCGCCGTCACCAAGCGCCTCAAGCAGCTCACCGAGCGCGGCCTGGTCGAGCGCCGCGTCGACACCCGCGACCGTCGGGTCGCCCACCTCCGCCTCACGGACGCCGGCCGCGACCTCGTCGACGGCATCCTGCCCGAGCAACTCGCGTACGAGACCGCCGTACTCTCCGTCCTGGACGCCCGAGGACAGGGCGAACTCGCCTCGCTGCTGGGCGAGTTGCTGACACAGCTGGAAGGCCGCCTCGGAGCGCTCCGCGCCTGAGCAGCCCTTTCGGACGAACTCCGGCTCGACCGGCTGACCGGAACCGTGAAGGTGACCGCGTTCTCCCACGTCACCGGCGGCAAGGCCGTCGACGGCATCGGCCGTTGCCCCGCCAGCGTCGTCACCCTGACGGTGACGGCGGACCGCGCCGGACGCATGCGCTCACGAACCGCTACTCCAACGGCGAACAGCCACACCGCTCGCCCGACGCCCGCCTTCCCGGAAGCTAGAGCACCTCGGTCGCCGTGCGGCGGTATCCGGAGCGGCGGTCTTCGATGTCCGTCCAACGGTCGCCGTAGATCGTCCTGACCACGGCCGGATCCCGTACGAAGTCGTGCGGGAACCCGAGGGACACCGCGCTGGCCTCGTCGAGGCGGGCGACCGCGTCGGCGTCGAGGCGGACGTCCACGCTGCCCAGGTTGTCGGCGAGCTGGTGCTCCTTGGTGGCCGCGACGATCGGGACGACGTTGCCGGGCCGTTGGAGCAGCCAGGCCAGCGCCACCTGGGCGGGGCTCCAGCCGCCCTGCTCGGCGATCTCCAGGACGGCGGTCACGACCTCCTCCTCCTGAGCGCTCGGCTTCTCGCCCGAGGAGTCGAGCCGACCCGTCTCGCCGCGCCGGTACTTGCCGGTCAGCTTCCCGGCGGCCAGCGGCGCCCACGCCAAGACTGCCTGGCCGAACGCCCGTGCCTGCGGCAGCAGTTCACGCTCCGGCGTCCGCTCCAGGAGGTTGTAGCGCAGCTGGGAGCCGGCGAACGCGGTCCAACCCCGCAGCTCCGCCAGCGTGTTGGCCTGCGCGATCTCCCAGGCGGGCCAGTCCGAGACACCGATGTAGAGCACCTTGCCGGTGCGCACGAGGTCGTCGAGGGCCCGCATCACCTCCTCGACCGGGGTGAAGTTGTCCCGGGCGTGCACCCACAGCACGTCGAGCCGGTCGGTGCGCAGCCGCTCCAGGCTCGCCTCCACCGAACGCACCAGGTTCTTGCGGTGGTTGCCGGCCGCGTTGACGTCCCCGGCGCGCGTCCCGCAGGTGTACTTGCTGGCCAGCACGAATTCCTCGCGCCGCCCGTCCAGCAGTTCGCCGAGGATCCGCTCGGAGGCGCCGCCCGAGTAGATGTCGGCGGTGTCCACGAAGTTGCCGCCCGCCTCGGCGTAGGCGTCGAGCAGCTTGGCGCTGGTCTCCTTGTCGGAGCCGACCCCCGAGTCCTCTCCCATCACCATCGCGCCGAGACTCAGCTCGCTGACGCGCAGACCGGTCCTGCCGAACAGTGTGTAACGCACGATCAGTTCCCCCTCCGGACGGTTCGTGCGTACGACGCTATGAGCTGGAGCGCACTTCAACGCAAGCGCGTTTCGAGCAGGAAGCCCGTCAGACCTCCGCACCCGCCAGGTACACCCCGAACATCGCCCCCGGGGGATCCCGCAGCACCGCGATGCGCAGGCTGTCGCGCACGGTGGTGGGATCCATCAGGACCGTGCCGCCCGCCTCCGTCGCCGTGGTGGCGCTCGCGTCCACGTCCGCCACCGCGAAGTAGGGGAGCCAGTGCGGCGGCACCTCGGGCGGGAACTTGTCGTCCATCGTCACCATGCCGCCGAAGTCGGCACCGTCCAGGCCCCACTGCGTGTAGCGCTCCGAGGCGTTGACGCTCCAGCCGAACACCGTGGTGTAGAAGTCCACCGAGCGGTCGGGCTGTCTGCTCATCAGCTCCACCCAGCCCAGCGAGCCCGGCTCGTTGAGCAGCCCCGCCCCCTCGAAGCCCCTGGCCTGCCACACATGGAAACCGGCGCCCTGCGGATCGGCGACGGACGCGAAGCGCCCCATGCCCGGCACCTCTCCCGGTTCGAACACCACCGTGCCGCCGGCCGACCTGATCCGCTCCACCGTGGCGTCGACGTCCGCCACGGCGAAGGTCACGAACCAGGTGACCGGCGCCGGCTCCGCACCCAACGGAACGATTCCGGCGACCGGGAGCTGACCGACATGGGCGATCGTGTAGCCGCCCATCTCCGCACGGGAGTCCGTCTCCGCGCGCCATCCGAAGAGCTCGCCGTAGAAGCCCTCGGCCGCCTTCAGATCCGGGGTTCCCACCTCGGCCCAGCAGGGCCCGCCGGCCACCGGCTTGTCGAGTTTCATGACGTCACGGCCCTCCTGCCGACGCGGGCGCCCCCTCTGGCACGCTAGCTCCGCTCGCCCGCCCCTGCCATCCGGCGTCGCGCTCTGGCCGCAAGCCCCCGGCCGCGCGTACCCTCGGCGGCGTACCGCACCTCATGGCGGCCTCCCCGCTCACCACCACGGCCCGGAGGTCCCGTATGTCAGCCCTCGAGGTGCGCCCGTTCCGCCGCGACGACCGCGACCAGCTCACCGATCTCGTCAACGCCCATGTCGCCGCGGTCGTGCCCGGCGTCTCCGTCTCCACCAACACCGTCCTGAGCGCCCTGGAACGGCAGCCCGACGAGTTCATCACCGACCCCTGGGTGTCCGAGCGCGTCACCCTCGTCGCCGAGCAGCGGCGGTACGTGGTCGCCGCCGCCCATCTGCTGCGTTATCGCGCGGATGCCGAGGTGGGCGAGAGCTACCGGGACGCGGGGGAGATCAACTGGTTCGTCTGCCATCCGCGGGCGTCCTTCTGGCCGGACGCGGACGAGGCCGCCGACCTGCTGATGGCCGCCTGTCTGGCCCGGCTGGCCCGCTGGGACGTCCGCGTGCGCTACGCCGACGGCTCCCTGCCCGCGCCGGTCGTGTACGGCCTGCCCCGAAACTGGCCGCACATCCGGGCCGCCTACGAGCGGGCGGGCTTCCGACACCTCGGGGACACCGAGGTCGTGCTGATCGCACGCGTCGCCGACCTGCCGGCCCCCGAACCCAGGCCCGGCGTGACCGTCGAGCGAGGCCTGGGGGAGTGCGGCACCCGCTTCACGGCCTACGACGGTGCGCGCGCCCTGGGCTTCGTCGAGGTCGACACCGCACTCGCTCGCCCCGAGCGCCACATCCGGGCCGCGGGCCTCGCCGACCTCGGCAACCTGCGCACCGAGGCCGAGGGCTGGGACCGCTGGCTCCTCGCCCAGGCCGCCGACTGGCTGCGCCTGTGCGGCGTGGACCGTCTCGTCGCCTACGAGGAGGCCGCGGACCGGGCCGCGATCGACCGCCTCACCTCAGCCGGGTTCCGGGAACTCACCCGCACCGACCGGGGCTGGGAGCACCGGCCCTAGATTCCCGGCCGGTACCGGATCGGGTGGTCGGACGGCACCTCCACCAGCACGATCGGGGTGCCGTCCGGGTCGGCGATCCACATCTCGATCAGGCCCCACGGCTCCTTCACCGGCGCGCGCACGATCGCGACGCCCTTCGCCACCAGTTCCTCGTGCGCGGCGGTCACGTCCGGGACCTGCATCCACAGCCGCACGGACGGGGACGGCGGCGTCTCGGAGCGCCCGGAGAGCTCCAGGAAGCCACCGCCGAGGAAGTACACGGTGCCGCGCTCGGGGCCCGTGCCGAACTCGCGGTAGACGGCGAGGCCCAGCTGCTCGCCGTAGAAGGTCCGGGAACGCTCGGGGTCGGTGGGGTGGAGGAGGGTCCGGCCGCTCAGTACATGCACCATGCGGCGGAGCCTAGTGGGAGCGTTACGCTCGTCCGTGCCCGTGCCGTGCCCGAGAGCGGAGACACCCCCATGACCGCTGGACTGACCTTCCGTGAAGCGACCGACGCCGACGTGGACACCCTGGTCGCGCTGATCGAGTCGGCGTACCGCGGGGACTCCAGCCGGACGGGATGGACCACCGAGGCGGACATCCTCCAGGGGCAGCGGACCGATCCGGAGGGCGTCATCGCGGTCATCAAGTCGCCCGACAGCCGGCTGCTCACCGTCGAGCGCGACGGTGCGGTGGTCGCCTGCTGCCAGCTCGAACACCGGGGCACCCACGCCTACTTCGGGATGTTCGCGGTCAGCCCCGAGCTCCAGGGCGCCGGCCTCGGCAAGGTGATCATCGCCGAGGCCGAGCGCACGGTCCGTGAGGAGTGGGGCGCCACGGAGATGCAGATGACGGTGATCTCCGTACGCGAGGACCTCATCGCCTGGTACGAGCGGCGCGGCTACCGCCGTACGGGCCGGATGACCCCGTTCCCGTACGGCGACGAGCGCTTCGGTATCCCGCAGCGCGCGGACCTGGAGTTCGAGCTGCTGGTCAAGCCGCTGGTGTGACGTTCATGCAGTAGGTCAGGCGGTGAAGCGGCCGGTGCGCTTGATCTCCGGGTAGTCGGTGGTCGCGCCGTCCAGCTGGAGGGCCCGTACGAGCCGCAGGTGGTCCTGTGTGTTCACCACCCAGCCGATGATCTTCAGGTCCGCCTTGCGGGCGTGCTCGACGACCTCCAGGGTGATCCGCCGGATGTTCAGACAGACGGTCGAGGCACCGGCCTCGACCGCGCGGTCCACGATGTCGGTGCCGTAGCGGCTGCCGATCAGCGCGGTCCGGACGCCCGGCACCAGACGGGAGATCTCGGCGATCGCCTCGTCGTGGAACGAGGACACCTCGACGCGGGCGACCAGGTCCCGCCGGAGCATGACCTCGGCCAGCGCCCTGGCTGCCTGGAGGTCCTTGATCTCGGCCTGGAGCGGCGCCCGCACCGCGTCCAGGACCTCCTCGAAGACGGGGACGCGTTCCCCGCCGCCGGCGTCCAGGGCGCGCAGTTCCTCGAGGGTCTTCTCGGCGATCGGTCCGGATCCGTCGGTCGTGCGGTCCACATCCGTGTCGTGCATGACGACCAGGGCGCCGTCCTTGCTCAGATGCAGGTCGAGTTCGATGACGTCGAGGCCGGCCTGCTGGGCGGCGACGAAGGAGCGGAGGGTGTTCTCGGGTTCGAGACCCATGACCCCGCGATGACCGATGGTAAGGAAGTTCAAGGTTCAACTCGCTTCCGTCGACGGCGGCTCGGCCTCCGCGCGGACCGGAGCGGACGGTCGCGCGGACAGATCCGCAGCCTAGTGCGCCCGGCCGGTGATGAACCCGCGCGTACACGGGGGATCGGGGTGACACCAGGGGCGGACCTGCCCGGTACGGCTCCGGGCGGTCACCCTGGGGTGGGCGAGTTGCGCGGGCATTGACCGAACCGGAGTCCCGGGGAGATCGCGTATACCCACTCGGGTGGCACTCATGGCATCAGGCAGGAAAAAGTTTCGTGACCATGTGGCTGCGCAGGATAATTTCCGGAGCCTCCCCTTGCTGGGAGGAAGGGCGAACACATACGGTGTCTTTACGCGAGGTTCTCCCGTGGAGGATGGGACATGACGGAAATTCTTGTGCAGGCGGCGACGGAGGAGCGGGTTCCTCCCGTGGCCAGGGTGGTGGAGCACCCGGCATGGCCCGTGCTCAAGGATGCCGTGGAGCGGATCCGGCCCTGGCAGTCCAAGGACGGGTCGATCGACTTCACCGCGGAGGGCGCCCCCGAGGCCGCCGACGCCGAGGCCGTCGTACGGCAGGTCGTCGGAGCCGTCGAGGAGCTGTCCCCGCTGCTCCCGCACGACGTCGCCTACCACGAGGCCCTGGTCAAGGACCTGAACCGGTGGGCCGAGGGCGGTTTCGAGGTGCCCGACTTCCTCGACTCGCTGCTGGCCTTCCAGCCCGCCGCGGGTCGTGCGGACGGCCTCCAGCACCTGGTCGTCTTCCCGATGTACACGCAGAACGGCAACCCCGACCGCAATCTCGAAGCGGTCGTGCTGCGCATGGTGTGGCCCGATTGGCTGGCCGAGCTGGAGCGCACGCGCTACGACAACCCGCTGTTCTGCGGCATCAAGTTCGAGGACTTCACGGCGGGCTACGACACCAACTCCGCCGTGCTCTTCCCGGAGACCATCGCCGTGCGCGAGGCGCCGGAACGATTCTCCTGGGGCGGTATCTTCTGCGACCGCGAGGCCGCCCGCTTCCGCCGGGTCACCGACGCGGCCGTCGGCATCCTCGGCCTGGAGCTGCCCGAGGACATCGCCGCGATGGTCCACGACCAGACGCGCTGCGAGGAGGCCTTCGTCCTGTGGGACATGGTCCACGACCGCACCCACAGCCACGGCGACCTGCCCTTCGACCCCTTCATGATCAAGCAGCGCCAGCCGTTCTGGATGTACGGCCTGGAGGAGCTGCGCTGCGACCTCACCGCCTTCAAGGAGGCCGTGAAGCTGGAGGCCGAAGGCGTCTCGCAGGCCCGTGACGTGCAGTTCGCGGTCCTCTTCGACCGCATGTTCCGCTTCCCGGTCACCGGCGAGCGGGTCCGCAACTACGACGGCCTCGGCGGCCAGCTGCTCTTCGCCTACCTGCACAAGCACGACGTCGTCCGCTGGACCGACAACAAGCTGCACATCGACTGGCAGCGCGCCCCGCAGGTCACCAACCAGCTCTGCGCCGAGATCGAGGACCTCTACCGGGCCGGCATCGACCGCCCGAAGCTGGTCCACTGGTTCGCCGCGTACGACCTGGTCTCGCGGTACCTCGCCCCGCACCCCGGCTCCCGCTGGGCCAAGGGTCCGGACGCCCTGGACCTGTCCCAGCCGCCCCGGAAACTCGTCGATGACGTGCTTCCGGACGAGTTTCCGCTGAGCATGTTCTATGAGGCCCTCTCCAAGAAGCTCAAGAGCGTCATCGCCAGCACCAAGGGCATCCGGGCGGAGAGCGCCGAGCAGGTCGCCGCGTGAGCGACCGCGGTATCTCGAACACTGCTCAGCAAGCTCAGGAGGCGAAGAACATGGCGGGGAACGGAGCTCTCAGCGGTGCGGTGATCGCGGTGGCAGGCGCGGGCGGACCCGCGGGCCGCGCGACACTGCTGCGGCTCGCCGAGGCCGGGGCGACCGTCGTCGGCGCCGACAACGACCCCGAGCGGCTCGCGGAGGCGGTGAGCGCGGCCCGGGACGCGGGCGGCGGCGCCACGGTCACCGGGGAGCCGGTCGACCTGCTCGACCTGGAGTCCACCAAGCACTGGGCCGCCGGGATCGAGAAGGAGTTCGGCCGGGTCGACGGCGTGGTCCACCTCGTCGGCGGCTGGCGTGGCAGCGAGACCTTCATCAAGACCAGCCTCGACGACTGGGACTTCCTGGAGCTGCTGCTCATCCGCACCGTGCAGCACACCTCCCTCGCCTTCTCCGAGGCGCTCCAGCGCAGCGACCGCGGCCGCTACGTCCTGATCAGCGCGGCCGGCGCGACGAAGCCCACCGCGGGCAACGCCGCGTACGCCGCCGCCAAGGCCGCCGCCGAGGCCTGGACGCTCGCCATGGCCGACTTCTTCCGCAAGGCGGGGGCGGGTGCGGAGCTCACCTCCGCCGCCACCATCCTGGTGGTGAAGGCGTTGGTGCACGACGCGATGCGCGCCGAGCGACCCAACGCGAAGTTCGCGGGCTTCACGGACGTCAAGGACCTCGCCCGGGCCATCGCCGACGTCTGGGAGCAGCCCGCCGGGGAAGTGAACGGAAACCGTCTGTGGCTGACCGAGAAGCCGTGAACCCACCGAAGACCGACGCACGGCGTCATCACGACCCGGACAGCCGGGGCTTCGCGAGCGACAACTACGCCGGCACCCACCCGGAGGTGCTCGCCGCCCTGGCCCTGGCCAACGGGGGGCACCAGGTCGCCTACGGCGAGGACGACTACACCGAGAACCTCCAGTCGATCATCCGCAGCCACTTCGGCGCCACGGCGGAGGCCTTCCCGGTCTTCAACGGCACCGGCGCCAACGTGGTCGCCCTCCAGGCGGTCACCGACCGCTGGGGCGCGGTGATCTGCGCCGAGAGCGCGCACATCAACGTCGACGAGGGCGGCGCCCCCGAGCGCATGGGCGGCCTCAAGCTGCTCACCGTGCCCACGCCGGACGGCAAGCTCACGCCCGAGCTGGTCGACCGGCAGGCGTACGGCTGGGACGACGAGCACCGCGCGATGCCGCAGGTCGTCTCGATCACCCAGTCCACGGAGCTCGGCACGCTCTACACGCCGGACGAGATCCGCGCCATCTGCGACCACGCCCACGCGCACGGCATGAAGGTGCACCTGGACGGCTCCCGGATAGCCAACGCCGCCGCCTCGCTGGACGTCCCGATGCGGACGTTCACCAACGCGGTCGGCGTCGACATCCTGTCGCTCGGCGGGACGAAGAACGGCGCGCTGTTCGGCGAGGCCGTCGTGGTGATCAACCAGGACGCGGTCTCCCACATGAAGCATCTGCGCAAGCTGTCCATGCAGCTCGCCTCCAAGATGCGCTTCGTGTCCGTGCAACTGGAGGCCCTGCTCGCCAAGGACCTGTGGCTGCGCAACGCCCGCCACTCCAACGAGATGGCCCAGCGCCTCGCCGAGGGCGTCCGTGCCGTGCACGGCGTGGAGATCCTCTACCCGGTGCAGGCCAACGGCGTCTTCGCCAAGCTCCCGCACGAGGTGAGCGTCCGGCTCCAGAAGCGGTTCCGGTTCTACTTCTGGGACGAGTCCGCCGGAGTGGTGCGCTGGATGTGCGCGTTCGACACCACCGAGGAGGACGTGGACGCGTTCGTCGCGGCCCTCAAGGAGGAGATGGCCGGCTAGTACGGCGGACCGGAAGGGTGCACCTGCTCGAAGGGCCCTTCCGGTCGCCGTACCGGGCGATTTCCGCTGTGCGCGCCGGTCAGCCGTTGACGACGATCGCCGACACGTTGTTGCGCAGGTTCGGGTCGAACTTCCCGATGGGCAGCTCACCGTCCTCGACGGTCTCGACCACGGCGCGCGCCCCGCGCACCACCTCGTCGATCCGCAGCTGGACGTCCACGGTGAACGACGCCTTGTCGTGCAGGTAGATCGGCGACCAGCAGAAGTAGGTCTCCGCGGAGGGGCCCTCCTCGGACGGCGGCAGGGTCCAGCAGTCCTCAGGCAGTCCGACGACCGAGGTGCCGACCGGCGCCTGGAACCGCACCGTGGCCACCGGCGAGCCCGCGCCCAGGGACGCCACCCAGGCCGGACCGCGGTTGAACACGGTCATACGGGCGGTGACCGTGTCCCCGGCCGCCCCGCGCACCCTGCTGCCGGTGAGCTTGAGATCGGCGGAGTTCTTGGCGTCGAGGATGACGGTCCGGTAGTTGTCCGACAGATCGAGGTCGTCCTCCCCGGCCGCGGCCCGCTGCCCGGCCACGGGCCGCAGATCCAGCTCCGGGCCCGTTCCCCGGGTCCACTCCCCGTCGCCGCGGGCCTCCTCGAACGCCGCGTCCGAGTAGGGCAGGACGGAGTGGTCGAACCGCTCGTACAACGCCTTGCGGCCGACGCCGAGCCTGGTCACGAGGTCGTACCGCTGCCCGGGAGCCACTTTCTCGTCCAGCACGCACAGCGCGCTCGTGCCGGTGGCGTGGTCGCGGTACTCGCAGTTGGCGTGCCGGTCCTTGAACCGCAGCCCGTACGACGCGTTGACCCACAGCAGCGTCCGCTCCACGGCCCGGTTGCCGTTGTTGGCGACGGTCGCCCGGACCGTGTGGTTCGTACCGGGCGTGAGCCCCCGCTGCCACGGCGCCTGGCTGAGCCCGAGGTCCGGTCCGTCGCCCACGGTGATCCGGGTCTCCGCCTCGGGCGCCGAAAGATCCCCCGCGGCGGCCGAGTACCGCACGGACCCGGAGTCGTCGAGGTCCGCGTCCGGCAGGGCGCGCAGGCCGATCAGGGCGGCCGGGACGCCGTCCGTGCCGGCGGGCATCGCCGGGACGTCACAGACCGCTCTGGCCGCCGCCTCGGGTGCGCAGTTGGCGGGCCACGACACCTGCGCGAAGGAGGCGATCTCACTCGCGTCCACGGTCAGCCGACCGCTCGGCACGTCGTTCTCGACGTTGTCGTGACTGACCCGCACCTCGAAGGTGCGCTCGCTCGTGCCGCCGTCCGCGTCCGGTCCCGGCAGCACGGTCTCGGACGGCGCGCCGATCCACAGCTGGTCGGACTGGGCGTGCACGGGCCCGGCCGAGACCGCGGCCAGGGCACACCCGGCGACCGCGGCTCCGAGCAGACGATGCTTCATGAGTTCCCCCTTGTGGTGTTCGGTCGGGGGTCGAGACCCGCGGGGCGGGGGACGGGTTGTAGACGGCCGTGGGGTTGCGGCGATGTTCAGCCGTTCTGCGCACGCGAGGCGACCTATCGAATGCATAGATATGCGAGGGGCGGAAATATAATTGACTCATCCGCGGCCCTCCGCCTACGCTCTGGCGCCATGCAGATGATCCAGGAAACCGCCGACCTCTCCGCCTACTTGGCTGCTGGAGAGGTGATCGACCACCGTCATTCGCTGGTGCGCGAGACGGCTGCGAGGCTCGCCGAAGGTGTGGCGGACTCGTATGAGTATGCGCGAGCGGCCTATGAGTTCGTGCGGGACGCCATCCCCCACTCGCAGGACTCGGGAGACCCGCGCGTCACCTGGCGCGCCTCCGACGTGCTCGAACAGGGCACCGGCATCTGCCATGCCAAGGCGCACGCGTTGGCCGCGCTGCTGCGGGCCGAGGACATCCCGACGGCGCTGTGCTACCAGCGGCTCAAGCATGACGACGGGAGCGGGTTCGTCGTGCACGGGCTGGTCGCGGTGCGGTTCAACGGAGCCTGGCACCGGCAGGATCCGCGCGGCAACAAGCCGGGCGTGGACGCTCGGTTCTCCCTCGACGGCGAGCGGCTCGCCTGGGTACCGGACGCGGAGTCCAATGAGATGGACTATCCAGTCTTGTATGCTGAACCTCATCCGACCGTGCTGAGCGCACTCCAGGCGGCCCCCGACCGGCCGTACCTCTGGAAGACGCTCCCCACCGCACTCTGAGGCAGCCGATGACCTTCTCCCTGTCCGTCTCCGACGAGGTACACGCCCTCGCGCCCGGCTTCACGCACGTCGCGATCGAGGCGCACGGCCTGGTCAACGGACCCAGCACCGACGCCGGTTCGGCACTCCTCGACGACGCGGCCCGCCGCCTCGCCGCCCGCCTGGACGGGCGAGCCCCGCACGAGGACCCGCACATGGCGGCCTGGCGCGAGGTCTACACGGCGTTCGGATCGAAGCCGTCGCGCACCCGCAACTCGGCCGAGGCATTGGCCAAGAGGGCCTTGGCGGACGGCGGACTGCCCCGGATCAACCTGCTCGTCGACCTCTACAACGCCATCAGCGTCGCCCATCTGATCCCGGTGGGCGGCGAGGACCTCGACCGCATCGAGGGCGGTATGCGCCTGGTGCGGGCGAGCGGCGACGAGGACTTCGTCACCGTCTCCGGCGGCGAGGAGATCGTCGAACACCCCGACGCCGGCGAGGTGGTGTGGTGCGACGAGCGGGGCGTGACCTGCCGCCGCTGGAACTGGCGCCAGGGCCCGCGCACCCGCCTCACCGAGGAGACCGTCTCCGGCATCTTCCTGCTGGAGAGCCTCGCCCCGATGCCGGTCCCCGAGGTCGAGACGGCGGCCGCCGAACTCGCCGAACTGCTCGAGAAGTTCAGCCCGGGGGCGCGGATCGAGGTGCGTGAGGCCGACCCGGTGCGCGGCTGATCCGTCGCGCTCGCTAATCTCCGGGCATGCGTGACGGGGGAGAAGTCGAGGACAGTACGAGCACGGACGACGAGCGGCCCGTGCGGTCTCTCGCCCGGCTGAGGAAGCACTGGCTGCTCACCTCGGCCGTGGCGCTGGCCCTGCTGACGACCGCCACGGCCGTGCCGATCGTCCTCGCGGACTCCGGGGGCGGTGAACCCCCGTGCGAGGAGATACCGGCGTCCACCCGCGCCCTCGCGAAGGACCCGGCGGCCGCCACCCGCGCCCTCGACCCCGGCGACGAACTCACCCTGTTCGGCGCCGCACGCGACCTCCTGGTCCACGAGAACCCGTGCGGGGACGGCGCCGAGGTGCTCGGTCAGGTCGTCGAGGCCGCCACCCGTGCCTCGGCCCACGGCAAGCCCCACACCCTCGCCCAGGCACGCAGTGCCTACGCCGTCGTCGCCGCCTTCGACGACCGCGACGTCCCCGCCGGCATGGCCCCCGCCCTCGCCCGCATGCTCGCCGAGTACATCGTCGACGCCAACCGCTACCTGAGCAACGACGACGAGGCCTACACCCCGGCCGTCGACGCGACGACGGCCGCACCGGACGACACCGGCTGGACGACGTACGGCCGCTTCCTCGCCCCCGGTGAGGCGCACACCGACTTCGAGCACTCCCAGCCGTATTCCTCCGTGCGCGCGAATCCGGAGGCCCTGCTGGCCGAACTGGCCAAGGACCCCGAGGCGTTCGCCATCCTGTACGACGCCCAGCGCGCGTACCTCGCGTACTACCTCGAACGCATCACCCGGACCGGCACCGACCCCGACTACCACCCCGAGCCGGACAAGGACGGCGCCCCCGAGTCCGCCGACACTTGGGTCGACATCGACCTGGCCCACCTCGCCGACCGCGTCGGCACGCTGATGAACCTCCGGGCGCGCTACGCCAGGGAGGGGGAGATCCCCGACCTCACGGCCTTCGACAAAGCGGTACGGCAGCACACGCGCGGCGCCTACCGGGCGGCCACGGAGCAGCAGAGCAGCCGGCCGCCGGTCGGGGACATCGCCGAGCGGGAGGTCTCCGGACCCGTGCGCGGGGACCTGACGGACGGACGGCACCAGCTGTTCACCACGCTGGACGCCTGGACCGAGGCACGGAAGGTACCTCGGGAACGCGCGGCGGAGCTGCGGCAGTTGATCGACGACCAGTACGTCAGGGCGCTGTGGATGTCGAGGTGAGCGCAGTCAGCCGCCGAGGCGCAGGTCCGAGCAGCCCCGCTGCCGCACCTGCTCCTCGGCGAAGGCCGCGAGCAGCTTCCGCTTCTCGGCCTCGCTCACGCCGGGTGCGTCCTTGGCGGCGCTGAGGGCGAAGGTGGCCGCCTCGCCGTCACAGCGGGCCGTCGCCGTCCGGGCGGCGGGCCAGCGGTCCTCCTCGGCGATCAGACGGCTGCTCCAGTCGCCGTACCAGGCGGCGAACGACAGCTGCGTCTCCATCTCACCGGAGTCGGCGTGCCGCGCGGAGAAGTCGCACCGCCCGACCGGACCCGCGTCGTTCATCAGCGTCGCGACGCGCCACCGGGACTTGTCGAGCAGGTCGGTCTCGGACGCCCAACCGCAGGCCGTGCCCGCGGACTCGGCGAGGGACACCGTCCTCGGATCGGCCTCCGGATTCACCGGAGCGGCGTCCCCGCCGGGCGTCTTGAGCGGCTCGGCGCCGCAACCCAGCCGCTCGGACGCGGAGTTGGTGAGCGTCACCGCCGTCTCGTAGGCGGCGGGCGTGCCCCAGAGGGTGTCCCGGCCCAGCTGGGTGCGCACCAACATCCTGCGCTGCCGGCCTTCGTCGTCCTCGCCGAGGGCCGGACAGGGCACCAGGAACTGAAGAGCGCCGAACTGGTCGATGAAGCCGGGCAGCCCGTCCGGCATCGGCGCCATGTCGTCGAACCCCGTTTCGGGGAAGACCGTCTTCAACTCCCGGTCCACATCGTCCCGGCGGGTGTACGCCTCCATCATCAGGAGCCGGTCGCTGCGCAGTTCGTCTCCCTCGAAGTCGAGGGAACAGCCGTAGTCGCCCAGCACTTCGTGGGAGGCGGACGTCGCGTCCTTGAAGTGCGAGCCGTTGCGCCCCAGTTCACGCACCGCGTCGACGGGCAGCGCCCCGTCGCAGGCCGTGCGCAACAGCCACCAGTCCTGCGCGTACGGAGCGGCGATCCAGCCGCCAACCCCCAGCACGACCGCAGCCGACACCGACACCTTGACCCAGCGCCGCATTCCTTGCCCCCGTAGCAGGTCCACCCGTTTACGGGCGGGACCCTATCCGGCGGCGGAGCGAGCGGCGCGAGGCGGGGCGGGTTCGCGGACACACGGTGCTCGGCGGGGCCTCGCGGCCCCGACCTCTTCGGTCGTGTCGCGCTCAGCGCGCCTCGGCGGCCTTGACCTCTTCCGGAGTGGGGGCCGTCCCGCCGAGGTGGGCCGGCATCCACCAGGTGTCGTCGGCGTCCTTGGGGCGGACCGGGTAGGCGCGCTGGGCGGCCTCCAGCATCTGCTGGACGCTCTCACGCAGCTGGCGGGTGATGGCGCCCGCGTACTTGTCCTTGGACGCCTCGATCGCCTCGCCGACCCGGATGGTGATCGGGATGTGGCTGCGCTTGAAGTTGCGCGGGTGGCCCTTGGTCCACAGCCGCTGCGTGCCCCACACCGCCATCGGGATCAGCGGGACGCCCGCCTCCTGGGCCATGCGCGCCGCACCCGACTTGAAGCTCTTCAGCGTGAACGACTGCGAGATGGTGGCTTCCGGGAAGACGCCGACGATTTCGCCCGAGCGCAGCGAGTCCAGCGCGTGCTGGTAGGCCGTCTCACCCTGCTTGCGGTCCACGGGGATGTGCTTCATCCCGCGCATCAACGGACCGGAGATCTTGTGCCGGAACACCGACTCCTTCGCCATGAAGCGAACAAGACGTTTCTGCGGGAGCGCCGCCAGCCCGTCGAAGATGAAGTCCAGGTAGCTGATGTGGTTGCTCACCAACACGGCGCCGCCCGAGCGCGGGATGTTCTCCGATCCCTTGCAGTCGATCTTCAGGTCCCACGCCTTGAACAGCGTGAGGGCGAGGCCGACGGCCGGACGGTAGACAAGCTCTGCCATGGACGGAGTGGACCCTTCCTTCTCTGCCTGGGAAAGGAGGCCCCCGGCGGGAAAGTTACGGCGCCGTAGGTTTACGGCATCTCGCAGATCGTGCCCCAAGAACGGACCGGGGGCCAGTCCTGGTGCCGGTGAACGGCGAGATCCTTGTCACGTCGGCAGCTTGATCCACCTCGGGCTTTTACGCCGCCTTTACTGCGCGCGTACCGTCACCCGCCGTACGAGCAGGTACATCTCGCAGCCCAGGCAGTATCCGAACGCGGAGTTGAGGAACGCGGCCGCGAGCGCCGCCCCGGTCGCGGCGAGCCCCAGCCACGCCGGCCCGAGCCCGTACCCGACGAGCCCCACCGCCGCGAAGACGAGCCCGACCGCCTGCGCGAACCGCGGTGGCTCAGGCGCCTCGAACTCGGTCGGCGGGCCGATCCGGGGACGGACGACCTTGCGGAACAGCCAGCCGTACGGCGAACGTCCCACCCCGCCCGCCGCGCCCAGCGCGAACGCCAGTGTCTGCCAGGCCAGGAGCCACACACTGCCGGTGATCAGTACGACCGCCAGCACTAGGGTCGTCACGGCCGCGCCGAAGCGCGGTCCCCTCACGTCGATGTCCATGAATCAAGCATTCCGCATGGAGTTCCCGGCGTGGAGCCGGGAATCTTTGCAGTCTCGTGAACGCTGGAGCCCAGTGATGACCGGAGTTGTGGTGTGTGTGGTGGTGCTCGCGGTCGCGAGCGCCTATGGACTGCTGCACAAGCGGCGGAGCGGGAGAGTACGGGTGCGCGGGCGTGACGACGGCAAGCGGCTCGGCGCAGCCGAGTTGGGCGGGGAGTTGGGGGAGCGCGCCACGCTCGTCCAGTTCTCCAGCGCCTTCTGCGCGCCCTGCCGGGCCACCAAGCGGGTGCTGGGCGAAGTCGTCGGGATGGTGCCCGGAGTGGCCCACATCGAGATCGACGCCGAGGCCCACCTCGACCTCGTCCGCGAACTCGACATCCTCAAGACGCCGACCGTGCTCGTGCTGGACGCCGACGGCCGTGTGGTGCGGCGCGCCACCGGGCAGCCGCGCAAGGCGGACGTCATCGCGGCGCTGGGGGAGGCGGTTTGACACCGGTTGCGCGGACGGTGAGGCATCTCCCATATCCCGGAACGCACTTGACTGTGCGCACCACCTATCGTCAGCCTGACCTGATGCCTTCGGAACTCCTTCTCTTCGGGCGGGTCCATGTCGACCTCGCCCGCACGGCGAGCGCGCGCTGTCCGGGTTGCTGAACAGCCACGGACACCCCCGCCCCTCCTTGCCGAAGGACCACTCCATGACGGCCTCACCGGATCTCCGCACTCCTCAGCTCGGCTCTCCCGACCTGCTGCGCTCCGTCTTCCGACGGCACGCGGCGGGGGTCGCCGTGATCACCGCCGGTGGCGAGCAGGGCCCCGTCGGCTTCACCGCCACCTCCCTCACCTCTGTCTCCGCCGAGCCCCCGATGCTCTCCTTCGGGGTCGGCACCGGCGCCTCCAGCTGGCCGGTGCTGTCCGAGGCCGACCATGTCGGCGTGCACATACTCGGCGAGCACCAGCAGGAGCTGGCCGCCACCTTCGCCCGCAGCGGCGCCGACCGTTTCGGGGCGCCGACGGTCTGGCGCGAGGGTCCCGAGGGGGTGCCCGTCCTCGACGACGTCCTGGCCTGGCTGGTGTGCCGGGTCGTCGCGCGCGTGCCCGCATGTGACCATCGCATCGTCCTGGCCGAGGTGGTCCTCGGCGATCCCGCCGGCCCGGGCCGTCCGCTGCTGTACCACCAGGGCCGGTTCGGCGGTCTGCGCGACTGACGCCCCTTCTGCGAGGCCGTCGAGTTCCGATTACGCTGCGTTGCGAAGGTCACAGTTCAAAGCGCTTGCTTAGCGGGAACGAAATGGGTGTACTGACGAGTAATATTTCGTTCGGAGCGCGGGTCGCCCCGATCGGGATCGGCCGCTTGAGGCGCCTATGCTGCCTGCAAGCAGGCAGCACAGAAATGTCGACGCAGCAGTAGGAGAGCCGGCGTGAGCTTGAGGATCGTTGTCACCGTGAAGTACGTGCCCGACGCCACCGGCGACCGGCACTTCGCCGATGACCTGACCGTCGACCGGGACGACGTGGACGGTCTGCTCTCCGAGCTGGACGAGTACGCGGTCGAGCAGGCGCTGCAGATCTCGGAGAACTCCGACGACGACGTCGAGGTCACGGTCCTCACCGTCGGTCCGGAGGACGCCAAGGACGCGCTGCGCAAGGCGCTGTCCATGGGCGCCGACAAGGCGATCCACGTCGAGGACGACGACCTGCACGGCACCGACGCGATCGGTACCTCGCTGGTGCTGGCCAAGGCGATCGAGAAGGCCGGCTATGACCTGGTCATCTCCGGCATGGCCTCCACCGACGGCACCATGGGCGTGCTGCCCGCGCTCGTCGCCGAGCGGCTGGGTGTGCCGCAGGTGACGCTGCTGTCCGAGGTCTCGGTCGAGGACGGCACGGTCAAGGGCCGCCGGGACGGCGATGCCGCCTCCGAGCAGCTGGAGGCTTCGCTGCCGGCGGTCGTGTCGGTCACCGACCAGTCGGGCGAGGCGCGCTACCCGTCCTTCAAGGGGATCATGGCGGCCAAGAAGAAGCCGGTGGCCTCCTGGGACCTGTCCGACCTCGACATCGAGGCCGAAGAAGTGGGTCTGGACGGCGCCTACACCAAGGTCGACTCCGCGGCTGCGCGTCCGGCGCGTACCGCCGGCACGATCGTCAAGGACGAGGGCGAGGGCGGCAAGCAGCTCGCCGAGTACCTCGCGAGCCAGAAGTTCATCTAAGGCTCACCCCCCCTACCGCCCCCAGACTTCGCAATTCGCAGGAGAGCATTCCCATGGCTGAAGTTCTCGTCTACGTCGACCACGTGGACGGTGCCGTCCGCAAGCCCACCCTGGAGCTGCTGACCCTGGCCCGCCGCATCGGCGAGCCGGTCGCCGTGGCGCTGGGCAACGGCGCCGCCGACACCGCCGCCGCCCTCGCCGAGCACGGCGCGGTCAAGGTCCTCACCCACGAGGCCGCCGAGTACGCCGACTACCTGGTCGTCCCCAAGGTCGACGCCCTCCAGGCCGCCTACGAGGCCGTCTCCCCGGCCGCCGTGCTGGTCCCCTCCTCCGCGGAGGGCAAGGAGATCGCCGCCCGTCTCGCACTGCGCATCGGCTCCGGCATCATCACCGACGCCGTCGACCTCGAAGCGTCCGACGAGGGCCCGGTGGCCACCCAGTCGGTGTTCGCCGCCTCCTTCTCCACCAAGACCCGCGTCATCAAGGGCACCCCGGTCATCACCGTCAAGCCCAACTCCGCCGCCGTCGAGGCCGCCCCCGCCGCCGGCACCGTCGAGGCCCTCACGGTGTCCTTCGGCGCATTGGCCACCGGCACCAAGGTCACCGCCCGCACCCCGCGCGAGTCCACCGGCCGCCCCGAGCTCACCGAGGCCGCGATCGTCGTCTCCGGCGGCCGCGGCGTCAACGGCGCGGAGAACTTCGCGCTCATCGAGTCCCTCGCCGACTCCCTCGGCGCGGCCGTCGGCGCCTCCCGCGCCGCCGTCGACGCCGGCTGGTACCCGCACACCAACCAGGTCGGCCAGACCGGCAAGTCCGTCTCCCCGCAGCTGTACATCGCCTCCGGCATCTCCGGCGCGATCCAGCACCGCGCCGGCATGCAGACCTCCAAGACCATCGTGGCGATCAACAAGGACGCCGAGGCCCCGATCTTCGACCTCGTCGACTACGGCGTGGTCGGCGACCTCTTCGACGTCGTCCCCGCCCTCACCGAGGAGATCAACACCCGCAAGGGCTGATCGCGCGCAGGCATGACGAGGCCCCCGTGACCGCTATCCCAGCGGCCCACGGGGGCCTCCTCTCATGCCAGGGTCAGTGACGCCTGCACGGGCAGATGGTCGCTCGGGAACTGCCCGTCCCGCGCGAACGTGTTGATCCAGGCGCGGTGGACGCTGGCGCCGGGCGTCGCGAGGATCCAGTCGATCCGCTCCCCGCCGGGCATGAGCGGCTTGTAGCCGTGGAAGGTCGCGTACAGCTCGCCGCGCTCGGCCGCGGCGTCCCAGGTGTCGACGAGCCCGGCGGCGAGCAGGGTGTCGTAGGCCTGGTTCTCCCCGGCCGCCGCGTTGAAGTCGCCGGTCACGATGATCGGTGAGGAGCGGGCGAGTTCCGCGATCCGCTCGCCCACGAAGGACGCGGAACGCTCGCGCGCGTACTGGCTGACATGGTCGAAGTGTGTGTTGAGGACGTGGAACTGCCGCCCGCCACGGACCCGTTCGCGGAACCGCACCCAGGTCACGATGCGGGGGAGCGCGGCTCCCCAGGTGTTCGAGCCGATCGCCCTGGGGGTGTCGGAGAGCCAGTACGTGTCGTGCTCGAGAGGGGACAGCCGGCGGGCGTCGTAGAAGATCGCCGTGGACTCGTCGTGGCTGCCGCCCTCGCGGCCGGTGCCGATCCAGTCGTAGTGCGGGCCGAGGTCGGTGTGGATGTCGCGCAGTTGCTGGTAGAGGCCTTCCTGGGTGCCGATGAGTGTGGGGGTCTCGCGGCGTAGGAGCTCGCGCATCACCGGGCGGCGGGCGGCCCAGCTGTTGGGTTCGGAGGTGCTCGCGAAGCGCAGGTTGAACGTCATGACCTCGAGCCGGCGGTGGCCAGATCCGGCGACGGGGGCGGGCATCGTGGCCATCAGCGGCACGGCGAGCGCGGTGGCCACCGCCGTTCTCAACCCCATGCGACGGGTCATTCTGTTGGTGTGCGACATGTAATCCCCTCCCGACGGGCCAGGATGAAGGTCCGAACCCGCGTGCGAAAGAGGGCGTCGCGAATGACGGTGGTGGCTCATGCTGCGGACGGGTGTTGACCGGCGGGAAGTCCACGGATAACTTCGCTCTACGGATTGTTGATTCCGTAGAGCGGAAAATAGGAGGGTGTGGCATGGGTCAGGGCCAGCAGGAGCAGGTGGCGACGAGCCTCGCGGGCGCCGTCAGCGAGGAGATCAGCGCCTCTCTCGCCCCGGTCGACGCCGAGCTGGAGCGCCGCTACCCCGGTGACCCCGGCACCCGCCAGCCCGTCCACACCGTCTACGTCCCCGGCGACGCCTTCGCCGCCGACACCCTCCGCTCCTGGGGCGACCGGGCGCTCGCCGCCCTCGACGAACACGCCCCGGACGCCGCGTCCTTCGCCGCCGTACTGGGCCTGTCCGACGAGCTCGCCGAGCCCGTGTACTCCCGCGTCCGGGCCAAGCTGGAGCGCGAGCCCATCGAGGACCTGCGGGTCGACTTCGAGGACGGCTACCAGGGCAAGGACGAGGACCAGGACGCCGCCCGCGCCGCCCGCCTGATCGCCGAGGCGTACGAGAACGGCACGGCCGCCCCCTACATGGGCATCCGCATGAAGTGCATGGAGGCGCCTGTCCGCGACCGTGGGATCCGCACCCTCGACATCTTCCTCACCGGCCTGCTGGAGGCCGGCGGCCTGCCCGAGGGCCTCGTCCTGACGCTGCCGAAGGTGACGTACGCCGAGCAGGTCACCGCCATGGTGCGGTTGCTGGAGGAGTTCGAGAAGGCGCGCGGCCTGGAGCCCGGCCGGATCGGCTTCGAGATCCAGATCGAGACCAGCCAGTCCATCCTCGCCACCGACGGCACCGCCACCGTCGCCCGGATGATCCAGGCCGCCGAGGGCCGCGCCACCGGCCTGCACTACGGCACCTTCGACTACAGCGCCTGTCTCGGCGTCTCCGCCGCCTACCAGGCCAGCGACCACCCGGCCGCCGACCACGCCAAGGCGATCATGCAGGTCGCGGCGGCCGGCACCGGGGTACGCGTCTCCGACGGCTCCACCAACGTCCTGCCGGTCGGTCCGACGGCGAAGGTCCACGACGCCTGGCGGCTGCACTACGGCCTCACCCGCCGCGCCCTGGCCCGCGCCTACTACCAGGGCTGGGACATGCACCCCGGCCACATCCCGACCCGGTACGCCGCCGTCTTCGCCTTCTACCGCGAGGGCTTCGAGCAAGCCGCCGGCCGCCTCGCCCGCTACGCCAACCACGCCGGCGGCGACGTCATGGACGAGCCCGCCACCGCCAAGGCCCTCAGCGGCTACCTGCTGCGCGGCCTGGACTGCGGCGCCCTCGACATCGCCGAGGTCGCCCGCCTCACCGGCCTGACCAGGACGGACCTGGAGGGCTTCGCGACACCGAGGCGCGGTGACCTGACGATCTCCGGCAAGTAGGGGCTCGATACATTGCGGCCATGACTCTGGGATCCGACGACGAGATACGCACCCGCGAGGAACTGGCCGCGTTCGTCCGCGCGCTGCACGAGGAGTGCCTCCAGCGGGGCGACGAGTGGGAGAACCGCACCCTCGACACCTTCCTGGAGGCCCTCTCGGCGTGGATCGACGACGCGGGGGGCTGGTACCGCAACTTCGACAAGAACCTCCCCACCGGGGGCGACTGGACCTTCCTGGCCCGGGCACTGCGTGCCGCGACCGACTACGAGTGACGGGTGGCGCCCGAGGGGCCGTCCGTGACGGATTAGTCTGGGCGCCACGCATGGATGGGCCACAGGAACGGGGCGACGGTGTCATCGGGGGAGAACGGGCGGATGGACGAGGCCGGGCGGCTGCTGGCCGGGCGTTATCGCGTGGTGGCGCAGCTCGGTCGGGGCGGTATGGGTGTCGTCTGGCGGGCCGTCGACGAGGTCCTCGGCCGTGAGGTCGCGGTCAAGGAACTGCGCACCTACAACGACGCCGACGGCCCCGAACTCGCCGGCCTGCGACTGCGTATGCAGCGCGAGGCCCGCGCGGCGGCCCGGGTCCGCCACCCCGGCGTCGTGGCCGTGCACGACGTCACCGAGGTCGACGGGCGCCCGCTGATCGTCATGGAGCTGGTGGACGGGCCGTCCCTGGACGACGTCCTGCGCGAGCGCACCCTCGACCCGCGCGAGGCGGCCGGGATCGGCGCCAAGGTCATGGAGGCGCTCGCCGCCGCCCACCGTGCCGGCGTTCTGCACCGGGACGTGAAGCCCGGCAACATCCTGCTCGACCGCTCGGGCCGCGTCGTCCTCACCGACTTCGGCATAGCGACGATGGAGGACCCGGGCGACGGCTCGGCCACCCACCTCACCCGCAGCGGCGAACTGGTCGGCTCCCTCGACTACCTGGCCCCCGAGCGAGCCCAGGGCGCCGACCCGGGTCCGGCCTCCGACGTCTGGGCCCTGGGCGCCACGCTGTACGCCGCGGTGGAGGGCTCCTCGCCCTTCCGCCGCACGTCGACCTTCTCCACCCTCACCGCGATCGTCTCCGAACCCCTTCCGGACCCCGTGCGGGCCGGAGTCCTCGGCCCCGTCCTCCAGATGCTGCTGGACAAGCGGCCCGAAGGGCGCCCGGAGGCGGAGGAGGCCGGGCAACTGCTCCAGATGGTCGCGGAATCGGGCGGCGAGGACGCGGCGACGACGACACTGCGAGGCGCGCCGGCTACGACGGGCCCGGCGCCTGTGGAGACGGAGCGCGCCGTGCCGTCGGTGCCGCCGGGGTTCGGGCCGGTGGAGCCCACGGGACAGGGCTCGCCCGGGTTCGGCGGGCCGGGTCACCCGGCTCCCGCCCCGCAGGATCCGGCCGTCACCGGTCCCATGGACACCACCCGCCCCGCCCGCGGCAGGAAGCGGGTTCTCCTCGCCGCCGTGGCCGTCACCGTCGTCCTCGCGTCGGCCGGTGCCACGGTCGCCCTCCTCAACGACAAGGGCGACAGCAGGACGAACGCGCGCTCCTCGGCGAACGCCACCGGCATCGAGGCCACCTCCTCCGCGAGCGGCCGCGGGGGCGCCGTGCGCACGGACGAGCCCGAGCCGACCGAACAGGGCGACGAGAAGCCCCCGACCACGACCGCCTCGCCGGACCGCACGGCCGGTGCCACCCCCTCCGGACGGGCCACCACGTCCTCCCCGACCAGGTCCTCGGGCAGCGGCAACGAGGGCACGGCTAGCGGCGGTTCGGGCGACGGCGGCGCCACCGGCGGTGGCGCGACGACCCCCGCGCCTTCCTGCACCTCCAGAGGCGACGGCAAGTACGACTGCGTGGTCTGGAAGACCGCCGCCTCCTACACCGCCTCCGGCACCCAGGTCGGCACCCTGAACGCGGGCACCAACTACTTCTACTGCCAGCAGAACCTGGGCCGTCGCGAGACGGACGGGGAGTGGACCAACGTCTGGTGGGCCAAGACCGACGACGACAGCGGCAACACCGGCGTCTTCGTCAGCGACGTCTACATCAAGGGCGGCGACAACGACGAGCCGGTGCCCGGACTGCCGGTCTGCTGAGCCCGCACATGGTGCTCCAGACCGGAGGCAGTCACCAGCTTCTCCTCCTTGAAGAGCCGGGTGCCCCGCCGGCACAGTTCCCGGTCGGCGCGCGCCCGCGCGCAGAACTCCTCCGGCGTGACCCCGAACAGCTCCCTCAACCGGGCTGATCCGACGAGGAGTTCGGTGATGAGCGCCCGCTGACCCGGATGGGTGCGCGGGGCGCCGGTGCCGTCGTGGAGGACGCCGTGGCGGTTGACGTACACATAGGCGCCCGGGAGCCGGGTGCCGTCCGCCAGCTCGATCCGCACCTCGGGTGAAGGCAGCCAGGCGCGCCGGTAGTTGCCGGTCGGCAGCGGCACCCCCTCGCTCGCGTCGATCACGGCCAGCTGCTCGGCGTCGAGCCAGGTGACGAACAACTCCGCCACGGTGGCGGGCGCTTCGACCGGCGAGGCCGACACGTATCCCAGCAGGCTCACATGTGCCGAGACACCGACGCCGATGCCGGTGACGCGGGCCCGCACCATCGGGATGGGCGAGCTGATCCCGAACTCGGCCATCTTGTGCCGCAGTTGGGCCGGGCTGGCATTGGAGCCGACCGCGAGGACGGGGACCCGGTCCTCGTACAGCAGCCGGTCGAGCGGCAGCAGCAGGTCACCGTCCAGGAGCCCGGAGTCGGACGGCCATCCGCCCGGGTACAGCAACGGATGATCGCGCGGCGCCTCGGCCAGCCCCAGGGCCTCCAGGCTGCGAGGGTCAGGGTCGGGCCCGGGCGGCCGCACCCCGCTCGGCGAGTCCCGAACGGGCTGCCGTGGACCCCCTGTCACGGCCTCGAGGGCCGCACTCGCCTGCGCTGTAGCGACCGCCGAAGCCGTACCCGGTTCCAGCGGTCCGTCCGCCGATGCGCTCCCCGGCCCAAGCGGTCCGTCCGTCGAAGCCGTGCCCGGCTCCAGCGACCCGTCCGCGTGTCCATCAGGCACCCGCACCGGCTCAGGCCGGCGCCACGCCTCGCGTGCGCGTTCCATCACGGGCCGCTCAGTCCGCCGGCGGCAGTTCGCCCGAGCCGCGGGTGATCAGCCGGGTCGGCAGCTCGATGCGTTCCGGGGTGATCAGGGTGCCGTCGAGCTGGCGGAAGAGGCGTTCCGCGGCGGTGCGGCCGAGGGCCGCCGCGTCCTGGGCGACGACGGTGACGCCCGGCTGGAGCAGGTCGGCGAGTTCGATGTCGTCGAAGCCGACGAGCGCGACCCGGCGGGTCTGTTCGGCGAGGACGCGGACCACGGTGACCGTCACCCGGTTGTTGCCCGCGAAGACCGCGGTGACCGGCGTCGGACCGGAGAGCATCTCCTCGGCCGCCCGGCGCACCCGTACCGGGTCGGTGACGCCGAGGGACATCCAGGAGTCCTCGACCGGTATGCCGGCGTCCTCCATGGCGGCCCGATACCCGCGCAGCCGCTCGGCGGCGGTGTGGATGCGGGGCATGTCGCCGATGAAGCCGATCCGGCGGTGCCCGTGCGCGATGAGGTGGGCGACACCGTCCCGGGCGCCGCCGTAGTTGTCCGAGAGGACCACGTCGGCGTCGATCTGCCCGGCCGGACGGTCCACGAACACCGTGGCGACCCCCGCCTTCAGCTCGGGCTCCAGATACCGGTGGTCGTCACCGGCCGGGATGACCACGAGCCCGTCCACCCGCCGGGCGCACAGCGCGAGGACCAGCTCCTGCTCACGCTCCGGGTCCTCCGCGCTGGAGCCGTTGATCAGCAGCGTGCCGTGCAGACGGGCCACTTCCTCGACCGCCCGGCTGAGCGGGCCGTAGAACGGGTCCGCGAGGTCCTCCAGGACCAGCCCGATACTGGCCGTGCTGCCCTTGCGCAGCACCCGCGCGCTGTCGTTGCGGCGGAAGCCGAGCGCGTCGATGGCCTCCTGGACCCGGCGCTCGGTCTCCGGCGTGACGCCCGGCTCGCCGTTGACCACGCGGGAGACCGTTTTGAGGCCGACCCCGGCGCGCGCGGCCACGTCCTTCATCGTCGGACGGTTGCCGTAACGCGTGGCGGTGAGGCGGTCTGCGCGGCGGGTGGAGTCGGGCACGATGCGGCGTCCTGTTCCTGTCGTCCGAGAAAGGTGCGGCGGCCATGATTTTGTATGAGGATGTGGCGTCGAGCATAGGGCCTGGACAACGTTGTCAGATGCGGGGGACACTGTCCACCGCAATCACACCGGTTCCGTGCCCCCACCCCGGGACCGGCCCGCCCTTTCTCACGGTTGACGGGGAGATCTGACACTGATGCACACCGACCTAGTGGCCGCGCTCGACATCGGCGGCACCAAGATCGCCGGAGCCCTGGTCGACGACCGGGGCCGGATCCTGGTGCGGGCCCAGCGCGCCACGCCCGCCAAGGAGGACGGCGAGACCGTGATGGGGGCCGTCGAGGGGGTGCTCGGCGAGCTCACCGCCTCGCCGTTGTGGGGACGCGCCTTGGCCCTCGGTATCGGCAGCGCGGGCCCGGTGGACGCCTCCGCGGGCACCGTGAGCCCGGTCAACGTGCCGGGCTGGCGCGACTATCCGCTGGTCCGTCGGGTTCGGGAGGCTACGGGCGGGCTGCCCGTGCAGCTGATCGGCGACGGTGTGGCGATCACCGCCGCCGAGCACTGGCAGGGCGCGGCCCGCGGCCACGACAACGCGCTGTGCATGGTGGTCTCCACGGGCGTCGGCGGCGGGCTGGTCCTCAACGGCCGTCTGCACCCGGGTCCGACCGGCAACGCCGGTCACATCGGCCACATCAGCGTGGACATCGACGGCGACCCGTGCGCGTGCGGCTCGCGCGGCTGTGTGGAGCGCATCGCGAGCGGCCCCAACATCGCGCGCCGGGCCCTGGAGAACGGCTGGCGGCCCGGCCCGGACGGCGACACCTCCGCCGCCGCGGTGGCCGAGGCGGCCCGGGCGGGCGACCCCGTAGCCGTGGCCTCCTTCGAGCGCGCCGCCCAGGCCCTGGCCGCCGGCATCGCGGCCACCGCGACGCTCGTGGAGATCGACATCGCCGTGATCGGCGGTGGTGTGGGCAAGGCGGGCGAGGTCCTCTTCGCGCCACTGCGCAAGGCGTTGACCGACTACGCCACGCTCTCCTTCGTGCAACGCCTGGCGGTCACGCCGGCCCAGATGGGCACCGACGCGGGTCTCGTGGGCGCGGCCGCCGCGGCCCTCGCCAAGCGCCCGGACGCGGCGACGGTCTGACGACTTCTCGGCAGGAACGTTCACTCGGTGGCCGGACCGACGGGCACCCGTCGCTCCGGCCACCGAGTCACGTCGCCATGGCCCAACAGCCCGGCGCGTGCCGGGTATCGGCCAACATCCAGTGCTGTCCGGACGCCGTATGCCCGAGGCAAGAGACAGACGGCACGTCCCATCCCCTCACTGTGGGTGTCTCTGACACATCCCGTTTTCCCACAGAACATGGCTGATCGTCAGGTTTATGGCCCGATTTCATGCTTAGCCGCCCCAAGCCGGACGAGTAGCGTCATGGGCCTTCCGCGAAGCGTTCGGCGGGCGAAGGGGGAATGCCATGACGTGGCTGGGCTGGGAGAGTCTCGGAGGCACGCTCACGAGCGGCCCCGGTGTGTCGTCCTGGACCTCGGGGCGGCTGGACACGTTCGTGCGCGGTACGGACTCCGCGCTGTGGCACAAGTGGTATCAGAACGGCTGGTCGAACTGGGAGAGCCTCGGAGGCGTCCTCACCTCGGAACCCGCGGCGGTCTCCTGGGGCAACGGCCGGATCGACGTCTTCGTGCGCGGCACGGACTCCGCGCTGTGGCACAAGTGGTTCCAGAACGGCTGGTCGGGCTGGGAGAGTCTCGGCGGTGTCCTCACCTCCGGTCCAGCGGTGGCCAGTTGGGCGTCCGGTCGGCTGGACGTCTTCGTGCGCGGTACGGATTCCGCGCTGTGGCACAAGTGGTTCCAGAACGGCTGGTCCGGCTGGGAGAGCCTGGGAGGTGTCCTCACCAGCGCGCCCGCGGCGGTCTCGTGGAGCAACGGCCGTATCGATGTCTTCGGCGCCGGTACCAACGCGGCCCTGTGGCACAAGTGGTTCCAGAACGGCTGGTCCAACTGGGAGAGCCTCGGGGGTGTCCTCACCTCGGCGCCTGCGGTGTCCAGTTGGGCGCCCGGACGGCTCGACGTCTTCGTCGCGGGGACCGACTCGGCGATGTGGCACAAGTGGTTCCAGAACGGCTGGTCGGGCTGGGAGAGCCTCGGCGGTGTCCTCACCAGCGCGCCCGCGGCCGTCTCGTGGGGGCCGAACCGGATCGACACCTTCGTCGCCGGGACCAACAGCGCGATGTGGCACAAGTGGTGGACGCAGGTCCCGACCGTACGACTGCACGCCAAGATCCTCACCGCGCCGAACGTGTCCGTCACCGACGCCGTCGCACGGATGCGGGAGGTGTACGCGACCGCGGGCATCGCCGTGGAGCTGGCGTCGACCGAGAACCTGAACCTGCCGGCGCTCAACGACATCGACGTCGGGCAGTGTGTGAGCGGACAGACCACGGCCGAGCAGAACGAACTCTTCGCGCACCGCAACAACGCGGGTCCCAACGACGTCGTCGCCTATTTCGTACGGTCGACGGTTCCGCCCTTCAACGGCTGTGCGGCCCATCCCGCCGACCGTCCGGGTGCCGTCGTGGCGCAGGGTGCGACACAGTGGACACTGGGCCATGAGATCGGACATGTCCTGGGCCTGCGGCACGTGAACGACAACGACCGCCTGATGACGGGCAACGGGACGGCCAACATCACCCACCCGCCGCCCGACCTGGTCTCGGACGAGGTCAAGACCATGCTCGACAGTCCCCGGACCCAGGACATCTAGGAGGCTTCGGTGAGCGTATCGATGCGTGATGTGCGCAAAGTCCTCGATCCCGAGGAGCCGGACTACTCGGCCGCGGCCCGTCTGGGCACCGCCAGTCTCCCGCATCTGCGGACCCTGGTCGCCGGCGACGACCCGCTGCTCGCGGCCAAGGCTGCCTACGCGGCCGGACAGCTGGAGGGCGACACCGGGCAGGACGTCGTGACCACGGCCGCCCAGAGCGACGATCCGTCGCTGCGGGTCGCGGCGGCCAGTGCCGCGGCGAGTCTGCCCCCGGCCTCCGCCGCCGCGGTCCTCACGGACCTGGTCGCGGACGACGATCCCGGGGTGCGCAAGGTGGCCCTGGCCGCGGTGCCCGAGAACCCGCCGACGGAGCTGGCCGACCGCGTCCAGCAGGCCGCTCTCGCCCCGCCCGCGATGCCGGCCGAACCGGTGCCGAACGGTGAGCAGCCGCTGGGCGCGATGCCCGGGGAACGGGCCGACAGCGGGCTGATGCCGGGTGAGGGCCCCACGGCCGGTCTGATGCCCGGCGAGGAACCGGGGACCGAGCGCGGCATGGGGGACTCCGGCGGTGGGCCGAAGCCGGGGAAGATGCCCGGCGAGGAGTGAGTTCCGGCGGGTGAGGGTGCCCGGGCCGAGGCGCCGATCGAGCGCCGGGCCCGGGCACCGTCGTACGCCCGCGGACCGCTCCGGTGACGCGGGCCGGCTCCTTTCGCCGGCCTTCCCGTGACTCTCGGCGGGCGGCGCCGTTGATCAGGGCATGAAGAAGCGCACCATGCTCGCCATCGCCTCCATGGCCACGGGTTTCGTCGTCGCCGCGGTCACCCCGTCGCACGCCGTCGGGGGTGACCTGCCCGACCTCGACGTCGACAAGACCGTCAGCACCCTCGGCGACACCATCGCCGACGACAGCCTCGCCGTCGACGACACCGCCCTCGGACAGAACGGCTGACGACCACCGGACACGGCGCCGGTGCCCCTCGCGTCAGGGGGCACCGGCGCCGTCGTGTGTACCCCCTCAGCTGGAGCTGGTTTCCGTGGCAGGGTGAAGCGGGCAAGCCTCAGGGGGCCAACAGAAGAGGGGGAACCGTGATCGTCTGGATCAACGGTGCGTTCGGTGCGGGGAAGACCACCACCGCACGAGAACTGATCGAACTGATCCCGAACAGCACACTCTTCGACCCCGAGGTGATCGGCGGAGGGCTGACGCACCTGCTCCCGCCCAAGCGCCTCGCCGAGGTCGGCGACTTCCAGGACCTGCCGATCTGGCGGCGTCTGGTGATCGACACGGCGGCCGCGTTGCTGGCCGAGCTCGGCGGGACCCTCGTGGTCCCCATGACCCTGCTGCGCCAGGAGTACCGCGACGAGATCTTCGGCGGCCTCGCCGCCCGCCGGATCACGGTCCGGCACATCCTCCTCGCTCCGGCCGAAACGATCCTGCGCGAGCGAATAGCCGGGCGGGACATCCCGCCTGACCTCCCCGACGGCGAGATACGGGTACGGCAGTGGTCGTACGACCACATCGAGCCGTACCGTGCCGCCCTCGCCAACTGGCTGACCGCCGACGCCCACCCCGTCGACACCGGCGCCCTCACCCCGTACGAGACGGCCGTCCGGATCGCCGAGGCCGTCAGCTCCGGATCCGCGCCCGTCAGCGACATCGTGCAGACGCCCGAACCGACCGCGGAGACCGTCGCCGCCGGCGTCCTCCTCTTCGACGAGCAGGACCGGGTGCTGCTCGTCGACCCCACCTACAAGGCCGGCTGGGAGTTCCCCGGCGGTGTCGTCGAGCCCGGGGAGGCACCCGCGCGGGCCGGGATGCGCGAGGTCGCCGAGGAGACCGGGATACGGCTGGCCGACGTACCGCGGCTCCTCGTCGTCGACTGGGAGCGGCCCCGGCCGCCCGGCTACGGCGGTCTGCGGCTCCTCTTCGACGGCGGCCGTCTCGACTCCGCCGAGGCGGGCCGGGTACTGCTGCCCGGACCCGAACTGCGCGCCTGGCGCTTCGTCACCGAGCAGGAGGCCGCCGACCTGCTGCCGCCGGTGCGCTACGAGCGCCTCCGGTGGGCGCTGCGGGCGCGGGAGCGAGGGGCGGCGCTCTATCTGGAGGCGGGAGTTCCGGCGCCCTGAGCGGCGGATCGCAACGCCTTGTCGGGGTACGGGGTCAGCCTGCTCTCCTCGTGCAGCCGACGGACGAACTCGTCCATGACGGCCGTCGGGCGGGCGTACCGGCTGATGATGTCGGCGGCGACCCGAGGAATCCCGCCCTGGGGCTGCGTGCCGTCCGCGCAACGGCGCACGAAGGCGTCCCGCTCCGGCCCGCGGAGGTCGTGGAGGGCGGTGACGAGCCAGATCACCAGGTGTCTGGTGGTGTAGTCGCGGTCGTAGCGCCGGTGCCGGTCGAAGAAGACGCGTTCCTGCGGGGTGAGGCGGAAGCGGCTGGAGAGGGAGAGGCCGTAGTCGGCGAGGTAGAGCTGCCGGCCGTCGGTGAGGATGTTCTGGAAGTGGGCGTCGAAGTGCAGGAGTTCGCTGCCGCCGAGGAAGCCGGTGAGCTCGGCGAGTCGCCGTTCGACCAGGGCGCACGCGGTGTCGGCTTCGGCCGTGCGCAGCCGGTCGTCGAACCAGTCGTGGAGGGTCTGGGGGATGTACTCGAGGAACAGCGCCAGGCTCGCGCTCGCGGTGCGCAGCCCCTCCAGGCGCTCGCGCACCGCCGGGCTGCCGCCCCAGTAGGCGACGGACCGTTCCACGTCCGCGAGTTGGGCGGGCAGGGGCTGGGGGGTGTCGGGCAGGACCCGCCAGTGGTGCATCAGCGGGAAGCCCGCGAACCGGTCGGCCAGTACCCAGTTCGTCGTCATCGCGTGCACGGCGAGCTCCCGCCACGCGCTCAGGCCCGGGCTGCCGATGCCGTAGTGGAAGTACGGCGGCAGGTCGAAGAGGTTCGCCGTCGACCGGACGTTCTCCGGCCGTCGTTCGAGGTCGGTGAGCGGAACCCGCTTCACGAAGACCCGTCTGCCGTCCACCTCGACCAGGGCCGACCGTCCGCCGATTCCGGTGCCGAGCGGTGTCGCCGAGGCGACCAGTTCCGCCAGTTCGTGGTCGCTCAGGAGGGAGAGGGACGTGGTGAGTTCGGCGTGGGCGGTGATGCGGGTGGAGGTGGACATGGCCCCATGATCAGGGTCGTGCCCTGCTCGTGGGGCCATGTCCACCGATCGTCCCGGTCGCTCAGCTCACGGCGTAGTTCCGCAGGAACAGCGCCTCCGTGACCGACAGCCGCTCCAGTTCCTCCGGGGAGACGCTCTCGTCGACCGCGTGGATCTGGGCCTCCGGCTCGCTCAGGCCGATGAGGAGGATCTCCGCGTGCGGGTAGAGCGCGGCGAGGGTGTTGCACAGGGGGATGGAACCGCCCTGACCCGCGTACTGCATCTCCTGGCCCGGGTAGGCGACCGCCATGGCCTCGGCCATCGCCGCGTACGCCGGGCTGGTGGTGTCGGCGCTGAACGCCTGGCCCTGGCCGATCTGCTCGGTGCGCACCCGGGCGCCCCACGGGGTGTGCGCCTCCAGGTGGGCCTGGAGCAGCTTGGTCGCCTCGGCGGCGTCGATGCCCGGCGGCACCCGCAGGCTGACCAGGGCCCGGGCGCTCGCCTGCACGGACGGGGTGGCGCCGACGACCGGCGGGCAGTCGATGCCGAGGACCGTGACGGCGGGGCGCGCCCAGATACGGTCGGCGACCGTGCCGGAGCCGATCAGCTCGACCCCGTCCAGGACCTTGGCGTCCGTGCGGAACTGCTCCTCGTCGTACTCCAGGCCCTCCCAACGGCTCTCGGGCGCCAGGCCGTCGACCGTCGTGGAGCCGTCCTGCGCGCGCAGCGAGTCCAGTACGCGGATGAGCGCGGCCAGCGCGTCGGGCGCCGCGCCGCCGAACTGGCCGGAGTGCAGGTTGCCCTGGAGCGTGTCGACCTGGACGCGGAGCATCGTCATCCCGCGCAGGGTCGTGGTGACCGTCGGCAGCCCGACCCGGAAGTTGCCCGCGTCGCCGATGACGATGGTGTCGGCCTCCAGGAGGGCCGGGTGCTCCTCGGCGTACCGCTCGAGGCCGCCCGTGCCCATCTCCTCGGAGCCCTCGGCGATCACCTTGACGTGCACCGGCACGCCGCCGTTCGCCTTCAGGGCCCGCAGCGCGAGCAGATGCATGATCAGGCCGCCCTTGCAGTCGGCGGCACCGCGTCCGTACCAGCGGCCGTCGCGCTCGGTCAGCTCGAACGGCGGAGTCGTCCAGGCGGCCTCGTCCAGCGGCGGCTGCACGTCGTAGTGCGCGTAGAGCAGGACCGTCTTCGCGCCCGCCGGGCCGGGCAGGTAGCCGTACACCGACTGGGTGCCGTCCGGGGTGTCGAGCAGGGCCACGTCCTCGAAGCCCTCGGCGGTGAGCGCGTCGGCGACCCAGCGGGCGGCGCCCTCGCTCTCGCTCCTGGGGAACTGGTCGAAGTCCGCCACCGACCTGAACGCCACCAGTTCGGTGAGCTCCGCCCGCGCCCTGGGCATCAGCGAGGCGACGGTCTCGGCGACCGGATTCGACGACATGGGCACGCTCCTTGTGGGTGCGACGTTGTACATGTGGGTACGGAGATCCTCCCACAGCGGCCCGGGGCCGATGGCCTGCGACGATGGCGGTCGTAGGATGCGGTAGGCAGGATCGGCAAGCGGCTTGATCGGAGCAGTAGACCATCGTGACCAGCGAGAACTCTTCGGCGGACGACGCCCGGCAGGTGTGGGACGTCGTCGTGGTGGGTGCGGGGCCCGCGGGTGCCTCGGCCGCGTACGCGGCGGCGGTGGCCGGCCGGCGTGTGCTGTTGCTGGAGAAGGCCGAGCTGCCGCGCTACAAGACGTGCGGCGGCGGCATCATCGGCCCCTCCCGGGACGCCCTGCCGCCCGGCTTCGAACTGCCGCTGCGGGACCGGGTGCACGCCGTGACGTTCTCGCACAACGGCCGCTTCACCCGCACCCGTCGCTCCAAGCAGATGCTGTTCGGGCTGATCAACCGGCCCGAGTTCGACCAGCAACTGGTCGAGCACGCCCAGAAGGCGGGCGCCGAGCTGCGTACGGGCGTCACCGTGCAGCGGGTGGAGCAGCACGGCTCGGCGGTGCCGGACAGGCGCACCGTCGCCGTGGTCCTCCAGGGCGGTGAGACGGTGCTCGCGCGGTCCGTCGTCGGCGCGGACGGCAGTGCCAGCCGTATAGGAGCGCATGTCGGGGTGAAGCTCGACCAGGTGGACCTGGGGCTGGAGGCGGAGATCCCGGTGCCGGAGACCGTCGCCGAGGACTGGCGGGGGCGGGTGCTCATCGACTGGGGCCCGATGCCCGGCAGTTACGGCTGGGTCTTCCCCAAGGGGGACACGCTCACGGTCGGGGTGATCTCGGCTCGCGGTGAAGGCGCCGCCACCAAGCGGTACTTGGAGGACTTCGTCGCCCGGCTCGGCCTCGCCGGCTTCGAACCGAGCGTGTCCTCAGGTCACTTGACGCGTTGCCGGGCCGACGACTCGCCGCTGTCCCGTGGCCGGGTGCTGGTGTGCGGGGACGCGGCCGGGCTGCTGGAGCCCTGGACGCGCGAGGGCATCTCGTTCGCGCTGCGCTCGGGCCGGCTGGCGGGGGAGTGGGCGGTGCGGATCGCCGAGGCGCACGACGCCGTGGACGCCCGCCGCCAGGCCCTGAACTACGCGTTCGCCATCAAGGCGGGGCTGGGCGTGGAGATGAGCGTCGGCAAGAAGCTGCTGATGGCGTTCGAGCGCCGGCCGGGCCTCTTCCACGCGGCGCTGACCGGATTCAGGCCGGCCTGGCGGGCGTTCATGGAGATCACCCGCGGGTCCACGTCGCTGGGTGAGCTCGTGCGTCACCGTCCCCTGGCCCAGCGGGTGCTGACCGGGCTGGACCGGCGGCCGGAGCCGGGCGCCGACGAGGTCACTTCCTGACGGTGATCCGGAAGACGGGGTGGTCCGGGGCCGCCGCGAGGATCTCCTCGTCGGAGGACTTCGCGGTGACCCCCTGGAAGTACTGGTTGACCTCCCAGCCCCACTTCTCCAGGTAGGTCCGCAGGATCGCGAGCTTCTCCTCGTCGGGAAGCTCCACCGCGGTGAACTCCCGGACCTTGCGGCCGACCCGCAGCTCCCCGCCGCCGGCCACCCGCATGTTGCGCACCCACTGGGAGTGGCCGCGGGCCGAGACGAGGTACTGCGTGCCGTCGTACGTGTGCGGGTTGACCGGGATCCGCTGCATCTTGCCGCTCTTGCGGCCGCGCACCGACATCTCCGCCATGCCCGCGAGGCTGAGGCCGTGCCGGGCCAGCCAGCCCATGAGGCTGTTGAAGCGGACGTTGAGCGGGCTGCCCTTGAGGTAGTACGGCGACGACGACATGGTGACCCCTGTGAGTTCGAGAGAGCAGTGCTCTCGCTTTCGGTGGGACCAGTCTGCACGGAGCGGCGCTCCAAATCAAGAGCAGTGCTCTCGATTGTGTGCACTGCTCTGCTTCTGTGGGAGACTGAGGCGCATGAGCACCGCACAGGGAGCCCGGGCCCGCGCCCGGATCGAGGTCACCGCCGCCATCAAGGACGAGGCACGCCGGCAGCTCGCCGCGGAAGGCGCCGCCAAGCTCTCGCTGCGGGCCGTCGCGCGTGAGATGGGGATGGTCTCCTCCGCGCTGTACCGGTACTTCCCCAGCCGCGACGACCTGCTCACCGAGCTCATCATCGACTCCTACAACTCCCTGGGGGCGGACGCCGAGGCGGCGCGCGACCAGGCCGCGGCCGCCGGGCCCGCCGAGCGCTGGACCGCGGTGTGCGAGGCGGTACGGGGCTGGGGGCTGCGGCATCCCCACGAGTACGCGCTGATCTACGGCTCCCCGGTCCCCGGCTACACCGCCCCCGACACCACCGTCCCGGCCGCCGCCCGCGTGGGCCTGGTCCTCATCGGCATCGTCCGCGACGCCCACCAGGAGGGCACTCTGACCGAGCCTCCGCTGGCCGCGGAGCTGCGCCCCGAAGCCGAACGGATGGCCGCCGACCTGGCCCCCGACCTGCCGCCGGAGTCGGCGGCGGCGCTCGTCGCGGCCTGGGCCCAGCTCTTCGGGCTGGTGGGCTTCGAGCTGTTCGGCCAGTTCCACCGCGTCGTCGAGGACCGCGACACCTTCTTCCGGCACGCCGCGACCCGGCTCGGCCACGGGGTGGGACTGGTGCCCCGGCGGACCGGCGCCGCCGCCGGATCCTGACGGGGTCCCCGCGCCGTACTTCGCGGGGAGTACGTGTGGTCACCACGCTCGGCTGACGTCCCGGGCGGTCGGTGGCGTCTAGCGTGGCGGGCATGGACGAGCAGCGCGGGTCCGGGGGCGGTCCGCCCCTGTGGTGGTGGCACGGGCCGACGTGGTGGAACCGTTGGGGCCAGGCGGACAGGGCGTCCCGGTGGCCCTGGCGGTCCACCGTGCTGGTCACGGTCTTCGTGCTGGCCGGGTCGAACTTCGCGGCCCGCCAGCAGGCGGACGAGCGAGCCCACCTCGACGTCTTCGCGCGCGTGCTGCTCTTCGTGGCGGCCGCGCTGCTGCTGTGGCGGCTGCGGCACCCGGTGGTCGTGGTGTTCGGCACGGCGGCCGCCACGATGCTCTACCTCGGCGCCGGATACCCCTACGGACCGGTCTTCGTGACCTTCGCCCTGGGCTGCTTCAGCGCCATCGTCGCGGGAGACCGCAGGGCCGCCTGGACGGCACTGGGGCTGCTCTGGGCCGGGCATGTGCTGGTGGCCCACTGGCTCTACCAGTGGCTGCCGCCGTCCGGGGACGCCGCCGCCTCCTGGGGGTCGGAGGGCGTGGTCGCGGCCTGGGGGATCGCGATCGTGGCCCTGGCGGAGCTGGCCAGGACCCGCCGTGAGCAGTGGGCCAAGGAGCGGGCCGAACAGGCACAGGCGGCACGGCGGCGGGCCGACGAGGAGCGGCTGCGGATCGCCCGCGAGCTGCACGACGTCCTCGCGCACAGCATCTCCGTGATCAACGTGCAGGCCGGCGTCGGCCTCGCGCTCCTCGACAGCGACCCCGAACAGGCGCGCACGGCGCTCACCACCATCAAGGCCGCCAGCAAGGAGGCGCTCGGCGAGGTCCGCCAGGTCCTCGACACACTGCGCACACCCGGAGACGCGCCGCGCGCCCCGGCACCCGGGCTCGACCGGCTGCCGGAACTGGTGGAGCAGGCGGCGAGCGCGGGCCTGACCGTCGAGGTCGAGGGAGAGCTCCCGAAGCTCGCGCCCGGCACGGATCTCGCCGCGTTCCGTATCGTCCAGGAGGCCCTCACCAATGTCGTACGGCATTCGGGATCGCGGCACGCGCGCGTGTGCGTCGAGCACGGTGACGGGACGACGCTACGGCTGCGTATCGACGACGACGGACCCGCGACCGGCGGCGACGCGGGTGGCAGTGGCAACGGCCTTGCCGGAATGCGGGAGCGGGCCGCGGCGCTGGGTGGCACGATCGAGGCCGGGCCGCGTCCCGACGGAGGTTTCCGGGTGCTCGCCGTGCTGCCGCTCACAGTGAAGGAGATCCGGTGATCCGCGTACTGCTCGCCGACGACCAGTCACTTGTCCGGGCCGGGTTCCGGGCGCTGCTCGACGCGCAGCCCGACATCGAGGTGGCCGGCGAGGCCTCCGACGGTGAGGAGGCAGTGCGCCGGGTGCGTGAACTGCGCCCGGACGTCGTCCTGATGGACATCAGGATGCCCGGCCTCGACGGGCTCGCCGCGACCCGCAGGATCAGCGACGACGCGGGGCTGGCGGGCGTCAAGGTGGTCATGCTCACCACCTTCGAGCTCGACGAGTACGTCTTCGAGGCACTCCGCTCGGGCGCCTCCGGCTTCCTGGTCAAGGACACCGAGCCGGAGGAGCTGTTGCGTGCCGTGCGGGCGGTGGTCGAGGGGGACGCGCTGCTCTCGCCGGGTGTGACGCGGCGGCTGATCGCCGAGTTCGCGGCCCGTTCCAAGGAGCCCGCGGCGGGCGACGCGCTCGGCCAACTCACCGAGCGGGAGCGGGAGGTGATGGCCCTGGTCGGCATCGGCCTGTCCAACGAGGAGATCGCCCGGCGCCTGGTGGTCAGCCCGCTCACCGCGAAGACCCACGTCAGCCGCACGATGGTGAAGCTGGGGGCCCGTGACCGGGCCCAACTCGTCGTGCTGGCCTATGAGTCGGGGTTGGTGCGGCCGGGGTGGCTGGGCTGAGCGGTGGTGTCCCCCTGCCGGAAACGGATCAGTACGCTGACGGTCCGGGCCACGAACAGCACCGGCGCGAGCACCGTGCCCGCGCGGATCGACAGCATCTCCAGCGTGTCCGGCAGCTCGAAGAGCAGCGCCGGGCCCGCGAGCGCCCCGAACAGGACCGCCGCCGCGAACGCGGCGCTGACCAGTGCGTATCCGATCTCGACGGTGATCGCGTCCCGCTCGGCCTTGTTCCGTCGTCCCCCGTGCTCAGTCATACGACAAGTGTCACAGGCGCGCGGTGGGGGAGGCGCCCCCTTCTCAGTCGCGTACGGGTACGCGCTCCGCCTCCTCCTGGGATGTGGACCCGGCGACCACGACCGACTTGCGGCGCGGCCGGACGCGCAGTCCGGTCAGCGAGATCAGCAGGCCCGCGACCGCGATGCCGGTGACCACCGTCAGACCGGGGAGGTAGCTGTCGAGGATCGCCTCCCGGGAGGCGCCCTCCGCGGGGGCGTTCGCCGTCAGCACCGCCGTGACCACGGCCAGGAAGAGCGCGCCGCCCACCTGGACCGAGGTGTTGAGCAGCCCCGAGACCATGCCCTGCTCGTGTTCGTCGACGCCGTTGGTGGCCTGGACGTTGAGCGAGGGGAAGGTCAGGGCGAAGGCGGCGCCGACCAGCAGCATGGTCGGCAGGATCACCGAGGCGTAGACCGGGTCGAGGTCGATGCGCAGGAACAGCAGATAGCCGACGACCATCAGCGCGAAGCCGACCACGATGAGCCGCGGGGTGCCGAACCGGTCGATGACCGCGCCCACCTTGGTCGCGGAGAGCGCGACCAGCGCACCCGCCGGCAGGAAGGCCAGTGCGGTGTGCAGAGCCGACCAGCCGAGCAGTTGCTGCATGTAGAGGGTGACCAGGAACTGGAAGCCGATGTAGCTGCCGAGGAACGTCAACGCTCCCAGCTGGGCCCGGACTTGAGGGCCGGAGCGCAGGACGCCGAGCCGGATCAGCGGGCTGGGGCTGCGTCGTTCGACGGCCACGAAGGCGGCCAGCAGGACGATGACGGCGAGGAAGGACAGGAGCGTGCGCGCCGAGCCCCAGCCGGCTTCCGGTGCCTGGACGACGGTGAAGACCAGCAACAGCATCGAGGTCGTACCGAGGACGGCGCCGGGGATGTCGTAGCCGCCGGTGTTCTGTTCGCGTTCGCTGCGCGGCAGCAGCTTCAGGCCGGCGATCAGGGCGATGAGCGCGACGGGGGCGGGCAGCAGCATGGTGTACCGCCAACTGGCTTCGGTGAGCAGGCCGGAGAAGACCAGGCCCATCGAGTAGCCGGTGGCGCCGCAGGTGGTGTAGATGGCCAACGCCCGGTTGCGCAGCGGGCCTTCGGCGAAGGTCGTGGTGATGATGGACAGGCCGGCGGGTGCGGTGAACGCGGCGCTGAGGCCCTTGATGAAGCGGCTGGCGATCAGCAGCGGCCCGGAGTCGACGAGCCCGCCGAGCAGGGAGGCGACCGCGAAGACGCCGAGGGCGACCAGGAACACCTGGCGCCGGCCCAGCAGGTCGGCGGCGCGACCGCCGAGCAGCAGCAGACCGCCGTACCCGAGGATGTAGCCGCTGACGATCCATTGCAGGGTCGAGGTCGACAGGCCGAGGTCGGCACCGATGGAGGGCAGTGCCACGCCGACCATCGACACGTCGAGCGCGTCCAGGAACATCGCGGCGCAGAGCACCAGCAGGGTGCCCCACAGTCGGGGAGTCCAGCGCCCGTCGGGCACTGAGGTGGTGAGCGGAGAGGTCATGTCCCAAGACACTACATGCGCATGCATTGAATGCAAGGGCATTTAATTACGGTGCAATAATTTCCGCTCTCTGCTACGGTGCCCCGCATGGCGGCCAAGAAGGCGGAGCAGGCGCTCGTGGAGCAGTGGCGGGACATGTTGGCCCTGCATGCCCGAACACAGTGCGAGCTCGACCGCGCACTGCATCAACACGGCGTGTGCGCCAGCGACTTCGAGGTGCTCGACGTGCTCGCCGACGGGCGGCGCGCGACCGGTGGCGGCTGTTCCTACCGGGTGCAGGAGATCGCCGAGCGGGTCCATCTGAGCCAGAGCGCGCTGTCGCGGCTGATCGCCCGGCTGGAGAAGGACGGACTCGTCGAGCGCGCGCTGTGCCCGGAGGACCGGCGGGGCGTCCGGGTGGCGCTGACGGCGAAGGGGCGCACGCTGCACGGCGAGGCGCTGCCCGTACAGCGTGCGGTACTGACGAGGATGCTGACCGCGGACTGACCGGCCCCGGTACTCAGATCCCGGACTTCTCGCGCCACAGCTCCGCGAGCGAACCGTCGCCGGTGACACCCGGGAACGGCACACGGTTCCACAGCGACAGGTACAACTGCCCTGCGGGCCCCGCGATTTCACACTCCGCGTCTCCCAGCGCGTTCCGCTCGGTCGCGGGCGGTTCCTCGGTCAGTCGTACGGTCCACACCGCGCCCTCGGTGTCCGTGGCCCGCACCCGCAAGACCCGGGGCGTCTCGCTGCGCACCCGGCTCCTGGAGCGGGCGTGGAAGCCGGTCAGCAGCTCGTCGATGCCGTCGGCGGCGAACTCCGGCGCGATGTCGCTCGGTGTACCGCCCCGCGCCGCCTCCGCGTCGAAGCGGTGCACCGTGGTCTCGTGCGCCTGCCTGCGCGCCCAGAACGCGAGCGGGGACGGCGCGGGCAGGAACTGGAAGCACTCCACGTCGGGTGCGGCCGAGGCGAGGGTGTCGACGAGGCTCTGGTACGACTGCCGGTACCACGCCAGGAGTTCGCCGTCGTCGAGGTCGGGGGCCTTTTCGAAGGGCCGGGGCGTGGTGTGCCCCTCGGCGACGAACCCCGCCGCCCAGCGATGCACGGCTCCCGTGTGCCGTAGCAGGTCCCGCACCTGCCACTCCGGACAGGTCGGCACCTTGGCACCGGTCCCGGCCTGCTCGGCGGCCGCGGTCAGCAACCGGCCTTCCTGGTCGAGGATTCGGATGAACTCGGCAGTCTCCATGGAAGTGAGTCTGCCGCATGGCGCGGGGCCCAGGAGGTGGTGTTTTTTGTGGCTCCGTCGCTCGGCACGTACGGGAGCCGGGCGCGGGCCTGGCGGCGGAGGGGGCGCGGCGGCGGTGACTCAGGCGCTGCCGTGCTGAGGGGTGGCGTCCGCCTCGGCCCGGCGGGTGCCGAAGCCGATCGCCGCGGCCACCGCCGCGAGGACCGCCACGCTGGTGAGCGCTGCGGGCAGCGAGAACCAGTCGGCCATGAAGCCGATGGCGGGCGGCCCGAGGAGCATGCCGCCGTAGCCGAGCGTGGAGGCGATGGCGACGCCGGTGGGGCCGGCGAGGGTGCCCGCGCGTTCGACGGCCACCGGGAAGAGGTTGGCGAGACCGAGCCCCGCGACCCCGAAGCCCAGGAGCGCCGCCCACAACGCGGGGGCCAGCGAGCCGAGCAGCATCCCGGCCGCCGCGGTACTGCCTCCCACGATCACCGTGCGGGTACGGCCCAGCCGCTCGAGCAGCGTCGTCCCGGTCAGCCGGCCGATGGTCATCGTGAGCGCGAAGCAGGAGTAGCCGGCGGCGGCGACCCCGGCCGAGGCGTCGAGGTCCTCCTTGAGGTGCAGCGCGCCCCAGTCGGCCATGGCGCCCTCGCCGTACGCCGTGCACAGGGCGATCAGGCCGAAGACGATCACCAGTCCACGGGTCCGGCCGTCCAGCCGGCGCCGGGGACCCTTCCGCGGTTCGGTGCGCTCGCGCGGGACGGGCGGTTCGATGCGCAGCAGCTGCCGTCCCGCGACGGCTGTCACGGCCAGTCCGATGACGGTGATGCCGAGCAGGTGCCGGGTGGGCGACAGGTGCGCGGCGACGATGCCGCCGAGCCCGGCGCCGACCATGCCGCCGAGGCTGAAGGCGGCGTGGAAGCTGGGCATGATCGGACGCCTGAGGGTGGTGACCAGGTCCACGGCGGCGCTGTTGAAGGCGACGTTGATCCCGCCGTACGCCGCGCCGAAGAGCAGCAGCACGATGCCGAGGGTCAGGGGCGAGTGGGTCAGTGGCGGCAGGGCCACGCTGAGGGAGAGGAGCGCAGCGCAGACGACGGTGACCTGGTGGTTGCCGTAGCGGCGGCAGAGGCGGCCGGTGAGCATCATCGTGATCACGGCACCGGCGGAGACGCCGAGCAGGGCGAGGCCGAGGGTGCCGGCGGTGGCGTCGGTCTGTTCCTTGATGTCGGGAATACGGACGACCCAGCCGGCGAAGACGAAGCCGTCGAGGGCGAAGAAGACGGTGAGGACCACGCGGAGTCGGGTGAGCGGGTTGCCCGGCACGACGTTGTGCGTTCGGGTTTTGTTTATTTGCGGCACAAAGTCAGGCTAGGTGGGCCGGCGTGTTGGGGCAAGGGCGTTCTCGCCGTGGGCGCCGGCCGCCGTCAGGGGCGCCCTCGGGGCCTGCTGCGGTATCCGTGCGTGCGCGCACCGGGGCCGGGGTACTCCCCGCCCGTCCGACGGGGCACGGGGTGCACCTGTGCCGGAAGGTTGTCATGGTGGTGCCATGTGCTGGAGTGCGACGGCCGATCTCGTTGCCGGTGCCGGGATCGCCGGTGTGGGGGTGGCCTGTGTGGCGCGGGTGCGCAGGGTCGGCGATCTCCCGATGGCCGCGGTGCCGTTGCTGCTCGGTGCGCATCAGCTGGTCGAGGCCCTCGTCTGGGAGAACGGGGGCGGGACCGGGCCCGCCACGGTCGTCTGGGCGGTGATCGCCCTTCCGCTGCTGGCGGTGTGGGTACCGGTCGCCGTCCTGTGCGCGGCGCCGCGGTCGGCGCGCGCCCGGCCGGCGGTGCCCCTGGTGTGCGGCGTCGTGACCGCCGCCGTGATGGCGTACGCCATCGCCGACCGCCCGGTGCGCGCCGAGATCCGCGGTCATACGGTCGGCTACGTCCTCGGTCTCTCGCACACGGAAGTCCTCGTCGCGGGCTACCTCGTCGCCACGATCGGCTCTCTGCTGCTCTCCGGTGACCGTTGGCTGTTCGGGTTCGGGCTGCTGGCCGCGGTGGGCGCGCTGGTGTGCTGGGCGCTGTGGCGGCTGGAGTTCGTGTCGACCTGGTGCGCGTTCGCGGCGGTGTGCTCGGTGGTGGTGTTCGGGTGGGCTCGCCGGAGGCCCGCGTATTCCCGCTGACCGTGGTGGTGTTGCTACCGGGATCCCCGGTCCTCCCAGCAGGAGAGGCCTGGTTGGGGCGGCCACCCTGGGCGCAGGGTGGGGGCCATGAACACTGGTGAGCCGTCACGGATCCGCAGCCGTGTGACACCGCTGCGCCGACTCAGGGGAGACCTGTACATACCGCGCGGGAGCACCCCGTACGGTCCTCGTCGACAGAGCAGCGACGAGGCGACCGCGCGGGGTGGACCCGAACGTCGATCTGGGGTTCCGGCGGGAGCGAGGGGGCTCCGCGAGAGAGAGCTCACGTGCGGCGGTCGGTGAAGGGGCCGCCGGTCGCCTCGCGGACCCGCCCGAGGTACGGGCTCGGGTCCCCGAAGGAGAACGTCACCGCTGTGGGGCTACGGCTCCTCGACACCGTCCAGGGGCGGCAGCTCGCGTGCCAGGAGCTCCGGGTCCCCGCCGCCCGCAGTCAGGAGGCGAGCTCCTTGGTGATGCGGTCGAGCATGAACGCCGAGGACTCGTGGGCCCGTTCCTCCCACGCGAACACACAGGCGGTGGCGACGCCGTCGAAGTCGAGGTCGCGCAGGGTGCCGAAGAAGGCGTCCCAGTCGACCTCGCCCTGACCGATGTCGAGGTGCTGGTGGATGCGGGCGGTGGTGCCGGGCGGGTTGAGGATGTACCGCAGGCCCGAGGAGCCCTTGTGGTTGAAGGAGTCGGCGATGTGCACATGCCGGAGCTTGTCGCCGGCGTAGCGCATCATCGCCGCGATGTCGGCGCCCGGATCGGCCCCGGACAGGTGGAAGGAGTGCGGCGCGCAGTAGAGGTAGTTCACCCACGGCTTGTTGATCGCGCGGACCAGGTCGACCGCGGGGGTGTTCTCCTCGCAGAAGTCGTCCGGGTGGGCCTCCAGGTTCAGAGCGATGCCTTCCCGCTCGAACACCGGCAGCAGTTCCTCCAGCGAGCGCCAGAACGCCGCCTCGCTCTGCGCCGCGCGCTCGGGCCGGCCGTTGAACTCCGAGTTCATCAGGGGGCATTCGAGGTCCGCGGTGATCTCGATCATCCGCCGCCAGTAGCGGACGGCCGCCTGCCGCTCGGTCTCGTCCGGGGACGACCACTTGTAGAGCGGCAGCACCGACGACAGCTGAACGCCGTGCCTGCGCAGGGAGTTCTTGAGCTCGGCGATCCGCTCGTCGTCCGCCCGCGGGTGCAGGAAGAACGGCATGAAGTCGTCGCGGGGCGACAACTCGATGTACTCGTAGCCGAGTTCGGCGACCGTGCGCACCATGTCGTCGATCGGCAGGGCGCGGAACATGTACGGATCGAGGGCGATCTTCACGCGGCACCTCCGTAGAAGGCGGGACGGGGCTTGAGGTCGGTGGCGACGACACGGCCCGACTCCAGGGCCTCGACCGTCGCGCTGGTGATGACGGTGGCCGCGTAACCGTCCCAGGCCGAGGGGCTGGTGGGTTCGGCGCCGGCGGCGACGGTCGCGACCCACTCACGGAACTCGGTGTCGAAGGCGTCCGCGAACCGGCCCACCCAGTCGGTGAGCACCTCGGTGCTGTGCCGCCCCGCGCTGCGCAGGCCGACCGCGGCCGGGTCGGGCAGCCGGACCAGCCCCTCCTCGCCGACCGCCTCGCACTGGATGTCGTAGCCGTACTGGCAGTTGACGAAGACCTCCAGATCGATCCGGACGCCCTTGGCGGTCTCGAAGAGCATGATCTGCGGGTCCCTGAGGTGCGCGAACCGCTTGCTCGTGGCGCGCGGGGTGAGCACCTGGGTAGAGACGATCTCGTCGTCGAGCAGCCAGCGCAGTACGTCCACCTCGTGCACCGCCGTGTCCAGGGCGGCCATGGCGGAGGTGTACGACTTCGGGACGCTCGGGTTGCGATGCGCGCAGTGCACGATCAGCGGCTCCCCGATGCGACCGGAGTCGATGACCTCCTTCATCCGCCGGTAGCCGACGTCGTAGCGGCGCATGAAGCCGACCTGGACCAGGCGCCGGCCGAGGGCCGCCTCGGCCTCGACGATCCTCAGACAGTCCTCGGCGGTCGTCGCCAGCGGCTTCTCGCAGAACACCGGCTTCCCGGCGGCTATCGCGTTCAGGACGTGCTCGGCGTGCGTGGGGCCCCACGAGGTCACGAGAACCGCGTCCACCTCGTCGGACGCGATCACGGCCGCGCCGTCCGCCAGCACCCGGGCCCCGACCGGCGCCGCCGCCTCCTCGGCGCGGGCGGCGTCGAGGTCGGTGACCGCGGTGACGCGGGCACCCGTGACGGTCTCGGTGAGCCGCCGGATGTGTTCCTTGCCGATCCAGCCGGCGCCGATGACACCTACTCGTACGGTCATAGTCGTTTCCTTGCATTCCTTTGAGGAGGAGGGGAGTTCAGGAGAAGCGCGCCCGGAGTTCGGCTTCGAGGGTTTCGAGGGTGCGGCCCTTGGTCTCGGGGACGTAGAGCTTCACGAAGGCGAGCGAGAAGAAGCCCGCCACCACGAAGAGGAAGAAGGTGTTGGAGACCCCGATCGCGTCGACCAGGGACGGGAAGACCAGCCCGATCAGGAAGTTGGTCAGCCACAGCACCACGGCCGCGACCCCCATCCCGAAGCCGCGCATCCGCATCGGGAAGATCTCCGACAGCATCAGCCAGGTCACCGGTGAGATCGCCCCCTGCTGAAAGGCGAGGAAGGTGACGGTCATCGCCAGCACGGCGTACGCCCGTCCGTCACCCGCGGGCAGCGTCAGGGAGAACACGCCGATCAGCAACAAGGCCGCCGTCGTACCGATCTGACCGGTCATCAGCATCGGGCGCCGACTGACCCGACCCAGCAGCCAGATGCCGACGAACGTGGCCAGCACCGAGATGACACCGTTGGCGATGTTCGCGGTCAGCGCGCTGTCGGAGGTGAAGCCGGCGTCGGTGAGGATCTCCGTGCCGTAGTACATGATCGTGTTGACGCCGGTGATCTGCTGCACGATCGCGATGCCGAAGCCGACGAACATCAGCTTGCGCACCCACGGCGTGGCCCTCATGTCACGCCAGCCGCCGAGCTTCTCCTGCTCCTCCTTGACGGCGAGCGCGGACACCTCGCTCAGCTCGGCCTCGGCCCGCTGCCGCGAGCGCACCTGCTTGAGCACCTCCAGCGCCTCACCGAAGCGGGCCCTGGAGGCCAGCCAGCGCGGGCTCTCGGGCATCACCAGCATGCCGAACCACAGCACCACGGCCGGCACGGTGGCGAGTACGAGCATCCACCGCCAGACACCACCGGACTCCCCGCCCACCCGGGCGATGACCGCGTTGGAGGTGAAGGCCAGCAACTGCCCGCTGACGATCATGAGTTCGTTACGGGTGACCAGCGCGCCCCGCCGCTCGGCGGGCGAGATCTCCGCGAGGTAGACGGGCACCGTCACCGACGCGCCACCGACCGCGAGCCCCAGCACGAACCGCGCCACGACCATCACCGCCGTGTTCGGCGCGAGGGTGCACCCCAGCGCGCCGACGAAGAACACCACGGCGAGGACGAGGATCGTACGACGCCGTCCGCGCGCGTCCGACAGCCGGCCGCCGGTGATCGCGCCCAGGGCCGCGCCCAGCAGCAGCGAACTGGTGACCATGCCCTCGGTGAACGGGGTCAGACCGAGGTCGTCGGTCATATAGGGCAGGGCGCCGTTGATGACGCCGGTGTCATAGCCGAAGAGGAGTCCGCCGAACGTGGCGATGACGGTGATGAGCCGCAGCCGCCGGGAGACGGCGGGCGGGGGTGCCTCCGTGACCGTGGGGGCCTGGGTCGTGTCGTCCCTGACGTCCATGGCCACCTCCTAGCGGTCGTCGTTCGGGCGTCGGGTCCCCGACAGGCCGCAACCGGCGAGGTGTTCGCGCGTGCTCACCGCGATGGGCAGCGGCACCTCGGGGGCGCACGGGTACAGGTCCTGCTCGACGATCACGAACAACTCGGCGTCCAGCCGGGCGAGTTCGGCCACCACGTCGGCGGGCTTCGGCACCCCGGCGGGCGGCGACACGCACACCCCGCGCTTGACGGCCTCGCCGAACGACAGGTCCTCGGCGGCGACTTGGGCGAGGATCTCCGGGTCCATCTGCTTGATGTGGACGTACCCGACCCGCTCGCCGAACCGGCGGATCAGGTTCAGGTTGTCCCCGCCGCCGTAGGCCACGTGCCCGGTGTCCAGACACAGGTTGGTGTAGCGGGAGTCGGACTCGTTCAGCAGCCGCTCGATCTCCGGCTGGGTCTGGATGTGGCTGTCGGCGTGCGGGTGGATGACGAGCCGCACGTCGTACTCGTCGAGCAGCAGCTTCCCGAGCCGGTCGGCGGCCCGTCCGAAGCCCGCCCACTGCTCGGCGGTCAGCTCCGGCGACTCGGTGAACGCGCCGGTCTTCTCGTCCCGGTACATCGGCGGGATGAACACCAGGTGGTGGGCGCCCGCGGCGGCGGTCAGCGCGGCGACCTGCCGGACATGGGCGAGCATCTCGTCCCAGGCCTCGGGGCGGTGCAGCGCACCGAAGGCGGTGCCACCGGAGACCTTCAGTCCGCGCAGGTCCAGCTCCTCCTTCAGCCGCCGCGGCTCGGTGGGGAGATAGCCGTAGGGACCGAGTTCGAGCCACTCGTACCCGGCCGCCGCCAGCTCGTCGAGGAAGCGGGTGTACGACACCTGGTGCTCGTCCTCGGGGAACCAGACGCCCCAGGAGTCGGGGGCGGAGCCCAGGCAGAGGTTGCCCGCGACGGTGCGGAGCGGGGATGGCGCCGTTGCCATTGGTCTGTCCTTAAGGGGGAGAGGTCAGCTGGAGGTGGGGAAGTCGAAGCCCGCGGCGACCTGCCGTTCCTGCTGGGGCCAGCGGGTGGTGACGACCTTGGGGCGGGTGTAGAAGCGGATGCCCTCGGGGCCGTGGACGGGGTTGTCGCCGATGAGGGAGTCCTTCCAGCCGCCGAAGGAGTAGTACGACATCGGCACGGGCACGGGGACGTTGACGCCGATCATGCCGACCTTGACCTTGCGCTGGAAGCGGCGGGCGGCCTCACCGGAGGCGGTGAACAGGGCGGTGCCGTTGCCGTAGGGGTTGGCGTTGATGAGGTCGATGGCCTGGTCGAGGGTGTCCGTGCGGACGACGGCGAGGACCGGGCCGAAGAGCTCTTCCTGGTACGCCTCCATCTCGGTGGTGACGTGGTCCAGGAGGGAGGGGCCCGTGAAGAAGCCGTTCTCGTGGCCGTCGACCTTCAGCCCACGCCCGTCGACGACGACCGTGGCGCCCTGGGCGGCCGCGGTCCCGACCGCGTTCTCGACGCGCTCCTGCGCGGCCTTGGTGACCAGCGGCCCCATCTCCACGCCCGACTGGTCCCCGGGACCGACCTTCACCTCGCGGGCCTTGCGCTCCAGGACCTCGACGAGACGGTCGGCCGCGTCGCCGACCGCTACGGCGACGGAGACGGCCATGCAGCGTTCACCGGCGGAGCCGTAGGCGCCGGCGGTGATGTGGTTGGCGGCGAACTCGAGGTCGGCGTCGGGCAGGACGACGGCGTGGTTCTTGGCGCCGCCGAGGGCCTGGACGCGCTTGCCGTGTGAAGTGGCCTGCTCGTGGACGTACTTGGCGATCGGAGTCGACCCGACGAACGACACCGCCTCGATCCCGGGGTGGGTGAGGATCGCGTCGACGGCGTCCTTGCCGCCGTGGACGACGTTGAACACGCCGTCCGGCAGGCCCGCCCTCTGGTAGAGGTCGGCGACGAAGTTGGCGGCGGAGGGGTCGCGCTCGGAGGGCTTGAGGATGAAGGTGTTGCCGGTGGCGATGGCGATGGGGTGCATCCAAAGGGGCACCATCGCCGGGAAGTTGAACGGGGTGATGCCCGCGACCACGCCGAGCGGCTGGCGGAAGTCGTGGACGTCCACGCCGCGCGAGACCTGGTCGGAGAAGGAGCCCTTGAGGACGTCGCCGAGGCCGCAGGCGTACTCCACGACCTCCCGGCCTCGGGTGATCTCGCCGCGGGCGTCGTCGACGGTCTTGCCGTGCTCGGCGGAGATGATCCGGCCGAGCTCCTTCTCGTGTTCCACAAGGAGCTGGCGGAAGGCGAACATCACCTGGGTGCGCTGGGAGAGGGAGGACTCCGACCAGGTCTCGAAGGCCTGCGCGGCGGCGGTGACGGCGGCGTCCACCTCGGCGGCGCCACCGAGGGCGACTCGGGCCTGCTCGGCGCCGGTGGCCGGGTTGAAGACGGCAGCGGTCTCCTGGCCGGTGACCGGGCCGCCGTTGATCCAGTGGGGGATGGTGCTCACGGTGAGGGTTCCTTACAGGTAGTGGCGCTGGGACTGCTTGTGGGAGGCGTAGGTGTCGTAGGCGGCACGGGTGCTCTCCAGGGCGGAGACCTGGCTGACCGGGACGTCCCACCAGCCGTGGCCGGGCGGGTTGGGGCCGTACAGGTCGGTCTCGACGTGGACCACGGTCGTCCGGGTTGCCGCCCGGGCCTTTTCCATGGCGCTGCGGAACTCCTCGACGGAGGCGGCGTGCAGGACGTCCGCGCCGAGCGAGGCCGCGTTGGCGGCGAGGTCGACGGGCAGGATGCCGCCGTCCAAGTGGCCCGAATCGCCGTTCCGGAAGCGGTACTTGGTTCCGAAGCGTTGTGAGCCGAGGGACTCCGACAGGGCGCCGATGGAGGCGAACCCGTGGTTCTGGACGAGGACGATGATGACCTTCAGGCCTTCGGAGACCATGGTGACGATCTCCTGAGCCATCATCAGATATGAGCCGTCGCCGACGAGTACGACGACCTCGCGGGAGGGGTCGGCCATCTTGGCGCCGACACCGGCGGCGACCTCGTAGCCCATGCAGGAGTAGGCGTACTCGACGTGGTAGGCCTTCGGATCGCGGGCCCGCCAGAGTTGTTGGAGGTCGCCGGGCATGGAGCCGGCCGCGTTGATGACCACGGCACGGTCGTCGAGCACGTCGTTGAGGGCGCCGAGGATCTCGGTCTGGGCGGGGAGCGGGCCGTGGCCGACGCTGAAGCACCGGTTCTCGATCTCCCTGGAGCGGGCGATGAGTTCACGGGTCTGCGTGCGATGGCCGTCCGGTACCTCCCAGCCGGTCAGGGCCGCGGCGAGGGCCTGGATGCCCAGTCGGGCATCCGCGACCAGTGGTTCCGCCGAGTGCTTGACGGCGTCGAGGCGGGCGACGTTGAGGTTGACGAAGGTGACGTCCGGGTGGCCGAAGACGGTGCGGCTCGCGGTGGTGAAGTCGGAGTAGCGGGTGCCGATACCGAGCACCACATCCGCGTCGCGCGCCAGTTCGTTCGCCGCACAGGCGCCGGTCGAGCCGATGCCGCCGACCGCGCAGGGGTGGTCCCAGGGCACCGCGCCCTTGCCGGCGTGGGTGTCGGCGACGGGGATACCGGTGGCTTCGGCGAAGGCCCGCAGGGCGGTCTCGGCGCCGGAGTACACCGCGCCTCCGCCGACGACGATCAGCGGCTTCTCGGCGTTGCGCAGGAGCCGCGCGGCCCGTTCGACGGCGGCGGGCTCGGGCACGGGCCGGCCGACGTGCCACACCCGCCGCCGGAAGAAGTCCACCGGCCAGTCGTAGGCCTCGGCCTGTACGTCCTGCGGGAGAGCGAGGGTGACGGCGCCGGTCTCGACCGGGTCGGTCAGTACCCGCATCGCTGCGAGCGCGGCCGGGATGAGCTGTTCGGGTCGCTGGACGCGGTCGAAGTACTTGGACACGGCGCGGAAGGCGTCGTTGACGGTGACATCCCCGGCCCGGGTGTCCTCCAGCTGCTGGAGGACGGGGTCGGCGGCGCGGGTGGCGAACATGTCGGAGGGCAGGAGCAGGACCGGCAGCCGGTTGGTGGTGGCGAGAGCCGCGCCGGTGATCATGTTCGTCGAGCCGGGACCGGTGGAGGCCGTGCAGGCGAACGTGGCCAGCCGGTCGCGCATCTTGGCGTAGGCGACCGAGGCATGGACCATGCCCTGTTCGTTGCGGGCCAGGTAGTAGGGGAGGTCGGCCTCTTCGGTGACCGCGGCCTGGAGGAGCGCCTGGCCGATGCCGGCGACGTTGCCGTGCCCGAAGATGCCCCACACCCCGGGGACGAGGCGCTGCTCCTGGCCGTCGCGCTCGCTGTACTGGTTGGCCAGGAACCGCACCAGGGCCTGCGCGGTGGTGAGTCGGACGGTGTTCATCGGTTCGCTCCGAAAGGCAGGCGGTCGTCGACGTCCTGGGACCGCCAGGTGGCCCGCACCCAGCCATGGGCGGGGTCGTCGCAGATCAGCCAGGCGCGGTCCTGGCCGGGACCGGCCATGACGTTGAGGTAGTAGAGGTCGTAGCCGGGCGCCGCGATCGACGGCCCGTGCCAGCCGTGCGGGATGAGGACGGTGTCGCCGGAGCGGACCTCGGCGAGTACGTCGATGGGCCGCTCGGGGGTGCCGTACACCCGCTGGTAGCCGAAGCCGCTCCCGTCGCCGGAGACCTCGAAGTAGTAGATCTCCTCCAGCTCCGACTCCACGCCCGGCCGGGCCTCGTCGTGCTTGTGCGGCGGGTACGAGGACCAGTTGCCGCCGGGCGTGAGCACCTCGCACACCAGGAGCTGCTCGGCGTCGAACGTCCCCGGCAGGCAGTAGTTGTTGACCTGCCGGGAACACGCGCCTGCCCCCCTCAGCTCGATGGGCACGCCTTCCTTGGGCCCGTACCGGGCGGAGAGTGAGCTCCGCCCGGTACGGGCTGTGGGCAGCGCGAACCGGCCGCCGGCCGCGCTGCTGATCAGGGCCTCCGACTCGCGGGGGAGGTACGCGAAGTCGGTGACGGAGCCGAACACGTCGGAACGGCCCCGGAGTTCGAAGGTCTCCCCGCCGGTCGTGACCGTGCAGCCACCGTTCAACGGAAGGACCAGGAACTCGCAGTCCCCGGTGGACAGGGCGTGCGCCTCGCCCGGGCCCAGGGGCAGGATCCTGAGCCCGGAGTGTCCCCAGCCCGCCGACCCGGGCGTGACCGACACGTCATAGGGGCCGTCGGCCGAAGTCCCCTTCGGCAGGTGGTACTTGCTCGCGTCGCTCACAGCAGGCTCACCGCCTTGTCCACCGCGCCCGCCACATCGCCGCCCGCCGGGTAGAGCAGCGACCGCCCGACGACCAGGCCCTGCGCGGTGGGCTGCCTCAGCGCCCTGCCCCAGGACGCGAAGGCGGCCTCCGCGTCGGTCACTTCACCGCCCAGGAGCAGCGCCGGGAGTGTGGAGGCGGCCAGCACGCGCTCCATGCCCTCCACGACCGGCAGCTTCAGCCAGGTGTAGGCGCTGCGGCGGCCCAGCCCCGAGGCGATGGTGACCGACTTGACGACGGCGTCGGTCGACAGGTCGTTACGGATCCCGCCGTCCTGCCACACCGAGACGAACGGCTCGACCATCGCGATGAGACGACGGTCGTTGAGCTCGTTGACGGCCCGTGCCGTGTTCTCCAGGACGGACGGCGTCGAAGGGTCACCCAGGGCGATACGGGTGAGCATCTTGCCGCCGTCGAAGCCCATCGCGGCGATCGTCTCGGCGTCGTACCCGGTGAACCGGTCGTCGATCTCGAACACCGAACCCGCGAGGCCCGCACGGTTCATGGACCCGAAGACGCTCTTGCCGTCGAGCACGCCGAGCAGGAGCAGATCCTCGAGGATGTCGGCGGTCGCCAGCACCCCTGTCACACCGGGCCGTTCCAGCGCCACGCACAGCCGGTCCAGCAACTCGAAGCGATCCGCCATGGCGGTCGGATCGGACCCCACGCCGTTGGCGCCGCGTGCCGGATGGTCGGCCGCGATGATCATCGTCTTGCCGTGCTCGCCGAACGGGGAGGTGGCCCTCACCCGGCGCGCGGCGGCCGCAGCGACGGCACCGGGGTCATTGACCCGGGCCGCCACGATCCGGCTCACGTTCTCGGACAGCACGGCGTCACACCTCTCGCTGGGCATGGGTGTTCCGGAGCTTCGCGGTCACTTCGGCCTCGGTCGGCATCGCGTCGGAGCACGACAGCCGGCCCGCGACGATGGCGCCGGCGGCATTGGCGAAGGCGACCGTGCGGTGGGTGTCCCAGCCGGACAGCAGCCCGTGGCACAGCGCCCCGCCGAAGGCGTCACCGGCGCCGAGGCCGTTGACGACGTCCACCGGGACCGGCGGGATCTCGACGGCCGTACCGTCCTGGTCCATGGCCAGCACACCCTTGGGGCCCTGCTTCACCACCGCCAGCTCCACTCCGGCGGCCAGCAGCGCCTTCGCGGCGGCGTACGGCTCGCGCTCACCGGTGGCCACCTCGCACTCGTCGAGGTTGCCGACCGCGATCGTGGTGTGCCGAAGAGCCTCGGCGTAGTACGTGCGGGCCTCGGCCGGATCAGCCCAGGTTGTGTCCTTCCAGAACGCCGGTCGCCAGTCCAGGTCGAACACCGTCGTCCCGGCCTTCGCCCGATGCGCCAGCGCCGCCAACGTCGCCGACCGGCTCGGCTCCTCGCTCAGCCCGGTCCCGGTCATCCAGAAGACCCGTGCCTCCCGCACCGCGTCCAGATCCAGCTCACCCGGTTCGATGTCCAGGTCGGGGGCCTTCGGCAGCCGGTAGAAGTACAGCGGGAAGTCGTCCGGCGGGAAGATCTCGCAGAACGTCACCGGTGTCGGCGCGATGTCCGAGGTGCCGACGTACCGGCCGTCCACGCCGTACCCGTCCAGGGCCGTCCGGACGAAGTCGCCGAACGGGTCCCGGCCGGTCTTCGTGATCACGGCCGCCGAGCGGCCGTACCGGGCGGCGGCCACGGCCACGTTCGTCGGGCTGCCTCCCAGGTACTTGCCGAACGACGTGACCTCGGCCAGCCCCACCCCTGTCTGAAGCGGATACACATCCACTCCCACCCGGCCCATGGTCAGCACTTCGAACGGCATCGCTGGATCTTCCCTTCCTGTCGCGCTCTACTAGCGCGCTCTAGTGCGAGTACGATGACCCCTGTCCAAATGTCATGTCAATAGCTTGTCGCCGAGGGATTTCTCGGGAGCCCGTTAAGGTGGGCGCCGTCGGAGGGTGGGTTCACAGGTGGATGCATCGGGCAAGCAGCGGCCCACGATGGCGGACGTCGCCGAGAAGGCGGGCGTCTCCCGGGCGCTTGTCTCGATCGTGTTCCGGAACCAGCCGGGGGCGAGCGACGAGACCCGGCGGCGGGTGCTGAAGGTCGCCGACGAGATCGGCTACCGGCCCGACAGCGCGGCCCGGCTGCTGGCGAGGGGCCGCAGCCGCACGATCGGCGTGATGTTCACCGTGCACCAGACCTTCCAGACGGATCTCATCGAGGGGATCTATCCGGAGGCGGAACGGCTCGGCTACGACGTCCTGCTCTCCGCCACCGCGCTGGGCCGCAGCGAGGAGAAGGCGTGTGAGGCGCTGCTCGGCCACCGCTGCGAGGCGCTGATCCTGCTGGGTCCCGACGCCGAGCCCGCCTATCTCGACGAGCTCGGCCAGCGGGTGGCCACCGTCTCGGTGAGCCGTCGGGTGCCGCGTGCCCGGGTGGACTTCGTGCACAGCGCCGAGGGCAAGGGCGTCCGGCAGGCCATGGACCACCTGGTGGAACAGGGCCACCGGCGGATCGTGCACATCGACGGCGGGCGGGGCCCCGGTTCCGCCGACCGGCGCCGGTCCTATCGGGCGGCGATGCGCCGGCACGGGCTGGAGGCGGAGGCGCGGGTCGTGCCCGGCGAGCACACCGAGCAGGCCGGCATCGAGGCCGGCCGGTTGCTGCTGGCGGAGCGTGACCAGGGCATGCCCTTGCCGACGGCGGTCCTCGCGGGCAACGACCGGTGCGCCATGGGCCTGTTGATGGCGCTGACCCGGGGCGGCGTGGAGGTGCCGCGGGACATGTCCGTCGTCGGCTACGACGACAGCCACCTCTCGCATCTGATGCCGATCGGGCTGACGACCGTACGTCAGGACGCGGTGCTGATGGCCGAGCACGCGGTGCGGTTCGCCGTGGAGCGGCTGGAGAACCCGGAGCTGGAGCCGCGCGAGGCGGTGCTGGATCCCAAGCTGGTGGTCAGGGGGACCAGCGGGCCCGCGCCCCAGGCGTAGGACCGCCGATCACCGGGGCGCCGGCCGTAGGACCGCCGGTCACCCGGGTATCGGCCGTGGGGCCCCGGGTCATCGGGTACCGGCCGCGCTCAGCCCTGTGACGCGGTGATGTTGACCATCCACGGGATGCCGAAGCGGTCCGTGCACATGCCGAAGACATCGCCCCACATCTGCTTCTCCAGCGGCACGGACACCGTCCCGTCGGCCGAGAGTCTCTCCCAGTAGCCGCGCAGTTCGGCGTCGTCGTCACCGCTGAGGCTCACGGAGAAGTTGGTGCCGGGGGTGTGCTCCATGCCGGGCGGGGTGTCGGCGCCCATCAGGGTGAAGCCGCTCGGGGTCTCCAGCATGCCGTGCATGATCTTGTCGGCCTCGGGGGCGTCCGGCTGCCCGAAGGCACCGAACGTGTTGAGCGTGAGCGTGCCGCCGAAGACCTCCTCGTAGAACTCCATCGCCTGGCGGGCGTCGCCGTCGAAGCTGAGGTACGGATTGAGTCGCGAGCCCATGAAACCCTCCCGGAACGGGGTGAAGAGCCAATAGTCGGGAGGCTAGCGCGGGGCACTGACAACGGCACTCCGAGCCGTCCCGTTCGCGCCGCTCACCCCGCTCCCTCGCTCCTTGACTGTCCCGGGCGCGCTCGAAGTGCGACGCTGGGACGAGAGACATCCGCCGAGGGGACTCGGAGGGCACGATGGGACGTGACGTGCCGGCCCTGGTGTTCACGCGGGAGGACCGCCGCAGGTACCGGGACAAGATGCACACCTGCCTGGACGTGCTCGCGCAGATGCTGCGCGAGTCGGGCTTCGAGAGCGAGCGTCCGCAGGTCGGGCTGGAGATCGAGCTCAACCTGGTGGACGACGACGGGCTGCCGGCGATGCGGAACACCGAGGTGCTCCAGGCCATCGCCGACCCCGCCTGGTCGACCGAGCTGGGGCGCTTCAACCTGGAGATCAACATCCCGCCCCGCGAGCTGACGGCCGGCGGGCCCGGCGCCTGGGAACAGGCGATCCGTGACGCGCTCAATCACGCCGAGGAACGCGCCTCGGCCGTGGGCGCGCATCTGATCATGATCGGCATCCTGCCCACGCTGGGGGAGGGCGACGTCGGTGAGCACGCCCTGTCCGGTGATCCGCGCTACCGGCTGCTCAACGAGCAGATCTTCGCGGCGCGGGGCGAGGACCTGCGGATCCGGGTGGACGGCGTGGAGCGCCTGGCGATGTACGCCGACGCCATCACCCCGGAGGCCGCCTGCACCAGCACCCAGTTCCATCTCCAGGTCGCCCCCAGGGAGTTCGCGGACTACTGGAACGCGGCGCAGGCCGTCGCGGGCGTGCAGATCGCGCTCGCGGCCAACTCGCCCTACCTCTTCGGCCGGGAGCTGTGGCGCGAGACCCGTATCCCCCTGTTCGAGCAGGCCACCGACACCCGCCCGCAGGAGATCAAGGCCCAGGGAGTACGGCCCCGGGTGTGGTTCGGTGAGCGGTGGATCACCAGCGTCTTCGACCTGTTCGAGGAGAACGTGCGCTACTTCCCCGCGCTGCTGCCGGTGTGCGACGAGGAGAGCCCCCAGGAGGTGCTGGACGGCGGCGGCGTCCCGGAGCTGGGCGAACTGACCCTCCACAACGGCACGATCTACCGCTGGAACCGCCCCATCTACGCCGTCACCGACAGCGGACCGCATCTGCGCATCGAGAACCGGGTCCTGCCCGCCGGACCCACGGTGGCCGACATCATCGCCAACGGCGCCTTCTACTACGGGCTGACCCGCGCCCTGGTCGACGAGGACCGGCCGGTGTGGACGCGGATGTCCTTCGCGGTCGCCGAGGAGAACCTCCACGCGGCGGCCCGCGACGGCATCGACGCCCGGCTGTACTGGCCGGGCGTCGGTGAAGTCCCGGTCACGGAACTGGTGTTGCGGCGGCTGCTGCCGCTGGCCCACCGCGGCCTGGAGCTGGCCGGCATGGACACGGAGTGGCGCGAACCCCTGCTGGGCATCGTCGAACAGCGCTGTGTCACGGCTCGCAACGGCGCCGTGTGGCAGACGGAGACGGTGCACCACATGGAGAAGGAGGGCGTCTTCGACCGCCAGGAGGCGCTGCGCCGGATGACCTCGTCCTACATGGACTTCATGCATCTCAACGCGGCCGCGCACACCTGGCCCGTGGACTGAGGCCGGTCAGCTCCGCCATTCCCCGGCAGGCGTCAGCGGAACGGGGGCGGGCGGCCGCGCCGAGGTCGTGAGCTCGATGCGGCGACCCTCGGCCGAGGAACGCAGGAGTGCGGTCATCGTCTCCAGTACGTGCAGGGCGAGTTCGCCGCCGGCGCGTGGTGCCCGCCCTGCGTCGGCGGTGACGAAGTCGAGCAGGCCGATGCCGCGCGAGCCGTCGACGTAGCCCGCCGACGGGGGCAGCGTGCGCCATTGGGCGGCGCCGAGTTCGAAGAGGCGCACCTCGCCGTCGAAGTGGTTCGGATCGGGCAACGCGAGGGTGCCCGTCTCGCCGTGGACCTCGATCGGCGCGGCGGTCGTGGTCACGCCGTCGAAGCTGGTCGTGATCGTCGTCAGGGCCCCGTTCGCGTGCTCCAGCACACCGGAGACATGGCTGTCGACCTCGACGGGGATCCGCTCGCCCGTGCGCGGCCCTGATCCGATGACCCGCTCGGTGCGCAGCCTGCTCGAGGCGCCGGTCACCGCCCGTACCGGGCCCAGGAGATGGACCAGGGAGGCGAGGTAGTACGGCCCCATGTCCAGCAGGGGTCCGCCGCCTACGGTGTAGTAGAAGTCGGGGTGGGGATGCCAGCGTTCGTGCCCCGGGGTGACCATCACGGCCGAGGCGGACAGAGGGCGCCCGATGCTGCCCGACTCCACGGCCGCCCGAGCGGTCTGGACGCCGGTGCCGAGGACGGTGTCCGGCGCGCATCCCACGCCGACGCCCGCCTTAGCGGCCGCCTCCAGCACGGCGTGGGCGTCGGGGAGTTCGGCGGTCAGTGGCTTCTCCCCGTAGACGTGCTTGCCGTGCCGGATCGCGCCGAGGGCGATCTCGGCGTGCGCCGCGGGGACGGTCAGGTTCAGGACCGTGTCCACCTCCGGGCTGCTCAGCAACTCCTCGACGGTCAGCGCCCGGACGCCGGGGAACTCGGCGGCGACCGCGGCCGACCTGGCGGCGTCGAGATCGGCGACCGCGGTGACCCGTACGGCCGGGTGGCCGGCGAGCGTGTCCAGGTAGGCGCGGGAGATGACGCCGAGACCTACGATGCCGATGCGGTGCGCGTCGCCCACAGCATGCCCCTCTCGATGACGGTGCGGACGTTCGGGTCGGCCAGGACGTCGAGGCTGTGCCCCGGTGTCGTCACCACGACGCGCCCTGCGCCCCACTGCCGGGTCCAGATCGCCGGCGTGGTGACCGGCCGGTGCCAGGGCTGCCAGGGCCGGGTCGGATGGGTGGTGGTGGCGAGCACGTCGATCAGGTCGTCGTGGAGCACCCAGTACTGCTCGGTGGTGAGCTCGAAGTTCTCGATGCCCTCGGTGATCGGGTGGGTGCGGCCGAGGTCGGTGATGTCGACGGTGTGCGGCAGGAAGTTGTCCGCCTCGCCGCCCTGGCGCTCGCACGGCTCCTTGCCCGGGTGGGTCGCGAACTGGCCGCCCACCAGGTGGAGGTAGTCGGAGGAGGCGCGGAAGGAGTCCGCGATCCCGCCGTGCCAGCCGGTGAGGCCGGTGCCGGCCACCACCGCCGCGCTCAGCCCCGCCAGCTGCTCGCCGGTGATCTCCGACATCGTCACGCACTGCACGACGAGGTCGGTGTCGGCCAACTCGGCGGTGTCGGCGTAGACATCGGTCGACTCCTCGATCCGGACGGCGTATCCGTTGTCGCGGAGGAAGGGCACGAACAGCTCCGTGGCCTCGACCGGCCGGTGCCCCTCCCATCCGCCGCGGACCACCAGGGCCTTCTTCTGCGTCATCTCGTTCCTTCGGCCGACCCGTTGAACAGCGCATTCACTATGCGCCAGGTGCCCGCGTCCACGAAAGAGTTGCCGGGTTTCGCGAAACTTTCGACGAAGGGGGCTCCTCGCGAGTCTGGTCTGTACCAAACCCTTGACATGTCCATACCTCACTTCTTAAATCACGCAGTGAACTAAGTCGCCGCCCCCCACCCGAAGCGGAGAAGCCATGCTCCGACGACTCCCCAGACCCGCAGCGGCCCTCGCGACCGCGGCCGTCATCGCCTCGATGTGCACCGTCCTTCAGCCCGGCGAGGCGGCCGCCGCCCCGCCCACCGGCTGGGCCACGGTCGTGAACAGCGGCAGCGGCAAATGCCTGGACGCCCGCTCGGCCGCCACCGTGAACGGCACCGCCGTGCAGCAGTACGCCTGCAACGCCACCACCGCCCAGCAGTGGAGTTTCACGCCGACCAGCGACGGCTACGTCCGGATCGGCAACCGCAACGACGCCCAGCAGGTCGTGGACGTCAGCGACGTCTCCACGGCGGACAACGCGGCCGTGCACCTGTGGACGTACGGCGGTGGGAACAACCAGCAGTGGCAGGCCGTCGACGAGGGCGGCGGCGCGTACCACTTCGTCAACCGCAACGGCGGCAAGTGCCTGGACGTGCCGTCCGCCTCGACGGCCGACAGCGTCCAGCTGGTGCAGTACACGTGCAACGGCACGGCCGCCCAGCGTTTCCAGGTGGCGCCGGTGAGCACCGCGCCCGGGGACGTCGACCTCGGCCCCAACGTCGTGGTCTTCGACCCGTCGATGCCGTCCGCGACCATCCAGAGCCGGCTGAACCAGATCTTCCAGCAGCAGGAGACGAACCAGTTCGGCTCCCAGCGCTACGCGGTCATGTTCAAGCCCGGGACCTACAGCAACGACGTCAACGTCGGCTTCTACACCCAGGTGTTGGGCCTCGGTCAGTCACCCGACTCGGTCACGATCAACGGCGCCGTGCACGTGGAGGCCGACTGGTTCCCGCCGCAGAACGCCACCCAGAACTTCTGGCGCGGCGCCGAGAACCTGTCGGTCAACCCCACGGGCGGCACGGACCGTTGGGCCGTCTCGCAGGCCTCCGGTTACCGGCGTATGCATGTCCGCGGCAACCTGGAGCTCAGCGACGGCGGTTGGTCGAGCGGTGGCTTCATGGCCGACAGCAAGATCGACGGCCAGGTCCGTTCCGGCAGCCAGCAGCAGTGGCTGACCCGCAACTCCCAGCTCGGCAGCTGGACCGGCTCCAACTGGAACATGGTCTTCGTCGGCAGCCAGGGCGTCCCCGGCAACACCTTCCCCAACCCGCCCTACACCACGGTGAACCAGACCCCGACGGTCAGGGAGAAGCCCTTCCTGTACGTCGATTCGGCGGGCGCCTACCGGGTGTTCGTGCCGTCGATGCGCACCAACTCCTCCGCCACCACCTGGGCGAACGGCAACGCGGCCGGCACCTCGCTCGGCATCGACCAGTTCTACGTCGTCAAGCCGGGCGCGACTGCGGCACAGATGAACGCGGCACTGGCCGAGGGCAAGAACCTGCTGGTCACCCCGGGTGTCTACCACCTCAACCAGACCCTGCGCGTGACCCGCCCCGACACGGTCGTCCTCGGGCTCGGCCTCGCCACGTTCATCCCCGACAACGGCATCACCGCCATGACGGTCGCCGACGTCGACGGAGTGAAGCTCGCGGGAGTCCTCTTCGACGCCGGCACCACCAACTCGCAGACCCTCGTGGAACTCGGCCCGTCCGGCGCCGCCACCGACCACTCGGCGAACCCGACCTCGCTGCACGACGTGTACTTCCGCGTCGGCGGAGCGGCCGTGGGCAAGGCCACCACCAGCCTCGTCGTCAACAGCGACGACGTCATCGGCGACCACATGTGGATCTGGCGCGGTGACCACGGCAGCGGCATCGGCTGGAACTCCAACACGGCGGACACCGGACTCGTGGTCAACGGCGACGACGTGACGATGTACGGCCTGTTCGTCGAGCACTACCAGAAGCACCAGACCATCTGGAACGGCAACGGCGGCCGGACGTACTTCTACCAGAACGAGATGCCCTACGACCCGCCCAACCAGGCCGCCTGGATGAACGGCTCCACCCAGGGCTACGCCGCCTACAAGGTCGCGAACTCGGTCACCAGCCACCAGGCCTACGGCCTCGGCAGCTACTGCTACTTCAACGTCAACCCGAGCGTCACCGCGGAGCACGCCTTCGAAGTCCCGAACACCCCGAACGTGCGCTTCCAGAACATGGTGACCGTCTCCCTCGGCGGCACCGGCACCATCCGGCACGTCATCAACGACCGGGGAGGCCCCTCCAACTCCTCGACCAATGTGGCGAACCTGGTGAGCTACCCGTGAGGGGAACGCCGGGTCCGGGCCCTTCGTTCACCCTGCGAGATGCCTGGGTCCCGAGCTCGTAGCGCCCTGATCACCGGTACCGGCATCGCCCTGCTCCTCGGCTGCTCCGGCGGCGGGGGAGCGGGCGGTGAGTCCATGACGGACCGGGGAACGGCACCACCTGCGACCAGCCCGGCTCAGTCCACACCGACCTCGGCACCCCCGACTCCTCCGACATCCCCGACGCCCCGGACGGCCTCGCTCACCATCGAGGCGATCGGCGTCGAGAACCTGCGGGTCGTCCCGTACGAGGGCACGACGAACGACAGGGCCGGTACGAGGATCCAGAACCGCGGCCTCGCCGCCAGCCCCTACGGTGAGCGGGGCGGCGGCGTCGGCCCCGGCGAGATCGGCAACTACCTCGTCACGGCCCACCGCCTGTCCAGCGGTGGCCCCCTGCGCCGGCTCCCGGATCTCGACGAAGGCGACTCGGTCCTGGTGAGCTCGGGCGGAACGGTCTACACGTACGAGATCACCGACACCAGGACGACCTCCTTCCGCTCCGCGCGCTCCCTCGCCGAACAGCGGGCGGCGGTCCCGGGGTTCCCCGGCAGGCGCCCCGCCCAAGCCATGATCACGATTTCGACCTGTCTGACCCTCGAGGACCACGCGGCCGGCAACTACTGGCGCGACGACCACGGCAACCCCGAACACCGCGTCGACAAGATCGGCGTACTGTCGGCCGCGCGTCAGCCCCGGTAACCGCGCAGTTTCCGGTACAGGGTCGCCCGGCCGATACCCAGGGCCGCCGCGGTCCGGGTCTTGTTGCCGCCGTTGAGGCGGAGGGCCTCCAGGATGGCGGCGCGCTCGGCACGTTCCATGGGGGTGAGCGGACGGGGCGCGGGTCCCTCGCGTACGGGGTCGGGGAGTTCGGTACTCCGGACCGGTCCCGTCGAGCGCCGAAGCTCGGCCAGGGCCCGTACCAGATGGGCGAGTTCGGTGACGTTCCCGGGCCACGGGTGCCGCTCCAGTGCGCGCAGGGCGTCCAGGGTCCAGGTGAGCGGGGGCTGTCCGGGTGTCGGTCCCGGGGTCAGGGACGTGAGCAACTCCCGGATGTCGTCAGGGCGTTCACGCAGGGCGGGGACGGTGACCGAGCGTGCCGCCAGCGTGTCCAGCAGCCGTTGCAGGCACGGGCCCGGTGCCGCTCCGGGGGTGTAGGTCATCAGTAGAGGCATGCCGGGATGCGTGTCGAGGAGCGAGTTGAGGGTCGCCGTGTCGGGCTGGGCGAGACGCTCCACGTGGCGGATGAGGAGAGGGCGGCCCTTCACCAACTCTTCCAGCTCGGCACCGAGTTCGCCCTCGGCCGCATCCGCGATCAGCGGGTCGGTGGCCAGTTCCCGGGCGAGCGAGGTCTTCCCGGAGCCGCGCTCGCCGACGATCAGCAGCGGCTCCGGTGACGCGGCCAACTCCACCGCGCGGCCCACCGCGTGCCGCCAGGGCAGCGACCGTCCGGCGAGCCCGACGGTGGTTCGGGAGGGCGCCGACGTGATCGTGTGCCCGACCGGCTCCAGCACCGCCACGGCTCCGATGACCGAGCCCTGGTGGGGGACGAGAGTGACGGTGACGGTCCTTCCCGAACCGTCGGACAGTCGTATGTCGGACAGCCGTGTACGCGTCCGAGTCCCCTCCCGGACCAGTGCGACCACCCTGCGCTCCAGCACCTCCAGTTCCTCCGGCGACAGCAGCCGGCCCGCCGCCTCGCTGACGAACCGGTTGCGACCGTCGAGGGCGAGCACCGCACGCCCCTGCTCTCCGGCGGCCCGCAGATACGCGTCCAGCAGCACGCGTTCCGCCGCCCGTGACCGCGACAGGAGTTCCGCCTCGACGGCGATCGCCGCGGCCTCGGCGACCGGGGCGCCCGGATGCGGACCGCACTCGACGCACAGCGCGCAGGACACGGTCACCGTGCCCAGCAGCCGGCCCGTCTCCGGCTCCCGTACCGGCACGCTGACCCCGGAGACGTCCTGCCACAGGTCGAGGAAGTGCTCGGGGCCGTGCACCTCGGCCCGGCGCCGGGTGTGCAGGGCGAGGGCCGCGCTGTTGTGGCCGACCGCCTGTTCGGAGAGGTCGTGGTGGGGGTGGTCCGGGGCGGCCCCGGTGGCCCAGAGCACCCGCGGGCGGTCGTCGGTGAGGACGAGCGTGGTCCGGCCGGTGTCGAGCGTGGGGGCGATGCGCTCCAGCACGGGCCGGGCCGCCGTCAGCAGAGGCGACTCGGGCGGTGAGACGGCGGGGCCCGATTCCCGTACGTCATGTCGGACCCCGAAGAACCGGGCACGCTTCCACGCGGCGAGCACCTCTTCCGGTACCCCGTCCGGCAGTTGGTGCCCGCGCAGGAACAGCTCGCGGGCCCTGCGCAGCGAGGCGAGGGCGGGGCGGGCGGTGGGGTGCTCTGCGGTGGTCACGGCACGGCTCACCCTACCGGGAACGGTTGAACGCGCAACAATCCCGGCGCTCCCCGACACGCTGTCTCGTATTGAGACACCCGCGTTCCCGCACCCCCGTACATGATCTTGGACAGTCGGTGCCTGTTCTCATTCCCTGGAGCGTCCCCCGTGCACACCGTCGAGCCCGATGTCGTGACCGACGTACTCATCGTCGGCAGTGGTCCCGCGGGCGCCGCCGCCGCGCTCGCCCTGAGCACCTACGGCGTGCCCAACATCGTCGTCACGCGTTACGCGCGCCTCGCGGACACGCCCCGGGCGCACATCACCAACCAGCGCACCATGGAGGTGCTGCGCGACCTCGGGGTCGAGGACGAGGTCGTCGCGAAGGCCACCCCGCAGCACCTGATGGGCAACACGACCTTCTGCACGAGCCTGGCCGGCGAGGAGCTCGGCCGGGTCCGATCCTGGGGCAACGACCCGCTCGTCCAGGCCGCGCACGAGCTGGCCAGCCCCACCCGGATGTGCGACATGCCGCAGCATCTGATGGAGCCGGTGCTCGTCGACGCGGCCGTCGCGCGCGGCACGCAGCTGCGCTTCGGCACCGTCTACAAGTCCTTCGTCCAGGACGACTCCGGGGTCACGGTCACCGTCGAGGACCGGCTGCGCGGCGACGAGTACACCATCCGCGCCAAGTACCTGATCGGCGCCGACGGCGGCCGCTCGCAGGTGGCGCAGGACGCCGGGCTGCCCATGGGCGGCCAGATGGGCGTGGCCGGCAGCATCAACATCGTCTTCGACGCCGACCTGTCGAAGTACACCGCGCACCGCCCGTCCACCCTCTACTGGGTGCTCGCCCCGGGTGCCACCGTCGGCGGCATCGGCGCAGGGCTCGTGCGCTGTGTGCGGCCCTGGAACGAGTGGATGATCGTGTGGGGCTACGACGTGACCGCGGGCGCCCCCGACCTGACCACCGAGTACGCCGAGTCCGTCGTACGCAAGCTCGTCGGCGACGACGACATCCCGGTGACCATCAAGTCGTCCTCCGCCTGGACCGTCAACGAGATGTACGCCGAGACCTACTCCAGCGGCCGGGTCTTCTGCGCGGGCGACGCCACGCACCGCCACCCGCCGTCCAACGGCCTCGGCTCCAACACCTCCATCCAGGACTCCTACAACCTGGCCTGGAAGCTCAAGCTCGTCCTCGACGGAACCGCCTCCCCGAAGCTGCTCGACACCTACACCGCCGAGCGCGCCCCGATCGGCCGGCAGATCGTCACCCGCGCCAACAAGTCCATCGGCGAGACCGCCCCCGTCTTCGAGGCGCTCGACGGGCTCGCCCCGCAGACCCCCGAGCAGCTGTGGGCCAACATCGCCGCCCGCAAGGAGGACACCGAGGCCGCCGAGAAGCAGCGGGCACGGCTGCGCGAGGCCATCGCGTTCAAGACGTACGAGTTCAACGCGCACGGCGTCGACCTCAACCAGCGCTACACCTCCGCCGCGATCGTCCCCGACGGCACCGAGGACCCCGGCTTCGACCGCGACCCCGAACTGCACCACCAGCCCAGCTCCCGCCCCGGCGCCAAACTCCCGCACGCCTGGATCACCTTTGGCACCCGCACGCTCTCCACCCTCGACACCGTCGGCCGGGGCCGCTTCACCCTGGTCACCGGCATCGGCGGCGCCGACTGGGTGAGCGCGGCCGGGGGTCAGGACCTGGAGATCGCCACCGTCGTCATCGGGCCCGGCCAGGAGTACGAGGACCCGTACGGCGACTGGGCGCGGCTGAGCGAGGTCGCGGACGGGGGAGCGCTGCTCGTCCGGCCCGACGGTTATGTGGCCTTCCGGTACCCGACCGCGGCCGCCTCCGCCGAGGACGCCGTACGCCTGCTGACCGAAGCCGTCCGGCGCGTCCTCGGGCACGTCTGATGGGCGCCGAGTTCACCGAGTCCGTCGTCGACAGCTTCGACGGCGCCGCAGACCCCCGGCTGCGCACCCTCCTGGCCGCACTCACCCGGCACCTGCACGCCTTCGTCCGCGAGACAGAGCCGACCATGGCGGAGTGGGAGCGGGCCGTCGACTTCCTGACGGCGACCGGGCAGACCTGCACGGACACCCGCCAGGAGTTCATCCTGCTGTCCGACGTGCTCGGCGTCTCGATGCTGGTGGAGACGCTCAACAGCGACGAGGGCGGCACCGAGAGCACCGTCCTGGGCCCCTTCCACATGACCGAGTCGCCGGTCCGCGCGCTCGGCGCCGACATCGACCTGGTCGGCGGCGGCGAGCCGTGCGTGGTGAGCGGGCGGGTCCTGTCGGCGGACGGCACCCCGCTGCCCGGCGCACTGCTCGACGTGTGGCAGGCGAACGACCAGGGCTACTACGACGTCCAGCAGCCGGAGGTCCAGCCGGCCGGCAACGGCCGCGGGCTGTTCACGGCGGACGACGAGGGCCGGTTCTGGTTCCGCACCTGTGTGCCGAGCCCGTACCCGATCCCCACCGACGGCCCGGTCGGGCGGCTGCTGACGGCGACCGGACGCCATCCCTACCGGCCCGCCCACATCCACTTCATCGCCACCGCCGAGGGACACACGCCGGTCACCACGCACATCTTCGTGGCGGGCAGCGACTACCTCGACTCGGACGCGGTGTTCGCGGTCAAGCGGAGCCTCGTCCAGGACTTCACGGAGACCGACGACCCTTCCCTGGCACGGGAGTTCGGTGTCCCGAACCCGTTCAGGCACGCCCGCTTCGACCTCGTGCTCAACTCGGTGGACGCGTGAAGGAGTTCGTGTACGAGGCTCAGCCCATGCGGGTCGTCCTACGGCCCGGCGCCGCCGTGACCGCGGTGCCGGCGGAGGTCGAACGGCTGGGGCTGCGGCGGGTGTTGGTGGTCAGCGGGCGGCGAGGCGCGGAGGCGGCCCGGATGGTTGCGGACGCGCTCGGCGAAGCCTGCGCGGGGCTGCACGCCGAAGCCCGGATGCATGTGCCCGCCGAGGTCGCAGACCGGGCCGTCGAGGTCGCGCGGGCCGCCGGAGCCGACGGCTGCGTGGTGGTGGGCGGCGGTTCCGCGATCGGTCTGGGCAAGGTGATCGCCCTGCGCACCGGGCTGCCGCTGCTCGCCGTGCCCTCCACGTACTCCGGCTCCGAGATGACCCCCGTCTGGGGCCTGACCGAACACGGCGCCAAACGCACCGGCCGCGACCCACGCGTCCTGCCGCGCACCGTCGTCTACGACCCCGAACTCACCCTCTCCCTGCCCGTACCGCTCTCCGTGACCAGCGGCGTCAACGCGATCGCGCACGCGGCCGAGGCCCTGTACGCGCCGGACGCCTCGCCGCTGGTGTCGCTGATGGCCGAGGAGGGCGTACGGGCCATGGCCGGCGCCCTGCCCGCGCTGACCGCCGCGCCCCGGGACCTGGACGCCCGCGCCCTGGCCCTGCACGGGGCCTGGCTCTGCGGTGCCGCGCTCGGCGCGACCACCATGGGCCTGCACCACAAGCTGTGCCATGTCCTCGGCGGCACCTTCGGCCTGCCGCACGCCGAGACCCACACGGCCGTCCTGCCGTACGCCCTCGCCCACAACGCGCCCGCCGCGCCCGAGGCCATGGCGGCGCTCGGCCGGGCCCTGGGCACGGACGACGTCCCGGGCGCCCTGTGGGACCTCGCGGCGCCACGGTCGCTGGCCCGCCTCGGCCTGGCCGAGGCCGATGTGGCGGAGGCCGCGCGGGCGGCGACCCGGCAGGCCTACCCCAACCCGCGGCAGATCACCGTGGCAGGCGTGACGGACGTGCTGAGAGCGGCGTACGACGGCGACCGGCCGCGCACGGACCCCCGATGAACCAAGACCGAACCGAAAGGTGAACTTCATGCCCTTCGCACTGCTCCGGCGGCGATTCAGGAATGCCTCCGGAGGCGCCGCGGGACCCGCACTCCCGGTCCCGGCCGGCGCGGGTGTCGTCTGCCGCGAGGTCCTCGACCCGGTGAACCAGCCGCTCGGCGGCGCCGACGTGACGGTGACGGAACTGCGCACCCACCAGGTCGCGGCTCGCGGCACCACGGACCCGTACGGGCTGTTCATGGCCGCACTGCCGCCCGGCTCCTACAGCCTCATGATCATGGCGGAGGGCCTGGAACCGCACCGCGAGACCATCGAGAGCGTCGCCGACGCGGGACTGTCGTCCCAGCGGGTGTGGCTCCAGCCGGCCCGCCAGGCCGAACTCCCGGTCCCCGGCACCTGGCTCTTCGACCCGCCGCACACCGCGATCCGCTTCATCGCCAAGCACGTCGGCATGGCCCATGTGCACGGCCGATTCGAACGCTTCGAGGGCGGCATCCAGGTCACCCAGGACATCTCCGACTCCCGGGTCCATGTGCGCATCGACGCGTCGAGCATCACCACCGGCAACAACACCCGGGACGCGCATCTGCGGTCCGCGGACTTCCTCGACGTCGAGCACTTCCCGTACATCGACTTCCGCAGCACCCGCTTCGCCTACCGGGGCGGCAGCAAGTGGTCGCTCCTCGGCACCCTGACCATGCACGGCGTGAGCCGTTCGGTGTCGCTGGACACGAGCTACCTCGGCATGGTCAACGGCGGTTACGGCGAGGAACTGCGGTGCGCGGCCCTCGCCAAGGCGGAGCTGCACCGGGAGGACTACACGCTCAACTGGCGGTCGATGCTGGCCCGAGGTATCGCTGTGGTCGGCCCGACCGTCCAACTGGAGCTGGACGTCCAGGCGATGTACCGGACGCACGACACACCCACCCCGCCTGAGTAGTGCACGCAACGGAGTTGGGAACCGGCACGCCGTATGCACAGGTTTTGACGGCGATGAGGGTTAGAAAGTGTCTGGTCAGTAAAACTTTGGGCGTATGGTCCGATCATGGATGGCCAAAACGATCATCATTCCTCTCCGCGTCTGGCCGACATCGCACAACTCGTGCGCCTGCCCGCCGCGTTGAGCGTGCCCGGCGACATCCTTGCCGGTGCCGTCGCGAGCGGCGGGAGGCCCGGGCCCCGCGTCCTCGGCACGATGGCGTCCTCGGTCGCCCTCTACTGGGCGGGCATGGCGCTCAACGACTACGCCGACGCCACCGTCGACGCGGTGGAGCGGCCCCAACGCCCCGTGCCCTCCGGACGGGTGACCCGCCGCACCGCGCTCGCCACCGCCTGCGGGCTCACCGCCGCCGGACTCGGCCTCGCCGCCCTGACCGGCGGCCGACGCGCACTCGGCGTCGCGCTGCCCCTGACCGCGGCGGTCTGGGCGTACGACCTCGGCCTGAAGTCCACGCCCGCCGGACCCGCCGCCATGGCGGGCGCCCGGGCGCTGAACGTCCTGGCCGGAGCCGAGCCCGGACGCCGCACGGCGGCACTGCCCGCCGCCCTGCTGACCGGCGCGCACATCTACACCGTCACGGCCCTCAGCCGCCACGAGGTCTCCGGCGCCCCCCGCCAGGTGCCCGCCGTCACCCTCGCCGGAAGCACCGCGACCGCCCTGGCCGCGGCGGCACTCCCCGGTGTACGCAAACGAGGCAGGGCCGCCCGGATCGGCGCGGCCGCCGGAGCGCTCGGCTACCTCGTCTCCTACGGCGGCGCCCAGGCACGCGCGGCCCGCGAGCCGTCCGCGGCGAACGTCCGCGACGCCGTCGGCACCGGGATCATGTCCCTGATGCCCCTCCAGGCGGCGCTCACCGCGGGCGGCGGGGGAGCGGGCCTCGCCGGAATCCTGGCCGCGGCACACCCCCTGGCCCGCAGACTCGCCCGGAAGGTGTCACCGACATGACCCCGATACCCGCGGCTCCCGCGGAGCGCCTCCGGTTCGGTTTCGGCACCAACGGCTTCGCCCACCACGGTCTCGACGACGTCCTGACCGTCCTCGCCGACCTGGGCTACGACTCGGTCGGGCTGACCCTCGACCACAGTCACCTCGACCCGTACGCCCCCGACCTGCCCCGCCGGGTCGACCGGCTGGCGGGGCGGCTGGACCGACTCGGCCTGGCCGTCATGGTGGAGACCGGGTCGCCGTACCTCCTGGACCCGTGGCACAAGCATCACCCGACCCTGATGTCCGTCCCCGGCGTCGACCGCCGCGTGGACCTGCTCGGCCGCGCGATTCGCGTCGCGGCCGACCTGGGCGCCCCGGCCGTCCATCTGTGCAGCGGCCCCGCGCCCGAGGGCGTCCCCGAACAAGAGGCCTGGAAACGCCTGGCCGTGGGCTGCGAAGAAGTCCTCGAGATCGCCCGAGAGCACGGGGTGGCCCTGGGGTTCGAGCCCGAGCCCTACATGTTCGTCGACACCGTCGAGCGGGTCCTCGAACTGCGGAGCCGGCTCGGCGATCCGGAGGGGTTCGGCATCACCCTCGACATCGGGCACGCCCACTGCGTCGAGGAGCCGTCCCTGCTCGACTGCGTCGCACTGGCCGCGCCGCACCTGGTGAACGTGCAGATCGAGGACATGCGCCGGGGTGTCCACGAGCACCTCGAATTCGGCGCCGGCGAGATCGACTTCCCGCCCGTCCTGGCCGCGCTGAAGGCCGCCGGCTACCTCGGGCCGGTCTCCGTGGAGATCCAGGGCGCGTCGCTGAACGCCCCCGACATCGCCCGCCGCTCCCTGGAGTTCCTGAAGGCCGCCGAGCCGTTCTGAGGCCGCCGCCCTCCCTCCGTCTGCCCAACTGCACATCCGAACAGGAGACCTGTGCCGTGGACGCCCGCACATCCACTGCCCTCGACCGACAACTCACCCCCGACGCACGGCACTGGCTGACGGACGCCGTCGCCCGCGTCGGACAGGACCCCACCGCCGTACGCGGTGTCTTCCCGGCCGTCGCGCGGCGCTGCGGCCGCCAACCGCTCCTCGACGGCTGGACGGTGCCCGACGCCGCCCGCGCCCGGCTGCTCGAAGCCCTGCCGCTGCGCGGACCGGAGCTCGCCGCGGAGATCGCCGACCTGCACCGGTACGGAGACGCCGCCGAACAGCGGGCGGTACTGCGCTCGCTGGACCTGCTGGAGCAGGCGGACCCCTCCTTCGCCGACCTGGGCCTGCCCCTGGTGCACACCGCGCTGCGCGGCAACGACACCGGCCTGATCGAAGCCGCCCTCGGCCCGTACGCCGCACGCCACCTGGACCCCGACGGCTACCGGCACGCCGTACTGAAGTGCGTCTTCTGCGAGATCCCCCTCGACCGGATGGCCGGCCTGGCCGAGCGCGCCGACCACGAACTGGCCCGCATGCTCGCCGACTTCGCCCACGAGCGGGTCGCCGCCGGCCGCACCGTCCCCGCCGACGTGTGGCCGATCCTGCGCGCCCACCCCGGCACCCTGGAGGCCTCCGGGCTGCCCGCCGAGGCCGACTCATCCGCACCCGACCGCCGAGCCGCCGCCGAACGGGCGCTCGCCGCCTTCAACGGAGCCGCATGATGCGCATCTTCGACCCCCACATCCACATGACCTCCCGCACCACCGACGACTACGAGGCGATGTACGCCGCCGGTGTCCGCGCGGTCGTGGAACCCTCCTTCTGGCTCGGCCAGCCGCGCACCTCGGTGGACAGCTTCATCGACTACTTCGACGCGCTCCTCGGCTGGGAGCCGTACCGTGCCGCACAGTTCGGCATCCAGCACCGCTGCACCATCGCCCTCAACCCCAAGGAGGCCAACGACCGCCGCTGTGCAGGGGTGTTGGACGTCCTGCCGCGCTACCTCGCCAAGGACCGCGTGGTCGCCGTCGGCGAGATCGGCTACGACTCCATGACCCCCGAGGAGGACACGGCACTCGCCCGCCAGCTCCAACTCGCCGTCGAGCACGAGCTGCCCGTACTGGTCCACACCCCGCACCGTGACAAGGCCGTCGGCACCCGCCGCACCCTCGACGTGGTCCGCGAGTCCGGCATCCCGCCCGAGCACGTCCTCGTCGACCACCTCAACGAACTCACCGTGGGCATGGTCGCCGACAGCGGCTGCTGGATGGGCTTCTCCATCTACCCGGACACCAAGCTCACCGAGGACCGCATGGTGCGCATCCTCCAGGAGCACGGCACCGAGCGGATGCTCGTCAACTCGGCCGCCGACTGGGGCCGCAGCGACCCCCTCAAGACCCGAAAGACTGCCGACGCGATGCTCGCCGCCGGCTTCGACGCGGACACCGTCGACCAGGTCATGTGGCGCAACCCCGTCGCCTTCTACGGGCAGAGCGGCCGGCTCGACCTCGAGGACGTCAAGCCCGGCGACACGGACCTCTTCGAGGGCAACTCCGTCAAACGCGGCGGAGAGTGAGACCGCCGTGCGCTTCCGACACCCCGACGGCACCACCGTCCACCTCGCCTACTGCTCCAACGTCCACCAGGCCGAAGACCTCGACGGGGTGGTGGACCAACTCGCCGCCTACGCCGAGCCCGTACGCGAGAGCCTCGACGCCGACCTGCTCGGCATCGGTCTGTGGCTGGCCCGCGACGTCGTCACCGAACTGACCGCCGCCCCGGACGCCGTACGCCGGCTGCGCACCGAACTGGCCGCGCGCGGGCTGGAGACGGTCACCCTCAACGCCTTTCCCTACGGCGGATTCCACCGCGAGGTGGTCAAGAAGGACGTCTACCTGCCCGACTGGGCCGACCCCGCCCGCCTGCGGTACACCGTCGACTGCGCCCGGGTGCTCGCAGGGCTGCTCCCGGACGACGCCCGGCGCGGCAGCGTCTCGACCCTGCCGCTGGCCTGGCGCACCCCGTGGCCGACGGAGGTACGGGAGTCCGCCCGGCGGGCGCTGGACCGACTCACCGTGGAACTCGCCGACCTGGAGCGGGAGACCGGCCGCACGATCCGGGTCGGTTTCGAGCCCGAGCCCGGCTGCGTGGTGGAGAACACCGTCCAGGCGGCCCGGGAGCTCGGGGGAGTGGACCCCGAGCGGCTCGGGATCTGCCTGGACACCTGCCATCTCGCCGTGCAGTTCGAGGAACCCCTCGCGGCACTGCGCCGCCTCGCCGACGCCGGGCTCCCGGTCGTCAAGGTGCAGGCGTCCAGCGCCCTCCAGGCCGACGACCCCGCGGACCCGGCGGCGCGGCGCGCCCTCGCCCGGTTCGCCGAACCCCGGTTCCTGCACCAGACACGCACCGCCCCCGACGGCACCGTCACCGGCGTGGACGACCTTCCCGAGGCGCTGGCGGGCGGCCTGGCCCCCGACTCGCCCTGGCGGGTGCACTTCCACGCACCCCTGCACGCGGACCCCGAGCCGCCGCTGACCACCACGGCGAGCGAACTTACCTCGGCGCTAAGCGCGTTGCTCGGCGGCCCGCGGGCCCTCAGCGACCACATCGAGGTCGAGACCTACACCTGGTCCGTCCTGCCCGAACACCTCCGTCCCCAGGACCGCGAGGGCCTCGTCGCGGGCCTGGCCGCCGAACTGGCCTGGACCCGCGAGCGGTTCCAGGAGCTGGGCCTGACCTCCCTCTCACACAAGGAGTTCGTCTCATGACGCGACTGGTCGTCCTCGACATCGTCGGCCTCACCCCCCGGATGCTCCGCCACATGCCCGCCGTCTCGGCCGTCGCCGAACAGGGCTTCCAGGCCCGCCTCAACACCGTGCTGCCCGCCGTCACCTGCTCCGTGCAGTCCACCCTCCTCACCGGCGCACCGCCCTCCGAGCACGGCATCGTCGGCAACGGCTGGTACTTCCGCGACCTGGGCGAGGTCCTCCTGTGGCGCCAGCACAACGCCCTCGTGGGCGGCGAGAAGCTCTGGCACACCGCCCGTCAGACCCGCCCGGACTACAAGGTCGCCAACGTCTGCTGGTGGTACGCCATGGGCGCCGACGTCGACTTCACCGTCACCCCGCGCCCGATCTACTACTCCGACGGCCGCAAGGAACCCGACTTCTACGCCCGGCCGCCCGCCCTGCACGACGAACTCACCGACCGGCTCGGCCCGTTCCCCCTGTTCACCTACTGGGGCCCCAACGCGGGCATGCCCTCCAGCCAGTGGATCCTCGCCGCCGCCCGCCAGATCTTCGACGAGCACCAGCCCGACCTGACCCTGGTCTACGTACCGCACCTCGACTACGAGCCCCAGCGCTCCGGCCCCGACTCCCCGCAGTCCGCCCGCGAGGCCCGCCGCCTCGACGCCGCACTGGCGCCCCTCCTTGAGCACTTCCGGCGCGAGAACGCGACGGTCGTGATCCTCAGCGAGTACGGCATCGCGCCCGCCTCCCGCCCCGTCGACATCAACCGCGCCCTGCGCCGGGCCGGACTGCTCGAAGTGCACACGCAGGACGGCATGGAGTACCTCGACCCCTGGACCTCCCGCGCCTTCGCCGTCGCCGACCACCAGATCGCCCACGTCTACGTCCGCGACCCCGCCGACACCGACGCCGTCGCGAAGATCGTCCGCGAACTCCCGGGCGTGGACCAGGTGCTGGACGAGGCGGGCAAGGCGGCGCACGGACTGGACCACGAACGCTCGGGCGAACTGGTCGCCGTGGCCGACTCCGACGCCTGGTTCACGTACTACTACTGGCTGGACGACGACCGCGCCCCCGACTTCGCCCGCCAGGTCGAGATCCACCGCAAGCCCGGCTACGACCCAGCCGAACTCCTCTACGACCCCACCGTCCCCGCCGTGAAGGCCCGGGCCATCGGCCAGGTCGCCCGGAAGAAGGCCGGACTGCGCTACCGCATCCAGACCGTCCCCCTGGACCCCTCCGGCGTCCGTGGCAGCCACGGCCGACTGCCGCAGGACCCGCAGGACAGCCCCGTACTGCTGTGCTCGCGCCCCGAGCCGGCCCGCGACGAGATCGACGCGACCGAGGTCAAGAACCTCCTGCTGTCGCTCGCCGACATCACCACCGACTGACCACTGGAGCCACCCCCCCACATGAACAACCCGCCCCCACCCCTGCCCGGTCACCGCCCGCTCCTCGATCCGGCCGCCGAATACGGCCGTTGGACCGAGGAGCGCCCCCTCGCCAGAGTCAGCCTCTGGGGCGACACTCACCCCTGGCTCGTCACCCGGCACGAGGACGCCCGCGCCGTCCTCGGCGACCCACGGTTCAGCTCGCGGAACACCCGACCCGGGTTCCCCGGCCTCCAGCCGACGCCTCCGCCGCCCACCCCCGGCCAGCTCTTCGCCATGGACCCGCCGGACCACACCCGGCTGCGTCGCATGCTCATCCCCGAGTTCACCTTCCGCCGGGTCGAGCAACTGCGGCCCGCCATCCGGAACATCACCGCCGAACTTCTCGACGGCCTCGCCAAACAGGAGCAACCGGCCGACCTCGTCGAGCACTTCACCCTGCCACTGCCGCTGCTGGTCATCTGCGAACTGCTCGGAGTGCCGTACGAGGACCGCGACTTCATCCACCACCACGCCGCCGCCTTCGCCACCGTGACGGCCGGACCGCAGGCCATGCGGGCCGGCTGGGCGGGGCTCTTCGGCTACCTCCAGGAACTGCTCGCCGCCAAGTCGCGCGAACCCGGCGACGACCTGATGAGCAAGCTCGCCACCGAGCGGGTCGCCACCGGAGAGGCGACTTCCGCCGAGGCGGCCGGGCTGCTCGTCCAACTCCTCATCGCCGGACACGAGACCACCGCGAGCATGCTCTCCCTCGGCGTCGTCGCCCTGCTGCGCCACCCCGAGCAGGCGGCGGCACTGCGCACCGACGAGGACCTCGTCCCAGGCGCGGTGGAGGAACTCCTGCGCTATCTGACCGTCGTCCACATCGGGCTGCGCCGTATCGCCACCGAGGACGTCGAGGTCGGCGGCGTCACGATCCGGGCCGGCGAGGGCGTGGTGGTCGCGCTTCAGGCGGCCAACCGGGACCCCGCGGTCTTCGCCGACCCGGACCGGCTCGACCTCACGCGCGACGCCGGCCGGCATCTGGCCTTCGGTCACGGTCTCCACCACTGCCTCGGCCAGTCCCTGGCCCGCGCCGAACTACAGATCGCCCTGCCGATGCTGTTCCGGCGTCTGCCGGGCCTGCGCCTGACCAGCGTCGCCGAGGAGTACGCCTTCGAGGGGCGTGCCATCCACGGGGTGCGGGAGCTGCCCGTGGCCTGGTGACGCACCGAGGGCACCGGCCGCTCGTACGGCCGGTGCCCTGAAGTGCGGTGGTTCGCCGCCTACTTGGGGTCGCGGTCGAACAGCGACTTGGACCAGAACCAGCCGAGTGCGGCCAGTCCGAGGCACCAGGCGAGGGCGAGCCAGCCGTTGTGGCCGATCTCGGTGCCGAGGAGGAGTCCGCGCAGGGTCTCGATGGCGGGGGTGAAGGGCTGGTACTCGGCGATCGGCTGGAACCAGCCCGGCATCGCGTCGACCGGGACGAAGGTGCTGGAGATGAGCGGCAGGAAGATGAGCGGCAGGGCGTTGTTGCTGGCCGCCTCGGCGTTGGGGCTGGACAGGCCCATGCCGACCGCGATCCAGGTGAGCGCCAGGGCGAATCCGGTGAGCAGGCCGAAGGCGGCGAGCCACTCCAGGACGGTGGCGTCGGTGGATCGGAAGCCGATGGCCGCCCCGACGGCGCCGACGAGGACCACGCTGGCCACGCACTGGAGGACGCTGCCGATGACGTGTCCGACGAGGACCGATCCGCGGTGGATGGCCATGGTGCGGAAGCGGGTGATGATGCCCTCGTTTATGTCGGTGGAGACGGAGACGGCGGTGCCGATGGTGGTGGAGCCGATCGTCATCAGCAGGATGCCGGGCACGAGATAGGCGATGTACTCGGATCGGTCCGCGCCGCCGCCTCCGATGCCGGCGCTCATCGCGTCGCCGAAGATGTAGACGAACAGCAACAGCAGCATGACCGGTGTGAGCAGCAGGTTGAGCGTCATGGACGGGTAGCGGCGGGCGTGCAGCAGGTTGCGGCGCAGCATCGTGGACGAGTCGCGTGCGGCGAGGGCGAGAGAGCTCATCGGACGGACTCCTTGGACTGGTCTGCCGGGTGGGTCGGGTCGGTGTCGGCGGTGAGGGCGAAGAAGACGTCGTCGAGGTCGGGGGTGTGGACGGTGAGTTCGTCCGCCTCGACGCCGGCGGCCTCCAACCGGTCGAGGAGGGCGCGTAGTTCGCGCTGGCTGCCGTCGCTGG
>NZ_JBEAAJ010000013.1:0-323065 GCF_040446465.1 Streptomyces sp. RG80 | reverse complement strand
TAGTGTTTCGGTGGTCATAGCGTGAGGGAAACGCCCGGTTACATTCCGAACCCGGAAGCTAAGCCTTACAGCGCCGATGGTACTGCAGGGGGGACCCTGTGGGAGAGTAGGACACCGCCGAACTCCTTTTAGAGCTCTGACTCTTGGGCACCTGCCCAAGAGTCAGAGCTTTTTTGCGTTGAGGTAGGGTCAGGGGGCATCGTAGGCACGTTTCCCACAGGAGGCCCCCGGGTGGAGGTCCAGGAGACTCGCGTCCAGACGGATCGAGTCCTCACCATCCCCAACATCCTCAGCATGGCGCGCCTCGTCGGCGTGCCTGTTTTCCTGTGGCTGATCCTCAGGCCCGAGTTCGGAGGCCCTCAGAGTGACGGCTGGGCGCTCTTGGTGCTGGCCTTCAGCGGTATCAGTGACTACTTGGATGGCAAGCTCGCGCGCCGCTGGAACCAGGTCAGTAGCCTCGGCCGGCTCTTGGATCCCGCCGCGGACCGGCTCTACATTCTCTCGACTTTGGTAGGACTGACCTGGCGCGAGATTCTGCCAATCTGGTTGACCGCTGTACTTCTGGCGCGTGAGCTGGTTCTGCTGGTGATGGTGGGCATCCTCAGGCGCCATGGCTATCCGCCGCCGCAGGTGAACTTCCTGGGCAAGGCCGCCACGTTCAACTTGATGTACGCCTTCCCGTTGCTGCTGCTCAGTGACGGACATGGTTGGCTGCCGTCACTCGCTGCTATTTTCGGATGGGCGTTCGCCGGATGGGGTACAACCCTGTACTGGTGGGCAGGAGTCCTCTACGTGGTACAAGTCCGCCGCCTGGTTCGTGCGGACACCATGGCCGATTGAACTCGCCGATAGGCGCGGCCCACAGTGGCTCGATGGCCCGCGGCGAGAAAGTGCGGGACAATCAGGCGGGTGAAGTCGGCTAGACCGTCGTCTCTTTAGAGGAGGACGCTTCCGACATGAAGGCCGTCGTGATGGCCGGAGGTGAAGGCACACGCCTTCGCCCCATGACCTCAAGCATGCCCAAGCCGCTCCTGCCCGTGGCCAACCGCCCGATCATGGAGCACGTTCTTCGGCTGCTCAAAAGGCATGGGCTCAACGAGACCGTCGTAACTGTCCAGTTCTTGGCCTCTCTGGTCAAGAACTACTTCGGTGACGGCGAGGAGCTCGGAATGGAGCTCTCCTATGCCAATGAGGAGAAGCCACTCGGTACCGCCGGAAGCGTCAAGAACGCCGAAGAGGCGTTGAAGGACGATGCTTTCCTCGTCATCTCCGGCGATGCCCTGACCGACTTCGACCTCACCGAGCTGGTCAATTTCCACAAGGAGAAGGGCGCGCTGGTCACCGTCTGTCTGACGCGTGTGCCCAATCCGCTGGAATTCGGTATCACCATCGTCGATGAAGAGGGCAAGGTCGAGCGCTTCCTGGAGAAGCCGACCTGGGGCCAGGTCTTCTCCGACACGGTGAACACCGGAATCTATGTGATGGAGCCCGAGGTCTTCGACTATGTCGAGGCCGATGTGCCCGTCGACTGGTCCGGCGATGTCTTCCCGCAGCTGATGAAGGAAGGCAAGCCGATCTACGGCTATATCGCCGAGGGCTACTGGGAGGACGTCGGTACCCACGAGAGCTATGTGAAGGCGCAGGCCGACGTCCTGGAGGGCAAGGTCGACGTCGAGATCGACGGCTTCGAACTCTCGCCCGGGGTGTGGGTGGCAGAGGGTGCCGAGGTGCATCCCGACGCCGTTCTGCGCGGGCCGCTCTACATCGGGGACTACGCCAAGGTCGAGGCCGGCGCGGAGATCCGGGAACACACCGTCGTGGGTTCCAACGTGGTCGTGAAGAGCGGGGCCTTTCTGCACAAGGCCGTCGTGCACGACAACGTGTACGTCGGGCAGCAGAGCAATCTTCGAGGCTGTGTCGTCGGCAAGAACACCGACGTCATGCGGGCGGCCAGGATCGAGGACGGGGCCGTCATCGGCGACGAGTGCCTGATCGGTGAAGAATCGATCGTTCAGGGCAATGTCCGGGTCTACCCGTTCAAGACCATCGAGGCCGGCGCCTTCGTGAACACCTCGGTGATCTGGGAGTCCCGGGGGCAGGCGCACCTGTTCGGGGCGCGCGGGGTGTCGGGCATCCTGAACGTGGAGATCACTCCCGAGCTCGCGGTGCGTCTCGCCGGTGCCTATGCGACGACGTTGAAGAAGGGCTCCACCGTCACCACCGCTCGCGACCACTCCCGTGGTGCGCGTGCGCTGAAGCGGGCGGTGATCTCCGCGCTCCAGGCCAGCGCCATCGACGTACGGGATCTGGAGAACGTACCGCTGCCCGTGGCCCGGCAGCAGACCGCGCGGGGCAGTGCGGGCGGGATCATGATCCGGACCACTCCGGGGGTGCCGGACTCCGTCGACATCATGTTCTTCGACGGGCGGGGTGCCGACCTGTCGCAGGGCAGTCAGCGGAAGCTGGACCGGGTGTTCGCGCGGCAGGAGTACCGGCGCGCGTTCCCTGGTGAGATCGGGGATCTGCACTTCCCGGCCAGTGTCTTCGACTCGTACACCGGATCGCTGCTGCGGAACGTGGACACGACGGGGATCGCCGAGTCCGGGCTGAAGGTCGTCGTCGATGCGTCGAACGGTAGTGCCGGGCTTGTGCTGCCCAGTCTGCTCGGGAAGCTCGGGGTGGACTCGCTGACCGTCAATCCCGGTCTGGACGAGTCGCGGCCGACGGAGACGGCGGATGTGCGGCGCTCCGGGTTGGTGCGGCTCGGGGAGATCGTGGCGTCTTCGCGGGCCGCGTTCGGTGTGCGGTTCGACCCTGTCGGTGAGCGGCTGTCGTTGGTCGACGAGAAGGGGCGGATCGTCGAGGACGACCGGGCGCTGCTCGTCATGCTCGATCTGGTGGCCGCGGAGCGGCGCAGTGGGCGGGTGGCGCTGCCGGTGACCACTACGAGGATCGCCGAGCAGGTGGCGGCGTACCACGGGACGCAGGTGGAGTGGACGACCACGTCGCCCGACGACCTGACACGCGTCGGGCGGGATGATTCGACCATCTTCGGCGGTGACGGCAAGGGTGCCTTCATCGTGCCGGAGTTCAGCAGTGTGTTCGACGGTACTGCGGCCTTTGTGCGGCTCATCGGGCTGGTGGCGCGGACGCAGCTCACGCTCAGCCAGATCGATGCGCGAATTCCGCGGGCGCACGTGATCAGGCGAGACCTGGCGACTCCCTGGGCGGTCAAGGGCCTTGTGATGCGGCGGGTTGTGGAAGCGGCCGGAGATCGCTTTGTCGACACGACGGACGGTGTTCGGGTCGTGGAGACCGACGGGCGCTGGGTGATGGTGCTGCCGGACCCGGCCGAGGCCGTCACCCATCTGTGGGCGGAAGGGCCGGACGACGCCTCCGCGCAGGCCCTCCTCGACGAGTGGGCTGCGGTCGTGGACAGCGCCGGCCGCTGAGGAACGCTGCACGCGTGCGTGCCGGACAGGTGTCCCCAACGGGGCCTGTCCGGCGCGTCGGTGGGGCCATTCGGAGGTAGTGGTCGCGACGTGCGACGATGTGCGGCATGCCGCAGCAGCCCCCCGTTCGGAGCACCCCCACGCGCCCCTCGCGCCCGGACGCATCCATGTCGCTGCTCACCAACGTCATGGACCACAGCCTCGACGACGGGTACGCGGAAGCGGCCGAGCGTAAGAAGGCCGCGGGCGACGGCGGAATGCCGAAGACCCTCCGGGCGAAGCTGGGGCTCGCCGCGGGACTGGTGCTCGCCGCGCTGGTCGTGACCGTGGGAGCGGCCCAGGCGCGGGTCGCGGCCCCTGTGGTGGCCAAGGAGCGCGAGGAGCTCATCGACCGCATCGATCGGCAGACGGACTCGGCGGACCAGCTCGAGGACAGCGTCGACGAGTTGCGTGACGAGGTGAGCGCGCGGCAGCGCGAGGCGCTCAGGGACAGCGGCGGCAGTGGCCAGGCGGACCTGGTGGGCATTCTGTCGGGTGCCACGGCGGTGCACGGCCCGGGCGTGAAGCTGGTGGTGAACGACGCCAAGGAAGCCACCACCGGCGGCGACGGCGACCCGCGCGAGACCTCCGGGTTCTCCGACACCGGACGGGTACGGGACCGGGACATGCAGCGCGTGGTCAACGGGCTGTGGGAGTCGGGCGCCGAGGCCATCTCGATCAACGGGCAGCGGCTGACGGCGCTGTCGGCGATCAGGGCCGCGGGTGACGCGATACTGGTCGACAACAGGCCGCTGGTGCCGCCGTACACGGTGCTCGCGGTGGGGGACGGGCAGCGGTTGAGCACCAAGTTCCAGAACAGCGCGGACGGGTTGTATCTGCACGCCCTCCAGGAGAACTACGGCATCCGGACGAGCATCTCCGCGGAGGACGACCTCCGGCTGCCCGCAGCACCGAGTGTGATCGTTCGTACAGCACAGCCGAGAACTGAGAAGGGCACATCGTGATCGCCGTACTGGGCCTCGTCGTGGGAGTCGTGGCCGGACTGTTGGTCCGGCCCGAGGTTCCGGCGGTCGTCGAGCCTTATCTGCCGATCGCCGTCGTGGCGGCACTGGACGCCGTGTTCGGCGGTCTGCGGGCCATGCTCGACGGCATCTTCGACGACAAGGTCTTCGTGGTGTCGTTCCTGTCCAACGTGGTGGTCGCCGCGCTGATCGTGTTCCTGGGCGACAAGCTGGGCGTGGGCGCCCAGTTGTCGACGGGTGTCGTGGTCGTCCTCGGTATCCGCATCTTCTCCAACGCCGCGGCGATCCGCCGGCACGTGTTCCGGGCGTGAGACCTATGAGCAACCAGGACGAGACACCGGAGAACAGGCTGCGCAAGGAGCTGCCCGAAGAGCGTCCCTCGACTGCCCCCGAGGCCGTCGAGCCGGCGGCGGAGCGGAAGCCCGGGCTGACCGGTCGTGAGCGGCTGGTGCAGGGGCTGTGGCCGCCGCGGGTGACCCGGGCCCAACTCATCGTCGCCGTGCTGCTGTTCGGCCTCGGGTTCGGGCTGGCCGTGCAGGTCGCCTCGAACAGCGACGGGGACAGCGCCCTGCGCGGTGCGCGTCAGGAAGATCTTGTTCGCATTCTCGATGAACTGGATGACCGTACTCAGCGTCTTGAAGACGAGAAGGCGGGCCTCGAGAAGCAGCGTGACGAGCTGGAGAACAGTTCGGACCAGGCTGAGGAGGCCCGCAAGCAGACGCTGGAGAAGGAGAGGCAGCTCGGCATCCTGGCGGGCACGGTGGCCGCGCAGGGACCGGGCATCACGATGACGATCGACGACACCAAGGGGACGGTCGAGGCGGACATGCTGCTCGACGCGATCCAGGAGCTGCGCGCCGCCGGTGCGGAGGCGATCCAGGTGAACGGGGTGCGTGTCGTCGCGGGCACCTATCTGACCGACTCGGGCAAGAGCGTGAGTGTCGACGGGAACAAGATCAACGCCCCCTATCGTTTCCAGGTCATCGGCAAGCCGCAGGATCTCGAACCGGCGCTGAACATTCCTGGAGGCGTGGTGCAGACTCTCGAGAAGGAGCAGGCCACCGTGACCGTCGAGCGGTCGACCAAGATCGTCGTGGACGCCTTGCGAGCGGCGAAGCAGCCTGACTACGCTCGGTCGTCCTCCCAGTGAACCGCGGGTGCATGGGGGACGTCCGGCCAGGGCATGAGGTTGCGGGGGGTCGACGCACCGATTGGGTGGTGCGTGGTGGAAACTGTCAGGTGGACCCGGACGTTGTGAGGATGTCCGGGTCGGCCGGTGTATGCAATCAGGGTTCGTCCTGCCCCACGGGCGGGTCTGTTTCGGTCAAGGGGAATCGCCCGTGAAGTTGTTTGCGAAGTTGTTCGGCAAGAGCGCGCGAGAGGGCAGCGACAACGCCAACGCGACCGCTCGTCATCGCGCACAGCCAGACGCGGAAGGTCAGCGTCCGCTGTTCCGGGACCAGGTGGGCGGCGACGTTCCCGGAGGTCAGGGCGGTCAGTCTGTTGACCCTGGGCAGCCCGGCGGCATAGGTTTCGGGCAACCGTCAACCTCAAGTACGGGTGGAGAGTTTTCCATGTCGGCCCTGGTGTGTACGAGGTGCGGTAACCGCAACGCGGAGAACAGCCGCTTCTGCTCCAACTGCGGCGCGCCGCTGCGGGGTACGGCCGAGCGGCCGTCCGAGACGACCTCCACGATCTCGATCTCCGGTCTCGAGGCCTACGACGCCGAGGCGACCGGGCAGACGCAGATGCCCATGCTCTCCCCGGAGGCGCAGGCCGCCGTCGACGCGCTGCCGCTGGGCTCCGCGCTCCTGGTCGTACGCCGGGGGCCGAACTCGGGCAGCCGGTTCCTGCTGGACGGCGACCTGACCACCGCCGGACGTCATCCGCAGAGCGACATCTTCCTGGACGACGTGACGGTGTCGCGTCGGCACGTGGAGTTCCGTCGCCAGCAGGACGGCTCGTTCACGGTGGGCGATGTCGGCAGCCTCAACGGCACATACGTGAACCGTGAGCGCATCGACTCCGTGCCGCTGCACAACGGCGACGAGGTGCAGATCGGCAAGTACCGGCTGGTCTTCTACGCGAGCCAGCGGGGCTACTGACCCGCCCCCGGGCTCCGTCCGGGGGGAGACCCCCAGGGAAGGTCCATGCTTCAAACACCGAGCGGCGGTGCCAGGGACGGTGCCGCCGCAGCGGACAGTGGGCTGATGAGCATCGGCACGGTGCTGAACGCGCTGCGTGACGAGTTCCCCGAAGTGACCATCTCCAAGATTCGCTTCCTGGAGTCGGAAGGGCTCATCGAGCCACAGCGGACCCCTTCGGGGTATCGCAAGTTCAGTGCGGAGGACGTCGAGCGCCTCGGCCACGTCCTGCGGATGCAGCGGGACCACTATCTGCCGCTCAAGGTGATCCGCGAGCACCTGGACGCCATGGAGCGGGGCGAGGCCGTAGTGCTGCCCGTGGTGGGGCGGCAGCGGGACGGCGAGGCGGTGCCCGACTCCTTCAACGCGCCCACCGCGGCCCGGATCGGGCGCTCCGAGCTGCTTGCCGCCGCCGAGGTCGGTGAGCTTGAGCTCGAGGAGTGGGAGTCGTACGGGCTCATCGCTCCGCTGCCGGACGGCGCCTACGACGCGGAGGCGGCCACCGTGGCGGCGCTCGTCGCCGAGCTCGGGCGGTTCGGGATCGAGCCCCGGCATCTGCGCGTGATGAAGGCCGCGGCCGATCGTGAGGCAGGGCTCGTGGATCAGGTGGTGGCTCCGCTGAAACGACACCGCAATCCGCAGACCAGGGCGCACGCGGAAGCACGTACGAAGGAACTGGCGGGGCTCACGGTGAAGCTGCACGCTGCACTGGTGCAGACCGCCCTCGGTGTGCGTCTGCCCTGAGGGCCTCCCACGCCGGATCCGCCCCCCGTTTCCTGCCCGACTACCCAAACGTCCCGGGCACGGCCTAGGGTTGCTGTGTGAACGAGCTCGATGTCGTAGGTGTCCGGGTCGAAATGCCCTCCAACCAACCGATCGTGCTCCTGCGTGAAGTGGGAGGCGACCGCTACCTCCCCATCTGGATCGGGCCGGGGGAGGCGACGGCGATCGCCTTCGCCCAGCAGGGCATGGCCCCCGCGCGACCGCTGACCCACGACCTGTTCAAGGACGTGCTGGAGGCCGTCGGCCAGGAGCTCACCGAAGTACGCATCACGGACCTGCGTGAGGGCGTCTTCTACGCGGAGCTGGTCTTCGCCAGCGGTGTCGAGGTGAGCGCCCGCCCCTCCGACGCCATAGCGCTGGCGCTGCGCACGGGGACGCCGATCTACGGCAGCGACGGTGTGCTCGACGACGCGGGTATCGCGATCCCGGACGAGCAGGAGGACGAGGTGGAGAAGTTCCGCGAGTTCCTCGACCAGATCTCGCCCGAGGACTTCGGCACCAGCAGTCAGTGAGGCGCGGCCGGCTCCGAGGGCCCGTGGCCCGTGACGGGCTGGCTGTGTCCGGTGGCCCCTCAAATGCTGGCATTTGCCACCGGCGAGTGAGAGCGTCCTGCGGCCCGTCACGAGCGCATTCGGCTAGCCTTTCCCCGCGGTGGGGTACGGGAAACCACTCCTAGGGTGATTATCACTCGGCGTGCCGAGTGTGGCGATCGTTGACGCACCCCGGGTGACTGCCTACCGTCGAGAAGGCAGGTCAAGGACGGAGGTCGGCGTGAGAAGCAGCGGCGACGGTACGGCTGGGGGAGCTCCGGGGCGCAGTCTCGGGGCCGGTGGCCCGTACCCGCTTCACGGCAGCGCGGCCGATCACGCTCCGCAGCGACCGGCGGCCGTGCCGAGCAGCGGAGGGGCGACGTCCATGGCGTCCGAGGAGATCGGCTACCGCGGTCCGACGGCCTGTGCGGCCGCCGGGATCACCTACCGGCAACTGGACTACTGGGCCCGCACCGGGCTCGTCGAGCCGAGCGTGCGGCCCGCGTACGGGTCGGGGACGCAGCGCCTGTACAGCTTCCGGGACGTCGTCGTCCTGAAGATCGTCAAGCGGTTCCTCGACACCGGTGTGTCCCTGCAGAACATCCGCACCACCGTGCAGCACCTGCGGGAGCGCGGGTTCCGTGATCTGGAGCGCATGACGCTCATGAGCGACGGCGCCACGGTCTACGAGTGCACCTCGCCGGACGAGGTCCACGCGCTGCTCCAGGGCGGCCAGGGGATCTTCGGTATCGCCGTGGGTGTTGTGTGGCGGGACGTGGAGAGCGCGCTGTCGCAGTTGCACGGAGAGCGGATCGACACCGGGGAGACCCTGGTCGGACCCAACCCGGCGGACGAGCTGGCGCGGCGGCGCAACCGGGCGGTCTGAGGGCCGCTCCCACCCTGTGGCGGGGGCATTGTCAGTGGCGTAGGGCAGCATCGGAGATGTGAGAACCGCGCCCACCATCCTGCATCTCGACATGGATGCCTTCTTCGCCTCGGCGGAGCAGGCGTCCAAGCCGAGTCTGCGCGGGAAGGCCGTCGTGGTGGGCGGGCTCGGGCCGCGTGGGGTGGTGGCCACGGCGTCCTACGAAGCCCGGGTCTTCGGTGTGCACTCCGCGATGCCGATGGCTCAGGCGCGGCGCCTCGCGCCGAACGCCGCGTATCTGGTGCCGCGCTTCGGGTTCTACAAGTCGATCAGCGAGCAGGTGATGGGGCTGCTGCGGGCGTTGTCGCCGCTCGTGGAGCCGCTCAGCCTCGACGAGGCGTTCGTGGATCTGGAGGCCGGGGGGACGGCCTGGGACGAGGAGTCGGCGCGGCTTGCCGGGGCGAAGCTACGGGGCGACATACGGGCCGTCACAGGGCTCACGGGGTCGGTGGGGCTCGCCGCGTGCAAGATGCTCGCGAAGATCGCCTCCGAGCAGGCCAAGCCCGACGGGCTGGTGCTCATCGAACCGGGAACCGAGCGGGCCATGCTCGGGCCCATGTCCGTGCGGATCCTGCCGGGGGTGGGGCCGGCGACGGGGGACCATCTGCGGCGAGCCGGGATCCACACGGTCGAGGAGATCGTGGAGGCCGGGGAGGACGAGCTCGTACGGCTGCTGGGGAAGGCCCATGGGCACGGTCTGTACGCGATGGCGATGGCCTACGACGAGCGGCCTGTGGTGGCCGAGCGGGAGACCAAGTCGGTGTCGGTCGAGGACACGTACGACGTGGACATCCATGACCGGGTGCGGGTGGGGACGGAGGTGCAGCGGCTGGCGGACCGGTGTGTGCGGAGGCTGCGGGGGGCCGGGCTGTCGGGGCGGACCATCGTGCTGAAGGTGCGGCGGTACGACTTCTCCACGCTGACCCGGTCCGAGACCTTGCGGGGGCCGACCGATGATCCGGCTGTCGTGCGGGAGGCCGCGGCTCGGTTGCTGGATTCCGTGGACACGACGGGGGGTGTGCGGTTGCTGGGGGTCGGGGTGAGCGGGCTTGCCGACTACACGCAGGAGGATCTGTTCGCGCAGGCCGCGGGGGAGCGGGTGGAGCTTGCGGAGGAGGAGCTGCGGGAGGATGCGGCTGAGGGGGCGTCGTCGGTGCCTGGCGAGCGGCGGTGGCCGTCGGGGCACGATGTGCGGCATGCCGAGTTCGGGCACGGGTGGGTGCAGGGGAGTGGGCTGGGGCGGGTGACCGTGCGGTTCGAGACGCCGGATTCGTTGCCGGGGCGGGTTCGGACGTTTCGGGTTGATGATCCTTTGTTGTCGGTGGCTGAGCCGTTGCCCCTGGTGCCGGTGGTCTGTGGGGCAGCCGGCCTTCGGCCGGATTCGGGTTCCCACCCGCACCACCCGTGACGGTCTCGTTGTCGGGTGCGGGTGGCCCCTGTGGGGGTCAGCCGCCGTCGGCGGCTGCGCGTTCGTGCGCTCAGGTGTCCTCCGTGCCCGCCAGCTTGCCGAAGTCGTGGTCCGGGAACGGGGGTGGAGGAGCTACGTCCAGGCCGTAGTGGTGGTAGAGCTGGAGTTCCTGGTCGGGGGAGAGGTGGCGGCCCACGCCGAAGTCGGGGGCGTCCTTGATCAGGGCTCGTTCGAAGGGGACGCGCAGGGTGCCCTCGATCAGTTCGCTGGGCTCCAGGGGGACGAAGGCGTCCCTGCTGAACAGCCCGGTGCGTATGGCGGCCCACTCCGGCACTCCGGTCGCGTCGTCGAGGTAGATCTCGTCGATCGTGCCGATCTTGGTGCCGTTGCGGTCGAAGGCCTTGCGGCCGATCAGGTTCCGCGGATCGATGTCGGTCTGCACGGGCCCTCCACTAGGTCGTGACTCGCAACTCATCCGTAAGCACTACGAAAGAGCACATCGGGGGCGGCGGCCACTCGAGGGGATCTCCAGAGATCCGCGTTGACCTCGCTGCTAGGCTGACAAGCGGCTGCCGACCCTGTGCGGGAGAGTCCTCCGGACACCGTTCGGAGGCGCCGAAGGAGCAAATCCTCCCCGGAATCTCTCAGGCACACGTACCGCACGGACGAGGCCACTCTGGAAAGCAGGGCGGGTGTACGGCTTCCGCTCTCACCGACGGTGAAAACCGGGGGCCCTCGGGCGTCCGGTGAAGCTCTCAGGTTTGAGATGACAGAGGGGGAGGCCGTCGGGGTACCCGCACCGTGGTGCCCCTCGAAGGTCGCGTAAGACCAGGAGGCCTCCGTAATGACCGCCCATCGCACTCCGCTCACCGAGCTCGAACAGGGGATCCCCTTCGAGCAGCGCCACATCGGGCCCGACCAGGAGGCGCGGGCCAAGATGCTCGCGCAGGTCGGCTACGGCTCGCTGGACGAGCTCACCGCTGCCGCGGTGCCGGATGTGATCAAGAACGCCGACGCTCTCGATCTGCCCGGTGCCCGTACCGAGGCCGAGGTGCTGACCGAGCTTCGTTCGCTCGCCGATCAGAACCAGGTTCTCGGCTCCATGATCGGACTCGGGTACTACGGGACCTTCACGCCGCCCGTGATCCTACGGAACGTGATGGAGAACCCGGCCTGGTACACGGCCTACACGCCGTACCAGCCCGAGATCTCGCAGGGGCGGCTCGAAGCCCTGCTCAACTTCCAGACCATGGTCGCCGAACTGACCGGACTGCCCACCTCCGGTGCCTCCCTGCTCGACGAGGGCACGGCGGCGGCCGAGGCGATGTCCCTGTCCCGGCGCATGGGCAAGAACAAGAAGGGGCTGTTCCTGGTCGACGCGGACGCGCTGCCGCAGACCATCGCCGTGATCGAGACCCGTGCCGAGCCGACCGGTGTGGAGGTCGTGGTCGCAGACCTCGGCGACGGCATCCCGGCCGAGCTCGCCGGGCGGGAGATCAACGGTGTGCTCGTCCAGTACCCCGGCGCCTCCGGTGCCGTACGGGACATCAAGCCCCTGATCGAGCAGGCGCACGAGCGCGGTGCGCTGGTCACCGTGGCCGCGGATCTGCTGGCGCTGACGCTGCTGAAGTCGCCCGGGGAGCTCGGGGCCGACATCGCGGTCGGGACCACGCAGCGCTTCGGTGTGCCGATGGGCTTCGGTGGGCCGCACGCCGGCTATATGGCGGTGCGTGAGAAGTTCGCGCGGAGCCTGCCCGGGCGGCTCGTGGGCGTCTCCGTGGACGCGGACGGGCACAAGGCGTACCGGCTGGCCCTGCAGACCCGTGAGCAGCACATCCGCCGTGAGAAGGCGACCAGCAACATCTGTACGGCGCAGGTGCTGCTTGCCGTGATGGCCGGGATGTACGCCGTCTACCACGGGCCCGACGGCCTGAAGGACATCGCGCGGCGGACCCACCGCTACGCGAGCATCCTGGCCGCGGGGCTCGTCGCCGGTGGCGTCGAGGTCGTGCACGACGCCTACTTCGACACCGTGACCGCCCGGGTGCCGGGCAGGGCCGCCGAGGTCGTCGCCGCCGCGCGCGCGAACGGCGTCAACCTGCACCTCGTGGACGCCGACCTGGTCTCCGCCTCCTGCGACGAGACCACCACGCGGGACCAGCTGAACGCCGTATGGACGGCCTTCGGGGTGGAGGGTGACGTCGAGGCGCTCGACGTCACCGCCGAGGACACCCTGCCGGCCGGGCTGCTGCGCGCCGATGCCTTCCTGACGCACCCCGTCTTCCACCAGCACCGGTCCGAGACGGCGATGCTGCGCTACCTGCGCAGGCTGGCCGACCGGGACTACGCGCTCGACCGCGGCATGATCCCGCTGGGCTCCTGCACCATGAAGCTCAACGCGACCACCGAGATGGAGCCGGTCACCTGGCCGGAGTTCGGGCAGCTGCACCCCTTCGCGCCCGCCGAGCAGGCGCAGGGCTACCTCACGCTCATCCGCGAGCTGGAGGAACGTCTCGCCGAGGTCACCGGGTACGACAAGGTCAGCCTCCAGCCCAACGCCGGGTCGCAGGGTGAGCTGGCCGGGCTGCTCGCCGTACGCGGATACCACCGAGCCAACGGGGACGAGCAGCGGACCGTGTGTCTGATTCCGTCCTCGGCCCATGGGACCAATGCCGCCAGCGCGGTCATGGCCGGGATGAAGGTCGTCGTCGTGAAGACCGCCGAGGACGGCGAGATCGACGTCGAGGACCTGCGGGCGAAGATCGAGCAGCACCGTGACGAGCTGGCGGTGCTGATGATCACGTACCCCTCGACGCACGGGGTGTTCGAGGAGCATGTCGCCGACATCTGCGCGCAGGTGCACGAGGCCGGTGGGCAGGTGTACGTCGACGGCGCCAACCTCAACGCGCTGGTGGGGCTGGCCAAGCCGGGCCACTTCGGTGGTGACGTCTCGCACCTGAACCTGCACAAGACCTTCTGCATCCCGCACGGCGGCGGCGGTCCCGGTGTCGGGCCGGTCGGTGTGCGGGCGCACCTGGCGCCGTATCTGCCGAACCACCCGCTGCAGCCCGCCGCCGGGCCGGAGACGGGTGTCGGGCCGATCTCGGCCGCGCCCTGGGGTTCCGCGGGGATCCTGCCGATCTCGTGGACCTATGTCCGGCTCATGGGCGGCGAGGGGCTCAAGCGCGCCACGCAGGTGGCGGTGCTGAGCGCCAACTACATCGCCAAGCGACTGGAGCCGCACTACCCCGTGCTCTACACCGGCCCCGGTGGGCTGGTCGCGCACGAGTGCATCATCGATCTGCGGCCGCTGACCAAGGCGACCGGAGTGAGCGTGGACGATGTCGCCAAGCGGCTCATCGACTACGGGTTCCACGCGCCGACGATGTCGTTCCCGGTGGCCGGGACGCTGATGATCGAGCCGACCGAGTCCGAGGACCTGATAGAGCTGGATCGGTTCTGCGAGGCGATGATCGCCATTCGCGGGGAGATCGAGAAGGTCGGGGCCGGGGACTGGCCCGCCGAGGACAACCCGCTGCGCAACGCGCCACACACCGCCCGCGCGCTCGGCGGGGAGTGGGAGCACGCGTACACGCGCGAGGAGGCCGTGTTCCCGGCCGGGGTGTCGGTGGCGGACAAGTACTGGCCGCCGGTGCGCCGGATCGACCAGGCCTTCGGCGACAGGAACCTCGTGTGCTCCTGCCCGCCGATGGACGCCTACGAGGACTGAGCCGGTACTGAGCCGGTATTGAGAAGGGCCCCGCTTTCGGCGGGGCCCTTCGTCTTTGTGTCGGGAGTGGCTCAGTCGGTCGCGAGCGAGACTTCTGTCGACTTGATCAGGGCCACGATCGGGGTGCCGGCGGCGAGGGACAGGTCCGCGGCGGCGTCCGTGGTGATGACGGCGGTCAGTTGGGTGCCGTCGACCGCCACCTTGACGGCCGCCATGGCGGGGCCGGTGGTGATGGCGGTGACCGTGCCGGGGAGCTGGTTGCGGATCGAGAGGCCTTTGACGCGGCTTGTGGCGAGCGAGATCTCCGTCGACTTGACCAGGGCGCGGACGGCGGTGCCGGTCTGGAGGCCGAGGTCCTCGGCCGCTTCCTTGGTGATCGCGGCGGTGAGGTTCTGGCCGCCGGACAAGTGGACCTTGACCGTGGCCATCACCTCGCCGGGGGTGACCTCGGTGACGGTGCCGGGGAGTTGGTTGCGGATGCTCAGAGTCATGGCATCAACTTAGGACCGGGCGCAGCTTATGCCGGGTATGCGTGTGTTTGCGTCGCCTTCACCGTTGCCCAGACCTCCGCGCCCGGGTGCAGGTCGAGTTCGGCGGCGGCGACCGTGGTCAGGTCGGCGGCGAGGGGGAGTTCGCCGGTGAGGTCGGCGCGGATCTGGTCGCCGTGCGTCTCCAGTCCGGCGACCTCGCAGCGCCAGAGGTTGCGGGCGCTGGAGCCGGTGGGGCGGTCGCGGTAAAGGGTGACGGCGGACGGGGGGAAGGCGACGAACGCCGGTCCGGCGAGGTCTTCGGTGGTGGTGATGTCCGGGCCGGACTCCAGGCGGACCGTGTGGCCTTCCGCCCGGCCCTTGTAGAGGTTCAGGCCTACGAGTTGGGCGATGTAGTCCGTACGGGGATGGCGGGCGATGTCGGAGGGGGTGCCCTCTTGGACGACCTGTCCGTGCTCGATCACGACCAGGCGGTCGGCGAGGACCATCGCGTCCAGGGGGTCGTGGGTGACCAGGACGGCCACCGCCTCGAAGTCGGCGAGGTGACGGCGGAGTTGGGCGCGGACCTCCAGGCGGGTACGGGCGTCCAGGGCGGCCAGGGGTTCGTCCAGGAGGAGCAGGCGGGGGTGGGTGGCCAGGGCGCGGGCCAGGGCGACGCGTTGGGCCTGGCCGCCGGAGAGGCTACGGGGCTTGGCGGTGGCGTGGTCGGCGAGGCCCATGCGGGTCAGCCACGCGGTGGCCTGCCGGCGGGCCTCTGTCTTGGTGGCGCCCTGGCATCTGGGACCGAACGCGACGTTGTCCAGGGCCGTGAGGTGGGGGAAGAGGAGGTAGTCCTGGAACACGACGCCGACGGGGCGGGACTCGGGGGGTGTGCGGTCGAGTTCCGTGCCGTCCAGGCGGAGGTGGCCGGCGGTGAGGGGGGTGAGGCCGGCGAGGGCGCGCAGTGCGGTGGTCTTGCCGGCGCCGTTGGGGCCGAGGAGGGCCAGTACTTCGCCGGGGGCGGCGGTGAGGGTGATGTCCAGGCGGAAGGTGGGGGCGTGGTCGATGACGAGGTGGGTGTGGAGGCCTTCGGGCGGGTGGGGGTGGCTGTGCGGGTGCGGGTGGGTGGTGGGTGTCCGGCCTTCGGCCGGATTGGGGTTCCCACCCGCACCGCCCGTGCGGCTTTCGTCGTCGGGTGCGGGTGGCCCCTGTGGGGGTTCGGCGGCGTCGGCGGCTGCGGGCTGGGTGTGTGGGGGTTCGGCGGCGTCGGCGGCTGTGGGGTGGGTGTTCGTCATGATGTCGTCATCCATCGGTCTCGCAAGCCGGCCAGTACCGCGATCGACACCGCCAGCAGGACCAGGCTGAGGGCGATCGCCGCTGCCGGGTCGCTCTGGAGGGCCAGGTAGACCGCCAGGGGCATCGTCTGGGTGCGGCCGGGGAAGTTGCCGGCGAAGGTGATCGTGGCGCCGAACTCGCCCAGGGCCCGGGCCCAGGCGAGGACCGCGCCCGCCGCGATGCCGGGGGCGATCAGGGGGAGGGTCACGCGGCGGAACGCTGTGAAACGGGAGGCGCCGAGGGTGGTGGCCGCCTCCTCGTAGCGGGGGTCGGCCGCGCGGAGGGTGCCCTCGACGCTGATGACCAGGAAAGGCATCGCCACGAAGGTCTCCGCGACGATGACGCCCGTCGTCGTGAACGGGAGCGTGATGCCGAACCAGGAGTCCAGCCACTGGCCCACGATGCCGTTGCGGCCGAGGGCCATCAGGAGGGCCACGCCGCCCACCACGGGGGGCAGGACCAGCGGGAGGGTGACCAGGGCCCGGACCAGGCCACGGCCGGGGAACTCGGTGCGGGCCAGCAGCCAGGCCAGGGGGACGCCGATCAGCAGGCTGAGGGCGGTCGCGGCCGTCGCGCAGACCAGGGACAGGCGTAGGGCCTGCCACACCTCGGCGCTCGTCAGCTGTTCCGGCAGCGTGCTCCAGGGGGCCCGGACCAGGAGAGCCACCAGAGGGAGGATCAGGAAGGCCAGGCCCAGGAGCGCGGGGAGCAGGAGGGGGAGCGGGACGCCCCTGACCGGTCGCCGGGCGCGGCGGCGCCGCGGACCGCCCTGGAGGGTGTCCGCGGCACCGGTCTTGTGGAGGGACGTCACGGGGTCAGGAACCCGGCCGCGGTCAGGACCTTCTGGCCCTCGGCGGACCGGACCAGCTCGATGAACGCCTGGGCCGTGGCGGCGTTCGGGGCGTCCTTGAGGAGGGCGATCGGGTAGTCGTTCACGGCATCGGCGGACTCGGGGAACTCCACGCCCGCCACCTTGTCACCCGCGGCCTTCACATCGGTCTTGTAGACCACCGCCGCGTCGGCCTCCTTGAGCTCGACCTTGGTCAGGGCGCTCTTGACGTCCTGCTCGTAGGAGACCGGCGTGAGCTTGAGGCTGCTCGCGTCGAGGGCCTTCTGCGCGGCGGCGCCGCACGGGACCTCCTTGTCGCACAGGACGACCTTCAGGCCGGACTTGGTGAGGTCCTTCAGCGAGGCGATCTTGTCGGGGTTGCCCGGCAGGGTGGCGATCTCCAGTTGGTTGCGGACGAAGGTGGCGGGCGCGCCCGAGGCGTCCCCCGCGGCCGTGACGATCTTCATCGTCTTGGGGCTGGCCGCGGCGAAGACGTCGGCGCCGGCACCGCTGGTGATGCTGGCGGCGAGGGTGTCGCTGCCGCCGAAGTTGAAGGTCACCTTGGTGCCGGGGTGGGCCTTCTCGAACTCCTTGCCCAGGGTCGTGAAGCTCTCCTTGAGGGAGGCGGCGGCGAAGACGTTGACCGTGCCGGACAGCTTCGACGACGAGAGGGCCGAAGCGTCCGAGCCCGCGGCGCCGGAGTCCGAGTCGGAGGAGGAACAGGCGGTCAGGGCCAGCAGCGCGGCGGCTCCCGCACCGGCCAGTCGCAGGGTGCGGGGGGTCCGGCGCGCGGAACGGGGCGTCACGGTCTACTCCTTCACGTTCTTCGAGCGTGGGCCGCTGGGGCCCGGCAGCGGCCTGTCGAAGACCCTGCGGCGATGATACTGCCGCATATGCAAGGCATCAGTCTCCTGTTACATCGCATGATCTAGGGAGATGGTGTGATGGGGTGCGCATGTGCGTTTGTACGAGCGTGTCGTGCGGGTGCGGGTGCGGATCAGGTTCGGTCGATGTGTACGTTTGTCGACTTCACTCGGGCCGTGGCTTCCATGCCTACCTCCAGACCGAGTTCCTCGACGGCCTCGCGGGTCAGCAGGGAGACCAGACGGTGCGGGCCGGCCTGGATCTCGACCTGGGCGGCTACGTCGCCGAGTTTGATCGCGGTGACGATGCCGGGGAAGGCGTTGCGGACCGAGGTGTACGACGGTTCCTCGTCGCCGGCGTCGCCCCTGGCCAGCTCGACCGAGAACGCGGCCAGGTCCCGGCCGTCGATGAGCCGGCGCCCACCCTCGTCGCGGTGGGTGGCCATCCGGCCCGCGTCCGCCCAGCGACGCGCGGTGTCGGGGCTCACGCCCAGGAGTCGGGCCGCCTGGCCGATCGTGTACGACTGCATGCGGATCACGATAGGGCCGGGGGCGTGGGGCTGGGGACGTGGGATCGGGGGCAGGGCTGCGCGTCGGGGTCAGGTCATGCCGGACGCCCTGAGGACCGAGAGGGCCGTCTCGTCGTCGATCTCGTGGCCGAGGTGGCGTAGGGCGTTCGTGCCCTGGCACAGGGTGCCGCGTGCGAGGGAGTGGCGTACGCCGGTGTCCAGCTCGTGCCAGAGGAGGGGGTTGGTGACGAGGGTGCGGGGGTCCAGTTCCAGGCGGTTGCCGTGGGTGTCGCGGAGGATCAGGTGTGCGGAGACGCGGCCGTAGAGGCGTACGGACACCAGGGCGTCCGTGTCGACCCGGTGGCGGACCGCCAGTCCCTGGACCTCCAGCCAGCCCGGGCCCGCGGTGATGCGTTGGGGGAAGAGGACGGCGAAGACCGCGGTGGTCAGGGCGAGCCAGAGGAGGGCGCGGGCGAGGGTCAGGGTGCCCGCGTCGTAGTCGATGAGGAGGGTCAGGGCGCCGAAGGCGAGGGCGTAGCCTGCCGCGAGCCGGACGGTGCCGTGCCAGTGGCGGTCGCCGGTCGGGCCTGAGGGGTCGCTCCGTCCGCTCGGTCTCATGGGGTGACGGTAGGGCGTGTTGCGGGGGGAGGGCGCTGTCGCTGACGGTGCTCTGACGCCGTAGCGCCGAAGATTGACGCGAATCTGACGCGGGCGGCTTGGGTGCCGGGTGCGGGTGCGTGGTGGGCATCCGGCCTTCGGCCGGATCTGGGGTTCTCACCCGCAACCGCCCGTGCGGCTTTCGTTGTCGGGTGCGGGTGGCCCCCGTGGGGCGTCCCGCCGTCGGCGGCCGCGGGTCAGGTATGTCGTCAGCCTGTGTGGACCCGTGGGCGTCGGGCTCGGTCCGGTTCTGCCTCGCGGAGGACCTCTCGGGTGACCGGGGCGACCTCGCCCTGGCCGAAGAGGAAGAAGCGGAGGAAGTTGGCGAAGGGGTTGCCCTCGGTCCACTCGAAGTAGATGTGCGGGGTGCGGCCTGTCGTGTCGCGGACGTGGAGGAGGAGGGCGGCGAGGGCGTTGGGGATGGAGGAGGACTCCAGCGTCAGGACGCGGTAGCGGTCGTGCAGGACCTCGCCGCGTACCGTCAGGCCCGCTTCGAATTCGGAGGGGTCCAGGACCGTGACCTCTACGAAGACGAAGTCCTCCTGGCCGGGTATGTCGTTGTCCTCGCGGATCTGCTCGATCTTCTCGCGGTACTCGGCCTTGTCCCGCTGGTCGGGCTCGTTGGCGATGAACCGCAGCTTGCGGCTGGCCATGTCCCGGATGAAACGTTCCGCCATGGGGTCGAGCGTCACGCTGGTCACGCGGAGCTCGAAGGCTCGGGCCAGGCGGGAGAGGAGCGAGACCGCGATGATGCCGGCGATGAAGCAGGCGCCGATCTTCACGCCGTCCGGGCGTTCGATGACGTTGACGACGGTCGTGTAGAGGAAGACGACCGAGATGATCGCGAAGCCGATGGTCCAGTTGCGCTGCCCGGCCTTGCGGGCGGCGATGGTCACCGCGATCGCCGCCGAGCTGATCAGGACCAGTACGCCGGTGGCGTACGCGCCGCCCTGGGCGTCGACGTCGGCGTCGAAGATCCAGGTGACCAGGAAGGCGATCAGGGTGAAGACGATGACCATCGGTCGGACGGCCCTGGCCCAGTGCGGGGCCATGCCGTAGCGGGGCAGATAGCGCGGCATCAGGTTCAGCAGGCCGGCCATCGCGGAGGCGCCGGCGAACCACAGGATGGCGATGGTCGAGACGTCGTAGACCGTGCCGAAGGCGCCACCGAGGTACTCGTGCGCGAGGAAGGCGAGGGCGCGGCCGTTGGCCTGGCCGCCGGACTCGAACTCCTTCTCAGGGATCAGGAGGGTGGTGATGAAGCTGGTGGCGATCAGGAAGCAGCTCATGATCACGGCGGCGGTGGTGAGCAGCTTCTTGGTGTCGCGGATCCGGCCGACCGGGTTGTCGTCCGTCTCACCCGGGTCGCCCTTCACGTGCGGCATGACGGCGACGCCCGTCTCGAAGCCGGAGAGGCCGAGGGCGAGCTTCGGGAAGACGATCAGGGCCACGCCGATCATCACGAAGACGTTGCCGTGCTCGTTGGTCAGCGCGGTCGACCAGTCGGTGACCACGTGGCCCGCGGTGACGACGTGCCACAGACCGACGATCACCACGACGACGTTCAGGGCGAGATAGAGGCCCACCAGGACGACCGCGACGCCGATCGCCTCCAGGAAGCCCTTGAGGAACACCGCACCGAGCAGGGCCACCAGGACGAGGGTGATCAGCATCTGCTGGTCGTGCAGGGCGCTGTTCAGGTGCGGGTTCTCGACCAGGTGGGTCGAGGCGTCCGCGGCCGACAGCGTGATGGTGATCAGGAAGTCGGTGGCGGCGAAGCCGAGCAGCGTCAGGACGAAGAGCTTGCCCTTCCAGAAGGTGAGCAGGCGCTCCAGCATCGCGATCGAGCCCTGGCCGTGGGGGCTCTCCTCGGCCACGCGGCGGTACACGGGCAGCGCGCCCGCGAGGGTCACGATCACCAGGACGATGGTCGCGATCGGGGAGAGCAGGCCCGCGGCGAGGGCCGCGATGCCGGGTTGGTAGCCGAGGGTCGAGAAGTAGTCGACGCCGGTGAGGCACATGACCCGCCACCAGGCCTGGCCCTCGGGCTGCGACTCGGGCTGGGGCTCGGCCTCCGCCGGTCGGGCCGGCTGTGGGTGGCCCTTGCCCATGTCCGCCAGGCCTTCCAGCATCCATGCGCGCAGACGGCTCGGCTGCGCGTGTTCGGTGGTGGCCATCCGGGGGCTCCTGGTGTGCGGCTCTGGGTGCGGTTCCGGCCATCACTCGGACGGTGGGATCAGCGTAAGCGGAGAGTGATGTCAGGGCCCACGGATGAGCGGGGTGAGCGCGTCAAGCTTCCGTTAAGACTCGCCAGTGGGTGGCTGGGGAGGGTGGATAAGGGGGTGTTGGCGACAACCTGTGGTGGATTGCGCCAGGTGGGGGTGTGTGAGGACCTCGGTCGATGGCGGACACCCAGAGTCATGTCGTACGCCGTCGGGATGCAGGCCGTAGGCCGTCGGGCCGGGTGAGTCCGGGTGAGTCCGGGTGTCTTGTCCGTGGCCCCCTGGCCACCTACAGTGCGACTCCGTAACGTTCGCCAGATCATCCGAAAGTTTCGCCTCGGTGCGACGCTCGAAGGGACTGACGCACATGCGGACGTACGACAACCCCGTGATCGGCGGGTTCCATCCCGACCCGAGCGTGTGTCGGGTGGGCGAGGACTACTACCTGGTGTGTTCCAGCTTCGAGTACTTCCCCGGCGTGCCGCTCTTCCACAGCCGTGACCTGGTGCACTGGCGGCAGATCGGCAACGTCCTCGACCGGCCCGGGCAGTTGGAGCTGCCGGACGAGCTGCCTGCCTCGGCCGGCATCTACGCCCCCACCCTGCGCCGCCACGACGGCCGCTTCCACCTGATCACCACCAATGTCGGGGCGCGCGGCAACTTCATCGTCACCAGCGAACGTCCCGAGGGGCCGTGGTCGGACCCGGTGTGGATCGATGTGGAGGGCATCGACCCCGATCTGGCCTGGGACGAGGACGGTTCCTGCTGGTGTGCCGTTGCGGGCGGGAACGTCGCGCGGATCGACCCGGAGACCGGCAAGGTGCTGGAAGGGCCCCTTCCGGTGTGGTCCGGGACGGGGCTGCGGGACCCCGAGGCGCCGCATCTGTACCGCATCGGCGAGTGGTGGTATCTGATGCTCGCCGAGGGCGGTACGGGTGAGGGGCACGGTGTCTCGATCGCCCGGGCGCGGTCGCCGCGAGGCCCCTATGAACCGGCCCCGGACAACCCGGTGTTGAGCCACCGTGGCGTCGGCCTGCCCATCCAGAGCACCGGTCACGCCGACCTGGTGGAGGCGGCCGACGGCACCTGGTGGATGGTGTTGCTCGGCACCCGTCCGCGAGGGTACTTCCCGTCCTTCCATGTGCTGGGCCGCGAGACGTTCCTGGCCCCGGTGGAGTGGGCCGACGGCTGGCCGCGGGTGGGGCGGGTGGGGGAACGTCACCCGGCGCCCGCCGCTTGGCATCCCGTTCAACTCCCGCCCGCACGGGACGACTTCGACGCCGCAGGCCTGGCGCCGTACTGGATCTCCCCGCGCCGCAGGCCGGACGGTTCCTGGTCGCTGGCGGAGCGGTTCGGATGGCTCACCCTGCACGCGACCGGCGACAGTCTCGACCGGCCGGGCCACACCTTCGTCGGGCGCCGGCAACAGCACCCCGACTGCCGGTTCGCGGCCCGACTGGACCCCGGGACGGGCCGCGCCGGCCTCTCCGTCCGCCTCGACGAGGCCCATCACTACGACATCGAGGTCGCCGGCGGAGAGGCGGCCGTGTTCGCCCGGATCGGCCCGGTGCGGCAGTGCCTGGCGCGGCGGGCGGTGGCGGCGGGGCCGGTCACGCTCACCGTGGAGGTCCGTACCGACGACCTCGTCTCCCCGACCGGTCAGGACGCGCCCGCACTCCGTGCCGGTGGGCCCGATGTCGTCGCACTCGGGATCGACGGGGTGCGACTGGCCGAGCTCGACGGACGCTATCTGTCGACCCAGGTCGCCGGGGGCTTCACCGGGCGGGTGGTCGGGATGTACGTCCTCGAGGGCAGCGCGGCCTTCGACTGGTTCGAGTACCTGCCCGAGCCGCGGCCCTGATTCCGGAAAGCGTCGGAAACTCTCGGTCGGGGCCGATCGGTGCCAACCGGCCCCGACACCGGGGAAGTCGGCCGCAGATTCACCTCGTACAAGGGGTTGCCACCGTTTGGCAGCTGTCTCTAGGGTGCGGCAACAACGAACCTTTCTGGATCAACTCCGAAACTTTCGGTCCAGCGGACGGGCTTGAAGGCGCCGTCCCGTACCCAAGGAGCACACCATGGGCGACCCGGCACTGTCCCGCCGCGGCTTCCTGGCGGCGTCCGCCGCGGCCGGTCTGGGCATGACCGCACTGAGTGGCTGCGGTGACTCGGATGATGGAGGGTCGTCCGACGGGACGACCACGGTCGAGTGGTGGAACATCTCCACCACCGAGCCCACGAAGACGGTGTGGGCGGGCCTGGCCAAGAAGTTCGAGGCCCAGAACCCCAAGGTGAAGATAAAGATCGTCCAGTTGGAGAACGACGCCTACAAATCGAAGATGACGGCGCTGATCGCCTCCGGCAAGCTCCCCGACATCTTCCACACCTGGGGCGGCGGCGTCCTCAAGCAGCAGGTCGACGCGGGGCTGGTGGAGGACCTCACCGACAAGACCAAGCCGTGGGCCGACGGACTGCTGAAGGTCGCCAAGGAGCCGTACCTGATCGACGACAAGCTGTACGGCGTCCCGTTCGACATCGGCATGATCGGCTTCTGGTACAACAAGGCGCTCTTCAAGCAGGCCGGCATCAGCGAACCCCCCACCACCTGGGGCGGGTTCATGGAGGCCGTGAGCAAGCTGAAGTCCAAGAACATCACGCCCATCGCCCTCGCCGGCAAGGAGAAGTGGCCCGGCATGTACTACTGGGCCTACCTCGCGATGCGCACCGCGGGTGCCGAGGCCCTGTCGAAGGCCAACGACGACAAGGACTTCACCGGCGACGACTTCGTCCAGGCCGGACAGCACCTCCAGGACCTCGTCGACCTCCAGCCCTTCCAGAAGGGCTTCCTCGGCGCCGCGTACTCCACCCCCACCGGTCAGGCCGCCGCCGTCGGCAACGGCAAGGCCGCGATGGAGCTCATGGGGCAGTGGGCGCCGGTGGTGGAGGCCGACTCCGGCAAGGGGCTCGGCGACGACCTCGGCTTCTTCCCGTTCCCCGCGGTCGAGGGCGGCAAGGGCGCCATCACCGAGGTGTTCGGCGGGGGCGGTGGACACGCCCTGCGCAAGGGGGCACCGCAGGCGGCCGTCGACTTCCTGAAGTTCTTCGCCTCCGAGGCCACCGACCTCGAACTCGTCAAGAAGACCGGCGTCCTGCCCGTCGTCCCGAGCGCCGAGAGCGCCATCGCCGACCCCAACATCAAGGCCGTACAGGCCCAGTTGAAGAGCGCCACCGGCTTCCAGCTCTATCTCGACCAGGCGTACGCGCCCGCGGTCGGCCAGGAGGTCAACGACAGTGTCGCGGCCCTCATCGCGGGCTCCAAGTCGCCCCAGCAGGTCGCCCAGTCGATCACCAAGGTCGCGAAGGAAGAGCAGTAACAGCCGATGACCTCCACGTTCCTCCCGGACAAGCGGAGCGGCTCCGAAGTCGACCTCCCGCCCCCGGCCGCCGGCGCGGCCGACGGGCGGGGGCGGCGACGCGTGCTCCACTGGCTCACCGCCGTCGGCTTCCAGGTGCCCGCCCTGGTGCTGTTCATCGGGCTCGTGCTGCTGCCGATGCTGTTCGCGCTGTACGCCGCGTTCTTCCGCTGGGGCGGCTTCGGCATGCCCTCCGACTACATCGGCACGGAGAACTTCACCCAGCTCCTCGACAACCCCGTCTTCATCGGCGACCTGTGGCGCTGCCTCGTCCTGGTCGTCCTCTCGCTCGCCATCCAGCTGCCGTTCGCGCTCGCCATGGCCGTGCTCCTGAACCAGCGGCTGCGCGGCCGGGCGGTCTACCGGATGCTGTTCTTCGCGCCGTACGTCCTGTCCGAGGCGATCACCGGTGTTCTCTTCGGCATGATCTTCGCGCCGGACGACGGGCTCGCCGACCACTTCCTCGGCGGCATCGGCCTGGACGGGCTGGGCGGGGAGTGGTTCGCCGACCCTTCCAACGTCATGGCGACCCTGTTCCTGGTCATGACGTGGAAGTACTTCGGCTTCCACATGATGCTCTACCTGGCCGCACTCCAGTCCGTGCCACGGGAGTTGACCGAGGCGGCGCTGATCGACGGCGCCAACGCCTGGCAGCGCTTCCGCAGTGTCACCCTGCCGCTGCTCGCCCCCACCCTGCGCATCAGTGTCTTCCTGTCGGTCATCGGGGCGATCCAGCTCTTCGACCTGGTCTGGGTGACCACCCAGGGCGGCCCGGACCACCACTCCGAGACCATGGCCGTGACGATGTTCCAGTACGGCTTCAAGCGCTACCAGGTCGGCTACGCCAGCGCGATCAGCGTGGTCATGTTCGGCATCTGCCTCGTGTTCGCCCTCGCCTACCAGCGGTTCGTGCTCCGACGTGACCTCGAAGGGGCCACGACGACGATGAGGGGAGGCGGCAAGTGAGCCGCAAGAACACCCGGACGCTGCCCTTCCACGCGATCCTCGTCGCCGTCGGCGCGGTGATGGTCACCCCGCTGCTGTACGCGATCATCTCCGGCTTCAAGTCCACCGACGAGCTCTCCCGCAACCCCTTCGGACTGCCCGAGAAGTGGCTGACCGGCAACTACACCGACATCCTCGGGGCGAGTGAGTTCTGGCGGCTGCTCGGCAGCAGCACGCTGATCGCGGTGGCCACGACCGTGATCGTGGTCGCGGTGTCCGCGCTCGCCGCGTTCTCCTTCGCCCGGTTCGCCTTCCGGGGGCGCGAGGCGCTGTTCACCCTGTTCACGATGGGGCTGATGTTCCCCTTCGCGGTGGCGGCGCTGCCCCTGTTCCTGCTGCTGCGCTACCTCGGCCTGCTGGACAACCCGCTCGGTGTGATCCTTCCGCAGGCGGCCTTCGGGCTGCCGATGACGATCATCATCCTGCGGGCCTTCTTCCGGGAGATCCCCGGCGAGCTGGAGGAGGCGGCCACCCTCGACGGGTGCAGCTCGCTGGGATTCCTGTGGCGGGTCCTGCTGCCGATGGCACGGCCCGCGCTCGGCACGGTCTCCGTGCTCGCCGTCGTCACCAGCTGGAACAACTTCATGCTGCCGCTGCTGGTGTTCACCGACAACACCTGGTGGACCCTGCCCATCGGCGTCCAGCAGTTCCAGGGGCAGTACTCCGCCGAGTACGCCCGTGTCTTCGCCTACCTCGTCCTGGCGATGGTCCCGGCCCTCGCCTTCTACTCGGTCGCCGAGCGCCAGCTCGTCGGCGGCCTCACCGCCGGCGCCACGAAGGGATGACCCGCGCCGGAACCCCGTACGGCTCGCCCACACACCCGCACGTGAGGAGTCGCACCATGCGCAAGAACCGTCTCAGACTCGCCGGCGCCCTCGCCGCCCTCCTGGTCGCCGCAGGCGTGGCCACCGGCCCCGGCGCCCAGGCCCACGAGGGCGCCGAGGCCCACGGCAAGAAGGTCACCCTCGCCGACCTCGCCCAGCGCCACGGCCGCTACTTCGGCAGCGCCACCGACAACCCCGAACTCGTCGACGAGCCCTACAAGGCCATCCTCGGCAGCGAGTTCGACCAGATCACGCCGGGCAACGGCATGAAGTGGTACGCCACCGAACCCCAGCAGGGCGTCTTCGACTTCACCCAGGGCGACGAGATCGTGAACCTCGCCCGGGCCAACCACCAGAAGGTGCGCGGCCACACCCTCGTCTGGCACAGCCAGCTGCCCGGCTGGCTGACGAGCAAGGAGTGGACGGCGCCCGAGCTGCGGGCCGTGCTGAAGAAGCACATCCAGACCGAGGTACGGCACTACCGGGGCAAGGTGTTCGCCTGGGACGTCGTCAACGAGGCGTTCAACGAGGACGGGACGTACCGCGAGACGGTCTTCTACAAGACCCTCGGCCCCGGGTACATCGCCGACGCCCTGCGCTGGGCCCGGCAGGCCGACCCGAAGGTCAAGCTCTACCTCAACGACTACAACATCGAGGCGGTCGGCCCGAAGAGCGACGCCTACTACAACCTGGCCAAGGAGCTGAAGGCACAGGGCGTGCCGCTCGACGGCATCGGTCTCCAGGCCCACCTGGCACTCCAGTACGGCTATCCGACCACGCTGGAGGACAACCTCCGCAGGTTCGCGAAGCTCGGCCTCGACACCTCGCTCACCGAGGTCGACATCCGGATGATCCTGCCCGCGACCGAGGAGAAGCTGGCCCAGCAGGCCGACTGGTACGCCGACCTGACCGACGCCTGTCTCGCGGTGCGGCGCTGTGTCGGCATCACCGTCTGGGACTACACCGACAAGTACAGCTGGATACCGGCGTTCTTCGAGGGCCAGGGCGCGGCGCTGCCGTGGGACGAGCAACTCCAGCCCAAGCCTGCCTACTTCGCCATCAGGGAGGCACTCAAGAAGTAGTGGTGGCTCGCTGAGACGCCCGGCGGCTGGGCACGGAGGGGAGTCCGCCGGGATGCGGCCCGGCCCGGCGGTGTGGCCCACCGCCGGGCCGGAGCCGTGTCAGCGTGCGGGGGGCGCGGTGCTCGCCCTGACGACGAGTTCCGTGCCGAGCTCCACCCGCGGCGAGTCCGGCCGTTCGTCGCGGGCCAGCTTGAGCACCGTACGGACGGCGAGCTTGCCCATGTCGGCCAGGGGCTGGCGGACCGTGGTGAGGGGCGGGGCGGACCAGCGGACTTCCGGAAGGTCGTCGAAACCGACCAGGCTCATGTCCTCCGGCACCCGCAGCCCGCGCCGGCGCAGCGCCTCGATCGCGCCGAGCGCCATCTGGTCGCTGGCCGCGAAGATCGCCGTCGGCGGTTCGGGCAGGTCCAGGAGGGCGTTGCAGCCCTCGAAGCCGGACTCGGGGTGGAAGTCGCCCAGTACGACGAGAGCGTCGTCGACCGTGAGGCCGGCGCCCTCCAGCGCGGCGCGGTAGCCGTCGAAGCGGGCCCGGGAGCACAGCAGCCGGGGCGGGCCCGCGATCAGGCCGATCCTGCGGTGGCCCAGCGACAGCAGATGCTCGGTGGCCGCCATGCCGCCCGACCAGTTCGCGGCGCCGATGGTGGGGGCGTCCAGCGCGGGCGAGCCCGCCGGGTCGACGACGACCAGCGGGACGCCGAGGATGCGCAACTCCTCGTGCAGCACCGGCTCCAGGACCGAGGTGACCAGGATGACGCCGTCGGAGGCGCGGGCCCGCAGGTTGCGCATCCACTCACGCGCGTCCCCGGAACGGCCGTGCAGCGCGGAGACCACGGTGCCGACGCCGACCGAGTGCGCCACCTCCTCGACCCCGCGGATGATCTCCACGGCCCAGGGGCTGTCGAGGTCGTTGAAGACCAGGTCGAGCAGGGCGGCTCCGCTGCCGGAGGAGTGCGGGCGCTTGCGGTAGCCGTGCAGGCGCAGGAGTTCCTCGACGCGGGCCCGGGTCCTGGGCGACACGTCGGTGCGGCCGTTGACGACCCGGGAGACGGTCGGCACGGAGACGCCGGCCTGCCGGGCGATCTCCGTGATCGTGACCCTGCCCCCCGGCTCGGGCACCCCCTCGGTGTCGACCTCGTGCACTGCCAACTCCCCACCTCCGTCGACGGATCGAAACTTCCAGGAGTCTTCCGGAAAACGGGCACCGATGGGAAGGGAGTAACGGAGATGACCGCGTGCCGTCCGATGAACTACACGGAGTGATCGCCCCCGGACATGCGTCGGGGCCGGTGCGCAGCGTGGCTGCGGCCGGCCCCTCGAGTCACCGGGCGGGCGGTCCCCCCGCCCGGCGTTCGCCTCAGGCGGCGGTCATCACCTGTTCGGTGCCCAGCGGGCGGTGCGGGGCGATGATCTTGCCGTCGGGCAGGAGCTCACCGGTGTCCTCGAAGAGCAGAACGCCGTTGCACAGCAGGCTCCATCCCTGCTCCGGGTGGTGCGCCACGAGTCGGGCGCCCTCCCGGTCGGCGGATTCTGCGGTCGGACACGGTGGCTGGTGCTGGCACATTGGTGGGATCTTTCGCTTTGTCGTGGTTTTCATGGCCGCCCCCGTTGTGATAAGTCGGTCGGAACCAGTGTTGCCCCACGGGCGTCAATCCGCAGGCATTTCGCGGCACAGCTACTCACAAGTTCATGACGCATCACCCGCGCGGACGGTTCATCCCAACTGCACTGTCTCTTCGGGTGGTTCGAGATGGTCGGATGGGGCTAGTCCGGGTGGGGTGCGGACATGGAAAAGGCTCGTACGAGCTTTATTCCGCTCGTACGAGCCAAATTCCGGGATGTCAGGCGAGTTGTCCCAGAAGCGGGGCCGGAGTCGCGCGATGGGTCAGCACCGGGAGCAGTTCCGCGACGCGGTGCGGCCGGTGGGCGGCGATACCGGGCGGCGCGGGTGCCAGCGGTACGAGGAGGTCGGTGGCGGCGGGGTGGCCGCCGGCGCCGTCCGCGGTGCAGTCGCCGTGCAGCCAGAGGGTGAGCATGTAGAGGCCCGGAACCGACAGCAGGCGGGGCTGGTAGGGCTGCTGCATGGTCTCCGCCTGGCGCAGCGCGCGCTCGGTGGAGGCGATGTAGGGGCCCTCGAAGAAGTGCGAGAAGGCCCAGCCGTCCGGGGTCAGCCGGGTCTCGGCGGCGGCCACCGCGCGGTCCTGGCAGCGGATCAGGAAACGCCACCCGGCCAGCCGGGTGGCGGACGCGCCCGCGGTGGTGATCTCGTCCAGTACGTGGACCGGCAGGGGGAGTTCGGGTGTCACGGGTCCCTGGGCGGTGCGCAGGGAGGGAGTTCGGGCCTCGCGGACCGCGGTGGGCGAACCGAGCGCAGTGAGGACGGAGCGAAGTGCGGGCGCGGGAGCCGGGGGGACATGCAGCGGCATGGTGGGTCGCCTCTCATTCGACAGGCACAGTGGCGCGAGGGCGTGGGCGGACGGCGCTGTCAGCTCGCGGGGTCAGACAGGCGGGGGCCGGGTCCGGGTGCGTGGGAGGTGCGTGAGGCCTGCCGCACGTCACCTCGACGGCAGGCTCGAACAGACCGTGGGCGCCAACCTTCTGCCTCGTTCGCGGAGTTTATACGACACGTGTTCAGACGGTGTTTCATCTAGCCGTATCCGACGTGAAGAGCAAGGGTCTATTCGGTCGGCGATACGTGGGAATCATCCCGATTTTCGATGACGGCACCGCGATGACCTCGATGAATACCGACGAAGGGGTCGGCCAATTGTCGTCGGCGTTTTTCACGAGGCGGGTGGGGAACTCGAAACTTCACAGTGCCGCATGCCCGGTGAATGTGCCGCAGGTCACCTGTGACAGGTTAGCGGGCGCCGGGCCCGCGTGGGGACGTTATCGATCGTCTCCACTGGGCATCATCCCACGTGACCCGAGACCGGCGGCCGGATCTTCGGCCAGCTCATGCGAGGAGGGACGCTTCCATGGGGGAGAAGGTCGCGGCAGGCCGTTTCGACCTGTCCGATCGGCAGCTGTACCGCGGCAAGCTCCGCAAGTGCCTGACGGGACTGGAGCGCTTGCTGGCGGAGAAGCGGTTCGATCGCCCGAAGAACCTCATGGGGCTGGAGATCGAATTGAATCTCGCCGGCGCCGACGGCATGCCGAAAATGCTGAATGCGCAGGTTCTCGAACGGATCGCGAGCCGAGATTTCCAAACAGAACTCGCCATGTTCAACCTGGAAGTCAACATAGCCCCACACCACTTGGGCGGCCGGGTATTCGACCGGCTCGCGGAGGAAATCCGCACCTCGCTGGCATATGCCCACCGAAAAGCGGGGGAGCTCGACGCGGGAATCGTGATGATCGGCATTCTGCCGACGCTGGACCGGGACGACCTGGTCTCCTCGAACCTCTCCGACGTCGACCGCTACGCGCTGCTCAACGAACAGATCGTGGCGGCCCGGGGTGAGGACTTCGTGCTGGACATCGACGGGGTCGAACATCTCGTCTGCACGTCGAAGTCCATAGCGCCGGAAGCCGCCTGTACGTCCGTGCAGTTGCATCTCCAGGTCACCCCGGGCCGTTTCGCCGACGTGTGGAACGCGGCGCAGGCCGTCACCGCCGCGCAGATCGCCGTAGGGGCCAACTCGCCCTTCCTGTTCGGGCGTGAGCTGTGGCGCGAGTCGCGGCCGCCGTTGTTCACGCAGTCCACCGACACCCGCCCGCCCGAACTCCAGGCGCAGGGCGTCAGGCCGCGGACCTGGTTCGGGGAGCGGTGGATCTCCTCGGCGTACGACCTGTTCGAGGAGAACCTGCGCTACTACCCGGCCCTGCTGCCGATCTGCGACGACGAGGACCCGCTCGAGGTGCTGGACGCGGGCGGCGTCCCGTCCCTCGCCGAACTCGTCCTGCACAACGGCACCGTGTACCGCTGGAACCGCCCGGTCTACGGCATCGCCGACGGAGTCCCGCACCTGCGCGTCGAGAACCGCGTCCTGCCCGCCGGCCCCACCGTCACCGACGTCATCGCCAACGCGGCCTTCTACTACGGCGTCGTCCGCGCCCTCGCCGAGGAGTCCCGGCCGGTGTGGACCCGGATGCCCTTCGAGGCGGCCGCCGCCAACTTCGACGCGGCCTGCGAGCACGGCATCGAGGCCCGCTTCGACTGGCCGAGGCGCGGGCGGTACGGCGGCATGGCACAGGTCGACGCCGTCACCCTCGTACGCGACGAACTGCTGCCGCTCGCCGCGTCCGGCCTCGACGCGTGGGGTGTCGAACCCGCGGACCGGGACTTCTATCTGGGCGTGATCGACGAGCGCTGCCGGCGGCGGGCCAACGGGGCGACCTGGCAGGCAGCGACGTTCCACCGGGCGCTGGAGGCGGGCCTCGACCGGGACGCCGCCCTCGCCGCGACGACCCGGCGGTACGCCGAGCTGATGCACCTCGGAGAGCCGGTGCACACCTGGCCGGTGGGGCTGCCGGAACCGGCACCGCTGGGCTGAGCCGGGAGCGCCGGCTGCCGTGGGCTGGGGCTTGCGTGGGGTGAGGCTTCCGTGGGGTGAAGCTGGCGGAGGCTTCTCTGGGGTGAGGCGCTGAGGGGCGAGGTCGCCGTGGGGCTGGGGCTGGGGCGTGGGCTGCGGCTCGGCTCCACCATTCCCGTGGCTCCGTGGCTCCGTGGCTCTGTGGCTCTGTGGCTCTGTGGCTCTGTGGCTCCGCTCGGCCCGCTGCCGCTGCTGCGACTGGGCCCGCTTGCCTGCCTCGCCGTCCGCCTCAGCTCGGCTCGCTGCCCCTCGCCGTCCGCCTCAGCTCGGCTCGCTGCCCCTCGCCGTCCGCCTCAGCCCAGCCCGCTTCCCCTCGGCCGCCCTCTCAGCCCAGTCCGCTTCCCTCCGCACCCGCCGCCACGATTGCCTCCAGGATCACCTCGTGGATCTGGGCGGGGTCGGTTACCTCCTGGCCGGTGCCGCCCGTGGCTCTTGCGATCTGCTGGGCCTCCTCGCGGTCGGCGTCGGGGCCGACGGCGATCATGATGAGGGGGACCGGGCGGTCGGGGTCGACCAGTTGCTGGAGGCGGCTGATGAGGGTGCCGCGGGAGATGCTGCCGGGGTCCTGGTTGACGCCGTCGGTCAGGACGACCAGGGCGTTGAACTTGCCCTCGGCGTAGGAGGACATCGCCTGCTGGTACGCGGCGAGTGTGGTGTCGTACAGGCCTGTCGCGCCGTTGGGTACCGGCGTCAGGTCGCTGAAGGCCGCCGACAGTCTGTCCCGCTGGGTCGCGCCGTCCGTGCTGTCGCCCAGGCGGCCGGTCGGTACGAGGACGCGGTAGTCCTTGTCGCCGTCCAGCTTCGTGGAGAACTGCCACAGCCCGATCTCGTCCTCGGGCGTGAACGTGGCGAGTGCCTGGAGCAGGGAGGCCTTGGTGACGTCCATACGGGACCGGCCCGTGCCCGGGACCAGCTCGGACATCGAGGACGAGGCGTCGACGACCGTGGTGATCCGCGCGCTCTGCACCGTGATCGTCCAGGTGCCCAGCGCCTCCTGGAGGGCGGCCTCCGAGGCGGGCTTGAGGGCGTACCGCGCGTACGGCTGCGGTTTGCTGCCGCCGGCCCGCGTCACCAGGGACTGCGGTACCTCGTCGGCGGAGGTCCGGAAGCCGTACTTCTCCATGAGCCGGCGCTGCTCGGGCTTGTGCAGATAGTTCATGAACCGCAGCGCCGCCCGGCTCTCGTCGGTGCTGAGCTCCGTCTGGTCGACCAGCAGATACGGGTAGTCGAGGCGGGGCGAGCCGTCCTTGGGGTAGAAGAGGTCGAGGCCGTCGCCGTCCGCGGCGGAGTTGTACGCGAACGCCGCCTGCTCGCTGAGGATCAGCGCCTGGTTCCGCTTGGGGTTGCCGCTCTCGGTGCCCGAGGCGTCGCGCGGCAGGGTGTCGAGGACCTGGGTGTCGCTGTCCGAGGTGCGCTGTGACAGGGCCTTCATCATGGCCGCGGCCTGGGTGTCGCCGCCCTTCACCTTGGCGGCGCCGGTGCTCAGCTGGGTCAGGGCGAGCAGTCCCGTCGCGCTGCGCGAGGGATCGGCCGCGCCCAGCTTGAGGGAGTCGTCCCGCATGGTGGCGCCGACCAGCTCGATCCAGTCGTACGACTTCTTGGGCCACCCCAGCAACTTCGCGGCCTCCGGGACCATGGCCACGCCGACCGGGCTGGAGGCGAGGCTGCCGGCCGGGGTGACCTCCGTGGCCTTGGTGTTCGCCGCGATCCGCTTGACCCACAGGTCCGAGTCCGGCACCCACACCTGGATGTCGGTCCTGCGGCCCGCCAGCAGGGTGTCGGTGAGCTTGTACGAGTCGCGCGCGGTCACCTCGACGTCGACGCACCGGCCGTCGGAGGTGAGGCTGTTGTCGCGGGCCCGCTTCGCGGCGGCGCGCAGGGCGGGGGCCATGTCGGGGGAGGCGGCGAGCTTGAGGTCCACCGCGTCGTCCTGGCAGGAGGAACCGAAGGAGAGCAGTCCGCTCTGGACGGCGGCCGCGGTGCCGCCCGCGGCGGTCAGGACGAGCACCGTCACCATGGCGACCGTACGGCGGCGGGCTCGTGGACGGGGGTCGCTGCCGCCCGCCCCATACTGATCGGGCAAGCTGTGACGTCCCATGACGGTGGTGCCCCTCCCTGTCGTACCTTCTGCCGGTTTCGCGGCCGTATGGCATGCAAAGGGGAGGTCAGCCCCGTACGGTGTCCGTCCCCCAACGGCCTGTCGCGCACGATCTTCGCAACTTCTTTCGAGACCCTAGCGGGGCGGCGATGGGGATGGGACGGGATTACTGAATTGGAGTCAGGTGTGCAGGGAGAGGCGGGCCTCGTGGCCGATTCTTTTCCGGAGAACGGGCCTTCGCGGCGGATCTTCCGTGACGAGACACTGCTCGTTCTGGGGCTTTCGCTCGGTGCGAGCGGTGTGTCCGCCCTGATCAGCTTTGTCGGATCGGTCACGAAACCGGGCGGCCTCAAGGACCAGGCGGCCACCCTCAACGCCTCGGCCGCGCCCGGCCGCCCCTGGCTCGATCTGGCCTGGCAGCTCTTCGGGATCGCCTCGTCCCTCGTACCGGTCCTGCTCGTCGCGCACTTCCTGCTGCGCGAGGGCGGAAGCCTGCGCACGCTCGGCTTCGACCGCACCAAGCCGTGGCCCGACCTCGGTCGCGGGGCGGCGATCGCGGCGGTGATCGGCAGTACCGGAATCGCCTTCTACCTGGCCGCACGCGGCCTGGGCTTCAACCTCACGGTGGTGCCGGAGGCACTGCCCGAGGTGTGGTGGAAGTACCCGGTGCTGATCATGTCCGCGATGCAGAACGCGATCCTCGAAGAGGTCATCGTCGTCGGCTATCTGCTGCGCCGGCTGGGCCAGTTGGGCTGGACGCCGGGGACCGCGCTGGTGGCCAGTTCCGTACTGCGCGGGTCCTACCACCTGTACCAGGGCATCGGCGGCTTCATCGGCAACATGGTGATGGGCGTGGTGTTCGTCTACCTCTACCGCCGATGGGGGCGGGTGGGTCCCCTGGTGGTGGCGCATTCGCTGCTCGACATCGGGGCGTTCGTCGGCTACGCGCTGCTGGCCGGGAAGGTGGGCTGGCTGCCGACGGCGTGAGCCGCCGGCAGCCCTCTGCTCAGACCAGCAGGTCGCCCTCGACGGTGGTGACCGCGCGGCCGGTGAGGAGCGTGCGGTCGCCCGCCAGCCGGGTGCGGACGCGGCCCGAGCGGGGTGAGGCCTGGAGACCGGTCAGGTCGGTGCTGCCCAGGCGCTCGGACCAGAAGGGTGCGAGGGCGGTGTGGGCGCTGCCGGTGACCGGGTCCTCGTCGATCCCGACGTTCGGGAAGAAGCAGCGGGAGACGAAGTCGTAGCCGAGGTCGGGGTTCTCGGCGCGGGCGGTGGCGATGACGCCGCGCTCGGAGTAGGCGCCGAGGGCCTTGTGGTCCGGGGTGAGGGAGTGGACGGTCTTCTCGTCGGCGAGCTCGACGAGCAGGTCGCCCACGTTGGGCCCGGTGTCGAAGGCGGCCAGCGGCTCGGTCCCGAGGGCCGCCTCGACTCCGTCCGGGAGTTCGACCGGGGTGAGCGGGGCGGTCGGGAAGTCCAGGGTGATGGAGCCGTCCTCGCCCGGCGTCGCGATGAGCACACCGCTGCGCGTGGCGAACCGCACCGGCCCCTCGTGGGCACCGGTGGTGTGCAGCACATGGGCCGTGGCCAGCGTCGCGTGCCCGCACATGTTGACCTCGGCCTTCGGGGTGAACCAGCGCAGCGCCCAGTCGGCCTCGCCGCCCTCGGGCAGGCGGTGCGCGAAGGCCGTCTCCGCGTGGTTGACCTCCAGCGCGATGTTCTGCATCCGCCCGTCGTCCGGGAAGGCGTCCAGGAGCAGCACTCCGGCGGGGTTTCCGGCGAAGGGGCGGTCGGTGAAGGCGTCGACGATTCGGATACGCATGCCGACGACGCTAAGGCGTCCGGGAAACCCCGGACCAAGGCCAATTCCGGGTCACTGGACCGATTTGGCGCGTGCGGGAGCCGTAGCGGTGTCTCCACGGTCCTCGCGGCGTCCCTCGTGAACCGACTCTGGACGCGCCCCCACAGGTGGTGCCACCGTCGTCAACGCGTCCCGCGTTCATGACCGTTCAGGAGGCAGCCATGTCCCAGCCGTCCGTTCTCGCCGCGCTGCTGTCGGGGTTGCGGAGTGGGTCCATCGAGGTCGTGGATCTCACGGCGCCGTTGTCGTCCCAGACTCCGGTGATCCGGTTGCCGGAGGGGTTCGGGCAGACGCAGGTGTTCGAGTTGGAGGAGATCAGCCGGTACGACGACCGGGGGCCGGCCTGGTACTGGAACAACTTCCGCACCGGTGAGCACACGGGAACGCACTTCGACGCGCCGAACCACTGGGTCACCGGCAAGGACCTCGCCGACGTGGCCTCCGTGCCGGCGGGGCGGCTCATCGCGCCGGCGGTCAAGCTGGACTTCTCCGCCCAGAGCGCCAAGGACCCCGACTTCCTGGTCGAGGTGGACCACATCAAGGCCTGGGAGGCGGAGAACGGGCCGTTGCCGGAGGGCGGCTGGCTGCTGCTGCGCACCGGCTGGGACGCGCGCTCCGACTCGCAGGAGGAGTTCCTCAACGCCGACGAGAACGGCCCGCACACCCCGGGCCTGTCACCGGAGTGCGCCCGCTGGATCGCCGAGGAGTCCCCGGTCATCGGCCTCGGCACCGAGACCGTGGGCACCGACGCCGGAGCGGCCCACTCCTTCGACCCTGCCTTCCCCTGCCACTCGTACCTGATGGGCAACGACAAGTACGGCCTGACCCAGCTCCAGAACCTGGCCGAGCTGCCCGCCACCGGCGCGGTCGTCATCGCGGGCCCGCTGCCGATCCTGAACGGCTCCGGCTCGCCCGCCCGGGTGCTCGCCCTCGTGGAGCGGTCATGAAGGTCGCCGAAGCCGTCGGCCGTGCCCTGACCGCGGCCGGCGTGGACCTGGTGTTCGGCGTGGTCGGTTCGGGCAACTTCCACCTCACCAACGCCATGGTGGCCGCCGGTTCCCGCTATGTCGCCGCCCGCCACGAGGGCGGAGCCGCCACCATGGCCGACGCCTACGCCCGGACGAGCGGGACCGTCGCCGCGCTGAGCGTGCACCAGGGGCCCGGTCTGACCAACGCCCTGACCGGCATCGCCGAAGCCGCCAAGAGCCGCACCCCGCTCCTCGTCCTCGCGGCCGAGGCCACCCAGCGCACCTCCAACTTCCATGTCGACCAAGAGGCGTTGGCGCAGGCGGTCGGCGCGGTCACCGAGCGCGTGACGTCCCCGCACTCCGCGGTCGAGCAGGCCTGCGGCGCCGTACGACGCGCCCTGCACGAGCGCCGTACCGTGCTGCTGAACCTCCCCCTGGACGTACAGGCCCAGGACGTCCCCGACACCGCCGCGATCGCCGCCGCCCCGCCGCCCGCGCGGGTCGCAGTCGAGCCGTCGGAAGCCGATGTGGCGGCCCTGGTGGCGGCCCTCGAACGATCCGATCGACCCGTGTTCGTGGCCGGCCGCGGCGCCCGCTCGCCCGGCGGGCGGGAGGCACTCGTCGCCCTCGCCGACCGGTACGGCGCTCTGCTCGCCACCTCGGCCGTGTCCCACGGCCTGTTCCACGGCGACCCGTGGTCGCTCGGCGTCTCCGGCGGCTTCGCCGCACCCCGCACGGCCGAACTGATCCAGGGCGCCGACCTGATCGTCGGCTGGGGCTGTGCCCTCAACATGTGGACCATGCGGCACGGCCGGCTCATCGGCCCGGACGCCACCGTCGTACAGGTCGACGACGACGCGTCCGCGCTCGGCGCGCACCGGGCGGTCCACCTCGGCGTCGTCGGCGACGTGGCACTCACCGCCCGGCGCGCACTCGACGCGGGCGGCGAGCGGCGCGAGGGGTACCGCGGCACGGTCCTCGGCGCCCATGTGCGATGGAGGGAGGTGCCGTACGAGGACGAGAGCACCCGGGACCGTATCGACCCGCGGACGCTGAGCATCGCGCTCGACGACATCCTCCCGCCCGAGCGGGTCGTCGGCGTGGACTCCGGGAACTTCATGGGCTACCCGAGCGCCTATCTGTCGGTGCCCGACCAGGACGGGTTCTGCTTCACCCAGGCCTTCCAGTCGATCGGCCTGGGGCTGGCGACCACGATCGGAGCGGCGCTCGCCCGGCCCGACCGGCTGCCGGTCGCCGCGCTCGGCGACGGGGGCGCGCTGATGGGCGCGGCCGAGCTGGACACCGTACGCAGACTGGGGCTGCCGATGGTGGTCGTCGTCTACAACGACGAGGGGTACGGCGCGGAGGTGCACCACTTCGGACCCGACGGCTTCCCGCTCGACACGGTCACCTTCCCGCCCACCGACATCGCCGCGATCGCGCGTGGCTACGGCTTCGAGGCGGTGACCGTCCGCGCCCGGGCCGACCTGAAGGCGGTGGCGGACTGGGTGGCCGGACCACGGTCGACGCCGTTGCTGGTCGACGCCAAAGTGGCGGGGGAGCACGGCTCCTGGTGGCTGGAGGAGGCCTTCCGGGGACACTGAGGGGGCCAGGGCGCCGGCTCAGTCGAGTTGGATGAGCCCCCGGCGAGCGGCCTCCGTCACGGCGGCCGCGCGGTTCTCCACCCGCAGCTTGCGGTAGATGCGCACGAGGTGGGTCTTGACGGTCGCCTCGCTGAGGAACAGGGCCTGGGCGATGGCCCGGTTGCCGAGCCCTTCCGCCGCGAGCCGGACGACCTCGACCTCACGTCCGGTCAGATCCGCGTCCGTGCCGACCACCTGGCCGACGAGCTCCCCGACGACCTCGGGCGCGAGGGCCAGCGCGCCGGCGGCGGCCCCGCGGACGGCCCGGAAGAGCTCCTCGGGCGGTCCGGCCTTCAGTACGTATCCCCGTGCGCCGGCCTCCAGCGCCCGCACGACGTCGGTCCGCCCCGAGAAGCTGGTGAGCATCAGCACGGGCACCGCCGGGGCCGCGACGGACAGCCGGCGCACCGCCTCGACGCCGTCGACGTCGGAACCGGCGAACCGCAGGTCCATCAGCACGACGTCCGGCTTCAGCTCGGCGGCGAGCCGTACGGCCTCGTCGCCGGCGCCCGCCTCCGCGATCACCGTAAGATCCGGCTCTCCCTCCAGCAGGGCCCGCAGTCCGGCCCGTACGACGGCGTGGTCGTCCGCGATCACCAGCCGTACGGTCATCCGGCGGTGGCCCTGGTCAGGTGGGGCGCCGCCGCCGGGAGCACGGCGCGGATCCGGGTGCCGCGGCCGGGTGCGCTGGTGACCCGCAGGTCGCCGCCGCACTCGCGGAGCCGGGCGCGGGCGGCGGGCAGACCGAAGCCACGGCTCGGGCGGACGGCGGCGCCGGCACCGGCCGGGTCGAAGCCCACTCCGTCGTCCTGTACGTCGAGTTCGATCCGGTCCGCCTCGTGGTGGAGGGTGACCAGCACGTTCACCGCGCGCGCGTGCTCGCGCACGTTCGCCAGCGTGCCCTGTGCCACGCGGAACAGTGTGGCGGCGGCCTGCTCGTCCAGGACCGGGCGGGACTCGCCCGCGGACCGGAAGCGCACCTGGGCCGCGGGCCCCGCCTTCTCCGCTTGGGCGCACAGCAGTCGCAGCGAGCCTTCGAGGCCCTCTTCGGCGACGGCGGACGGGGTGAGGTCGTGGATGATCCGGCGGGTCTCGGCGAGATTGCCGTCGAGGCCGTCGGCCACCGCGCGGACCCGGGTGCGGGCCGCCTCCGGCCGCCGCTCCCAGTCCCGCTCGGCGGCCTGGAGCAGCATCAGGGAGCCCGCGAGTTCCTGGGCCAGCGTGTCGTGCAGATCGCGGGCGATCCGGGTGCGCTCGGCGAGCACCCCCGCCCGGCGCTGCTCCTCGGCCAGGATGTCGCGCGTGCTCCGCAACTCGTCGAGGAGGCGCTGGCGTTCGGCGGCGTCCCGCTGCTGGGCGCGGTACAGCGCCACGGTGCCCCACACGGCGGCGACCGGGACCAGGGCCATCTCCAGGTCGAGCCGGCCGGTCGAACCGACCAGTCGCGAGCCCAGCACGACGGAGATCGCGGCCACCGCCACGAGCGCCGCCCGGTGACCGAGAGCGCGCAGGGCCGCGCACGCCAGCGGCACCCCGCACCAGGCGTACGCCCAGGTCAGTGGTACCGGAGCGAGGAAGATCAGGACGCTCCAGAGAGCGACGAGGGCCGTGATCCAGGCGAGCCGCAGGGCCGGACCGAGCCGCTTCCACAGGCCCAGACCGAGCCCGTACACCACGGCCAACATCCCGCTGACGGCGACCATGTGCCAGCACAGCGGGATGTTGAGATCGACGAGCCGTACGGCGGCGGCTCCGACGACCAGGAAGAACACGAGGTGCGGGGCGTGTTCGAGAGCGCGTCTGGAGCCGTGGGCGGGAGCGCGGACGGGCACGGCAGATCCCCTTGGACGGACTGGTCCCTATGGATGGGCTGATCCACTTGGACGGGCGTCCGAGTCTATCCGGGGGCTGTATGACCGATGTGAAGAACTCCGGCCCGGGCTCTCGCCCTTCGCTACGCCCCCGGGTGCAGCCCCGGCCAGCCCGGCGTGGGGTCGCCCTTCACCTCACCGAAGTACAGGGCGAAGGTCTGCTTCCAGCGCTCGACCGCGGCCCGGTCGGCCATGAAGCGGGGGAAGCCGTCGAGGTGCGCGTCGGGGTACTCCCAGACCGGCTTCAGGCCCGCCGGGGGAGTGACGTCGGTCCGTACGGACCAGCCGTTGAAGGAGGACTGCTGGGTGGCGAGGGACAGCTGCCAGTTGAGGTAGAGCTTGGCGGCGGTCGGATGCGCGGCCTGCTTCAGGATCGCCGCGCGCTGGCCCCAGGCCATGAACGGGGCGCCGTCCGGGGCCACCCACTTCACGGGCCCGGTGCCGAGCACGGCGCCCGAGCCGCCGATGCCGATCGCGTGGGTGCCCGCGCGGACCGCTTCGCCGGGGGAGTTGCTGCCCCGCGCGAAGCGCACGTTCTGGGCGGCGAGCTTGGCCACCCACTCCCAGCCGTACTTCTGGGCGTAGAGGGAGTAGAGGTAGAGGACCGCGTCGTCGTCGTGCGGGTAGGAGGAGGCGATCCGGCCCTTCCACTTCGGGTCGACCAGGTCCAGCGGGGTGCGCGGGGCGTCCGAGCCGACCGCGGCGGTGTCGTACATGAAGCTGAAGCCGATCGCGCCGACCGCGACCCAGGCGCCCTGCGGGTCCTTGAACTTGTCGTAGACCTTGGAGAACCCGGCCGGCTTGTAGCGCAGGAGCCTGCCCTGCTCCTTCCAGCGGGTGAAGTCCTGGAGGGTCTGGAGCTGGACGACGTCGGGGACCAGGGTGTCGGTGGCGAGCTGGTTGTCGACGCGGACGTCGTGGTACTTGCTGTAGTCCACCACCACGGTCAGGTCGATGTCCGGGAAGCGCTTGAGGAACGCCGCCTTGGTGAAGTCCTGCTGGGTCGGGGTGTCCCCGCCGGCGTAGATGACGAGCTTCCCGCCCTCGGCGAGAGCGGCCTTGTAGAGCTCGTCGAGGTTCCTGGTCTCCTCGGATCCGGTGCTGCGCGTGCCGGGGGCACCGTGGGCGGAGGTGGCGCCGAGCGCGCCGACACCGATGGCCGCACCGGCGCCGGTGGCGAGGACACGTCGTCTGCTGAGGAAGCTGGACATGCTGCGGAGGCCTCTCTGCTGGGGGGTGACGTACGCATCGTGCTCGGCCTCGGCGGGCCTTCGCGTCCTCCGGGCGGAGCGAGGGACGTGCTGGAGGTGTAAGCGCGGTTCAACCGAACGGTTGACCAGGGCTTTCGGCCGGGGCTTGCTATGCGAAGTATTCCGATATATCGTTGACGCATCGCGACAGATCAACGATGGATGGAGTGATTGCGATGCGTTCCCATGGATTCGAACGTGGACACGGTGGACCCGGCCCCCGCGGCCGTGGCGGTTTCGACGGACGGCGTGGTGCCTTCGGCCCCTTCGGGCCGGGCGGCGGCCCCGGTGGTTTCGGTGGACCGGGCTTCGGTCCGGGCCCCTGGGGGCCACGAGGGCGCGGCGGACCGAGGGGGAGGGCGCGGCGCGGCGACGTACGCGCGTCGATCCTGGCCCTGCTCAGGGACCGGCCCATGCACGGGTACGAGATGATCCAGGAGATCGCCGAACGCAGCGGCGGGGCGTGGAAGCCCAGCCCCGGTTCGGTGTACCCCACCCTCCAGCTGCTGGAGGACGAGGGTCTGATCGCCAGTGAGAGCGAGGGCGGCAAGAAGCTGTTCGCGCTCACCGAGGCGGGCCGCGCCGCGGCCGAGGAGGGTCCCGACGCGCCCTGGGAGGAAGCCTCCCGCGGCGTCGACTTCGAGGCGCTGAACGAGATCCGCCAGGCCGGCTTCGGCCTGATGGAGGCCTTCGGTCAGGTCTGGAAGACCGGCAGCAAGGAGCAGCGCGAGAAGGCCCTCGCCGTCATCACCGAGGCACGCAAGAAGCTGTACCTGATCCTCGCCGACGAGGACTGACGGCGGTGCGGCAGTCGTATGGCTGTGCGAGGCGCCCCGTGGAGTGATCCGCGGGGCGCCTTCGTGTGCCCGGCCTCAGGCCACCAGTCCGGCCAGCTTGCGCAGCGACTCGTTGAGGGCGGCGGTCGCCGAGTCCTTGAGCTTGCCCGCCATCAGCGCCACCGCGGCGCCCGCGAACTCGCCGTCGATGCGCACCACCGTCGCGCCGCCGTCCGGGGTGAGCGTGTAGCGGTTGGCGACGGTCACCGCCATCGGTCCCTTGCCCCGGATGGCCAGCACCCGTGCCGTCTCCAGCTCCTCGATGGTCCACTCGACCTCGGCCGGGAACCCCATCAGCTTCATGTTCTCCTGGAAGGTCCCGCCCACCTCGAGAGCGGCGGGGCCGCCCTGCGGGAAGCCGGTGTGGGTGGCGTTCCACTCCCCGTACGCGGACCAGTCCGTGAGCTGCGCCCACACCTTCTCGGCCGGCGCCTCGATGCGTGCCTCCGCGCTGACTTCGGCCATGCGACCACCCCTTCGACTCGGGCTACGGTGTCGCGGAACGTAGCCGCAGGGCCTGGAACATTCAATGCTGATGAACCGTCAGAAAATGTGGAGGCCGCCGACGAGCGGGCGCGCTCAGCTCACCAGCCGTATCACCGCCGCGTCGAACAGGTCCCAGGCCCGCGGGAAGGCGGACTCGTCGTGGCAGTGCCACGCCTCCCAGAACAGGTCGGCGAGCAGCGCGTCCTCCGGGGCGTACACCCGGTACACGTACTGTCTGCCGTCGACGGCCGGCAGAGCCACCAGCCAGCACCTGCTCTCCATGCCCGTGTTGGACGAACGACGGCACACGGTGGTTGCGTGCCGGGCGCGGGACGAGGCGGCGCGCGCCCACGCGGGGTGACTGGCCTGATCTCATCCGTAAGGAGGAGATTCCGGCCATCGGAGTCCACTCTGTGTGGGACGCGAAGATGGTTCCCTCCGGGGATGACCCCGGTCCGCGTGGCTGATGGGGTGGGGGATGTGCCACCCCGTATCCCCCGGCAGTCCGTGAACGAGCCGGGCAGCAACCGCACTGACATCGATGCCACGCTCGGCGAGGAGCTGGCGGCGGTGGTCTCCGGGGCGCGTCGGCGGGCGGTCCGGGACGGCGACCGGCAGATCGACAGCGCCCATCTGCTGCACTCGCTTCTGGAGTACGACCCCGAGGTGCGCGCCGTCTTCGAGGACGGGCCCCAGCTCGCCCGGCTGCTCGGCTATCTCGTGCAGCGCAGCATCGGCTACGGCCTGCGCTGGCAGGGCAGCGTCGAGGACTCCGGCGCCGTCCCCGTGGTCACCGAGGCGGAGGGCTACTCACCGCTGGCCGCGGGCGCGGTGCGGTACGCCGGTGCGCGCGCCGCCCGCCGCGGCGACGACCGGGCGAACGGGACCGACCTGCTGGCGGCCCTGGTCGTCGACCCGCAGTCCCGCGCCGCCGAGGTGCTCGGGCGGGCGGGGATCGACGCGGGTGCGGTGCTCGGACGGATCGAGGGCCGGGCGGAGAGGGCGTTCTGACGTCGCTCGCGGCCGGTCGGAGGGGCTTTCCGCGTCGCTCGCGGCCGGTCGGAGGGGGCGTTCCGGCGTCACTCGCGGCACGTCGCGGCCGGGCGGCGGGGGTCTTTCGAGGATGATCGCGGATCGGTCGTGACGGGCTGCCCCGTCCAGCCGCTGAGACAGGTGTCATCGGGGGTGACGCTCATGTCATCCCCTGTCATCATGTGTCGGTGCAGACGACTGACAGCAGGAGCGGCCACCCGGGAAAGGGCGTCGGGCTCAGCCTCGCGCTTGTTTCCGCGGTCGCCTTCGGAGGATCCGGTGTCGCGGCCAAACCGCTGATCGAAGCGGGCCTCGACCCGCTCCACGTGGTGTGGCTACGGGTGGCCGGCGCCGCCCTCGTGATGCTGCCGCTCGCCGTCCGCCACCGTGACCTGCTGCGCCGTCGCCCCGCGCTGCTCGCCGGGTTCGGGCTGCTCGGCGTGGCCGGAGTGCAGGCGTTCTACTTCGCCTCGATCTCCCGGATACCCGTCGGGGTCGCGCTGCTCGTCGAGTACCTCGCCCCGGCCCTCGTCCTCGGCTGGGTGCGGTTCGTGCAGCGACGGCCGGTCACGCGCGCCGCCGCGGTCGGTGTGGTCCTCGCGGTCGGCGGCCTCGCCTGTGTCGTCGAGGTCTGGTCGGGGCTCAGCTTCGACGCCGTCGGCCTGCTCCTCGCGCTCGGCGCCGCCTGCTGCCAGGTCGGCTACTTCCTCCTGTCCGACCAGGGCAGCGACTCCGGCGCCGAGGCCCCCGACCCGCTCGGTGTCATCGCCTACGGCCTTCTCGTCGGCGTGGTCGTGCTCACCGCCGTGGCCCGCCCCTGGACGATGGACTGGGCCGTGCTCGGCGGCACCGCGAAGATGGACGGCACCTCGGTCGCCGCCGCCCTGCTGCTGTCCTGGATCGTCCTCGTCGCCACGGTCCTCGCCTACGTCACCGGCGTGGTCTCCGTGCGCCGGCTCTCACCGCAGGTCGCCGGTGTCCTGGCCTGTCTGGAAGCGGTCATCGCGACCGTCCTGGCCTGGGTGTTGCTCGGCGAGCACCTGTCCGCCCCGCAGATCATCGGCGGCGCGGTCGTGCTGGCCGGCGCCTTCATCGCACAGTCCTCGACCCCGGCCAGAAGCACCGGGGAACCGGTGGCGAGCGGCGCCCCGGAAACGAAGTTGTCCGCCCGCTCCGGCGCTGCCTAGGCTGCCGATCATGCATTCCCACCGCGTCATCGCACCGCCCGCCGCCTGAGGCGGGCCCTCCGGAAACGCGCCCGGCCCGCTGCCGGGCGTCACGGTGCTGCCCGCAGACGAAGTCCACGGACCCCGCTGAGCCGGGGCCCTCACTTCTGTCTGTCTGCGGAGACGACAAGTGTCGAATGCTGCTTCCGGCCTGCCCATCGGGCGAGGCCTCATCTGTCTGATCGTCGCCGGTGTCGCCTGGGGCACCGCGGGCGCGGTCGCCGCGCTGGCCTACGGGGTCAGTGACCTGGGACCGGTCGCCCTGTCCTTCTGGCGCTGCGCGTCCGGACTGGTCCTGCTGGCCGCCGTACGCCTGGCGCGTCCCCGGACCCGCACCGCCGTACGGGAGCCACTCGCCCGCAAGGCGTTGCGGGCGGGTGCCACGGGGCTCGGGCTCGCCGTGTTCCAGACCGGCTACTTCGCGGCCGTGGCGGCCACCGGACTAGCCGTGGCCACGGTCGTCACGCTCGGCGCGGGCCCCGTCCTCGTCGCGCTCGGCGCGCGGCTGACCCTCGGGGAACGGCTCGGACGAGCCGGGGCCGTCGCCGTCGGCGGGGCGCTCGCCGGACTCGGGGTCCTCACGCTCGGCGGCGAGGGCACGACCGTACGGCCGTGGGGCGTGCTGCTCGGGCTGGTGTCGGCGGCCGGGGGTTCCGCGATGACCCTGCTCACCCGCCACTGGGGCCGCGACGGCAGGGTCGACGCCGCCGGTACGTCCGTCGGGGTGTTCGCCGTGGCCGGCGTGCTGCTGCTGCCGTTCGCCCTGGCCGAGGGCCTGGTGCCGCACACCGCCCGGCCCGCTCTGCTGCTCTGCCTGCTGGCCTACCTCGCGGCCGTCCCCACGGCCCTCGCCTACGCCCTCTATTTCGCCGGCGCGGCCGCCGTCCGTTCGGCCACCGTGTCCGTGATCATGCTGCTCGAACCGGTCAGCGCGGCGGGCCTCGCCGTCGTGCTGCTCGGTGAACACCTGACGGCACCGACCCTCGCCGGCACCCTGCTGATGCTCGGGTCCGTCACGGGGCTCGCGGTGGCGGAAGCGCGCGGGGCGAGGCGAGCCCTCGGGTAGGAGGGAACTCAGGCTCGGCGGCGCCCCAGCAGATGCTCGCGCGCCGCCGAGTCACCCGGCCCGGACCGCTCCGCGAGCTTCGCCGCGATCCGGTCCTGAACCTGTGCCGTCCGGTGGGCGGCGTACTTGAACTTCGCGCGTACGTCGACGACTTCGAGCCGCACCCCGCGAATCCCGGACAGCATCCGGCCGTACGGCACCGCGCCGACCGCTACCTCGGCCGAGCCGCCCTCCGGCTGGAAGTGGGCGACCTGGCGGTTGAGCAGCGCGGCCTTCTCCGCCGGATCGTCCACGACCTGGGCGCGGCAGCGGAGTTGGACCGCCGTGTAGAAGCTGGTCGGAGTGCCGTGCTCGGGCGGGCCGTCCGGGGCCGCCTGCCAGGGGCCGGGGACGTACGCGTAGTCGTCGACCACGCTCAGCACGACCTCCGGGTTCGCCTCCAGCGCCGCCCACATCGGGTTGGGCCGGGCGAGGTGGGTGAGGACCTCGCCGCGCTCGCCGTCGTACACGAAGTGCAGCGGCTGGGCGTACGGCGGTTCGCCGTCCAGGCCGTTGACGACCAGCGTGCCGAAGTCGTGCACGGCCAGCCACTGTTGCCACTCGGCGTCGTCGCGGGGCTCGTCCCAGGGGTGGATCAGCATCACAGGGCGCCGAGGTAGTCGGGGAGTTCGGTCCCGGGGGACAGGAGGGCGTCGGCGACCGGCGTCTCGTAGCCCTTGCGCAGCGGGACCACTCCGGCCCAGTGGGGGAGGTCCAGGTCCTCGGGCTCGTCGTTGACGCCGCCCGTGCGGAGCTTGGCGGAGACCTGGTCCAGGTCGAGCCGGATCACGGCCGTCGCGGCGAACTCCTTCTTGTTGGCGGGCCGGGAGTCCTTGGACCGGCCCGCCACGACGTGGTCGACGAGCGCGTCCAGGGCGAGGCGCTTCTCCTCCGGGTCGGTCACGTCGTACGCGGTGCCGTGCACCATCACGGAGCGGTAGTTGATCGAGTGGTGGAAGGCGGAGCGGGCCAGGATCAGCGCGTCGACATGCGTCACCGTCAGACACACCGGCAGACCCGGGTCGGCCTGGCCGGTCATCCGCAGCGGGCGCGAGCCCGTCGAGCCGTGCACATAGAGCCGCTCGCCGACCCGGGCGTACAGCGTGGGCAGCACGACCGGCGCGCCGTCACGGACGAAGCCGAGGTGGCAGACGTAGGCCTCGTCGAGTATCGCGTGCACGACCTCCTTGTCGTACGAGGCCCGGTCGGGGGAGCGGGTGGGGACCGTGCGGTCGGTCGCCGGGTAGGCGGTCGGCTGAGGCGTCGGCTGCTGGGTCCCCTGCATGGCGGTCTCTCCTTGCGAAGTCTTTTGCACTAGTGCATAATCTGCTTTGTGCTAGGAGGATACAAGATCGAAGGGCGACGCGCAGCGGAGATTGCGGCGAGCGTCGAGCGCGCGGTGGGTGCCGGTGAGCTGGAGCCGGGGCAACTTCTGCCGCCCATGCGGGAGTTGGCCGTCGAGCTGGGCGTGAATCCGAACACGGTCGCGGCCGCGTACCGGACGCTGCGGGAGCGCGGGGTCATCGAGACGGATGGGCGCCGGGGCAGCCGGGTGCGGTCCAAGCCGGCCACCACCGGGCGCGAGGCGATCCGGGTGGACGTACCCGCGGGGGTGCGGGACGTGGCGAACGGCAATCCGAATGTGGGGCTGCTGCCCTCGCTGGCCAAGGCCTTCGCGGCGGCCGCCGAGCACCACGACCGGGAGCCCGTGCTGTACGGGGACGCCGCCGTCGAGCCGGAGCTGGCCCGCCTCGCGCGTGCCGCGCTGGACGCCGACGGGGTCCCGGACGGGCCGGTGCAGGTCGCCTGTGGCTCCCTCGACGTGATCGAGCGGGTCCTCGCGGTCCACCTCAAACCGGGCGACACCGTCGCCGTCGAGGACCCCGGCTGGGGCAGCCTGCTCGACCTCGTCCCGGCGGTCGGACTGCGCACGGTCCCCGTCGGCGTCGACGACGAGGGACCGCTCCCGGACGATGTGCGCCGGGCGCTGGTGGCGGGGGCGCGTGCTCTCGTCGTCACCGACCGGGCGCAGAACCCGACGGGCGCCGCGGTGAGCGCGGCACGCGCGCGTGCGCTGCGGTCCGTGCTGAAGGAGCACCCCGACGTGCTGCTCATCGAGGACGACCACGGGCACGGCATCGTCGATCTGCCTCTGCACCCCCTGGCCGGCACCACCCGCAGCTGGGCCTTCGTGCGCTCGGCCGCCAAGGCCTACGGCCCCGACCTGCGGCTCGCGGTGTTCACCGGGGACGCCGTCACCGTCGACCGGGTGCGCGGACGGCAGCGGCTCGGGCCCGGCTGGGTCAGCCGCGTCGGCCAGCGGGCCCTGGCCCGGTTGTGGGCCGACGGCGCGGTCGACCCGAAGGTGGTCGCGGGGGCCTATGGCGTACGCCGGAACGCGCTGATCGCCGCGCTCGCGGAGCGGGGCGTCGCCGCACACGGCCGCAGCGGCATGAACGTGTGGATCCCGGTACCCGACGAGACCGGCGCCGTGGCCCGACTGCTGCACGCCGGGTGGGCGGTGGCCCCGGGCGCCCGCTTCCGGATGGGAGCGGCACCCGGGATCCGGGTCACGGTCTCGACGCTGACGGAGCAGGAGACGGTACGGCTGGCGGAGGCGGTCGCCGCGGCGGTGGGGACGGGGGCGGGGCCGGTCCGGGGGTTCGTCTAGCGAGGGGTCGGCCGCGGGGGCCCAGCGGGTCGGGTGAAGTCATCCACGGTTGGGCAGCGCCCCGAAGGGGCGCGGGGAAATGCGCGACCAGCCACAACGGCCCCGCGGACGGCCGACGGCACATCGCGGCACTTCCCGCGGAGCGCTCAGCGGCGGGTCAGGTCGCGGTGCGGCTCCTGCGCGGTGGGGGTCGGTCGTGTTCCGCGGCGCAGTCGTGTGGTGATGCGGCCCCGGGTTGCCGCCGGGGTGCGCTGCGGCACCTGTGTCAGCGCCGCGCCCGCCAGTACGATCACCGCTCCGACCGGCGTCGACCAGGTCAGCGTCTCGCCGAGCAGGACGACACCCGCGGCGGTCGCGACGACCGGGATGAGGTAGGTGACCAACTGGGCGGTCGTGGGGCCGACTTCGGCGACCAGGCCGTACTGGAGGAGGAGTGCGAGGCCCGTGCCCAGGGCGCCCAGCGCCGCGATCGCCAGCAGCGGCGTCACGGCGAAACGACTGGGGAAGTCGGTGAAGAGCGGTGTGACGACCGCCAGTTGCAGCGCCGCCAGCAGCAACTGCGCGCCCGTCATGGACAGGTGGGAGTGGCCGACGCCCGCGAGCGTGCGGCGGATGTAGATCCAGCCGACCGGGTAGCTCAGCGAGGCCAGCAGAGCCATCGCGGTGCCCCGGGCGTCCACGCCGTGGAAACCCTGCCAGGCGCCCAGGACCGTCAGCACGCCGAGGAAGCCGACGCCGAGACCGGCCACCCGCAGCCGCGTCGGCCGGTCCTCCGACAGGGCGACCAGCGACAGGGCCATGCCCCACAGCGGCGAGGTCGCGTTGCAGATGCCCGCGAGCGTGGACGGGATGGTCAGTTCCGCGTAGGCGAAGAGGGAGAAGGGCAGGGCGTTCACCAGGAACGCGGCGACCGCCAGATGCCCCCAGGTGCGCGCCCCGCGCGGCAGCCGCTCCCGCTTCACGGCCATCGCCGCCGCCAGTACCGCCGTCCCGAACAGCAGCCGCCCCAGGGCGACCTGGAAGGGGGCGTAGCCGTCGGTGCCCACCTTGATGAGCAGGAAGCTGAAACCCCAGATCAGCGAGAGGGCGGCGAAGCGCAGACGCCAGTCGAGGGCCGGGGGGCGTGGCATGGGGGCGGTGGTCATGAGGACCACCCTGGCGGCGAAGACCTCGTAGCACAATCGAGATTTTCGACCCGATATCTCGTAGCATCACTTACATGTTGAATCTGGAGCGCCTGCGTACCCTGGACGCCCTCGCCCGGCACGGATCGGTGAGCGGCGCCGCCGAGGGGCTGCACATCACGACGTCCGCCGTCTCGCAGCAGATGTCCAAGCTGGAGCGCGAGGTCGGTCAGCAGATCCTCGCCAAGAACGGCCGGGGTGTACGGCTCACGGACGCAGGCCGGCTGCTCGCCCAGCACGCGGCCCGCATCCTGTCGCAGGTCGAGCTCGCCCAGTCCGACCTGGAGGCCCAACGCGGCCAGGTGGTCGGCGAGTTGCGGCTCTCGGCGTTCCCGACCGCCGCGCGCGGACTGTTCCCGGCGGCGCTCTCGGCGCTGGTCGCCGAGCACCCCGCGCTACGGGTCCGCTCGTGCGAGCAGGAACCGGAGCACGGCATCGCGGGCGTGGTCCGCGGTGACCTGGACCTCGCCGTGGTCCTCGACTGGTACAACAAGCCCATGCCGCTCCCGGAGGGCCTGGTGAAGGCGTCCGTGCTGGACGATCCGGCGGATGTGGCGATGCCGGTCGGGCATCGGCTCGCGGGGCGTGACGAGGTGGACCTGGCCGAGTTCGCCGAGGACGAGTGGATCACCTGGGCGGAGGGCGAGTTCTGCCACGAGTGGCTGATGTTCACCCTGCGCTCCAAGGGCATCGAGCCCATCGTCGGCCACCGCGCCGCCGAGACCCACACCCAACTCGGGCTCGTCGCCGCCGGGTTGGGCGTCTGTATCGCCCCGCTGCTGGGGCGGCACCCGATGCCCGAGGGGGTCGTGACCGTCCCGCTCAAGCAGCGCGTGCGCCGGCATGTGTACGTCGTCTGGCGTGCGGACGCCGACCGCCGCCCGTCGATCAGGGCGGCGGTCGAGGCACTGCGGGCGGCGGCCGCGAAGCTCGGCTGAATCCTCGCGGCGACAACCGCCTTACGGGGAGGGCAACTTGCGGAAGTCCCAGGACACGATCTTGTCCGGCGTCAGCCGCATCCACGCGTGCCGCCCGTCGTGCGGCATCTCGTCGAGGCGGAAGTTCTTGCGCGCGAACAGTGTCTCCGGGACGTCGAGTTCGGCGTACAGCTCGCCGACGCGTGGCGCCTCGCCCACGAACTCCACGGCCCCGGACAGCTCGACGCCGCGCAGTTCGTCGTACTCCTCGCCGGTGTCGACCACGATCGCGACCCGCGGATCGCGGCGCAGATCGGTCCAGCGCTTGCTCTTCACCACCGAGTACAGCCAGAGCGAGGTGCCGTCCCAGGCGAACCAGAGCGTGCTCACGTGCGGGGCGCCGCCCGTCGAGACGGTGGCGACCCGACAGGTGCGCTGGCTGGTGAGGAACTCGTCCAGCTCGCCCGGCGTCATCATGATCTTCCGGCCCCGGCGCTGAGTGACGGTCATACGGCCCCCTCTTCCTTCTCCCACGTCGTGCCAGAGGAGAGATCCTCTGACATCACGTCAGAAAAGGATGCGGCGTCTTCCGTCGGCACGCAATGGTGGTTACGCTCGCCCGCTCCAGCGTCGGCGACCAGGGGGCGACCGTGCCGTCGAAAGAACAGCTCAGCGAGCTTCTCGACCCGCGCTCCACGGTGCTGCTCACCGTCGAGTGCCAGCAGGGTGTCGTCGGCCCGGACAGCGCGCTGCCCGAACTGGCCAAGGAGGCACGGCAGTCGGGCGCCCTCGCCAACGTGGCCCGGCTGGTGGCCGGCGCCCACGAGAGCGGGATCCAGGTGATCCACGCCCTCGCCGAACGCCGCCCCGACGGCCGCGGCGCCAACCGCAACGCCCGGCTGTTCCGCGCCGCCGAACGGCTCCCCGTCCAGCAGCTGTCCGGCACCACGGCGGTCCGCGTCGCGGCCCCGATCGAGGTCCTGGAGGAGGACCTCGTCGTTCGGCGGCTGCACGGGCTGTCGCCGATCCAGGGCACCGACGTCGACCCGCTGCTGCGCAACCTGGGCTGCCGCACGCTCGTCGTCACCGGCGTCTCGGCCAACGTGGCGATCCCCGACGCGGTGTTCGACGCGGTCAACCGCGGCTACACCGTGGTCGTCCCGACGGACGCCGTGGCCGGCGTGCCCGCCGACTACACGTCCGCGATGCTCCGCAACACCCTCGCCCTGGTGGCGACCCTGGCGACCACGGCCGAGGTGCTGGCCTGCCTCACGCGAGCGAGATCGACTCCCCGCTCACCGTGATCTTCTCCTCCGGCAGCGGCTGGGTGGCGGGTCCCTTCTGCACGCTGCCGTCGCTCACCGAGAACTCGCTCTTGTGGCACGGGCAGGTGATGACCCCGTCGCTGATCCCGGTCACCGCGCATCCCTGGTGCGTGCACTTCGACGAGAAGGCCTTGAACTGGCCCGCCGTGGGCTGGGTGACCACCACGCCCGCGTCCTTGAAGATCTTGCCGCCGCCCTCGGGTATGTCCGAGGTCTTCGCCAGCGCGGTTCCGGAGGAGGCGGAGGAGGACCCGTCGTCCGACCCGCACGCGTTCAGCGTGATGGCGAGCCCCGCCGCCCCCACCGCCGCCACGACGGTGCGGCGGCTCGGTGTCGAGGTGGGATGAAGCGATTCGCTGGACATGGTCACGTCCCCTTCCACGGATATCTCGTGAACTGCCCAGGGGTACGGACCCGACGTGCCCGTTGTTCAGCCACCCCTCGGTAACCTGGGCCGATGCTCAAGGAAGCCATCGCGACCCGCTACATCACGCCCCTGCGGGAAGGCGGCTCGCTGCCGGGGCTCGTCGAGGCCGACGATCTCGGGACCTACGTCATCAAGTTCACCGGCGCCGGACAGGGCCGCAAGACGCTGGTCGCCGAGGTGGTCGTCGGCGAGCTCGCCCGCCGCCTCGGTTTCCGGGTGCCCCGGCTGGTGACGCTGGACCTCGACCCGGTGCTCGGCCTCGGCGAGCCCGAGCAGCAGGTGCAGGACCTGCTCCGGGCCAGCGGCGGCACCAACCTCGGTATGGACTTCCTCTCCGGCGCCCTCGGCTTCGACCCGCTCGCCTTCACGGTGAGCCCCGAGGAGGCCGGGCGGATCGTCTGGTTCGACGCGCTGGTCAACAACGTCGACCGGTCCTGGCGCAACCCCAACCTGCTGATGTGGCACGGCGACCTGTGGCTCATCGACCACGGCGCGACCATGATCTGGCACCACAACTGGCCGGGCGCGGAGGCCTCCGCCGCCCGCCCGTACGACGCCTCGGACCACACCCTCGCGCGCTTCGCCCCGGACGTCCGGGCGGCCGCCGCGGAGCTGGCCCCCCTCGTCACCGAGGACCTCCTCACCGAGGTCACCGCCGAGATCCCGGACGTCTGGCTCGCGGGCGAACCCGGCTTCGACACCCCGGACGAGCTGAGAAGGGCCTACGCGCGGCCCCTGCTGGCCCGCGCCACCGTCATCCACGACCGCATCCAGGGGATCAAGTGAGCGAGCGCCATATCCACATGGCCGGCAGTGTCGTCGAGCGGCACATCATCAAGGGCGGCGAGGCGGGCGACCGGGACGTCTTCGAGTACGCCCTGCTGCGCCTCGTCCCCCGCGTCGAGCGCGGCGAGTGCATCAACGCCGGCGTCCTCGTCTACTGCCGAGCGAAGGCCTACGTCGGCGCCCGCACCCACCTCGACGAGGCCCGGCTGCTCGCCCTCGACCCGGCGGCGGACGTGGCCGGGGTGCGGGCGGCGCTGCGGGCGGTGGAGAGCGTGTGCGCGGGCGGCGACGGGGCCGGGCAGGCGGCCGCCGACGACGCCGGACGGCGGTTCCGCTGGCTCGTCGCGCCCCGCTCGACGGTCGTCCAGCCGGGACCCGTGCACACCGGGCTCACCACCGATCCGGCAGCCGAGACGGAACGCTTGCTGGACCTCCTGGTCAGGTAATGGATCACACCGGGGCCGAGTGGCGTTGACACCGGGTGCCAGGCCTTCTAGCGTCACGTCTGCCGAAGGTACTAAGCGGTCGCTCACCGATCGGGCCGCACTTCTTCAAGGGCGAGGAGAACGAGCAATGTCCACCACTGAGCAGCGGGTAGCCATCGTCACGGGCGCCGCACGCGGCATCGGTGCCGCCACCGCCGTACGACTGGCCGCCGAGGGCCGCGCGGTCGCCGTGATCGACCTCGACGAGGCCGCCTGCAAGGACACCGTGGAGAAGATCACCGCGGCGGGCGGCAAGGCGATCGCGGTCGGCGCGGACGTCTCCGACGAGGCCCAGGTCGAGGCCGCCGTCGCGCGCGTCGCCGCCGAGCTCGGCGCCCCGACGATCCTCGTCAACAACGCGGGCGTGCTCCGCGACAACCTGCTGTTCAAGATGAGCGTCTCCGACTGGGACACCGTCCTGAACGTGCATCTGCGCGGCTCCTTCCTGATGACGAAGGCCGTCCAGAAGCACATGGTCGACGCCGGCTTCGGCCGCGTGGTCAACCTGTCCTCGTCCTCGGCGCTCGGCAACCGCGGTCAGGCCAACTACTCCGCCGCCAAGGCCGGTCTCCAGGGCTTCACCAAGACCCTCGCCATCGAGCTCGGCAAGTTCGGCATCACCGCCAACGCCGTCGCCCCCGGCTTCATCGCCACCGACATGACCGCCGCCACCGCCGCCCGCGTCGGCATGGGCTTCGAGGAGTTCAAGGCCGCGGCCGCCACCCAGATCCCCGTCGCCCGCGTCGGCGAGCCCGAGGACATCGCCAACGCGATCGCCTTCTTCACGAACGAGGCCGCCGGCTTCGTCTCCGGCCAGGTGCTGTACGTGGCCGGCGGACCGCTCGACTAAGGCATCAAGGGACACAGGGACCAAGGGACTTAGGGATCACCGACATGACTGAACTGCCTGAGCTCTCCGGCAAGGTCGCCCTCGTCACGGGCGCCAGCCGCGGCATCGGCTACGGCGTCGCCGAGGCGCTCGTCGCCCGCGGCGACCGCGTGGTCATCACCGGCCGCAACGAGGACGCCCTGAAGGAGGCAGTCGAGCAGCTCGGCGCCGACCGGGTCATCGGCGTCGCCGGCAAGGCCCACGACGAGGCCCACCAGGCCGTCGCCGTCGAGCGCGCCATGGAGGCCTTCGGCCGCGTCGACTACCTCGTCAACAACGCCGGTACCAACCCGGTGTTCGGGCCGATCGCCGACCTCGACCTGAACGTGGCCCGCAAGGTGTTCGAGACCAACGTGATCTCGGCGCTCGGCTTCGCCCAGAAGACCTGGCACGCCTGGCAGAAGGAGAACGGCGGCGCGATCGTCAACATCGCCTCCGTCGCGGGCGTCGCGCCCTCGCCCTTCATCGCCGCGTACGGCGTCAGCAAGGCCGCCATGATCAACCTGACCGCGCAGCTCGCCCACGAGTTCGCGCCCAAGGTGCGGGTCAACGCGATCGCCCCGGCGGTCGTGAAGACCAAGTTCGCCCAGGCCCTGTACGAGGGCCGGGAGGCCGAGGCCGCCGCGTCCTACCCGCTGGGCCGGCTCGGTGTGCCGTCCGACATCGGCGGCGCCGCCGCGTTCCTCACCTCCACGCAGTCCGACTGGATCACCGGTCAGACGCTCGTCATCGACGGCGGCATCTTCCTCAACGCCGGCGTGGGCTGACCCGACCCGCACAGGGACAGGGACAGGGGCGCCGCTGGACATCAGTGGCGCCCCTGTCCCTGTGCGGGAGCCGCAGTACAGGACCCGCACAGGGCACCGACAACGCCGCCACAGCGGCACCGACCAGGAACGGGCCGGAGGGCCCGGTTCAGGCCGGGTAAAGCTGCGGTATGGTCTGCCAACCCTTGGTATGGCAGCTCGAGGAGCGTGCGCGTGTTCAACCGGAACAGAAGCCTTCGGCGGATGGCGGCCGCCGCGTCCATATCGTCGCTGGTGGCCGGATGTGGCGTCCTGTCGTCCGACTCCTCGGACGAGGGGGGCCCGATCGTCGTCGGCACGACCAGCGCCCCGAGCACCCTGGACCCCGCCGCGTCCTGGGACAGTTCCTGGGAGCTGTTCCGGAACGTTTACCAGACGCTCCTGAACTACTCGCCCGGTGGCACCGCGCCCGAGCCGGACGCCGCCGAGAGCTGCGAGTTCACGGACACGACGAGCACCGAGTACAGCTGCACGCTGCGCGAGGGCCTGAAGTTCTCCAACGGGCACACCCTGGACGCCCAGGCCGTCAAGTACTCGATCGACCGGATCAAGAAGATCAACGTCAACGGCGGTCCCGCGGGCCTGTTGGGCACTCTCTCCCGGGTGCAGGTGAGGGGCGATCGCGAGGTCGTCTTCCATCTCAGCCAGCCCGACGCCACCTTCCCCCTGGTGCTCACCACGCCCGCCATGTCGATCGTGGACCCTGAGGAGTACTCCGCGACCGAGATCCGCAAGGACGGCGGGATCGACGGCTCGGGGCCCTACACCCTGGACGCCTGGGACGAGGGCAAGAAGGCCGAACTCGCCAGCAACGACCACTACAAGGGCATAGCGGATCGCAAGAACAGCGCCGTCACCATCCGCTACTTCCAGCAGTCGGACGACATGGTCAAGGCCCTCAGGAAGAAGGAGATCTCGGTCGTCTACCGCGGGCTCCCCGCCGCCGACACCGTGGACATCGAGGAGAACCAGCGTGAGGAGGGGCTCCAGCTGGTCGAGAACGCCACCTCCGAGATCAGCTACCTGGTGTTCAACCCCAAGGACCCCTGGGCCGCGAAGCCCGCGGTCCGCAAGGCCGTCGCCCAGATCGTCGACCGCTCCGCGCTCGTGCACAAGATCTACAAGGACACCGTCGAGCCGCTGTACTCGATGGTCCCGGCCGGACTCATCGGCCACACCACGGGCTTCTTCGACGACTTCGGAGACCCCAGCGTGGCCAAGGCCAAGCGGTTCCTCACAGAAGCGGGGATCACCGAGCAGGTCCCACTGACCCTCTGGTACACCACCGACCGCTACGGCTCGACGACCAAGCCCGCCTTCGAGGAGCTGAAGCGGCAGCTGGAGGCCTCCGGCCTCTTCACGATCACCCTCAAGAGCCGCCCGTGGAAGACCTACGTCGAGGGCTACCAGAACGGCGAGTACCCGGTCTTCGGGCGCGGCTGGTTCCCGGACTTCAACGACGCCGACAACTTCATCGCACCCTTCGTGGGTGAGCAGAACGCGCTCGGCACCCCGTACGAAGCCCCCGAGATCACCGGCAAGCTGCTGCCGGAGTCGCGCGCGGAGAGCGACCGCGGGGCGGTGGGCCAGCAGATCGAGGACGCGCTGCAGATCTTCGTGGACGACGCACGGCTGTTGCCCCTGTGGCAGGGCAAGCAGTACGTGGCCGCGGACGAGGAGATCGGCGGTCTGGAGAACGTCATCGACCCGGCGACCATGATGACCATGTGGGATCTGTACCGGAAGACCAGCTGGTAGCGGCGCACTGTCAGTGGTCGCCTGTAGGTTCTCAGACCTGAAGTGACCGCACGACATAAGGACGTTGACGTGACCGACATCGCCATGCTGCCCGAGTCCTGGCGCGGGGTCCTGGGCGACGAGCTCCAGCAGCCCTACTTCAAGGAGCTGACCGAGTTCGTCGAGGAGGAGCGGGCGAAGGGTCCCGTCTATCCGCCGCGCGAGGAGGTCTTCGCCGCCCTGGACGCGACCCCCTACGACCAGGTCAAGGTCCTGGTCCTCGGCCAGGACCCGTACCACGGCGAGGGCCAGGGCCACGGCCTGTGCTTCTCGGTGCGCCCCGGTGTGAAGACCCCGCCCTCCCTGAGGAACGTCTACAAGGAGATGAAGGAGGAGCTCGGCACGCCGATCCCGGACAACGGCTATCTGCTGCCGTGGGCCCAGCAGGGTGTCCTGCTGCTCAACGCGGTGCTCACCGTCCGCTCCGGCGAGGCGAACTCGCACAAGGGCAAGGGCTGGGAGAAGTTCACCGACGCCGTCATCCGCGCGGTCGCCGACCGGCCCGACCCGGCGGTCTTCGTGCTGTGGGGCAACTACGCCCAGAAGAAGCTCCCCCTGATCGACGAGACGCGGCACATCGTGGTCAAGGGCGCGCACCCCTCGCCCCTGTCGGCGAAGAAGTTCTTCGGCTCCCGCCCGTTCACGCAGATCAACGAGGCGGTCGCGCAGCAGGGCCACGAGGCGATCGACTGGACGATCCCGAGCCTGGGCTGACCGCCGCCGGGCCGGTTCCCCGCCGGACCGGCCCGGTGCCGCCTGACCGGGATTGTCGGTGGGGGCCGTTAGCGTCGGGTCGTATCGACCGACGAGTGGCCCGGAGGACGCGGTGGCGGAGCGACAGGAGCAGACGGCGCCGGATGCCGTGATGACGCGGATCGGGCAGGTCGTCATGCTGCACCACGCGGGGGACCGCGAGGAGGCCCGGCACCGCTTCCTGGACCTGTGGGCGGAGATCGGCGAGGACGGCGACCCGCTGCACCGCTGCACCCTCGCCCACTACATGGCCGACACCCACGACGACCCCTGTGACGAACTCGCCTGGGACCTGCGGGCGTTGACGGCCGCCGAGGAACTCACGGACGACCGTCTCGCCGAGCACGAGGGAGCGCTCGCGGTGCGGGCGCTCTACCCCTCGCTGCATCTGAACCTCGCGGCCGACTATGTGAAGCTCGGCCGCTCCGACGCCGCCCGCACCCATCTGCGCCGGGCCCGAGGGGCGGCGGAGTCGCTCGGCGAGGACAGCTACGGAGACGGGGTCCGGGCCGCCATCAGCCGACTGGAGCTACGGCTCGGTGAGGGCGGCGCCCCCGGCGCCGACGGGTGGGGGCCGCCGCGGCAGCGGCTGTGACCGGTCGCCCCCGTGCCCGTGAAGGGCGCTCGGCTAACGCCCGTACGTCTGCTCGCAGATCGCCGCCTCCGGGCTGTCCTTGCGCCACGCGCCGTACTGCTTGCCGAGCTTGCACACGTCCGGGTTCTTCGGCACCTGGGTGGCCACGTCGGGGATCTCGACGTGCGGCCGCTGCGGCCGCCGGACCTCTGGGTGCCCGGCCCCGGGATGCTCCGGCCGGGCGTGCGGCTGTGAGCGCGGCGCCGGCTGCTCGGGCGCCGGTGCGGCGACGGAGGACGGCGGTGCGTCCCTCGGCTCGGGCGCGCTCGGTCTCGACTTCCGGGACGACTCGATGAGTTGCAGGGCCTCCTGGGCCGGTGCCTGTACGACCTGCGGCTCGGCCCGTCCGTCGGGCCGCGGCGCCGACGGCTGGGTCGGCGCCACCGGCGGGCCCGGCGCGACGGAGGGGTGCTGGACCGTCACACAGCCGGAGAGGGCCGAGACAGCCACGGTGACCAGGAGCGCTGCGGTCGTCGTCGTTCGCTGCATCTGCGCAACTCTGCTGGGTCGCGCCGGATTCGGGACAGCGGACAAGCGGAGGTTGGCCCGCACGGGTGATCTCCGCCCCCGTACGGAGGGTGCCCCGTCCGCGAGGGTGACGTCAGTCGCCGGTCGCGCCGTCGACCCGCTCGCGGATCAGGTCGGCGTGGCCGTTGTGGCGGGCGTACTCCTCGATCATGTGGGTGTAGATCCACCGGAGGTTGAAGCGCTCACCGGTGCGCCGGTGCTTGCCCGCGGACAGCTCGTCCAGGCCGAATCGGGCCGCGTTGCGCCGCGCCACGTCGATCTCCGCCTGCCAGGTGGCGTAGGCCTCCGCCCAGGTGTCCGCCTCGGTGAGATGGAACTCGCCGTCCGGGTCCGCCTCGCTGTAGTAGATCGGCCCCGGGTCGTCGTCGGCCAGCACCTTGCGGAACCAGCCGCGCTCGCACTCGGCCAGGTGTCGCACCAGCCCCATCAGGGACAGCTCGGAGGGCTCCACGGCGGCGGTCCTGAGCTGGGCGTCGGTCAGGCCCTCGCACTTCCAGGCCAGGGTCTGACGGTGGTAGTCGAGCCAGCCCTCCAGCATCGTGCGTTCGTCGGCGTTCGTCGCGGGTTCGGTGCGCTCAGTGGTCATGCCCGCATCGTGTCCCAACTCGCCGGGTCCCACCAGGCGTTTTCATGACCCCAGCATCCCGTCGAGCAGCTCCCGCAGCCCCGCCCGCACCTCCTCGGGGCCCGGCACCCGGGCGCTGAACGAGCCGGCCACGCAGGAGAACATCAGCCCGTCCGCCCACGCGACCAACGACAGCACATGCCGGTCCGGGGCCGTCGAGCCCAGCGCGGTGACGAGGACCGAGAGCTGGTCGCGGAAGCGGGCCCCCGTCGCGTCGAAGTAAGCCCGCAGCTCGGGGCGGCGGGTGGCCTCCAGGGCCAGTTCGTAGCGGGCGAGGGTGAGTTCGCGGTGGTGGGTGAGGGCGCGGTGGGTCGCCAGCGCGAGCGCGTCCGCCATGGCATCGAGGCCGGCCGCCGGATCCGGCATCTCGTGCAGCGCCAGCACCTTCGCCTCGCGGTCCGCGAGACGGCGTACCGCCAACTCCAGAAGTGCCTGCCGGGTGCGCGCCAGATTCGACGTGGACCCCTGCGGCAGCCCCGCCGCCTCGTCGACCGCCCGGTGTGTGAGCCCCCGCATCCCGCGCTCCGCGAGCAGCGCGAGGGAGGTGTCGGCGACGAGGTCGGCCCGGGAGGCGGGTGCGGTGCGTACGGACATGAGGGTCAACCTACCCGGCGCACTACGCCTGTAGTACAGTCGAGTCATCGGGACACTACACCTGTAGTCCCCAGGTCCACCGACCGGAGGAGCACCCATGGCACAGCCCCGGCGCGTGATCGTCATCGGCGGCGGCATAGGCGGCCTCGCCGCGGCCGCCGCCCTGCACCTGCGCGGCAGCCAGGTCACCGTCCTGGAACGGTCGCGCTCTCTGGCACCGGTCGGCGCCGCCATCTCCCTGGCCCCCAACGCCCTGCGCGCCCTGGACGTCCTCGGCATCGGCGACGAGATCCGCGACCTCGCCGCCTGGTCCGGCGACGGAGGACTGCGCACCCCGCGCGGACGCTGGCTCTCCCGCTCCAGCGCCGCCGCGGCCGCCGAGCGCTTCGGAGGCCCGCTCGTCCTGCTGCACCGGGCCACCCTCGTCAACAGCCTCGCCGCCCTGCTCCCACCCGGCACCGTCCGCACCGCCGCCGAGACCGCCCTCGTCGACCCCGGCGACGCCCACCGCCCGGCCCGCGTGCGGACACCCGACGGCGAGCTGGAGGCCGACCTGGTCGTGGCCGCCGACGGCATCCACTCCGCCGTACGGCGTGCGCTGTTCCCGGACCACCCCGGCGCCGCCTACTCCGGATTCACCACCTGGCGCCTGGTGATCCCGCTGCCCGGGACGCAGTTCGCCTCGCACGAGACCTGGGGCCGGGGCCGGATCTGGGGCACCCACCCGCTCAAGGACGGCCGGGTCTACGCGTACGCCGCCGCCCTGGCACCCGCGGGGGAGCGCGCCCCGGACGAGCGGGCCGAACTCGTCCGCCGCTACGGCGACTGGCACGACCCGATCCCCGCCGTACTCGCCGCCGCCCGGCCCGAGGACGTCCTGCGCCACGACGTCCACCACATCGCCGAGCCACTGCCCGCCTTCCACCGGGGCCGGGTCGCGCTCCTCGGCGACGCCGCGCACGCCATGCCCCCGACCCTCGGCCAGGGCGGCAACCAGGCGATCGAGGACGCGGTCGTCCTCGCGCACCACCACACCGACCTCGCCGCCTACTCGGCGGCCCGCCTGCCCCGTACCACCGCCATCGCCCGTCAGGCCGTCAGGATCGGACGCCTGAACCTGACCGCGAACCGCGGTCTCATGGTCGTACGCGACACCGCGATCGCCGCGCTCTCACTGGCCGGCCCCGCCCTCTTCCTGCGCGGATTCGACGGCATCGCCGACTGGCGGCCCCCGCTGCCGCCGTATGCTTCGGTCGTGTCAGGCGCGGGCAAGCGGTAGGGAGATCCAGTGAAGGTCGGCTGCATCGGACTCGGCGACATCGCCCAGAAGGCCTATCTGCCGGTGCTCGGCGGTCTGCCAGGGGTCGAACTGCATCTCCAGACCCGTACGCCCGCCACCCTCGCCCGCGTCGCCGACGGCCTGCGCCTGCCCGAGGGACAGCGCCACCTCGATCTCGACTCGCTCCTCGCCGAGGGGCTCGACGCGGCCTTCGTGCACGCGCCCACCGCCGTGCACCCGGAGATCGTGACGCGGCTGCTGGAGGCGGGCGTGGCGACGTACGTCGACAAGCCGCTGGCGTACGAACTCGCCGACTCGGAGCGGCTGGTGGCGCTCGCCGAGGAGCGCGAGGTGTCCCTCGCGGTCGGCTTCAACCGGCGCTACGCGCCCGGGTACGCGCAGTGCGCCGACCATCCGCGCGAGCTGATCCTCATGCAGAAGAACCGGATCGGGCTGCCGGAGGAGCCCCGGTCGATGATCCTCGACGACTTCATCCATGTCGTCGACACCCTGCGCTTCCTCGCGCCGGGCCCGGTCGACGACGTGACCGTGCGGGCCCGCGTCGAGGACGGGCTGCTGCACCACGTGGTGCTCCAGCTCTCCGGCGCCGGCTTCACCGCGCTCGGGGTCATGAACCGGCTCAGCGGCTCCGCCGAGGAGATCCTGGAGGTGTCCGGACAGGACACCAAGCGTCAGGTGGTCAACCTCGCCGAGGTCATCGACCACAAGGGGCAGCCGACCGTGCGACGGCGCGGGGACTGGGTGCCGGTGGCCCGGCAGCGCGGCATCGAGCAGGTCGTGACGGCCTTCCTCGACGCCGTGCGCGCGGGCAAGGTGCTCAGCGCCCGGGACGCGCTGGCGACCCATGAGCTGTGCGAGCGGGTGGTACACGCGGTTCAGGAGCGGCCCGCCTGAGCCGTACGGCCTTCAGGCCCAGGCCCACGCACCAGCCGGCGACGACGAGCAGTGCCGCCCGGGTCAGCCAGTCGCCGAAGCGGACGTACGGCGTGACACTCGTGGCCAGCGGCACGTCGTAGACCGCCGTGGTGCTCGCGTCGGTGCCCAGCCACGAGCCGATCCGCTGTCCTTCCGGGCCGTAGACGGCCGAGACTCCCGTCAGGGTGGCGTGCACCATCGGGCGGCCGGTCTCGGCGGCGCGCAGCGCGGCCAGCGACGCGTGCTGCTCCGGGGCCCAGCTCCACTGGAACGTGGAGGTCGACGACTGGGCGATCAGCACCTGGGCGCCGTCCTCGGCGAGGTGCCGGCTCATGTCGGGGAACGCGGACTCGAAGCAGACCATCGGGCCGACCCGCAGCCCGTTCCCGACGTCCATCACGACCTGCTCGTCGCCGCTGCGCCGGTTCTCGCCCGCGGCCTTGCCGACAGAGGTCGCCCAGCCGAACAGCGAGCGGAACGGGATGTACTCGCCGAACGGCACCAGCCGCATCTTGTCGTAACGGTCGCCCGTGAGCCCTTCGGGCCCGACCAGTACCGAACTCTTGTAGATACCGGGCCTGTCGGAGCGCCGGGCGTCCACGTTGACGAGGATGTCGGCCCCGGTCGCGGCGGAGAGCGCGGCGAGCCGGCGGGCGAGGTCCGGGCGGTCGCCGAGGTCGTAGCCGACACTGCTCTCGCCCCACACGATCAGGTCGACGTCCTGTCCGGCGAGTTGCCGGGTGAGGGCCTCCTCGCGGGCGAAACGCCGGTCGGGACCGTCGACGACACCCGGCTGTACGACGGCGATCCGCACGCCGCCGTCGGCCTGAGGGCGCGGCGACCACATCCAGGCCGCCGAGGTCGCGGCGGCCGTGGCCACGAGTCCGGCGACGGCGGGCACGCGCGCCTGCCGCACCGTGACCAGCACGGCGACCGCGACGTTCACGGTCACCACCAGGAAGCTGATCAGCCACACCCCGCCCACCGAGGCCAGCCGCAGCGCCGGCTCCACCTCCCACTGACTGGCGCCGAGCACCCCCCACGGCCCGCCGAGCCCCTGCCAGGAACGGACGAGCTCGACCAGCAGCCAGCCCGAGGGCAGCACGAGGAGGGCACCGGCGATCCGGCCGCGCGAGGGCGTACCGGCGAGGAAGTGACGGACCATCACGCCCCACGGCGCCCAGAGCGCGCCCAGGAGGGCCCCGATGACCAGGGTGAACACATGCAGGCTCGGCAGCAGCCAGTGGTGCATGGCCAGCATGAAGCCGAACCCGCCGCACCAGCCGTCGTACGCCGCCCGTTTGCCGGTCGGAGCGGAGCGGACGAGCGCGATCCAGGGGACCAGGGCGACGTAGGCGAACCCCCACAGGGAGGGTTCCGGGAAGGCGAGCACGGGCAGAGCGCCGGCCAGGGCGGCGAGGACGGACCGCCGCCACGGGGAGGCGAGCCAGTGGCTGAGCGTCTTCATGCGGCGCCTCCCTACCCCGTGCGTCCCTCCAGTGTGCGTGGTGCGGACGCCCCGGGGACAGAGGGCGTCGACTCAGTTGATCATGGGCGTGGTTCGGCGGCCGGGAGGCGCCGCCACTTCTCCTGCACGACGACCTCGCGCAGCCGCCAGCCCTCGTCCGTGCGCAGCAGCCCGAAGGCGTAGCGGCCGCCGCAGACGAAGTCGGGGGCGGAGGCCTCGCCGTCCGGGGCCATCCGCATCGGGTTGACGTAGTCGGCCTGGACGCGGGCCGTGTCGCCCGTGTCGTGGTCCCACTGGCCGAAGGTGATACGCCGGTTGACGATCAGATGCTGCCGCATCGAGAACACCCGCAGGTTCTCGGCGAGCCACGCGGAGATCTGCCCGGCGTCCCCCTCGACCCCGCCGGCCGAGCGGTAGTCCGCGCGTCCGTCCGCGGTGAACAGTCCTCGGTACGCCTCCCAGTCGCCGTCGTCGACCGCGACGGCGTAGTCGGTGATCAGCCCGTCGACGGCCAGCCGGTCCATCACGGTGGCGAGCTCCACACGCTGCGTCATCGGCTCAGTGTTGGGCATGGGACGGGCGGGGCCAAGAGGCGTGCGGTGACATTCGGACGGCCGCTCAAGGCGCCCCCGGCTCGTCGACTACGTCGGCTGCCCACGCGGCCGCCACCGGGAGGAACCGTTGCTCGGCCGCGTGCGCCGCCATCCGGGCGTCGCGGGCCTCGGCCTCGGGACCGTCCGCGAGGTGGAACTCGTCGCCGGCCCGCGCCGAACGGGCCTGCATCTCCGTGGCGCCGGCCAGCCGTCGGCGCGCGTACCGGTCGAGCGCCTCGGGTACGTCGGCGGGGCCCGCGCCCCTGAGGCAGTCGCCGAGTACGGCCGCGTCGAGGAGCGCCTGTGCCGCGCCCTGCGCCTGGAACGGCACCATCGCGTGCGCGCTGTCGCCCAGCAGGGTCACCCGTCCACAACCCCAACGGGCGAGCGGGGCACGGGTGTGGATGCCCCAGCGGTACATCCGCCCCGCGCGTTCGAGCACCCGGACCACCCGGGGCTCCCACCCCTCGAAGGCGCGCAGCGCTTCGTCCGGTTCCGCGAGCTCGGTCCACGACTCCCGGGCCGTGTCCGTCCCGAACACGGCCACGACGTTGAGGAGTTCGCCGCGGCGCACCCGGTAGTGGACGAAGTGCCGGCCCGGCCCGAGCCAGATCCCGGTGTCCGGGAGGTCCAGATCGGCGACCTGCTCGGCCGGGAGGAGCGCGCGGTAGGCGGCGGTCCTCGAGAACACCGCCGCGTCCGCGCCGAAGAGCCACTGCCGGGCCGCGGAGCGGATGCCGTCAGCGGCCACGACGAGATCCGCGGTCAGGCGCTCACCGCCCGCCGTCGTCACGTGGGCGGACCTGTCGTCCTGCTCGATGCGCACGACCCGGGTGCCCAGACGCACCGACCCGGGCGGCACGGCGGCGGCCAGGGCCTGCTGGAGATCGGCCCGGTGCAGTTGCAGATAGGGCGCCCCGAACTCGGCGTCGACCTCGCGCCCCAGCGTGTACCGGCAGATCTCCGCCCCGTCGGACCAGCGGCGGAAGCTCAGTTCGCCGGGTGGTGCGGCCTGCGCGGCGACCGCGTCCAGCCGGCCGAGGCCGCGCAGCACCCGGGTGGCGTTGGGCGCTAGCTGGATTCCGGCACCGGCCTCGGTGAACCGCGGCGACTGCTCCACCAGCACGACCTCGTGCCCGGCGCGACGCAGACTCAGGGTCGCGGCCAGCCCTCCGATACCGGCGCCGATGACGATCGCTCGCATGGCTCGACGGTAGCGAAGCGGACCTCGTTGCCGCGCGTGGTGTTTCGGGCGTACCCGAACGGTTCGTGAAGAGGAGCCGCCGAGGGGTGAATACGTGTCCATCATGACAGGTCGGAGGCCGTTTTCGTAGGACGAACGGCACTGCTCGACAGCCTTGTTCGAGGCCCTGTTCGACTCTCAGAATCGCGGTCATGGATGACGCGCAGAAGGTCGATCAGGATGCGGTGCAACGGGCCCGGACAATGCTGCTCGGATCGGACGGGCTGAGCGTCGCGGAGCAGGTGGAGGCGTACCGGGTGCTGTCCGTGGTGAGCCCGCTGACCTACGTTCCCAAGCTGGCCGACGCGCTGGTGGCGTACGGCTACGAGCCGGAGCTGCGGGACCTGCCGGACGTACGGCTGGTCTGGCACGCGGAGGCGGTGGCCACGGCACGGCGGATCGACGAAGGGGACCCGAACCGGACCGAGTTGCTGGTCCGCGTCCTGGATTCCTACCAGCGTGGTCTGTACGCCGCGGGCCGCCGGGAGGAGGGTTTCGCCATCCTTGAGGAGATGGCCGAGGCCGGGCGGTGGGGGTATGAGAACGGGCAGGTGAAGATCCCCGGGTACGGGCAGCGACAGCTGGCGGTGGTACTGGCCGAGGAGGGGCGGTACGAGGAGGCGGCGGAGGTCTGCGCGAAGGGGGTCGCGGACGAGCGCAACCAGCCACGGTGGAGGGGCTATCCCTCGGCCGCGGTCGAGTGGGTGTCCGTTCTCGAGGCGGCCGGACGCCAGGAGGAGGCCTTGGAGGCGTTCGCCGAACTGGTGGACTACTCCCGCGACGAGGTCGCCGCGGGAGACACGTTCCCGTCGATCCTGGTCTGGCGACTGGTTTACCGATCCGGGATGCTGGACGCCGCCGGATGTCCCACGCAGGCCGGAACGGACAGGCAGGAGGCCCTTGTCCTGCTCGCCGAGCTGGACCGCGCCGGGGAGGACAGGCGCTGGAGCGGCGTCTCGTCGTGGGTCACGCTCTTGGCCCTGTCGGGCCGATCGGCGGAGCCCGTGCCGACGCCCGAGGCGCCGGCGCCCCCTTTCGGATGGGACCCCGCGCACTGGTCGCGCGAGGTCAGGAAGGCGTACCTCGACGGGCTGGGCCCCCTCGAAGAGCAGCTGACCGCGCTGCGGGAGGACCCGTCCGCGTCTCTGCCCGAACTGCTCGCCCTGCACCGCAGACTGGCCATCCGCACCGCTGTGTTCCAGGAGCAGCGTCATGGCTCCCCGGACCTGAAGCCGCTGCACCCTCTCTTCGACGAGGGTGTGGCGCTCGCCCGGCGCCTCGGTGAACGTCAGGCGCTGGGCCGGGCCCTGACCGACCGCTCCATGTTCCTGCTCGCGGCCAAACAGTACGGCGAGGCCTACGGCGACTTCCGCGAGGCCTGCGAGCTGCTGGACCGGTGATGCGCAGCGTCACAGTGCCGCGCCCAACCGCTCGAAGGCCGTCGGCGTCGGACGGTTCGCCAGGAACTCCTTGATCAGCAGGGCGCATTCCCGCGGGGTGGCGCGACTCGTGTCGCACTCGACGTCGTACACCCCGTGGGAGTGCACCTGCTCCAGCTGGCGTGCCGCGAGGCCCGGCGGCCGGTCGCCCCGCTCGCGCTCCCGGCGCGCCAGTTCCTCCGGCGGGCAGTGCACGCCGACGAGCACCACGTGCCGGGGGTCGAAGAGCGAGAGGCAGTCGCGCAGCCGCCACTCGGCGCTGAGCACATGGTCGACGACGACGTCGTTGCCGGCGGCGGCCATCCCCGCCACGGCACGGTGGAAACCACGCCAGGTCCGGTGCAGCACGGTGCCCAGCCGGTCCGGCGGCACGGTCGCGTTCGACCGCATCGCGTGGAACGCGTCCACGGGGAGGTGGAAACAGGGCTCGTCGAGGATCGCCGACAGCTCCGCCGCGATGCTCGACTTGCCCGAACTGGAGGTGCCGTTCAGGAAGATGACGAGACCCTGGCGCTCGGGGACGCTGTCGAGGTGCTCCATGGGGTGGATCCTAGGAAACTCCTCGATGCGGGATGATCGGTTCATGACGTACGCCGCTTCGTTCCGCCACCAGTCCTGGGGCGAGGGCACCTACGAGCTGGCCGTCGAGGTCGGTTCGACGGACGACGCCGCTGTCCAGGCCGTGCTGAGCGCGGTGTGGGCCGCGGCGGGCGTGCAGGGGTGCTACGGGCACGGGGACCGGGAGCCGGAGGAGCAGGAGCCCGTGCCGTGCACGGTCGCCTCGCTGAAGGAGTTCGGGTGGCTCTTCGGCCGGGTGCGGCTGCCTTCGGGGCAGCTCGTCGCGTGCGCGGTCATGGCGGTGCGTGACGATGACGACAGCGACTGGGTGGACTTCGGGGTGCCGCCGAGGGCGTTGGAGCAGGCGGGCGTCGTGTTCCAGGAGGGGGCGTTCATCCGGTCGGCCGCCGCGGACGACTGGCTGGCCGGTGTCGGAATGGAGGCGTTCCGCGAGGCGCCGTTCAGCCTCGGAGTGATCGGATGGAACGTCTCCGGTCTCACCGACGCCGCGTATCTGGGTGGCGTCATGCCCGAGAAGCGGGGCATGGGCCATCTGCTGCCGCGCGATGGCGTCGTGCACTACGGCGCCGTCAACGACTGAGCGGGGAGCGCGATTTCAGGCCGCTTCGATGATGCTGCTGCGGATCGCGGCCGCCCACTCGACCACCAACAGCTCGTACTCCTCGCGCTCCTGGGTGGACAGCGAACCACCCGCCCGCAGCCACAACGCACGGATCTGCTCGTTCACTTCGGCAGCAGACCGCACGGAACCAGAGGCCACGGATTCGGGGGACATGCGGACAAGCCTAAGGGCAGGAACTGACACTGCGCTACCGAACGGCTACACGCAACGTATGTGATGGGTCACGGAGTTCACTGTGCGAACGTGTCGGATTCGCCGTCGTGCGCATGCCGCAGGGGCGACAAAAGGCGTCAGCCCGCCGACTCCGCCGCGTGCGGGCTCAGTCCGCCGAACGTCACCAGCAGGATGATCACGATGCCGAGCGCGATGCGGTACCAGACGAAGGGCATGAAGCTCTTCGTCGAGATGAACTTCATGAACCACGCGATGACCGCGTACCCGACGACGAACGCGATGATCGTCGCGAAGATCGTCGGAGGCCAGTCCACGTGCCCGCCCTCCATCGCGTCCTTGGTCTCGAAGAGGCCGGACGCGAGGACCGCGGGGATGGCGAGGAGGAACGAGTAGCGGGCCGCGGACTCGCGCTTGTAGCCCATGAAGAGGCCGCCGCTGATGGTGGCGCCGGAGCGGGAGACGCCCGGGATGAGGGCACAGGCCTGGCAGAGGCCGAAGATCAGACCGTCCCGGACGCCCAGGTCCTCCAGGCCCTTGCGCTGCTTGGCGGCCCGGTGCTTGCCGCCGCTCTCGTCGCGGGCCGCCATCCGGTCGGCGATGCCGATGATGATGCCGACCACGATCAGCATGGTCGCGGTGATCCGCAGATCGCGGAACGGCCCCTCGATCTGGTCCTTGAGCGTCACGCCGAGCACGCCGATCGGGATCGAGCCGACGATCACCAGCCAGCCCATCTGGGCGTCGTGGTCGCGGCGCATCTCCTTGTTCACCAGCGACCGGCACCACGCCGAGATGATCCGGCCGATGTCCTTGCGGAAGTAGATCAGCACGGCCGCCTCGGTGCCGATCTGGGTGATCGCGGTGAAGGCGGCGCCCGGGTCGTCCCACTTGGCGAAGGCCGCCGTCAGGCGCAGATGCGCGCTGGAGGACACGGGGAGGAACTCGGTCAGCCCCTGGACGAGTCCGAGGATGAAGGATTCAAACCAAGACATGGAGGTAGGGAGTCCAAGCGCTGATCGTGGGAGGAGCGACGGGCACACCGAGCCGTCCGGGCCGCGGTGATCACAGGTGTGGAGGGCAGCCTAGCGGCCCCGGGTGACAGCCTTGGCACAGGGTGTCCGTGGGGCATCGGTGAGCAGTCGGTGAGCAGGGGGTACGCGCTGTTGACCGGCCAGGGTGCGGCCGCTTAGGTTGCTGCGGAGAGAAAGCGCTTGCTGCTCATATGGCAGGTGTCGGCGCTGTCTGCCGTTCGTCCGAGGAGTGCTGATCCCGCCCATGTCACCCACCACTCCCTACGACGGCCGTCGTATCCGGGCCGCCGTGATCGGTACCGGTGCCATCGCCCGGGGCTCCCACCTGACCGCCCTCGCCGCGCTCGCCGCCGAAGGTGAGGTCGAGGTGGTCGCGGCGGTTGACATCGATGCCAGGGCCGTCGAGGAGTTCTGCGCGGCGGGCGGTGTCCCGCACCCCTACACCGACCTGGACCGGATGCTGCGCGAGCAGCGGCCCGACCTCGTCAGCATCTGCACCCCGCCCACCCTGCACCGCGACCAGACCGTCGCCGCGCTGCGCGCCGGGGCCTGGGTGTGGTGCGAGAAGCCCCCGGTGCCGACGCTGGCCGACTTCGACGCCGTGGAGGCGGAGGAGGGCAAGGAGAGCGGCCCGTACGCCTCGATCGTCTTCCAGCACCGCTTCGGCTCCGGCACCCGGCATGTGCGCCGACTGCTCGACGCTCAGGCCCTGGGCCGCCCGCTCGTCGCGCACTGCCAGACCACCTGGTACCGCGACACCGCGTACTACGCCGTGCCCTGGCGCGGCCGCTGGGCGACCGAGGGCGGCGGCCCCGCGATGGGCCACGGCATCCACCAGATGGACCTCCTGCTGGACCTGCTCGGCCCGTGGAGCGAGGTGCGCGCCATGGCCGGACGGCTGGTGCACGACGTGGAGACCGAGGACGTCTCCACCGCCCTGCTCCGCTTCCCGAACGGCGCGATGGCGACGGTCGTCAACAGCGTGCTGAGCCCCGACGAGGTCAGCCGCATCCGTATCGACTGCGAGCGCGCGACCGTCGAACTCACCCATCTGTACGGTCACGGCAACGCGAACTGGACCATCACCCCGGCCCCCGGCGTCCCGGACGAGGAGGCCGCCGCCTGGCGGGACTTCGGCGCGGACGTGCCCAGCTCGCACCTGGAGCAGCTGCGTGAGCTGGTCGCGAGCATGCGTGCCGGGGAGCGGCCGCGCAGCAGCGGTGCCGACGGTCGTGGCAGCCTGGAGCTGGTCGCCGCGCTCTACAAGTCGGCCTTCACCGACGTCACGGTCAGAGCGGGCGAGATCGGTCCGGGCGACCCGTTCTACACGGCCATGCACGGGAACGCGCCCGGCTGGGCCCCCGTCGTCAGCGAGGAGGTGCCCGTATGACCGGGCTGCGCATCGTCCACGCGCACGGCGACCGGATCACGGTGACCGACCCGGCCACCGGCGTCGAGCTGCTCTCCTACGTCTACGCTCCGGAGGCCGCCTGGGAGGCCCCCAAGCCGTATCTCCACCCGCTGCGGACCCTGGCCGGCGACATCGTCACCGACTACCGGCCCAACGACCACCGCTGGCACAAGGGCCTGTCCCTGACCGCCTCGCACCTGTCGGGCGCCAACCTGTGGGGCGGCAACTCCTACGTGCACGGCGAGGGCTACCTCGAGATCCCCGAGCGCGTCGGCTCGATGGCGCACGTCGGCTTCGACGAGGTCGCCGCCGAGGGCGACCGGGTCGTCATCGCCGAGCGGCTCACCTGGCACCCGTACGGCGGCGAGCTGTGGGCCGACGAGGAGCGCCGGATCGAGATCCACGACGTCGACCAGGAGTCCGGCTCCTGGGCGCTGACCTGGACCAGCGCCGTCACCAACCGGCGCGACGAGCCGCTGGTCTTCGGCAGCCCCACCACCGCCGGCCGCGAACTGGCCGGCTACACGGGCCTGTTCTGGCGCGGCCCGCGCGCCTTCCGCGGCGGACGGATCATCGCGCCGGACGCCGAGGGCCCCGGCCTGCTCGGCGAACAGGCCCCCTGGCTGGCCCTCTCGGGCGAGCACGACGGCACGGACGGCCACGCCACCCTCGTCTTCGAGCACGCCCCCGAGAACGACCACCTCGGCGAGGAAGGCGCCCACCCGGCCCACTGGTTCGTCCGCAACGAACCCTTCGCCGGCGTGGCCCCCTCCTGGGCCTTCTACGACGAGTTCGCACTCGCCCCCGGCGACACCCTCACCCGCCGCTACCGCGTCGTCGTCGCCGACGGCGCCTGGGAGCGGGAGGAGATCGCCAAGTACCTGGCGGCGCATCCGTGGTGACCGCCTTCGAGGGGCTGCCCGGCGGCGTCGCCGTCTCGCACCTGTGCGTCTACGACTGGCCCGCCGCCGACGGTGTCTCCGGCGGAACTCCCCATATGCACCTGACCTGTTCGGAGGCGTACGTCGTCACCGGCGGCCGGGGTTCGGTGCAGACCCTCACGACGGCCGGGTACGAGGTCACGCCCCTCGTACCCGGTACGGTCGCCCGGTTCACGCCGGGCACCATCCACCGGCTGGTCAACGAGGACGACCTGCGCATCACCGTCCTCATGCAGAACAGCGGACTGCCGGAGGCGGGCGACGCGGTGCTCACGCTGCCGCCGGAGTACCTGGCCGACCCGCAGCGGTACGCCGCCGCGACCGCCGTCCCCGCGGACGCGCCGGAGGCGGAGCGGGCCCGGATCGCGCGGGCCCGCCGCGACCTCGCCATGGAGGGCTACCGGGCGCTGCGGGAGGCTCCCGAGGGGCTGGCCGCCTTCCATCGCGCGGCCGCGGCCCTCGTACGGCCCCGGCTCGCCGAGTGGCGCGAGCGCTGGCGGGCCGGTGCGGCGGCGGCCGCGGCGGCGACGGGGGAGCAGCTGGACCGTCTGGAGGCCGGCGATCCGTCGCACCTCGCGCAGGCCGTCGTACGGGCCGAGCAGCCGTCGGAGCACGGCAGGTTCGGGATGTGCGGGCGGCTGGACGTCTACAAGGGCGCCTGAACCGTCCGATTCGTCGCGACACCGCCGGTGGGGGCGCCTAGCCTGAAGGCATGGCCATGGTGCAGGTCGGTGGCCTCCAGGTCGCCTACGACCGTGCGGGACAGGGGCCGCCCCTGGTTCTCGTCCACGGTGCGGGCGTCAACGCCCGCATGTGGCAGCCCCAGTTCTACGCGCTGGCCGACGAGTTCACGGTCGTGGCGTGGGACGAACCGGGCGCCGGCCGGTCCTCGGAGCTGCCTGAGGGCTTCGCCCTCGCGGACTACGCGCACTGTCTCGCCGCCGTGATCGAGGACGTGGGCCTCGGCCCGGCCCAGGTCGCCGGGCTCTCCTGGGGCGGGACGGTCGTGCTGGAGCTGTACCGGCACCGTCCCGAGCTGGTCCGGACGCTGCTCATGGTCGACGCCTACGCCGGCTGGAAGGGCTCCCTGCCGCCGGAGGAGGTGGCGGCGCGGGTCGAGGGCGTGCGGCGGATGCTCTCGGTGCCACCGGAGGAGTTCGATCCGACGGTGCCGGGGCTGTTCGCGGGGGAGCCGCCCGCCGAGTTCGTGCCGCTGCTCGACTCGATGGCCCGCGATGTGCGCCCGGCGAGCATGGGTGCGCAGCTCCTGCTGATGGCCGAGGCGGACCAGCGCGACCTGCTGCCCCGGATCGAGGTGCCGACGCTGCTCCTGTGGGGCGAGCTCGACGCGCGGTCGCCCCTGAGCGTGGCCCGCGCCTTCGAGGAGGCCGTTCCGGGCGCCGAGCTGGTGGTGCTGCCGGGTGCGGGGCACGTCAGCAACCTGGAGACGCCGGAGCTCTTCAACCAGGCCGTACGGGCGTTCTGCCGGGCACACGGCTAGTCACACACGGCTAGTCGCACACGTCTAGTCGCCCACGCCTGGTCGGGCGCAGGCATGGTCATGCCCGTGCGCGGTCAGGCCGCCGACGGTCCCGCCACCGTCCAGCCCGGTGTCTGCGGATGCGCGGTGAGGTCCTCGTGGCGGATCGGGTCGCCGCATCCGGCGCAGGTGACGACCGGGGTCAGTTCGTTGCCGCAGACGTGCTCGACCACCATGGGGCGGTCGTCGTCCTGGCGGAGGTGGCGGTCGCCCCAGGCCATCAGGGTGACCAGGACCGGTTCCAGTTCGAGCCCCGCCGGTGTGGGCCGGTACTCGAAGCGCTGCGGCCGCTCGCTGTAGGCCCGCTTGGTGAGGATCCCGGCGTCCACGAGCCGGCGCAGCCGCGTGGCCAGGATGTCGCGCGGGGCGCCGATGTTGCGCACCAGCTGGTCGAAGCGCCCGTTGCCCAGGAACACCTCGCGCAGCACGAGCAGGGAGTACTTCTCGCCGACGAGCGCCAGGGCGTCGGCGATGGAACAGGGGCGCGGGTCTTTGGGGACGGCCATGATGCCGATTCTAGGGGAGGGTTTGATTTTCCAACTCCCAGAGCTATGGTGAGTTTGGATTTCCTACTGACTGGTAGCCCTGATGGTCCCGACCGTTCTGGAGGCCCGCACCATGCGTGACGCAGTGATCGTCGAAGCCGTACGCACCCCGATAGGCAAGGGCAAGCCGAACGGCTCCCTCGCGCACGTCCACCCCGTCGAGCTCCTCGCCCACACCCTGCGCACCCTCGTCGAGCGCTCCGGCGTCGACCCGGCGCTCATCGACGACGTCATCGGCGGGACCGTCGACCAGGTCGGCGAGCAGGCCATGAACACCACCCGCTACGCCGTGCTGTCGGCGGGCTTCCCGGACACGGTCCCGGCGACCACCGTGGACCGCCAGTGCGGCTCCTCCCAGCAGGCCGTGCACTTCGCCGCCCAGGGCGTCATCTCCGGCGCCTACGACCTCGTCGTGGCCTGCGGAGTCGAGTCGATGAGCCGGGTGCCCATGTGGTCCAACGTGCCGCCCGGCAAGGACCCCTTCGGCCCCGGGGTCGCCGAGCGCTACCCGGAGGGGCTGGTCCCGCAGGGCATCAGCGCGGAACTCATCGCGGCCAAGTGGTCGATCACGCGCGAGCAGATGGACGCCTTCGCCGTCTCCTCCCACCACAAGGCCGCCGAGGCCTGGCAGAAGGGGCTCTTCGACGCCGAGGTCGCGCCGCTGGACGGCGTCGCGCGGGACGAGTGCGTACGGCCGTCCAGCACGCCCGAGACCCTCGCCGGGCTCAAGCCCGCCTACCACGACCCGGCCTTCGCCGAGCGCTTCCCGCAGATCGAGTGGAACGTCACCGCGGGCAACGCGAGCCCGATCAACGACGGTGCCTCGGCCGTGCTGATCACGTCCAGCGAGACCGCGGCCCGACTCGGCCTGCGGCCGATCGCCCGGCTGCACAGCTTCGCCGTGACCGGCTCGGACCCGCTGCTGATGCTGACCGGCGTCATCCCGGCCACGGAGAAGGTGCTGCGCAGGGCTTCACTGTCGCTCGACGACATCGACCTGTTCGAGGTCAACGAGGCGTTCTCGAGCGTGGTGCTGGCGTGGCAGCAGGAGACGGGGGCGGATCTGGCGAAGGTCAATGTGCACGGGGGTGCCATCGCGCTCGGGCATCCGCTCGGGGCGAGCGGGACGCGGCTCACGACGACGTTGGTGCATGCGATGCGGGAGCGGGGCGCGCGTTACGCGTTGCAGACCATGTGTGAGGCCGGTGGGCTCGCCAACGCCATGGTGCTCGAGGCGGTTTGAGCGGCTGCGGGTGCGCGGGGGCTTGTCGCGCCCCGCGCACCTTGAGGGACGCTCACTTACCGGCGCTTCAAATGGTGCCGTTTGCGCCATGCCACCACCGCGCCCACCAACGCGGGTACGGCGATCGCTGCCATCGCGATCAAGAAGGCCGGGGACGTCGGTGTCGAGGCACGGGCGCCTGCCACCACGTATGCCGCCGTGTTCGGTATCGAGCCGAGCGCCGTCGCCAGCAGGAACGGGACGTAGCCCATGCGGGAGACCGCGGCGCAGTAGTTGGCGGCGGCGAACGGCACCCCGGGGAACAGCCGTACCGCCAGCATCGAGCGGAAGCCGTGGCGGCTCAGCTGGCCGTCGGCCGCCTTCAGCCAGCGGCCCCGCAGCAGCGGACGCAGGGCGTCCTGGCCGAGCATCCGGCCCAGGGTGAAGGAGATGCCCGCGCCCAACACGGTGCCCGCCAGAGCGGCGCCGAGCCCGATCTGCGAGCCGAAGAGCGCGCCCGCCGCGAGGTTCAGCAGCGGGCGCGGCACGAACGCCACCGTGCACAGGCCGTACGCCACCGCGAACACCAGCGCCGCCGCGGCGCCGCCCAGCTGTGGTGGCCAGCCGTCCGCCAACAGCCGCTGCGGCTCCAGGAGCAGCACGGTCGTCCCGGCCGCGACGAGCAGCGCGACCAGCAGGGACAGCCGTGACCAGGGCGAGAGCAGCACTCTGGAGCAACGGGCGGCGAGGCCGGTCGGGACGGTGGCGGCGGTGAGGGCGAGCTCCGTGGCGGCGGCCGTGGGAGCGACCGTGGCGGTGCCCCCAGAGCGGGTGGTGGCATCGAGCATCCGGTGACACTAACCGACCAATGTGTGTGATCGCCGTATGGTTCGTCTCATGAGCGTCACAGGTGTGGGATCTCCCTCACTGCCGGGCAGCACCCTTGCGGACACCGTGCTGGAGCGACTCACGGCCGTCTACGGCGCCGCGGCCGACCCCGCGCGGGCCGAGCCGATGCGCGCGTACATGAAGGACGTGGCCCCCTTCCTCGGCCTCACCACGCCCGTGCGCCGTGCCCTGTCCCGCACCGTCCTGGAGGGCACGCCCCGCCCCGCCGAGGCCGACTGCACGGCGATCGCGCTGCGCTGCTGGGAGCTGCCCGAGCGCGAGTACCAGTACTTCGCCGTCGACTATCTGCGCCGCCACGCGCGCGTGCTCTCGTCCGGCTTCCTCCCGGTGACCCGGCATCTCGTCTCCACCGTCCCCTGGTGGGACACCGTGGACCTGCTCGCCGCGCACGTCGTCGGCGCCCTGGTCACCGCCGACCCGAAGCTCACCCGGGACATGGACGCCTGGATCGTGGACGACGACCTGTGGATCGCCCGCACCGCACTCCTCCACCAGCTCCGCTACAAGGAACACACCGACGCCGAACGCCTCTTCGGCTACTGCCTGAGCCAGTCCGGGCACTCCGACTTCTTCATCCGCAAGGCGATCGGCTGGGCGCTGCGCGAGTACGCCAAGACCGACCCGGAGGCCGTACGGACCTTCCTCGCCCGGGAGAAGGGCCGCTTCGCGCCGCTGTCGGTGCGGGAAGCGCTCAGGAACATCGGCGCCTGAAGTCCCGTACGGCGAAAAACCATTCGACGCCCGCCGCGGCGTCGGCAATGATCGGCGTCATGTTCCGGTACGCCTTCCACCTCGCAGCATCCGCAGTCGCGGATGCGCCGAAGGCTGCCGTCGAAATCCTCCTGGCAGCCGTCGACGGCGCCCGAAGCTGACCCTCTCCGGATTGTCCGGCGGACCCCGCAGGGGGAGGGTCGGTGAGTACCCGGGGTCCCCGTCTCCCACCTGGAGACTCTTACGCTCTCACCGAGACTTCGAGGTACAGCCATGCCCAAGACGGCATACGTGCGCACCAAGCCGCACCTGAACATCGGCACCATGGGTCACGTCGACCACGGCAAGACCACCCTGACCGCCGCCATCACCAAGGTCCTCGCCGAGCGCGGGTCCGGCAGCAGCACCCGATACGTACCGTTCGACCGCATCGACCGGGCCCCGGAGGAGGCGGCGCGCGGCATCACCATCAACATCGCGCACGTCGAGTACGAGACCGACACCCGGCACTACGCGCACGTGGACATGCCCGGCCACGCCGACTACGTCAAGAACATGGTCACCGGGGCCGCGCAGCTCGACGGGGCGATCCTCGTCGTCTCCGCGCTCGACGGGATCATGCCGCAGACCGCCGAACACGTGCTGCTCGCCCGGCAGGTGGGCGTCGACCACATCGTCGTCGCCCTCAACAAGGCCGACGCGGGCGACGAGGAGCTCATCGACCTCGTCGAGCTGGAGGTCCGCGACCTGCTCACGTGGCACGGCTACGGCGGTGACGCGGTGCCCGTCGTGCGGGTCTCCGGGCTCAAAGCGCTGGAGGGCGACCCGCGGTGGACGGCGTCCGTCGAGGCGCTGCTCGACGCGGTGGACACGTATGTGCCCATGCCGGAGCGGTACTTGGACGCGCCCTTCCTGTTGTCGGTCGAGAACGTGCTCACCATCACCGGCCGGGGGACGGTCGTGACGGGGGCCGTCGAGCGCGGCACCGTGCGGGTGGGCGACCGCGTGGAAGTGCTCGGCGCCGCCGTGGACACGGTGGTGACCGGGGTGGAGACGTTCGGCAAGCCCATGGAGGAGGCGCAGGCCGGGGACAACGTGGCGCTGCTGCTGCGGGGCGTTCCGCGGGACGCCGTCCGGCGTGGGCATGTGGTCGCCGCGCCGGGGTCCGTGGAGCCGCGGCGGCGGTTCTCGGCGCAGGTGTACGTGCTGTCCTCGCGTGAGGGCGGGCGTACGACGCCGGTCGCCACCGGGTATCGGCCGCAGTTCTACATCCGGACCGCGGATGTGGTGGGGGACGTCGACCTCGGTGAGGTGGCTGTCGCTCGGCCCGGGGAGACGGTGACGATGACCGTCGAGCTGGGGCGGGAGGTGCCGCTGGAGCCGGGGCTCGGGTTCGCCATCCGTGAGGGCGGTCGGACCGTCGGGGCGGGGACCGTGACCGCCGTCGTGTGAGGGTGGTTGCGGTGCGTGGGGGGCTGCGGGGCCGTTGTGGCTGGTCGCGCAGTTCCCCGCGCCCGTTGGCGGCATCCGCCACAGGCACAATGAGGAGGTGACCGAAGCCATCCCCGTCGCCCGTGCCGTCGATCATGGGTTCGCCAAGCTCATGCCCGATGTCGATCGGAAGCGGGCGTGGCTGCTCACCGTCGACGGTGCGCCTCAGTCGTACGTCGATCTGGACGAGCCGGCGCATCTCGAATTCGAGTACGCGCGTCGGCTCGGTCATGTGCTGGACACCGTGGCGGAGCCCGGGCGGGCGCTGGACGTGCTGCATCTCGGGGGAGGGGCGCTCACCCTGCCCCGGTACGTCGCCGCGATGCGGCCCGGTTCCCGGCAGGACGTCGTGGAGTTCGACCGGGGGCTGCTGGAGCTGGTCGTGGAGCATCTGCCGCTGGCGGACGGCGGTGCCGGGATCGGACTGCACACCGCCGACGCCCGGACGTGGCTGGAGGGGGCCCCGAGCGACTCCGTGGACGCCCTGGTCGCCGATGTCTTCGGTGGGTCGCGCGTGCCCGCGCAGCTGACGTCCGTGGAGTACGCGCGGGAGGCCGCGCGGGTCCTGCGGGACGGCGGGGTCTATCTGGCGAACCTCGCCGACGCCGCGCCGTTCGCGTTCCTGCGTTCCCAGCTCGCAAATTTCGCGGCGGTGTTCGAGGAACTGGTGCTGATCGCCGAACCCGGCGTGCTGCGGGGGCGGCGGTTCGGCAACGCCGTGCTCGTGGCCGCCCACCGTCCCCTCGACACGGCCGCGCTGGCCCGGCGGACCGCCTCCGACGCCTTTCCGGCCCGGGTCGAACACGGCGTCGGGCTGCGGGACTTCATCCGGGGCGCCCGGCCCGTGCGGGACGCGGAGGCGGTGCCGTCACCCGAGCCCCCCGACGGGACGTTCGGCATCGGCTGAGTCGTTCGCGGCCGACCCGGTGACGTGCTTGCCGGTGCGGCGCAGGTTGCGCACGTCCGGTACGCACAGCACGGCCGCGGTCACCACCACGACCAGCGCCGCACAGCCCCACAGCGCGTTGGACCGCCCGAACGCCGACTCCGCGGGACCGGCCGGCGCGGTCATCCAGCTCACCCCGAAGACCTCCAGCGTGACGCCGGTCAGGAACATCGCCGCGCACAGGACCCCGACCGAGGTGGGTACCGCCAGGGCCGCCGAGGGGAGGGCCAGGGGGAAGACGCAGACGGTGCCCCACAGGAGCAGGTGGCGCGGCCGCCAGCGGGTCATCAGCAGCGCGCCGGCGACCGTGCCCGCGCCGAAGAAGCCGAGGGCCAGACCCCAGGGGCCCGCCCCGCCCAGCTGGTCACGGGCGACGAGCGGGCCGTAGACCGCGTCGGCGGCGCCCATGACGGCGTTCGCGATCGAGAACTGTACGACGATGCCCCACAGCCACAGACGGCTGCTGAACTCCTGCCAGCCCTCCCTGAGGTCGGCGAGCATGCCGCCCCCGGGAGCGCGGGGCGGGATGTGGCTCACGTCCAGGAAGGAGCGCAACGCTCCGGCCACCGCGAACGCCGCCGCGTCCGCCGCGAGGACCCAGCCCGGGCCGATCACGGCGACCATCGCACCGCCCAGCGCGGCGCCGCCGAGAGCCGCGCCCTGCATCGCCATCCGGCTGCATCTGATCAGCGGCTCCGCCGCGGGCCGCGAACGCCCGGCTCGCCCGCTCGCCCCGGACCGAGGACATCAGCATGCCCTCGGCGGCCGGGCTGAAGAACGCCTGGCCGGTGCCGCCCAGCGCGGTCAGCAGCATCATCTGCCACAGCCGCGGCTCACCGGTGAGGACCAGCACCGCGAAGGCGCCCTGCGAGACACAGTTCAGGGCGTTCGCCGCGACCATCACCCGGTGCCGGGGGAGCCGGTCCGCGAGCGCGCCGCCGATCGGGAGGAACACCCCCAGCGGCAGCGTCCGCGCGGCGGCCACGAGCCCCCACGTCACCGCCGTCGCCGCCCGCCTCCAGGACGGCGAACGCGGCGGCGATCAGCGCGCCGTGGCTGCCGAGGCTGGTGACGAAGGCGGCGGCGGTCAGCAGGCTGTAGTTGCAGCCGGCCCAGTCGGGTCTGCGCGGCGTATCGGGGTGTCGGCGGAGGTCACCGGCCGACTGTCCCCGTACCGTCCCCGACTTGCCAAACGGATTCAGGCCGACATCGAACGACCCGCCGGCCCGTCAGCCGTCAGCCCGTCAGCCCGTCAGCCCGTCAGCCCGTCAGCCCGTCGGCTCGCCGTGCAGGCGGACCGTGCTCAGGATCTTCGTGATCGTCGCGTCCGGGAGCTCGTCGTCGACACCGGTGGCGCCGTAGAGGCTGAACGCCACGAAGTCGCCGGCCGAGTTCTTGAACCCGAACGTGACCGCCTTGCCGTCGGTGGCGCACTTGCCTTTCTGCGGCGTGTTCTTCGAACGGGCCCAGGCGATGCTGCCCTCGACGCCCGACGTCGTGGTGAACGGCTTCGCCTTCTCGTCGAACGTGATGCTCTTCTTGTCCGGCTGCGTGTAGCCGCCGAACACCCACCACGGGACCTGGTTGACGGCGACCTCGTCGGTGTTCTTGGCGCCGTTCGCGCCCTTGGTGCCGGCGGTGGCGAGGGCGGTGTCCTCGGTGTCACCGTCCTTGTCGTCGTCCGACGTGCACCACTTCTCCTTGAGGTACGCCGGCGCGGACATGGTGATGATGGGCTTGTCGCCGGCCTTGGCGTTGTGCTTCTCGAAGCCGATGAGCATGCCCGGCGACTCGACCTGCCAGTCCGCCGGGACGTCGAAGGCGGTACCCCACTTCGGGTTGACGACGACCTTCCAGCCGTCGATCGTCGCCTTCTCCGCCTCACCGCCCCGAGGGTTGTCGTCCGAGCCGGAGGCAGACGCGGACGGGTCCGTCGAGGCGGACTTCGACGGCGGCGCCGTCTGCCCAGCCTGCTTGTCCGAGCCCCCGTCCGCCTCGTCGTCCTTGTCACCGCCCAGCACCAGGAAGCCGGTCACACCGGCGGCCACCACGACGGCCAGCGCGGCCACGATCGCGGTGATCTTCGTACGGTTGCCACCGCCAACGCCACCACCGCCGCCACCGGGCTGCGGCGACTGCGGCGTGTCCCACTGGGTCGGCTGCCCGTAAGGGCTCGGCTGCTGATAGCCGGGCTGCTGGTACGGGTTGGGTTGCTGGTACCCCGGCTGCTGGTACGGGTTGTTCTGGTCCTGCGGGTTCTGCTCGCCCCCGGGCGGCTGCTGTCCTGGCCACATGGGCAGTCACCTTAGTGGCGTCCGTGCATCGATTGGGTCACCACCCCTTGTCAGGGCCGTAGCAACTCAGGACTCCGCGGGCGTGAACAGCCGTACCGTGGCCAGGATCTTCTCGACCGTGGCCTGCGGAACCTCGTCCGTGACGCCCTGGGCGCCGACGAACGACCATGAGGCGAAATCGCCCTCGGAGTTCTCGAAGGCGAACGTGGTCGCCCTGCCGTCCGTGTCGCACTTGTCCCGCCGCTCGACGCCGGAGGACCGCGACGTGGCGACGCTGCCGGTCAGTCCCGAGGCCGTCGTGAACGAGGTGACCGGGTCCGTGGCGACCTTCTTCCGGTCCGGCTGGGTGTACAGGCCGTAGACCCAGGCCGCGGAGTCCGCGCGGGCGATCTCCTCGGTGCTCCGCGCCCCGTTGTTGCCCCGGGACCCCGCGCTCGCCAACGGCGTGTCCTCGGTGCTGCCGTCCTTGTCGTCGTCCGAACTGCACCACTTCTCCTGGAGGACCGCGGGTGCCTTCATGGCGACGAGCGGGGTGTCGTCGGGATCGTCGTCCTCCGCGACGTACGACACCCAGTCCTTCGACTCCAGCGCCCACTGCGGCGGAACGTCGAAGGCCACGCCGAGGCTCGGGTTCACCACGACCTTCCAGCCGGCCACGGTCGGCCGCAGCCCGTCGGCGGCGCGCGGGTCCGCGGAGGCGGACGGCGACACCGGGGACGGCGTCGGGTCCGGCGCCGCCTCGTCGTCGGTACCGCCTCCGAGGAGCACGGCGCCGGTCACCAGGGCGGCGACCACGACGACGGCGGTCGCCGCGAGGACGACGGTTCTCGTACGTCGGCCGCCGGCGCCCGGCGGGGGCGGCTGCGGGGCGGTGTACGGGTTGGGCTGCTGATATCCCGGCTGCCGGTAGGGGTTGGCGTCCTGCTGCGGATCCGTTCCGCCCCCCGGCGGGCGCTCTCCTGGCCACATGGGCCGTAAGGATACGACGATCATCACACGACCTGGCCATTCGAGGCTACTCGTGGGTAACATGCCGACTATGAGCGCAGACCAGATGTCGATCGGCGAGATGCTGTCCGCCACCGTGCCCATGGCCCGGACCCTGAACCTCGAGTTCCTGGAGACCACGTCCGAGAAGGCCGTGGTCGCCCTGCCCGACCAGGGCGAGTACCACAACCACGTGGGCGGACCGCACGCCGGTGCGATGTTCACGCTCGGTGAGTCCGCCAGCGGCGCGATCGTCCTCGCCGCGTTCGGGGAGCAGCTCGCGCGTGCCGTGCCGCTCGCGGTCAGCGCCGAGATCGCCTACAAGAAGCTCGCGATGGGCGCCGTCACCGCCACCGCGACCCTGGGCCGGCCGGCCGCCGAGGTCGTGGCCTCGCTGGACGCGGGGGAGCGCCCCGAGTTCCCGGTGACGATCGAGATCCGGCGCGCCGACGGCGCGGTGACCGGTGAGATGACCGTCGTCTGGACGCTGCGTCCCAACAGCTGAGCGGTAGCCGTTCAGGGAAGGCCCCCCGCACTGGCGGATTCAAGGGGCCTTCGCGCACGGTCAGGCCGCGAGCCCTTGCCGGCCGGTTTCGCCGCTCTCGGCCGCCGCCACGAACTCCCTGAGCCAGGCGAGGAATTCGGGACCCAGGTCCGGGCGGTCGCAGGCCAGCCGGACCACCGTGCGCAGATAGTCCGCCTTGTCGCCGGTGTCGTAGCGCAGCCCGTCGAAGACGACTCCGTGCACCGTGCCGCCGACGGCGAGTTCCTGGAGGGCGTCGGTCAGCTGGATCTCGCCGCCGCGGCCGGGCGGGGTGCGCTCCAGGGTGTCGAAGACCGCCGGGTCGAGGACATAGCGGCCGATCACGGCGTAGGTGCTGGGCGGATTCTGGGGTGAGGGCTTCTCGACGAGCCCGGTCACGCGGACGACGTCGTCCTGCCCGGTCCGTTCCACAGCGGCGCAGCCGTACAGGTGGATCTGCTCGCGCGGGACCTCCATCAGGGCGACGACGCTTCCCCTGTGCTCGTCGCGGACGTCGAGCATCCGGCTGAGCAGTGTCTCGCGCGGGTCGACGAGGTCGTCGCCGAGCAGTACGGCGAACGGCTCGGCGCCGACGTGTCGGCGGGCGCACAGCACCGCGTGGCCGAGGCCGAGGGGCTCGCCCTGCCTGATGTGGTGGATGGCGGCGAGGCGGGCCGGGTCGCGTACGGCGTCGAGGCGGAGCGTGTCGCCCTTGGCCGCGAGGGCCTGCTCCAGTTCGAAGGCGTGGTCGAAGTGGTCCTCGATCGCCCGCTTGTGGCGACCGGTGATCATCAGTACGTCATCGAGACCGGCCGCGGCGGCCTCCTCGACGACGTACTGGATGGCCGGCTTGTCGACGACCGGGAGCATCTCCTTCGGCGTGGCCTTCGTCGCGGGCAGGAAGCGGGTGCCGAGCCCGGCGGCCGGGACCACGGCCTTGCGTACGGGGCGGGCGTGGGCCGGGGCCGCAGGGGCGGCGGGAGTGTGGGGGACGGTCATGCGGCCCATGCTGGCCGACGGGAATGAGAGCGTCCCGGGAGCGGCGTGAGAGCCCGCTGTGCGTCCGCCACGGGGCCGCGAAAGTTGAAGATTTCGTGTGCCAACTGTCTCCGAGCGTCCACAAGTCGGCAACCTGCGCGTCGCGTTATCGAATGCGGGTGCGGATACCGCCGGTAACTTATTTGAATTGGCTGCGTTTTGAACTTCGGTCACTCGAACTTCTTGTTTCCTGTCAATCGCGTGTGCGAAGGTGACCGCCCCGAATGACCGCACCGTACCTGACGCGGCATAGGTATGCACCAATCACGCACCTGCTTTCCGACGGACGCGCATTGACCGTGCCGTCCTGCGGCTTGGAAGGAAATTGGTTCCGTGCAATCCCCATACCCCCCAAGACCCCCCTATCCGCCGCGACCCGGAGCGACTCCTGGGGAGTCCGACCGTAATCTCGTCGCCCAATTGGGCGGCGCCGAAGGCGGCGACCGCGCGGTCGCCCTGCTGCTGGCCCGGCATTGGCGGGCCACGCACGAATACGCGGTCATCTGTCTGGCCTCCTCGTCGAGTTCGGCCGAGCTCGTGGCCGCCGCGGCGTTCCACCACGTGCTGGGCCGGGCGGGCGGCGGCGCCGTACGGCCCCAACTGCTCGCCGCCGTACGGGACACGGTGAAGGAGTGGTCCGGGCAGGACCGTATTTCCGCCGTACTGCCGGAGTTGGACAAACCGACCGGCGGCCGGGGACTGCGTGCGGCGCGAGGTGCCACGCCCGAAAGGCGGAAGCTCGCCGAGCGCGCATTCAAGGCCCTTCCGGGAGCCTCACAATGCCTGTTGTGGCATGTTGAGGTCGAGGCCGAGCCCATATCCGTACCGGCCGGTCTGTTGGGGGTCGACGTCGCCCGTGCGGCGGGCGCGCTGGAACAGGCCCGCGACCAATTCCGGGCCGGTTGCGTACGGGCCCACCGGGAACTCGCACCCTCGAAGGATTGCCGCTTCTACAACCGACTCCTCGATGTCCCGATTCGCCGCGGCGGCGCTCTGCTGCCCGATGTCCAGCAGCATCTGACGGAGTGCCGCTACTGCCGGCACGCCGCCGAGCAGCTGAGCCATTTCGAGGGCGGCCTGGAGGTGTTGCTCGCCGAGACCGTGCTCGGGTGGGGCGCCCGCCGCTACCTCGACTCACGGCCCGGCCGGGGCGGCTCGAGCCAGTCGCCGGCCACGCGTCCGCGCGGTGGTGGCCGGCACCGGCCCGCACGTCTCGCCGTGCCGAGACGGCACACCAAGGCGGCGATGGTCGTCGGCCTGACCTCCCTCGCCCTCCTCGCGACCGTCCTCGTCACCAAGGGCTGGTCCGATGACAACGGTGTCCCCGACCCCCGCGTCACCTGGGGCGCGGTCAGCGGCAACGACGTCGTGCCCAGCCCCGACTCGGTGCCCTCGTCCGCGGGCTCCCCGTCGGCCGCCTCCGCAAGTGACCCCGTGGAGATCGGACAGGGCCGGCTCCGCAGCCGTGACGCCGGGCTCTGCCTCGACATCCGCGGGAAGAAGGTCGAGGTCGGCGCCGCGACCGTGCTCGCGGCTTGCTCCTCCGCCCTGTCCCAGCAGTGGTCGTACCAGGACGACGGCCTGCTGCGCAGCCTCGCCGATCCCGCCCTGTGCCTCGGCTCCGAGACCGACGCGGGTTCGGTCGTCCTCGACGGGTGCCTGGTGCACGCCGGGGAGGTCCAGTACGACCTCACGGTCCGCGGCGAGCTGCTGCTGCGCTGGCACAAGGGGCTGGTCGTCGCGCCGGGCAAGGACCGGGACGTCGTGGTCGTCGAGCGGGACGGTTCCGGCGACCAGGGATGGCTGTTCGAGACGGCGGGCGGCGGCACGGCGGAGACGCGCAAGAAGGCAGGGACGGAAGAGAAGCAGAAGGAGAAGAAGGCAGGGGAGGAAAAGGAGGAAGAGAATCAGGGAGAGTCGGAGAAGGCGGGGGGCGGCGAGAGCCCGGAGGACGACGGCCGCCGACTCCCGGACACCGCCTCGCAGTCACCCGGCGCCGAGCTCGCGCCTCCCGTGGAGTCGGACGGTGAGGTGGCGCAGGAGCCGGAGGGGAACGAGCCCCGGATGGCCCAGGTCGACCATCGGGACGAGCCCGAGGATCCGGGCCGCGGCCGGGGTGAACGGGCCGTGGGAGCCGTCGCCGTCGCTCTCCGGAGCGTCCTTCACTGAGCTGGCTGAGCTGGGGGCTGCCTCGCCGAGGCGGCCCCCTCTTCGGTGCCTGTCGGCATCCGGCCGTTTCCTGTTCGGTTCATTGACACGAGTCACCGACGGTCGTAGTTTTCCGCCGCGCCCGCCCAGGACAGACCCGACCGGAGCGTGGGCGCGTCGAAGGACTCATCGCCGAGCTCGCAACTGTGGAGGTGACCAAGTGATACGTCGTATCGCCGTCGCACTGACGGCACTCGCGGCCGCGGTCGTGGTGCCCGCGCCCGCTCAGGCGCAGACGTCGTCCGACCCCGTGGTCCGCACCGGAGCGGGCCTGGTACGGGGTGAAGTCACCACCGAGGGACGGCAGTTCCTCGGCGTTCCCTACGCCCAGCCGCCGGTCGGCGCGCTGCGCTGGAAGGCGCCGAGAGCGGTCGAACCGTGGCACGGGGTGCGGGACGCACAGGACTTCGGCGACAAGTGCGTCCAGACGGAGAGTTGGGACCCCGGCTACGAGCGGCCCTCGCACACCGAGGACTGCCTCGACCTCAATGTGTACGTCCCCGAGGGCGCCGGCCGACGCGCGGTCATGGTCTGGTTCCACGGGGGCGGGCTCACCGCCGGGGCCGGTCAGGACATCGTGCCGGACGCCTTCGCCCGGCAGACCGGCACCGTCGTCGTCACGATCAACTACCGCCTGGGAGCCATGGGTTTCCTCGCCACCGCCGGTCTCGACGACGAGGCCCGCGACGGGGTCTCCGGCAACTTCGGCATGCTCGACCAGCAGGCGGCGCTGCGCTGGGTGCGCGCCAACATCGGCCGCTTCGGCGGCGACCCGGGCCGCGTCACCATCGCCGGCGAGTCCGCGGGCGGCCGCTCGGTCTGCACCCAGCTCGCCTCGCCCACGGCGAAGGGGCTGTTCCGGGCGGGCATCGTGCAGAGCGGGGCGTACGACGACTGCGGCGCCCGGACGCACGAGGCGGCTGTGAGTCAGGGCGCCGACTTCGCGCGGCGGCTCGGGTGCGAGACCGTGACGTGTCTGCGCGGCAAGTCCCCCGCCGAAGTCCTCGCCGCCCAGGGCGAGTTCGACTGGGGGCCGGTGACCGGCGGGCGCTTCCTGCCGGTGCAGCCGTCGAAGGCTCTCGCCCGAGGGGCCGCCGCCGGGGTGCCGGTGATGAACGGGGCGAACCATGATGAGGGGCGGCTCTTCGCCTTCGCCCGATTCGACCTGAACGGGACCCCGCTGACCGCCGAGCAGTACCCGGCCGTCATACGGGAGGAATTCGGCGAGGAGGCGCTACGGCGCTACCCGGTCTCGGCGTACCCGTCCCCGACGATCGGCTACGCCACGGCCCTCGGCGACGCGCTCTTCGCGTGCAGCGCACTGCGTCTCGACGGTGTGCTCGCTGCACGCGGTCCCGTCTACGCGTACGAGTTCGCCGACCTCACCTCGCCGCCGTTCGCCTCGCTGCGGAACCTGAACACGGACTTCGACTTCGGCGCGACCCACGTCAACGAGTTGCAGTACCTCTTCAGGCACTTCGGCCTGGAGTCCCCGCTCAACGCCGAGCAGCGGGTGCTGGCCCGGCAGATGGTCCAGTACTGGGGCTCCTTCGTCCGCGGGGGAGTGCCACGGGCGGACGGACAGCCCGCGATGCCCGCAGGCGCGGGCAAGGTGCTCTCGCTGCGCACGGCGGCCGCGGGGGGTAACGCCCCGAGTGCGACTGTTCACCGTGAGCATCGGTGCAACCTCTGGGACTCCGCCACCGTCACTCTCAACGGGTAGGCTGCCCCGGCGCACGCTCGTGTGGAGCGTGCGCCTGAACACGGAGCACGGGAGGAACCGGCGGTGCACGTCCAGGAATGGCTCGAGACCGTACCCGCGGTCAGCATCTATCTGCTGGTGGGGCTGGTCATCGGCCTGGAGAGCCTGGGCATCCCGCTGCCGGGCGAGATCATCCTCGTGTCGTCCGCGCTGCTCGCCTCGCAGCACGGCGAGATCGACCCGTTCATCCTCGGTGCCTGCGCCAGCGCCGGCGCGATCATCGGTGACTCCATCGGCTACGCGATCGGCCGCAAGGGCGGGCGCCCGCTGCTGGCCTGGCTGGGGCGGAAGTTCCCCAGGCACTTCAGCGAGGGGCACATCGCGACGGCGGAGCGGTCCTTCGAGAAGTGGGGCATGTGGGCCGTCTTCTTCGGCCGCTTCGTCGCCCTGCTGCGGATCTTCGCCGGCCCGCTCGCGGGTGTGCTGCGGATGCCGTACTGGAAGTTCCTGATCGCCAACGTGCTCGGCGGGATCCTCTGGGCGGGCGGCACGACGGCCGTCATCTACTACGTGGGCGTCGTCGCCGAGTCCTGGCTGAAGCGGTTCTCGTGGCTGGGTCTGGTGCTGGCCGTGCTGATCGGTCTCACGTCGATGCTGGTGCTGAAGCGCAAGGCTGCGAAGGCTCAGGGTGCGGTGCGTGAGGCTGAGACCGTAGGGGCTGCCGAGTAGTTTCGGGCGCGGGTCGGCTGTGGCTGGTCGCGCCCACGCGGCGGTAGCCGCAAATCGACACAGCCCCGCGCCCCTAGGTCCGCTGCGCTAACCGTGGATCTCGTCGTGCGCCTTCGCCAGGTCCGCGTAAAGCGTGCCGTTCAGCGTGACGCCCTGGCGCTCCTCCTCCGACAGTTCGCGCCGGACCTTCGCCGGTACGCCGGCGACCAGTGACCCCGGGGGGATCTGCATCCCCTGCGTGACCAGGGCCTGGGCCGCTACCAGTGAGCCCGCGCCGATCACCGCGCCGTTCAGGACCGTGGCGCCCATCCCGATCAGGCAGTCGTCCTCGACCGTCGCCCCGTGCACCACCGCGTTGTGGCCGACCGACACCCGCTCGCCGATGGTCACGGGGAACCCGGGGTCGGCGTGCAGCGTGCAGTTGTCCTGGATGTTGCTGCGGGCACCGACGGAGATCCGCTCGACGTCACCGCGGACCACGGCCCCGTACCAGACGCTCGCGCCCGCCTGAAGCGTCACGTCGCCGATCACCGACGCCGTGGGTGCCACGAAGGCCTCCTGGTCGATCTTCGGTTCCCGGCCGCCGATGCCCGTGATCAACGCCTTGTGCGTCATCGCCTTCTCCTCGTCGTCGTCAACACCGGCACCGTACGCCACCCGCGTGGGGCGAAGATCACAGGTCCGCGCGCTCATCGCCGCACCGCACCCTGAGTACGGTGACCACGTGCCGAAGAAGAACACGTTCTCATCCTGGCGTCGCAGCCTCACGCAGCGTGCCGTCCACGCGGGCTGGGCCTGGGTGCAGCGCACGGGGTCGGTGACCGCCGAGCACCCTGGACGGTTCCGCTTCGGCGCGCTGGGAGAGCACACCCGGCTCGCCTTCCCGCTCGGCACGGTCTTCGGGGAGCCGTGGATCCACCTGGGCTCGCACTGCATCGTCGGAGAACAGGTCACCCTGACCGCGGGTCTGATGCCCGACCTGGACCTCGGTCCGGAGCCGATCCTGCGCATCGGGGACGGTGTCGTCCTCGGCCGCGGCAGCCATGTCATCGCGGACACGACGGTCACCATCGGCAGCGACTGCTACTTCGGGCCCTACGTGTACGTCACCTCCACCAATCACTCCTACGACGATCCGCACGAGCCCATCGGCAAGCAGTGGCCGCGGATGGAGCCGGTGGAGATCGGCCCGGGCTGCTGGATCGGCACCGGCGCCGTGATCCTGCCGGGGGCGCGGATCGGACGGAACGTGGTCGTGGCGGCCGGCGCGGTGGTGCGCGGCGCGGTGCCGGACCATGCCGTGGTCGCGGGGGCGCCCGCCAGGGTCGTACGGCGGTGGACCGCCGAGGCCGGCTGGCAGCCGCCGCTGCGGACCCCGGCGCCGGTGCCGATCCCGGACGGGGTCACGCCGGAGCAGCTCAACGCGCTGGCCGGGCTGGACGAGGAGACCGCGGCGAAGCTCGCCGAGCTGGACTGAGTCAGCCCGTCGCCAGCAGCAGGGTGCCGACCAGGGCGAGACCCGCGCCGGCCGCCTGGACCGCCCGGAGCCGTTCGCTGAGGAAGCCGCGCGCGGCGAGGGCGGTGACCACCGGGTAGAGCGAGGCGAGCACCGCCGCGACCGTGACCGGGCCGAGCCGGGCGGCGATGGCGTAGCTGCCGTTGGCGGCGACGTCGGCGAGACCGACGAAGGCCAGGGCGGGCAGCGAGGCCCAGGGGAAGCCGACAGCCGGGAGGATCGCGGCGCCCTTGCGGGCGGCGGCGTACAGGGTGGCGCCGCCGACCACGACGTTCGTCACGCGCTGTACGAAGAGCGCGAGGAACAGTCCGGTGGCGGTGGTCGAGGCCGCCGCGATCAGTGCGAGCACGGTGCCGAAGCACAGGGCCGCGACCAGGGTGAGCAGGATGGCCTGGCGCTGCACGGGGGCGCCCCGCAGCTGCGGGCCGCCGGCGAGGACGACACCTAGGATGGCGACCGCGATGCCCGCGATCTGCGTCAGGCCCGGGCGTTCGCCGAGGAAGAGCCCGACCCCGATCGGGACGGCCACGGCGAGCGTGCCGAGCGGGGAGACGACGCCCATCGGGCCCAGGGCGAGCGCCTTGTAGAAGCAGATGAGGCCGAGGGGGCCGATCAGACCGGCGCCGACCGCGAACCACAGCCTGGGGTCCGCCTCGCTCCAGCCGCCGGTGGCGAGCACGACCACCGCGAGCGCGATCGCCGCGATCGTCTGTGAGACGACCACCACCGTGAGCGCCGGGACGCGTCGGGTCAGCAGTCCGCCGCCGAAGTCGGCCAACCCCCACAGGAGGCTGGTGGCCAGGGCGAAGAGTGCTGTCACGGGGTGCCTCGCAGTACAGTTCGGTGGATGATCGGGTGCACCCGACAATAGTTCACTCAGTTGGACTTCGGATACAGAATATTGGACTTAGAGTGTCGGATCTCGACCTGTTGACCCAGTCTCTGGCGCGCAACGTCAAGCGCTGGCGCACCGAGCGCGGCTTCACCCTGGACACACTCGCCACCCGTGCCGGGGTCAGCCGCGGCATGCTGATCCAGATCGAGCAGTCCCGCACCAATCCGAGCCTCGGCACGGTCGTGAAGATCGGTGACGCCCTCGGGGTCAGCATCACCACCCTGCTCGACTACGAACAGGGCCCGCGGGTGCGGGTCGTCCCGCCCGAACAGGTGGTGCGGCTGTGGCACACCGACGCGGGCAGCTACAGCCGGCTCCTCGCCGGTGCCGAGGCGCCGGGCCCGCTGGAGATGTGGGACTGGCGGCTGATGCCGGGCGAGAGCAGCAGCTCCGATCCGCACCCGGTCGGCACGGTCGAGATCGCCCACGTCACGGCCGGCGAACTGACCCTCACCGTCGAGAGTGTCGAACACCGGGTCCCGGCCGGTTCGAGCGTCACCTTCGAGGCGGGCGCCGCGCACACATACGCCAATCAGGGCGAGATCCCCATGGAGATGGTGCTGGCCGTCTCGGTCCCGCCCGTGCCCTGAGACCCCGGGCCGGCCGTGGCCGCACGGCTGTTAGCGTGCGGCCATGGACGCACCCATCGGACACTTCGACAACGCCCGGCCCGCCCCCGACTGCCTCGACGAACTGACCGCCCCGGTCGCGGACGCCGTACGCCGCTGGAGCGGCAGCGTCCCCGCCGAACAGATCATCTACGTCGAGACCGACCCGCAGTGGGCCGACACCGCCGTCTTCGTGCAGCACTACGGCGAGGAACTGCTGGAGCAGTCCGCGAACTGTGTCGTCGTCGCGGGCAAGCGCGGCGGCGAGACCCAACTGGCCGCGTGTGTCGTGCTGTCCACCACCCGCGTCGACGTCAACGGTGTCGTGCGCCGTCAACTCGGCGCCCGCAAGGCCTCGTTCGCTTCGATGGACACGGCCACGGGTGAGAGCGGCATGGAGTACGGCGGCATCACCCCCGTCGGGCTCCCCGCCGACTGGCCCGTGTTGGTGGACTCGGCCGTCGTCGACCTGTCGTACGTCCTGGTCGGCAGCGGGCGGCGGCAGGGCAAGCTGCTGGTGCCGGGGAAGGCGTTCGCGGAACTGCCGGGCGCGGTGGTGCTGGACGGGCTGGGCGTGGCCTGAGCGGCCGGACTCAGGCCGCCGTGTGATGGGCGAGGGTGAGGTGCGGGTCGTCCTCGCCGGGCAGCGGCGCGGGGTCGGTGTGCACCAGGGCGGCGGTGAGCCGCGGTACGGCGTGCAGCAGGGCGTGTTCCGCGTCCACGGAGATGGCGTGGGCCTGGCGTACCGTCGCGTCGCCGTCCACGACCACCGCGACCTCGGCGCGCAGCCGGTGCCCGATCCAGCGCAGCCGCAACTCGCCCACCCCGCGCACCCCTTCGACCTCCCGCAGGGCGTGCTCGGCGCGGTCGACGAGAGCGGGGTCCACGGCGTCCATCACCCGCCGGAACACCTCGCGAGCCGCGTCCCGCAGCACGAGAACGATGGCCGCTGTGATCGCCAACCCGACGACGGGGTCCGCGAGTTGCCAGCCCAGGGCGGAACCACCGGCGCCGATCAGCACGGCCAGTGACGTGAATCCGTCGGTACGGGCGTGCAGTCCGTCGGCGACCAGCGCGGCCGAGCCGATGTCCCGGCCGACCCGGATCCGGTACCGCGCCACCCACTCGTTGCCCGCGAAGCCGACGAGCGCGGCGACCGCGACCGCCGGGACGTACTGGACGGGCCGCGGGTCGAGGAGCCGCTCGATCGCGGTCCATCCGGCGAAGGCCGCCGACGCGGCGATCGTCAGCACGATCGCGATGCCCGCGAGATCCTCGGCCCGCCCGTACCCGTAGGTGAAGCGCCGCGTCGCCGCACGCCGGCCGAGCACGAACGCGATGCCCAGCGGTACGGCGGTCAGCGCGTCCGCGGTGTTGTGCACGGTGTCCCCGAGCAACGCCACCGACCCGGAGACCGCCACCACGACCGCCTGTGCGAGCGCCGTCACGCCGAGCACCGCGAGCGAGACCCACAGGGCGCGCATCCCGCGGGCCGAGGACTCCAGGGCGGAGTCGAGCTTGTCGGCGCTCTCGTGGGAGTGGGGCGTCAGGAGGTGGCCGAGGCGGTGGCGCAGGCCCGCACGCCGACCGTGCTCGTGATGGCCCTCGTGGCCCTCATGGCCGTGGTGCCCCTCATGGCTGTGGTGCTCGTGGTGCTCGTGGTGGTGCCGGTCGCTCACGTCGGGCCCCTTCCGGTGGGCGGTGGTGGACGTGGGGAGTCCACGAGGCCATTATGTGCGTATGAGCGCACGCATGCACCTATCACCTGCGCAGGATGCGCACCCGCGCACCCCGGGCGAGGAACAGCTCGCCCTCGCCGCCGAACTCCTGGCCCTGCTCGGCGACCGCACCCGGCTGACCCTCCTGCACGCCCTCACAGCCGGGGAGGCCGACGTCACGACCCTCACGGAGTCGTGCGGGGCGGCCCGGCCAGCGGTCAGCCAGCATCTGGCGAGGCTGCGGCTGGCGGGACTGGTCACCACACGGAAGGAGGGGCGGCGGGTCGTCTACGCGCTGCGGGACGGCCATCTGCGCCGCCTGGTGGACGAGGCGCTCAACGTGGCCGACCACCGGCTCAGCGACCGGCCCGTGCACGACTGAGCCCGTGTACGACTGAGGCCGTCAGTAGTTCGCGCCCTTGCCCAGATACTGCTCGGCGAAGGTCGACGCCGCGGCCGGGGAGCCGAAGAGACGGCGCAGCCGGGCCAGGGTGGTGCCCGCGCGGTAGGGGTCGCCGGACGACGCGCCGTGGTAGATGCCGGAGAGCCACTGGGAGAACTCCTGGTAGTCCCAGACCCGGCCCAGACACGCGGCCGAGTAGCCGCTCAGGCCGGACGAGTCGCCCTTGCCGAGATGGGCGAGGAACGCGTCGGCGAGCAGGAACGCGTCGTGCAGGGCGAGGTTCATGCCCTTCGCCGCGATGGGCGCCGTCAGATGGGCGGCGTCGCCCGCGAGGAAGAGACGGCCGAAGACCATCGGCTCGACGACATAGCTGTGCATGTCGAGGACGCGCTTCTCGATCAGCCGGCCCTCGGCGAGCGGCGGTGCGCCCGCCGCGCCCAGCCGTTCCCGCAGCTCCGCCCACACCCGCTCGTGCGACCAGTTCTCCGGGTCGTCGCCCGGCGGGCACTCCAGGTAGTAGCGGGTCACCTCGGGGCTGCGGGCCATGTGCCCGGCGAAACCGTTCGGGTGGATGCCGAAGACCACGCAGTCGTTGGAGGGCGGCGCCTCGGCGAGCAGGGCCAGCCAGCCGATCCCGTAGTCGTAGCGCGAGATGTGCGCCCGGTCCGGCGTCAGCACGCTGCGGGTGACACCGCGGCCGCCGTCGCAGCCCGCCACGAACTCGCAGCGGATCAGCACGCGTTCACCCGTCTCCGGGTCCGTGTACGACACCGACGGTCGGTCCGTGTCCAGATCGTGCAGCTCGACGTCGCGCACGCCGAACCGTATGTCGCCGCCGCGCACGTCAGCGTACTCGCGCACCAGGTCGGTCACCAGCAACTGCTGTGGGTAGATCCAGTGGTGATGGCCCGTCAACTCGCCGTACTCGAACCGGTAGCGCTGCCCGCCGAACCGGAACTCGCACTCGGTGTGCCGCTGCGCCCGCTCCAGCAGGTTCCCCGCGAGGCCGCGCTCCTCCAGGCCGCGGACGGCCCACTCCTCCAACACCCCGGCGCGTGGCCGCTGTTCGATGAACTCGCGGGTCTCGATCTCCAGGACGACGCAGTCGACGGAGGCGGCCCGCAGGATGTTCCCGACGGTGAGTCCGGCGGGCCCGGCGCCGATGATGACGACGGGACTGTGCCGTACGTCCGACGCGCCGTTGTGGGGGGAGGCGAAAGTCATCCGAGCATTATGTCCGCGCCCTGTCGCACCCGGGAACGGAGTACCGTGGAAATCCGGGTGACCGTGCGATGCGCGCGAACGGGGTGATGGGGTGGACGGGGGCGTCGTCACCTGGGTACCGGCCGACTTCTACCGCCCCGTCGACGGCGGCCTCCAGTGCACCCTCTGCCCGTTCCGCTGCCGGCTGCGCGACGGTGACACCGGCGCCTGCAAAGTGCGCCGGAGGGAAGGCGATCGGGTCCTCACCGCGACCCGGGGCACCACCGTCGAGCACTGGTCGTCGGTCGAGCGCAAGCCCTTCTACCACTTCCGGCCCGGCCTGCCACTGCTGACGCTGGCCCCACCGGGCTGCTCGTTCCGCTGCGACTACTGCGTCAACCACCGTGTCTCGCAGTACGGCAGGGACCCGGACAGCCGCGTCGCCCCCCGCGACACCGACCCCGAGGCCCTGGTGCGCTCCGCGGCCGAGCGGGGCGCCGGCATCGCCCTGTCGTACTCCGAACCCTCCCTCGCCGCCGAGCTGACAATCGAACTCGGTGCACACGCACGTGAGTTGGCCGTCCCGGTGGTCTGGAAGAGCAACGGCTTCCTCACCCCCGAAGCCGTGGACCGCGTCGCACCCGTCCTCTCCGCCGTGAACATCGACCTCAAGGCGGCCGGCGAGGAGGAGCACCGCAGGCTCACGGGAGCGCCGCTCGCCCCGGTCCTGGAGACCCTGCGGTCGCTCACGGCCGCGGGGGTGTGGGTCGAGGTCAGCACCCCGCTCATCCCCGGGGCCAGTGCCGAGGACGAACAGCTCGCACGGATCGCCGAGTTCGTCGCCGGACTCGGCCCCGACATCCCCTGGCATCTGCTGCGCTTCACCCCCACCTACCGGATGAGCCGCCAACTCCCCACCTCACCCGAGCGGTTGGGGCGAGCGGTGCGGATCGGGCGGGAGGCGGGACTGCGGTACGTGTACGTCGAGCGGGCGCTCGGCGCGGAAGGGCGCGCCACCCGGTGCCCGGGATGCGGCGCAGAGGTGATCACGCGCGGGGTGTGGGGCGAGGCGGAGAGCCGGGTGCGGGACGGCGGCTGCCCGGGATGCGGGGAGCGGATCGCCGGTGTGTGGAACGCGGACCGACTGGAGGGGAGCCGAGGATGAGCACCGAGTACCGCTTCGTGGAGGATCTGCCGGACCTGATCGACGCGTCCGAGTACGACGACCATCCCGACGGACGGCTCGTACGGCTACGGATCACCTGGGACGAGCAGGGCGTCGAGGTGCTGGGCGACGCCTTCCGGCCCGACATGCTGGAAGCGCTGCTGGAGAAGATGGGACCGGACGAGGTGGAGCAGATGCTCTGCGGGTGACCCGGGGCATCGCCCGGCTCCGAAGCCGGATGCCCGTACCTAGAGCCGCCCCAGGATCTGCGTGAGCACCCGCCACAGCTCCTCCCCGTCCGGTTCCGGCGCCAGCACCCACGCGTCCGGCCCGTCGGGCGGCACCGGGTGCCGCGGATAGTGGACCCGCAGGGCCAGCGCGCCCGGCACGGGCAGCGGCGGCTCGTGGGCATGGGTCAGGAGCAGGGTGCGGGGCTCGCCCGTGTCCACCGCGGCCAGGTCGCGCGCCGCCTCCCGGGCCAGGGCCGCCGCCCGCCCCGGTGCCGCGGGCTCGGGCGGGACCGGCGTCCACAGGTGCCGCAGATCCCCCACCGACGTCAGCCGGGCGGGCGCGGCCAGCCCGTCGAGACGTACCAGGGCCACCGCCCGCTCGGCAGCCAGCAGCGCCGCCGCCAGCAGGTGTGCGCACAGCCGCAGACAGCTGCCCACCTGGCCCTGTGCCGGGGCCCCCGTGTCGAGGACGAGGACGGCGTCCCGCTCGGTCCACGGCAGCCGGCCCCGCCGTGTCCGGTACAGCAGGGCGTCCTGTGCCCACAGGGCGTTCAACAGCGGTGCCGGGAGCGCCATATGGCTCGGGACGAGACGGTCCGGCGGGCCGTGCCGGGCCCACTGGGCCGGGGCTCCTGCGGTGGTCGGGCCGGGGACGTCGTCGCCGAGCGGGACGGGCAGCCGGGACGGCAGACCCGGGAGCCGGGCCGCGGCCTCCGCGGCCGAGGCCCACGGCCCGTTCGCGAGCCGCAGCGGCAGTGCCGGGTCCTGGCACACCGCGTCGGGGCCCAACAGGGCGAGCAGCGGCAGGAGTTCGTGGTGCACCCGGTCCAGGGCCGCGGCCAGCCCGGCCGCCGTCACCGAGGGCCGCTCCGGCTGCTCGCCGCTGCCGCGCAGCCCCCACTCCAGCGTCGTCCGCAGCTCCTGGAGCGGGACGCCCGGCGGCGGGGCGTAGCGGGGGTCCGGGGGCAGGCGCGAGGCCACCACCGCGCTCAGCGCCGGGTGCGCGGCGCGCGGCCAGTCGAGGTCCCGCAGCGCGCGGGCGGCCGGGCTCTGGTGCACGAGCCGCCGGCCCGGAGGCGTCGCCGGTCGCAGCAGCGCCGAGACGTCCACGAGGGCGTCCAGCGGCACGGCCGCCTCGACCGCGGCGGCCATGGTCCCCAACTCGGCCAGATACTCGGGTGATTCGGGCAGCGGCGGGCCGGGCTCCGTGGTCTCCTCGGAGGTCAGCACCTCCCACAGGACGGTACGGCCGCCGCTGTACGTCGTCGCCAGCCGGCGTCCGTCGGGGGACCAGCGCACGGACCACAACGGCCCCGGCGGGGGACCGTCGGGCTCCAGGGCCATCGCCACCGTGCCCCGGCCCACGTCCCACACCTCGACCACCGTGGTCGCCTCACCGGGGCCCGGTGCGGCGAGCAGGGAGCCGTCCGGCGACCAGGCAAGCGCCGGTGCCCAGCCGCGGCCGCCGGGCGTGCCGAACTCCCGCTGCACCCGCCAGGTGAGCGTCGACCACACCACCAACGGCCCCTGCCCGGCGGGCGGGGACACGGCCAGCCGGCTGCCGTCCGGCGACCAGGCGACCCGTGCCCCGAACGCGCCGGAGGGCAGGGGGAGTCGACGGGCCCGTTCCAGGCGCGGCATGTGCCACAGCACCACCGCGCCCGCGGTGCCGGCCGCGAGCAGCGTTCCGTCGGGGGACCAGCCGGGGCGGCCGGTGCCCTGGGGGAGGTGCAGACTCCGGAGCGGCCGTGCCGGGGCGCCCCGGGCGTCCAGGGTGTGCACGTACAGATGGGTCGGTGCGGGTCCGGGCTCGGGGACCGCGAGCGTCGCCGTGCCCTCACTCGGAGCGGGGCACCACGCGGGTGCCTGGCCGCCATGGAGTACGGCGGGGGTCTCCGTGCCGTTCGGGGCGAGGACGGTGAGGCCCGTCTGTCCGTCGCGGGAGGCGCAGACGAGTAACTCGGGTGCTCCGGCGGAGAGTTCGAGGTCGTGGGCGCCGCCCGGTCCGGTGGCCGCCGTGGCCGTCCAGGCCGTGCCGGGCCGGCCGGGGGCAAGGGCGGCGAGGGTGCCCGGCTCCGTCTCCAGCAGGCAGCGGCCGTCCCGCGCCGACCAGGCGACGGCCGGGGCCCACAGCCGGTCCCCGCCATCGTGCAGCAGCGTCGGGCCGGTGATCCGGGGTGCGCGGTCGCGCAGCGACGGCAGCGTGCGGCCGACGGACCGGCACATCGCCGCGGCCCAGCCACGCAGTTGTATCCCGACCCGGCGCTCCGAGGGGTAGGGGGCCGCGTCCGGCAGCTCCCACAGCTCCGGTCCCACCAGCACCCGCCCGGTGGGCGACACGCTCAGGTCGCGGGGTGACGCAGCCCGCACGGGCAGCAGAGCCACGGGTTCCAGGGCGCGGTCGAGGATGTGCAATGCCCCCTGATCCGTGGCCGCCACCAGGAACCGTCCCGTGCGGCTGAACCCCAGACCGACCACCGCCCCGTCCGTCGCGGCATCCGCGAGCGGGCGGCCCGTGGCCCGGTCGACCAGGTGGACGCCGGTCGCGTCCGCGAAGGCGAGCGCGTCCCGGTCGGGGGACCAGGCGAGGGCGGTGACAGCGGTGCGGCCGGTACTGGGCGCGAAGTCCATCCGGACCGGCGAGACGCTCCACAACTGCACGGCGGTGGCGGTGGCCAGGCACAACTGACGGCCCTGCGGGTCCCAGGCCAGCGCGACCACCGGGTCCACGGTCGGCAGCGCGGCCGAGGCGAGGGTGCCCCGGTGGTGGACCAGCACCCCGCCGCCGGCGCAGGCCACCCACAGCCCGTCGGGCGACACGGCGAGCGTGTGGGCGCCGGTGGGCACCGCGAACCCGTCGTCGGCGGGGGCCCCGCCGTCCCCGTCGTACACAGCCACTCGCCCGCCCCGGAGCACGAACACCTCGCCGCCGTCCGGCCCCCACGCCACCGCCTCGGGCAGTCCCTCGCCGGGCGCCGACCACAGGACCCGGCCGGTGTCGTCACGGCAGGTCAGGGCCTGCTCCGCGAGCTGGAGGAAGGCGGTGCCGTCGCGGGAGAGCCCGGTGCAGGGGCCGTCGCCGGCGAGGGAAAGGAGACGTCGGGGGGCGGGTGGCGCGGGGGTGCCGGGAGGTTCGGTCGCCGACGTGATCGCGGTCGCGGTGTCGCGCGGGGCGCCCTGTGATGCGGGCGCCGTCACCGGTCCTCCGCCACGTCCAGGGCCGCCGCCTCGTACAGTCGCGCCGCCTCCAGCAGATCGCCCGCGGACCGGTAGGCCTCGGCCGCGCCCTCGTGGTCGCCCAGGGTGCGGAGGCGGGTCGCGCGTTCCAGGGCCTCGCCGGGGTCGTGCGGGGTGGTCGGTCCGGCGGGGTGGGGCGTCGGGCTCGTGCCCGCCAACACCTCCAGGGCGTCCAGGAGTTCACGGCCCGCCTTGGACAGGCCGGTGGAGACCTCGACCGGGTCCGGTGGGGCCCACAGGGTCCACAGGGGCACCATCGGGGCGAGCGGGAAGCGGTGCCGACCGCCCTGTCGGCAGACCACCGCCGACTCACCGTCCAGGGCGAAGAGGCGGGCGCGGGCCGACGGCGGCAGCGGCGGTGTCAGGGCGTGCCCGGACTCCAGGAACAGGGCACCGGGGCCGAGCCGGCGCAGCGGTACCCCGAAGGGCAGGTCCCGGGCCAGCCCCGCGGGTTCCAGGAGCAGATGGCAACCCGGCCCCGGCAGCAGGAACCCGGTCTCGCCCAGCGGACGGCCCGGCAGATAGCGCCGTAGCAGCGGGAGTTCGTCGTCGTGCAGCAGCACCGCGTCCACGGCCCTCTCCGCGTCCGCGTCCGCCACGACCCGCACCGGCACCGACGGTTCCCGCGCGCTGTCCGGCAGTCGGTGAGCGGCGGGCGGCGGTTCGGCGGGGACACCCACCAGTTCCGCCGGTACCGGCGCGGGCGGGCCGAGCGGCACCAGCCGCAGCGGGGGCCACTCCGCGCGGTCGCCGACGAGCCACAACTCCCCTTCGGGCACGGGGGAGTACAGCAGGGCGTCGGACACGGGAGAGTGCAGTCGTACGTCCAGCAGCAGCCGCTCGCAGGCCGCGACCGGACGGCACACCGCGGTGCGGGGGAGTGCCGACAGAGCCACCGTCAGGGCCGGCGGGACCGGCTCGGCATCCTCCAACGCCACCAGGACCGTCTCCCGTTCAGCCGGGTCCGTCCCGTCCAGGGAGCGCACGCGTACGGCGAGCGTGGACACCTCCACGCCGAACGCGAGCGCCTGGCGGACGACCGAGGGGAGCAACTCCGGTGCGGTGAGCACCTGGAGGGTGCGGTGGGCCGTGGTGCCGGGCGGGGCGAGCGGCAGCCGGGAGACCAGGTCCACCACGTCGAGCCGGGGCCAGGCCAGTACGTCGTCCAGCCGGCCCGCGCCGCCCGCGAGCGCTCCGTGCTCGAGCACGGGCCGGGAGGTGGCCCCGTGCAGGGTCAGCAGCTCGGTGCCGAGGGCCGGACCGATGGTGCTGAGCAGCCAGACCGCCCCACCGCCGGGCTCCGCGTGACAGCTCCACTCCACGGCCCCCGCGCCCTGAAGCGCCTCGATCGCGCCGAGGGCTCGATGCCCGGCCGGGAAGCGCCCGGCGAGCCGCCAGTCGACCACCGGGTGCGGCGAGTACGGCACCGGCGGTGGTTCCGGAACCTCCGCGTCCGGAGGGCTGGCCGGGCGCACGCTGAAGCGGATGCCGTGGTCGTGGTGGCCACTCGGCGGGTGCGCCGGCGGCGTCGGCGCGGGTACGCCGCGGGGCGCCGGGCGGGCGACGAGCGGGCTCGGCGGGGTGCCGTTCTCGGCGGCGGCGTCGCTCTCCGGGCTGATGCGGTTGAGGAGCCGGCGCAACGGACTCTCGGGACGGTCCATCCGTCAGCGACCCTCCGCCCGGCCCGGGGCCGGACCGGCGGGCGGTCTCGATGATGGTCGGGCCGTGGGAGCGAGGGGGTGTGTGGCCGCGGGCATCGCCGGGGACGTGTCGGGGTCTGCGGCGGTGGCCGAGGGGAGCCAGGACGTCGAGCCGAGGCGGTCGGTGGCCCAGTGGCGCCAGGTGTTCAGTACGTCGTCGCCGCCCTGGCCGTCGTAGGCCGCGCGGAACAGACGGGCGCCCCAGTCGAAGCGTTCGACGCGGTCCGCGGCCTCGACGCCCCAGTCCAGCATCAGCCGGCGTTCCGAGCGGGCGGCCAGGGTCGGCAGGCGGGCCTCGATGCGCGGGAAGAGGTCGAGCAGGGGGCCGGCGGGGCCGCCGCCGAGGCGGTCGGTGAGGGCGCGGGCGAGTTCGAGGCGCAACTGCTGCGGGCCCTTGCCGACGGCACCGGCGGCGGCCAGTAACTGTCTGGCCCTGGCGATGTCGCCGGCGAGCAGGAGCTCCCAGGCGGCTTCCAGTCGGCGGCCCCGCTCCTGCCAGCAGCGGGCGGCCAGTTCGGGCCGGCCGAGCAGGCGGTAGCAGCGGGCGGCCTGCTCCGGGTGCCCGGCCTGACGGTAGGTGCGGGCCGCGAGCTCCAGGTCGCCCGCCCGCTGGTAGGCGTCGGCCGCCGACCACTGCCAGCCGAGGAGGTCGTAGCAGCGGGCGGCCTCGGTGTGGGCCTGGGCCTCGGAGTAGCAGCGCGCGGCCTTGAGCAGCAGCCGGGTGCGCCGGCTCACGAGCGCTCCTGCTCACCCGGCTCGGGACCCTCGACGTCCTCGTCCGTGGACCGGAGCCCGGCCGCCGGTCGCGGGTCGTGCCGCCACAGCGGCGGCTCCTCCAGCGGGGAGACCTCCTCGACCTCGGGTCTGCGCGCAAGGACCTGCCCCAGTTCGGCGCTGATCCGGTCGTGTTCGGCTTCGTGCTCGGGACCGGAGCCGGCGCCGATGTCGTCCACCTGGAACAGCTCGACCTCTCCGGTGTCCGTGTTGAACCGGAACCGCACCCGCACCCGCATCGGTCAGTTCTCCATCCCGAGATCGAGCTCGAACTCGATCTCGATGTCGTCCTCGGACTCCTCGTGCCGGACCCCGGTCGCGCCGTGCTGCCGGGCGAAGTCGAGCAGCGCTCGCTGATAGGCCGTGGCCAGGACGCCGTTGACCGCGCGCAGTCCGTCCCGGCCGAGCGCGGTGATGCGTTCGCGGTTACGGGTGTCCAGGTCGGCGCGCACCCGGTCGCGCTCCTCGGCCAGCCGGGCCCGCGCGTCGTCGTCGGCGGCGCGCTGGAGCCGTGACTCCGCCGCGGCGGCGGCCGTCGCGGACTCCTGGTCCGCCTGCATCCGCAGCCGACCGGCCAACTCCTGCGCCCGGCGCACCGCGTCGGCCTCGGCCGCCACCTGGGCCTCGCGCTCGGCGACCTCGCGGGTCCGCCCGGCGAACCCGTCGGCGTAGTACCGCCCTTCGGCGCTGCCGGTCGCCTGTTCCCGCACCGCGCCCCGCAGGGTCTCGGAGGCGTGACCCTCGACGGTCACGGAGTCCTCCAGGCGGGCGGTGACGACGAGTTCACCGGTGCCGGGGTCGTAGCGGACCCGACCGTCCGGCAGGGTCAGTACATGACCGCCCTGTTCCTGGTGCCAGCCCTCGGCCGTGGTGAGCGTGTGCTCGAAGACCAGGCGGGTGGCCCGGCCCAGCGTGCCGCCGAAGGGATGGCGCACCTCCAACTCGCTGACCACGGAGTCGCTCGCGCTGGCGCGGCGTTCCAGCGCCAGCTCCCACGCCTCGACGACATCCCGGGTGGCCTCGACACGGACCCTGCGCGGATTGCACATCTAGCCGGCGTCCCCCTCATTCCACAGCGAGGCGTGCCAGCAGCGCGCCCTTCGGTGTGCGTCAGCCCTGGTCCAGCAACTTCAGAGTCTCGTCGATGATACGCGCGACCTCCCTCTCGCCCTCCTGATTGCCCGGAATCGCCCGCCTCAACTCCAGTCTCAGGGAGTTGAGTTGCCGCAGCACGCGTTCGACCGCGGCGGGCGGCGCGGCGGCGTCGACCTGACGCCTGAGGATCCGCGCCTCGGAGACCAGACGGCGGGCGGCGCGGGCGGGCTCGTCGGGGTCCTCGTCCGGTCGGCCGGTGCGGCGCCGTACCGCCTCCCGGACCACCGTGGCATGGGCCGGGTCGGACCAGAAGTGCTCCAGCGGCCACAGGTCGGCGGGTTCGGCCCGGACCCGCTCGGCGCGCAGGGCGGCGGCCGCCACCAGGCGCCGGCCGCGGATGATCCGGCGGTCCGACAACGTCACGCCCTGGCCGAGGAGTTCGCGGACGAGTTCGGCGTACTCCGGGGTGACCGCGTCGAGATCGGCGTGCGCCAGTTGACGGCCCAGTCGGCCCAGCGCGGCCGGCTCGACCCAGCTGTGTGCCTCGCCGTCGCCGGGGGTGCCCCGGGCGGGCGCGGACCCCTTCGCCAGCAGCTCGTCCAAACGGTCGGCGGCCACGGGCGGGATCGTCAGGCGCAGCAGGAAGCGGTCGGCGAAGGCCAGCAGCGACGGGTCCTGGGGCAGGCTGTTGGCGGCGCCGACGAGGGTGATGAGCGGGACGGACTCGACGGCGTGGCCGTTGTGGAAGACCCGCTCGTTCATCACCGTCAGCAGGGTGTTGAGGATCGGGCTGCCGCTCTGGAAGATCTCGTCGAGGAAGGCGACCTGTGCCGTGGGCAGCATGCCCTCGGTGCGGAACCGGTACTGGGCGCCGCTCTGGAACGCCGGCACGTCCAACGGCCCGAACAGCTCCGCCGGTTCGGTGAACCGGGTCAGCAGCCGGACGAACGGGCGGCCGCCCAGACCCGCCGCGAACCGGCTGACCAGGTCCGTCTTGCCGGTGCCCGGCGGCCCGAGCAGCAGCACGTGCTCATGCGCGATCACCGCGACCTCGAGCAGATCCAGGGCGAGCCGCCGCCCCACGAAGTGCTGCTCCACGCTCCGGCCGAGCGCCTTCAGCCGCCGTACGGCCGAAAGGTCCTCCTCGCTCCACGTGGCGGCGGGCGCGGTCGTCATGGGCGCTCCGGGGGTGTGGGGGTGGAAGTGGCGCTGGACAACTGCTCCGGCAGCGTCACGGTGGTCATCGGCGCTCCGAGATCATTTCCAGGCGCCCTTGCTGGAGCTGGCCCACCAGCCAGCCCAGGCGGCGCGCGTCCGGTTCCATGCCGTGCATGTGGCGGCCGACGAACGCGTCCCGCATCAGGGAGCGCAGTTCGTCGCCGTTGCGGCCCGCGGTGGCCTCCGCGATCAGCTCCAGCACCTCGTCGTCCAGGGAGATGTGATAGCGGCCGGCGTGGTGGCGCAGGATCGCCCGACGGGCCGTCACATCGGGCAGCGCGATGGCGATCGAGCGGAACCGGCTGGGCCGTAGCAGCGCCTTGTCGATGATGTCGATGCGGTTGGTCGTGCCGATCACCAGCATCGGCACCTCGGGCCGGAAGCCGTCCATCTCGGTGAGGATCTGCGCGACCACGCTGTTGCCGGCCCGGGTGCCGCCGTCCGGGCGGCTGCTGCGCTCCATCGTGATCGCGTCGATCTCGTCGAAGACGATGACGGAGGGCGCGCTGCGCCGCGCGGAGGCGAAGATCTCCCGCACCTTGCGCTCGCTCTCGCCGACGTACATGTCGGTGACCTCGGGCCCGGACACCACCTGGATGGTGGCGTTCATGCCGTTGGCGATGGCCTTGGCGAACAGGGTCTTACCGGTGCCGGGCGGGCCGTAGAAGATGATGCCGCGCGGGACGAGTTCGGAGCGCACCTCCTCCATGTCGTCGGGGAGGCTCTGCGCGCCGCTGATGATGGCGAGCGTGCGCCGGATCTCGTCCTTGACCTCCTCGTAGCCGCCGATGTCGTCCAGCGTCACATTGGGCACCTCGAAGTGGGAGGACTGCTGTGCCTTGAACGTCAGCAGCGTCTCCCGCAGGTCCTGGAGCGTGGCCCGGTCCTCGCGCTCACGGTGCCTCTCGTGGGCGTACCGCATGGCCTGCCGCAGTCGTACGGGGTTCATGCCGGCGACGTGCTTGTAGAACTCGCGCGGCTGGAACCCCGTGAAGGTCTCGGCCTCCTCCCGGGTGACCAGGGCGACGCCCAGCAGGGTCTCCTCGTGCTCCGGGGTGCTGATCTTCGGCGGCAGACCGCTGATCGGCACCCGGGCGCTGAAGCGCTCGGCCAGTACGTCCGGCAGCGGCAGGGTCGGGTCCGCGAAGGCCAGGACCAGCTGGTCGGGGAAGGCGTACAGCAGCTCGACCAGCTCGCGGGCCTCGGCGTGCCGGCCGAGGTCGGCGCTGCCGGCCAGCAGGTCCAGGTGGGTGAGGACGATGACGTCGCCCTCCTTCAACTCCTCCAGCTGGGCGCGGAGTCGGGCCAGTCGCCGCTGGCGGGTGTTCATCGACGCGGCGGACAGGTCCGCGACCGGATCGTCGGACGGGCGGCCACCACGGCCACGCCCTCCGCCTCCGTCACCGCCGCCTCCGCTGCCCCCGCCGCCGCTCCCGCCGCCTCCGCCTCCGTCCTCGGCCGAGTCGTCGTCGAGGCGGATGCCCCGGCATCCGGCGAGGGTGACCATCTCCTCCCACAGGTGGGTGACCACGAGCTTCTCGCTGATGACGAGGACGGGCAGTCCGCTGCGCAGCAGGGAGGCGATGGCCTCGATCTGCGGGTAGTAGGCGAGGCGGACGGCCTCGGCGTCGGTGATCTTCTCCGGGTGGGCGGCCGGTCCGGGGGCGGCGGAGGCCTCGACTCCGGTGGCCGACCCGATAGCCGTTTCGGTGGCAGTTCCGGTGGCCGTCTCCGGGAGGGCGCTGGACTCCACGCCGGTGGCCGGTGGCGGCGACTCCTCCTTGACGAGCGACCTCACTCCCGGCGGCGCGAACAGCGGGGTACCGGGCGGGAGTTCGGCCCGCAACCGGATGTCGGGGCCGAACTCCGACCAGGGCCGCTCCAGCAGCTCCGCGTCGAGCGGATCGAGGAGCCACACCGCGCAGCCGGCCAGCACCTGCCGCAGCGGGCGGTCGCCCGGGGCGCCGAGCAGGTCCATCCGGTCGCCGTGGTCCGCCGTGGCCAGGCGCAGGGGTCGGGTCATCGGTCCAGCACCTCGCGCAGTCCGTCGAACTCCCTCGCCCGGCCGTAGAGGTGGTGCAGTGTGACGCCCGCGCGGTACCCCTCGAGCATCCTGCGGCGGCGCAGCTCCCCGGGGTGGCGCCGGGCGACGACGGCCAGGGGTTCCCACCAGTCGAGCATGGCTCGCGCCCACTGTCCGCGCTCGTCGTCCGCGAGCAGCCGGGCCGGGTTGTCGCTCGCCAACTCCCTTATGCCGTTGGTGAGTCGGCGGTAGTGCGCGCCGTGGTGCAGCAGCGCCGTCTCGTACACCTCGTACACGACTGTTCTCTCCCCCGGGGTGAAGCGGAACTGGCGCAGCAGCGCCGCGCGGTGGCGGGCGGTCTCGGGCGAGCCCGGTGGTGCGGCGAGGGCGGCGACCGCCGTGCGCCGGCCCTCGGGGTGGTCGAGGAAACGGTCGAGGAGCTGCCCGCACCGCTCCCGGGCGTCCGATGGGGGATGGTCGAAGAGCGCGGTGACGGGGGAGGCACGCAGCAGGTCCGCCCGCAGCTCGGCGTCGACCGGCGTCGCCGACAGCGCACGCCCGACCAGACCGTGACGGCACATCAGATCACGCAGGGTGCCCGATCCGCTCACCTCGAACACCGCCTGGCGGGCGGTCGCCGGGTCGTCCCGCAGGGCCAGCGCGGCGGCGACCATCAGCGGCTCCAGGCCCGTCGGCCCGCGGTCGCCGAGGGGCGGGTCGGACAGGTGCAGCCGGGCCGCCGTGACCCGGGCCAGCCGCTCCAGCAGGACGACCGGATCGTCCGAGGTCGCGGACGGCGGTGCCGAGGTGGTCGGGGGCGGCGGGTGGGTGCCGCCGGGCGCCGGTTCAGTGATGGCCCAGTGAAGGATGCGCACTACGGTGCTTGTCAGCGTCGTCATCGAGGTTCCGGATCGGACAGGGGGCCATCCAGTCGTCGGAGGAGGCGTAGCAGGTCAGGATCCGCCGTCGCGAGGTGAGGTTGATGAGCGCGGCCACCTGCCAGGGGCGCCGGAAGGTGTCCCGGTGCAGGTCGATGTCGGTGCGGGAGAGGCCGATGGTGCGTTCGGTCTGGAACAGGTGCGTGTGGTACCAGCCGACCAGCTGACGGTCGCCGAGGGTCCGGTTCATCGCGCCGAACGAGTCCCCGGTGAACGTGAAGTGCGTCAGCGAGGCCCCGGAGTGCTCGGCCGGCAGCACCTCGTCGACGATCACCGCGTGCAGCTCCGGGGTGTCCGCCCGCCGGAAGGCCCGCCCGACCAGGAACCCGCCCTCCTCGATCTCGGTCGACAGCTCCATCTCCATCAGCCGACGCCGCACCCCGGCGCCGAGCAGCACGGTCACCGGCGCCTCGGTGTCGGTGAGTTCCACCCCGTGCTCCGCCAGATCGAGCAGCGGGATCTGGGGTTCGGCCGCCGGACGGATGCCGAACGCCAGCCGGGTGGAGCGCGAGGTGTCGATGTCGTCCGTACCGACCACCACGGGGGGCAGCCGCTGGGCCGACTCCTCGCCCTCGGGCATGTCCTCGGGCGAGGGCAGCCCCGCGATACGGAACGCCCACCGGCGCTCCTCGGGCGCGATCTGCCGGGCCAGCCGGGCGAGTACGGGGCCGACGAGACCGTTCACGGAGTAGGGCTTCTGGTAGACCACGCGTCCCTCCATGTGGATCGCGACATGGATGTACCCGAAGTCGGCCCGGAGATTGGTGAGTTGAGTCTGGTCCCCCTGGTAGGTGTCGGGCCCGGGGTCGTTGCGCAGCCTCAGGACGAAGCGGGGGCGGCCGCTGAACGGTGCCGTCTCCGCCTCGAAGACCGGCTTGAGCAGCGCGATCAGCGGTTCGGTGCGGACCAGCTGCCGGTCCTCGCCCTGGAAGAGCTCGACGTCAAGGGCCATCGGCCACCCCGTCCGTAGGCCGTATCCGCAGCGCGCCGACGCGCAGGGCGCCCTCGTCGGGAGGCGGGGCCGCCACCGGCGGCTTGCCCCCGATGGCCTCGATCATGGCCGCACCCTCCTCGGTCATGGCCCAATACGCCGCAATCGGGTTGAAACTGTCCGTGATCTCGTAGTTACGATACCCAGCCATGTCCACGAGCATCTGGCACAGTTGGCCGAAGTCCAGGGCGGGCCGCCAGGAGTGCGCCAGTACACCCAGGCACACCGCTCCTTCGGCCTGGGGGTACTGCGGATCGGGCCCCTTGATGTTCGGGTGGAAGATCGGGCTCAGCCAGAAGACGGCCGGCGCGACGAGTGGGAAGTCCGGGCCCAGCAGGATCAGGGCGTTGTGCTTGTCCTGCTGCTCGGGGCGCGGCAGCGCGTTCGCGCTCTGCTGGTCCGGCAGGCGCAGTCCGGGTCCCTTGAAGCGGATCTCGTAGTCGGTGGGGAACTCCGGGTCGTCGGTGTCGACGATCTCGAAGTCCGTGTGCTGGTCGGCGTAGCGGTGCATCTCCTCGCGGACCCGGATGATCGCCTGCATCCGTAACTGGGCGTTCCCGGCGGTCGCTTCGGGATAGACGTTGAGGGTGTCGCCCTCCCGGACCCCGGCGTCGTGCAGGGACTGCGCGGGGTCGAGGCGGCGGAAGCTGCCGTCCGGCTGCTGGTGGTCCACGACGGTGCGCGGACGGCGTCCCATCCGGCCCTCGTAGTGGGCCAGTACGGCGGCGGCGATGTCCCGCACCGGGGTGATCGACGGTACGCCCGCCAGGTCGTACGGCTGCTGGTCGGGGCCGTTGACCCGGAGCGCCTCCAGCAGATACGGCCGGTGGTCGTAGACCTCCTGGAGGAGCTCCAGATCCGCGGGGGCGCCCGCTCCGACCAACTGCCCTCGCAGTGCGTCGATCTGACCGGGCGCCAGTTCGGTGGTCAGCGACATCGCGATCTGTCCGACCTGGGCGTCCTCGCCCTGGCTCACGAAGAACATCTCGGCGCGGGGATCGAGGGCGCGCACCTCCTCGATGAACGCCGCGTGGTGCGTGCTGCACACGAAGACCAGGGTGGGGTAGGTCTCCGAGCCCGGCTCCGCGTGGGGCACCGGGCCGGAGGGCGTGGCGTGCGGTTCGGGTCTGCGCGGGGACGGCGGTTCGGTGACCGGCTCCAGCGCCTCGACGGAGGCCCGGAACAGGGCGTTGCCCGGGTACTCGTTGTGCACCGCGCGGGCCAGCAGGGCCTCGCCGTCCACGAGCACACCCGCGTCGATCAGCCGGCGTGCCTCGGACCAGTAGACCCGGGAGGTGGCGTCCACCGACGGCAGCCGGGCCTCCGGGAAGCCCATGGTCCGCAGGATGATCTCGCCCTCACGGGGGTTGATCACCCGCTCCAGCTCGTTGTACAGCTCGTCCCTCACCGGACACCCTCCGTTGTCGCAGCGTGTTCCCGGGCCGGCTCACCCGGCCGCGCGCCTGGTGGGAGCGAGCTCTCGGCCGACTGATCCCGCATGCCGTCCTGTTCCCCGGCTCTCCCGCCCAACTCGACGTACCGCAGCCCCGATCCGTCCCGTCGGGCCACGGGCAGCACTTCGCGCGGCGCCACCCCCAGTGCGCTCAGCCGCGCCGAGGCGGGCGCGGACCGCAGCCGGGTGGCGACGGCGCGCACCGCTGCCCGTCGCCGCACCGGCCTGCTGAATCCTGCCCAGGCGAGCGGCTCTTCGTGCATGTCCACGTGGTCCAACAGCTCGGCCACCGTCGCCCCGTGGTCCAGCGGCAGCACCGAGACCCCCTCGGGAAGCCGCTCGTGCAGCGGGCAGTCCGGGTCCGGCCGGTCGCGCGGCGCGGTCCCGGACAGCGGTACGGCGAGACCGGCGGCGTCGATCCGCAGCGGCGCGTCCGGCACGGACAGCCCGAGCACCAGTCGTACGGCGAAGTTCGCCAGCCAGGTGCCGACCAGCGCGGACACCGGGGCCGACGCGCCCACCGCGGCGGCCGGATCGGGCGCCGCGCACGACCAGGGGTCGTCCTGCACCGCCCGCTCGGCCGCCCGGAGCCCGCACGCCCAGCAGCGGCCCCCGGGCGGCCACCAGGAGACCTCGCCGCCCCACGCGTGCGTGCCGCCGTCGAGCATGCCCGTCCCGGCGAGGGCGCACCGCCCGGCCAGCGCGATCCGGGCCGCCCGGCTGTCCAGCGCGCTCACCACCAGGTCGGCCTCGCGCAGTTCGGCCAGCCCGGCTCCCGAGACATGGGGCGCCTCGCGTGCCTCCACGACCGTGCCGGGGGCCAGTTCGGACAGTGCCTCGGTGAGCACCCGCGCCTTGGGCCGGCCCACGTCCGCCGGGCGGAACAGCGGACAGCGGCTGAGATTGCTGACGGCGACCGTGTCCGGGTCGCACACCACCAGGCGGCCCAGGCCGGCCAGGGCGAGCGTCTGGGCCACCGTGTTGCCCAGCGCCCCGGCCCCCGCCAGCACGACCGTCGCCCCGGCGAGCCGCTTCTGGTCCCAGCCGGGGATCAGCGCGTGCCGGGCGAACCGGCCCTCGGTGGACGGCGGTTCGGCGTCGGCGATCCCCCGGGGCACCGCATGTCGAGCAGCCGGCCGCCCCGCGTTCCCCGTCACCGGCTGTCCCGCAGGGAGTTGAGCATCAGACAGGGCACCCCCGGATGCTGGGCCTTCCAGTCGTCGTAGCAGACCAGCCCGTGGTCCGGGTCGCGGTGGACGGCGCTGGCGCAGGTCGGGGCGTGCGGCGAGCAGGTGCAGTGGATGACCACCTCGTCCGGCCGGAAGGTGTGACCGCACACCCAGCACCGGTGGCGGGTGGGCGCCCCGTCGCCCGGGCCGGGGTGGAGCCGCAGCAACGGGTGGTCGCGGTGCAGCCGTACGGTGCACAGTTCCGGTGGCGGCGGGTTCGCCTCGTCGAGCCCCGCGTGGAACAGCGCGGCCGTCGCGGAGGACCGGGCGGCGGACTCGGGGTTGAGGCAGTCGAGGAGCCGGCTGCGGTGCTTGAGGACGACCCCGGGATCGGTCTCCGACCGCTTCTGCGCCCGTTCGATGGAGATCTGCTCGCCGAGCCGGAAGGAGTGGTGGCAGACGGGGCAGGTCGTGCCCGCCGAGCCGAGCTTGCGCAGCAGTTGGGAGGTGACCACGGTGACCTCCTCACCGGGCGCGTCGTCCCAGTCGGTGCCGGCTCCGGAGTCGCGACGCCCGCCCGCCTGCCCGAGCAGGAAGTCGTACGCCGCCTGGCTCGGTCCGCCGGCGGTCTGTGTCCCGGTCTCCGCGCGCTCCCGTTCCTGGCTGCGGCGGCGCCGCTCGGCCACGTTGACGCCCTGCGGGACGTGCACGCTCACGGTGCGGCGCGGCGGGTCCGTCATACCGTGTCGCCCTCCCGGGCTCGCACCTCGCGCCGCAGGTCCGGTAGGCCGCGCGGGCCCAGACCGGCGCCCGCCCGGCCCCGGTCGAAGGCGCCCTGCCAGGACTCGCCGAGGGCGAGCGCCGCGTAGTAGTTCCGGCAGAAGGCCAGTGCGTCCTCGTCCGCGAGCCGCTCGGGGGAGCCGATGACCTCCCGCGCGTGCGCGCCGATCACATCCAGATAGCGGCCCAGGTGGCAGGCGTTGAGGACCACCACGCTCACTCCGCCCACGGCGTCGAGGACCGCGGCGAGGGCCTCGGCGCCGACCGGGGCGACCGAGCCGTCGTCCTCCTCCAGCAGCAGATGGCCGCTCGGGGCGCCGTGCCCACCGAAGTGCAGTACGTCCGGCTTGTGTTCGGTGAGCGCCGGGATCACGTCCTGCCGACGGGTCGCGGCCGACAGCCGGATGTCGAGGGTGCGCTGTCGCCCACGGCGCGAGGCCTCCTCGATGGTGCGGTACTCGTGCCGCAGCTGGAGCCGCGAGGCCTCCTTGGGTCCCGCGAGCAGGCACAGCACGGTCAGTTCGGCCGGCGGGGCGTCGGCGGTGGCGCCGGGCCCGGCCGTCGCCGAGTGCAGGACCGCGTTGCCCGGATAGTCCCGGGCCGCCTCCGCCAGCAGATCCTCCAGGGTGAACCGGAACGCCCCGTGCTCGATCCTGCGGCAGACCTCGAACCAGGTGCTGAGCGGAGCCTGCGAGCCGCCGAAGTGCGGCAGCCGCGCCACGTCGGCACCGAGCCGGTACAGGAGCTGCTGGGCCTCGACCGGGTCCGCGTACAGCGTGGCGACCTCCCGCAGCACCCCGTCGCGGTGCAACTGCCCCGCCGTCAGTGCCGCCACGGGCGCCCCCTCCCTCGTCGTGCCTCGACTGTACCGGCCACGCGCGATCTCCGACTCGCCTTCGAGCAACCGAAGTTGATCAGCCGTCAGAGGTTTACGGACGGCAACCGCACTCGTTCAGATGCTCTGTCTGAAGCAGGGTCCGACAGGGCAGCGTTCTGTGATAGTTGGTCTTCAGCGTGGTCAACGGGGAGGGGACGCTGGGGTGGTGGAATTCCGGGGGCGACGGCCCGGATCCGGAGACGGGGAAGAGGCGGTCTTCGACCTCGAGGCGGAGACGGGGGAGCGCGCCGCGTTCGAGCTGCCTCCCTACCAGGTGCGGCGCTACCGCCGGATGCCCGGCCGGCACCCGGTCATGGTGCAGGAGGCGATGGGCCCCGAGGCCGAGCGGCAGATGCGCCGCCACTTCGAACTCTTCGGCAGCGTCGTCGACTTCCACGGCCCGCACGTCCCCCGGCAACTCGCCCACGTCCTCGCCCACTCCTGCGACGACCCCGAGCGCCCGCACCGGCTGCTGCTGGACTGCCGCGGCGAACGCCTGGCCGACCTCGCCTCCCCGGACCGGCTGCACGGCCCCCGGCTGCGCACCGTCGTACAGGACCTCTTCGAGGCCGTCGCGGCCCTGCACCGGGCGCGGCTCGTGCACGGCCGGATCAGCCCCGAGCACCTGTGGTGGGACGAGGCCGAGGGACTCCAACTCGCCGGTCTGGAGGGCGCGGTGTACGCCACCGAGCCGCTGCCCGACCGGCCGGTGACCCGCTGGGACGCCCCAGGTTTTCGGCCCGGCATGCTCGCCGCCGCCGACCAGGACGTGCTCAGCGCCGCCCTGGTCGCGTTCTGGATGGCCACCGGCGAGAACCTGCCGCGCGGCGCCTCGCACGCCTACCTGCACAGCCTGGCCGCACAGGGCCACGAGGACTGGCTCCAGGACCTGATCCGCTCGGCGTTCCCGCTGGGCTCCGACGTGTCCCCGCCCGCCCGCGAGCTGGCCCGCCGCCTCGCCGACGGCGCCGTCCCGCAGGGCCTGCTGGAGCGGCCGATCGCGGACCGGGAGCGGGAGCGCGAGAGCCGCGGCCGCGAGGAGTTCCGGGCCCTGCGCGCCCGGCAGCGGGCCGGCGCCGGGAGCCTGCGCTCCAGACGGTCCGCCACCGTCACCGGACCGCCCGCGTGGTGGCTCAGGGCGGCGCGGCGGCTGCGGATCCTGCCGGACCGCCCGCTGCACGGACTCGGCGCCGTCGAGTGCCCGATGTGCCTGCGGGCGCTGGACTGGGACACCGCCGAGCGGGTGGTCCCCGACGCGTCCGGCGACATGGTGCCCGAGGCGGACCTGCCCACCCACTCGGCCGCCGAACGGGACGCCCAGCTCGCCCGCACCTATGTCGTCTGCCCGGGCAACGACGACGTACCCCGCCACGAACTCCCCGACCGCTACCCGATGTTCGGCACCGAACCGGTGCGCATCGGGCTGGTCGGCGCCTCCTCCACCGGGAAGTCCCATCTGCTCGCCGCGATCATCGACCAGGCGCGCAAGACCACCGTCATGCGGCACTACGGGCTGCGCGTCGAGGCGTTGGACCCGCAGCGCTACCACCACTACCTCAACGAGGTCGTCGCGCCCTTCGTCGACCGCCGCGAGGAACTCCGGGCCACCGCCGATCGCCCCGACCTGCGCTACGCCACCGGTCTCGTCGTCACCGACGAACACTCCGGCCGATCGCACAGCGTGATCTTCTTCGACGTGGCCGGCGGCCGCCTCGAACGCCCCGGCCGGGAGGCCGACTTCCTCAACCGGCTCAGCGCCCTGCTGTGCGTCGTCGACCCCACCCGCATCCCCGGCCTGACCACACAGAGCGGTACGACCGGCCGCGACCCGGCGTTCGAGCACGTCCGCCAGCGGCTGCGCCAGCAGGCCGACCCGGCCGTCCCCCTGCTGTCGGTGCCGTGCGCGCTGGTCGTGACCAAGAGCGATCTGCTGCGCTTCCGCGGCTACCGCGAGATCGACGACTGGCTGCACGAGAAGCCGGACGCCGAGAGCGATCTGAGCACCGTCGAGCGGGAGAGCGAGGACGTGTACGCCTTCCTCGCCGCCCGCGGCGGCGGCGACTGGCTCCAGCTCGCAGGCGAGTGCCAGGGCTCCACCCTGCACCTCGCCTCCGCCACCGGAACCGGCCCCCGCGCCCAGACCGACCCGGCGGCGGCCCGTCGCTTCGACGAGACACTCTTTCGTCAACACCGGGTGCTGCGGCCGCTGTTGGCGCTGTTCGCGATGAAGGGCGTCATGACCGGACCGGCCGCGGACGCGCTGCTGCGCGCGGGAGGCCACGGCACATGAGCCCGCCCGCACCCGGCGGCCCGCGCGCCGACATCACCGTCTACCGCTGGTCCGAGCGCTCCCTGACCGGCCGCGGCGACGTCGGCCCCGTCACCACCTCCCTCGACCGCGAGGCGCTGCTGCGCTGGAACAGCCGTATCGAGAACATGGTGTGGGCCACCCAGGAGCACCCCGGAGACACCGCCCCCGGCTTCGTCTACCTGCGCTACGGCCCCGAGGCCGCCGTGCTGCGCAAACTCCCGGTGCGCGACCCGCACGGCCGCGCCGGCTCCACCCTCACCCACGTCCTGACCGGCCCCGCCACCGGCATCGACCTCCACCTCGCGCTTGCCGCCTGCCGCAGCGACTGGGACGACTGGCTGCCCCCACAGGTCCGCCAGGACGCCCTCCTCGACGGCGACGGACCGCGGGAGGCCGCCGCGGAGAACCCGCAGCGCGTCCCGCTGGACCTGCTGCGCCGACTGCTCCTGGAGGAGAAGCGGCTCCTGGACGCCCTCGACACGGCGGCCGCCGACCTCCCCGACGAACTCCTCCTGCGGCTCGCCGAGGCGCTGATGGAGGAGCCCGGAGCGCCCCTGACCGTGCTCGGCTCGCCCGTCGACGGCGAGGTCGTCGTCCACGCCCTGGCCGGGCTGCTGGGCCGGGTCGTCGCCGGCAGCTGGAGCTTCGCGACCCGCGAGGAGAACGACGGGGCCAAGGACCTGCCCCGGTTCGTCTTCGTACGACGTGACAGCGCCGGCACCCTGCAACCGGGCCGGCGCCGTATCGACGCCGAGGCCGCCGCGGGACCCGGCGGCCCGCTGCGCGACCAGGCCGCGCGACTGGTCGCCTTCCAGCGCCGCCGGGGTGGGGACGCGCTGTCCCGGCTGGCGCCCCCGCAGCCGATGGCCACCTCCGCGCAGATCCGCGACTGGGCCGCCGGGCACCAGGTGGCCCCCGGGCTGATGAGTGACGTCACGAGCCTGCTGGAGGCCGCCCCGGACGGCGACCTGTCGCAGAAGGAGGACGCCTATCTGCGCAGCCCCACCTCGCTTCCGCGCGTCCAGCTGGAACTGGACCGGATGACCGACGGGCAGCTGGCCCGCCTGGTGTCCCGGTGGCGGCCGGACATCCTCGCACTGGACCCCTACCGCCACCTTCGGCCGGAGATCCACACCTGGGCCCTGCACCGCTGCCTCGACTCGGCGGCCGGCGGCGCCCCCGACCTGGTGCGCGAGCTCGCCGTGCGGCCGCCCGAGGACCGGGTGGCGCTGCGGGTGCTGCACGAGCGGATGGAGCGCGCCGCGCACCGCCGGACCAGCTTCGACGTGCTTCCCCTGCTGCGCACGGCCCAGGAGATCGGTGTCTCCCGGACCGCGCTGGCCGACATGATGAAGGTGATGGTGGAGCGCTTCGCGATGGCCGCCCTGCTGAGCGAGGTCGACCGCATCAGCCGGGTCGCGCCGGACCAGGCCCGCACCCTGCTGGAGAACTGCACCCGGCGCCGCGACCTGGCCAGGGAACGCCGCGACCCCTTCGACGTACTGCGCCGCACCGGGTTCCTCGCCGACGCCGTGGACCGGATGGCACCCCAGAGCCCCTGGCGGGCGGTCCATTTGTACCGGCTCGTCCTGCTGTGCACGGTGGGGGAGTCGCCCGGCCAGCGCGAGGTGCTGGAGGTCCTGGACGCCGCCGGGCGCACCCCCTCGCCCTACCTCCTTCAGGCGCTCACGGACTGCTGCCGCCGGGGCAAGGCGCAGGACACCGTCCACGCCGCCGTCGTCCAGCAGTACTTCCGCGAACATCTGCCCGCCCGGCCGGACGACGGACACGGCCGTGACACGTCCCGCCGCGACCCCTGGTACTGAGGAGAGGTTTTGGCCAGCAGGAAACCCACCCGGCACCAGCCCGCGCCACCCACCCCGGAGCCGCTGTCCCCGCCGTCCGAGCCCGGGCATGCGCCGCCCGCCCCCGAGCCCTCGCTCGCCCTGCGCACGGCCGCCGACCGGCTGGCGGAGCTGGCCGAGGGGTGCCCCGAGGACAGCGCCGGCCGCTCCGTGCTGACCTGGATCGCCGACGACGCCCGGGCGGGCGGCCGCGCCCTGTCCGGCGTGAACCTGCTGCACGCCTATCCGCCCGACACGCTGGTGCCGGACGAACCGCCGCGCGACCGCGGCCTGATAGCCGTGGTGTCCACGCTCCGGGACGTGGCGGTCTTCCTGCCGATCGTGCTGACCTGGCTGTCCCTGTGGTTCGCGTTCCGGGACTTCGAGGACGCCGAGAAGGGCACCAACTTCCTCACCCTGTGGGCCTCGGGCCTCGGCGGCACCGCGGTCCTGCTCGTCGTCGTCCTCATCGGCGGTGTGGTCCTCGCGACCCTGTGGCTCCAGCGCCTGCAATGGGCCGCCGAACGCGATGGTTCCCGCGAGCGGTTACGCGGGCAGGTCGCAGGCCAACTGGCCGTCCTCACCATGGAGCTCGCCAAGTACGCGGTCCTGGAGGCGCAGGCCGTGCCCGCGGGCCAACTCGTCGGCATCGCACGGGACATCACCCGCAGCACCGCCGAACTCTCCCGCACCATGTCGGACAGCGCCGACCGGATGGCGAGGATCTTCGAGCCCGGTCCGGAGGGCAGGTTCGTCACCGCGATCGACAAGTGGACAGAGTCGGCGGGCGAGTTGGGGGCGATGGGCCGCTCCCTGACCGTCCCGCACGAGCTGTTGCGGGACTTCGCCGCGATGCGCGACGACCTGCGCGCCGACGAGGCGGCGACCCGGGAGTCCCTCACCCGGCTGCTCGGCGAACTGCGCAAGGCGGCGGGCAACTCCCAGGAGGCCAACCGGGTGCACGCCACGGTCGCCGACGAGGTCTCGGAGACCACCCGCAAGGTCGGCGTGGCCATGCAGTTGCTGAGCGACAACAGCGAGCGGATGTACTCCTACATGGACGCCCTGGAGCGGGTCCTCGCCCTGCTCCAGAACGACCGGCCGGGCGGCTTCGCCCCGCTGCCGATGTCCAACTCCGACGGTTCGCCGAACGGCTCGTACAACGGCCACGGCACGGGCGGACGCGGCAACGGCCACGTCGGCCCGCCGCCCCCGGCCGAGACCCCGCAGTCCAACGGCGGTGGCGCGACCCCGCCGCCGCGCCGCCCCGGAGACGACTGGTACGGCGAGGGCGGCCAGGGATGAGGCGCCGCCCGACGGGTACCGGCGTCGCCCCGCGCCATCTCGCGGGGTGGCTCTTCGCGGACCTGTTCCTGGTGCTGTTCCTCGTGGCGCTCGGCATGGTGGCGTCCGACGGCACGGACGAGGCGTCGGGCGCCGGAAAGTCACCGCGTCCGTCCGCCTCACCCTCGGCCGGGTCGCCGTCCCCCTCCGGAACGGCCAAGGGCCCCTTGGGACTCGACCCGAAACGGCACACCTTCGCCGTCTCCCTCTCCTCGGGAGCGACCGGCCGCGCCGCCGGCAAGGGAGGCCTCGACGCGGCCGACCGCAAGAAGGTCGTCGCGGCCCTGGACAGGGAGATCCGCGAGAGCGGCGACGGCCGCCGCATCGGCATGGTCATCACCTTCGGCGTCGCACCCCAGGCCCAGCTCGGCCCGGCGACCGACCTGGCCGAGGACGTGAACGCCACGCTCAAGTCCCGTCGCCCGGAGGCGTTCTGCGGGGGGAACGTGGGGACACGGCCGTTCTGGTCCGGGGGGTCGGCGGACCGGGTGGAGGTCGAGCTGTACTACATCAACGCGTGCGACGGGGGCCGCTAGCGACCGTGAGCACGGCGCGTCCGGTGTCGGCGACGAACTCGGCGTACCGCGCGTTGGTCACCGCGCAGGCGTCGATCCGGAAGGGCTCGACGCGTGGACCCGGCGGGGCGCCAGCGGGGGGCCGCTCCTTCAGGGCCGGGCCGCCCTCCGACGGCATGCGACAGGGGGCGGGGGACCTGACTCGTGCCTGCCGTGGGGCTGGGTGAGGTTGCTGTGTCAGCCGAGCCGGGGGATCTCGATGGCGGGGCAGAAGTCCATGACCATGTCGAGACCGGCCGCGCGGGTACGGTCGTACGCCGCCTCATCGATGACCCCCAGCTGGAACCAGACCGCCTTCGCGCCCCGGGCGACCGCCTCGTCGGCGACCGGGCCGGCCAGGTCGCTGTTGACGAACACGTCCACGACGTCCACCGGGAAGGGGATGTCCGCGAGGGAGGCGTACCCCTGCTCGCCGTGGACGGTCTCCGCCTTGGGGTGCACGGGCACGACGCGCTTGCCGTAGCGCTGGAGCACGTCCGCGACGCCGTAGGCCGCGCGCCGCTGGTTCGACGACAGGCCCACGATCGCCCAGGTGTCGCCGAGCTCGGTGAGGATCTTGCGGATCGTTGCTGGGTCGCCGTACACGCTCGGCCTCCTCGTGGGTCCTGCCAGGAATGGTGTGCGCGACAACAGCGCGCGCGGCGCGGGGATTCCCCGGGTGACGGGGCGGCGGCCGCTACCGGCGGAGCGGGGGGCGGTGACCGGAATCGGACGAAGCCCACCGGGACCGCGCCGAGGCCGCCGAAGCGTGCCTCGGCCCTGCCCGGCGGTCAGGGTCATGCCCCGTTCTTCGCCGCCATGCGCGTGGCGGCGTCGAAGACGAGCTCGGCGTGCAGTTCGAACATGGCGACGAGGTCGACGGCGTCGCCGTGGATCTCCCGGTGCACGAACAGACCGTCGGCGCCCGCCACGGCGTAGGTGGTCAGGGTGTGCACGGAGGCCTCGTCCAGCTCCGGGAACAGCAGGTGGCCTGGTGAGTGCAATCAGCGCCGAGGACAGAGCCGAGGCCGGCGCCGGGGACAGCGCTGGGGACAGCGCGTACGACGTGGCGGTGATCGGGTACGGGCCGACGGGTGTCGCGGCGGCGAACCTGCTGGGGTCGATGGGCCTGAGGGTCGTCGTCCTGGAGCGTGACGCCGACTTCCTGCGCGTCAACGAGCGCCACCACTCCATCGCCGTCGCCGCCGTCCGGGGCCTGCCGATCGACCCGATCCGCACCCGCGTCCAGCACCTCAACATCCAGGCCGCGTCCCTGGACGACCTGGCGCAGAGCTACGACCGCGTGCACGAACTCGGCTTCGACATGGCCCTGTCGGTGGGCCGGCACACCAACGACAAGGAGCTCTCCACCAGGGCATCAGCATCTGGGGCCACCGGCCCGTCGGCCGGACGATCGTCGACCTGCTCGACCCGTTCCAGTACGGCGCCCGCTCGCTCGCCCACCCGGAGGCGACCGTGCCCACGCTGAGCGGCAGCGGCATCCCGGACGACTGACCAGCGCGAACGCCGGGTCGGCCTGCTGTGGGGTGCAGCGGGTAGGGCGGTCGGCGGCGCGGAGGTGGCCGCTGCCGGGATACGCCGCGCGCGTCGCGCCGGGCCCGCCTGTACGAGGTCGGCTCGGGCAGTCGTATGCCCCGCGGAGCCGCCGCCGTGACCGGAATCCGTGCCACCTGCCTGCGCACGGCTCCCACCCCGCCTACGCTCACCTCGTGCTGAGCATCATCGACGCCCGAACCGGCGACCCCGTCCCCGCCCGCCGAGGCCTGACCCGCGTCGAGGCGCATGTGCCGGGGTACGACGCCACGGCCCTGCGCGTCCTGCTCGTCGCCGACGTCCTCGTCCGCGCCCTGGAAATCGGCGGCACCCAGGTCTGGACGCTGCTCGGCGCCGGACGGGACCGGGCGGAACTCCGCGCGGCCGGCGCGGCCCTGGGCATCCGGCCCTTCGAGGACGGCGGGGACACCGGCTCGGGACCGGGGGAGGGACGGGTCGTCCATGTGGTGAGCGAGGGAGGGGCGGCGCCGGACGGCGTACGGGTGGCGGTCGCACCCGTCGAACCGGCCGATGCCTTCGAGGACGCAGCGTCGACACCTGGAGTCCTGGCCGGCGCCGACCCGGGCGATCTCCGCCTGGCCCTGCTCGCCCGCCGCCACGGCCTCCCCGTGCGCCTCGACGCCGCCGCGCTGGACGACGCCCACGACACTCTCGCCCGCTGGCGCCGAGCCGTCGCCGGATGGGCGCGGCAGCCGTCCAAGCCGGTCCCCGACGAGGTGCGCGAGGAACTCCGCAGCGCATGGGAGGACGACCTGGACGTACCCGGCGTGCTCCGCGTCCTGCGCCAGGTCGAGACCGCCGACCTGCCCGAGGGTGCCCGCTTCGAGACGTACGCCTACGCCGACCGGCTCCTCGGCCTGGAGCTCACCCGCGACCTGGGAACCCTCGCGTGATCGCGCGCGCCGGAGCCGGTCCGCTGCGCCGTCTGGTCGTGCTGCGGCACGCCAAGTCCGCCTGGCCCGAGGGGGTCCCCGACCATCGGCGGCCGCTCGCCCCGCGCGGCCGTCGGGACGCGCCCGCCGCCGGACGCGTGCTCGCCGAGGCCGACTTCCTGCCCGACCTCGCGCTGTGCTCCACCGCCGTACGGGCCCGCCAGACCTGGGACCTCGCCTCCGCCCAGTGGGGCACCCCGCCACCGGTCCGCCACGACGCGCGCCTGTACGGCGCCGACGTCCCCGAACTGCTGGAGGTCGTGCACGAGGTCCCCGCCGAGGTCGAGACGCTGCTGCTGGTCGGCCACAACCCCGGCCTGGAGGAACTCGTCCTGCACCTGGCGCGCGACGGCCTCGACGACACCCTGGAGCGGGTCCGCCTGAAGTTCCCGACCGCGGCAGTCGCCGTACTGGCCTGGCGCGGCACGGCATGGGAGGCCCTCACCTCCGGCACGGCACTGCTGACATCGGTGACGGTGGCACGGGGCAGGAAGGAGTGAGGTGGCCGCGGCGGCACCGACCGGCGTGGTCCACAGATCATCCGCCCACCTGTGCCCCTCGCCCCCCTCCTCGGGGGCGGGCGACCCGGGACGCTCCGCATAGGGTGGCCGGATGCCGGACGAGTACCGCACAGTCGCCCACGCGGGCGTGCACGAGACCGAGGTCAACCGCTCCCGCTTCCTGTGCGCCCTCGCCCCCGCGGCCACGGAACAGGAGGCCCAGGACTTCATCGCGGGCATCCGCAAGGAGCACGCCGCCGCCACCCACAACTGCTTCGCCTACGTCATCGGCGCCGACGCCGCGATCCAGAAGGCGAGCGACGACGGCGAGCCCGGCGGCACCGCCGGCGTCCCCATGCTCCAGATGCTGCTGCGCCGTGACATGCGCTACGTCGTCGCCGTCGTCACCCGCTACTACGGCGGGGTCAAGCTCGGCGCGGGCGGCCTCATCCGCGCGTACGGCGGCGCGGTCGGCGAGGCTCTGGATGTCCTCGGCACCCGCACCCGCCGCCGTTTCCGCCTCGCCACGGTGACGGTGGACCACCAGCGCGCGGGCAAGGTGCAGAACGACCTGCGCGCCACCGGCCGCGAGGTCCGCGACGTGCACTACGGCGAGGCGGTCACAATCGAGATCGGCCTGCCTGACGCGGACGTACCCGCCTTCGAGACCTGGCTCGCGGACGTCACCGCCGGGACAGCCGGGTTCGAACTGGGCGGAGAGGCCTACGGCGATGCCTGAAAGGCGTGACATCGCGAGCCGGGACCGCGGAAAACCTGGTGTGCGGGGTCGACGGCACCGGGTAACGTCACGGTCATGTTCTTCCAGACGCCGATTTACGAGTGAGAGCGTGATGGGCCCCTGCTGACGTCCTTCGACGTCGCCGCGCCCGTCCCCCACCGATGAATCCGTAGATCACTTCACATCATTTCGGGAGAACCCGTGAGCAAGAACATCAACAACCCCGTGGGCATGGGCGGCGGCCAGCGCAAGAAGCTGTCCCGCGCCGAACGGCAGAACAACGGCCCGCACCGCAACCTCGACCGCCAGGGTGCCGCCGACCAGAAGGCGGAGCTGGTGCGCAAGATGCGCGAGAAGACAGGCGCAGCCGAGGGTGCCGGGCAGACGGGCGAAGACCCCGCACAGAGCTGACGCATCGCATGAGGCAGGGCCCGGACCGCGACACGTGGTCCGGGCCCTGCGGCAGTCCCGGGATCTCCGGAGCGCCGCGATGATCGCCTTGGCCGAAGGGATTCTGCCGGGCGGAGGGTGTACGCGTGGTGACGATATGCTCACATGCCGGCGCGGAATCCCCGGCGTGCCGTCGTCGACGGGTGTGGGGGACGGGGAAAAGTGCCGGCTGAGAGGAGCGCGGAGGCCTTGGGAGGCGATGGGATGCGGCAGGCAGGCGTGCTCGATGTCGGGTGCCACAGTGCTCTGCTGACGGTGGTGCGGCGGCGTCCGGGTACGGTGCTGGAGCCGGTGTTCTCCCGCAAGGTGCGGCTGAGTCTGCACGAGACCCTCGACCACGACGGGCGGCTGGAGAAGGCCGGCATGAAGAGTGTCGAGCGGGCGGTGGCCGAGGCCGTCGCCGCGGACCCGCGTCTGCGCGGCCCGGAGGTGTTCGCGTTCGCGACCTCCGTCATCCGGGACGCGCCCAACCGCGACGAGGTCATCGCGCGAGTGGCCCGGACCACCGGCACCCGCCTGCGTGTGCTGACCGGCGAGGAGGAGGCGCGGCTGGCCTACGTGGCCGCTCGCCAGTGGGCCGGCCCGACGGACGGGGAGTTGCTGGTCCTTGACATCGGCGGCGGCACCGTGGAGATCGCCTCCGGCACCGGAGACCGGCCCCGCGTCGTCAACTCGCTGCCGCTGGGCGCCCGGAGGATCACCCGGGACTGGCTTCCCGGCGGCACCGCGCCGTCCCCACGCCGCCTCACCAAGGTCCTGCAGCACCTCCGTGAGTCTCTGGAAGCCGTCCCCGACCTGCCGCGGGCCGAGCCGGGAGGGCGGGTGCTGGCCTGCTCCAAGACGTTTGAACAACTCGCCCGGCTCGCCGCCGCCCGGAGCAGGACACGGCGCACAGGGCGACGCCTGACGTTGCCCCAACTGCGCACGGCAGTCTCTCTGTTGGCCGATGCGCCACCGTCCCGTCGTGCCAAGCTGCCGGGCATCTCCCGGCACCGCGCCGAGCAGTCCCTGGCCGGAGCCTTGGTCGCGCAGGCCCTCATGGAAGCCTGCGGGGCCAAGAGCGTCGAGATCTGCCCCTGGTCCACCCGGGAAGGGCTGTTGCTCGAACACCTCGGCGTGACTCGCACCCCGGCCGACCGCCCCCGCCTCGCCGGCTGAGCCCAGCGGACCCGGCCTCCCTGGCCGATTACAAGGCCGCCGAGTCCGCGCGGCTGATCCACCGGCCTTGCCCGGGCGCCCGGCCTGACCCGGTCGAGAAGTCGGCCGCCCGGTCGTCGGGGAACGCGGTCGCTCGATCCCTGGGGTGCCGCCGGAACTGTCGCTTCGCCCGTGGCGCACGTCCGTGGTGCGATGGAAGGGGGGCGGAAAGGAGAGCGATCATGTCCGCAGCGAAGCGCACGGGTGTCGCCGCCTCGGTCCAGATCCGCCCGCTGGTCGAGCCGGACCTGGACCGGGCCGACGAGATCTTCAGGGTCGCCTTCGGGACCTTCCTCGGGTTCCCTGAACCGGAGACGTTCTTCGGGACCGCCTACTATGTCCGCACCCGCTGGGCGGCGGATCCACAAGCGGCCTTCGCGGCGACCGTCGAGGGCGAGGTCGTCGGATCGAACTTCGCCGCCGACTGGGGCAGCGTCGGGTTCTTCGGCCCGCTGACCGTTCGTCCGGATCTGTGGGACCAGGGCATCGGCAGGCACCTCATGGAACCGGTCATGGCCTGCTTCGACACCTGGGAGAACCGCCACCTCGGCCTGTTCACCTTCGCGCACAGTCCCAAGCACCTCGAGCTCTACCGGCGGTACGGTTTCTGGCCCCGATTCCTTACAGCCATCATGAAGAAACAGGTCGTCGCCAGTGCCCCGGTCCCCGGCCGCGTGCTGTACGGCGAGCTGACAGCCGCCGAGCGGCCCGACGCGCTGAGCCGCTGCCGCGTCCTGACGGGAGCCGTGCACGAGGGCCTGAGCCTGGAGCGCGAGATCATGGCCGCACAGGCGCAGGGGCTCGGCGACACCGTCCTCATCGAGGGCGCCGACTCCGGTCTCGACGGTCTGGCTGTCTGCCACTGCGGAGCGGGATCGGAGGCCGGCGAGGACGTGTGCTTCGTCAAATTCGGCGCCGTACGCCCTGGCCCGGGCGCCGCGGACCGGTTCGAACGACTGCTGGACGCGTGCGAGCAGCTGGCCGCCGAGAAGGGCCTGGGGCAACTGGACGCCGGAATGAACCTGGCCCGCCAGGACGCCTACCGGCGCATGGTCGACCGCGGGTTCCGTACCTGGCTGCAAGGCGTGACCATGCACAAGCCCAACGAACCCGGCTACAGCCACCCGGACGCCTACGTGATCGACGACTGGCGCTGAGTCGACCGCCCTGTCCCACCCGACATCGTCCCGGAGTCGGAGCGGCTGTCGGCCGTCTGGCGTAGGCGAGGTTTCATCTTGACCAACTCATGTGCCAAACAGGCGATTTGGGCAATAGTGGACTCATGAGCGGGGGGACACAGAACGGCATGCACGGTATTGGACTCGCGGAGGCAGTGGCCGCGTTGCGAGCGGAGCTGCTCACAGCCCTGAGCGAGGGCGACGGCTCACGGGTCCGGTTCCGGGCGAGATCCGTACAGGTGGAGTTCGAGGTCCAAGTGCAGCGCACAGCGGCAGCAGCGGGTGCCATCAAATTCTGGGTCGTATCGGGTGACGCGTCGGCGGCGTCCGGACGATCGGCGGCTCACCGGGTGGCCCTGGAACTGGAACCGGTGGACACCGGCGGCGCCGGCGATCCGCACGAGTTGATGATCGCGGGCGCGCCCACCCCGCTTCCCGATTGACGCCTGACTGATGCGCGGGCTGGATCCCGGACGCGTGGTCGAGCTGTGGTCGGGAGTCCCGGGTTCCGGGTACCTGGTGGGGCCTCGGGCGATCCTGACCGCACGGCATGCTGTCGCTTCCGGGCCGGCGGCCGACGGGGAGATACGGCTGCGGCTGCTGACACCGGCCGGCGCCGCGGTGCCACGCGGCTGGAGCCGGGGGCACGTGCTGTGGGAGAGCGAGGAACTCGACGCCGCCCTGGTCGTGGCCGGTATCGACGCGGTGCCCCGGTCGGTCCCGGAGGTCGCGTGGGGCCGGCTCGAGGATCCCTGGCCGTTGCCGTGCACCGCGGTGGGCTTTCCGGAGCGGGCCCGCGTCGGCGGCACCCGCGACGCGGACCAGCTGGAGGGCGTGATCGTGCCGGTCGCCCAGCACAAGCAGGGCCGGATCGCGGTCGATGTACGGGGCGCGGGACAGGGTGGCACGGACTCGTGGGGCGGCTTCTCCGGGGCCGGCCTGTTCGCCGTCGACCGGCTGATCGGCGTCGTGAGCGCCTTGGCGTCATCGCCGTCGTACGGGGGACGCCGCCTGCACGCCGTACCTGTGACGGCGCTCTGGGACGATCAGGGCTTCCGGGCAGCCGCGCGGGAGTTGGGACTGTCGGGGGCGATGACCGCGGTCGTCCCGGTACGTCCCTCGGCGCCGCCTGGTGACTTCGGGCCGAGCGCGGTTCCTCCTCCGTGGCGGCTGTCGATGCTCGACGTGGTGGACCGCCATTGGATCAAGGGATCACTGGAGCGGTCGTTTCAGGAGACCGTACAGCTCGATGTCGCCTGCTCCAGGGTGCCGGATCTGGAACCGGACCCCTGGGAGCAGGACGACGGCTGGGACAGCGGGGCTCCGCAGCCCGCGGCGCCCCTCACCGTGGATCAGGTGGTAGCCGAGTGTTTGGTCCCGCCTTCCGGCAAGCGGATGTTGATCGTCGGAGAACCCGGTTCCGGCAAGACCGCGCTCCTGCTGGGCATCGCGGAACGGCTGCACGGATATGCCCTGCAGGATCCGCGAGAGCCCCTCCCCGTTCCTCTGCTGCTGCAGAATTGGCGAGATCCGAAGGAGCCGTTCGCGGCCTGGGCAGCCCAGGAAATTGCCCGCCGGTACGGAGTTCCTCAGCCGCAGGCGGCCAAATGGCTGGCCGGCGGCGCGCTGTTCCTGCTGGCGGACGGCCTCGACGAGATTCCCGCAGGGTCTCGAGAACAGTGCCGTGCCGCGCTCGCGGCCTTCCTGGCCGACCCGTCCTATGCCCAGGTCGGGATGGTGCTCACCTCACGGGAGACCGAGTACCGCGACGGGCCGCCGCTTCCCGTCACCGCAGCCGTCCGTATCGAGCCGCTGAGCCGCCAGGCAATCCTTGACCGGCTCGCGGAAGCTCCGGGGGACTACCGCACCCTGTCGCAGGCCGTGGCCACTGACGACACACTCGCCGAGCTGCTCACCACACCGCTCATGCTCGGCGTTGCCACCGCGACGCTGCGGGACATAGACCCCGAGAACGCGCACGTGCTGCCGCACGGCAGCAGCGACGAGCGCCGCAGGCAGCTCTACCGCCGCTATCTCGAACACCTGCTGCGACGTCCTCGTGCCCTACGCCCCAGAGTGTCGACGGGATCCGCCCGAGCCACCCTCGCCGCCGTACGGCACCTGGTGCCGCTGGCCCGGATGATGCAGACCCGCAACGAGGCCGTGTTCCTCCCTGACTGGATCACTCCCGAGTGGAATGCCGCAGGCTATGCCGCCAGATCTCCCTGGCAGCCGGGGATACGCCACCGGGCGGGCACCCTCGCCGCCATGCTGATCGCTCCGGCCCTGTTCGCCCTGGTGGGTATGCCGCTGTTCACGGGCGCCGGCGTGCTGGCGCATCGAGGCACGGACATCGCGGTGCTCACAGCGGCAGCGGGCACCCTGGCCTTCGCGCTGGGCCGCGGTTTCCAGGTCGTGCCGGAACGGGCCTGGGCGAAATGGAGGTGGTACTGGGCGGCGGCGAGCGGCGGCGCGCTGATCGGGGCCGTCATCGCTCTCGGCGTGTGTCTGGTGTCCAGCATGACTCTGGGATCGGTATCGGACACCCCTCTCGTCCTCTACGCGGTCTGGGGGCTCGGCAGCGCCGTAGTGGTCGCGATCACCCTTGCCCTGAAATCGGACTGGGAGTCGATCGATCTGCTGCACCGGGCGCCGGCATTGGTGACGGGAGCACTGGTGGGCATCGAGACGGGCGGTGTCCAGTCCCCTTGGAACGATGCCTTCTCGTACGAGGGCCTTTTGGAGAACCGCGACGAACCAGGTCTCTTCGAAACGCTGGGGCACGTGATCGTTCATTTTCCGGACCCGTTCTTCGACGGCACCAACGTCGGTCTCGTCGCCGGGATACTCGGAGCGATCGCGGGCGGCTGGGCAGGCGGTGTCGCGTTCGGGTTCACGTATGGCCTCATGGGAGCCGTGCCGGGCGGGCTCTCCATGTGCATCACCTTCGCCCTCGTCAGTGGCCTGGTGCCGGACGAGGAGGCGGTTCCCTCCGCTCCTTCACAGGCACTGCGCGCCTCGGCCAAGGTGGCGTCGCGGTTGTGCCTGGGGTTCGCGGCCATTGCGCTGGCCGTGCTGGTGGTGACCGCGGGGCTGGATGGTCCGGCGGCCCAGGTCGGTGCCCTCCTGTTGGTCGCTTTCGCGCTGTTGGTCGGCAGCGGCCCCGGTAGGACGTGGCTGGCCTACTGGTCGACGCGTTGGGAACTGGCAGCCCGCCGGGTGCTGCCCTGGCAGCTGCGGACTTTCCTCTCGGATGCGTCGGAGAGAGCCTTGCTGACCCGGACAGGAGGTGGGTTCCGGTTTCTGCATGTGAGCTTCCGCGACTACGTCGCCGGCCTCGGCGAGGACGCGGTGACGCGAACCGGCAAGCTGACGGATCAGGCAGATCCTGCCTGGTCAGTACAAGCAGTACACCCCACGAGCTCGGCGGGCGGATCGGCGGCAGATCTGGCGGTGCTGCGCGCATGGTGGCAGGAATCCTCGACCGGCGCCCTGGTGGCCGCACTCGGGCGGGCACTGGGACACGGTCTGCTCCGGCTGCTGCCGTCCGTCGGCGGGGGATACCTGCTGACCTCCATCATCACCCTGCTCTTCGGCATCGGGGACGACAGTTTCTGGCTTCTCATGCTCCTGTGCACGCCGATCGCCGGAGCTATCCATCTCGCAGTGCGTTTCGGCCTACCGGCCCGACTCGGGGTTCAGCCGCGAGACGTCGGACAGCGTTTCAAGGGGTGGCTGAGCTCCTTGGACGCGCAGTACCCGGTCCTTTACCCGACAGCAGTGCGGACTCTGCTCGGCGCGTTCGTCGGCTACGTGCTCGGCGGTGTCGTCGCCGAGCTCACCGGCAGCGGCCCGAGCACCGGCGACATTCTCGGCTACCTACTGGCAGGAATGGGGGCAGCCGCAGCGCTGCTGCTCTCACTCCGGCGTCGGAACACAAGGCATCGATGATCAACATCACCCTCTACAACGGACGCCGGTTGCTGCACGGCCTCTAACGGTCGTCTCAGGTTCGCTCAATAAAACGTACGCATCAGATGAGCGACGCAACCCGTATGTAGGAGGCCAGTGATGGCAGTCGACGCAGTGCCGTCCCGGGAAGCACCGGCCGGTCGGTTGGCAGGTCGGTGGGTGCCGTGGTTAGTGATCGGCTTGTGGTTGGCGCTGGCCGTGTTCATGGTGCCGCTGAGCGGAAAGTTGAGTTCGGTCACCACCGACAGCGCCGTGGACACCCTGCCGGCCAGTGCCGAGTCCACCAAGGTCGCGGTGCTGGACGACAGTCTCCCCGAGGGTGACGCCAGCGAGTTCGTCTTCGTGTACCACCGCGACGGCGACATGACCGACGCCGACCGCGCGACGGTCGAGCGCCACTACGACACCCTTGCCAAGCGGTACCCGCCGAAGGCGACGGCGACGGCGGAGGCCGACGAGGACGACGAGGGCCCACCGGTGAGCCGCTCCGCCGACGGCAGGGCGATGACGTTCACCCTCGAGGTGAGCACGACCTACGGCGCACCGGAGGACATCGTCGGCCCGTTGCGTGACGCCGCGAAGGACCGCCCCGCCGGCCTGGAACTCGACGTGACCGGTCCGGGCGCGATCGACGGCGACATGGACGCCGTCTTCGACGGCATCGACGTGCAGGTCCTGCTCACCACCATCGCCGTGGTCACGCTCCTGCTGATCCTCACCTACCGCAGCCCGGTGCTGTGGATCATCCCGCTGGTGGCTGTGGGCGCGGCCGCACTGACCTCGATGGCGACCGTCTACCTGCTCGTCAAGGGCTTCGGCATCGTGGTCAACGACCAGAACTCGGCGCTGCTGACGATCCTGGTGTTCGGCGTCGGCACGGACTACGCGCTGTTGCTCATCGCGCGCTACCGGGAGGCACTGCACCACCACGAGAACGTCCGGGTCGCGATGGTCCACGCGCTGCGCGGCGCGGCGCCGGCCATCGTCGCGTCCGCGGCCACCGTGGTCGCCGGCCTGCTCTGCCTGCTCGTCGCCGACCTGAACAGCACCAGCGGGTTGGGCCCGATCGGCGCGGCCGGCATCGTGTGCGCGCTGGTGGCCATGCTGACGCTGTTCCCGGCGGTGCTCGTGGTGCTCGGCAGGCGGATCTTCTGGCCGGCCGTCCCGCGGGTCAGCACGGCCGTGGAGGAGAAGCCGGGGTTGTGGGGACGGCTCGGCACCGCCATCAGCCGCCGCCGGTGGGTGGCGACGCTCGGCTCGCTCGGAGTCCTCGGCGTGCTCGCCCTCGGGCTGGCGGGCAATACCGGCAACCTGCGGGAGCAGGACCAGTTCCTGTCCGCGCCGGAGTCGGTCACCGGCTTCACCGTTCTCCGCCAGCACTTCCCTGAGCTCGGCGGCCAGCCGATGACGATTTTCACGCGGCCGGCGCACCAGGAGCGGGTGCTCGACATCGTCAAGGACACTCGCGGTGTGGCCCAGGCCGTCCCGGAGCAGACCAGCGGTGGCTGGGCCAACATCTCCGTGTTCCCGAAGGACGCGCCGGACACCGTCGCGGAGTACGACACGATTCTGCGGGTGCGCACAGCCGTGCACGCGGTGAGCGGGGCGGAGGCGATCGTCGGCGGGCCGAGTGCGGAGAACCTCGACACCGAGGTGACCACCAAGAGCGACGAGAAGCTGGTGATCCCGCTGGTGCTCGTCGTCGTCCTGATCGTCCTCGGGCTGCTGCTGCGCGCGATCCTGGCCCCGCTGGTCCTGATGGCCACCGTGATCGTCTCGTTCGCCGCGGCCTTCGGCGGCAGCGTGTTCGTCTTCGACACGATCCTCGGGTTCAAGGGCATCGACAATTCGGTGCCGCTGCTGGCGTTCCTGTTCCTGGTGGCGCTCGGCGTCGACTACAACATCTTCCTGGCCAGCCGGGCCAGGGAGGAGACCGTGCGCCTCGGCACCAGGGAGGGCATGCTCAAGGCACTCTCCGCCACCGGAGGCGTCATCACCTCGGCAGGCGTGGTCCTGGCGGCAACGTTCGCGGTCCTCGTCACGCTTCCGCTGGTGATGCTGGTCGAGGTCGGGTTCCTGGTCGCCTTCGGCGTGCTGCTCGACGCCCTGCTGGTGCGGTCGGTCCTGGTGCCCGCCCTCACCCTGCTGATCGGCCGACGGATCTGGTGGCCGAGCCGGCTGTCCCGGCCGGCGGCGGAGCTGCCGGACAGCCAACAGCCGCTCGCCGACGCCGAGGAGGAGCCCGCGCTGCAACGGTGAGCGCGGCGGCACGGACGAGATCCGGGACGGGGCCAAACGCCCGTCCCGGATCTTTTCGTGGGCCCGACGGCCGCCGCCCCTTGGTCCTGCGCCACGCGCCGGGCTGGGATTGGCGCATCGCGGTGTCCTGCCCGGCGGTGGACCGCCTTGGTCCTGTGCCGCGCGGCCGGGCCGGGGTTGGCGCATCGCGGTGTCCTGCCCCGGCGGTGAGCCGTGCGGGGCCATGCCTGAGGGCGGCCGGTCCCTTGTCCTGTGCCGCGCCGCCCGAGGCGGGTCAGCGGGTCGCGGTGTCCTGCCCGGCGGTGAGCCGTGCGGGGCCATGCCCGAGGGCGGCCATCCCTTGTTCTGTGCCGCGCCGCCCGAGGCGGGTCAGCGGGCCGCGGTGTCCTCCCCGGCGGTGAGCCGTGTGATCGGGGCGGGCGGGGCCGCGGCCGGAAGCTCGACCCGAAGCAGCGCGCCACCGCGTGCGGAGCGGGCGACGCCGGCCCGGCCGCCGTGGGCCTCGACGACCCGCTGCACGATCGACAGCCCCAGACCGGAGCCCGGCAACGCCCGGGCGCTGTCGGCACGGTAGAACCGGTCGAACACCCGCGGTACGTCGGCGGCGTCGATGCCCGGCCCGGCGTCGTCGACCTCGAGCACCGCCGACGCGCCCTCGGCACGGAGCCGGACCTGGACCGGCTGGTCCGCGGGGGACCACTTGCCCGCGTTGTCGACGAGGTTGAGCACCGCCCGCTGGAGCGCGGCGGGACGCCCGCTCACCCACACGGAGGTCACGTCGAGCGCCACCTCGACGTCGGGCACACGGGAACGCGCCCGGGTCGCGGCGGCCACCACCACGTCGGCGAGGTCGAGCAGCTCGGTGTTCTCGTCGCTGACGTCACCGCGCGCCAGGTCGGTCAGCTCGGCGACCAGGGTGCTCAACTCGGCCACCTGGGCGCCGACATCGTTGAGCAGCCGGGTCCGGCTCTCCGCCGGCAGTGCGCTGTCCAGGGTGCCGCGCCGATCGAGCCGGATCAGCAGCTCGGCGTTGAGGCGCAGGCTGGTGAGCGGGGTCTTGAGCTCGTGGGCGGCGTCCTCGGCGAGCAGCCGCTGGGCCCGCCGGGAGTCCCGGAGCGCGGCGAGCATGTCGTTGATCGACCGGATCAGCCGCCGGATCTCCCCACCGCCCTCGTCCGGGATGTCGGCGTCGAGATCCCGGGTGTCCGCGACACGTACCGCGGCGGCGGTCAGCCGGTCGATCGGTGCCAGCCCGGTCCGCGCCACGGTCCGCCCGACCAGGGCGCCGCCGGCCACGCAGAACAGCCCGATCAGCAGCATGCCGAACCCGAACCGGTTGATCGGGCTGTCGTCGGCGAGGCGGGCCACCTGAACCGCGCCGTCGCCCGCCCGCAGCGTGTAGACGAGGTAACCTTCCTCGCTGTCGTCCGACTCCATCAGGTCGGCCGACGCGCCCCGCGCCACGCGCTCGGCCTGCTCGCTGACGGGGGGCAGCGCGGGTTGGCCGGCCGGCGTCCGGGTCGAGCCGTCGGGCAGGACGACCCGCACCAGCCGACCGGATCCGGGATACGGCGGTAGCTCGACCTGCGCCGGACCGGCGCGCCGCGCGTCCGTCGCAAGGACGCGGGAGTCGGCGCGCAGCTGATTCTCGGCGGTGTCCCGCAGCTCCCGGTCCATCAGCTCGCTGGCCACCTGGAAGGCCACGAACACGCTGACCGCGATGGCCGTCGCCGCGATCACCGTCAGCCTGGTCCGCAGGGACCGCCGGCGCCACCATCGGGTCAGCCGGCGCGGTTCCCGGCCGGCGCGCCCGCTCACGGAGGAGTCTCCCGCAACGTGTATCCCAGGCCGCGCAGCGTGTAGATCAATCGCGGTTCACTCTCGGCCTCCATCTTGCGGCGCAGGTAGCTCACGTACACCTGGAGGTTGTTGGCGGTGGCGCTCATGTCGAAGCCCCAGATCGCCTCGAACAGCGCGTCGCGGGTCAGGACCCGGGTCGCGTTGCGCATGAGGACCTGCAGGAGGGAGAACTCGGTCCGGGTCAGGCGCAGCGGCCGCTCGCCCCGCCACGCCTCGAACCTGTCGGGATCGAGCCGGACGTCGGCGAACGACAGGATCTGCGACTCCTCGTCGGTCGACGTGCGCCGGCGCAGCAGGGCCCGCACGCGGGCCAGCAACTCCTCGGTGGCGAACGGCTTGGGCAGGTAGTCGTCGGCGCCCGCGTCCAGCCCCGTGACCCGGTCGGAGACCTGGTCACGGGCGGTCAGCATCAGCACCGGCAGATCCCGACCCGCCGCCCGCAACCGCCGGCAGGTCTCCAACCCGCCGAGGCGGGGCATCATCACGTCGAGGATCAGCAGATCCAGCGTGTCACCGTCCGCCCCACCGACCCCGTCGAGCACGGCGAGACCGTTGGTGACGGTGCTGGTGTCGTAACCCTCCACCTGGAGCACCCGCTCCAGCGACTCACGGATGGCCGCTTCATCATCCGCGATCATGATTCGCACGCCGGCCCGCCCCCTTCCTGTCGACGTTTTTGCCGCCCATTGTTCCCGACCAACCTGAAGCCAGGATTAGCGCGTCGCCGGGTACCGCGCGGTGTGAGTGATCAGGGCGCGCAACTCGGCTGCCGCGTCCGTGATCTCCGCGGCGAGCGTCCACTTCGACCACGGTCGTCGTGGTCTGTAACATCGACCAACCTTACGAACAAGGCGAGTTGACCTTCGCCGCAGCCGAGTCTCAGGGGGATCGATGCGTAAATGGGGGAGTGCGGCAGCACTGTCGCTCGTGCTGACCACGGGAGCGATAGTTGCCGCTCCGCCGGCCGCGGCGGGTGGAATGGCGTGTGCCTCGGTCATCGCGTCGAGGCTGGACCCCGGTGGCGGGCGTCCGAACTTCATCACGGTCGAGAACTGCGGCTCTCAGACCCAGTCCTGGCGCTACAACCTGAACTCCACGGGCTGGAAGTACGTGTCGATCGCGCCGGACAAGCGGAAGACCACCAACTTCCCCGCCACATGGAGCAAGCTCCAGATCGACTTCAGCTGGTAGGCCCGGCGGGGACAAGAGGCTCCGGAGGGTTGTCCGGGGCCTCTTGCGTAGGGGGCGTCTGCTGGTCGGCGCCACTCCGTGGTGTGAGGTCGGTGAGGAATCGGGTGTCGGCAGGCGTTAGCGTGGTGGGTGCCGACCGGCGTGGTCGTGCTGGTCTGTGCTGGTTCTAGGGGCGTCGCGGGGGTAAATGTGCAGGTCAGGGTGATTTGATGAGAATCCTGCACACTTCCGACTGGCATCTCGGCCGGGCGTTCCACCGGGTCAACATGCTCGGGGCGCAGGCCGATTTCATCGGCCACCTCGTCGCGACCGTGCGTGAGCGCGGCGTGGACGCCGTGGTCGTGTCGGGAGACGTGTACGACCGGGCGGTGCCGCCGCTCGCCGCGGTCGAGCTGTTCGACGACGCCCTGCACCGGCTGGCCGAACTCGGCGTGCCGACGGTGATGATCTCCGGGAACCACGACTCCGCCCGCCGCCTGGGCGTCGGCGCCGGCCTCATCGACCGCGCGGGCATCCATCTGCGGACCGAGCCGGCGGCGTGCGGGACGCCCGTGGTGCTCCAGGACGCCGACGGCGACGTGGCCTTCTACGGGCTGCCCTATCTCGAACCCGCCCTGGTGAAGGACGAGTTCGGGGTGGTGAAGGCCGGCCACGAGAGCGTGCTCGCCGCCGCCATGGACCGCGTCCGCGCCGACCTCGCCGCGCGCGCGGGTGGATCGAGCAGGACGCGGTCCGTCGTCCTCGCCCACGCCTTCGTCACCGGCGGCGAGGCCAGCGACAGCGAGCGGGACATCACGGTCGGCGGAGTGGCCGCGGTGCCGGCAGGCGTGTTCGACGGCGTCGACTACGCGGCGCTCGGGCATCTGCACGGCTGCCAGACCATCACCGAGCGGGTCCGCTACTCCGGCTCCCCGCTGCCGTACTCCTTCTCCGAGGCCGACCACCGCAAGAGCATGTGGCTGATCGACCTGGACGCCGAGGGCGCGGTGACCGCTGAGCGCGTCGACTGCCCGGTGCCGCGCGCGCTGGCCCGGATCCGCGGGACGCTGGAGGACCTGCTCGCCGATCCGCGGCTCGCGCGGCACGAGGAGGCGTGGGTCGAGGCCACCCTCACCGACGCGGTCCGCCCCGCCGACCCCATGGCCCGCCTCACCGAGCGCTTCCCGCACACCCTCAGCCTCGCCTTCGACCCGGAGCGGGCCCCGGACGACCCCGACGTCTCCTACGCCCAGCGGCTCGCGGGCCGCAGCGACCAGGAGATCGCCGAGGACTTCGTCGCCCATGTGCGGGGCGCGGGGCCCGACGAGCGTGAACAGGGCGTGCTGCGGGACGCGTTCGACGCGGTGCGGGCGGACGAGGCCGTACGGGAGGTGGCGCGGTGAGGTTGCACCGACTCGAGGTCACCGCCTTCGGGCCCTTCGGCTCCTCCCAGACCGTCGACTTCGACGAGCTGTCCGCCGCCGGGCTCTTCCTGCTGCACGGACCCACCGGCGCGGGCAAGACCTCCGTCCTCGACGCGGTCTGCTACGCCCTCTACGGCTCCGTGCCCGGCGCCCGCCAGTCCGGCCAGGGCATGGCCCTGCGCAGTGACCACGCCACCGCCGCCACCCGTACCGAGGTTCGCCTCGAACTGACCGTCGCCGAGCGCCGGTTGGAGATCACCCGCCAGCCGCCCTGGGAGCGCCCCAAGAAGCGCGGCTCGGGCAGCACGCTCGACAAGGCCCAGAGCTGGCTGCGCGAGTACGACGCGGCGGCCGGCACCTGGAAGGACCTCAGCCGCTCGCACCAGGAGATCGGCGAGGAGATCACCCAGCTGCTCGGCATGAGCCGCGAGCAGTTCTGCCAGGTCGTGCTCCTGCCCCAGGGCGACTTCGCCCGCTTCCTGCGCGCCGACGCCGAGGCGCGCGGTCGGCTGCTGGGGCGGCTCTTCGACACCCACCGCTTCGCCGAGGTCGAGAAGCGCCTCGCCGAGCGCCGCCGCGCCACCGAGGCCCAGGTGCGCGACGGTGACACCGAACTCCTCGCCGACGCCCACCGTATGCAGCAGGCGGCCGGCGACGCCATGCGCCTCCCGGACGTGGCCCCGGGCGAGCCGGGTCTCGCCGACGCCGTGATGGCCGCGGCCGCCGTCGCCCGCAGTACCGCCCGGGAACAGCTCACGATCGCCCACAGCCGTCTCTCCGGCGCCGAGTCCGCCCAGGCCGGCGCCGAGCGCGCACTGGCCGACGTACGTGAACTGGCGCGGCTCCAGCAGCGGTTCACCCAGGCGCGGGAGCGGGCAGCGCTGATGGAGGAGCGCTCCGAGGGCTACCGGCAGGCACAGGTCCGCATGGAGCGGGCCCGTAAGGCCGAGGCCGTGGCGCCCGCGCTGGAGCTGCGGGAGGCCGCCGACGCCGAGCACGGCAGGGCGGCCGCCGCACAGGTGCGGACGCGTGCCCTGTTGCCCGACACCTTCGCGGACGCCGGCGCAGCCGGGCTCGCGGCCGCCGCACGCCGGGCCGCCGAGGAACTGGGCGGGCTGGAGTCGGCGCGCCGCGGTGAGCGGCGGCTGGCCGAACTCGCCGCGCAGCGCGCCGACTTGGACCGCCAGGAGCGGGCCGACGAGGACGTCCTCCAGGAGGCGGACGCCTGGCTCGCGGGCTGGGAGACGGCCCGGGCCGGTCTGCAAGCCCGCATCGACTCCGCCCAGGAGGCCGCGAGCCGGGCCGAGCAGCTCGGCGTCCAGCGCGACCCCGCGCAGAAGCGGCTCAACGCGGCACGGATGCGTGACCAGTTGGCCGGCGACACGGACACCGTCGCCGAACAGGTCCGCCTCGCCCGGGAACAGGCACTCACCGCCAAGGCACACTGGCTCGACGTCAAGGAGCAGCGCCTCAACGGCATCGCCGCCGAACTCGCCGCCCAGCTGGCCGACGGCCGGCCCTGTGCCGTCTGCGGTGCGACCGACCACCCCGCCCCGGCCCGCAAGGACGCCGGGCACGTCGACCGGGAGGCCGAGGAGCAGGCGCTGGCCGCCTACCAGCGGGCGGAGGAACGGCACAGCGAGCAGGAGCGGCGCCTGGGCGTCGTACGCGAGGCGCTGGCCGCCGCCACCGCGGAGGCAGGTGACACTCCCACCGTGCGACTGGCCGAAGCGGCGGAGGAGTTGGAGCGGCTCCACACCCTGGCCCGGCAGGAGGCGTCGGCGCTGCATCCCGCGCACGAGGAGCTGCGGCGGGCCGAGGCCGAGCACCAGCAGCGGACCGCCGACCGGCAGCAGGCGGCGGTGCGGGCCGCCTCCCGGGTGGGGCACCGCGACCGGCTGGACCAGGAACGAGCTCTGCTGGAAGCGGAGTTGGCGCAGGCGCGGGGTGCCGCCGACAGTGTGGCCGCGCGGGCCTCACAGCTGGAGCGGCAGGCGGCCCTGCTCACCGACGCGGCCGACGCCGCCCGTGCCGCCGAGGACACCGCCCAGCGGCTCAAGGACGCCGACGCCCGGCTCGCGGACGCCGCCTTCCGGGCCGGCTTCGAGACCCCGCAGGCCGCGGCCGCCGCCCTCCTCGACGACGCGGCCCACCGCGACCTCCAACGGCGGCTCGACGCCTGGCAGTCGGAGGAGGCCGCCGTGCGTGCGGTCCTCGCGGAGCCCGAGACCGCGGCCGCCGACCGGCAGCCGCCCGCCGACCTCGCCGCCGCCGAGCAGACGGCGGCCCGCGCGGACCTGCGGGTGCGCGAGGCGGCCTCCGCGCGCGACGCCGCCGCCCGGCGCTGCCACGACCTCGACCGGCTCTCCGCGCGCGCGACCGTCTCGGTCCGCCGGCTCGCCCCGCTGCGTGAGGAGTACGACCGGGTGGCCCGTCTCTCCTCGCTCGCCGCGGGCACCTCGGCGGACAACGAACGCAAGATGCGCCTGGAGTCCTATGTCCTGGCGGCCCGGCTGGAACAGGTCGCCGCCGCCGCGACCGTACGGCTGCTGCGGATGTCCGCCGGCCGCTACACCCTGGTCCACTCCGACGACCGGGCCGGGCGGGGCCGCAGTGGGCTCGGACTGCATGTCGTGGACGCGTGGACCGGCCGGGAGCGGGACACCGCCACGCTGTCCGGCGGGGAGACCTTCTTCGCCTCGCTGGCCCTCGCCCTCGGCCTCGCGGACGTCGTCACCGACGAGGCCGGCGGGGTGCGCCTGGACACGCTCTTCATCGACGAGGGCTTCGGCAGCCTCGACGAGCAGACCCTGGACGAGGTCCTCGACGTGCTGGACTCGCTGCGCGAACGCGACCGCAGCGTCGGCATCGTCAGCCATGTCGCCGACCTGCGGCGGCGCGTCCACGCCCAGCTGGAGGTCGTGAAGGGCCGGGCGGGGTCGGCGCTGCGGCAGCGCGGGGCCGGGTGAGTCAGCGGCCCAGCGGGCGGCGGGGGAGCGGTGAGGAGTAGACGACGCTCGTGGTCACCGAGCCCAGCGAGCCGATCTTGCCGGACACCTCCTCCAGGTGCTGCATGGAGCGGGCGGTGACTTTGATGACAAAGCAGTCGTCACCCGTGACGTGGTGCGCCTCCAGGATCTCCGGCGTCACCTCGACGAGGTCGTGGAACGGCTTGTAGTTGCCGTTCGGGTACCGCAGCCGCACGAACGCCAGGATCGGCAGGCCCAGTCGCTCGGGGTCCACGACGGCCGCGTACCCCCTGATGACGCCCGCCTCCTCCAGTCGCCGCACCCGTTCGGTTACGGCACTCGGGGACATCGACACGGCACGGGCGAGCTCGGCGAAACTGGCCCGGCCCTCCCGCTGGAGGACTTCGAGGATGTGCCAGTCGGTGGCGTCCGGGGAATACGCGGTCATGTCCGAGGAATAGCAGGGGAATCACCGGCTGATCAAGGACCACTCCGTGGAATGACCCTTCCTGTTGATGATCATCGACCGTAGATTTCTCGCCATGACGACTTCTGACACCCTCACCGTGAACCCCGTCCTGCGCGTCGCCCCCGCGGCCCCGGCCGAGGCCGCCGCCTACTTCCGCGCGAGCCTCGTCTTCCACGCCGACGTCTCCGACGTGGCCGCCGCCCTCGCCGCCGACGGCGACCCCGGCTTCGTCGTCCTCGACTCCCGCTCCACCGAGGCCTGGGACCAGGGCCACATCCCCGGCGCGGTCCACCTGCCGACCGCGCTCATCGCCGAGCAGGCCGAGCAGCTCCTCGACAGGAACGTGCCGGTCGTGACGTACTGCTGGGGGCCCGGCTGCAACGGCGCCACCCGCTCCGCGCTCGCCCTCGCCGAACTCGGCTACCAGGTCAAGGAGATGCTCGGCGGCTTCGAGTACTGGGCGCGCGAGGGCTTCGAGTTCGAGACCTGGGAGGGCAGGGAGCGCCGGGACGCCGATCCGCTGACGGCGCCCGTGGGCGCGGAGAACTGCGGGTGCTGAGCCTGGCGTTACGCCGTAGGGTCACGCTCCTGAACCGGGCGGTGCGTCATAGGGTCATGCTGCTGAATCGGGCATTCCGGATGGGGCTGCGGTAATTCGGGGCGCGAGGGCTGAATCCAGTGTTCCGGTTATTGGGATCCATCGGCGCGGGATGACATGCACGCGGTAGATTCCGCGCCATGGTGCGATACGCGGAGCCGGGCCTGGTGGAGTGGGTGGAGTCGGCCGGCGGGCCGCTGATAGCGGTGCCGGAGACCGTCCTGCCGTTCTGGGCGGGCGCCGACGGCGACGAGCTGGCCTCGGACTACGACCGGGCCTGCGAGGTGGACGGGTACGTTGGCCTGCTGCCCGTCGGCGACAGCGCGGCACTGGTCCTCGGCGACGAGCCCGCCTCGACCACCTATCTGGCGGAGCACGGCATCTTCGTACGGTGGTCCGCGGGGGAGTCCGAGGAGCAGCTGCTCGCCGAGGTGCCCGCGGCGCTCGAGACCGCGGTGTGGGGACCGGAGGTGGCCTGGAACGTGCCCGGCCCGGTGCTGCTGTTCGACGCCGCGTGGCCCGGCAACGACTCCCTGCGCACCGACCATGTGTGGATCGCGCTGGACCCCGGCCGCTACGCGGTGCGCGCGGCGCATGTGCGGCCCGGCCCGGAGACGTGGCTCGGACTCGTACAACTCAGGCCCCTGGCGCACGGATAACCACGTGCGCCGCACGGACGGCCCGACCATCATGGTCGTCCATGCCCCGACTTCCGCACCCCGCCCCCGAAGACCTCCGCCGCGACCCGCTGCCCCTGCGCGGGCGGACCGCCCTGGTCACCGGTGCCAGCAGACGCGGCGGCATCGGGCACGCGGTGGCCCGGCGGCTGGCCGCGTACGGGGCGAGCGTCTATCTGCACCACCATGTGCCGCACGACGCCGCCCAACCCTGGGGCGCCGACCGTCCCGAGCAGATCGTGGCCTCCGTACGGGCGGCTCGCACCGATCCTGAGGCCCGGGTCGTCGCGGGCCCCGGCGACCTGTCCGACCCGGCCGCACCCGCCGCACTCGTCGACACCGCCGCCACCGCGCTCGGCGGCGGCCTCGACATCCTCGTCGCCAACCACGCCCTCAGCGGCAGCGACGGCACCCTCGACGAGATCGACGCGGCGATGCTCGACGCCCACTGGGCCGTCGACACGCGCTCCGTGCTGCTCCTCGTGCAGGCGTACGCCCGGCATCGCAAGGACTCGTCGGGCGGCCGGGTCGTGATGATGACCTCCGGCCAGGACATCGCGAACGGCATGCCCGGCGAGATCGCCTACGCCCTCCAGAAGGGCGCCCTCGCCTCCATCACCCGCTCCCTGTCGACCACCCTCGCCGAGCGGGCGATCACGGTGAACACCGTCAACCCCGGCCCCGTGGACACGGACTACCTCACAGGCGAGGCGTACGAGGCGGTGGCCGCGATGTTCCCCGCCGGCCGCTGGGGCATGCCCGACGACCCCGCCCGCCTCATCGCCTGGCTGGCGACGGACGAGGCGGGCTGGGTCACCGGGCAGGTGATCGACTCGGAGGGCGGCTTCCGGCGCTGACCGGTGAGCGGTGACCGGGAGGGCCTACGGCTCGGTCAGAGCGCGGAGAGCTCGTCCACCAGGTCGTCGAGGCCGAGGGAACCCTGCGAGAGGGCCGCCATGTGCCAGGCCTTGAGGTCGAAGGCGTCTCCATGGCGGCTGCGCGCGTTCTCCCGGCCCAGCAGCCAGGCCCGCTCGCCCAGCTTGTAGCCGATCGCCTGCCCCGGAATCGTCAGATAGCGGGTCAGCTCGCTCTCCACGAAGTCCGCCGGACGACTGCTGTGCGCCCCGAAGAACTCCTGCGCCAGCTCCGGCGTCCAGCGCTCACCCGGGTGGAACGGCGAGTCCGCCGGGATCTCCAGCTCCAGATGCATACCGATGTCCACGATGACCCGAGCCGCCCGCATCATCTGCGCGTCCAGGTACCCGAGCCGCTGCTCCGCGTCCGTCAGGAAGCCGAGCTCGTCCATCAGCCGCTCCGCGTACAGCGCCCAGCCCTCGGCGTTGGCGCTGACGATGCCGACCGTGGCCTGGTAGCGGGACAGGCTGTCGGCGACGTGCACCCACTGTGCGAGCTGGAGGTGATGGCCGGGCACGCCCTCGTGGTACCAGGTCGACACCAGGTCGTACGCCGGGAAACGGGTCTGCCCCATCGTCGGCAGCCAGGTGCGGCCCGGGCGGGAGAAGTCCTCCGACGGGGGCGTGTAGTACGGGGCCGCCGCACCGCCGGGCGGGGCGATGCAGGACTCCACCTTCCGTACCCGCTCGGCGAGTTCGAAGTGCGTGCCGTCCAGCGAGTCCATCGCCTGGGACATCAGCCCCTGCAACCACTCCCGCACCTCGTCGACGCCCTCGATGTGCAGACCGTGCTCGTCGAGGTGCGCCAGCGCCACCCACGGCGTCTCGGCGCCCGGCAGGATCTTCTCGGCCTCCTTGCGCATCTCGCCGAGCAGCCGGTGGTACTCGGACCAGCCGTACGCGTACGCCTCGTCCAGGTCGAGGTCCGTGCCGTTGAAGTAGCGCGACCAGCGCGCGTAGCGCTCCCGGCCCACCGTGTTCGGCGCGCCCTCGATCGCCGGCACGTACACGTCCCGCATCCAGTCCCGCAGCTCGGCGACCGAGGCGGTCGCGGCGCGGGCGGCCTCGTCCAGCTCGCCCCGCAGTGCCTCGGGCCCCGCCGCCGCGAAGTCCTCGAACCAGCCGCGCCCCTCACCCGTGTCCGCCCACTCGGTGAGCTGCTCGACGAACGTGGCCGTCGGGCGCGGGGCCGCGTACAGCTTGCGCTCCAGGCCGAGCGCGAGGGAGGCGCGGTACCCGGCGTACGCGGTCGGCACGGCACGCAGCCGCTCGGCGATCGCGGCCCAGTCCTCGTCCGTCTCCTGGGGCGTCACGGTGAACACCTCGCGCACCGAGTGGGCGGCCGTCGCCATGTTGCCGACCGAGCGCAGACCCTCGTCCGCCTCGTGCACGGCGAGCTCCGCGGTCAGCCGCTCGCGCAGCAGCCGGGCGCAGCGCCGCTCGATGTCACTGTCCGCGCCGGGCCGCCGCTCGGCCTCGTCGAGCCGGGCGAGGGTGGCCCGCCCGAGCTCCGCGAGCGCCTCCTGGCCCGCCGGTGAGGTGTCGGGCAGCCGGCTCGAACTCTCCTTCACTCCGAGGTAGGTACCGGTGACCGGGTCGAGGGCGATGAGGGCGTCGACATAGGCGTCGGCCACCTCACGGGGCAGCGGGCTCTTGGTCTCTGACATGCGGACCATCCTCGTACGCTGGGCCGCCGCCCGTCACGCGGATTGAGCCGAGGGCGTAGGCGGCAGCATGGGCCCGCAGTCCCACTGCTGGAAGATCAGCCGGGTCTCCACCCGGGCCACTTCGCGATGGGCGGTGAACTCGTCAAGGACCAGCCGCTGCAGATCCGTCATGTCCGCCACCGCGACATGGACGAGGTAGTCGTCGGGACCGGTCAGATGGAAGACGGTCCGTGACTCCGGCAACGCCCGGATCCGCTCCACGAACGGTCCCACCAACTCCCGCCGATGCGGCCTGACCTGCACGGACAGCAGTGCCTCCAACCCCCGCCCGAGCTTCGCCGGATCCAGCCGCAACTGATGGCCGAGAATCACCCCGGCCCGGCGCAGCCGGGTCACCCGGTCCAGACAGGTCGAAGCCGCGACCCCCACCTGGGCGGCGAGGTCGCGATAGGTGGCCCGGGCGTCGTTCTGCAGCAGCCGCAGAAGATGAAGGTCCACCGGATCCAGTACGACAGATTCGGCCATCGGCCGAACGTAGCACGGTGTTCGATTCCCCTACCCCGGTCGGTGTTCACCCTTGCCCGCATGGAGACGACGCCTGTGCCCACCAGAGCCCTGGCCACCGAGGCCGTCCACGCCGGTCGCGACGACCTCGCCCGGCAGGGACTGCACGCCCCGCCCATCGACCTGTCGACGACCTACCCCTCGTACGACAGCCGCGGCGAAGCCGCCCGCATCGACGCCTTCGCCACCACCGGCGCCGACCCGGAGGGCCCGCCGGTCTACGGCCGGCTCGGCAACCCGACCGTGGCCCGCTTCGAGACCGCCCTCGCCCGCCTGGAGAACACCGAGGCCGCGGTGGCCTTCGCCAGCGGGATGGCCGCCCTCAGCGCGGTCCTTCTCGTACGGGCCTCCCTGGGCCTGCGCCATGTCGTCGCCGTCCGCCCCCTGTACGGATGCAGCGACCACCTGCTGACCGCCGGGCTCCTCGGCTCCGAGGTGACCTGGACCGACCCGGCCGGCATCGCGGAGGCGCTGCGTCCCGACACCGGCCTGGTCATGGTCGAGTCCCCGGCGAACCCCACCCTGGCCGAGGTGGATCTGCGGGCGGTGGCCCACGCCTGCGGCTCGGTCCCGCTGCTCGCGGACAACACCTTCGCCACGCCCGTCCTCCAGCGGCCGGTCGAGCAGGGCGCGCGGCTGGTGCTGCACAGCGCCACCAAGTACCTCGGCGGCCACGGTGACGTGATGGCGGGCGTGGTGGCCTGCGACGAGGAGTTCGCCGGACGGCTCCGCCAGGTCCGGTTCGCCACCGGCGGCGTACTGCATCCGCTGGCCGGCTATCTCCTGCTGCGCGGCCTGTCCACCCTGCCCGTCCGGGTCCGCGCCGCCTCCGCCAACGCCGCCGAACTCGTCGGCCGCCTCGCCGCCGACCCCCGGATCGCCCGGGTCCACTACCCGCGCATCGGCGGCGCGATGATCGCCTTCGAGGTCCACGGCGACCCGCACGAGGTCATCGCCGGCGTCCGTCTGATCACCCCGGCGGTGAGCCTCGGCAGCGTGGACACCCTCATCCAGCACCCGGCGTCCATCAGCCACCGCATAGTGGATCCGACCGACCGCCGAGAGGCCGGCGTGAGCGACCGGCTGCTACGGATGTCGGTGGGGCTGGAGGACGTGGAGGATCTCTGGACGGATCTTGACAACGCGCTGGGTATGACGCGCCCCGACAGGGGCGCGGGGAACTGCGCGACAAGCCACAGCGAACCCGCACCCGCAATCAGCCACTAGCCCCTACGGCGCTCAGGCGAACCTGCGCTCACCTGCTTCACAACCCCCTCAGAAGCCAACCGTGCAGTGATCACCAGGGTCCCCTCCTCGATCTGATAGTCGAGGGGGAGCCCCAACCCCCGCATCGCGGCGACCATGCCCGTGTTGGACGCCTGCGTCACGGCATACACACTCTCGCACCGCGCCGACACAGCCATCTCCACCAGCCTGCGGAGCAACTCGCTGCCGATGCCCCGCCGCTGCCACTCGTCCTCGACGAGCAGCGCCACCTCGGTCTCGTCCCCGTCCCACAGCAGATGCCCGAGACCGACGAGCCGTCCCGACGCGGTCTCCACGGCGAGCGTCCGCCCGAACCGCGGACTGAGCAGGTGGTTCAGATACCGGTCGGCGTCACCGACCGGTCCGTGGTACCGCATGCCCAGCGTCCGGGGAGTGCACCGCTCGTGCATCGCCTTCGCGGCGTCCAGGTCGTCGACATCGGCCCGGCGTACGGTGATGTCGTTGCCCTCGGGCAGCGTCAGCACGTCCTGGCTGCGCGGCACCCGCGGTCCGAGCACCGCGTCCAGCTCCACCAGCGCCCGCGCCCGCGCGAACTCGGTCGGGGTGAACGGCAGATACGGCCGCTCCACGGTGATCACTCCGCCTTCCGGCGCCCGCAGCCTCATCACGGAGTCCTCCAGCGTGCCCTCGGCGGGCACGTCCTCGGACCGCGCCCCGGCGGGCGACTGCCTGATGGTGCAGCGCCCCAGCAACTGCCGCAGCGCCAGCGGCAGTTCCGCGGCGTCCAGCGCGGTACGGGCCGCCAGGCCGAGCACCCGGGTCGGCGCGTCGACCAGGTCATGGGCGTCGGCCCGCTCGATCCACGTCCCGGTGCCCCCGGCCAGGGAGACCGCCCGGGTGATCCCGGACGCCTCGAGATCACCGGGGGCCCGCAGCAGGAACTCGTCCACCGTGCCCTCGGCCAGTGGATGCGTCTGGAGGCTCAGGATGTCCACCCGGTGGCCGGCGAGCGCCGTGCACAACGCGGCCAGCGAGCCGGGGGCGTCGCGCACGGTCGTCCGCATCCGCCACAGCGTGCTCGCCCCGGCGTCGGCGGTCGGCTGCCCGGTCTGCTCCGAGGGGAGCGACCGGGCACCGGTATCGGTGTCGCTCACCGGCGGTGCGTGACCGTGGTGGCGTGCCCACCAGGTGTGGAACGCCGCCGTCGCGACCAGCACGACCGCCGAGATCAGCAGCAGTGCCGGACCGTCGGGGCCGTGCCCGACCAGGTTGGCCACGGCGTCCGCCACCGCGACCGCCGTGAACAGCGCGGCCAGTTCGATGACATCCCGGCGCCAGTGGTGCACCGGACGTCCGTGCCTCGCACGCGTCACATCAGACATTTTTCGACTCATGCAGCCACTGTGAAGGAAAGGTGTTGCGTGATCACGAACGCTTTGTGACCGGGCGGTAAAGAGTCGATCCGGCCGTTTTGTTGTTCTTTGTACCTTCGAGGGGGTGAGGGTTACTGCCCCACGCGACCCGGCTGAAGCACCTGGGTGAACAGCACGGTGCCGTCCGACTCGCGCAGCCTGACCGTCAGCTCGCCGCTGTCACCGTCGATGTCGACCTCGCCGAAGAACTGGTAGCCGCCCGCGGGCGAGACGTTCGCGGCCGTCGGCGCCTTCACGAACACCCGCTCGGGACCGAACGTGCCGTCCAGCGTGTTGGCCGGGAAGGCACCGGCGTTGAGCGGCCCGGACACGAACTCCCAGAACGGCTCGAAGTCGGTGAAGGCAGCCCGGGACGGCTGGTAGTGCTGGGCCGAGGTGTAGTGGACGTCGGCGGTGAGCCACACCGTACCGGTGATCCGCCGGTGCTTGATGAACCGCAGCAGCTCCGCGATCTGGAGCTCACGCCCGAGTGGCGCACCCGGGTCGCCCTGCGCCACCGCCTCGATGTTCGCCTTGCCCTCGGTGGTGTCGGGTACGACGAGGCCGAGCGGCATGTCGGAGGCGATCACCTTCCACACCGCCCGCGAGCGCGACAGTTCCCGCTTCAGCCACTCGAGTTGTTCCCGGCCGAGGATGCCCTGTGGGTCCACGGTCTGGTCGTCGGCCGAGTTGGCGTTGCGGTACGTCCGCATGTCCAGCACGAACACGTCCAGCAGCGGGCCCTGCCGCAGCACCCGGTGGACGCGGCCCTCGCGGGCCCCGGGCCGCAGCGTGGAGATCGGGAAGTACTCGCTGAACGCGCGACGGGCCCGCGCCGCCAGCACGTCGATGCGCTTCTCGGTGTACCGGGTGTCGGAGTCCAGGATCGTCTGGCCCGGGTACCAGTTGTTGCGCACCTCGTGGTCGTCCCACTGGATGATCGAGGGGACCTGGGCGTTGAACCGCCGGAGGTTGTCGTCGAGCAGGTTGTAACGGAAGTTGCCGCGGAACTCGGCCAGGGTCTCGGCGACCTTGGCCTTCTCCTCGGTGGTGATGTTCCGCCAGGTGCTGCCGTCGGGCAGGGCGACGGACGCCGAGATCGGGCCGTCGGCGTAGATGTTGTCGCCGCTGCAGATGAAGAAGTCGGGGTCCAGCGCGGCCAACGCGTCGTAGATCCGGTAGCCGCCGAGGTCCGGGTTGATGCCCCAGCCCTGGCCCGCCAGGTCGCCCGACCAGACGAAACGCACTCCGTCGCGGCGCCGGGCCGAGGCAGTGCGGAACGTGCCGTCGACCGGCTCACCGGTGCGGCGCGGGTCGTCGGGGTCGGCCAGCAGCACGCGGTAGTGGATCTGCTCGCCGGGCGGCAGGCCATGCAGCCGGGTCGTACCGGTGAAGTCCGTGTCCGCCCCGAGCAGAGGACCGTGCCATCTGCGGGCGTTGCGGAACGACTCGGTCGCCGACGTCTCGACGATCATCCGTGCCGGACGGTCCGACCGCGCCCAGACCAGCCCCGAGTGGGCGGTCACATCGCCCGTCTGCACGCCCCACCCCGCCTCCGGGCGCCCCGACAGGGCGAACGCCGGTGCCGAGCCGGCCACTGCGGGCAGGGTCAGGGCCGCCGACGCGACGAGGGAACCGCGCAGGACGGTGCGGCGGTCGGGGAGCGGACGATGCGACATGGATGCGCCTCCAAGGACGGGATCCGGCCAGTGTGCGATGCCACAACTACTCGTGCGCCGCAGCGCACACGCAAACCACAAGTGAACAACTGACCGCAACCGCAGGGGAACCGACGCGCGGCCGGTCCTCACCTGGCCGAGGCCATCAGCCGTACCCCCTCGACGATGCGCGCGGGGGAGAGGTGGGCGTATCCGAGGACGAGCCGGGTCTGCGCCGACGTGTCGGTACGCGTGTGCGTGCAGTCCGACAGCGGGCGTACCGCGACTCCGGCCGCGACCACGCGCGCGAGGAACCGTTCCTCGGGCCCGTACCGCTCCGGCAGCGTGGCGATGACGTGCAGTCCCGCGGCGATCCCGGACACCCGCGAGCCGGGGAAGTGCTCCTCCAGCGCGGCCACGAGTGCGTCGCGCCGCTCGCGGTAGGCGCGCTGGCAGCGGCGCAGCTGGCGGTCGTAGTCGCCGCGCTCCACGAACCGGGCGAAGAGCGCCTGGTCCAGGGTGGGATGGCCGAGGTCCATGGTCCGCTTGCGCTCGATCACCTCCTCGGCGAGCGACTCCGGCACGAGCAGCCAGCCCAGCCGCAGCCCCGGGGCGAGGGACTTGCTGACGGACCCCGCGTAGGCCACACGGTCGGGGTCGAGCCCCTGGAGCGCGCCGACGGGGGCACGGTCGTAGCGGAAGTCGCCGTCGTAGTCGTCCTCCATGACGAACCCGTCCACGGACCGCGCCCAGTCGAGCAGTTCGGCACGACGGCGCGCGGAGTACGCGATCCCGGTGGGGTACTGGTGGGCGGGCGTGGTCACCACGGCCCGTACGCCCGAGGCCTTCAGCGGTCCGACGGCGAGCCCCTCGTCGTCCAGCGGCACGGGCACCGCGCTGACGCCGGCGGCGGCATAGAGGTCGTCGTGCTGCGGGCTGCCCGGATCCTCGACGCCCACCTCGCGCAGCCCGCGCGCGTGCAGCGCGAAGCCGAGCAGGGTCGACGCCTGCGCGACCCCCGACACCACCACGATCCGCTCCGGATCGGCGACCACGCCCCGGCGGCGGGCGAGGAGTTCGGCGAGGGCGGTGCGCAGCCGGGGCAGTCCGCGCGGATCGGGATAGCCGAGCTCGTGGTGCGGCAGCTCCGCCAGTACCCCGCGCTGCGCCGCGGCCCAGGAGGCTCGCGGGAACAAGGACAGGTCGGGCGTCCCGGGTACGAAGTCCGCGCGGGTGCCGGGGGAGCGCGGCGCGAGATCACGCGCGCGTGGCCGGGCGGACCGCACCGCACCGCCCACCCAGGTCCCCGCGCCCCGTCCGCTGCGCAGATATCCCTCGGCCGTCAGCTGTTCGTACGCCTCCGTGACCAGACCGCGCGACACACCGAGGTCCCCGGCCAGGTCCCGGCTCGACGGCAACCTGGTCCCCGGTACGAGCCTGCCCGATCGGACCGCCTCCCGCAGGGCCGCCTGAAGGGCCCGCCCACGCGCGCGTGCGGGCGCGGAGACGGCGGGGAGAAGCAACTCCCAGGCGACCGAGCCGGTTCGCTCGCCCGACGAGGAGGCGGCCCGGTTCCCCGCCCCGGCAGCTCGCTGTCGATTGGTCTCCGATGACGTCATGGAAATGGACCTTAATGCGGACCACCGTGCTCCCTAGCGTCGTTTCCATGAACGCCACCACCACCCGCGGAGCCCTCCTCGCCGCACTCGCCTGTGTTCTCGTGGGCGCCTCCTTCACGGCCAACAGCGTCCTCGGCGACTACCCCTACGCGGGCGGCCAGTTCCTGCGCTACGGACTCGCCTGTCTGTTGCTCGTGCCGCTGGCGGGACGCGGCGCGGTGGCCCGGCTGCGCTCGCTCGGACCCCGGCGGTGGGCCCGCCTCGCGCTGCTCGCGGCCGTCGGCATGGTCGGCTTCAACATGGCCGTCCTCGCCGCGGAGCGCACGGCCGAGCCCGCCGTACCCGGGGTCTTCGTGGGCTGCGCGCCGGTGGTGGTGGCCGTTCTCGTGCCCCTCCTCGACGGGCGCCGGCCGCAACGCGCGGTGCTGTACGGGGCGTTGCTCGTGGCCCTGGGGGCCTGCACGGTTCAGGGGTGGGGTCGGACGGACGGCGCGGGGCTCGCCTTCGCGGTGTGCGCGCTGGCCGGAGAGGTCGGCTTCGCGGTCCTCGCCGTGCCCGTGCTGCGGCCCCTGGGGCCACGGCTGCTGTCGGCGACGGTGTGCGGCGTCGCCGCGCTCGAGTCCCTCGCGGCCGGACTGATCGTGGACGGCACCGCCTGGCTGCGGCAGCCCGACCGGACCGAGACCGCCGCGCTGCTGTGGCAGGCGGCGGTCGTCACGGTCGTCGGGTTCGTGTGCTGGTACATGGGCATGCAGCGGATCGGCGCGGAGCGCGCCACGCTGTTCTCCGGTCTCATCCCGGTCGCCGCCGCCTGCACCGCTCCACTCGTCGGGACGGGTTCCTACGGCGCCGCGCAGGCCGTCGGCAGTGCCCTCGTCGGTACCGGGGTCGTCCTCGGCGCCTGTGTGTCGTCCAGGTCGGTGGCCGGGTCAGCGGCTGCCGTCGAGGATCACGCGCGCGACGAGCGCCGGGTCGTCGTTCATGGGGCAGTGCCCGCAGCCGGGCAGCCGCACGAGGCGGGCCTTGGGAATGATCTGCTTGGCGCGCACCCCCTGCCGGCGCAGGAGCAGCCGGTCCTTGCTGCCCCAGGCCACCGTGACCGGAAGACCGGGGACGTCGTCGACGAACTGCACGGAGCCACCCGCGCGGAGGGTGTCGGCGAAGCCCGTCGCCTGCACCAGGGCGAGCGTCTCGGCGACGACGGCCTCGGGTGAACGGCGGCCGGGACGGGCGTAGATGGTGCTGGTGAGCGCGGTGCGGCCGGCCGCCGAGCGGGACAGGCGCTCGACCATCGGCAGGGGCATCCGCAGGGCTATCCCGCGCATCGCGAGCAGCACGGCGAAGGCATAGCGCCGCTCCGCCTCCGACCAGAAGCCCGCAGGGGACAGGGCGGTGACGGATCGCACCAGCTTCTCCCGGCCGAGTTCCAGGGCGAGCAGACCACCGAGGGAGTTGCCCGCGACATGCGGACGGTCGAGCTCCAGGGCCTCGCAGAAGGCGCCGAACACGGCGGTCGTGGTGGACAGGTCGTAGGTCAGTCCGTCCGGGAGTCCCGGGGAGGCCCCGAAGCCGGGCAGGTCCACGGCGATCACGTCACGCTCGGTCGCGAGGATGTCCACGACCGGGTCCCAGGCCTGCCGGTGATGGCCGATGCCGTGCAGCAGGAGCAGCGGTTCACCGCTGCCCACGCGCGCGTAGTCGACGGTCACGGTCCGCGGGCCGTGCGGGGAAGGGACCTTGAACGAGACGGTGTCGGCCATGGGCGTGTGCTCCTCGTCGGGACCGGCTGACGGACGGTGTGTAGACAGCTTGTCAGCAATTGCTACCGACGGGTAGCCCCCTTCTGTGCGGTGTGGGCACGAGTCGCCTGGACAGTACGGGACGCGTCGGCTGGGATGGTCTCGTGAGCACCGACACCGTGACCGACGTTTTCGAAGAGCACCGTCCCGTCCTGCTGGGAGTGGCCTACCGCATGCTGGGGCGGGTGGCCGACGCGGAGGACGTGGTCCAGGAGGCTTGGCTGCGCTGGTCCGGCGCCGACCGCAGCGAGGTGCGCGAACCGCGCGCCTATCTGGTGCGCGTCACCACACGCCTCGCCATCGACCGGTTGCGCCAGGTCCAGGCGCGCAACGAGGCCTATGTCGGCCCCTGGCTGCCGGAGCCCTACGCCACCGACTTCGGGGACACCGTCCCGGACACCGCCGAGCGGGCCGTGCTCGCCGACTCCGTCTCCCTCGCCGTCCTCGTCGTCCTGGAGTCCCTGTCCCCGCTGGAGCGGGCGGTGTTCGTGCTCAGGGAGGCCTTCGGCTACCCGTACACCGAGATCGCCACCATGCTCGACCGGGGCGAGCCCGCGGTGCGCCAGCTCGCCGGCCGGGCCCGCAAGCACGTCGAGGAGCGACGGCCGCGGTACGACGTCGACCCCGTCCAACGCCGGGACCTCACCGAACGCTTCCTCGCCGCGGCCGCGGAGGGCGACCTGGCGGGGCTCATGTCGATGCTGGCCCCGGACGTCCGCCTCGTCGGTGACAGCGGCGGCAAGTCGCGGGCTCCGCTGCGGGTCATCGAGACGGCGGACAAGGTGGGCCGCTTCCTCATCGGCGCCGGCCGCAAGGGGGTCTCGGACCAGTCCTTCCGCTTCATAGAACTCAACGGCGGCCCCGCGGTGGTGGTCCTGTCCGGGGACAAGCCCGACTCGGTGTTCCAGCTGGACGTCGTCGACGGCCGGATCCAGTCGGTGTACATCGTGCGCAACCCCGACAAGCTCCAGTCGCTCGCCGCATAGCGACCCGCCCTTCGAAGCCCCCGTCCGAAGCCCTCGCTTCGCGACGGGGGCTTTGCCGTCGTGTCACGAATGCCGCCGCGTACGAACGCCGCATGAACCCTCCGCGACGCCGAGCCCGTGCGGTGCGCAAGCGATCGAGGATTGGTCTTGACCAAGGGTGGGGGCCGTCCTATGGTCGCAGAGAAGTGCAACAACCTTTAATAAACAAGGGCGCTAAAAAGCCGCCGGACCACGGCGATTGCGGAGGACAGGGTGGGGACCACGCAGCTGGAATCGGTGCCGGAACCGAAATACTGGCACCTCAAAACGGTGCTCACCGAGGCGCTGGACTCCGAGTTCTCGGTAGGTGAGATCCTGCCCAACGAGCGGGACCTCGCCGCCCGGTTCGGTGTCGCCCGCGCCACGCTCCGGCAGGCGCTCGAACAGCTCGAGCTGGAAGGCAGGCTCCAGCGCCGCCGCGGTGTCGGTACGACCGTCGCCCCGCCCCGCGTGGGCGTCGCCGTCGGCACGGAACAGCACGCCTGGCCGGGCACGGCCACGGACGCCTGGCAGTCCGTCGACAGCACGGTGGAGGTCCCGTCGGCAGCCGTCGCCGCGGCACTGGAAACCGGCCACGACGAGCCCGTGCACATCGTCCGCCGCTCCCGTATGACACACGGTCAGCCCGTCGCCGCGGAGCTGCTCTACGTCCCGCAGTCCGCGGTGCCCGACCTCTCCGCCATAGACGCCCCGTCCGGTGCGGCACGCGCGCGTGCCGTGCTGCGCGAGCTTCAGCGTCTTGAACTGGAGGGCCAGGACAGCGCCGTGGAGCTCGGCTCGGCCCGCGCCGACGACGCCAAGCAGCTGGACCGGCTGCCGGGGGCGCCCGTCCTCGTCGTGACGACCCGCTTCTTCTCGGCGGGCCGTACCGCCGCCCTGTCCGTCGCGACCTACCGCGCCGACACCTGCCGGCTGACCTTCGGGGACTCCGGCGGCGTGGAGATCCACGAGGACCCGGAACGCCGGGCGTCCTGACCGCCTTCTCGCAATGCGCCGTGTGCCCCGGAGCCACTCCGGGGCACACGGCGTTTCGACTTCAACGACAGAAACCCCGCCGCCGACAACAGCCCCGTCAGCGCCGCGCGGTCACCGTCCCCTCCACCGCGAAGAGTTGCTCCTCCACATGGTCCAGGGCCAGCCGCAGCGCGCCCGTCGCCACGGCCGCCTCACCGAGCAGCGACAGCGTCACCCGCGGCGGCCGCAGGCAGTAGCGCGCCAACTCCTGGCGCAGCGGCTCCAGTACGTCGTCCAGTCCGGTCGCCCAGCCGCCGATGACGACGAGTTCGGGGTCCAGGGCCAGCGAGAGGGCCGCCACGTCGTGGACGAGCCGCTGGATGAAGCGGTCGACCGCCGCGCGGGCCCGCTGGTCGCCCTCGCGCGCCTGGGCGAAGACCTCGGCGACGGCCTGCTCGTCGAGCGGGTGCAACGGCTCGTCGGTGGTGGACAGCAGCTTCTCCGGCGTCACCCCGCGCCCGAGCAGATGCAGCGCCCCGATCTCGCCGGCCGCCCCGCCGTACCCCCGGTGCAGCCGCCCGCCGATCAGCGCCCCCGCGCCCGGGCTCAGCCCCGCCAGCACGAACACGATGTCGTCGGACTCGGTCGCGGCACCCTTCCAGTGCTCGGCGACCGCCGCGGCGTTGGCGTCGTTCTCGACCAGCACCGGGCACTTGAAGGAGCGGCTCAGACGCTCGCCCAGGCGCAGCCCCGTCCACTGCGGCAGCGCGGCGCACAGCCGTACGGTGCCGTCCGCCTCGACGATGCCGGGCGAGGCGACGCCCACCGCCCGCAGCGACTCCCGTGCCACGCCGGCCCGCCGCAGCAGTTCGGCCACCGCGGTGCGCAGCCGCTCCAGCCGCTCGTCGGCGGACGCGGTCTCGGCGACGTCCTTGGCGACGGCGCCGAGCACCCGGCCGTCCAGGTCGGAGAGCAGCGCGGCGACCCGGTGGGGCCCGATGTCCAGCCCCAGCAGATGCCCGGCCTCGGCACGGAACCGGAACCGCCGCGCGGGCCGCCCCTGCCGCCGTACGACGCTCTCGTCGGCCGCCTTCTCGACGACGTAGCCCGCCTCGATCAGCCCCTCGACCACACCCTCGACGGTCGGCCGGGACAGACCGGTCACCCGCGTGATCTCGGTCAGCGTCGCGCAGTCCGTGGCGCGCAGCGCGTGCAGCACCACCGCGGAATTGATCCTTCGCAGCAGCGAGGGATCCCCGCCGGTCAGCCGCCCCAACGTCCGTCCTCCCAGCTCGTGCGCGTGTTGGCCGGATCGTACTCGTCGGGGCGGAGCCGGGCGAGTGCGGGGACAGCAGAGATCGCTTGCTGTCCGTGTCAGCCGGGTGCCACGAAGCCCGACTCGTACGCCGCGATCACCGCTTGGGTCCGATCGCGTGCCCCCAGCTTCGCCAGGACGGCGCTCACATGGGACTTCACCGTCTCCGTACCGACCACCAGCCGCTCGGCGATCTCCGCGTTGGACAGCCCCCGCGCCATCAGCCGCAGCACCTCCGCCTCGCGCTCGGTCAGCTGCGCCCGCTCCATCGCCGCCCGGGCCACACGATTCCCGCCACCCTCGCCGTACTCGGCGGCGAGCTGCCGCACCGACGCCGGGAACAGCAGCGACTCGCCCTCGGCGACCAGCCGGACCGCGTGCACGATCTCGGCCGGCCGGGCCCGCTTCAGCAGGAACCCGTCGGCGCCGGCCCGCAGCGCCTCGTACACGTACTCGTCGTTCTCGAACGTCGTCACCACGAGGATCTTCGGCGGCTCGTCGACCGACCGCAGCACCGCGCGCGTGGCCTCGATCCCGTCCAGCAACGGCATCCGTACGTCCATGGCGACCACGTCCGGCCGCAGCTGCCGTACCAGCGGGATCACTGCGGCCCCGTCCGCCGCCTCCCCGACGACCTCGATGTCGGGCTGCGCCTCCAGCACGGCCCGCAGACCCGCGCGTACCAGGGGTTCGTCGTCGACGAGGAGAACGGTGACCGGCATCCGGCCAGCGTAGATCAGCGCAGCGGCAGCTCCACCAGCACCTGCCAGTCGCCCAGGTCCGGGCCGGTCCGCGCGCGGCCGCCGAGCAGGGCCGCGCGCTCGCGTATGCCGCGCAGGCCGCTGCCGCGCCCAGGGCCGGGGACGTCGGCCGTCAGCGGGTTGCGGACCTCCAGGGTCAAGGTGTCCGGCGTGACGTCGACGCGGATCCGTACGGGGACGGCGCCCGCGTGCCGCAGCACATTGGTCAGCGACTCCTGGAGGATGCGGTACCCCTCGCGGGAGACCGGGCCGGGCACGGTGTCCACGGGGCCGGTCAGTTCGGCGTCCACCTTCGCGCCGGAGGCCCGCGCGGACTCCAGGAGCCGGTCGGAGTCCGTCAGTGTCGGCCGGCCGCTGACCGGCCGCTCGGACTCGCGCAGGATGCCGAGGACCCGTTCCAGATCCTCCAGGGCCGCCCGGCCCGTCTCCTCGATGGCGCCCAGGGCGCGGTCGGTGAAGGCGGGGTCACCGGCCGCGCGGGCGGCGCCCGCCTGCACGACCGCCACGGTCAGGGCGTGGCCGATGGAGTCGTGGAGTTCGCGGGCGATGCGGGTGCGCTCCAGGAGTTGCTCGGTGCGTTCCTCCAGGGCGGCGAGGCGGTCGGCGGGGGAGGGGCCGAGGAGCCGGTGGGCGAGCGCCGTGATGATCCGGCCCGGCACGACCACGGTCACCGCCAGGGCGGCCAGCGCCAGGGGCGCGAGCAAAACATGCCACCAGGCGTGGCCGTCGAGCGGGACCAGCAGGCCGTCCCCGACGGCACGGCCGAACCCCGACGACACCAGGTCGATGGCCGCCAGCAGGAGTTGGACGCTCAGCATCGAGGTCGCGCAGCCGAGGAGCAGCCGCGCCTCCAGCCACACGACGACCCGCCCCCGGTCGTTCCAGGACGCGGACGGCGCGACGACGATGTCGGTGCTCGCACTGTCGTGCCGGTCGTCGGTCAGCAGCAGCCTGGCCTGGAGCCCCTCCACGGTGCGCATCGCGGGCACCAGCCCGACGGGGGCGAGCAGCACGGCGGCCACCACCCAGGTCCACCAGGCCTCCTGGATGAAGAGCAGCATGCTCGGCCACACGATCGCGATGAACAGATGCAGCAATCGTGTGTACGTCACCGCCCGACCGAACGGGCGCAGCAAGCGGACCATTTGGTCATCGTGCCAGCCGCCACTGACACCGGGCCTCCCCCGCCCGGGGGAGACGATCTCCACCCACGGGGGAGGCCCGGCCCCCGCCCCACCGGCCAGGCTGCTGCCATGACCAGCATCGAAGTCCAGAACCTCACCAAGGAGTTCGGCAGCAGACGGGCCGTGGACGACCTCACCTTCACCGTCCTCCCGGGCCGCGTCACCGGCTTCCTCGGCCCCAACGGCGCCGGCAAGTCCACCACCATGCGGCTCGTCCTCGGCCTCGACCGGCCGACGTCCGGCACCGCCACGCTCGGCGGCCGCGCCTACGCCACGCTCGCCGAACCCCTGCGCCACGTCGGCGCCCTGCTGGACGCGCAGGCCGCGCACGGCTCCCGGACCGGCCGTGACCACCTGCGCACCCTGGCCGCGAGCAACCGCGTCCCGGACGGCCGTGTCGACGAGGCGCTGGAGGAGACCGGCCTCGCCACGGTGGCCCGGCGCCGGGTGAAGACGTACTCCCTGGGCATGCGCCAGCGGCTGGGCATCGCGGCCGCGCTCCTCGGCGACCCTGAGGTGGTCATGCTCGACGAGCCCTCGAACGGCCTCGACCCGGAGGGCATCATCTGGATCCGCGGGTTGCTGCGCCGGCTCGCGGGGGAGGGGCGCACGGTCCTGGTCTCCAGCCATCTCATGAACGAGACCGCCTCGTTCGCCGACCATCTCGTGGTCCTCGGCAAGGGGCGCCTCCTCGCCGACACCCCGATGCGGGAGTTCATCGACGCGCGCGTGCAGCCACGGGTACGGGTCCGCACCACCGACCCCACCGCGCTGAAGGCCGTCCTCGCCCACCACGGCCACGAAGCCGTCGCGCACGAGGACGGGCACTGGACCGTGCACCACGCGCGCGTGGACGAGATCGGCCGTCTCGCGTCCGGGGCGGGCATCCCCCTGCTCGAACTCGCTGCGGAGCAGGGGACGTTGGAGCAGGCCTATCTGGACCTGACGTCCGCCGCAGCCGAGTTCACCGCACAGCCGCAGGAGGCCTGACATGTCGTTCGCACCCGTTCTGCACGCCGAGTGGCTGAAGATCCGGACGCTGCGCTCGCTCCTCGGGGCGCTCCTCGCCCTGTTCGCGGCGACCACGGCGTTCTCCGCGATCGCCGGTGTCTCCGAGACGTCCGACCCGGATTTCGACCCGCTGTTCACGGCGTTGTCCGGGGTAGCGCCCGGTCAGATCGCCGCGATCTCCTTCGGCGCCATGGCCGTGTCCTCGGAGTTCCACGGGGGTGGACTCCGGCTCTCGCTCAGCGCGGTGCCGCGGCGCGGGCGGTGGTTCGCGGCGAAAGCGGTCGCGATCGCCGTACCGGTTCTGCTCGTGGGGTGGGTGACCGCTCTCGCCGCGCTCCTCGTCGCGAAGGCGGGACTGGGCGAGGCGGCCGCCGGCCTCACCGCGGGCGAGCAGGCGCGTGGCGTCGTGGGCTGCGGGGTCTACCTCATGCTGATGGCGCTGTTCGCGGCCGGTCTCGCGGCCCTGCTGCGCAGCGGGGTGGGCGCGCTGTCCCTGCTGATCCCGTTCGTCCTCGTCGTCTCGTTCGTGATCGGGGACGCGGCGGGCGGCGCCACGGACTTCCTGCCGGACCGAGCGGGACAGGTGGTGCTGTACCAGTCGCACGGGGGTCCGCTGGGACCGTGGACGGGGCTCGCGGTGACCGCACTGTGGACGCTGGGCGCCCTGGCCGCGGGCGCGTGGAGCGTACGGAGCCGGGACGCCTGACGGAGCGCCTGACGGAACGCCAGTTGTCAGTGGGGCGGGGTTTACTGGATCGCATGGACATCGCGCAGTGCCTCGCCACGATCGACCTGCTGTGCACCCGGGACTTTCCCGCGGTGCACCGCAGGACGGACCTCGGCACGGCGGGACCCGGCTACCACATAGCCGAGTTAGCGACGAGCGGCGACTTCCACGAGGACGACGGGACCGAGCGGGAGGAGACCGAGGCGCAGTACGAGTCGTACCGGGACGGTCTGGCCGAGCGCTTGACCGAGCGATGGGGCGCGGCACAGGAGGTCAGTCTGTACAGCGTGTTCGAGCGGTCCACACAGGGCGAGGAACTGGTGGAACCCTGGGCATCGCTCAGCGCGCACGTGCCCGACGTCCACCTGTGGAAGTGCACGGACACGGGCCGCTGGATAGCGCTCGGCGTCTCCCAGTGGGACACGGAGCTGCCGTTCCAGCTCCTGGCCGTCATCACGGAGATCGACCCGGAGTGACCCGCTGAGCCACCGCCCCGAGGCACAGCCGGCGTACCTCTCTAGGCCTCTCTAGGCCCTCGAGGCCCCTCTAGGCCTCCGCCGCCAGCCGCAGCCGGGCGAACTCCTCGGCCATGGTCGCCGCCGTCCAATGGGCGTTCAGTCCACTGGGGTTGGGCAGCACCCACACGCGCGTGTCCCCGAACACCCGCTCCTGCGGGCCCACTCCGGCCTTCTTGTCCTCGAACGCCGCGCGGTACGCGGTGACGCCGACCACCGCCAGCCACCGCGGACGCAACCGCGCCACCTTCGTCGCCAGCAGGCGCCCGCCCTCGCGATACTCCTGCGCGCTCAGCTCGTCCGCCCGCGCGGTCGCCCGGGCCACGACGTTGGTGATGCCGAGCCCGTAGGAGAGCAACTCCTGCTGCTCGGACGGCTTCATCAGACGAGGTGTGAAGCCCGACAGATGCAGCACCGGCCAGAAGCGGTTGCCGGGACGGGCGAAGTGATGGCCCGTCGCGGCGGTCATCAGGCCGGGGTTGATACCGCAGAACAGCACACCGAGGCCGTCCGCGACCACGTCCGGGACGAGCCGGTCGCGGGCGGCCTCCAGTTCCGCCTGAGTGAAGCGCGTCATCGCGTCGGACGCGTCAGAGGATCGCCCCGGGCGTGTAGCCCGCGGCCTCCGGGTGCTGCTTCACGATCTCCTCGATACGCCCGACGACCACGCCGACCTGCGCGGCCGCGGCGCCCGTGAAGGACAGCTTGTCGGCCATCAGCGCGTCCAGCTGCGCACGGTCGAGCGGGATGCGCTCGTCGGCGGCCAGCTTGTCGAGGAGCTCGTTGCGCTCGGCGCCCTGCTCGCGCATCGCCAGCGCGGAGGCGACGGCGTTCTCCTTGATCGCCTCGTGCGCGACCTCACGGCCGACGCCCGCGCGCACCGCGCCCATGAGCACCTTGGTGGTGGCGAGGAACGGCAGGTAGCGGTCCAGCTCACGGGCCACGACCGCCGGGAAGGCGCCGAACTCGTCGAGCACCGTCAGGAACGTCTCCAGCAGACCGTCGAGCGCGAAGAACGCGTCCGGCAGCGCGACCCGGCGCACCACCGAGCAGGACACGTCGCCCTCGTTCCACTGGTCGCCCGCCAGCTCGCCGGTCATCGAGGCGTAGCCGCGCAGGATGACCATGAGGCCGTTGACGCGCTCGCAGGACCGCGTGTTCATCTTGTGCGGCATCGCGGAGGAGCCGACCTGGCCGGGCTTGAAGCCCTCGGTCACCAGCTCGTGCCCGGCCATCAGCCGGATCGTCTTGGCCAGCGAGGACGGCGCCCCCGCCAGCTGCACCAGCGCGGTCACGACCTCGTAGTCCAGGGAGCGCGGGTAGACCTGGCCGACCGAGGTGAACGCCTGCGAGAAGCCCAGGTGACCGGCGATCCGGTCCTCCAGGTCCGCGAGCTTCGCCGCGTCGCCGCCGAGCAGGTCAAGCATGTCCTGCGCGGTGCCGACCGGGCCCTTGATGCCACGCAGCGGGTAGCGGCCGAGGAGCTCCTCGACGCGGCCGTGGGCGACGAGCAGCTCGTCGGCGGCGGTCGCGAAACGCTTGCCGAGGGTCGTCGCCTGCGCGGCCACGTTGTGCGAGCGGCCGGCCATGACCAGCTCGGCGTACTCGCCGGCCAGCTTGCCCAGACGCGCCAGCACGGCCACCGTACGGTCGCGCATCAGCTCCAGGGAGAGCCTGATCTGGAGCTGCTCGACGTTCTCGGTGAGGTCGCGCGAGGTCATGCCCTTGTGGACGTGCTCGTGCCCGGCGAGGTCGTTGAACTCCTCGATCCGCGCCTTCACGTCGTGCCGCGTGACCTTCTCGCGCTCGGCGATGGAGGCCAGGTCGACGGTGTCGAGGACACGCTCGTAGTCGGCGATCGCCGCGTCCGGAACCTCGATCCCGAGGTCCTTCTGGGCGCGCAGCACGGCGAGCCAGAGCTGCCGCTCCAGCTTCACCTTCTGCTCGGGCGACCAGAGCGTGGCGAGCTCGGCGGAGGCGTAGCGTCCGGCGAGGACGTTCGGGATGCGGGGCTTGGCGGGAGCGGAAGTCACGTGACCAGATTCTACTGGCGATTCGTGCAGGCCAGCGCCGGGGTTCCGTTCGGCGGAACCTACGAGACCCGCGTCACGCCCCCGGCTCCTCGTACGGCAGCAGCTCGGCCCGCTTCGGCGGCAGCCCGTCCCCGGACGACCGCCCGGTCAGCCGCCGTCCGATCCACGGCAGCAGATGCTGCTTGGCGAACCGGGCGTCGGCGATCCGGCGGGCGACCCACTTCGGCGGCACCGTGGCCGCCATCGGGGTACGCCACTCCGTGTCCTCGGGGTCGTAGCCGAGCGCCTGCCAGACCGCCTCGGCGACCCGGCGATGCCCCTCGGCCGTGAGATGCAGCCGGTCCACGTCCCACAGGCGCGGATCGCCGAGGGACGGCGCCCCGTACAGGTCGACGACGATCGCGCCGTGCTTCTCGGCCAGCTCGTCGACGCAGGCGAACAGCTCCTCCATACGCGGCCGGAAGCGCGCCAGGACCGGTCCCTGGCGGCCCGGGCTGCGCATCAGCACCAGCTGCTCGCAGGCGGGGGCGAGCCGCTCCACGGCCTGCGTGAGGAGGTCGCGGACCCGGACCATGTCGCACTTGGGCCGCAGGGTGTCGTTCAGCCCGCCGACCAGCGTGATCACGTCGGGCTTCATGGCCGCGGCCACATCCACCTGCTCCTCGACGATCTGCTGGATCAGCTTCCCGCGCACCGCGAGGTTCGCGTACCGGAAGCCGGGGGTGACGGCGGCCATCCGGCCGGCGAGGACATCGGCCCAGCCCCGGTAGGTGCCGTCCGGGAGCACGTCCGACATGCCCTCGGTGAAGGAGTCGCCGACCGCGACAAGGCTGGTGTGTGTGGGGTTCGTCTGCATGGCGGAGAAAATGCTAACCCGTTCACATACCCGACGGTCGGTCGCCCCGGTCGATCCAGTCACCTGGCCACCCCGGTCGCCCGGGGCTACGCGCGCTGCCCGAACAGCTCCCGCAGCACGTCCTCCATCGTCACCAGCCCCGCCAGCCGCCCGTCGTCACCGAGCACCGCCGCGAGATGCGTACGGCTGCCCCGCATGGCCGTGAGCACGTCGTCCAGTGGCGTGTTCTCCCGTACGCGCGCGATGGGCCGCATGTCCCGCACCTGGAACGGCAGATCCCGCGGGGAGGCGTCCAGGGCGTCCTTCACGTGGAGGTAGCCGAAGAGGCGCCTGCCGTCGTCCACCACCGGGAAGCGGGAGAACCCGGACTCGGCCGACAGGCGCTCCAACTGCTCCGGAGTGACGCCCACGCGCGCGTAGACGACCCGTTCCAGCGGGAGCACCACGTCCCGGACCGGCCTGCGGCCCAGTTCCAGGGCGTCGTGCAGCCGCTCCCGGGTCCGGTCGTCGATCAGGCCCGCCTCGTCGGAGTCCTTCACCAGCCGGGCCAGCTCGGCGTCCGAGAAGGTCGCCGCGACCTCGTCCTTGGTCTCGACCCGCAGCAGCTTCAGCAGCGTGTTCGCGAAGGCGTTGATCGCGAAGATCACCGGGCGCAGCCCCCGGGACAGCGTGACCAGCGGCGGGCCGAGCACCAGCGCGCTGCGCACCGGCTCCGCGAGCGCGATGTTCTTCGGCACCATCTCGCCGAGCAGCATGTGCAGATACGTGGCCGCGGTCAGCGCGATCACGAACGACACCGCGTGCCCGGCGCCCTGCGGCACACCGAGCGCGTGGAACACCGGCTCCAGCAGATGCGCGATCGCCGGCTCGGCGACCACACCGAGGATCAGGGTGCACAGGGTGATGCCGAGCTGCGCCGCCGCCATCAGCGCGGACACGTGCTCCAGACCCCACAGCACACTCTTGGCACGCCGGTCGCCCTCTTCGGCGTACGGCTCGATCTGCGAACGCCGCACGGAGATCAGCGCGAACTCGGCGCCCACGAAGAAGGCGTTGACGACGAGGGTCGCCAGACCGATCAGCAGTTGGATCGCGGTCATTTCCCGGCCTCCCCTTCGAGCGATGCGGACGGATCGTCGAGCGGCGCGTGCAGCAGCACGCGCGCGGCCCTGCGCCCCGAGGCGTCGACCACGTCCAGCCGCCAGCCGACGACCTCCACCGTGTCGCCGACGACCGGGATCCGGCCGAGCTCGGTCGCCACGAGACCGGCCAGCGTCTCGTACGGCCCCTCGGGCGCCCGCAGCGCCACGCGCGCGAGCTGGTCGATACGCGTCGAGCCGTCGGCGGAGTACAGCACGCGGCCCTCGTCGTCGGTCCCGGCCGGGGCGAGGTCGGGGGTCTCGTGCGGGTCGTGCTCGTCACGGACCTCGCCGACGACCTCCTCGACGATGTCCTCCAGCGTGGCCACCCCGGCCGTACCGCCGTACTCGTCGATCACCACGGCCATCGTGCGCTTGCCGGAGAGCCGGTCGAGCAGCCGGTCCACGGTCAGCGACTCGGGGACGAGCAGCGGCTCGCGCATCAGCTCGGACACGGGCACCCGGGCCCGCCGCTCGGCCGGGACCGCCAGGACGTCCTTGATGTGCGCGGTGCCCACGACCGAGTCCAGGTTGCCGCGGTAGACCGGGAACCGGGACAGCCCCGTCGCGCGCGTTGCGTTCGCGACGTCCTCGCAGGTCGCCTGGGCGTCGAGGGCGATGACCTGGACGCGCGGAGTCATCACGTTCTCCGCGGTCAGATCGGCGAGGTTCAGGGTCCGTACGAAGAGTTCGGCGGTGTCGGCCTCCAGCGCGCCCTCCTTGGCGGAGTGCCGGGCAAGCGCCGCGAGCTCCTGCGGTCCGCGCGCGGCGGCCAGCTCCTCGGTGGGCTCCACGCCGAAGAGCCGCACGATGCGGTTCGCCGTGTTGTTGAGGTGCGTGATGAACGGGCGGAAGGCGGCACTGAACCAGCGCTGCGCGTTGCCCACCCGCTTGGCCACGGCCAGGGGCGAGGAGATCGCCCAGTTCTTCGGCACCAGCTCGCCCACGACCATCAGGACGACCGTCGACAGGGCGGTACCGAGCACCAGTGCGACGGACGAGGCCGCCGAGCTCGATATGCCGAGGGACTCCAGGGGACCGGCGATCAGCTTGGCGATCGACGGCTCGGAGAGCATGCCGACCACCAGGTTGGTGACGGTGATGCCGAGCTGCGCCCCGGAGAGCTGGAAGGTCAGGTTGCGCACGGCCTTCAGGGCGCCCGACGCGCCCCGCTCGCCGCGCTCGGCGGCCCTTTCCAGGGCGCCCCGCTCGACCGTGGTCAGGGAGAACTCCGCGGCGACGAAGGCACCGCAGGCCAGCGAGAGCAGGATCGCCACGAGCAGGAGGAGCACTTCGGTCATCGGGTCACCTCCGTCCCATGATCGGACAGGGTGCGGGGGATCGCGCGATCTCGCGTACTACTGGGAGGCTCGCCCATGGGCGGACGCTCACACCTTTCATTGGAGGACCGAGTGGTCCCCCAATGGTAAAGGACGGGCAAAGGGCCCGGCCGATGAGGGGCCCGGCGGCCGGAGGTTACAGCGGCTTGACCCAGCGTCGCCAGTGGTCTTCGCGGTGGTAGCCGCCCGCGGCCCAGGCGTGGTGGGCCTGTTCGTTGGCCTCCAGAACCATGGCGTCGACACGCCGTCCACCGAGAGCGGCGAAGCGTTGTTCGGCTGCTTCCAGGAGGGCGGTGGCGATGCCCTGGCGGCGGTGGTGGGGGTGTACGGCGAGTCGGTAGGCGGAGCACCGCCATCCGTCGAAACCGGCGATGACGGTTCCGACGAGCACGTCGTCGCGTTCCGCGAGCAGCAGGGCCTCGGGGTCCCGGGTGATGAGCCGGGTCATACCGTCGTGGTCGTCACTGATGCTGGTTCCTTCGGCGGCGTCGCGCCAGAACCGCAGCACGGTGTCGATGTCGGCGAGGGCGGCGTGGCGGATGTGGAGATCGCTCATGGGGTGAGCCAAGCAGAGCGCCCATCTGTCGGGCGACCGGTTTCCCTGAAGATCGACGGCGCCTTACTGCGTCGATCATCTGTTTCCGCAGCTGGGCAGGACCGCTTTGTCGATCCTTGGTATGTGCCTTGCTTTCCCGTGAATCTGTCCGGCCTAAGGTCGCAAGGTTGGCATGTGCACATAGCGAAATGCGGGGGGTTCGGGTTCATGGGGGATCTCGGCAAAGACGCGGCCTCGCTGCACAGGGCCGCCGTAGGGCTGCGAGCGGTGGGGCTGCACACGGAGAAACCGTTGCAGGAGTTCAAGGCCGAGTCGCACGACTTGGACGCCCTGGGGGCCCTGGGCTCGCTGCTGGGCGCCAAGGAGGAGATACGCGAGGGCATGACCACTCTGGCCAAGCTCACTCGGGATCTGGAGGAGGAGTGGGAGACGGAGGCGAAGTTCATGGGTGACGTCTCCGATGCCTTCGACCTGCTCGACATCCTGCTGACAGTCGCGGCCCGCGCGAAGAAGGGCTGAGCCGAGCGTGGTCGACCTCAACCCCTTGCACTACGTCAACAAGTTCAATCACATGTTCGGCGACAACCTCGCCAGCGGCCTGGAGTTCCTCGGGATCACCGACCCGGCCGTGGATCCGGACGGCGTGCGCGAGGTCGCCAAGAAGTGGCGGCACCTGGCCACCGGCCTGGACGACGCGGCAGAGGCCGCCCGCAAGGCCCTGGCGGACGTCGAGTGGGAGGGAAAAACCGCCAAGGCCTTCCACAAGCGCTCCAAAGCCGCCCGTGAACAGGCTACTGACATGGCCGACGCCCTGCGCGAGGGCGCCAAGGCACTGGACGACTTCGCCGACCAGGCCCACGAGTTGCTCACCGAGATGGGCGTGCTGGTCGCGGAGATCGCCGAGTTCGAGATCGCCGGCCTCGCGTTGTCCGTGCTGACCGGCGGCACCTCCGCGGTCGTCTCCTCCCTGATGGCCGGTTCGCGAGCGGTCAAGGTGGTGGCGCTCGTCGCGCGGATCGAGAAGGAGGGCACGGCACTGGCCTCCGCGGTCCGCGGCGTCATGGAGGTCATCCGTGCGGTGGAGCGTGCACTCAAGGCGCTCAAAGAGATCCGCGGCGTCGCGGCGGCCGGCCGGATGGCCAAGGAGGGGATGAAGTTCTCCGCCTTCGACACGCTGCTGCAGGATCCGGCCGCATTCCGGGATCCCGAGAAACTGGCAGGCATCCTCACCGAGGGCGCGCTCCTCGGCGTCGGCACCGGGGTTCTGTTCAAGGGGCTCGGAAAGGGGCTCAAGGCCCTCAAGCCAAGCGAACTGTCCAAGTTGGCCAAGGCGTTGAAGCTGGATGGTCCGGGCCTGTCCAGGCTCAGGCTGCGCCCCTCTGAGTTGGATGAGCTGCCCGCGTCCATCCGGTCGGCGTTCAAGAAATGTGATCTCGATCCGATCGACGTGGCCACCGGCGACATGCTGCTGCCCCAGGTGGATGTGCAGCTGTCCGGGGCGCTTCCACTGGTGCTGAGCAGGACGCACCTCTCCTCCTATCGCTGGGGCGGCTGGTTCGGCCCGACGTGGGCCTCCGTGCTCGACCAACGCCTCCAGGCCGACGACGACGGTGTCGTCTATGCCGCCCCCGACGGCGCCCGCCTGGTCTTCCCGCTGCCGGCGCCCGAGAGCGCGGAGCCCGTCCACCCGAAGACCGGTACCCGCCTCGCCCTGTCCTGGGACACCGAGGTCGACGGGGCGCTGCGCCTCACGGACCCCGACACAGGGCTCGCCCACGTCTTCCACTCTCCGTGGCCGGTTGCCGATGAAGAAGCTCTCGACCTGCCATTGCAGTTCATCGAAGACCGCAACGGGCAGCGAATTACAGTCACTTACGCTGCCGACGGCTGTCCGGCGGAGATCGTCCACTCCGGCGGCTGTCGCATAGCGATCGAACACGATCCCGACCTGCCCCGGATCAGGGCCTTCCGGCTCCTCGATCCCGAACGCCCCGAGGCCGCAGGCACGCCGCTCGTCTCCTTCGGCTACAACGCCGACGGGCACCTCGCCGAGGTCGGCAACTCCTCCACCCTGCCCATGCGTTTCACCTATGACGCAGCTGGGCGGATCACCTCCTGGACCGACCGCAACGACACCCTCTACACCTACGCCTACGACGATCGAGGGCGGGTCGTGCGCACCGAGGGCAGCGACGGCTTCCTCTCCGGCACCCTCGCCTACGACGATGCCACCCGCACCACCACGGTCGTCGACTCCCTGGGGCACGCCACCCGGTACGAGCACAACGGAGCGCTGCGCCTCATCCGGGAAACCGACGCGCTCGGTCACACCACGCACCAGGAATGGGACTCTCAGCACCGGCTGACGGCGGTCACCGACCCCCTTGGACATACCACCCGGTTCTCCTACGGCGAGAACGACCGGGTGACCACCATCGTGCGCCCCGACGGCCACACGGCGCGTGCCGAATACAACCATCTCGGCCTGCCCGTCACGGTGACCGGACCCGATGGTGCGACATGGCGCCAGGAGTACGACGAACGCGGCAACCGCACCACCGTGACCGACCCCATCGGCACGACCGCTCGATTCTCGTACGACGCGAGCGGCCACCTGAAGATGTTGATCGACGCCCTGGGCCACACCACCCGGATACGGTGCGACCGGGCCGGACTGCCCGTCGAGGTCACCGATCCGCTCGGTTCGGTGACCCGCTTCGAGCGTGACGGGTTCGGGCGCACCGTCGCCGCCACGGACGCGTTGGGCGCTGTCACTCGCCTGGAGCGGGGAGTCGAGGGGCAACTGATCCGCCGGGTCGCCCCGGACGGCACGAGCGAATCATGGACCTACGACGCCGAAGGCAACGTCACTTCCTACATCGATGCCATGGGCGCGGTCTCCCATGTCGAGTACACGCACTTCGACCTGGCCACGGCCCGAACCACCTCGGACGGAACCCGCTACCGCTTCGCCTTCGACACGGAGCGGCGCCTTACCGAGGTCACCGATCCCCAGGGCCTGACATGGCATTACGGCTACGATCCCGTGGGGCGGCTCGTCTCCGAGACGGACTTCGACGGGCGGACCGTCACCTACACCTACGACCCGGCAGGCCGGCTCACTTCCCACACCAACGCCCTGGGCCAGACCGTCGTGTATGAGCGCGACGTACTGGGCCAGGTGATCCGCAAGGACGCCGGGGAAACAGTCACCACCTACCGCTACGACCTCGCAGGCCGGCTGGTCCGAGCGGTCGGCCCGGACGCGGTGCTGGAACTGCAACGCGATGCCCTCGGCCTGGTGACGGCGGAGACCGTGAACCGTCGCACCACGACCTACACGCACGACGTCCTCGGTCGTCGCGTCCGCCGAACGACGCCCAGCGGCGCCACCAGCACCTGGAGCTACGACGGGGCCGGCCAGTGCACCGCACTCGCTGCGGGCAGGCACATCATCGGCTTCGAGCACGACGCGGTGGGCCGCGAAACGGGCCGCCACATAGGAGACACACTCACGCTGGCCAATGGGTTCGACCCCCGAGGCCGGCTGACCACGCAGGCGTTGTCCGACGCTGCGGGCCGTGACATCCAGCGGCGTGAGTACGACTACCGGGCCGACGGCGGTCTGGTGCGCGTAGAAGACCAGTTGAACGGCAGCCGCCGCTTCGACCTCGATCCCGCAGGCCGCGTCACCGCAGTTCACGCCGCCGGTTGGACCGAACGCTACGCGTACGACGCGGCGGGCAACCAGCGCGAGGCAGCGTGGCCCGAAACGCACCCCGGACATGAGGCCACCGGCACCCGTACCTATGTCGGCACCCGTATCACTCATGCCGGCAGCGTTCGCTATGAGCACGACCCCCTCGGCCGCACCACCCTGCGCCAGAAGACCCGCTTGTCCCGCAAACCGGAGACCTGGCGCTACGCCTGGGACGTCGAGGACCGTCTGATCTCCGTCACCACGCCGGACGGAATCCACTGGCGCTACGCCTACGACCCGCTCGGCCGCCGCATCGCCAAACAACGGCTGCTTGCGGAGGACGGGGCCGTTGCCGAGGAGGTGCGTTTCACCTGGGACGGGACCACACTCTGTGAACAGACCTCCGTGGACCCGCGGTCGCCGAACTCCACCATCCTCACCTGGGACCACCGGGGCCTGCACCCCATCGCCCAGACAGAGCGCATCCTCGGGGGAGACAGCACCCAGGACGAGATCGACTCGCGCTTCTTCGCCATCGTCACCGACGTCGTCGGCACCCCCACCGAACTCCTCGACGAGTCCGGCAACATCACCTGGCGCGCCCGCAGCACCCTCTGGGGCATGACTGCCTGGGCCTCAGGCGGCACCGCATACACACCCCTCAGGTTCCCCGGACAGTACTTCGACCCCGAAACAGGCCTCCATCACAACCATTTCCGCCACTACGACCCTGAGACCGCCCGCTACCTCACTCCCGACCCCCTCGGACTCTCACCGGCGCCGAATCCCGTCGCCTACGTCCACAACCCTCACACCTGGGCCGATCCTCTTGGGCTGAAGTGCCCCGACCTGCGGGAGGGATACTCCTCGCAGCCGGCCTTCAACGACCCCTACCACCCGAGTGTCGTCGACGAGCGCATCCGGGACATGCGCAAGCTGTACGGGATCAAGGAGCCTCCGCCCGCTGCCGCCCCCAGCGGCATGATCGGCGCCAACGGCACCCAGGTGACCAGCAAAACGATGTGGAACCACGGTCCATACCGCATCGACGTCGAGAACCCCAACCCCGGGCAGCGGGCCGGACAGTTGCACTTCCAGGACCAGAGCAACCTCACGGCCAAGTACCAGTACAATTTCGAAACCGGCATATTCGAGGGACTCCCGCGTTCGATCGAGAAAGAAGTCGGCAAGCACCCCGGATTCCAGGCCGGAATCGACAAGGGGCTGAAAATGCTGGGAGAGAAAAGACCGTGAGAACCAACGCCCAGATGTCCGAGTTCCTGCGAGCGGTGGAGATCCGCGTCCGGGAGGAGGACATGCCGGATCAGTTTCGCGCGGTCGTCGAGGCCGGCTGGACCCTCGAAGAGGAGGCACGCCTCCTGAGGGCCCTGTATTCCGGCTATTCCGGAGTCGGTCGAGCCGAATTCGATGACGTTGTCCACTTCGAGGCCGTTGTCAACGGACGCGGCATGATGGACTACGACCTCCCGGACGCGGGCTCCGAGAGGCTCGGACCACTGTTGCGTCGCTCCCTCGGTTACGCCTGCACGGCTCTGCTGTCCGTGCCGTCTGATGGGCTCTGGCCGGTACTCGGCTATATCTCGCTGTCAGAGGGAGGACTGAATGACGACATGCTCACCGCACATGTCACTTTCTGCTCACAGCGCCCGGATCTGCCTCCCTACGTGCCGGATGTGGAATCGCATAAACAGGGGGCATTGATGGAGATCTCCGAGAGGGACGCGGCGGACCTGCTGAAGAGATAAGGAGGCCCGACAGGTCCCGTGGCACCGCAAATACGCCCAGTTGGAGCGCGGTGTCAGGAGATCGATGAGGCCGGTGGGGTCCAGCGGTGGGTGCGGGGGAGTGTGGTGGGCATGCCGTAGTCCTGCTTCAGCTGTTCGGGGATGGCGTAGTGCATGACGCGGCCGCGAGTGAGGGAGGACAGTTCGAGGACGCTGGTGAGGTGGCCGAGGCGGTCCAGGGCCCAGGCGCCGAGCGGGGAGCGGTCCTCGATGGTCTCCAGGATGCCCAGGAGGTGGGGGACGGCCTTGACGAGGGTGTCCCAGGGGGTGCGGGGCACCTGGAGCCAGTCGGAGCAGGTGTCGCCGACGAGGTGGCGGATCAGCGCGGAGACGATGGGGTCGAAGAGGGTGCCGGGTACGACCTCCTCGTAGAGGTCGATGAGCTGGCGGGTGAGGTGCGCGCCCTCCTCCGAGGGCCCCATGTGCCGGATCATGTACTGGTCGAGGAACCGGCGTGCTTCTTCGAGGGACTTGGGGACGGCCTCCTGATCGACGCCGAGCATGGCACCGACGACGCGCCAGGCGTAGTAGTAGGCTTCCGCGCCCTCCTGGGACATGTGGATGCCGAGGCGGTCCAGGCTGTCCAGCACGAGCAGGGAGAAGAACATCTGCCCGCCGATCATGTCCTCCTGACAGATCGGCGTACCGAGCGCGGCGGTGTCCCAGCGGTTCTCCCGGGTCAGGTGGTGGCGGATCGAGGCGTGCAGGAGACGGACCTTCTGCGCGGCCGGGATGAAGCGGCCGCCGGCCTCGAAGGCGTCGGGCTGCATCAGGTAGACCGTGAACTGGCCGGTCTCCGCCATGCGTTTGGAGGGGTACTTCAGTCCGTGCGTGGCCGACAGGAGCTTTGCCACGTGCGGGACCACGTAACAGGCCGGCATCGAGGCGAACGACAACGCCGTGGAGATGTGCACGTTGTTGTCGATGAAGAACAGCCGGGCCTTCTCCATCTCCGCCCAGTCCACCCAGGCCGGCGGGGTGCGGGTGGCTTCCAGGTACTCCCGTGCGGCGTCGGGCAGCCCGTCCGGGAGGGGAGCGCCGGCGGTGGAGACGTAGCGCATCAGGGTGTTGAACGTGCCGACCTCGCCGCGTTCGAAGAGGGCGGCGACGGTGGCGTCGGCGAGTTCGTCGCCGGACTGCCGCAGGGAGTTCATGGAGGTCTCGGTGGGGTTCATGCGGAGTTCCTTGTCTCGCGCGGCTGAGCGTGGGGTCAGGACAGACGGACCGTCGCCGAGTGCGCCAGCGCGGTCAGGGCGGCGACGGCCGGTACCGGTACGTCCAACTGGTCCAGAACGTCCAGGGCTTGTGCGACCCGCGCGGTGATCATGTCCTCGATACGGTCGGGGGCCCCGACCCGGCGCATCGTCGCGCGTACCGCGTCCAGGCCCTCGTCGGCCAGGTCGTGGCGGCCCAGGAGGGCGCGCAGGTGCTCCCGTTCGTCGTCGTCGGCGAGGTGCCAGGTCTCGGCCAGCAGAGTCGTGGGCCGGTGGCCGCGTACGTCGTCGGCGTTGTCCTTGCCCGTGTGTTCCCGGTCGCCGAACAGGCCGAGCAGATCGTCCCGGAGCTGGAACGCCTCGCCCAGCGGCAGCCCGTACGCCGAGTAGCCCTCGCGCAGCCGCGCGCCCGCGCCGGCCAGGGCGCCGCCGATCAACAGGGGTTGCTCGACGGTGTACTTGGCGGTCTTGTAGCGGATCACCTTCAGCGACGCCGCGGTGTCGGGGTCCGCTCCGGTGCGCAGGATCTCCAGGCACTCACCCGCGATCAGCTCACGGGCCAGCACCCCCCACAGCGGGCGGGCCCGCGCCAGATACGCGGCGGGCAGACCGCTGGTGGCGAACAGCTGCCCGGCCAGCGACATCAGCAGGTCCCCGACCAGCATCGCCAGCGACCTGGCAGCCGCGGCCGCGCGCGGGCGACCGTCCACGGCATCGCGCAGGGCGATGTGCGCGGTCGGTCTGCCGTGCCGCAACGGGCTGTCGTCGATGAGGTCGTCGTGCACGACGGCGGCGGCATGCACCAGCTCCATCGAGGCCGCCGCACGCACCAGCGCGCCGCTGTCCGGCTGCCCCACCGCGCGCCAGCCCCAGTAACAGAACGCCGCCCGCAGCCGTTTGCCGTCCGCGACCGCCGCTTCCAGTTGCTCGGCCACCGGGTTCAGGGCCGCGTCGATCGCCGCGAACCGGTCGGCTTCCTGGGCCACCACCTGGTGCAGTACCTCGTCGACACGAGCCTTGAACGCGGCCGGTTCCCACCGGTCAGACGTCATCCGCGGCCTTCCGGGCCATCGCGTGCCGGGCGAGTACCTCCAGATGCGGCGGCGGTGCGGCCGTGTACCGGTCCATCACCAGGCGCCCGCGCGCCATCAGGTCCCGCTCCGCCGCCGTCGCCAGCTCCGCCGCGTCCGAGCGGCGGAACAGCCCCCGCACGGTCCCCAGGACCGAGCCGGCGGTACTCACCGCCAGGTCCGCCAGCCCGGCGACCAGCAGCACCGCCCGCTCGTCCAGACCCCCGCGCCGTCCCGCATCTTCCGTCATGCCACTCCCGCACTACAGCCCGCCCGGTCGGAGCCGGTCACACTCCGTCCGTCCCAGCATCGCGACAGACCGGACACAGGAGCGGGTGAACTCACGATCGAGTGATCACATCGCTAGACCGTACGGATTGGGGTCGTACGGCGAATTCCGGTGTGCGGACGGTCACTTGCCGCTCAGCTCGGCGACGACCGGGGCGAACGCCTCCATGTACGGCTCCAGGACGGTCAGATAGGTGAAGCCGTACTTCTCGCGCTGGGCCAGCACCTGCGTGGTGATCTGTTCCAGGGTGCCGACCAGCAGGATGGGCAGGTCCAGGGCCTCTTCCACGGTGGCGTCCCGCACGCGCTCGACGAGGGGTGCCACGGCCGCCGCCCGGTCGTCGGTGACGACCACCATCTGGATCAGCAGGTTCAGCTCGGCCGGCTCCTCGCGGCCCGCCGCCAGCGTCCGGTACCGGACGAGGCGTGCCTCGAAGTCCTCGTTGCCCAACGGGACCAGCTTTCCCTCGGTGTTCCCCGGCACCAGGTGCGCGCCCGTGAACGCCGCGATGTCCGCGTACTCGGCGGTGAGCCGCAGCATGCGTTCGCCGTTGCCGCCGATCATCAGCGGCACCCGGTCGTCGAGCAGCCGCTCCAACTCCTCGACCGTGCGCCGGAGATGGTCCACACGCTCGCGTGGCGAGCCGAAGGGCAGCCCGGCCGTGTCGTGTTCGGCCTGTACGTACCCGGTGCCGAGGCCCAGTTCGAGACGCCCGTCCGTCAGCGCGGCCGTGGTCGCCACCTCGCGGGCCAGCAACGCGGGGTTCCAGAAACCGGCGTTGAGCACGAACGTGCCGAGCCGCGGCCGTTCCGTCACGGCGGCCGCCGCCACCAGGGCCGGGAACGGCGCGGGCATGTCCAGATGGTCGGGGACCAGGATCACGTCGTAGCCGAGCCCCTCGGCCCGGCGGCACTTGGCCCGCCACTCCTCGGCGGGAGCCGGGTCGATGAGGCTGACTCCGAACCGGAACGGACGCGCCATGAACTCTCCTCGGACGAAGACGACTTGGGATCCCGGTGATTCCCTTACCCGCGTCCGACCGCCCCTCTCACCCCTGCCCGTGCCGACCACCTCACCCGCACCCGGCCGCCCCCTCACTCGTGCGCAATCGCCGCCAACACGTTCATCCGCGACGCGCGCAACGCCGGCAACAGCGCCGCCACGACGCCCACCACCGCCGAGCCGACCACGACCGCGACGATCGTGCCCCAGGGGATCGCCAGCGCCGACATGCCCTGCAACGCCAGTACCTGCTGGATGCACACCCCCCACACCAGGCCCAGCGCCAGCCCGAGGACGGCGCCGAAGACGGCGATGACCACGGACTCCAGGCGGATCATCCGGCGCAGTTGTCGCCGGGCGAGTCCGATCGCGCGCAGCAGCCCGATCTCCCGGGTGCGCTCGACCACCGACAGGGCCAGGGTGTTGACCACGCCGAGCACCGCGATGACGATCGCGAGGCCCAGCAGCGCGTACACGAGATAGAGCAGGACGGCGATCTGGTCGTGGACCAGGTCCTTGTAGTCGGCGATGTCCCGCACCTGGACCTGCGGATACGGGTCGAGCGTCTTCTCCAGGTTCGCGCGCAGCGTGTCCGCCCCGGTGCCGGAGGCGGCGTTCACGTAGAGCCCGGAGTCCTGGCCGCCCGGTGCGTACCGGCGCAGCGTGTCCAGGCCGAAGTAGATGCCGCCCTGCGTGCCGAAGCCGTCGGCGGACTCCTGGTCCGTGAGGGCGCCCACGGTCAGCTCGGCCGTCTTGCGGGTCTGGAACTCGACCGGGATCGTGCTGCCGACCTTCACATCGTGGTCGCGCGCGAAGTCCGCGTCCATGGCGATGTGCCCGGGGGCCAGCGCGGCCGCCGTGTCGCCCTGCGCGTACTTGATGTTGGCGACCTCGTCGAGCTGCGGGTCGTAGGCCGCCGCGGTCGTCTTGACGCGGTCGCCGTCCGGCAGTCGTACGGCGATCGGGGCGAACTGCGAGCCGACCACGAGCCCCACGCCTTCCGTGGCGCGGACCTTGTCCGAGACCTCCTTGGGGAAGGGCACGAAGTTGCTGTTCTGGATGACGAAGTCGGCGCCCAGGGTGTCGTCGATCTGCTGGTCGAAGGACTTGGTCATGGAGGCGCTGGCGACGGACATCCCGCCGACCAGGGCGAGCCCGACCATGAGCGCGGCCGCGGTGGCGCCCGTGCGGCGCGGGTTGCGCAGGGCGTTGCGCTGGCTCATCCGGCCGATCGAGCCGAACAGCGCGGGGAACGCCCCACCGAGGACCCGGATCACCGGACGCACCAGCAACGGGCCCGCGATCACGGTGGCGAGGAGGGTGAGGACGACACCGAGGCCCAGCAGGGAGGCCGCGGACGAGGTGTCCGACGACAGCACGCAGCCCAGCAGCGCCGCCGCCCCGGCCGCCCCGATCACGCCGCCCACCCAGGCGCGCGTCTTCAGCGGCCGACCCACGCCCGCGATCTCGGCGTCCGCCAGCGCGGCCATGGGGGAGACGCCCGCCGCGCGCCGGGCCGGCAGATACGCCGCCACGAAGGTGACGCCCACGCCGACGACGTACGCGGCGACGGGCGTGCCCCAACCGATCACCATCTCGCTCGACTTGATGTTCATGCCGAGCGTGTTCATCAGCGCGATGAGCCCGGCGGCGAGCCCGATGCCGGTGGCGAGCCCCAGGGTCGAGCCGACCACGCCGAGCAGCATCGCCTCGGTCAGCACCGAGCGCCGGACCTGACGCCGGTCGGCGCCCAGGGCCCGCAACAGGCCGAGCTCACGGGTGCGTTGGGCGATCAGCATGGAGAAGGTGTTGACGATGAGGAAGACGCCGACGAGGACGGCGATGCCCGCGAAGCCGAGCATGACGTACTTGATGACGTCGAGGAATCCGCCCAGGGAATCGACGTCGGACTTCGCCTGTTCGTCGGCGGTCCGGATCTCGTAGTCGCCGGTGCCGATCGCGGCGGCCACGCGCTGCTTCAACTGCGCGTCGCTGACGCCCTCCTTCGCGTCCACGGAGATACCGGTCGCCGCGTCGGCGTCACCCAGCAGCTTGCTCTGCGCGGTCGGGGTGTCCAGGAAGAGCAGCGTCGCCCCGGGGTTGGTGGTGGTGAACGTGGCGATACCGACGAGCCGGACCTTGAAGGTGCCCTGCGGGCCGATGACGCTGAGCGTGTCACCGATCTTCAGGTCCTTGCGGTCGGCGGACTCCGAGTCGAGCAGGGCCTCGCCCGCGCCGTGCGGGGCGTGACCCGAGGTGAGCTCGACGGGACTGCGCGGACCGGGGCTCCAGTCGGTGCCGATGGTGGGGGCACCGGTGGTCGAGCCGACCGCCTCGTTCTCGCTGTCGGCGACGGTGATGTTCTGGACCTCGGCCTCCAGACGCGCGTCGGCGACCCCGTCGATGCGGGACACCCGGTCCAGGAGCGAGGCGGGCAGGGTGGGCGTCACGCCCGAGGGGATCGCCTCGTCGAGTTCCTCGCGCGGGCTGACGGTGACGTCCGGCGCGGTCGAGGCGAAGAGCCGGTCGAAGGTACGGCTGAGCGTGTCCGAGAAGATCAGGCTGCCCGCGACGAAGGCCACGGACAGGACGACGGCCAGCGCGGACAGCAGCAGCCGTCCCTTGTGGGCGAGGAAGCTGCGGAGCGTCGCCTTCAGCACGGCCTCAGTCCTTGTCGAGGGAAGGGGCGTCCGCGGTCGCGGTCCCCGGTGGCGGGCTCTGCTCGGACTGCCCGCGATGTACGTCGAACCGCTTCATGCGTTCCAGCACCGCCTCCGCCGTGGGTCGTTCCATCTCGTCCACGATCCGTCCGTCCCCGAGGAAGAGCACCAGGTCGGAGTGGGCGGCGGCGCCCGGGTCGTGGGTGACCATGACGACGGTCTGGCCCAGCTCGTCGACGGCCTCCCGCAGGAAGCCGAGGACCTCCAGACCGGCCCGTGAGTCCAGGTTGCCGGTCGGCTCGTCGGCGAAGATCAGCTCGGGCCGGGAGGCCAGCGCCCGGGCACAGGCCACGCGCTGCTGCTGGCCGCCGGAGAGCTGGGACGGCCGGTGCTTGAGCCGGTCCCGCAGGCCCAGGGTGTCGATGACCTGGTCCAGCCACTTCTCGTCCGGCTTCTTCCCCGCGATGTCCATGGGCAGGGTGATGTTCTCGGCCGCGTTCAGGGTCGGGATCAGGTTGAACGACTGGAACATGAACCCGATCCGGTCCCGGCGCAGCCGTGTCAGCTCGCGCTCCTTGAGCCCCGTGATCTCGGTGTCGCCGAGCCAGACCTGCCCGGCCGACACGGTGTCGAGCCCGGCCAGACAGTGCATCAGCGTGGACTTCCCGGAGCCCGAGGGCCCCATGACCGCGGTGAACCGGCCGCGCGCGATCGCCACGTCCACCGAGTCCAGGGCGAGCACGGTCGTCTCGCCCGAGCCGTATGCCTTGGTCAGACCGTGGGCGCGGGCCGCGATCCCGTCGGCCGACGCATGGCCCGGGGCGTGCTCCGCAGCAGGTGTGGACAAGGCCGCCTCCTCGTGGCTCCCGACTGACTCGCTGGTCCCCGCCGAGGGTAGTGTGATCCACCCCACACCCGAAATCCCCCTGTGGTCCCGGTCGGCCTCCGTCCCAGGTCGGGTCCCTGATATCGATGTAAGGGGCACTTTCCACCTGTGGGTGGACTCCCGGCGCCCTTGCCTCTGCTAGCGGTTCGGCGCTAGCGTCGAAGTATGGCGAAGACCCAGCTGAACGTACGAGTGGACGAGGGCACCGCCCGCGCCGCTCGGGAGCGCGCCCTGGCCCGCGGGATGAGCGTCAACCGCTACATCGAAGAGCTGGTCAGACAGGACACCGGGGAGGTCGGCCACACCTTCGTGGAGGCCGCCGCCGACTTCATGAAGCAGTACGAGAGTGTCTTCGCCGAGGAGTTCGGCGCGGAGCGCGAAGGTCGCCGCTGATCCCTTGAGCGAACTCCGGATCGACCTCGCCTGGCTCCTCATGCTCGCCGAACACCACACCCCGGGAGACCCCCAGGTCAGCGACTGGGGCGCCCTCGTCGCCGCCGTCGCGCGCCACGAGGCCGAGATATTCGACGTCCCGGTCTACGACAGCCCGCACGCCCGCGCCGCGGCCCTGCTCCAACTCCTGATCCACGTACCGGCCCTGGAGCGCTCCAACGCCCTGTTCGCCTCCGCCGTCGCCTACGCCTATCTGGCGGCCAGCGGTCTGAAGGTCGTCACCTCGCCCGAGCAGGTCCGCGACCTGGCCCGGCTGGTCAAGGGCGGTGAGGCGTCCGTGCACGACATCGCGCGGGAACTGCGCCAGTGGAGCCTGTGATCAGCTCTCGGCGGGGCGCCACGCGGTGCCCAGCACGCAGTAGGAGGAGGGCAGCTTCGGCCCCTTCTCCGGCATCAACACCTGCCGGTAGGGGCCGAGTTCGAAGCCGGCTTCCCGCAGGGCCGCGATCGGATCGCGGGACAGGTGGCAGCCACCGCTCAGGGGCGGCCACACGGTCCGGTCCAGGGTGCGCTGGGTGAGACGCATCGCCTGCCCGCCGCCCCGGCCGTGCTCGAAGAACCGCACGACACCCCCCGGCCGCAGCACCCGCCGTATCTCCGCCAGGGCACGTGGCAGGTCCCGCACGCTGCACAGCACCAGCGAGACCACGACGGCGTCGAAGGCCTCGCTCTTGACCGGCAGCGCCTCCGCCGCACCCGGTACGACGTCGACGGGCACTCCGGAACGCAGGGCGGCGTCCACCGCCAGCCTGCGCAGCGTGCTTTCCGGTTCGATCGCCACGACCTCCGAGACGGTGCCCGGATAGTGGGCGAAGTTCAGCCCGTTGCCCGCGCCGATCTCGATGACCCGCCCGGACAGTCCGGCGAGCAGTCGTTCCCGCACGTCGGCCATGCCGGCGCGGGTCTCGGCGGCGACGCTGACACGGGCGTAACAGCGGGCGAAGAGCGGGTGGTGCACGGGATCGTGCGGCAGCTTGCCGGAACCGGCGGACCGTAGCGGCATGACGACCTCCCGGACGGGACGGGGTCCACTGTGATTCTCCCCCGGATACGTCCCGCGCACCCCCGCTCGCGCGCTACGCGACGAAGTCGCGGACCTGCTCGTACACGCCGTGGTCGTTGTTCATGTCGGTGTGCGAGATGCATCCGACCTCGACGTTGGTCGCACCGCTGAGGATCGCGGTGGTGTCCGGGGTGAGCGCGTCGTCGCAGTTCGACCAGTAGCTGGCGTACGAGACGCTGCCCGGTGTCTCGTCACCGGAGTTGAGCGAGGTGAGGAACGAACTGCCCGTGTACATCTGGGCACATGACGTGTACAGCCACGAACACCAGGAAGCGGTCGTCGTGCCGTGGTTGACGCCCGCGGTCGACACGAAGTCGTCCACGTACGCCGTCCCGCCGAGGTTCTTCAGGTAGTAGCGGGAGTTGAGCGCGCCCATGGAGTGCACGACGAGGTCGACCTTGGAGGCGCCGGTCTGGGAGAGCACGCTCTGGATCTTGGTGGACAGCTGCTGGGCGGTGGTGACGTTCGACTGCGTCCAGTCGTACGACCACGCGAACAGCTCGGAGGACGAGTAGCCGTCGGCCTTGAAGTCCGCGATCCAGTCGTCCCAGCTGTCGGCCGAACTGCTCAAGCCGTGGACGAAGACGATCGGATTGTGGGTCGCGGCCTGAGCGGGGGTCGCGGACAGGGAGAGTGCCAGAAGGAGCGACGAGACGACGGCCGACACGGCCGCTGAGATGCGACGCTGGGGGCGCTGCATGATGCCTCCTGATACGGGTGGGGTTGTCAGGAGTGTCAAGCGGGATCTACGCGCGCCGCATCGGCGAAATCGCCGGTCTTTACGTGTCAATTAACTCGCCAGTAACGTCGAAGGCGTGCTGACTCCTGTAACCCCACCGCCCCTAGAGGGCACTTCGTCACCGCGACGCGCGGAGACGTGGCAGGACCTGGCCTCCGGGCTCCCCGAAGGCGTCCGGGTGCGGCTGCTCCATGCGGTGTACGGCGATCCGCGCGCCGCCGCCGAGGCCGTACGGCTGCTCGGCCCACGTCAGTCGGCGGGCCTGGACCCGCTGCCGACCGAACCGGCGGAACTGGCCCCGGCGTTGCTGCGGGCCCACCGCGCGGAGGTCAGGAAGCTCCCCGACGACACCCGGCTGCTGCTGCTCCTGGCCGCGGCCGACCAGTACCCGGTCGCCACCCACGCCTTCCTGCGCGCGGTCGCCGCCGCCCGGCTCGACACCCGGCCCCTGGAGGCCGCGGAGGCGGCCGGCATCGCGTACGCCACGGCGGCCGGGGTCGTCTTCCGGGACACCTGGACGAGGATCGCCGCGTACGAGACGGGCTCGCCCGCGGACCGCCGGGATGTGCACCGCTTGCTGGCCCGGGTCCTGCGCACCGACGGCGAAACGTCTCTGCGCTCCTGGCACCGCGGCGCGGGAGCGCTCGGCCCGAGCGCCCGGCTGGCCGCGGAACTCGGCGCGGCCGCCGCCCGGTCCCGGGACGGAGGCTTCCCGCACCTCGCACGCGCCCTCGCCGAACGAGCGGCCGCGCTCTGCCCCGACCGGCCCGGCCGCGACCGCCTGCTGGCCGGAGCCGCGGTCTACGCCTGGCAGGCAGGGGAAGGCGACCGGGCCCGCCGGCTCGTCGCACTCACCGACGACGACGCACTGACCGGCGTGCTCGCGCTGCGCGCGGGCAACTCGGCGGAGGCGTTCGACGCCCTGCTGACGGCCGTGGTGACGGAGGAGGACGCGGGTGTGCAGGGGGAGGTGGAGGGCCGGTCGCTGACAGACAGCCGGTCACCGGAAGGGGGCCGGTCGCGGGAAGGGGGCCGGTTGTCGGGAGGGGGCCGGGCGCAGGAAGGGGGCCGGTCGTCGGAAGAGGGCTGGTCGTCGGACGGGAGTCGGTCACCCGAAGCGGGGCGGTTGCCGGAAGAGGGCCGTGCCGCGGTCGGCGGCTTCGAGGCGTCCGTCCCGAGCCCGGGCCGCGAGCCGGCCGTGCGTACGGCACCCCTGCCGCTGTCCGTCCTCCCGGAATCCCCGGTCCCCCTCCCGCCACGCCCCCTCACCGCGGTCCTCGACATGCCCGACCCTGCCCTCCATCTCCTCGCCCGCGCCACCGAGGCCGCCATCTACACCGGCGACCTGCGCCGCTGCCGGGAGGCGGCGAGGGTGGCCCGGCGGATGGGGATCGTGCCGCCGGGCACGCTCGGCGGGCTCGCGGCGGCGTTCGAGGGGCGGTACGAGGACGCCCGGGACCTCCTCGCGGCGGCGGCCGGCCGGTGCGGGCCCGGCGGCGACCCCACCCTCCTCGTCCACGCGGGCATAGCCGCGCTGCTGCTGGGCGACCACACCCGCGCCACCGCCGCGACCGTACGCGCGGCCGCCTCCGCCCGGATGCGCGGCGAGACGGTCACCGTGGCGCAGGCGATGGAGTTCCGCGCCTACGCCGACTTCTGGACCGGACGCCCCCGCACCGGGGAGGCCGCCGCCACGGACGCCCTGTGGCAGGCGCACGTCACCGGCCAGGACAACGGCGCCTGCCATCTCCAGGCCGCCCTCGCCATGTTCGCGGCCCTCACCGGCGACGCGGACGTCTGCCGGGAACGCGCCGCCACCGCACGGTCGTACGCCCTCGCCCGGGGCCTCGGCCTGCCCGCCGCCCTCGCCCAGTGGGCGCTCGCCTATCTCGACCTCAGCAGCGGCAGGTTCGCCGCCGCGGCGGCCCGGCTGCGCGCCCTCGCCGGCTTCGGCCCGGGCCACGGCCACCGGGCAATCCGCCATCTGGCCACCCCGCACTACGTCGAGGCGGCCGTCCGCACCGACGACACCCGGGTCGCCCGGGTCGCGCACGCCGACTACGACCGCTGGGCGAGCGTCGTCCGCAGCCCCGACGACCTGGCGCTCAGCGCCCGCTGCCGGGCCCTGCTCGCCCCCGGCGCCGAGGCCATCGAGCACTACCGCACCGCACTCGACCTGCACGCCCGCGGCACCCGTGACTTCGAACGCGCCCGCACGGAGCTGCTGTTCGGCAGCGCGCTGCGCCGGCTGCGGCACCGCACCGAGGCCCGCGACCGGCTGCACAGTGCCCTGGAGGCCTTCGAGCACTTCGGCGCCCCGCACTGCGCCGCCCAGGCCCGCACCGAACTCCGCGCCCTCGGAGCCCCCGCGACCCCCGCCCGGGGCGCCGCCGAGGACCCCACCGTCCGCCTCACGGCCCAGCAGCTGATGGTCGCCCGCATGGCCGCCGACGGCGCGACCAACCGCGAGATCGCCACCCGCCTCGCCCTGAGCCCACGCACCATCGACCACCATCTGCGGGGCGTGTTCACGCGGTTGGGGATCCGCTCGCGGATCGAGCTGGTGCGGTTGCTCGGGGAGGGGGAGGGAGTGTGATGATGCGCCGATGCACTACGAGGATCTGACGGCCTACGACTACTTCGACGCGGACGCCTTTCGCAGGAGGGCGGGCGAGCACGTCGAGTACGTCAGCTTCCGTCCCGACTACGCGCGGCAGAACGTCGGCTGGCTGGAGGCCGGGCAGCCGTATCCGACCGGCCCTGTCCCCGAGGCTTTCGTCGAGAAGTTGGCAGCAGTGCAGGCCGTCCAGTGGATGAACGTGTGCCGGGGCTTCCACGTCTGCGACCTGTGCCCATGGGGTGAGGGGCCGACGGGCAACGGCGAGATCCGGATCCCGGGGGAACCCGGAGCCGCCTTCGCCGCGCCCTTCCTGATCGGCCACTACATCGGCGCGCACGCCTACAGTCCGCCGCAGGCCTTCGTCGACGCCGTCATGGCCGTGGACCTCGACGCCTGGGCGGCCGCCGAGGTGCCGTTTCCCTGGATCCCCGGCGACGCCCGGCGCGTCTAGTCAGCCGGCCTCCCGGCCCCGGAACGCCTCCGCGTCCCACGTCCCGTGCAACCGCGGGGCCAGCCAACCCGGCGCCGCCGCACGGAAGTCGGTCGGGACGAGCCCTCCGGCGCCCGCGGGCAGCGCCCCGAGCAGCGGAGCTCCCGCGACCACCGGCAGGTCCGCCAGATTGCAACGCGACGCCAGATCCGGTGAATCGGGCCAGCTGCCGATCACGACACCGAGCAACTCCACCTCCCGGGCCCGGAGTTCACGCGCCGTCAGCTCCGTCGTGTTCAGCGTGCCAAGCCCCGCCGACGCCACCAACAGCACCGGCGCGCCCAGCAGTTGCGCGGCGTCCGCGAGCGTGCCGCCCGCCTCGTCGAACCGTACGAGCAGTCCGCCGGCCCCCTCCACCAGTACCAGGTCGTGCTCGGCGGCCAGCTTGGCGGCCGCCTCGGCGACGTCCCGGGGTCGCACCGCAGCGCGTCCGGCCCGCCGGGCCGCCGTGGCCGGGGCCAGTGGCTCGGGGTAGCGGGCGACCTCGGCGGTCGTCACCGCGCCCGCCAGCCGCGCCACCTCCTGCGCGTCCCCCGGCTCGCCCGGACGTACGCCGGTCTGCGCCGCCTTGAGCACGGCCACCGACCGGCCCGCCGCGACCGCCGCGGCGGCGACCGAGGCGGTGGCGATCGTCTTGCCGACCTCGGTGCCGGTGCCCGTGATCACCAGTACAGCCATCTCAACCCTCCCGAGCCGCGGCGCACACCGCGCGCGCGATCCGTGCCACGTCCGCGTCGCCCGTGACGAACGGCGGCATCGTGTAGACCAGGTCGCGGAACGGCCGCAGCCACACACCCTCGCGCACGGCCGCCTCCGTGGCCGCCTTCATGTCGACCTCGTGGTCCAGCTGGACGACCCCGATGGCGCCGAGGACGCGGACGTCCTTCACGCCCGGGATGTCCCGCGCCGGGGCCAGCCCCTCGCGCAGGCCCCCCTCGATCCGCTTGACCTCGGCGAGCCAGTCCTGGCCGAGCAGCAGCTCGATCGAGGCGCAGGCCACCGCCGAGGCGAGCGGGTTGCCCATGAACGTCGGTCCGTGCGCGAGCACCGGGACCTCGCCCCGGGAGATGCCGTCGGCCACCTTCGACGTGCACAGCGTCGCCGCCAGTGTCAGATAGCCGCCGGTCAGCGCCTTGCCCACGCACATCACATCCGGTGTCACCGCCGCGTGGTCCGCCGCGAACAGCGCGCCGGTGCGTCCGAAGCCGGTCGCGATCTCGTCGAACACCAGCAGCACGTCATGTGCGTCGCATGCCTCGCGCAGCACCCTCAGATACGCGGGGGAGTGGAACCGCATCCCGCCCGCACCCTGCACCACCGGCTCCACGATCACCGCGGCCAGCTCGTCGGCGTGCCGCGCGATCGCCGAGCGCAGCTCCTCGGCGTACGACTCCTCGTACTCGACCGGCGGGGGCCCGACGAAGACCTGGCGCTGGAGCACCCCGGTCCACAGTTCGTGCATCCCGCCCTCGGGATCGCACACCGACATCGGCTGCCAGGTGTCGCCGTGGTAGCCGCCGCGCCAGGTCAGCAGCCGCTGCTTCCCGGGGCGCCCGAGGGAACGCCAGTACTGGAGGCACATCTTCACCGCGACCTCGACCGACACCGACCCGGAGTCGGCGAGGAAGACATGCTCCAGGCCGTCGGGCGAGATGTCGACAAGGAGCTTCGCCAGCCGTACGGCGGGCTCGTGGGTGAGCCCGCCGAACATCACATGACTCATCCGCCCGAGCTGCTCGCGCGCGGCCTCGTTCAGCACCGGGTGGTTGTAGCCGTGGATCGCCGACCACCAGGACGACATGCCGTCGACGAGCTCGCCCGAGCCGTCGGCCATCCGGAGCCGCACCCCGCTCGCCGACTCCACGACGAGCGGCTCGACGCGCCCGGGCATCGGACCGTACGGATGCCACACATGCCGCCGGTCGAGCTCCAGCAGCTCGGCGACGGGCAGATCAGGCATTGGGCGCGAGATCCGTACCGGCACCACGGCGGCGTACCGCGACCAGATCCGGACGGGCCTCGTTCACCTGCGGCTCGGGAGCCGAGCCGCAGACGGACCCGCAGCCGGCGCTCTCGTGGGAGCCGCACCCGCCGCCCTCGTGCGATCCGCAGCCCGCGCTCTCGTGCGAACCGCACCCGCCCGCGGCGGCGGCCACATCGGCCCGGTGCTCGGGCAGCGTGACCTCGCCCGCGCCCTCCACCTCGAAGCCGGCGTCCGCGATCATCTCCAGGTCGGCCTTGCCGGCCTGGCCCTCGCTGGTGAGGTAGTCGCCCAGGAAGATCGAGTTGGCGAGGTTCAGGGCCAGCGGCTGCATCGTGCGCAGATGGACCTCGCGGCCACCCGCGATCCGCACCTCGACGTCCGGGCACACGAACCGGACCATCGCCAGGATGCGCAGACAGCGCTGCGGGGTGAGGTTCCACTCCTTGGCCAGCGGGGTGCCCTCGAACGGGATCAGGAAGTTGACCGGCACCGAGTCCGGGTCCAGCTCGCGCAGCGAGAAGACCACGTCGATCAGGTCCTCGTCCGACTCGCCCATGCCCGCGATGAGACCCGAGCACGCCGACAGACCGGCCGCGTGCGCCTTCTGCACGGTGTCCACGCGGTCGGCGTACGTGTGCGTCGTCGTGATCTCGCCGTACGTCGCCTCGGACGTGTTGAGGTTGTGGTTGTAGGCGTCGGCGCCCGCCTCGCGCAGCCGCTCGGCCTGGCCGTCGGAGAGCAGGCCCAGGCAGGCGCAGACCTCGACGGCCTCGTTCTGGTCCTTGATCGCCTTGATGGTGTCGGAGACCCGGTCCACGTCCCGGTCCGTCGGCCCGCGGCCGCTCGCCACCAGACAGACCCGCTTGGCGCCGCCCGCGAGCCCGGCCGCGGCGGCCTTGGAGGCCTCGTCGGGCTTCAGCCAGGTGTACTTCAGGATCCCGGCCGTCGAGCCGAGGCGCTGCGAGCAGTAGGAGCAGTCCTCGGGGCACAAGCCGGACTTGAGGTTGACGAGGTAATTCAGTTTCACCCGTCGGCCGAACCAGTGCCGGCGCACCTTTCCGGCCGCGGCCACCACATCGAGCAGGTCGTCGTCGGAGGTGGCGAGGACGGCGAGTGCTTCCTCGCGGGTCGGCAGCTCGCGCCGAAGCCCCTTGTCCACCAGCGTGTTCAGCAGGTCCATGAAAACTGATCCTGTCCTAAGGAGCCGTCTCGGGCCAAGGAGAGTTCGTACAACAGCGGCCATTCGCTGTGTGGGTATTGCCACACAGTGGGGGGCTGCTTGTCCCACTAGTGTCTGTTCGCTGCCTACAAAACCTCCGGAGGACCCATGGCGTTCGGCTGGATCGACGAGCAGGCGCGGCTGCGCCGCCGCGCCGGACTCGTACGCACCCTGCGCCCCCGCCCCGCCGACTCCCCGCTGCTGGACCTGGCGAGCAACGACTACCTCGGTCTTGCCCGCCATCCGGAGGTCACCGAAGGTGCCGCGCGAGCCGCCCGGACCTGGGGCGGAGGCTCCACCGGATCCCGACTCGTCACCGGTACGACCGAGCTCCACTCCGAACTGGAACGCGAGCTGGCCGAATACTGCGGGTACGAGGCGGCCCTCGTCTTCTCCTCCGGCTACGCGGCCAACCTCGCCGCGGTGACCGCACTGGCCCCGCACGGCTCACTGATCGTCTCCGACGCCGGCAACCACGCCTCGCTGATCGACGGCTGCCGGCTGGCCCGCGGCACCACCCAGGTCGTCGGGCACGCCGACCCGGACGCCGTGCGCAAGGCGCTCCAGACGCACGAGGGCCCCGCGGTCGTCGTCTCCGACACGGTCTTCTCGGTCGACGGCGACGCCGCCCCGCTGGCCGCGCTCGCCGGAGCGTGCCGGGAGCACGGCGCGGGACTGCTCGTCGACGACGCCCACGGCCTCGGTGTGCTCGGCGACGGCGGCCGCGGTGCCCCGCACGCGGCGGGACTCGCGGGCGCCGACGACGTCGTCGTGACGGTCACGCTGTCCAAGTCGCTCGGCAGCCAGGGCGGCGCCGTGCTCGGCCCCACCCGGGTGATCGACCACCTCGTCAACGCGGCCCGGACCTTCATCTTCGACACGGGGCTCGCCCCCGCCGCGGCGGGCGCGGCCCTCGCGGCCCTGCGGTTGCTGCGCCGCGAGCCGGAGCGCGCGGCGCGAGCCCGTGAGGTGGCCGCCGAACTGCACGCACGGCTGACCGCCGCGGGTCACGAGGCGGTACGCCCCGACGCCGCGGTCGTCTCCGTGCGCGCGCCGTCCCCGGATCAGGCCGTGCGGTGGGCGGCGGACTGCCGTGCCGAGGGCCTGGCCGTGGGCTGCTTCCGTCCTCCTTCCGTGCCCGACGGCATCTCACGGCTCAGGCTGACCGCCCGTGCGGATCTCTCCGAGGCGCAGATCGAACGCGCTGTACGTGTGATCGGTGAGACACGACCATGAGTCGGCGTGACACGGCCGTGTACCGGACGGAAGGGGTCAGAACGCGGCCGTGAACTCCGCCCAGCTCCCGGGGGAGAAGAGCAGCGCGGGTCCGGACGGGTTCTTGGAGTCGCGCACGGCGAGCAGGCCGGTCCCTGGACCGGTGTGCGGCCGAGCCGTCTCGACACAGTTGTTGGCTCCTGTGCTGTAGCTGCTGCGCAGCCATCGCACACCGTGCAGATCTGTACTGATGGGTACGTTCCGAGGCATTGCGGACATGGTGCCTCCTTACGCGCCGTCACCTATCCCGGCGATGTAATCCAACGAGTCCTCGGGCGAAAGGGCGTGGATCTGAAGGGCGTTGAAGGCCTCGGTATAGGCCTGGAGGTCTTCTTTCCGCTCGAGGTAGAGGCTACTCGTCAAGTGGTCGAGAACAACCACGTCCAGATCAGATGTGCTCGAAAAAGAGAAGATTACGAAAGGCCCGGTGATGCCGATGTGCGCTCCCGCGGCGAACGGCAGCACCTGAATCCTGACTTGGGGCAACCGGGCCGCCTCCGCGAGCCTTTGCAGCTGCCTTGCCATGACGTCGGGCCCGCCGATGGCCCGGCGCAGCACCGCCTCGTCCAGCACCGCGCTGAGCTCCAGCGGAGGCTGGGCGCGCAGTACGTCCTGTCTGGCCAGCCGCACCTCGACGAGCGCGTCGAGCCGTTCGTCCAGGTCCGCATCGAGTCCGCCCACGGCGGCCCGGGTCACCGCGCGCGCGTACTCGGGTGTCTGCAACAACCCGGGCACCACGGAGGTCTCGAGCGTGCGCATCGCGTCGGCCTGTGACTCCAGACTGATGAAATCGCGGTACGTCGGTGGCAGTACCCCGCGGTACTGGTGCCACCAGTGGTGCCGTCCACCACCCTCGTCGGAGCCCGCCAACACCAGCAGCAACTCCCGCAGTTGGGTGTCGTGCACCTCGTAGGCGTCCAGCAGTAACCGCACATCGGCCGGTTTGACGCCGCTCGCGCCGGTCTCGATCCGGCTCACCTTCGACTGGTGCCAGCCCACCAGCCGGGCCGCCTCACCACTGGTGAGCCCCGCACTCGTGCGCAACGCACGCAGTTCGGCGCCCAGTTTCCGGCGGCGTACCGCGGGACCGTGCTGCATGGGCTACTCCTTACTCCTTCCGGGCCGCCCAAATACGGTCTTCCGTCGGAGAGTTCACCGCTTCGAGCGACAGATATATGCATATCTTGGTGGATCGGCACCGTGACCGGCCCGGTAATGGCAGTCTGGCGAAGAAGCACCAGTCCGGGACCGTACTCGAACCAGCCGCTCCGTGTCGGACTGCGGTCCCGTGGGAAAAGGACGGCGTCGCCATGGCAGACCATCTGGAAGCATCCGTCACTCTGCCGAGCGATCCCGCCTCGGTCTCCGCGGCCCGCACATACGTCATCGGCACCCTGGTGGAATGGGGTCTGCCGGCGGACACGGAGGTGGCCGACACCATCCGGCTCATCGTCTCCGAACTCGCCACCAACGCCGTACAGCACACCTTCGGGCAGTCACCCACCTTCACGGTGGACATCCAGCTCGACCGTGACGAACAACTGCGCATCGGGGTCACCGACAGCCACCCCCGCTTCCCCAAGCGGCTGCCGGCCGCGGTTCAGCAGGACAACGGCCGCGGCATGGTGATCATCCGCTGGCTGACCGCGGAGTGCGGCGGCAAGCTGAGAGTCCGGCCGACCCGGGAGGGCGGCAAGACCGTCTCCATCGAACTCCCGTGGACGGTGCCGGCCGAGCCGGTCTCCGCGGCGGGACAGCAGGAGCCGTAGAAAAGGCGCCCCCGGAACTCGGAGGCGCCTTTCAGGGGTCACTGCCGGCCCCGCGAGGGTGACGGCGGGTCAGGTCGCCGCCACCCGTACGAGGCAGGTCACTTGACCCGGCCGTACCAGACGCTCTTGGTCCAGATCTTCTGCAGCTTCACGACCTCCCCGCTCTTCGGGGAGTGCCAGATCTTCCCCTTCCCGGCATAGATGCCGACGTGGTACACGCTGGAGCCGGAGTGGAAGAACACGAGGTCTCCGGCCTTGCGGTTCCCCGCGGAGATGTGGCGGGTCTTGTTGTACTGCTGGGCCGCCGTACGGGGCAGGCTCTTGCCCGCCTTCTTGTACGAGTACAGCGTGAGCCCGGAGCAGTCGAACCGGTGCGGTCCCGAGGCGCCCCACTTGTACGGGGAGCCTTTTTTGGAGGCCGCGACCTGGAGTGCCTTCGTCGCTGGTGCCGCGGCCTCGGCGTCGGACGCGATGCCCGGGACCACGATCGAGCCGCCCACTGCGGCGATGGTGAGAGCCGAGGCCGTACCGGCCCGGACCATGAGCGACGGGACACGATTGAGCGCAGACATGCGCAACCCTTCGTCAGCCGCCTGTGAAGGATGACCTGTCGGATTCGGGCTGGCGAAGTTGCCCGGCCGCGTACTGCGGCTTCACCCCAAGGGCTGCTCGGAACGGCCGTTGACGGCTGTTCCGGCGACCCGTCGTGCTTGGGTCCTCCACTCCTGCCGATCCACTCCTGTCGACCGGTCATCCGGGCGGCGGCAGGACTCGGCGTCCGCCCGGATCGCCCCGCCGCTGCGGCGGGGTCTTGTCGTCAGACAGGGATCTTCACGCACTCCACGCCGAAAAACCCAATGGAATCGGGGATTTGTGGTGTTACTCACCACTCACCCGTTCGGGTGGACACTCGACTGTTCGAGGGACCGTCGAGGGGGTTGGGGACCCCCGGACCAGCACCGGAGGTACTCATTCCGGACTCGGGCTACGCGCGTTGCGCAACCTTTACGGCCCTGTCAAAGGAGACGTGTCTACTCCAAACGGGGGTACGTCATTTGGTCCGTTTGAAGGCCTGTCCGGACGCATCGCCACGCGGTCGGGTGCGCCGGAGCGGCCACCGGCACGTCAACTGTCGGAGTCGGGCGGCAGGGTGACCCGGCCCGTGCGCCGCTCGCCGTCGAGCACTCGAAGCGCCCGCGCCAGGGTCGGGGCGTGCAGCTCGGTCTCGCCGCGCTGATGCATGGTCGCCAGCGCGTCCCGCAGCTCGGCGGCCTTCGCCACCAGCGCCTGAGCCGCCCGCAGTCCGCGGTAGGTGTCCCCGTGGTGCGCCGGGTTGATACGACCGAGCAGATCGACCACGTCGAGGTAACGGTCGATCAACTCGCCCTCGGCGCGGGTCAGAGCGGGCAGCGGAGGGAGCTCCGGTGGCAGCATCGCTCGCTCACCGGGCGCCGGGCGCGGTGCGGGACGCCTTGCGGCTGGGGATGATCCGGTCCACCAGGCCGTACTCCAGGGCCTCTTGCGCGTCCAGGATCTTGTCCCGCTCGATGTCCGCGGTGACTTGCTCGTGGGTGCGCCCGGTGTGCGTGACGAGCATCTCCTCCAGGCGGGCGCGGACGCGGCCCAACTCCTCGGCCTGGATGGCCAGATCGCCGGCCTGTCCCTCCACCGGCTGCGGCAGCGAGGGCTGATGGATCACCATGCGGGCGCCCGGCAGCGCGAACCGCTTGCCCGGGGTGCCCGCCGCGAGCAGCACCGCGGCCGAGGAGCCGGCCTGCCCCAGGCAGATCGTCTCCACGTCGCAGCTGACGAAGCGCATCGTGTCGTAGATCGCCGACATCGCGCTGAACGAGCCGCCGGGGGAGTTGATGTAGAGGGAGATGTCCCGGTCCGGGTCCTGGTACTCGAGGTGCATGAACTGGGCCATCACGTCGTTCGCCGAGATGTCGTCGACCGGCGTCCCGAGGAAGACGATCCGCTCCTCCAGCAGCTTGGAGTACGGGTCCATCGTCTTCTGGCCGGCACTCGTGCGTTCCGTGAACTCGGGCAGGACATGGCGGGCGGACGGTCGGGTCATGGGTACCCCTCCTTCGACGTCTGTAAAAAATGTACAGGACGTACGTGACGTTATGATGGGGGTATGGCCTACGAGATTCCGGTGACGCAAGCCAGGGCTGAGCTCGCCGACCTGATCAACCGGGTGGTGTACGGCGGTGAGCGCGTCGTCGTGACCCGTCACGGCAAGCCCCTCGTCGCCCTTGTCTCCGCGGCCGACCTGGAACGACTGGAGAAGCTCGCGGAGCCCGCCGGTCCGGCCGAGCTCGCCGAGGAGCAGGTGATCACCGCGGTCTCCGCCGTCCGCGAGGTCGCGTCCGCTCCACGCGAACAGCAGCGCTTCGGCATCACGGCGCACCATCGGGCGCCGGGCGCCTCCTGAGGCTTTCGGGACTCTGAGATTCTTGGGGCTGGGACACAGAACGACCGTGCACCGGTGAGGGTGCACGGTCGTGGTTGCGTGGCGGTCCGTCAGCCGACGGGTGCGAGCTCCCGCTCGATCGCGGGCTCGACGCTCTTCTTCCGGTCCTTGAGCGCGCTTCCGAGCAGTACGGCGCCCAGGCCGAGCGCCGCCCACCAGGCCAGCGTCAGGGCGGGGCCGGTCGCGGCCGCGCCGTCGAAGTAGGCGACCGAGCGGGTCAGGGTCGCGCTCGCGCCCGGCGGCAGCCACTGGCCGATCACGCCGACCGGGTCGGGCAGCATCTCGGGTGCCGAGGCCGCCCCGGACCACGGGTTGCCGAACAGCATCACCACGCCCGCGACGATGCCCACCCCGGCGGTGCCGAGCAGTGCGGCGAGCCCGGCGACCGCGCCGCTCACGGCCAGGACCGTCAGTCCGAGCGCCCCCGCCTCCGCCCACCAGTCGCCCGTGAGCGCCCCCAGCCAGCTGTCGGCGACACCCGCGCCGACCGCGCCGACCAGTGCGGCGGCGCCCACCAGGACGGCCACGGCACGGGTCCCGCGCAGCCCGGTGAAGGTCACCACGGCACCGGCCGCCATGCCGGCCAGGGCCAGCGGCAGCACGCTGGCGTTGAGGGCGGCACCGCGCGGGTCCGCCGCCGGGGTGGCCACGACGTCGACGATCCTGACCTGTGCGCCCTCGGCGGCCGCCGGTTGGGCCACCGCCTGCTGGAGCAGCTGGGCGACGACCGGGCTCGCCGCCGACGCGGTCAGCAGCTTCGGACCACCCGCGGTCACGACGACCGCCCCGTATACGGTCCGGTCCTCGATGGCGTCCCGGGCCGCGGCCTCGTCCGGATAGTGGTGGATCTCGAACGCGCCCTCGTGCTGAGCCAGTCGTGCCTCCACCTGGGCGGTCGCGGCGGCGGGTCCGGCCACGCCGAGCGGCAGGTCCCGGGGCGCGGTGCGGGCGGCGGGCCAGGCGAAGGCCCAGAGCGCGAGTGCCGCGATGACCGGGACGAGGACGGCGACCGCGATCATGCGACGGGCGGTCCCGGCGGGTGCGGTGGACATGGTGGTTCCCTCCGAGCGGAATCCAAAAAGAAGGATCGTTCGTTTTAGATGCGACACCACCGTCCTGCGATCCGCGACTCTTGTCAAGAAGGAACGTTCGTTTTAAGTTGGGGGTCATGGCCCGCGTATCCCAGGAACACCTCGACGCCCGCCGCCGGCAGATCCTCGACGGCGCCGCGATCTGCTTCGCCCGCAACGGCTTCCACGCCACGTCCATGCAGGACGTGCTGAAGGAGGTCGACCTGTCGGCGGGGGCCGTGTACCGCTACTTCAGCGGCAAGGAGGAGTTGATCGCCGCGGTCGTCGGCGAGGTGCTCGGCTCGGTCCGGGGGGCCTTCGAGGAGGCGGTGCACCTCAGTCCGCCGCCGGCGCCGGACGTCCTCATCACCCAGGTCCTCGGCCGGACCCTCGCCGCCCGGGCGAACCTGACCGTCGACGGCGAGCCGGCGTTCCCGCGGCTGGTCATCCAGGTGTGGGCGGAGACCCTGCGCAACAAGGAGCTGGCGGTCGTCCTGCACGAGGGCTACGCCGGGGTGCGCGGGGCGTGGTCACGGATCGTCCAGGGATACCAGGACGCCGGGATGATGCGGTCCGACGTGGACCCCGACCATGTGGCCCGCACGATGATCGCCGGCGCGATGGGCTTCCTCGCCCAGCAGTCCCTCTTCGGGCCCGCTCCGGCCGAGGTCCTCGGGGACGGACTGCGCGCACTGATGGGCATGACGGACGTGCCCGCCGCGACCGGAGGATCACAGCTCGGTTAACTTGCTTGAAATGCGGTCCAACTAGCCTGCCGCCACGCCACCAGGGACTTTGCCCGGCGGCTGAGGCAACCGGACCCCGCACGGTCCGGAGCGAGGACTGTGAGGTGGGACGTGCAACTGACCCCGCACGAGCAAGAGAGGCTGCTCATCCACGTGGCGGCCGACGTGGCCGAGAAGCGCCGGGCCCGTGGGCTCAAGCTCAACCACCCGGAGGCGGTCGCCCTCATCACGTCGCACATCCTCGAAGGCGCCCGTGACGGCCGTACGGTCGCGGAGCTGATGTCCTCCGGGCGCAAGCTGCTGACCCGGGACGACGTCATGGAGGGCATCCCCGAGATGATCCACGACGTCCAGGTCGAGGCGACCTTCCCGGACGGCACCAAGCTCGTCACCGTCCACGACCCGATCGTCTGACGGGGGCCGCCGTGATTCCCGGAGAGATCCTGTTCGCCGAAGGATCGGTCGTCTACAACGAGGGCCGTGAGGTCACCCGGCTGACCGTCCTCAACGCCGCCGACCGGCCCGTCCAGGTCGGCTCCCACTACCACTTCGCCGAGGCCAACCCCGGCCTGGAGTTCGACCGCGCCGCCGCGCGCGGCAAGCGCCTCAACGTCGCCGCCGGCACCGCCGTCCGCTTCGAACCCGGGATCCCCGTCGACGTCGAACTCGTCCCGCTCACCGGCGCCCGGATCGTGCCCGGACTGCGCGGGGAGACCGGAGGTGCCCTCGATGCCTGAGATCTCGCGTGCCGCGTACGCCGACCTGTTCGGCCCGACCACCGGCGACCGCATCCGGCTCGCCGACACCGACCTGATCGTCGAGATCGAGGAGGACCGTTCCGGCGGCCCCGGACTCGCCGGTGACGAGGCGGTGTTCGGCGGCGGCAAGGTGATCCGCGAGTCCATGGGGCAGTCGCGTGCTACGCGCGCAGACGGCACCCCGGACACCGTCATCACGGGCGCGGTGATCATCGACCACTGGGGGATCGTCAAGGCCGACGTCGGCATCCGCGACGGGCGGATCACCGGCATCGGCAAGGCAGGCAACCCCGACACGATGGACGGTGTCCACCCGGACCTCGTCATCGGCCCCGAGACCGAGGTCATCGCGGGCAACGGGCGGATCCTGACGGCCGGCGCGGTCGACGCGCACGTCCACTTCATCTGCCCGCAGATCGCCGACGAGGCCCTGTCCAGCGGTGTCACGACCCTGGTCGGCGGCGGCACCGGACCGGCCGAGGGCTCCAAGGCCACGACTGTGACGCCGGGCCCCTGGCACCTCGCCCGGATGCTGGAGGCGATGGAGCAGTACCCGCTCAACATCGGCTTCCTCGGCAAGGGCAACACCGTCTCGCACGAGGCGATGCTGTCCCAGATCCGGGGCGGCGCCCTGGGGCTGAAGCTGCACGAGGACTGGGGCTCGACCCCGGCGGTCATCGACGCCTCCCTCACGGTGGCGGACCAGACCGGCATCCAGGTCGCCATCCACACGGACACCCTGAACGAGGCCGGGTTCGTCGGGGACACGCTCGCCGCGATCGGCGGCCGCGGCATCCACGCGTACCACACCGAGGGTGCGGGCGGTGGGCACGCGCCCGACATCATGACCGTGGTCTCCGAGCCGCACGTGCTGCCCAGTTCGACGAACCCGACGCGGCCCTTCACCGTCAACACCGCCGAGGAACACCTCGACATGCTGATGGTGTGCCACCACCTCAACCCGGCGGTGCCGGAGGACCTGGCCTTCGCCGAGTCCCGCATCCGTCCCTCGACGATCGGCGCGGAGGACATCCTCCACGACCTCGGCGCCATCTCGATCATCTCCTCCGACGCCCAGGCCATGGGCCGGGTCGGCGAGGTCATCATGCGGACCTGGCAGACCGCCCACGTCATGAAGCGGCGGCGGGGCGCCCTGCCCGGGGACGGACGGGCCGACAACCACCGGGTGCGGCGCTACGTCGCCAAGTACACGATCAACCCGGCGGTCGCCCAGGGCCTCGCCCGCGAGATCGGCTCGGTCGAGACCGGCAAGCTCGCCGACCTGGTCCTGTGGGAGCCCGCGTTCTTCGGGGTCAAGCCGCATCTCGTCGTCAAGGGCGGCCAGATCGCCTACGCGCAGATGGGCGACGCCAACGCCTCCATCCCGACCCCGCAGCCGATCCTGCCGCGCCCGATGTACGGCGCGATCGGACGGGCGCCGGCCTCGAACTCCTTCAACTTCGTGGCCCCGCTGGCCATCGAGGACGGGCTGCCGGAGCGGCTCCAGCTCGGCAAGCGGTTCGTGGCGATCGAGTCGACCCGCGGTGTCACCAAGGCGGACATGCGCGAGAACGACGCGCGGCCCCGGGTGCAGGTCGACCCCGACAGCTTCGCCGTGCACATCGACGGAGAGCTGGTCGAGGCCACGCCCGCCGCCGAACTGCCCATGGCCCAGCGTTACTTCCTGTTCTGATGTCCAGGGGAGCGCTACTCGTTCTGGCCGACGGCCGGTTTCCCGCCGGGGGGCACGCGCACTCCGGCGGGGCCGAGGCGGCCGTCAAGGCCGGGCGGATCACGGGGGCGGCGAGCCTGGAGGACTTCTGCCGGGGCCGGTTGCACACGGCGGGGCTGGTCTCCGCCTCGCTGGCCGCGGCGGCCGTACTCGGGGTCGATCCCGGGGAGTTGGACGCGGCGGCGGACGCCCGGACACCGTCCCCTGCCTTGCGGGTCGCTGCACGGAAGCTCGGCCGCCAGTTGATGCGGGCGGCGCGGGCCACCTGGCCCTCGGCGGAACTCGACGCTCTGGCGCGGGAGTTCCCCAAGGGGGCCCATCAGCCGGTGGTGTTGGGCGTCGCTGCCCGGGCGGCGGGCCTCGACGCGGTCGATGCCGCGTACTGCTCCGCGTACGAGAGTGTGAGTGGGCCGGCTTCGGCGACGGTGCGGTTGCTGAGTCTGGATCCGTTCGATGCGACGGGGGTGCTGGCGCGGTTGGCGCCGGAGCTGGATCGCGTCGCGGATCGGGCGGTGGAGGCGGGGCGGAGAGTGGTCGACGAGGGGGTCGATGCACTGCCCGCGGCTTCCTCTCCGTTGCTGGAGATCTCTGCGGAGTTGCATGCGGCTTGGGCCGTGCGGCTGTTCGCGTCGTGAGTTTCCTCGCCCCCGCCGCCCTTACCCGTTCCCATCCCCAGGGGCTCCGCCCCTTCGACCCCGCTGGGGCTCCGCCCCAGACCCCGATCGGCCCGAAGGGCCTCGTCCTCAAACGCCGGACGGGCTGAGACACGCACCCGCACCCGACCCCCACCACCAGGAGCCGCACATGCACCTCGACCATCACCACGACGGCCCCGCCGCCCTCAGCGCCGACGCGCACCGGCCCGACGGATCTCGCCGTGCCCTGCGGATCGGGCTCGGCGGGCCCGTGGGCTCGGGCAAGACCGCCACCGTCGCCGCGCTCTGCCGTGCCCTGCGTGACGAGTTGTCCCTCGCGGTGGTCACCAATGACATCTACACCCGCGAGGACGCGGAGTTCCTGCTGCGGGAGGCCGTGCTGCCGCCCGAGCGGATCACGGCCGTGGAGACGGGGGCCTGTCCGCACACGGCGATCCGGGACGACATCTCGGCGAACCTCGAAGCGGTGGAGGACCTGGAGGACGAGATCGGGCCGCTGGATCTCGTGCTGGTGGAGAGCGGTGGGGACAACCTGACCGCGACCTTCTCCAGGGGGCTCGTCGACGCGCAGATCTTCGTGATCGACGTCGCCGGCGGGGACGACATCCCGCGCAAGGGCGGTCCCGGCGTGACCACCGCCGACCTCCTCATCGTGAACAAGACCGACCTCGCCCCCTACGTCGGCTCCGACCTCGCGCGGATGGCGGCGGACGCCAAGGCGCAGCGGGCCGAGCTGCCGGTCGTCTTCCAGTCGCTCAGGAGCGAGGCGGGCGTGGCGGACGTCGCCGCGTGGGTGCGGGCCCAGCTGGCCGCGTGGACGGCATGACAGCGGGGGTGAAGGCCACCGCGCGGATCGGGGCGCGGGACGACGGACGTGGCGGTACGTCGCTGCCGGTGCTGGAGGGCGACGGGCCGCTGGCGTTGCGGCGGACCCGGGGGAGTGCCGGCGAAGCGCGGGTCATGCTCGTCGGTGCGATGAGCGGGCCGCTCGGCGGGGACCACTTCACCGTCGAGGCCGATGTGGCGGACGGGGCCCGACTGCGGGTCGGGTCGGCCGCCGCCACCATCGCGCTGCCGGGACAGGCGAAGGGGGAGGCCCGCTACGACGTACGGCTCACCGTCGCCGACGGGGCGGAACTGCACTGGCTGCCCGAGCAGTTGATCTGCGCGCAGGGCAGCGAGCTGTACGTCAGCACGCGGGCCGACGTGGCGGCGTCCGGGCGGCTCGTGCTGCGTGAGGAGCAGGTGCTCGGGCGGGTCGCCGAGCAACCCGGCAGGCTCAGCAGCCGTCTCACTCTGCGCGTGGCCGGGCGTACCCTGCTGGATCAGGAGCTGGCCTGCGGGCCGGGGGCGCCCGGCGGCTGGGACGGTCCCGCCGTGCTGGGCGGGCATCGAGCCGTGGGGCAACTCATCGTCGTACGGCCGGAGTTCGCTACGCAGCCGGTCGCCGCGCGGGTGCTCGGAGACGGTGCCGTGGTCGTGCCGCTCGCCGGGCCCGCCGTATTGGTGAGCGCGGTGGCGCCGGACGCGCTGAAGCTGCGGAGGCTTCTGGACGAGGCTCTGGCCTCGCTCGGGTAGCGAACACCCCGCTCCGTTTATCGGATTGGTAAAGAAGAGGCTGCCACCCCTGTTCTCAGGCAACCCACAGCCGCGAGGATCCCCGTGTCATCAACGACGTATGGGGAGGTCGCAGTTGAGGCACCTTAGATCGACAGGGCGGGCCGCGGCATTCGGCTCGGCCGGAGTGCTGGTCACGGCGACCCTGATAGCCGGGGCCGTCGTGGCGCCCACCGCGAGCGCGAGTGCGGACAGCCGACACGGCCAGGACCGAGAGGCCCGCGGCGCCGCCATCGCCGCGGCCCGTGCCGAGAAGGCCGGGATCGACTGGCAGGACTGTCCCGCCGATTGGGGCCTGGAGAAGCCCATCCAGTGCGGCTGGGTCACCGTCCCGATGGACTACGCCAAGCCCTACGGCAAGCAGATCAAGCTCGCCGTCGACCGCATCGGCAACACCGGCACCAAGTCCGAGCGGCAGGGCGCGCTCATCTACAACCCGGGCGGTCCGGGCGGCTCCGGCCTGCGCTTCCCGCGCCGGGTCACCACCAAGGCCCCCGTGTGGGTCAACACCTCCAAGGCGTACGACTTCGTGGGCTTCGACCCGCGAGGCGTCGGCAAGTCGGCGCCCATCTCCTGCATGGACCCGCAGGAGTTCGTGAAGGCACCCAAGGCGGACCCGGTGCCCGACTCCGAGGCCGACAAGAAGGCCCAGCGCAAGCTGGCCCGTGAGTACGCCGAGGGCTGTGCCGAGCGCAGCGGCGAGATGCTGCCGCACATGACCACGCCGAACACCGCACGGGACCTGGACGTCATCCGGGCCGCGCTCGGCGAGAAGAAGCTCAACTACCTCGGCGTCTCCTACGGCACCTACCTGGGCGCCGTCTACGGCACGCTGTTCCCGAAGCACGTCCGCCGCATGGTCGTCGACAGCGTCGTCAACCCCTCGAGGGAGAAGATCTGGTACGAGGCCAACCTCGACCAGGACGTCGCCTTCGAGATGCGCTGGAAGGACTGGCAGGACTGGGTCGCCGCCAACGACGCCGTCTTCCACCTCGGCACCACCCGTGCCGCGGTGCAGGCCAAGTGGCTCGAACTGCGCGCCACCGCCAAGAAGAACCCCATCGGCGGGGTCGTCGGTCCGGCCGAGCTGATCGGCTTCTTCCAGGGCGCGCCGTACTACGACTCCTCGTGGATCCCGGTCGCCACCGTGTTCAGCAAGTACTTCGCCGGTGACACCCAGGCGCTCGTCGACGCGGCCGCGCCCGACCTGTCCGACACGGCGGGCAACGCGACCTCCGAGAACGGCAACGCGGTCTACACGGCCGTCGAGTGCACGGACGCCAAGTGGCCCACCAGCTGGAAGAAGTGGGACCGCGACAACACCCGGCTGCACAAGGACTACCCGTTCCTCACCTGGGCCAACGCCTGGATGAACCTGCCCTGTGCGACCTGGCCGGTCAAGCAGCAGACGCCGGTGGACGTCCGGACCGGCAAGGGTCTGCCCGGTGTGCTGATCGTCCAGTCCGAGCGTGACGCGGCGACGCCGTACGCCGGTGCCGTCGAGCTGCACCAGCGGTTCAAGGGCTCCCGTCTGATCACCGAGAAGAACGCGGGCTCCCACGGTGTGACCAGCCTGGTCAACCCGTGCATCAACGAGCGGGTGGACGCCTACCTGCTCAGCGGCAAGCTGGACGCCGCCGACGTCACGTGCGCCCCGCACGCGACGCCGAAGCCGTAACACCCGAGGGGGCGGCCCGTGCTCGGGCCGCCCCTATTCTTCCGCTCAAAGGCTCCCGAACCAGGCGTCCTCCGCCGCGTAGTCGAAGAGGTCGCCGTACGACCGCAGCATGTCCGGGTAGGCCTCCCGCCAGTCCCGCCCGGCCAGGTGTGTCTCGATCCAGGCGACGGTCCCGGGCAGCGAGTCCGCGTACCCGCCCACCGCCCGGTAGCCCAACTCCCGTTCGGCGGCGGTCATGTCGCACACCACGGGCACGGGCACCGACCACGGGGTGGCGCCGACCGTGGGTGCCGGCGGCGGCCCGTCGACCAGCACGTCCTCCCGCTCCACACCCATCACCGCGTCGATCGCCCGGGCGATCTCCGCTACCGTCGGCGCGTCCGGGTCCACGGCGTTGAGCACCCTGGAGCCCGGCCGCGCGGCGGCCAGCCGGATCAGCTCGGCGATGTTGTGGACGCTCGCCGGATGGAACCGGCTCTCACCGCCGTAGGCCAGGACGCGCCGGGTGCGCCCGTCCAGGTTCCGCTTGACGAAGTAGAGCTCGCGCGGGGTCCGGCAGTGCGCCCCGTGGATGGCTCCGGCCCGCAGCAGCGTGGTGGGCAACCGCTCCCCGGCCGCGAGCAGTTCGCGCTCCAGCGCGGCCTTGCGGGTGCTGTACGTCCCCTCACCCGGCGGGACGGTCCGCTGGTCCTCGGTGATCGGCACCGGGTACTCGGGGAAGCCGTCCGGGTCGTCCTGGGTGTCGAAGTTACGTCCCTTGTCGTCCTCGTACACCGAGACGCTGGAGATCACCACGGCGGACCCGACCCGGTCGGCGAGCGAGGTCAACTGCCGTGCGTGGCCCGCCCCGTAGGCGACCACGTCCACCACGACCTCGCAGCCGTCGCCCACCGCGGTCGCCAGCGCGGCGTCGTCCTCCCGGTCCGCCCGGACGACCCGCACGTCCTCGGGCCAGCCCTCGTCCCGTCCGCCGCCCCGGGAGACGGCGGACACCTCCCACCCGTCCCGGGCGAGCGCACCCACCGCCGCCCGGCCGATCTGCCCGGTCGCTCCGATCACCACAGCTCGTCGAGTCATACGGCGACGGTACGACGGTCAAGTCCCCCTGCCCCAGGGCCTTCTGCCGACAGCAGAGGTCAGCGCAGCGGCATCCGGGGGAACCGGCGGTCCTTCTCGGAGCGCTCGGCGGCCTCCGCGGCCTTGGCGACGGCCGCGTACTCGTCGACGTACTCCTGCCCGGAGAGGTTGAGGATGGCGTAGATGATCTCGTCGGTGATGGCGCGCAGGATCGCCTTCTCGTTCTCCATGCCTTCGTAGCGGGAGAAGTCGAGGGGTTCGCCGAAGCGGATGGTCACGGGGTGGATGTTGGGGATGACCTTGCCCGGGGGCTGGGCCTCGAAGGTGCCGATCATCGCGCAGGGGATGACGGGCACGCCGGCCTTCAGTGCCATCACCGCGACGCCGACCTTGCCCTTGTAGAGCCGTCCGTCGTGGGAGCGGGTGCCCTCGGGGTAGATGCCGAGCAGTTCGTCCTTGCTCAGCACCCCGAGGCCCTCGCGGATGGCGGCCTGGCCGGCCTCCTTGCCGGTGCGGTCGACCGGGATCTGTCCGGCGCTGCGGAAGAAGAACGCGGTGAGCCGGCCCTTCACGCCGGGGCCCGTGAAGTACTCCTTCTTCGCGAGGAAGGTGATGCGCCGCTTGAGGATCGCCGGCATCAAAAAGTGGTCCGAGAAGGACAGGTGGTTGCCGGCGACGATGGCCGCGCCGGTCGCCGGTACGTTCTCCAGCCCCTCGATCCGGGGGCGGAAGACCAGTCTCAGCAGCGGTCCCAACAACACGTATTTCAGCAGGTAGTAGAACAAGGGGGACGCTCCTCACTCCGGCAAATCGGTTCAACCGCCGCGTTCCAGCAGGTCAACCGGCGTGTCGTGGGGGTGCCAGTGTAAGTGCATACAGGTTCGCGGGGAACTGGGTCGCGGATGGGGAGGGCCGCCGCCCCAGCCTGGTCCGTGGCGGACACCCACAGCAACCCGGCACGCCAGGGTGACGCAATCACGCTGATCACTGGCAAGCGGGCGGCACTTGAACTCCGGATCCCACCTGCGCTACCGGCCCGGCGGACACGGAAGGGCCCGGAGCCGCTCCTCGGCTCCGGGCCCCGCGTCTCGCCTACGCCAGCACGGACCGCAAGGTGTCCAGTGCCGAGCGGAGTTCGTCCGCCGTGATCGTCAGGGGCGGCGCCAGCCGGATCGTGGAGCCGTGGGTGTCCTTGGCCAACACGCCTTCCCGCATGAGCCGTTCACCGATCTGCCGACCGGTGCCGAACGCCGGGTCGATGTCGACCCCCGCCCACAGCCCGCGGGCCCGGAAGCCCAGGACGCCCTTGCCGATCAGCTCCGACAGCCCGTCCCGCAGCACCACGCCCAGCTCGGCGGCGCGGCTCTGGAACTCGCCCGTCTCCAGCAGCTCGACCACGGCCGTGCCGACCGCCGCGGCGAGCGGGTTGCCGCCGAACGTCGAGCCGTGCTCGCCCGGCCGCAGCACACCGAGCACGTCCCGTCCCGCGACCACCGCGGAGACCGGGACGATGCCGCCGCCCAACGCCTTGCCGAGGAGCAGCATGTCGGGGACGACCCCCTCGTGCTCCACGGCCAGCGTCCGGCCCGTGCGGCCCAGGCCCGACTGGATCTCGTCGGCGATGAACAGGCAGCCCTTGCGGCGGGTCAGCTCGCGGACGCCGGTCAGATAGCCCTCGTCCGGGATGATCACGCCGGCCTCGCCCTGGATGGGCTCGATGAGCACCGCCGCGGTCGTCTCGTCGACCGCCGCCTCCAGCGCCGCGAGGTCGTTGTACGGCACGATCCGGAAGCCCGGGGTGAAGGGGCCGAAGCCCGCACGGGCCGTCTCGTCCGTGGAGAAGCTCACGATCGTCGTCGTACGGCCGTGGAAGTTCTCCGCGGCGACCACGATCGTCGCCTGGTCGGCGGGGACGCCCTTCACCTCGTAGGCCCACTTGCGGGCCACCTTGATGCCGCTCTCGACCGCCTCGGCGCCGGTGTTCATCGGCAGCACCATGTCAAGGCCGGTCAGCTTGGCCAGCCGGTCGGCGAACTCGGCGAGCTTGTCGTTGTGGAACGCCCGGGAGGTGAGGGTCAGCCGGTCCAGCTGGCGGTGTGCCGCCTCGATCAGCGCCGGGTGGCGGTGGCCGAAGTTCAGGGCCGAGTAGCCGGCCAGCATGTCCAGGTAACGGCGGCCCTCGACGTCCTCCACCCAGGTGCCCTCGGCGCGGGCGACGACCACGGGCAGCGGGTGGTAGTTGTGCGCCAGCACCGGCTCCTCGGCCCGGATCAGGTCGGCGGAGGAGTGCGTGTGAACGGCAGCGGTCATGAGCGGATCTCCTGGGTGCAGCACTTGATGCCGCCGCCGGCCTTGTGGAACTCGGAGAGGTCGACGGGGACGGGGACATAGCCGTGGTCGTCGAGGCGGGCGGCCAGCGCCTCGGCCTGCGGCGCGATGAAGACATGGCGGCCGTCGGACACCGAGTTCAGTCCGAACGCCATCGCGTCGTCGCGGGTCGCGAGCACCGCGTCCGGGTACAGCCGGGCGAGTACCCCGCGGCTGCCCGGGGAGAACGCCTCCGGGTAGTACACGATGTTGTTTCCGCCCCGCGAGTCGTCGAGGACGAACAGCGCGGTGTCCAGGTGGTAGAAGTGCGGGTCCACCAGCGTCAGGCTGATCACCGGGTGGCCGAAGAACTCCTGGACCTCGCGGTGCGCCTCCCGGGTCGTGCGGAACCCGGTGCCGGCCAGCACGTACCGGCCCGTCCAGACGAGGTCGCCCTCGCCCTCGCAGACCGACGCGGGGCGGTGGACCTCGTAGCCCGCCTTCTTGAACCACAGGTCGTAGTGCGTGGACTCGGGGCGCCGCTCGGGCGCGTGGAACAGGGAGCCGAAGACGCGGCCGTCGACGACGACCGCCGAGTTCGCGGCGAAGACCATGTCCGGGAGACCGGGGGCCGGCTCCACGGCGTCGATGTCGTGGCCATGGGTCCGGTAGGCGCCGATCAGGGCCTGCCACTGCTCCTGGGCCAGGTCCACGTCGACGTGGGTGTCGGGATGCATCCAGGGGTTGATCGCGTACTGCACGGCGAAGTGTCTGGGTTCGCAGACGAGGAAACGCCGTCGGCGCTGCACACGGGAGTCGGACACAGAGGGGTTCCTCCGCTTCCTGCGCTGTCGACTGAGGGTTGACACCAAGGTAGGAAGTGACGGTCACGCCCGACAAGCAACAAGAATTGCGTGTCCGCGCAGGAATGCTGCGTCTTTTACCGGTTCAGCGCAGTTCTGGTGCGCATATTCACGGCCCGGCCGGTGCGGGCTGGCTCGCGCCCGCCTCCGGGCTCTCCGGAATCAGATGGGACAGCACCATCACGCTGATCGTCTTCCGGATGAACGGCTCGATCCGGATCCGCTCCAGCACCTCCTCGAAGTGCTCCACGTCCCGCGCCCGCACATGCAGCAGCGCGTCCGCGCCACCCGTCACCGTCATCGCCGCGGTGATCTCCGGATGGTTGCGCACCACCTCCGCGAGCCGTCGCGGCGGCGCCGCGCCCTCGCAGTACACCTCGACGTACGCCTCCGTGCGCCAGCCCAGCGCCGAGGGCTGCACCGTGGCCGTGAACCCGGTGATCACGCCCGTCTCCCGCAACCGGTCCACGCGACGCTTGACCGCCGTGGAGGACAGCCCCACGGCCGTGCCGATCTCGGCGAAGCTCGTCCTGGCGTTCGCCATCAGAGCGGTGATGATCTTCCGGTCGAGCTCGTCGAACGGAGCGGGCGTGCTGTGCATGTCGGCACTGTATCCAGCGGGAACGTCCATACCTCGGCACGTGTGCAGACGTGCGAATTGCTCCTACACTCCGGGTTCATGCTGCGCGCCCTGGCTGTCGACGACGAACGCCCCTCGCTGGAGGAGTTGCTCTACCTCCTCAACGCCGACCCCCGGATCGGCACCGCGGAGGGCGCCGGCGACGCGACCGAGGCACTGCGCCGCATCAACCGGGCCCTGGAGTCGGGACCTCACGGGCCCGAGGCGATCGACGTCGTCTTCCTCGACATCAACATGCCCGGCCTCGACGGCCTCGACCTGGCCCGGCTGCTCACCGGGTTCGCCCGGCCGCCGCTGGTCGTCTTCGTCACCGCCCACGAGGACTTCGCCGTCCAGGCCTTCGACCTCAAGGCCGTCGACTACGTCCTCAAGCCCGTCCGCAAGGAACGCCTCGCCGAGGCCGTCCGCCGCGCCGCCGAGATCCGGGCCACCGAGATCCGCGACGCCGGCCCGCGCATCCCGGTGAGCGAGCCCGACCCCGACCACATACCCGTCGAACTCGGCGGAGTGACCCGCTTCGTCTCCGTCGAGGACATCACCCACGTCGAAGCCCAGGGCGACTACGCCCGTCTGCACACGACCAAGGGCAGCCACCTCGTCCGCATCCCCCTGTCCACCCTGGAGGAGCGCTGGCGCTCCCGCGGCTTCGTCCGCATCCACCGCCGCCACCTGGTCGCCCTGCGCCACATCGGCGAGCTCCGCCTGGACGCCGGCACCGTCAGCGTCCTGGTCGGCTCCGAGGAGCTCCAGGTCAGCCGCCGCCACACCCGCGAACTGCGGGACCTGCTGATGAGGAGGACGTGACGGTGCCCCAGAACCAGAACCCGGCCGAACGCCGGGTCGTCGTCACCGGCCCGCCCCGCCAGACCCGCCGCGCCCCCGGCTACTACCGCCCCCGCACCGAGATCGACGAGCAGACCACCCTCGGCCACACCTACGTCCGCTCCCTCATGCGCTCCCAACTGCGCGCCGCCCTCACCGTGTTCGCCGTCCTCGGCCTCCTCATCGGCCCGCTGCCCCTGCTGTTCGCCGCGATGCCGGACGCCCGCCGGGTGGAATGGGCGGTCCTCGGCTTCGGCCTGTACGCCCCACTGGTGCTGCTCGCCCGCTGGTACGTGCGACGGGCGGAACGCAACGAACGCGACTTCGTACGCCTCGTCGAGGACCGATGAGACACGAGGACCGATGAGACGCGCACCGACGAGACGCGAGCACCGATGAGGCACGAAGGCCGATGAACTCCAGTTACGCCGTCCCCGCCGTCGCCCTCGTCGTCGTCGCGACCGTCCTCGTCGGCGCCTTCGGCCTGCGCATCTCCCGCACCACCTCCGACTTCTACGTCGCCTCCCGCACCGTCGGCCCCCGCCTCAACGCCGCCGCCATCAGCGGCGAGTACCTCTCCGCCGCCTCCTTCCTCGGCATCGCGGGCCTCGTCCTGGTCCAGGGCCCCGACATGCTCTGGTACCCGGTCGGCTACACCGCCGGCTACCTCGTCCTGCTCCTGTTCGTCGCCGCCCCGCTGCGCCGCTCCGGCGCCTACACGCTGCCCGACTTCGCCGAGGCCCGGCTCGCCTCACAGGCGGTACGGCGGCTCGCGGGGGCCTTCGTCGTCGGCGTCGGCTGGCTGTATCTGCTGCCCCAACTCCAGGGTGCGGGGCTGACGTTGACCGTGCTGACCGGAGCGCCCGACGAGCTCGGCGGAGTGATCGTCGCCCTCGTCGTGGTCGCCACCGTCGCCGCCGGCGGCATGCGCAGCATCACGTTCGTGCAGGCCTTCCAGTACTGGCTCAAACTCACCGCCCTGCTGGTCCCCGCCCTCTTCCTGGTCCTCGCCTGGCAGGGCGACGGCGCCCCCACCCACGCCTTCGAGGAACCGGCGACCTTCCGCGAACAGGCGGTCGTCCGCGTCGACGACAGCCTCGACCTGAAACTGGACCGCCCGCTGACCGTCACGGTCGACGGCACCGTCGACGGCCGCGCCCACGAGAACACCGAGCTGCGTCTCCCCACCGGCACTCACCACATCGAGGCCGGCACCCGGCTGACCTTCGCCGAGGGCGCCCACGTCCCCGAGGCCGACCGCGGCGGCGGGGCCGGCCTGTCGCCCTCGCAGGCCGAGACCCGCGGCGAACGCCCGCTGTACGCCACGTACGGACTGATCCTCGCGACCTTCCTCGGCACCATGGGCCTGCCGCACGTCGTGGTCCGCTTCTACACCAGCCCGCACGGCGTCGCCGCCCGCCGCACCACCGTCGCCGTCCTCGGCCTCATCGGCGCCTTCTACCTCCTGCCGCCCGTCTACGGCGCCCTGGGCCGCCTGTACGCCCCCGAACTCACCCTCACCTCGGACGCGGACGCCGCCGTCCTGCTGCTGCCCGACCGGATGATCGGCGGCCTCGGCGGCGACCTGCTCGGCGCGCTGGTCGCCGGCGGCGCCTTCGCGGCGTTCCTGTCGACCGCGTCCGGGCTCACCATGGCGGTGGCGGGCGTGCTCACGCAGGACGTCCTCCCGTCGCGCGGCGTACGGCACTTCCGGCTCGGCACGGTCCTCGCCATGGCCGTGCCGCTGGCGGCGAGCGTCCTGGTCGGCGGGTTGCCGGTCGCCGACGCCGTCGGCCTCGCCTTCGCCGTGTCGGCGTCCTCCTTCTGCCCGCTGCTCGTCCTCGGCATCTGGTGGCGCCGGCTGACCCCGCCCGGGGCGGCCGCCGGGATGCTGGTGGGCGGCGGCTCCGCCCTGGTCGCCGTGGCCGCGACGATGGCCGGCTTCCCCGGCACCGGCGCCCTGCACGCGCTGCTCGCCTGGCCGGCCCTCTGGTCGGTGCCGCTGGCCTTCCTCACCATGGTCCTGGTGTCCCTGGCCACCCCGGGCCGGGTCCCGGCCGGGACGGCGGCGATCCTGGCCCGGTTCCATCTGCCCGAGCAGCTGCGCGCGGAGGTGAAGGCATGAGCGGATTCCTGGCCGGACTGTGCGTGGCGATCCTGCCGTTGCTGGCCGCGGGCTTCTGGCTGGGCAGGCGGACCGCCCACCCCCAGAACCTCGGCGGCCTCGGCACGCCCGTGGAGCACGCCACCTTCGAGACCCTGCACACCGCCTCCCTCGCCGCACCCCCGCTGCGGGCCGGCCTCACCGAGGAGACCGCCCGCCGATCGGCCCGGCGACTGCGCACCCTGCTCGGCACGGACGCCCTGTGCCTGACCGACCAGGAACGGGTCCTGGTCTGGGACGGCGTCGGCGGCCACCACCGCGACGAGATCATGAAACGGATCGCCGGCCCCCTGGAGACCGGCCGCGGCGAGGCCTTCCCGCTCACCTGCGACGCCCTCGACTGCACGGCGAGCTGGGCCGTGGTCGCCCCCCTCACCGTCGACGACCGGGTCCACGGTGCCCTCGTGGCCTGCGCGCCCCGGGAGTCCGCCGTCCTGGTCAGGGCCGCCGGAGAGGTCGCCCGCTGGGTCTCCGTGCAGCTCGAACTCGCCGACCTGGACCGCTCCCGCACCCGCCTCATCGAGGCCGAGATCAAGGCCCTGCGCGCCCAGATCTCCCCGCACTTCATCTTCAACTCACTCGCGGTGATCGCCTCGTTCGTGCGCACCGACCCCGAGCGCGCCCGTGAACTGCTCCTGGAGTTCGCCGACTTCACCCGCTACTCGTTCCGCAGGCACGGCGACTTCACCACCCTCGCCGACGAACTCCACGCCATCGACCACTACTTGGCGCTCGTGCGGGCCCGCTTCGGCGACCGACTCTCCGTCACCCTCCAGATCGCCCCGGAGGTCCTCCCCGTCACGCTGCCCTTCCTCTGCCTCCAGCCGCTCGTCGAGAACGCCGTCAAGCACGGCCTCGAGGGCAAGGCCGACAAGTGCCACATCCAGATCACCGCCCAGGACGCGGGCGCCGAGGCACTGGTCGTCATCGAGGACGACGGCGCCGGCATGGACCCCGCCCTGCTGCGCCGCATCCTCGCCGGCGAGGTCAGCCCCTCGGGCGGCATCGGACTGTCCAACGTCGACGACCGGCTCCGCCAGGTCTACGGCGACGACTACGGCCTCGTCATCGAGACCGCCACGGGAGCGGGTATGAAGATCACCGCCCGGCTGCCCAAATACCAGCCGGGCGTGCACTAGAACACCGGAGCACCGGACGCGGGCTCAGGTGCCGCGGGTGACGACCATCCCGAGGGTGATCAGTCCCAGCACGACCCAGCCGAACCACAGCCAGCCGTTGCTGCCTAGCGCCACCGTGTAGGCCGTCACCATCACGAGACCGCCGACGGTGAGCACCCCCATCGTTCTGGTCGAGCCATCCGTGGAACCGGTACCGGGCATCGCAACACCCTCCTCAGGATTCGTCTCCCTCCATGGTGCCCCCGTTCTGCTTCCTGACGGTGCAGACGACGAAATGAGTGCCCGCCTTCCAGGGCCCCTCGCTCGTCCAGGAGCCCGCCGTGTACACCGACGGGTCGAAGCCGTAGTCCCGCGGCGGCACCTCCCGCCCGCACGCCACGTCCGACTCCGTGCGCGCTTCCTGCAACGTCACGTCCGCGCCCAGACGGGTGAACCCGAGCACCTCCTCGTCGTGCGCCCCCGCGCAGGACACCAGCCGGGCGGACCGGTTGGACCGTACGTCGAGGCAGTCCCGTTTCTGCATGTTGGACACGTCGGAGAACTCGCTACCGGGCTTCCGGTGATCCCCGAGCGGCCCGTACACCGGCCCGTTCGCACCCAGCACCAGACAGGCGGTGCGTTTCCCGGCGGCCACGAACCCCGCCTCGGTCGGTACGAGGGCGAAACCGCGCACGTCCGCCAGCTTCCCCCGGAGCTCCCGCGTGCGCTCCTCGCACGCCGCCGGCCCCCGCTCCCGCGCCTCGGCGGCGGACCCGGCCCCTGCGAAGGCCACCACCTGCCCGTCCGGCAGCCGCGCCGCGCAGCCGGGGTCCGACGTCACCCTCGGCGTGCCCTGGAACCGCGTCCCGCTCGGCCAGTCGACGGTCACACAGTCGCCGTCCCCGAGCGGCTTCGCGAGCCCGACGTCCTCGCCGTACGGCTGTGCCGTGCCCCCGGTCCTCCCGGTGTCGTCGCCGGTCCCCGGCGGCTGCTGAGCCACGGCGTACCAGACGCCGCCCCCGGCCAGGACCAGCCCCAGCAGACCGGCGAGGGCGGAGTGCAGGGCCCGGGGGCGGGTACGGCGCCTGCTGCCGCCGGACGTGACCAGCGGCGGCGGCCCGAAGCCCTGCGGGGCGGCCGACGGCACCGGCATCGGGACCGGGACCGGCGCGGGAGGCGCCGGCTGCACCCACGGCGGCTGCGAACCGAGGTCCGTCCGGGTCCGGGCGTACGCGTCCGCCTGCGAGGTGACGATCCGCGACAGCGCCGCCTCCACCTCGGCCGCGCTGATCCGCCGCGCCGGGTCCTTGACCAGCATCGTCTCGAGTACGGGGCCCAGGGCGCCGGCCCGCACCGGTGGCCGTGGCTCCTCCATGACCACCGCGGAGATCTCCGCGAAGTGCGACTCGCGGTCGAACGGGCCGTGGCCCTCGACGGCGTGGTAGAGCGTGCAGCCCAGCGAGAACAGGTCCGCGGCGGCGGTGGGCGGCCCGCCCGTGGCGCGCTCCGGCGCCAGATAGCCCGCGGTGCCCACGAGCACGGACGTCAGCGTGTACCGCGTCTCACCGGCGTCCGGCTGCACCGAGATGCCGTAGTCGGTGAGCAGCACCCGGCCGTACGGCGACCCGGTGCGGTCCGGCGCGAGCAGGATGTTCGCCGGTTTCACGTCCCGGTGCATGACGCCCCGCTGGTGCCCGGCGGTCAGCGCGTCCAGCACGGCGAGGCCGATACGGGCACACTCCGCGGGCTGGAGCGGGCCGCGCCGGGCGATCAGCTCGCGCAGGTCCACCGCGCCCGACACGTACTCCATGACGATCCACGGCAGCCCGTCGTGCTCCAGCACGTCGTGCACCGTGACCACGTGCGGATGCCCGCGCAGCCCCGCCGCGTGCCGGGCCTCCGCACGGGCCCGCGCCACCCGGGCCTCACGCTCGTGACCGGCCTCCACCGCGTCCCGGAAGACGATCTCCTTGAGCGCCACCTCGCAGGCGAGTCTCTGGTCGTGGGCGAGCCACACATGGCCCATACCCCCGCTGCCGAGCTGGTTCAGCAGCAGATAGCGGCCGGCGATGACCCGGCCCACTCCCGACGTCGATGGTCCTGAAGGCATCCGGTGACTCCCGGGGTCTGCGGCGCGCTAGACGGTGGCGCTCTCGGTGGGCTCCTCGGTGGCGGGTCCCGAGGTGGCCGGTTCGCTGGTGGCCGGCGCGCTGGTGGTGGCCGGTGCGCTGGTCGTCGCCGGCGGGGCGCTCGTGGTTTCCGGTGGCGGCGCGCTGGTCGTCTGCGGCGGTGAGCTGGTCATGGTCGGCGGTGAGCTGGTCACGGCAGGGGGTGGGCTCGTCGCCGGTGCGCTGCTCGTCGGGGGTGGTGACGGGCTGCCGCTCGACGGCGGGGGCGAGGAGCTGGGTGGCGGGCTGGAGGAGGGTGGGGCGGAGCTCGGTGGGGGTGAGCCGCTGCCGGGACCGGAGCTGCCCGTCGTCGACGGTTCGGACGTCGACGGCGCCGGGGGCGTGGTCGTGGGCGGGGGAGTGTCCTTGGACCCGTCCGAGGACCCGGCGTCCCCGGCCACGCTCAGCAGGACGTACTCCCCGAAGCCCAGCTCGGTCCCGGCCGGCGGATCGGTCGCCTCGACCCGGGCGTCGTCCGGCGGCAGCCCCTCGCTCTCGTAGCCGGCCGCGAGCCCCTTGTCGGTCAGTGCGCGTCGGGCCTCGCCGAACGTCGTACCGGCGAGGTTCGGCACCGCGCGCTTCTCCCGGGTGTCGAAGGCGGCGTCCTTCGCCCCGGACGTGCCGACCGGCCGGCTGATGCCGCGATCGGTGTCCTCGACGTCGACGAGGGTGATCTTCTCCAGGGGCCGGGCCGCGGGCCGCACGGCCACCACGGAGGAGGGGTCGTACCCCTTCCACTCCTTGTTCCCGTCCTCGAACTTGACCGAGATGCGGCTCGTGTCACCCGCGAAGGGCCGCAGCGGATTTCCGCACGAGCACTTCACCGCGGGCTGTCCCTGCGTATCGACCAGAATCGCGATTCCGGCCTGGAGCAAGGAGTCGTACGGAACAGCCTTTCCCTTTTTGTAGTCGTGGTTCTGCACGAGAGTGTCGTGACGCAACAACACGGGTGTGAGCCGATCGAGATATTCCGGTATCTCGCCTGTCGTGATTTTCAGGGCACGCGCCCACGCCTGTGCTTTCTGTTCGTTCCTGGGATCGGTGAGGAATTGCTCGAGCTGGTCGACATCGCAGACCGTCGGTTGCTTCGAACCCCCGTACAGACCAGGCGTGTCACCCTGCTGGAGACTGCCCCGCACGGGCCGCGACGCGACCTGCGCGTCCTTCCCCAGCCCGTTGTTCTCGTCGAAGAAGGGCGCCAGCGAGGGCACACCGACCGCGATCGCCTTCACCATCAGCAAGGGCGTCTCTCTGTCGCAGCCGCTCACCGCGAGAACGAGAACCAGCAGACACGCGACCTTTGTGGCGAGCCTTTGCATAAATGCGCGAACTGTCATCACCGCTCCCCCCGGCGGTTCCCCCAACGCGCTTCATGCTACTGAATGCTTTCGCGGAGCGAGGCCTTCAGCGTCCGCGTGCGTTCAATGAGGCCAAATAGGCGTTGTACGCCTCGAGTTCCCTGTCCCCGTCCCGATCGGCGGCCCGGTCCTTACGCCTGGCCTGCCGCTGTTCCGAGCCGTACCACTGGAACAGCAGTGCGAGCAGAACGAGTACCGACGGAATCTCGCTGAATGCCCAGGCAATCCCGCCCGCGGCATTCTGATCGGAAAGCGCGTCGATGCCCAGCGAGGCCGGCGGGTTCTTGAACGTCTCCACCATCGGAGTGGACGCCATCATCAGCGCGATGCCGAAGAACGCGTGGAACGGCATGCCCGCGAACAGCTCCAGCATCCGCATCAGATAGCCGGGCCGCTGCGGACCGGGGTCGACACCGATGATCGGCCAGAAGAACACCACGCCCACGGCGAGGAAATGCACCATCATCGCGACGTGCCCCGTCTTCGACCCCATCAGGAAGTCGAAGATCGGCGTGAAGTACAGCGCGTACAGGCTCGCGATGAACAGCGGGATGCTGAACGCCGGGTGCGTGACGATCCGCATGTACCGGCTGTGCAGCAGCGCGAGGAGCAGTTCACGCGGCCCCTTGCGCCCCTTGCCCGCGACCGGCAGCGCCCGCAGGGCCAGCGTCATGGGGGCGCCGAGCAGGATCAGGATCGGCGACAGCATGCTGATGACCATGTGCTGCACCATGTGCACGCTGAACATGACCATCCCGTAGTCGTTCAGCCGGGTGCACATCATCAGCCCGATGGACAGCACACCGGCGACGTACGACACCGTCCGTCCCCACGACCACGCGTCCCCGCGCCGCCGCAGCCGCACGACCCCCCACCCGTACAGCGCGAGCCCGACGAGGCAGGCGACGAGGAAGAACGGGTCGGCCGACCACTGAAGACCCCGCCCCAGCGTGAACGGCGGCAGATCCATGGTCATGCCGTGCCCGCTGTGATCCATTCCGGCGGCTCCTGATTCGTGGGGGTTGTGCAAGTCTGTCCGCACACAGACTAGAACCGCCCCCGGCCGCAGCTGCGGCCGGGGGCGGACTCTTCACTTCCGTACGACGTGATCTAGAGGACGCACTCGGCTTCCTCGTACCGCTCCGCGGGCACCGTCTTGAGCGTCTCCACGGCCTCCGCGAGCGGCACCATCACGATGTCCGTGCCGCGCAGCGCGGTCATGTGGCCGAACTCCCCACGGTGCACGGCCTCCACGGCGTGCCAGCCGAAACGCGTCGCCAGCACACGGTCGTACGCGGTCGGCGTACCGCCCCGCTGCACATGCCCGAGGATGACCGGCCGGGCTTCCTTGCCCAGCCGCTGCTCCAGCTCGATGGAGAGCTGACGGGCGATCCCGGCGAACCGCTCGTGGCCGTAGATGTCCTTGCCGCCCTCGTCGAACTCCATGCTTCCGGCGGCCGGCTTGGCCCCCTCCGCGGCGACGACGATCGCGAACCGCTTGCCCGCCTCGAACCGTTGGCCGACCCGCTTGGCCAGCTCCTCGATGTCGAAGGGCCGTTCGGGGACGACGATGGCGTGTGCGCCGGCCGCCATACCGGAGTGCAGGGCGATCCAGCCGGTGTGCCGGCCCATGACCTCGACCACCAGCACCCGCTGGTGCGACTCGGCGGTGGTCTTGAGCCGGTCCAGCGCCTCGGTCGCCACCCCCACGGCCGTGTCGAAGCCGAAGGTGACGTCCGTGACCGCGATGTCGTTGTCGATGGTCTTCGGCACGCCCACGACGGGCAGACCGGCGTCCGACATCAGCCGGGCCGCCTTCAGCGTGCCCTCGCCGCCGATCGGGATGATCGCGTCGAGACCCAGGTCCTGGAGATGGCCCTTGGCCCGCTCCACGCCGTCACGCAGGTGCGAGGGCTGGACCCGGGAGGAGCCGAGGATGGTGCCGCCGCGGGCCAGGATGCCGCCCACCGCGTCGAGGTCGAGCTTGAGGTAGTCGCACTCCAGGAGGCCCTTCCAGCCGTCCCGGAAGCCGATGACCTCGTCGCCGTGGTCGACGACGGCACGGTGCACGACGGACCGGATGACGGCGTTCAGGCCGGGGCAGTCGCCGCCGGACGTGAGGACACCAATGCGCATAGCCCGAAACAACCTTCTCAACGTGGGCCGGGGACCGGACCACGTTGTCCGGCTCGATCCCCGCCACCCTAGCGGCAGGAGGGGGCGGGGTCGTAGCGTGCGTCCGCCTGCTGGACGGCCCCGCTCAGGTGTGCGGACACATCGTCAGACGGGCTGGTAAAAGCTGCCTGGAGCGCAGGTGAAACCGCAGCTCAGGCAGGTTGCTCGGCAGCCGCGATGCGCTCGGTGCGCAGCGCCTCGTACCACCGGTCGTCGGTCGGCGGCAGCGCGTTCACATCGAGCGCCAGCTTCAGCAGCAGGTCGGCGATGAGGGGGTTGCGCGCCAGCACCGGACCGTGCATGTACGTACCGAAGACGGTGTCGTTGTACGCGCCCTCCGTGCCGTCGCCCGTGCCGTTGCCGTTGCCGGTGCGGACCTGGGCGAGGGGCCGGGCGGTGGGGCCGAGGTGGGTGACGCCCTGGTGGTTCTCGAAGCCGGTCAGCGGGGGCAGACCGAGGCGCGGGTCGATGTCGCCGAGGACGTCACCGACGCACCGCTCGCCCTCACCGCGTACGGACACCACGTCGAGCAGCCCGAGGCCGGGCTCCCGCTGGCCGAGATCGTTGATGAACTCGTGGCCGAGGATCTGGTAGCCGGCGCACACCGAGAAGACGATCGCGCCGTTCTCCACGGCCCGGTGCAGACCGCCGTCCCGGCGCAGCCGCTCGGCCGCGAGCCGCTGCGGACGGTCCTCGCCGCCGCCGACGAGGTAGATGTCCCCGGAGGTCGGGATCGGCTGGTCGCTGCGCACGTCGAGCCGGGCCACGTCGAGGCCGCGCTGGCGCGCGCGGCGTTCCACGACGAGGACGTTGCCCTGGTCGCCGTAGGTGCTGAGCAGGTCCGGGTAGACCCAGACGACCCGCAGCTGGTTGTCGCTCACAAAAGTCCCCTGAGTGTCAGTTGCCGACGCGGCGGCGCAGGTCCTGGAAGGCGGTGTAGTTCGCGATGACCTCGATACGGCCGGGCGGGCACATCTGCACGGCCTGGTCGATGTTCTCGCAGACCTGGAAGTGCTGGTTCGCGACCTCGAGACGCACCGCGAGGTCCAGCTTCCGGTCGCCGATCACACAGATCGGGTGGCCGGTCAGACGCGTGTAGTCGACGTCCCACAGCCAGGAGGTGTCGGTGCCGTCGGCGCCGCGGGCGTTCACCGACAGGATCACCGGGGTCGGAGGAGGATCGATAAGGCTGAAGGTCTCGAGCCAGCCCGCCGGGTTCTTCGCGAGCAGCAGGCGCAGGTCGCGCTGCTGGAACTGCACCACGTCGTAGCGGCCCGCGACGGCCTGCACCTGGTACATGCGTTCCAGGGCGACCTGCGGCGGTACGCCGAAGACCGCGGCGACCGCGGCGGAGGAGGCGGCGTTGGCCTTGTTGGCGCGGCCGGGCAGCTGGAGGTGGATCGGCCACGCGGACCCGTGCGGGTCGAGCACGTGGTCCCCGGACAGCGCCCAGCTCGGCGTCGGCCGGCGGAACCCGCACTCACCGCAGAACCAGTCGTCCCCGGGCCGCTGCATCACACCGCCGCAGGACGGGCAGGACCAGGCGTCGTCCTTCCACATCTGCCCGGCGGCGACCCAGACGACGTTGGGGGAGGAGGAGGCGGCCCACACGACGAGCGGGTCGTCGGCGTTGGCGACGACCACGGCCTTGCTGCCCGCCAGCCCCTCACGCCAGTTCTCGGCGAGCATCCGGGTCTCGGCGGCGCGGTCCAGCTGGTCGCGGGAGAGGTTGAGCAGGGCGATGCACTTGGGGTCGGTGTCCCGGGCGACGCCGGCGAGGTACTTCTCGTCGACCTCGATGACGCCGTAGCGGGCCTCGGAACTGCCCGCGAGGGCCGAGGTGATGCCGGCCGGCATGTTGGCGCCGAGGGCGTTGGAGACGACGGGGCCCGCGGCCCGCAGCGCCTCGGCGATCAGCCGGGTGGTCGTGGTCTTGCCGTTGGTCGCCGAGACCAGGACGACGTCCAGGTTCTGGGCGAGCCGGGCGAGGAGGTCGGGGTCGAGCTTGAGCGCCACCCGGCCGCCGATCACCGAACCGCTGCCGCGCCCCGCGGCGCGAGACGCCGCCGCGACCGCCTTGCCCGCGGTCACGGCGATCTTGGCCCGCGGCGTGAGCGGGTCCGAGTTGCCTGCCATCAGTTCTCGATCCTCCTTGCGTACGCGCCGCGCCTGACGGCAACGTGGTGGTGGTCAGCCTATCGAGATCCATTCGCACTCCCGAATCGCCGTACCCTTGCGGCCATGCGAAACGGCTCCATTCCGGGCACCCGCGGGCGCGTCCGGCCCCTCACGCTGCTCGGTGACCCCGTCCTGCACACCCCTTGCCGGGACGTCACGGACTTCGGCCCGGAACTGGCGACGCTCGTGGAGGACTTGTTCGCGACGATGTACGCGGCCGAGGGGGTGGGCCTGGCGGCCAACCAGGTCGGCGAGTCGCTGCGGGTGTTCGTCTACGACTGCCCCGACGACGATGACGTACGGCACTTGGGCCATGTGGTGAACCCCCGCCTGGTGGAGGCCGACGGCGTGGTGATCCGCGGCCCGGAGGGCTGCCTGTCCCTGCCGGGCCTGGAGGCGGGGACGGAACGCTACGACCATGCGGTGGTGGAGGGGTTCACGGCGACGGGGGACCGGGTGCGGGTGCATGGCACGGGCTTCTTCGCGCGGTGCCTCCAGCATGAGATGGACCACCTGGACGGCGAGGTGTACGCAGACCACGTGACCGGCTGGCGCCACCGCCGACTGATGCGACAGGTGGGCCGAGCCTCCTGGCACAGGGCCACCTGACCCACCTAGGGGCGCGAGGAACTGCGCGACCAGCCCCCACGAGCCCGCAGACGCTCTACGACCGTCAGAACCCCGGACCTCCGACCTTGTCGCCGGCCGCAGCAAGCCGACCCCACAACAGGTCCGCCAAACTCCGTACCAACTCGGCCCGGGAGCACGGCCGTTCCCCCAGCCACCAGTCACCGGCCGCGTGCATCATCCCGACGATCCCGTGCCCCCACACCCGGGCCAGCTGCTGTCCGCCGGGCCCGAGGTCCAGCCGGTCCTCGATGACCTGGGCCAACTCCTCGCCCATCCGGCGAAGCAGCGGCACCGAGTGCTTGCCGGTGTCGAACCCGGCGTCCCCGGACGGCGCCCCCTCGGCCGGGTGCATCAGGAACCGGTATACCTGGGGCCGGAGCTCGATCGCCGCGAGGTAGGTGTCGAGCGTGGCCTCGACCCGCTCGCGTCGGTCCGCGGGGGCGTCGAGCGCGGCCCGCAGGGAATCCAGCAACGCGTCCGTATGCCGTTTGGCCAATGCCGCGTAAAGTCCCCCCTTGTCACCGAAGTGGCGGTAGAGGATCGGCTTGGTGATGCCCGCTTCCGCGGCGATCGCGTTCATGGAGGCCTGTGGGCCGTCACGCAGGACTACTCTGTCCGCGGCCTCCAGCAGTTCGCGCCGGCGGCGGTCGGCGGACCGTTGCTGATCGGTCCGCTGCGTGGTGTCCATGAGCTCTCCCCACCCGTGCTGATTCGGTGACGCCTGCGCAAACTAACACTCACCATGCCCCATGCATCGAACGGGCTACCGACCGGTCATCAGGAGTTGACTTTTCCTACCGACCGGTAACAGACTCGGGTTACCGCTAGTAACATGCACGTGCGCCGCCGCTGGAGGGGACATGGCCGAGTTCACCATGGAGCTCAACGACGAACAGAAGGAGGTCCGGGACTGGTTGCACGGCTTCGCGGCCGATGTGATCCGCCCCGCCGCCGCCGAATGGGACGAGCGTGAGGAGACTCCCTGGCCGGTCATCCAGGAGGCCGCCAAGGTAGGGATCTACTCGCTCGACTTCTACGCCCAGCAGTACTTCGACTCCACCGGCCTCGGCATTCCCATGGCCATGGAGGAGCTGTTCTGGGGCGACGCGGGCATCGCCCTGTCGATCGTCGGCACCGGCCTCGCCGCCGTCGGCGTCCTCGCCAACGGCACCGAGGAGCAGATCGGCACCTGGATCCCGCAGATGTACGGCGACGCGAACGACGTCAAGGTCGCCGCGTTCTGCTCCTCCGAGCCCGACGCCGGCTCCGACGTCGCCTCGATGCGTACCCGGGCCGTGTACGACGAGGCCAAGGACGAGTGGGTGCTCAACGGCACCAAGACCTGGGCGACCAACGGCGGTATCGCCAACGTCCACGTGGTCGTGGCCGTGATCGACTCCGAGCTCGGCTCCAAGGGCCACGCGTCCTTCATCATCCCGCCGAACACGCCCGGCCTGTCCCAGGGCCAGAAGTTCAAGAAGCACGGCATCCGCGCCTCCCACACCGCCGAGGTCGTGCTGGAGAACGTCCGGGTGCCCGGCTCCTGCCTCCTCGGCGGCAAGGAGAAGCTGGACGAGCGCCTGGCCCGGGCCCGGGAGCGCGCCAAGGCGGGCGGCGAGCGCGTGAAGAACGCGGCGATGGCCACCTTCGAGGCCTCCCGCCCGGCCGTCGGCGCGATGGCGGTGGGCACCGCCCGGGCCGCGTACGAGGTCGCCCTCGACTACGCCAAGACGCGCGAGCAGTTCGGCCGCCCGATCATCGACAACCAGGGCGTCGCCTTCCAGCTCGCCGACATGCGCACCTCCATCGACGCCGCCCGCCTGCTGGTCTGGCGCGCCTCGTGGATGGCCATCAACGGCAAGCAGTTCACCGCCGCCGAGGGCTCGATGTCCAAGCTCTTCGCGAGCGAGACGGCGAAGAAGGTCACCGCGCAGGCCGTCCAGATACTCGGCGGCAACGGCTACACCCGCGAGTACCCGGTCGAGCGGATGCACCGCGACGCCGCGATCTACACGATCTTCGAAGGTACGAGCGAGATCCAGCGCCTGGTGATCGCCCGCACCCTGTCGGGGATGCCGATCCGCTAGTCCCGCGGAGGGGCGCCGACCCGACATCGGCGCCCCTACCCGATGTTCACCACCCGGGCCCAGTCGGGCGGGGAGTCCGGCACGTAGTCGGGATCCCGCTCGTCCCAGGAACCGGAGCGCGGGAAGAGCCCCACGACCGTCCGGCACGCCGGGCGCGTGTCCGGCCAGGGCGTCTGGCCGTCCGTCAGGACCACCACGACATCCGGCCCGGGGCGGGCCCGCAGCGCCCTCGCGAAGCCCGCGCGCAGATCCGTACCCCCACCGCCCATCAGCGGGATGCCCTCACCACGGCACAGCGGGTGGACGACCCGGGCCGCCGCGTCGCACGGCAACACCGTGACCAGGTCACGACGACCGCCCACGGCACGGGAGATCGCGGCGACCTCCAGCAGCGCGCCGCCCAGCTCGGCGTCGCTCACCGACCCGGACGTGTCGATCACCACCGACACCCGGGGCGGCCGGCGCCGCAGACTCGGCAGCACGGCACCGGGCACGGACGCGGAGCGCCGCGAGGGACGGCCGTACGTGTAGTCCTCGCCCACGCCCGGACCGGAGGCCGCCGAGCGGACCGCCGCGCCCAGCAACTCCCGCCAGGGCTGCGGCGGATGGAACGCCTCGTCCGCCCACCGCTGCCAGCCCCGCGGAGTCGACCCCGGACGCGCGGAGATCCCCTGGGCCACCCGGAACCGTACGGCGTCCCGTTCCTGCTCGCTCAGACCGTGCGCACCGTCCGGGCCGAGATCCCACTCCCGGTCCAGTCCGTCGGCGCCGCTGCCGCAGTCCAGCCAGGAGAGATCCTGCGTCAGAGGGCCGAGCCGGAACTGGCGCAGATAGTCCTCCATGAGCTGTCCCGTGGGCAGCCGCAGCGACTCGGGACGGATCGCGCCCTCGGGCCGGACCAGGCCCTCGCCGAAGGCGTCGTCGTTGATCTCGCAGTCCGCGGCGATGTTCATCCGCAGCCGTTCGCCGGGCCCGGTCAGCCCGCGTTCCCGCGCGACCCGGTCGCCGCGCCCGTGATGGTCGCGCAGCAGATGCGACACCTCGTGCACCCACACGCTCGCCAGGTCCTCCACCGGCGTCCGGTCCACGAACCCCGGCGATACATAGCAGCGCCAGTGCCGGTCGACCGCCATCGTCGGCACCCGCCGAGACTCGACCGTGTGCAGTGCGAACAGGGCCGTGGCGAGATAGGGCCGGGCCCGTGCGGCATGCAGCCGGGCCGCGTAGAGCTTGTCGAGGTCCAGCGCCCCGGGCGCCTCGGCGCTCAACGGCCCGCCTTCGCCGCGACCGTGGACCGTGCCGCCACGTCGTCGGCCCGCCGGGACAGGGACACCACCCCGGCGAGCCGCTCGATCGCCGCGGGTACGTCCCAGTCCTCCCGCCGCAGTGAGGCGAGCGTGTTCGCGGGTACGACCACCAGGTCCGGCGCCCCGGTCTCCACCGCCCGGACCAGCAGCGCCCACGCGGCGTCCCAGCGGGCCCGGTCCGGACGGGCCCGGACGGCCGCCACGACACCGTCGAGCACGGCCTGCCGCAGATCGCCCCGCTCGGGCAGTTCGGCGGCCGCCGGATCGGCGAGCAGCACCTCCGGGTCCGGCAGGTCCATCCGGTCGATGCTCGCCAGCAGCTCCAGCCCCGGACCGTCCCCCACGGTCCCGCGGACCAGCAGGGACAACACATCACGGGAGGAGCCGGCCGCGGTCGCGAACGCGATCAGGCTCAGCGTCATGTCCCAGCTGCGCGGCGAGGGCCAGGCACCGCCTCGCCGGGTCTCGCTGCCGGGCAGTCGGTGCACCAGCCCCGGCCGGGCGGCGAGCAGCCCGCACACCGCGCGCCGCGCGAAGTCCACGGCCTCCGGCAGCTTCTCCGGGGCGAGTCGGGGCAGCGTCGCCCGGGGCCAGGTCCCGCCGAGACCGCGTACGACGACCTCGTGGTCGTGGGTCCACTGGAGATGGACGAACCGGTTGGCCAGGGGCGGGCTCAGCTCCCAGCCGTCGGCCGCCGAGGACCGTGGGTTGGCGGCGGCCACGATCCGCACTCCGGGCGGCAGTCGCAGGGCTCCGATCCGCCGCTCCAGCACCACCCGGAGCAGCGCGGCCTGAACCGCCGGCGGCGCCGTGGACAGCTCGTCCAGGAACAGCAACCCCCGCCCGGCGCGCACCAGTTGCACCGCCCAGTCCGGCGGCGCCATCGGCACACCCTGTTCCGCGGGGTTGTCCCCTACGACGGGCAGGCCCGAGAAGTCGGAGGGCTCGTGCACGCTGGCGATGACCGTGGTCAGCGGCAGCTCCAGGGCCGTGGCGAGCTGTGTGAGGGCCGCGGTCTTGCCGATGCCCGGCTCGCCCCACAGCAGCACGGGCAGATCCGCGGCCACGGCCAGCGTCAGCGCCTCCAGTTGCAGGTCGGGGCGTGGCTCGGTGGTGGTGTCGCGGAGCAGGGTCAACAGGTCGCCGGCGACGTCGAGTTGGGAGACGGAAGTACAAGTGGGCATATGTCATCACCTTTGGTGGTAGAGGGGAGCACGAAGGAGGGGGTGCGGCGGTCAGCCGCGGGTGGCGCGGCGCGGGCGCACGCGATGGGCACGCGGACGGGGTCGGGGCTGAGGGAGGCGACCGGGCCCGGGGCCGATGAGACCAGCCCTGAACAGCCCGTACACGATCCGCTGTTGTGCGGCCGCCTCCAACTCGTCCCGTAGCGCACCGCCGCGCAGCACCGCGTCAGGGCCGAGCAGCCCCTCCACGACCGCCAGCGCACCGGAGACGTCCCCGTGGGCGAGGCGTTCACGGACGTCGTCGAGGCACTCCGGATGCCGGTGCGCTTCGTCGATGACCCGCAGACAGGGCAACGGCGTGCCGCTCAGCGCGGCCAGCAGTTCCTCCCGTCGGACCTCGGACGGATCGTGGTCCAGCGGTGCCAGCACCCCGTCGACCAGGCCGATCCGGTGCAGGGCGCCCCGGCACTCCACCAGGTGCGGCTGCCCGGCGGGATCCGGTGTCGTGGACGCGGGGTGCGGCACATGCCCCGGTACGAGTGCCGGGGCGACCAGCGGATGCAGCCGCTCGGCCTCGATCGCTCCGGTGCGGAGCAGTTCCAGGTCGGGCAGCACCCAGGTCGCCGCGTCGGGCAGGACCGGCAGCGAGGCTCCGGCAGCCGCGGACGCCTCGGTGATCCGCATCGCCGGCGGCCCGTCCCGGTTCGCGACCAGGTCCAGGGCCAGCCGACGCCGGGCCCCGCACCGCACGATCACGCGGCCCTCGGACCGGCCCTCGGCGCGCAGCAGGATCGCGGCCTCGGCCGCCCACCGGTCGACGGCACAGCGGCGTCCCGGCGGCACCAGCCCCAGGACAGCCGGATCCGTGACGGGAGGGTCCTCGACGCCCGAGCGGACGCGCAGCTCATCGGCCCTGCGCGCGTCCCACAGGTGACGGTGCAGGTCGAGCCGGTACCGCCGGTTGGGCGGGGGATGCGGATGGCGGCCGCCGCCGGCCCCGGAGCCGGGCGATCCGTCCCACAGGGCGAGGCTGATCCGCTGCCCGGCATCCGCCCAGGCGGGCGGAGTCCGCACCACGAGGTGCACCGGCCGCTTGCCGGCAGTGTCGTAGCGGGCCAGCGTGAGGGTCACGCCCGGACGCAACAGTCCGTCGGGAGCGATCCTCGGCATGTGCCAGCGCAAGAGGTCGGGAGCCAGCCGCCGGAGATCGGCCCGCACTCGGGCGGCGAGCTCCACGCCATGGTCACGCGCCACGGAACGCAGCTGGAGATCGACATCGAACCCTGCGGCGGCACAGGCCCCGCCCCAGTCACCGGCGAGGCGCCGGGCGGTCGCTGTCTCGATCATGGAGGGCGGCACGGCGAACTCGCGCACGCGCAGCCAGAAGGAAAGGCGGGGATCCCCGGTCACGGGCGAAGTGAGCATCAGTACTCACCTTGCGCGGACGGGTCCCCCAATCTCTGAACGGAGTGAGTGGTCATCGAGGCGATCGTAGCTTCAACTCCCACCGTGTCAACGGTGTTTCAGCGGCGTCAGTTGCTCGATGTCGTACCGCCCGCGCAGCTCCTCGATCGCCGCGTGGTCCGGCGGACCCCCGTCACCCAGGATCTCCAGCAGCTCCTCGAAGTACCGCTCGTGATCCGGTGGCGGTGAGGCCTGGAAGAACATCTTGGCGGGGGAGTCCGTGGGGTTGGCGAAGGCGTGCGGGCAGCCGGGCGGTACGACGACGACCGTGCCCGGCGTCGCCCGGACCACCCGACCGCCCGAACCCGACTCCCAGCGCTGCCAGTTGTCGGGAGTGCGGATCCTGGGCTCGAAGGCGAGGACGTCCAGCTCGCCCTCGAGGACGTAGAACAACTCCTCGCTGCGGGTGTGCACATGGGCGCCCACGTCGAAGCCGGGCGGCACGATCACCTCGAAGGTGGACGCCGTCCGGGAGTGCGAGCCCGTCACCTTGAAGGTCACGTGCTGGGCCGGGGTCCGGACGATCCGGCCGTGCCCCGGCGGCACCAGAAGCCCTTCGGTAGCCGTCACCACGTCACCGGAAGAGCCTCGGGACCACGGATCAACGCACCCTTCCTGAAAGGCACTTGCTCCGCCGGCACCGCCAGCCGCAGACCCGGCACACGGTCCAGCAGCGCGTCGACCAGGAGCTCGGACTCCAGCCGGGCCAGCATGCCGCCGGGGCAGTAGTGCGGGCCGAAGCCGAAGGACACATGGGGGTTGGGACTGCGGGAGAAGTCGATCGTCTCCGGGTACGGGAAGACGCTCGGGTCGCGGTTCGCGGACAGGTACGACACATAGACCGCGTCGCCGGCCCGGATCCGTACGCCCTGGATGCCCACGTCCTCCAGGGCGATCCGGGACAGGCCCACCGCGTTGCGGTGCGGGATGTAGCGCAGCAGCTCGTCGATGGCCCGGGGCCGGATGTCCGGCTCGGCGCGCAGTCGGTCGGCCAGGTCGGGGCGGGTCAGCAGGAGGTAGAACATCTGGCCGCTGTTGTTCGTGACGGCCTCGCCGCCGATCTGCACCAGCACCGCGAGACCCACCGCCTCCTCCAGCGTGACCTCACCGCGCCCCACGGCGGCCCCCAGCAGGGACGCGACGTCCTCGCCGGTGCTGCCCTCGCGGAGTGCGACGAGGTCGGAGAAGTAGGCGCCCATCTCGTTCCTGGCCTTCTCGCTGACCGAGGCCCCGTGCGCGGAGGACAGGATCAGCTGCGTCCAGGTGTGCATGACCTGCCGGTCGGCGGCCGGGACCCCCATCAGCTCGCAGACCACCGCGATCGGGAAGGGGGTCAGGACGGTCGCGGTGAGGTCGGCCGGCGGGCCGTCCTGGAGGAGCTCGTCGACCAGCTCGTCCAGCATCCGCCGGGACCTCTCGCGGATCCGCTCCACGCCCTTCGCGGTGAACGCGGCGGCCACCGAGCGGCGCAGCCGGGTGTGGTCCGGCGGATCCAGGAAGCCCACCGCGCCACGCGCCGGGATGAAGTGCGGGGCGAGCCGGGTGACCTCGGGCCGGTCCATGACGGCCTCGCGGCTGAAGCGGGGGTCGTTGGTCACCATGCGTACGTCCTCGTACCGGGTGACCAGCCACGCCCAGCCCTCACCGTTGGGCAGCTGGATCCGGGTGACCGGGCCCTCGCGCATCAGCTCGGTGAGCACCGGGTCGAAGTCCACGCCGTTCAGGTCGAGCGAGGGCCAGTGCCGGATGGGGGGCAGGATCTCGGTGATCGTCTCTTCGGTCATCTCATGCCGTCTCTACGTAGCGCTGCCAGCGGCCCAGGGCCATTTCCGCGGTGATGCCGGGCCCGAACCCGGCGAGGAGTCCGCGCGCCCGGTCGTGCGCCCCGCCCTCGTCGAACAGCCGGCGCAGCGCGTCCAGGACGACGGCGCTGGCGATGTTGCCGTACTCGGTGAGCGTGGCCCGGCTGAACCGGAAGGCGTGCGGGTCGACCTGGAGGTACTTGCTGAGGTCGTCGAGGATGCGGGGCCCGCCCGCGTGGACGATGTAGAAGTCCAGGTCGGCGGCGTCCCAGCCGTGCAGCCCCGCGAGGTCCTGGAGCGCGGGGGCGAGCGGTTCCATGGTGGCCGGCACCCGCTTGTCCAGCTGGAAGTGGAATCCGGTGGCCCGGACGTCGTACATGATCCACTCTTCGGTCTTGGGGATCAGGTACGACCCGTTGCGCTCCAGCGAGATGCCCTCGCCGCCCCGCCCGCGCACCACGGCGGCCGCGATGCCGTCGCCGAACAGTCCGTTGGAGAGCAGGTTGCCGATGCCGAGGTCGGTGGGCTGGTAGCACAGGGAGCAGAACTCGCAGGCCACGATGAGGGCGTTGGCCTCGGGGTAGGCCGTGCAGAAGTCGTGGGCCCGGTTGATCGCGGCACCGCCGGCCGCGCAGCCCAGCTGGGCTATGGGTATCTGCCGGGTGGTGCTCTCGAAGTCCAGCTCGTTGATCAGCCAGGCGGTCAGCGAGGGCATCATGAAGCCCGTGCAGGACACGTAGATGATGACATCGATGTCACCGGTCAGGAGCTCGGCGTCGTCGAGCGCCCGCTGCACCACCGCCGGCACCCGCGCCTTCGCCTCGGAGACGTAGACCTTGTTCCGCTCCTCGAAGCCCGGGTGCTTCAGCGTCTCCTCGATGGGCTGCACGAGGTGCCGGGTGCGGACCCCCGTGTTCTCTATCAGCCGGAGGGCCAGCGGCAGTTGGGGGTGATCGGCGTGCCGGGAGCGGGCCAGCTCCAGCGTCTCCTCCATCGTGATCACGTACTCCGGAACGGACACCGAGGGTCTGCACAACGTCGCCATGAACCGTGCCTGCCTTCACCTCAGGAAGTGGTCCAGTCCACGATCACCCGAGAGGCAGTCGACTTCGCGCGGGGTTACTCCGTCTCAGGGACAAGGGGCGCTTCGCGACGGGCGCTGCGGGAACGCCCTCAGGGGCGCGGGGAACTGCGCGACCAGCCACAACGAACCCGCGGACGGCATCGACCCGGCAACCCCTACGGCGCGGTCCCGCTGCTGTGCGCGATGCACGCCACATCAATCCGATCGGCAAGCTTCGCAAGCTCGATCGTCAGCGCGGCCACCGTGTCCTCGTCGAGCCCCTCCTCGCCGGCCTCGACCAGATGCAGCCACCGCCCGCCCACGGTCCGCAAAAGCTTGCTCACATCGGCGGCGGACACCTGCAAGGTCCCGCGGTCATCGACGATCAGAGGCAAAGTCACTTCGCGGTTCACACCGGGGATGTTAGCCGCGCAAGCGTCACGCTCCGTGCCAAACCGTCGTGATGTTGCAGAACTCGCGGATTCCGTGCCCGGACAGCTCACGCCCGTAACCGGACCGCTTGACCCCGCCGAACGGGAACGCGGGATGTGAGGCCGTCATCCCGTTGAAGAACACGCCACCGGCCTCCAGATCCCGTACGAACCGGTCGACCTCGGCCTCGTCCCGCGTCCACACGTTCGAACTCAGCCCGAACGGCGAGTCGTTGGCGATGAGCACGGCCTCGTCGATGTCGCCCGCGCGGTACAGCGTGGCGACCGGCCCGAAGGCCTCCTCGCGGTGGATCCGCATCTCGCGGCTGATGTCGGCGAGGACGGTCGGCGGGTAGTACCAACCGTCCCCGTCGGGCCGTTCGCCGCCGCACAGCACGCTCGCGCCACTGCGCCGGGCGTCGTCGACCAGCTCCTCCAGATCCGCCCGCCCCTGTTCGCTGGAGAGCGGCCCGACGTCCGTCTCCTCCTCCAGCGGGTCGCCGACCCTGAGCGCCTTCATGCCCTCGACGAACCGTTCGGCGAAGGCGTCGTAGACGTCGGTGTGCACGATGAACCGCTTGGCGGCGATGCACGACTGGCCGTTGTTCTGGACCCGCGCGGTGACCGCGATCTGCGCGGCGCGGTCGATGTCGGCGGACGGCATCACCACGTACGGGTCGCTGCCGCCCAGCTCCAGCACCGTCTTCTTCACCATGTCCCCGCACACCGACGCCACGGCCCGCCCCGCGGGCTCACTGCCCGTGAGCGTGGCCGCCTTGACGCGTTCGTCGCGCAGGAGCTCCTCGACGTCGCGGGAGCCGATGAGGAGGGTCTGGAAGGTGCCCTCGGAGAAGCCGGCCTGGTGGAAGAGGTCCTCCAGGAACAGGGCGGTCTGGGGGACGTTGGAGGCGTGCTTGAGCAGGCCGACGTTGCCGGCCATCAGCGCGGGCGCGGCGAAGCGGATCACCTGCCAGAGCGGGAAGTTCCACGGCATCACCGCGAGTACCGGCCCCAGCGGCCGGTAGCGGACCCGGGCCCGGGAGGCGCCCGAGTCCTTGACGTCGGCGTCGGCCGGCTCCTCGTCCGCGAGCAGGGACTCGGCGTGCTCGGCGTACCAGCGCATCGCCTTGGCGCACTTGGCGACCTCGGCGCGGGCCTGCTTGACCGGCTTGCCCATCTCGGTGGTCATGACCTTGGCGATGTCCGACTGGATCTCGTCGAGGAGACCGGCGGCCCGGTTCAGCATCCGGGCGCGCTCGGCGAAGGGCGTCGTCCGGTACGTGCGGAACGTGGCCTCCGCGAGCTGGAGCCTGCGTTCGATCTCCTCGGGCCCCATGGCCTCGTACGTCTTGATCGTCTCGCCGTTCGCCGGGTTCACCGTCGCGATGGGCATGACCGACCTCCAAAGAACCGGACTGTGTTTCGACCTTCCCGCGCCGCGGCCCGCGCCGCAACGTGTCAGGGCGAGTGCTCCGCCAGCCGGTCGAGAAACGTGGCCTGCGCCTTGACGATCACCTCGCGGGCGCGCCCGAGGGGGAACCACTCCACCCGGTCCAGCTCCGGGAACTCCTGCTCCTGTCCCGACTTCGGCGGCCACTCCATCCGGAAGGTGCCCGGTACGACGGTCGCCGGATCGAGGTCGGCCTCCACGGCCCACGCCGTGACGACCTTGCCGTTGGTCTGCGTGACCTCGCCGAGCGGTACGGCCTCCCCGTCGGGCGGCGGCAGCCCCAGCTCCTCCTGGAACTCCCGGCGGGCGGCGTCCCAGGCCGGCTCCTCGGCGGGCACGTACTCGCCCTTCGGGACGGTCCAGGCCCCGGCGTCACGGCGCGCGAAGAACGGACCACCCATATGGCCCAGCAACACCTCCAAACCGGCGTCGGTGTGCCGGAACAACAACAGGCCGGCGCTCGTCTTCACGGCTTCACCTCGGGGTGCGCGGCCAGCAGGGTCTCCACGGTGTCGGCCTCCTCCGGCCGTTTGTCCTCGCGGTAGCGGATCACGCGCGCGAAGCGGAGGGTGACCCCGGCCGGGTAGCGGGTCGACTTCTGGAGACCGTCGTAGGCGATCTCGACGACGAGCTCGGGACGTACGGTCACCACATACCCGTCGGTCTCGACGGCCAGCTCCTGAAGGTGCTCGGTCTGCCAGGTCAGCATCGCGTCGGTCATGCCCTTGAAGGTCTTGCCGAGCATGGCGTACGAGCCGTCCGCCCGGCGCGCCCCCAGGTGGAGGTTGGAGAGCTTGCCGGTACGGCGGCCGTGGCCCCACTCGGCGGCCAGGACGACCAGGTCGAGGGTGTGGACGGGCTTCACCTTCAGCCAGGACGCGCCACGCCGGCCCGCGCTGTAGGTGGCGTCGAGGGACTTCACCACGACACCCTCGTGGCCGCGCTCCAGCGTCTCGGCGAGGAAGGCCTCGGCCGCGCCGACGTCCGCCGGGCCGGACACGAGCGTCCGCCGCACCCGCATCGGCTCGGGGACCAGCCGGGCCAGCTCCGCGTGGCGTTCGGCGAAGGGGAGGTCGAGCAGATCGTGGTCGTCGACGGACAGGGCGTCGAAGAAGACGGGGGAGACGGGCACCTCCGCGGCGGCCGTCGTCACGTCCACACGGGAGCCGACGCGCCCCGCCGTCTCCTGGAACGAGCGGGGCCGGCCGTCGGTGTCGAAGGAGATGACCTCGCCGTCCAGGATGAACCGCTCGCCTCTCAACTCCATGGCGGCAGCGGTCAGTTCGGGCAGCCGGTCGGTGATGTCGTCGAGGGTGCGCGTGTAGATCCGTACGTCGTCGCCGTCGCGGTGCACCTGGACGCGGATGCCGTCCAGCTTCTCCTCGACCGCGCAGGTGCCGAGCTTCCCGACCGCCTCGGCGACCGAGGAGGCGCTGTGCGCGAGCATCGGCAGGACGGGGCGGCCGACGGTGAGCCGGAAGCGGCCGAGCGCCTCGGGGCCGTCCGCGAGCAGGGCCTCGGCGACGGTCTGGAGGGAGCCCGCGAGCATCACCGCGCGGCGGACGTCGGCGGGCGGGGCCTGCGTCGCCTGGGCGAGGCCCTCGGTGGCGACGGCGTCCAGGGCGCCCTGGCGTACCTCGCCGCTGAGCAGTCCCAGGAGGAACCGTTGCTCTTCGGCGGTGGACGCGCCCATCAACTCGCCGACCAGCCGCAGTCGTTGGGCTTGTGAACCGGTGCCGGACACCTTGCCGAGCGTACTGAGCAGGGTGTCGACCTCTTCGACGGTCAGGGTCGGCTCGGGGGCTGGGGGCACTGGGTGGCTCAGCACCTTCCAGCCCACGCCGAGTCGGCCCTGGGGGAGTCGTCCCGCGAGGTAGGGGATCACGATCGGGACGTCCGCCGGTTCGGTTTCTCGGAACAGCTCGGCGAGCAGGGCGATCTTTTTTGAGCGGGCCGACGTTGTGGCGATCTCCTGGGATACCTGGGCCAGGCGGGCTAGGAGCATGTCTCAAGAGTGCGGCACGCTTGGTCGGATTACACGTTGTGTTTCGGCTGCGGGTGCATCGTGGCTGGTCGCGCCCGCGCGGCGGTAGCCGCAAATCGATACAGCCCCGCGCCCCTCAGGGGGTTGCATCGAGGTCTGTGAAGAGCAGATCCCCGTTGATGGTGGCGCCTGCTCGGTAGCCGCCGGCCGCCGCGTTGATCACCTGCTCGCCGAAGCCCATCGCGTTGCCCACGGCCCACACACCGGGGACGGTCGTCTGTCCTGTCGCGTCGACCACGGGGTACGCGCCGAACGGGGTCTCGTTCAGCTGGGCGCCGAGCTGAGCCAGGAGGTCGTTCTGCGGAACGGCCCGAGGTGCGGTGAACAGTACCTGGCGCGCGTGCACCGAGCCGTCGGCCAGGCGTACGCTCGTCAGTCGGTCGTCCTCGATCATCAGTTCCTCGACCTCGCCCTGCACCATCTTGACCCCCGCCACCGCGAGCCTGCGCAGGTCGTCGTCCGACAGGTCGGCCTCCGCGACCGTGTGCAGGAAGAGCGTCACGTCCTTCGACCACTGGGACACCATCAGTGCCTGGTGCACGCTCAGCGGGGTGGTGGCGAGGACGCCGAAGGCCTGGTCGCGGACTTCCCAGCCGTGGCAGTACGGGCAGTGCAGGACGTCCCGGCCGAAGCGTTCGGCGACGCCGGGGACCGCCGGTAGCTCGTCCTTGAGGCCGGTGGCGATCACCAGGCGGCGGGACCGCAGGGTGCGGCCGCTCGCCAGCGTCACACCGAAGCCCTGGGAGACCTCGACCGCCCGGTCCCGCACCAGCTCGACGCCGTACCGCGCGATCTCCTCGCGGCCGGTCGCCAGGAAGTCGGACGGGGACATGCCGTCCCGCGTCAGATAGCCCTGCATGTGGGCGGAGGGTGCGTTGCGGGGCTCGCCCGCGTCGACGACCAGGGTGTGGCGCCGGGATCGGCCCAGGACGAGGGCCGCGGACAGGCCGGCCGCGCCGCCGCCGATCACGATCACTTCGTATGCGTGGGTGTCAGTCATGCCCCCACGGTTGCTCCGCGGGTGCGGGATTGACAAACGGCTTTGCTGATTCTGCAATACAGAGATGAGTACCGAAGAAGTCGAGGGCGTTCTCGCGGATGTCGGTCCCCGGCTGCGCCGGATCCGGAAGGAGCGGGAGGTGACCCTCGCCGCGCTGTCGGAGGCGACCGGCATCTCCGTGAGCACCCTGTCGCGGCTGGAGTCGGGGCTGCGCAAGCCCAGTCTGGAGCTGCTGCTGCCGATCGCGCAGGCTCATCAGGTGCCGTTGGACGAGTTGGTCGGGACGCCGCCGGTGGGGGATCCGCGGGTGCGGGCCAAGCCGCTGGTGCGGCACGGGCGCACGTACTGGCCGCTCACCCGGCAGCCCGGTGGCCTCCAGGCGTTCAAGGTGCTGGTGCCGCAGCGGAAAGAGGAGCCCGAACCCCGTACCCATGAGGGGTACGAGTGGTTGTACGTGCTGTCGGGGCAATTGCGGGTGGTCCTCGGTGAGCACGACGTGGTGATGAGCGCCGGGGAGGCCGCCGAGTTCGACACCCGGGTGCCGCACTGGTTCGGGTCTACGGGGGAGGGGCCGGCGGAGTTTCTGAGTCTGTTCGGGCCGCAGGGGGAGCGGATGCACGTACGGGCGAAGCCGAAGCGGTCGTGACGCACGCTACTGTTCCCTGAACGGCAAGCGACCGCTTAGTATGCGACTACCCCAGGTCGTACGACGTAGTCGCGTGGAGGCATCGCATGCAGGCATGGCAAGTGCACGAGAACGGTGAGCCGGGTGAGGTGATGCGGCTCGCGGACGTCGAGACGCCCACGCCCGGTGACGGCCAGGTCCTGCTGAAGGTGCGTGCCGCGAACATCAACTTCCCTGATGTGCTGATGTGCCGCGGTCACTACCAGGTGAGGCCGCCGCTGCCCTTCACTCCGGGTGTGGAGATCTGCGGCGAGACCGAGGACGGGCGCCGGGTGATCGCCAACCCCGCGCTGCCGTACGGCGGCTTCGCCGAGTACGCGGTCGCGGATGCCGCCGCGCTGCTGCCCGCGCCCGAGTCGCTGGACGACGCCGAGGCCGCCGCACTGCACATCGGGTACCAGACGGGCTGGTTCGGACTGCACCGCCGGGCCCGTCTGGAGGCCGGGGAGACGCTGCTCGTCCACGCTGCCGCAGGAGGGGTCGGCAGCGCGGCCGTGCAGCTCGGCAAGGCGGCCGGGGCCACCGTCATCGGTGTCGTGGGTGGTGCCGAGAAGGCCGATGTGGCACGGGAGTTGGGCTGCGACGTCGTGATCGACCGGCGTGCCCAGGACGTCGTCGCCGCGGTGAAGGAGGCCACCGGCGGCCGGGGCGCCGACGTGATCTACGACCCGGTCGGCGGGGACGCCTACACGCAGTCCACCAAGGTCGTCGCCTTCGAGGGGCGGATCGTCGTGGTCGGTTTCGCGAGCGGGACCATCCCCAGCCCGGGGCTCAACCACGCCCTCGTGAAGAACTACGCGATCCTCGGCCTGCACTGGGGCCTCTACAACACCAAGAACCCGAAGCTGGTCCAGCACTGCCACGAGCAGCTCACCGAACTGGCCGCCCGGGGCGCCATCAAGCCGCTGGTGAGCGAGCGGGTGCCGCTGAGCGGGGCGGCGGACGCGGTCCAGCGGGTCGGCGACGGGGTCACCACCGGCCGGGTCGCCGTCGTACCGACAGGAGCACAGGCATGACCGACGCCGCCGAACTCAAGCGCCGCACAGCGGAGTTGCTGGCCGCGCACCCGCCCGCCACGACGGACCGGCTCGACTTCCTGCGGGCCCGCTTCGACGCGGGCCTCGCGTGGGTCCACTACCCCGAGGGCCTCGGCGGACTCGGTGCCGCGCGCTCCCTCCAGGTCGTCGTGGACGCCGAGTTGGAGGCCGCGGGCGCTCCCGACAACGACCCGCGGCGCAACGGCATCGGCCTCGGCATGGCCGCGCCGACCATCCTCAAGTACGGCACCGAGGAGCAGAAGCAGCTCCTGCGGCCCCTGTGGACCGGCGAGGAGGTCTGGTGCCAGCTCTTCAGCGAGCCTGGCGCCGGCTCCGACCTGGCCGCGCTCGGCACCCGTGCCGTTCGTGAGGGCGAGGACTGGGTGGTCAACGGGCAGAAGGTGTGGACGTCCAGCGCGCACAACGCCCGCTGGGCCATCCTCATCGCCCGCACCGACCCGGACGTGCCCAAGCACGCGGGCATCACCTACTTCCTGTGCGACATGACCGACCCCGGCGTGGAGGTCCGGCCGCTGCGCCAGATCACCGGCGAGGCCGAGTTCAACGAGGTCTTCCTCACCGACGTCCGCATCCCCGACACCCGCCGCCTCGGTGAGATCGGCGACGGCTGGCGGGTCGCGCAGACCACGCTCAACAACGAGCGCGTCGCCATCGGCGGCATGCGGCTGCCCCGCGAGGGCGGCATGATCGGCCCGATCTCCAGGACCTGGCGCGAGCGCCCGGAGCTGCGCAGCCACGATCTGCACCAGCGGTTGCTGAAGCTGTGGGTCGAGGCCGAGGTCGCCCGCCTCACCGGCGAACGCCTGCGCCAGCAGCTCGTCGCCGGCCAGCCCGGCCCCGAGGGCGCCGGCATGAAGCTCGCCTTCGCCCGCCTCAACCAGGAGATCAGCGGCCTGGAGGTCGAACTCCGCGGTGAAGAGGGCCTGTTGTACGACGACTGGACCATGCGTCGGCCGGAGATGGTGGACTTCGTGGGCCGCGACGCGGGCTACCGCTACCTGCGCTCCAAGGGCAACAGCATCGAGGGCGGGACCAGCGAGGTCCTGCTGAACATCGTCGCCGAGCGCGTCCTGGGCCTGCCCTCGGAACCGCGCACCGACAAGGACGTCGCATGGAAGGACCTGGCCCGATGAGCGCACAGCCCGATCTTCTCTACACCGAGGAGGAAGAGGCGCTGCGGTCCGCCGTACGGGACCTGCTCGCCGACCACTGCGACGCCCCCGGTGTCATCGCGCGCACCGAGTCCGACGCCCCGCACGACCTCGCGGCCTGGAAGGCCCTCGCCGACGGCATGGGCCTCGCCGGTCTGCTGGTGCCGGAGGCGCAGGGCGGCCAGGGTGCCACGCACCGCGAAGCGGCGGTCGTGCTGGAGGAGTTGGGGCGCGCGGTCGCCCCGCTGCCCTATCTCACCAGTGCCGTCGTCGCCACCGAGGCGCTGCTGGCCTGCGGCACCGAGGACCTGCTCGCCGAGCTGGCCTCGGGTCGGCGGATCGGGGCGCTCGCGGTCGCGCTGAACGTCTCCGCGGGCAGCGCCTACAAGGTCGTACGCCATGAAGACGGCGCTCTGCATGGGGAGTTGACCGGGATCGCGGACGCGGCGGTCGCCGATGTGCTGCTGGTTCCGGCGGACGACGGCGGGCTGTACGCGGTGGACGCTGCTGACGCGACCGTCACGCCGCAGGTGTCCCTGGACCTCACGCGGCCGCTCGCGACCGTGACCCTGGACGGTGCGCCCGGACGTCTCCTGGGCGACGCAGAACCCGCCGTGCGACGGGCTCTGCGGTCCGGTGCCGGGCTGCTCGCCTCGGAGCAACTCGGGCTGGCGGACTGGACGTTGACCGAGACCGTGCGTTACCTCAAGGAGCGCAAGCAGTTCAACCGGCCCGTCGGCGGGTTCCAGGCGCTCAAGCACCGGCTCGCCCAGCTGTGGCTGGAGGTCGTCAACCTGCGGGCCGCCGCACGCAACGCGGCCGACGCGCTGGCCACCGACGCGGACGCCGACGTGGCGGTCGCCGTCGCTCAGGCGTACGCGGCGTCCGTCGCCGTCCACGCCGCCGAGGAGGCGCTCCAACTGCACGCCGGTATCGGTATGACCTGGGAGCACCCGGTCCACCTGTACCTCAAGCGGGCCAAGGCCGACTCGATCGCGTACGGCACCGCGGGCGCCCACCGTGCGGCACTGGCCGAACTGGTGGACCTGCAAGCCCCCTGACGTTCATCAAGGAAAGCCCGCCCCACCTGGGGCGGGCTTTTCCGTTGCGCCCCGCGCGGTCGCGATGAGACGCGATGAACAGACAGCGGCAGTCCGGCCAACTCCTGTCACGAGCATGCCCTTTGAGAGCGGTACGAGCCCATACTCGCCGGTGTCCCGTACCGCCCTCAAAGGGAGGCAGGCATGGCCCTCACCACCCGTCGCAGAGCCCTCACCACCCTCGGCGCAGCACTCGCGGGCGCCGTCGCCCTGCCCGCCACGGACGCGTCGGCGGGCGAACGCAGGCACCGCCCAAGGCCGTTGTGGCGGGCCCACGCCCACAACGACTACCTGCATCCCCGCCCCCTGCTCGACGCCCTCGACCACCGCTTCGGCAGCGTCGAGGCCGACATCTTCCTCGTCGGTGACCAGCTCCTCGTCGCCCACGAGGCCTCCGAGCTCGACCCGACCCGCACCCTGGAGTCGCTCTACCTCGCCCCGCTCGCCGCCCGCGTGAGGCGCAACCACGGCTCGGTGTACCGGGGTCACCGCAGGCCGCTCCAGCTGCTCGTCGACATCAAGACCGAGGGCTCGTCGACGTACCTCGAACTCGACCGGCAACTGAAGCGCTACAAGCACCTGTTCACCACCTACGCCCACGGCCGGGTCATCCCCGGCCCTGTCACCGCCGTCATCTCCGGCGACCGCGCCGCGCGGGCGCCCATGGAGGCGCAGACCGTGCGGCGCGCCTTCTACGACGGCCGGCTCGCCGACCTCGGCAGCGCCGCGCCCGCCTCCTTCATCTCGCTGATCAGCGACAACTGGACGCTCAACTTCACCTGGCAGGGTGTAGGGGCCTTCCCCGACGCCGAGCGGCAGAAGCTGCGCGGCATCGTGCGGACCGCACACACGCGCGGGCAGCAGGTGCGGTTCTGGGCCACGCCGGACCTGGCCGGGCCCGCCCGTGACGCGCTGTGGGGCGAGCTGCTCGCCGCGGACGTCGACTACCTCAACACAGACGACCTCGCCGGCCTAGAGGCCTTCCTGGACGCCCATCGGTCGGCGTAGACACCACACGTTCGGCGGACAGGTCAGCCGCCCGGACGAACCCTCCGCTACGCCACACTTGCGGCCGAACGCCGTGAACCGGACGTGTTGGCGTGGCGGAGGAGGCCGACGATGGCGATTTCCATCTCTGTGGTGATGTTGCTGCTGATCCTGGCGGTGATCTTCCTGCGCAACGGCGGACTGAAGGTCTCGCACGCCCTGGTCTGCGCCCTGCTCGGCTTCTACCTGGCCAGTACCAGCATCGCCCCGACCATCAGCAGTGGTCTCACGGCCACCGCCGACATCGTCAGCAGCCTCCGGCCCTGAGGCGCGCTCACCCGCTCGTGAAGACCCCGATGCCGTTGGGCACGGGGCGCTCGGCGCCGCCGGAGGGGTGGTTGCGCACCGACACCGCGCCCGCGCCGGGGTCTCGGGCGACCAGGGTCGAGGACCCTCCGCCGTCCAGGCTGAAGCCGTCCGACGCGCCCAACCCCCTCAGTGTCTCGGCGACTTCGGCGATGGTCAGGCCCGTGCGGTACGGGGCCGCGCCGTCCACCGCGAGCAGCAGCACCCGGCGCCCGCGGTCCGCGACCCCCACGGCGGTGCGCACGGCAGAGGTCGTACCGTCGAGGCCGGGCAGGGGCTGTCCGTCGTCGAGGACCGGATAGCCGCCGATCGCGAAGCGGTACGGGACCCGGGTCGCGGACGCGACCAGGCCGCGCTGGACCCGGACCCGCTCTCCGACCGGCAACTTCCGCAACTGGCGCGCGCCTTCCTCCCGGCCCACGAGGACGGTGGTGCCGGCTTCGACGGGGCCGCTGCCCGGGGTGTCGGCGGCCGCGACGACCCGGCCGCGGCGGACCGTCACCTCGTAGGTGTCCGTGCTGCACGGAGCGGCCCGGTCGGTGTCCGTGCCGCAGGTGGCCCGCACCCGGGAGGCGCTGCCCCACCCGCTGGTGAAGGCGCCGATGGAGTCCACCGGCAGGGCGTACTGGTTGAGCCCGCCCAGCGGCAGCCGGGTCCAGCGGGTCCGGACGGAGCCGGTCAGGGTCAGGGTGTCGAGCCGGGCCCGCCGGTCGACGCCCATGCCGAGGACGTCCCTGGTGGAGGTGCCGGGCGGCAGGGCGGGGCCGAAGCGCTGGCCGTCGGGGACCGCCGCCTTGAGGGTGCGGCCGCTCGCGATCGCCGGGCCCACACTCGCGCCGGTCGCCTCGACACCCGGGTGCTGGGTCTCGGTGATGTTGAAGAAGTCGCCGTTGACACCCGCGACGGCGCCCTGGGCGTCCGCCAGTTGTGAGACGGGCGCCCGTGCGGCGACCGCTCCCGGATGCAGCAGGTCGAGCCGTACGCGCGGATCGCGCAGGTCGACGGCGAGGACGTGCACGCGGGTGGGGCCCTTGGTCGCCTGGATGTCGTACTGCCGGTAGGTGACTCCCGGTCCGATCCGGGCGGCGGCCTGGGCGGCGCCGGCCGGTGCCGCCCCCGTCAGGGTCGCACCGGCCAGCGCACCGCATGCCGTGAGGAACGTCAGTACCGCTCTGCCTGCTCGGAACCTGTTCTGACGCAGCGTCACAGTCCCCCCTGAGGTCTCGTCAACTGTCCCAGGACTCAGGGGAAGTGCACCAGACGGCAGGGTGGCTAGGCGTCGAGAAGACGGGAACGGATCAGGAAACGCACTCCTTCGGGTGCTTCGAGCGAGAAGCCGCTGCCCCGGCCGGCCACGACGTCGACGATCAGCCGGGTGTGGCTCCACAGCTCGAACTGGCTGCGCGACATCCAGAACGTCACCGGCTCCCCGACGCCCTCGACCTCCAGCTCGGCGAGCAGCACGTCCGAGCCGCCGGTACGGAACTCGCCCGCCGGGTAGCACATGGGGGCGCTGCCGTCGCAGCAGCCGCCGGACTGGTGGAACATCAGCGGGCCGTGCGCCTCGCGCAGTCGGCGCAGCAGATCGGCGGCCGCGGGGGTGAGCTCGACACGCGGGATCTCCTCATCCATGCGCCCCAGCGCACCACAGGCCACGTTGCGAGAAGGTTGCACCCCGGAGCAGGGTGGGGCCATGTACACGACCCGGGTCTCCAGGCATGTGAACGCCCCGCGCGCGGCCGTCTACCGACAGCTCGTGGACGCCGAGGCGCTCGCGAAGTGGCGGGTGCCCGAGGGGATGCGTGGTGAGGTGCACGCCTTCGACGCCCGCGAGGGCGGCGCGTTCCGTATCTCGCTCACCTACGACCTGCCGACCGGCACCGGCAAGTCCGGCTCGCACACCGACACGTACCACGGCCGGTTCCTGAGGCTGGTGCCGGACGAGCAGGTGGTCGAGGAGTTCGAGTTCGAGACCGTGGACCCCGGCCTGCGCGGCACGATGACGATGACGACCACGCTCTCCGAGGTGGCGGGCGGCACGGAGGTCGTCGTCCTGCACGAGGGGATTCCCGACGCCGTGCCGGCCGACCAGAACGAGGAGGGCACCCGGATGGCGCTGGCCAACCTGGCGCGGCTCGCGGAGGGCTGAGCGTCAGTTCGCGCCGACGTTGGCGGTCAGCAGCCGCAGCAACTGCTTCGCCGTGGCGTCCTGTTCGGGGGTCAGGCCCATGGCGTCACCGATGGCGAGGGGTACCGCCGCGGCCCGTTCGCGCAGCCGTGCTCCCTCGTCGGTGAGGGTGAGGGAGACCGAGCGCTCGTCCTCGGGGCGGCGTTCCCGCCGTAGCAGGCCGTTCGCCTCCAGGCGCTTGAGCAGCGGGGAGAGGGTGCTGGACTCCAGTTGGAGGGCGGTGCCCAGATCCCGTACCGAGATCGAGTCCTGCTCCCACAGCACCAGCATCACCAGGTACTGCGGATAGGTCAGCCGCAGCTCCTCCAGCAGGGGCCGGTAGCGGGCGGTGACCGCTCGGGAGGCCGCGTAGAGGGCGAAGCACAACTGGTCGTCGAGGAGCAGGGAGCCGTCGCGCTCCGGTTCGGCAGGGCTCATGACAGGGTTCCTCGCTCTCGATCCGGTCTCAGGGGCCCCTCGATTCTATCGAGCCGGAAACAGTCGCGAAATAAATGATCGAGCTCGATTAAGTTGTGCACGACTAAATTGAGCGCTACAGTCATGGATGTGCCGCCGCTCCCGACGAACAGCGTCGACGGAGCCAGCCCGCGGCCCCCCTTCTCCGAGGAGATCGCCATGTCCGAGCAGACCGGCACCCGCCCCGTCCTCGAGCCCGCCGCCCAGGCCTTCGTGGAGGCCACCGCGAACCCGCCGTACCTCTTCGACCTCGGTCCCGTCGAGGGCCGCAAGGCCGTCGACGAGGTGCAGTCCGGCGACATCGCCCGGCCCGCGGTCGACGAGGAGTGGATCACCGTGCAGGGCGGGCCCACCGGCGAGGTCCGCGCCCGGATCGTCCGCCCGGCCGGCGCCGAGGGCGTGCTCCCGGTGATCGTCTACATCCACGGCGCCGGCTGGGTCTTCGGCAACGCCCACACCCACGACCGACTCGTGCGCGAGCTCGCCGTCGGCGCCCGCGCCGCGGTCGTCTTCCCCGAGTACGACCTGTCGCCCGAGGCCCGCTACCCGGTCGCGATCGAGCAGAACTACACCGTCGCCAGGTGGGTCGTCGAGGAAGGCGCCTCGAAGAACCTGGACGCCACGCGGATCGCGGTCGCCGGGGACTCCGTCGGCGGCAACATGACCGCCGCCCTGACCCTGATGGCCAAGGAGCGCGGGGACGTCCCGCTGGTCCAGCAGGTGCTGTTCTACCCGGTCACCGACGCCGCGTTCGACACGCCCTCGTACCACCAGTTCGCCGAGGGCTACTTCCTGCGCCGCGACGCCATGCAGTGGTTCTGGGACCAGTACACGACCGACGAGGCCGAGCGCGCGCAGATCACCGCCTCGCCGCTGCGCGCCACCACCGAGCAGCTCACCGGTCTGCCCCCGGCCCTGGTCGTCACCGGCGAGGCCGACGTCCTGCGCGACGAGGGCGAGGCCTACGCCGACAAGCTCCGCGAGGCCGGCGTCCCCGTCACCGCCGTGCGCTACCAGGGCATCATCCACGACTTCGTGATGCTCGACGCCCTGCGCGAGACCCACGCCGCCGAGGCCGCCATCAACCAGGCCGTGGCCACGCTGCGCACCGCACTCGGCACGGCGTAACACCGTCACCGGCGCCGCCGGCCCGCTCAGGCGGGCTGCGGCGTCAGACGGCGGTGGCCCTTGCGGTCGTAGTAGAGGGCCATCGCGAAGCCGAACAGGACACCGAGGACGGCCCCCATCGCGGTCATCGTCCAGGCGCGGGTGAGTCCGGCGTCGCCGCGGGCGTCGAAGTAGAGGATCGCCCGGACGCCGTCGCCGAGCTGGCGCATGGGCTCGAAGTGGGACAGGAAGCGGTAGAAGCCCGGGACCGCCTGGAGCGGCACGGTGGCGCCGGAGGACGGCAGGCCGAGCACGATGAACACGAACATCGACACGAGCTGTCCGATGCCGCCGAACGCCGCGTTGATGGCCTGCACGCCCAGACCCACCGCGAGGGACGCGCAGTACGAGTAGATCCACAGCAGCGGCAGGTGGGTCGCGTCCATGTCGAGGACGGTGACACAGGCGAGCATCACCAGGGAGACCGTCACGAGCGTGATGCCCGCGGTCATCGCCATCTTCAGCAGCAGCGTCTGAGTGCGGCTGATCGGCACGGTGGGCAGCCGGGTGTGCCAGGGGCCGATCTCGTTGTCGGCGTAGCCGAGGGCGGTGTCGACACCGTTGCTGATGATGTTCCCGCCCATGAAGCCCGCCAGGACGAGCAGCAGCGTGTAGTAGAAGGCGGTCAGACCCAGACCGCTGTGGGTGCCGACGGGATGGCCCACCTCGGTGGCGACGGCCACGGGGTCGGCGAGCAGCAGTTTCAGGGTGGCGTCGGCACGCGGGGCCGACCGGGTGAGCTGCTCGCCGATGGTCTGCGAGGCCTGATGTGCCGCCTGCGTGGAGATCTGGGCGGCGAGCGAGGAGCCGAGGCTGCCCTTGCCGGGGTTGGTGAGCACCGTGAGCGTCGGCCGCTCGGTGGCGCCGGTGGTGGTGAGCGCGCCGACGGAGGCGGTGAAGTCCGGGGGGATGACGAGGGCGCCGTAGACCTTGCCCGCGTCCAGTTCGTCCTGGGCCCGCGCCCGGGTGAGCCGGCGCCAGTCGGCCTTGTCGCTCGAGGTGTCCGACATGATTGCCCCGGCGATCTGCGTCCCCAGGTTCCGCTCCTGCCCGGGCAGCGGCTTGCCGGTGTCGGCGTTGACGAGCGCGATCGGCAAGTCCTTGAGATCGCCCTGCGGATTGACGATGCCGCCCATGTAGAGCAGGGACAGCAGCAGGGCGAGCAGCCCGCTCAGGACGGTCGGCACGATCCAGAGCTTGGGGCGGCGCAACAGGGCGGAGGCACGGGCCTGGGGAGCGGGGTCGTTCATGGCTCTCCGTGGGGTGGGCGGTGACGCGTCCCTCCAGTCGTACGCGATCACCGCCCACCCCGCACGCAGAGCGGACGTGATCACCCAGGTGTTTCCGAGGGCGGGAGGGGTGTCGGACATTCGGCGAAACCCGGGCGCGGATGTCGGATATCCGGGGTCCGGCGGGCAGTGGCTGGTGTCGCGGGATCGGCGGACCGAAGGTGTTCGACGCCAGTCACACCCCAGCGCCATTGCGGCGCCGCAAGGAGAAGCCTCAGTGAATGCCAAGACCACGGCGCGTCCGCCGCGGGACGGCCGCGCCGCCACGCTCGTCATGGCCTGCGTCGGCGTGTTCGTCGCCTATCTGCCGGTGACCACCGTCTCGGTGAGCCTGCCCGCGATCCAGCGGGCCCTGGGCGCCTCCACGGCCCAACTGTCCTGGGTCTCCGACGCGTTCGTCCTGCCCATGGCCGCCCTCATCCTCACGGCGGGCGTCTTCGGCGACGTCCACGGCCGCAAGAGGGTCTACCAGGCCGGACTCGCCCTCAGTGCCCTGGGCGCGCTCGTCGCTCTGTGCGCGGGCTCCGTCCAGGTCGTCTGGGCCGGTCAGGCCCTCGCCGGGCTGGGCTCGGCCGCGCTGCTGCCCACCACCCTCGCGCTGATCAGCCACGCCGTTCCGGACCCACGCGAACGCGGAAAGTTCATCGGCCTGTGGGCGACCTCCCTCATGGCCGCCCTCGCGCTGGGGCCGATCATCTCCGGCACCCTCCTGGAGCACTTCGCCTGGCGCTGGATCTACCTCCTGCCGATTCCCGCCTCCCTGCTGGCCATGGCCTGCGCCGCGAAGCTGCTCACCGACTCCCGCGCGCCCGGCTCCCGCCGCCTCGACTGGCCCGGCCAGATCACCGCGGCGTTGGCGATCACCGCACTCGTCTACGGGATCATCGAGGGCGGCGCCACCTCCTTCACCGACCCGAAGGTGATGGTCGCCCTGTCCACCGCCCTGGTCGGTGCTGTCGCGTTCGTCCTGCTGGAGCGAGCCGCCGGCAGCCCGATGCTGGACCTGACGCTCTTCCGCAGCCCGGCTTTCACCGCCACCACCCTGATCGCCATGATCAGCTTCCTCGGCCTGATCGGCTTCTTCTTCGCCCTCAGCCTCTACTTCGGCATGGTCCAGCGGCTCTCCACGCTCGACGCGGCCTGGCGGCTGCTGATGGTGTCCATGGTCCCGCTGGTGCTCGGCGCCCCCGTCGGCCGGCTCATGCACCGCGTCTCCCCCCGGTTGCTCATCCCCGGCGGGCTGCTGGTCACCTCGGGCGCCCTGCTCTCTCTCACGGACATCGACGCGGACACCTCCTTCGGATCGCTGGCCTGGCGGCTGGCGCTGCTCGGTCTCGGCCTGGCGTTCGTCGTCACGCCGATGACCGCGACCGCCGTCGCCTCCGTGCCCTTCCAACAGGCCGGGATGGCCGCCGCCGGCAACAACGCCTTCCGCCAGGTCGGCGGCGCCCTCGGCCCCGCGATCCTGGGCGCGCTGCTGTCGACCCGGGCCGTCGACGCGCTGCCCGGCCACCTCGCCGCCGCCGGTCTGGACGGGCCGACCGTCCAGCACGTCACCGCGGTCGCCGAGCACGACGGCATCGGCGCGGTCGGCGGGCTCGACCTCGGCGCGGACACCGCCCGGGTCCTGGGCGCGCTGTCCGAGGCCTTCCTGGACGGGTTGCACCTGTGCCTGGTCGTCGCGGCCGTCCTGACGCTGCTCGCCGCCGCGGTGGGGGCCCTGCTGCTGCGCGGGCCGAAGCGCACGGCGTCCGTGGTCGCGGGCGGTTCCGCCGCGTCGACGGTGCCGGTGGGCAGCGGCGCGGCCGAGTGACGCCGGGGCCCGGGACCGCTTACGACGGTCCCGGGCCCCTCGACACGAGGGGCGGGCCTCGGCCCGCGGCCGTGTGAGGCGCCGTACCGTCGATCGACCACCCCCGACCAAGGAGGGCCATCGTGGACCCCCGGCCGCTGGACGCGCTGGACCTGAAGCTGATGCAGGCCCTCCAGCTCGACGGACGGGCGCCGTTCAGCCGTATCGGCGAGGTGCTCGGCGTGTCCGACCAGACCGTCGCGCGCCGTTTCCGGCGGCTGCGCACCACCGCCGGCATGCGTGTGCTCGGCCTGGTCGACGAGAGCAGACTCGGCCGTACCTCCTGGATCGTCCGGATGCGCTGCACCCCCGATGTGGCCGAGCAGCTGGCGAACGCCCTGGCGCGGCGCCCCGACACCTCCTACATCGACCTCATCTCGGGCGGTACCGAGGTGCTGTGCGCGATGAAGCCCCGCAGCCGGAAGGACCGCGACGAGCTCCTCTTCGACCGCCTCCAGCGCACGCCCCGGGTCGTCTCCGTCAGCGCGCACTGCATGCTCCACACCTTCTACGGCGGCGCGCTCGGGTGGATCAGCAAGGTCCAGGCGCTCGACGCGGACGAGGAGGAGGCGCTGCGCCCGCCGCCGGTGGAGCCTTCCGACGCCCCTGTCTCCCTCGACGCCGCCGACGAGGCCTTGGTGACGGTCCTGCGCCGGGACGGCCGGGCCGCGTACAGCGAACTCCAGGACGCCACCGGCCAGTCGGAGTCCGCCGTCAAGCGGCGCGTGGAGCGGCTGCGCTCCCTCGGAGTGCTGTACTTCGACGTCCAGCACGACAACGAGTCTCTCGGTCACGGCCTCAGCGCGATGCTCTGGCTGACCGTGGCACCCGCGGCGCTCGACCGCATCGGCAGGGCGCTGGCCCAGCACCCCGAGATCGGCTTCGCCGCTGCGGTCACCGGACAGGCCAATCTGGTGGCCGCCGTCCGCTGCCGGGGCACCGCCGAGCTCTACACCTACCTGAGCGAGAGGGTCGGCGCCCTGGACGGCGTGCAGTCGGTGGAGACGACCCTCACGCTGCGCCAGGTCAAGCAGCTGACCTACGAGCCGTCGCCCAGGTGAACGCCGTGTCGACAACCTGTGTGGGGCGTCGATATGACGGTGACTCGGGCCTTAGCGACCGCTAATGTTGAAGCTTCAAGCGACGAGGAGGTAATGATGTTCGACCTGCGGACCGAGGCCGAGATGCGACTGCACTCGGAGAAGACGGCCAAGGAACTGGCCCTGAAGAAGCAGCGTGAGGACGAGAGCGGGGACGAGAGTGGGAACACCGCACCCGCCGACGTGGAGTCAGTCGAGGTCCCGGCCGCCGACTAGCGGCAGTTCGAACCAGACCACCTTTCCGGTGCTCACCCTGGTCGCCCCCCAGCGCTCCGCGAGCTGGTCGACCAGGAACAGGCCCCGGCCGCCCTCGTCGCTCAGGCGGGCGTGCCGCATCCTCGGTACCACCGTCGAGTCGTCCTCGACCTCGCAGCGCAGCACGTCCGTGCGCAGCAGCCGCAGGGTGATCGGCCGGCCGGCGAACCGTACGGCGTTCGCCACCACCTCGCTGACCAGGAGCTCGGTGGACTCCAGCAGGGAATCCAGGCCCCATTGACGCAGTGTGCGGCGGGTCAGCCGGCGGGCCTGTCCCGCGGTCTGCGGACGCGGAGCCAGGTACCAGTACGCGACGGTGTCCGGCAGGATGCCCTCGAACCGGGCGGCGAGCAGCGCGATGTCGTCGTCCCGGTCACCCGCCCCGAGCGTGCCGAGCGCCTGGTCGCACAGCTCTTCCAAGCCCGGATCCGGGGCGCCCCCGCCCAGCCGCGCGCAGAGCCGGTCCACCCCGGTCAGCACGTCCGAGTCGCGGGACTCCACCAGACCGTCGGTGTACAGCAGCAGGGTCGCCCCGACCGGGGCGTGCAGCTCGACGGACTCGAAGCCACCGCTGCCGACGCCGATCGGCGCCCCGGGCGGCACCTGTACGACCTCGGTGCTGCCGTCGGGATGCAGGAGCACGGGCGGCAGATGGCCGGCGTTGGACATCAGCAGCCGGTGCAGCACGGGGTCGTACATGGCGTACAGGCAGGTCGCCGTGTGCTCGCTGCCCAGCCGTTCCGCCTGCTCGTCGAGGTGGTGCAGGATCTCGTCGGGGGAGAGGTCCAGCCCGGCCAGGGTCTGCACGATGGTGCGCAGCTGGCCCATGATCGCGGCCGACGTCATGGAGTGGCCCATCACGTCGCCGATGACCAGCGCGACCCGGTTGCCGGGCAGCGGGATCGCGTCGTACCAGTCGCCGCCGACCTGCGCGGTCCGCGAGGCCGGCAGATAGCGGCTGGCCAGCACGACTCCGGTCGGCTCGGGCAGGGACGGCGGGAGCATGGTGCGCTGCAAGGTGTCCGCCACGGCCGCTTCACGCGCGTACAGCACCGCCTTGTGGATGCCGAGCGCGGTGTGGGTGGCGAGCTGGGAGGCGACGAGCAGGTCGTCGTAGGTGAAGTCCGGGCGGCCGGGGGAGCGGATGAGGACGACGCTGCCCATGACATGGCTGCGGCCGTGCAGGGGAGCGATGATCAGCCGTCGCCCGGGTGGCACCGCGCCCGGCCGGTTCGCCACCCCGAGCAGCTCGGCCACCACGGACCGCAGGCCCGGAGTGTTCCCGAACACCGGTCGCCCGGCCTGGAGCAGCTTGACGAGCAGACCGTCGCCGGCCGGCCGTACGGCCTCGGCCGCCTGGACGGTGGCGGCGTCCGTGGCCGGGGCCGTGGTGTGCAGCCGCAGGACACCGGGGTCGGTGGTGCCCTCGTCGCCCACCGGGAGCGGCGCGTACAGATGGACGAACGCGGTGTCGGCGAAGGCCGGGACGGCCGCCCGGCACAGTTCGCCCAGGGTCTCGTCGAGGTTCATGCCGCGGGCGATCTGCCGGGTCGCGGCGTCGAGATAGCGGAGCCTGTCGGTCTGCGGCTCGGAGGCGATCGGCCGTCCGGCGGGTGCCTCGGAGGGCGGCGCGGGGCGCTCCGGCCGGGGCGGGGCGGCGGCGGGCCCGGGTGCGCCGGCCGGCCGGCCGCCGGCGCCGCCATCGGCTCCGAGCTGCTTCGTCACGCGTGTCCCTCCGGCCGTGCGGGCCCGCACACAGCGGGCTGATCTGGAGCGGTCAGCTACGCCGTCGGCAGCGCAGGAAGATCTGCACCTCGGGCGGGACGTCCACGGAGGACGGGGCGTACGAGTACGAGGACTCCTCGACGATGTCGAAGCCCGCCGCCTCCACGACCTCGCGCAGCTCCTCGCGGAGGTAGCCCGAGACCCGGATGGTGCTGCCGATGAACGGGATCGAGAAGTCGTCCACATCGGCCTCCACCATCGACAGCGCGAAGAGGCCGCCGGGCACGAGCAGGTGGTGGACGGTCCGCAGGGCGAGCGGGATCTCGGCGCGCGGCAGCATGAGCAGGGCGAAGAAGGCCGCCACCGCGTCGAAACGGCCCAGGTCGCGTGGGCCGCCCGGCCGCAGGTCCGCGATGTCCGCCCGGTGGAAGGTGCCGGTGGGCACATGTCCCTGGGCGAGCGCGACCATCTTGTCCGACAGGTCGATCCCGACGACTTCCAGGCCCCCCTCCGCCAGCCGGCTCGCCGTCGGGATCCCGGTGCCGCAGCCCAGGTCCAGCACCCGGGACCCGGCGGGCAGGGACTTGACGAGCCACTCGGCGGACGCGACCTGACCCTCCTTGTGCGGAAAGGCCTCGTCGTAGCGGTCGCCGATGGCGTCGAAGGCCTCGGCCTGGCCGGTGCGGTCGAGCCGCATGCTCCCGTAACCGGGTCCGTCGGCAGCGCTGCTCACGAGGATCTCCTTCGATGGCGTACGGGTAATTTTTTCACATTTGGGCGAGGTGGGGTGGGCGCCGCGTCAGGGTTCCCTCGAAGTACGTCCAGTCCGTCGCCCCGGGGTCGGAGACGTGCAGCAGGTTCTCCAGGGCGTCGTAGTGGGTGGTCGGATAGCGGACCACGCGGCGGACCACCTCCTTGAGGATGTGCAGGCTGCTGAGGTTCTCGTCCCCCGCGAGCAGCAGGATCTCCCCCTCCGCGCCGGACAGGTAGGCGGTCAGGTCGCCGGCGAGGCGGGTGTAGTGGGTGTTGTACGCGTAGAGGCCGAGGACGTCGCGGTGCGTGAAGCGGCGGCGGGCGCGTTCGACGACGGTGAAGCCGAGCGCGTCCACCATCCGCAGGATCAGCCCGGCCGTCTGCGCGCGGCCGCCTCCGGCCAGCTCGGGGGAGCACGCGAGGGCGCTCAGCCGGTCCAGGTGTTCCGGCCCGGACCGCAGCTCCTTGTCGTACCAGCCGCGTGCCGCGGTCTTGCGGTCCACGTTGCGCCGGGCCCAGCCGACGGCGCCACCGGACGTCGCCACCTCGTACGGCGCGGGCGGCCGCCCGGTGTACACGTCGACCAGTCCGCGTACGGCGTCCCTGGCGACCGGGCGGGGGCACTCGGCGTACGGGCCGCCGAGCACATCCGGCTTGAGGATCATGAGGGCGTCGGAGCGGGGGATCATCGTCCCTCCTGAACGGGGTGCGTGGTGTGGGGCAGGCGGGCCACGAGGAAGTCGAGCAGACCGAGCAGGCGCTCGATGTCGGCGAGCCGCAGGGAGTCGTACAGGCCGATGCGCAGGGCCTGCGGGTCGGCGGGATCCGTCAGGCCGTACGCCAGATGCGCGGCCTCCAGATACCGGCCGAGCCCGGCGACGGTGGCCGGCGGCAGGCCGGTGACCAGGCGGACCGTCAGCGTGTCGCCGACCCGGGCCGCGGGGGCGGTGACCCAGTCGCGGGTGGCCGCCCAGCCGGCGACCAGGGTGCGGCGGGCCGCACGGTCGGCGGCGTCGCTCTCGGGGTCGCTCTCGGCCATGGCCCGCACCGCGTGCGCGAACATCACCAGGTCACCGGTGCCGACCGCGGCACCGGCCGCGTCGAGCGCGCGAGCCAGCCCCGGTGAGGCCGACGCGGCACGCGGCGACAGGACGGCCACGGTGAGGCCTGTGCCGACGCCGAGCAGGCCGCTCGGACACAGGAACGCGACGTCGGTGTCGCGGACGCCGCGCCCGGTGAGCACCTCGGCGGTGCCGCTGAGCTCGGCGGCCCGCCAGGTGCCGGCCGGGACCGCGGCGAGGCGATCCCACCAGCGAGGGTCCTCGTCCGCCACCACGGCGAAGGGGGCCGGGGCGTCGGTCTCCCGCCCGGTCGTCGCGGCGGCGCGCCAGGCGGCGGCGCGCGGTCCGTCGCCCGTCACCGCCAGACCCGACGCCCAGGGCTCGGCGGCGGTGAGCCGGCACAGCCGGGCCGGACGGGCCGCGACGACGGTGAGGGTGTGCCCGTCCGGCACCCGGAACAGGTCCCGGGCCTCGGCGACCACCGACGCCCGGAACTCCCTGAGGTGCCTGTCGTCCGGACTGCGGCCGAGGAGCACCGTCCCGGTACTGGCCAGCGCCGCCAGCCGGGCCGCGGGCACGGGCACCGCCGCGCCGCCCAGCCGGGGCTCCCGCGGGACCAGTGCCTCCGGTATCTCGTGCAGGGCCGGACCGGGAAGGTCGAGAACCACGGTCATGTCAGCCCAACTTCCGGATCACGCGCCGCACATACGGACCGGCGACCGTGCCGGGAGCGAGGTCGACCGTGATCCGCACCAGCTCCTTGACCTCGGCGACCGCGGCCGGCAGATCCTCCTCGTACTCCGTCAGCAACTGCGCGAGACGGGACCGCAGTCGAGGGTCGGGACCGCCCCGCTCCAGCAGCCGGACCAGCCACTTGGGCGCCGGGTTGGTCTCCCCGTGCAGGGCCAGCACCAGCCGGGCGAGATGGGCGACGGCCTCCCGGAACATCCAGTACGCCGAGGAGTCGTTGCCCTCGGCGAGCTCCCCCTCGACATCGGCGAGCCGGTTGACGGCGGCCACCGCCTGGACGTTGACGTGGTACTCGGCCAGCCGGTGGGTGCCCGTCGCCGCCCGCAGCTTCTCCAACTGCTCGGCGCCGCGCAGCGGCACCCCGGTACGGATGCGGTGCAGCACCTTCAGATCGTTCGGGCTCTCCAGCTGGACGATCCCGCCGCCCTCGGACAGCGCCGCCAGGCATTCCTGGAAGGAGCGCGTCAACTCCTCGATCCCGGCGGGCTCCAGGATCGACAGGCTCACCTCACGGCCCTCCAGCTCGCCGATGGTGCCGCTCTTCTCGCCCCTGCGGACGGTGGTGTCGGCGCCGAGGACCATGGCGCCGTCGCCGCCCAGGAAGTAGACGTCCAGGTCGGAGCTGCGGTTGGCCAGTCCGTCGACGACCGAGCCCGCGACGAACAGCAGGCCGTCCGCCGGGTCGCCGACGGCGCCGAGCGCCTGCTCGGCCACGGAGTCGAGGAACGGCCGGGACAGGTTCAGCACGTCTTTCTCTTCTCTCTGCGCAGACGGCACTGCCGCCCGAAGGATTCCAGGATGGTCCGGTTCAGCGCGCTGTCCCCGGTGTGCTGCTCGAAGTGCCACTGGATACCGAGGACATACCGCGCGGGGTGATCGACACTGAGGGCCTCGATCACGCCGTCGGGCGCCAGCGCCTCCACGTGTACGTCCGCCGGGAGCGCGTGGACGACCTGGGAGTGCTGGGAGTTGACCGGCACCGAGGTCCCGGCGAACGCCCCCGGGAGACCGGCGAGCAGTCCGCCCGGCCGGATGTCCACCGGGTGCGCGTCCGCCCAGCGGTCACCGCCCGCGGCGGGATCCGGAACGAAGCGGTGCACGGCTGCCTCCGCGCCCTCGGTGTCCCGCAGCGCCGCCCCGGCCGACACCCCGATCTCCTGCATGCCCCGGCAACTGCCGAGCACCGGCAGGTCCGGCAGGGTCCGGGCGTGCCGCAGCAGCGCCAGCGCGGCGGCGTCCCGGTCGGGGTCGTACTCGCGTCCCTCCCGCGCCGCGCCGGCGTCCCCGAGGAAACGGGGGTGCACGAACGAGCCGCTGCCGGGCAGGACCAGACCGTCCAGGTCGTCCAGAGCCCCGACGGCGGCCTCGTCGGGCGGGATGACGAGCGGCAGCACGCGCGCGTACCGCAGCAGGCTGTCGGCGAGGACGTCGTTGACCCTGGAGTAACTGGTCCCGTTGGCACGCCGCTTGCGGCAGGCCAGGACACCGACGACGGGGAGTTCCGGCGGGTTCGGGAGGTTCACGGGGTCCGGCACGCGGGCCTACCGTCCCGTCCGCAGCCGGAGGTCGTCCAGGATCGCCGGGATCGCGTCCGGGTCCGGCGCCGTCACCACCACGACGACCTCGTCCTCGGGGGAGGGCCACTCGGCGGCGACCCGCACCGCCGGGTGGTCCGCGAGCCGGGACAGCACCGCCGGGAGGTCGGCGTCGGCCCGCACCGGCAGCAGATGCATCGCCGCGGTGGTCACGAAGGGGGCGGGGGTGGGCAGTTCACCGTCCACCAGGGTCTCGACGAGGGCGCGGTACGGCTGTGCCGCGCCGTCGGTGGCGAGCGGCACGAGATGGGAGTTGATCAGATCGCCACCGAGCCGTGCGCCGATCTCCAGCACCACGGGCCCCTCGGCCGCGTAGCGCAGGTCCACATGGAAGCCGCCGGTCGCGATGCCCACGGCGCGTACCGCGCGCTCGGCCGCCTCGTGCACCCGGGCGAGCCGCTCCGGGGTCAGCGCGGAGGGCACGACCGTGGTGGTCGTACGGAGCTCCCCGGGCGCCAGGTACTTGTCGGACACGGCGAGGATCACCACCTCGCCGTCGTGCACCAGCCCGGAGACCGAGTGCTCGCTGCCCTCGACGAGCTCCTCGACCAGGAAGGCCGCGGAGTCCTCGTAGTTGAGGGACGTCAGCTTGATCAGCTCCGCGGGCTCGGTGTCCGCGTCGACGACCGCGGAGCCACGGCCGCCCGAGGAGTGCGCGAGCTTGAAGATCAGGGGCAGCCCGAGCTCCCCGACCGCGGCCTTGAGCTCGTCGGCCGTGGTTCCGGTGCGCCAGCGGGGGTTGAGGCCGTGCGGTTCCAGCGCCCGGCGCTGCGCCGCCTTGTCGAGGCACACGGCGGCCGCGGCGACCGAGGGCCCGCGCAGGCCGAGCGCCTGCGACACCTTGGCGGCGACGTCCACGTACCGGTCGCCCCAGCACAGCACCGCCGCGGGCCGGTGCCCGCCGGCCTCGGCCTGGCGCAGGGCGCGGGCCGCCACGTCCTCGGCGGACTCCGCCCGGGTGAAGGCGGCGGTCCGCTCCTCGGGCAGCCCGAGATGGCCGAGGCCGGTGTCGGAGTGCACGTACACGGCGTGGCCCAGCTCCGCGGCGGCGTCGATCTCGGGCCGCCACTCCAGAGGGGAGCGGCGCAGGCCGAGATGGAGGACGGAACGGTCGGGGGACATAGGAGGGCCTTCCTGGGGAGTGGGTGAGGGCAGGAGTCGGGAGGAGGAGGTCACAGCGTGGCCGCCGCGGGTGCGTGGCGCCGCTGGTACCAGGTGTTGCCGAAGTCCGAGACGACGAGGGCGGGTCCGGTCCGCTCCGAGCGGTCGGCGTGCGCCTGGTACAGGCTCTGCAGCACCCGGCCGATGGCGATGGCCGCGCGCAGCTCCGGGACGCCGTACACGTCACCGTCGGTGCGCATCAGCCGGAAGTCGTGCAGCCCCGGCCGGTGCGCGCCGGCCAGGGTCAGGCCCAGGGGCACCCGGATGGCGTGCCGGACCCCGTTGGCGACATGGCCCTGGTGATGGTGAGACGTCCACTCGGTCATGTCGGGCATGGTGGGAGCGTAGAACCAGTCACGGTTGTCGAAGCTCGGGTGGTCGCTCACGCCGCCGGCGTGCGGCATGAAGTGCCAGCCGTTCCAGCGCATCCGGGCGGCGATGGCCCTGACGACCTGTGGCAGTTCCTCCGGGGCCCGGTCGAAGCGCCGGGTGAAGCCCTCGGCGGGGACCACACAGCAGTAGTAGTCGCTGGTCTTCCAGTGCCCGGGGTCGGGGCTGCCGGCGGCGATGAGCGCGGACAGCGTGGTGAGGTCGCGGGGGCCGCGGGACATGCCGACATGGGAGCCGGTGCTCTCCGTACCGGTCTCGACCAGGTCGTGGATCACTTCCTCGAGGCCGGTGCTGAACGCGGAGCCGGTCGCGGGGCCGTGCAGCGCGGGCATCAACAGCGCCCAGGCGGCGGTGAGTCGATCGGGACGGTCGAGGTCCGCCGCAGGCAGCAGCTCCGTCACCTTCGCGGCGAAGGCGGCCGGCAGATCGGCCGCGGTCACCGGGCGGTCGAGGAAGTGCTCCTGCTTGTTGATCGTCATGGCCTGGACCGTGCGGTAGATCTGCGGCCCGCGTTCGAGCTTGCCGGGACGCAGTCGCCTGGCGTGCTCCGCGAGCGCGAAGAGCCGTTCCACGAGCGGCAGTTGTGCCGTCCCGGCGGGCACCTCGCCGTCGTAGGAAGCGATCTTGGCGCGTATGAAGGTCTCCAGGCGGCCGGGGGTCAGCTGGGTGCCGCTGAACTCCTCGGTCCTGGACGGGGTTCCGGAGGCGATGAGGGCCGACATGCAGACGACGAAGGCGGCGTCGTGGGCCGACCAGGAGGCGACCGGAACGCCGTCGATCCCGTTGAGGCGGCACTGCTCGGAGCCGGCCGGGACCGACTTGCCCACCAGATTGCTGTGCTCCCGGCCGAGGTTGGTGTAGCAGTGTTCGCCGATGTGGACGCGCATGGGTCCGACATGGGTGAGGGTCCGGCGCAGGTCCGCGACCATGGTGTCCACGGTGCCGGGCGGGGCCGCGCGCAGCCAGGCGTGCAGCTCCCTCGACTCGGCCTCCTCCGCCTGCCGCAGCTCGTCCCAGCGCCGGTCGAGATCGGCGGGGCGCCGGCCGGCCCAGTCGACGCGGCCGATCTCCAGGACGCCGTCCGGTGCCGGCTCGCCGTCCCTGAGGATGCGCAACCGTCCGGTGCCGGTCAGCACCATGCGCTCGCCCATGGCGTCCCGCACCAGGGGGAGATGACGGCGCGCGCCGATGTCCCGCAGCTCGGCGAGGGCGAGCGACTCGCCTGCGCTCAGGGCGCCGAGGCCCACCTCGGCCTTCAGCCGGCCGCCGAGGGTCGCGGCGTGCAGGGCCGCGGTGTACGCCGACTCCAACGTGTCGGACTCCTCCGCGACGAGCTCCAGAAGCTTCGTGAATCCCTCTGTACGAAGGAGACCCAACGTAAGACACCTCGATCCGGTGTGGTGGCGTATAGCCACAAAAATGGAGGTAACGGGCGTGAAAGGGCAGTCGGGTGCCCGAGGTCGGGGACGGGAGAGAAAGCGGCGGCCGGGTTCCCGGCCGGGTCAGGAGGCGACCGGTTGCCGGGTCGGCGGGTGCGCGGGGCTCTTCGAGGGCCGGGAGGCCAGGTACGGCAGGGTCGCGCCGGTCGCGGCCAGCAGGACCGCGAGCCCGGCCCAGCCGGCCCAGCCGCCCTCCAGACAGGCGACGACGAGGACGTACGGGGCGACGATCTCCGCCACTCCCATGCCGAGCCCGAACACGCCCTGGTACTCGGTCATCCGGTCCTCCGGCGCCAGCGCGTAGCTCAGCTCCGAGGCGCCCGCCGCGTGATACAGCTCGCCGACGGTGTGCAGCCCGACGCCGACCACCAGCAGGACCACGGCCGGTACGGCGGCCACGTGCCCGGCGGCGGGCAGCGCGGCCAGGCTGACCAGGAAGATCGCGCCGGAGACCCGTACCGCCCGGGCGGCCGTCGGGATCGTACGGGCCCGGCGGCTGACCCGGATCTGGAAGGCGGCCACCAGCAGCATGTTGAGCGCGAAGAGCGCGGGGACGACGGCCCGCGGCGCGGCGGTGTGCTCGACCACCCACAGCGGGAGCACCAGGGTGATGACGAAGTACTCCAGGCACATGACGCCGTCGGCCAGCGTGACCGCCGCGTAGCGGGAGTCGCGCAGCGCCGAGCCGTACCGGCTGTGCCCGCCGGCTCCGATTCCGGTGGCCTTGGCCGTGGCTGTGGACAGTCGGCCCGCGGTGCGTACCGCGGGGACCAGCGCGGCGGCCAGCAGGAAGGTCACCGCGTCGGCGTACACCAGGAGTTCGTAGGCGCGGTCGGTGCCGCTGACCACGGCCGCCGAGGACAGCAGGGCCCCGCCGGCGGTCCCGATGTTGTTCACGGACCGCGAGACGGCGCGGACTTCGGCCCGGCGGGCACCCGCCACCCGGCCGATGAGCGCGTTGTTCACCGCGCGGGCGCTCTTCTGCCCGGCGGCCCCCAGCGCGAGGACGGCGACGAACACCACGAACGAGCGGGCCGCCGGCAGCAGCGCCATGGCCACGGCCTGGACCACCAGCAGCGCGCTGTAGGCGGCGCGCAGCGAGCGGCCGTCCAGGGCCCGGCTCACCGGCACACTGGCGGCGAGCCCGAGGGCGGCCGCGACGGCCAGGCCCGCGCCCATCCGGAGCGGCGACAGGTCCAGGACCTGGACGAAGAACAGGGTGCCGGCGACCGTGAAGAGACCGTTGCCGAGGGCATTGACGAGGGTGACGGTGTGCAGGACGAGTTCGGACCGCCGGGGCCTGCCGGTCACGGTGCCTCCAGCGGCGCGGAGAACACGTCCAGCCGGGCGGCCGTGGTGTTGCTGAAGCCCGCCTTGAAGTGGCCGATCGCCCGGAACTTCTCCGGCAGTTCGGGATACATGCCCGGGTAGAGCTGCTCGCCGAGCTCGAAGTGAGCGCAGCCGAGAGCGCGGGCGTGTTCCATCGCCTGCCACAGCACCCGGTGGCTGAGTCCGCTGCCGTAGCTCGCGGCCTCGTTGACGCCCGAGGCGTACAGGCAGTACCGGTCCGACACGGCGAAGTAGGCCATCGACACCGGCCTGTCGTCCTGCCGGCCGACCACCATGAACCCCTCGTCGGCACGGACCGAGGCCAGGATCGACTCCCAGGAGGCCCGCGTCCGCAGGGTCTTGCCGAAGAACTCCAGATGCAGCCGGACGAACTCGTCCAGGTGGGCGTCGGTCACCTCGCGCGCGGTCACCACCTCCAGGGCGAAGCCGTCGCGGTCCCTGCGCAGGATCTTGCGGAAGTTCTTGCGCAGTTCGGCGAACCGCTCCTCGGCGGGTGGGCGCAGGTCGACGGTCTGGGTGAAGTGGTGCCGGCTGACGCCACCGTGCCGGAGCATCACCTCGGTCAGCGGCGAGATCTCCCCGCCGACCAGGTAGTCCCTGGCGTGGTAGCGCTCGGCGCCGTACCGCTCGGTGAGTTCCTGGAGTCGGGTGTGGATCGCGGCGGCGGCCTGGCGGCGCAGCCGGGCGGGTGCCGTGCGGTCCTCGACCAGCATCAGCGGCCGCCCGTAGGCGGACAGCCGGTGCCGTCCGGGGAGCACCTCGACGGTGAGCGCGAGCCCGGCCACCGGGCCGTCGGGTCCGGCCGCCAGCAGATGGTGCGGGACGAACCGCTCGGCGCACGGGCGGTACTCGCTGACGTCGTGTTCCGCGGGGAGGTAGTAGAGGCGGGTGTAGTGCGCGGCGCCGACCGCGAGCGAGGTGACGGTGTAGTTGGCGTGCTGGTGATCGTCCGACCGCCACAGCCGCAGCCACTCCTTGTCGGCGGCCAGGTCGTCGACTTCGGTGAGGATCACCGGCGCTCCCCTCCTGCCGTGTGTCCGGTCCGGTCCACGGTGTCCTCCAGCTCCGCCATGAGCGCCTCGGCGCGTTCGGGGGTGACGAGGCCGGGCAGGAAGGCGAGTTCGAGGGCGATGTCGTCGCCGTTGTCGCCGGCCCTGAGGCCGAGCGCGAAGGACGGCGTCAGCCTGATGTCGACGCGCACCGCCCGCGAGGTCACCCCGTCGAGCTCCAGCCGGTCCAGGCCCGAGCGGTCCTGGCTGCGGACGTTCAGGAACGCGTAGCGCGCGCTGCCCGCGAGGTCCTCGTGGCCGGGCAGCATCGTCGCGAGCCAGAACGGGAAGGGCACCGCCTCCCGTTGGGCCGCGCGACCCACCTCGCGGGCGGCGCGGTCGATCATCTCGGCGGGCGGCAGACCGGCGGCGCGGCCGAGGAACACCGGGACGTTGTTGGCGAAGAAGCCCACGGAACGGTCCGCGTCCGGGACGGTCCGGTTGGCGAACGTCGACACCAGGGCGACCTCGGACCGCCCCGACCAGCGGGCGAACGCGGTCGCGTAGAGCGCGGTGAGCACGGAACCCATCGGGTGCCCGGTGCTCCGGGCGAGCCCGTGCACGGTCGCCGTGCGCTCCGCGTCGAGCCGCCTGCGGATCAGGGTCTCCTGGGCGTAGTGCGCGGGCGGACCGGGCTCGATGCCGGGATAGAGCAGGGCCGCGGCCGGGTCCTCGGGCGCCCAGGGCTGCCGCGCGAAGTCCGTGCGGAGGGTCGCGGCCAGGTCCTCGCCCAGCCAGGCGTGCTCCGCGCGGGCCCAGTGCAGGAACGTCAGATCGGGGTCGGCCGGCGGGGGCGCCTCGCCGCGCAGGGCCGCGCGGTAGCAGACGGCCAGATCCTCGTTGAGGACCCCCACCGACCAGCCGTCGAACACGATGTGGTCGGCGCACAGGAACAGATGGTGCTCCCGCTCGGCGACCTGGATCAGCGTCGCCCGCAGCAGTCCGTCGTACGCCGTGCCGTGCCGGACGAAGGGGCGCTCCGCGTCCTCCTGGACGAGGTCCAGCGCCTGCTTCCGGGCGGCCTCGGCAGTCAGTTGGGGGTCGATCCGTACGCGTCGCAGCGTGGGCGACCAGTCGGTGAGGCGCTGGCGGTGGGCGCCGGGGGTCTCGTCGATCTCCAGGGCGAGAGCCGGGTGCCGGGTGACGAAGTACCGCAACGCGGCTTGCAGCGCCGTCGCGTCCAGGGGGCCCTGGAGGTGGTACGCCATGGGGACGTTGCTGATGCTCGGCAGCCCGTGCCGGGCCCGCCAGGCCTCGCGGTTCATGCGATGGGCCTGGGTGAGGGCGACCGGCAGCCACGCACCCGGGGTCACGCCGGACGTGGTGGCGGGGGGCCGGAAGTCGTCGGTGGTCCCGACGGCCTCGAAGAAGGCGACGCAGCTCTCGAACTCCGGGCTCAGCAGCAGATCGCCGACGGAGATCTTCCGCGCGAAGTGCTTGTTGAGCTCGACGACCAGGCGGACCGCGGTGAGCGAGTCGCCGCCCACGGCGAAGAACTGAGCGCCGTCGGGGACCACCGTGCCCAGGGTCCGCTGCCACACCGCGCGTACGGTCTCCCGGACTCCCGGCGGCCGCTCGTCCGCGCCGCTGGGATCGGGGTCGGGGGCGGCCCGCGCGGCGAGGGCCCGGCGGTCCACCTTGTTGGTGGCGGTACGGGGCAGCGCCTCGGCCGGCAGGAAGCGCCGGGGTACGGCGTGCGCGGGCAGCAGCCGTGCGGTGAAGGCCCGCAGCCCGTCCTCGTCCGGTGCCGTGCCGCGGCGGGCCACGACGAAGGCCACCAGATGGCGGTTGCCGGGTCCGTCGCCGACGGGGACCACCGCCACCTGGCCGACCTCGGGGTGCGCCGACACGGCGGCCTCGACCTCGCCCATCTCGATGCGGTGGCCGCTGATCTTCACCTGGTCGTCGCGGCGGCCCCGGTAGAGCAGGACACCGTCCTCGACGATCCCGAAGTCCCCTGTCCGGTACAGCCGTTGCACTCCGTCGAGGTGGGTGACCGGGACGAACCGGCCGCGGGTGCGGTCGTCGTCGATCGCGTATCCGTCGGCGAGGGAGATCCCCGCGACGCAGATCTCGCCCTCGGTGCCCTCGGGCACGGGCGTGAGGGAGTCGTCGAGGAGCAGGACCGAGCAGTTGTCCAGCACCTCACCGAGCGGCGGCACCCGCGGCCAGTCCCGAGGGTCGCCGCGCAGCACGCTCTGGGTCGCCGCATGGGTCTCCGTCGGCCCGTACTGGTTGGCCAGGCTGGGGCCGCCGGTGAGCTCGACGAAGCGCTCCAGGGCGGGGGTGACGATCGGCTGCTCGCCCGCGGTGATGATCTCCTCCAGGCGCGGCAGCTCCTGGTCGCCGTCGAACGCCCAGTCCGCCATGGACTGAAGGACGGCGAACGGCACGAAGATCCGCTGCACACCGTGGCGGTGGGCCAGCTCCAGGACCCGGGCCGGGTCGCGCCGGTCCTGCTCCCCGATGAGCACCAGCTCGCCGCCGCTGCACCAGGTCGAGAAAATCTCCTGGAAGGACACGTCGAAGCCGATCGGCGCGAACTGAAGGGTGCGGGTGCCGAGACCCGCGGTCGAGGAGGCCCGCTGCCACTCGACGAGATTGACCAGCGGACGGTGCGGCATCACCACACCCTTGGGCCTGCCGGTGGACCCCGAGGTGAACAGCACATACGCCTCGGACGAGCCGCGCGGCCGGAACCGGCCCGAATCGGCGGGCGCGCTCGCATCGGAGAGCCGCGGTGCCGCGAGCACGGCGCCGGGCGGCCGGGGGCCGGTGTACGCGTCGTCGCTCACCAGCAGTGCCAGCCCGGCGTCCTCGATCATGCCCCGCAGCCGCTGCTCGGGCAGTGCCGGATCCAGCGGCACATAGCAGCCGCCCGCCATGAGGATCGCGAGGACGGACACCATCTGCGGAATCCCGCGCCGGGTGGCGAGACCCACCCGCAGCCCGGCCGCCACCCCGTGCTCGTCCACCAGCGTCGCCGCCATCCCGGCGGCCGCCGCCAGGAGTCGGCCGTACGTCAGGCTCTGGTCGCCGTGGCGTACGGCCACCGCCTCCGGATGCCGCCCGGCCTGCCGTACCACCAGCTCCACGACCGTGTCCGCCGTGAGCCGCCGGTGCGCTCCCGCCCGTACGGATGCTGTCGTCGTCATCGCCCTCTCCCCGTCCGCCCCGTCAGAACCGGTCGCCGCCGGCCAGAACCGCCTTCATCACCGAGCCGTCCGCGACGGCCGCGAGCGCCCGCTCGTGCTCCGCCAGCGGGTACTCCGTCACCAGGTCCGCCAGCGCGAACCGGCGCGTCAGCGCGGGCAACAGCCGTACGTACTCCACGAGATGGGCGCCGGTGAACGCCCAGGAACCGACGACGTCGAGCTGCCGGTACACGATCTGGTGCGGGTTGATCAGGGTGTCGCCGCTGTCGGTGTACTGACCGACGATCAGGTACGAGCCACCGCGCCGCGCCAGCCCGAGCCCCTGCCCAACCGCCGCGGGCACCCCCGTGCACTCGACGACGAGGTCCGCGCCGGCCCCGCCCGTGAGCCGTCGCACCTCCGCGAGCGCGGTGTCGGTGTCGGCCGCCTCGACCAGGTTGACGTGGTGGTCGCCGATGCCCGCCCGGGCCGCGAGCTCCAGCCGGTGCGCGGGACCGCCGACGAGGATCACCCGGGCGGCTCCGGCGAGTTGGGCGAGCGCGGCGGCGGCGAGCCCGACGGGACCGGAGCCCTGGACGACGACCGTCTCACCGACCCGGACCGGCCTGCGCTCGTAGAAGGCGTGCACCATGGTCGGCCCCGCGCAGGCCAGCGACATCGCCGCCGACGCCCCCACCCCGTCCGGGACTTTGATTACGGTGGTGCCGGGGTGCAGCACGATGTGGTCGGCCCACGAACCGGCGAGCGGATACGCCCCGTTGGCCGGCCGGTTCACCCCGTAGGTACGGCGCTGCTCGCACAGCGTCGGCTCGCGGTGCAGCCGGCAGGGCGGGCAGGTGCCGCAGGCCAGCGAGGACGCCCACATCACCTCGTCGCCCACGGCGAGGGGCGCGCCCGCGGCGTCGACATGGGTGCCGGGGGCGAGTTCGTGCACGGTGCCGAGCCCCTCGTGGCCGAGGACCAGCGGGACCGGTACCGGCAGATGGCCCTGGCGGAGGTGCAGATCCGTGCCGCAGACCCCGCCGTACCGGCCGGCGACGACCATGCCGTCCGCGGGCGGCGCCGGCAGCTCGAAGTCGCGCAGGGCGAGCGGGCGTCCGAACTCCTCCAGCACCACGGCACGGCTGCGTCCGTGCTCGGTCACACCGCCTCCCCGACGCCCGCGAGGACGGGCACGTCATCCGTGTCGTGCGCGTCGTCGAGGACGCGGAGGGGAGTGGTGTCCCGGCACACGACATAGTCCGGCCGGGGCTCGCCCAGTGGACGGGGCTCGTTGGTCACGTCGTTGTAGGTGAGGATCAGCAGCCTGCGGTCGAACGGAGACATGTTGGGCGCGGAGCCGTGCACGATCTCCGGATCGAAGAAGATCACCGAACCCGCGGCGCCCTTGGGGCTGTCCATGCCGTGCTCGGCGGCGAGCGCCACCATGTCGGCGGGCTTGAGCGCGATGTCGTCGGGGTCCAGGTGCTGTGCGGAGCGGGCGCTCGCCTGGCTCCGGCCGTCGCGGACGAGACCGTCGCGGTGGGAGCCGGGCACGAAGATGACCGGCCCGTTGAACTCCGTGACGTCGTCGAGGAACACGCCCACGTTCACCAGGCGCGGGGCGAGCAGGTTGTCGGCGATGCGCCACGCCGCGAAGTCCTGGTGCCAGGCCCAACCGCCGCCGCCCATGGCCGGCTTGGCGTTGATCTTGAACTGGTAGACGTAGACCTCCGCTTCCAGCAGCTGGCGCACGGGCCCGAGAACCCCCGGGTGCCGCACCAGGGCCGCGAACTCCGGCTGCCGCCGATGGGAGGCGTATACGGCCCGGACGGCGCGTCCGTCGTCCTCGACGATGCGGTGCTCGCCGGGAATCTCGCCGTCCCGACGGAAGGACTCGCGCAGCGACTCCACCTGCTCGGGGCCGAACAGGGAGTCGACGACGACGAATCCCCGTTCCCGGTAATGTCGGACCTGTTCCTCACTGAGAAGCATCTGTCTCCCCCTCCACCTTCGTTTTCTGCTCTGCCCGATACGTTTTCGTGGTGTTACGGCGTCGGGACAGGCCACGAAGTGTCGAGCAGAACGGCCGACGGCTCGGCGGCCCGAACATCGCCTCCGGCGGGAGATCCGGAAGACAGCGGAACGGCCACGGCGAAAAGTGCCAGGGCGAGCCCGGCGGTCGCCACCCACACGGACTTCTTGGTGTTCTTCCTGCGCTGATCCACGGCAGTTCCCCTTTGGCTGTCGTATTGCTTGCCGCGCCCGCCGCTTATTGCGTGGCGTGCGCATCTTGCGATCGAAATGCTGGCCGACGGCCGGGGCCGCGTCCAGGGATCCGGGTTGACCTCGTGCGGCCATGGCCACTCCAGGTCACCCCTCGGCCACCGACGGCCGGGACCGCATGCAGAACACCCCGGGGGCTCCGAGAGCCGCCGGGGTGAGGAAGAGAGTCGGGGGAAGGGGAGGCGCGCTGGCAGGTCGTGCTGTCAGTCGTGCGGGGCAACGTCCAGCCAGCCGCGGGCCGTGGCCTCCACGCCGGCCTGGAAGCGGCTCTCGCAGTCCAGGCGCCGCATCAGGTCCGCGATGAGCCGGCGCAGCGTACGAGGTGAGACGCCCAGGTCACGAGCGATGGCCTCGTCCTTGAGCCCCTTGGCCATGAGCCGCAGCAGGGCCTGCTCCCGGACGGTCAGCCGGTCGCCGCAGCCCTCCTCGGCCGCCTCGTCCGCCGCCTCCGTCTCGTCTTCCACGACGGGGGAGAGGGGGACGGCCTCGTGGTCCCAGAGGTGATCGAAGAACCGGATCAGGATCTCCAGGAAGGCGCCGCATTCCAGCCGCACGGCAGACCCTGACTGTTCCATGGAAGGGGTCGACACCAGGGCCACCCGCCGGTCCGCGATAACGAGGCGCACCGGAAGTACCGCGGCTATACGGACACTTGCTCCGGCGTTTTCCAGATCCCGCAGATGAGCCGGTCCGAACGAGGTGCGCAGCATCGCCGTCAGATGCATGGAACGCATGGCGACACCGCGGTCCAGGAGTTTCTTGTTCCGGATACGGCCCTCCGCGAGCCGTTCCGGAGAAATAGGAATGCCCGGATGCATTCCGATCACCTCGGCGCGGGCCAGCCCCACGGCCTCTTCCAGCGCACGGGATATCTCCGCCGGCCCGTTCAGTACGGTGGCCTGAGCCAGATCCGTCTCTCCGACGCGGGCGGTCGCCAATTGGTCGACGATCTCGGAGAAAAGACTGCGGGCTTGCTGGACTTCCGAGAAATGCCGTTCCAGGGACCGTTGTTGAGAGTCCAGCATCTCCCTGAGAGCCACTTCGGGAGAGGGGGCCGCCACGTTCTGACGCGCGCTTGTGTAGTCCTGTCGGTGCATGTCCGCCCCATCGCCGAGCCCCCCAGCTCACGGCGTCGGTGACGTGATGCTCCGTGGCCCGGCTGCCTCGCCAGGCCCTGCGTAACCATAGGGTTGCCGTCAGGCAACCTCAAGGGGTCGTCTTGTCATACGAGATCGGCCGCGGGGGCGCCGTTCGCGGTCAGACGACGATGCAGGTCATCGCCGCCCACAACAGGGGCGCGTGCTCGATCCGGCCGTCGGCGCGCCAGCGGTCGAGCTGTTCGCGTTGCCAGCGGCCGAGTCGGTGCACGGGGTCGGGGTCCTCGTGCGCGGTGTCGACGGCGACGATCGCCTCCGACAGCGGACGCACCGACTCGGGCACACCGGCGAGCCGGTGGAACGCCAGGCTGGTCGGCAGCACCCAGCGGGTCGCGGTGACCAGCTCGGCACCGTTGTGGATCATCGCCGTGGCCAGTCCGAACGACTCGGCGAACCGCAGATCGCCGCCGCTCTCACAGCCGATCAGGGCGACCCGCGGCGGCGCCGGCCAGACGCGCGCCCCCGGCTCCCCCTCCGCCCGCAGCGGGAGCGTGCCCAGCAGGAGGTCCTTGGCCGACAGGGGCCGATGGGTACGGACCGGCTCGGCCAGACCCTCGCTCAGCGGACCGCAACACAGGTGGAGGGTGCCGTCCTCGCTCTGCCCGCCCTCGACGGGCGCCCCGCTGACGTGCCCGACGTACAGCAGTCTGCGCGCCCCCTCGCGGAGCACCCCGCTCAGCCAGTCCCGGTCCAGGTCGGTGCGCCGGAACGCCGCCGTCGGGGTGTCGAGGGGCGGTTCGACGGCACCCGTGTCCAGCCGCGCCCTGACCAGTTCCAGCAGCTCCGGGTCCGAGCCGGGCGGCCCCAGGACCGAGCCGAGCGGGGAGTCGGCGCGGAATCCCGGCACCCGGGGGTCGAGGACGAGGACGACCGGGCCATCCTGCTGTGCCCGGCTCGGGGAAGTACTCTGTCGTCGCAACGACGTCGCCGTGGTGGTCACCACGTCCGCCAGATCGATGAGCCGGACGTCGGACTCGTCGTCGACGGCCAGCAGTTCCCAGGGGACCTGGGCGACCCGGGGCGACGGCTGGATACGTACCAGCGGGCGGCCCGCGTGTTCCGACACCTGGCGAATCTGCGCCGTCAGACCCTCCGGCCACAGCGCCTCGGCCAGCGTCCGGGCGAGCAGCCGCTCGGCGCGGGGCTCGGCCAGCCCACCCGACTCGAACGCCCGCCGCATCCCCGCCGCGCCCTCCCCGGGCAACGCGGCGGCCAACTCGCCCACGGCCCGGTCGGCTTCGGCGGCGGGAGCCCAGCCGGTGCCGAACCCCCGGGCACCGCCGGCCCACGTCCAGGTCATGAACAGGTCGCCCGCGTCGGCCAGCCGGACCTGGACCACCGGGCGGTTCGTCAGGTCGTCGGTGAACCAGAACGGAACCTCGTCCTCGTCCACGATCCGCCGGCGATAACGGAACTCGGCCGCCGCGATGTACTCCTGGAGCGCGATCCGGCCGGTCTCCGCCGACATACGCACCTTCGGCGGCGGCGCGACCCGCAGTCCGGCCGAGGCGGCCGCCTCCGCCGCCGCACCACCGAGCGTCATCGCCCCGCTGTCGCCGTCGCCGCGAACGTCGCCGTACGTCTTCATGCCCGCGTCGGGGAAGACCGGCGAGGACTCCTCGGAGGGCGGCACGGAACCCGGCGCGGTGCTCAGGGCCAGGGCGGCGCCCGCGCAGCGGTGTTCCACCAGTTCGAAGAGGAGCCCCTGGTCCTGGCGGCGGACGGCGAGACGGAAGGCCAACCGCATGGCGTCGTCCGCCAGTTGCAGCCACTGGCTGCGCGCGTGGGCGGTGACGAAGTCGTGCCGGGCGGCGGCCAGCGCCAGGGCGGCGGGGACCGCGAGGGAGAGCGCGGTGTCGACGGACCGGGTCTCGTGTTCGCCGTGGTCCGTCCGGTTCAGGTTGTCCTCCAGGGTCCGCGCGAGCATCAGGTCGACCTGCGCGCAGCGCTCGAGGACTCCCCGCTCCTGATAGACGTCCCGGGCCTCCTGGGCCAGCCGCTTCATCTCCTCGATGTCGCCCCGGTCGTACGCCTGTTGGGCGCCCATCAGCAGGCTGTCGGCGGCGGCTACCGAGGCACCGAGCTCCTGGAACCGGTGCAGGCTCGCCGTCAGGAGGCCGTGCGCGTCCTCGGCATCGCCGCGCCGACCGGCGAGAAAGCTCCGGGCCTGCTCACAGACGGCCAACTCGCCGAACCGCCGCTGCTGTTCGAAGAAGGCGGACGCCTCGGTGAACAACCGCTCCGCGAGGTCGAGTTCACCCCGTTCCATCGCGAGGGACGCCCGGTGCGCGAGCATCGTCTGCTGCTCACCGGTGTCCCCCAACGCCCTGAAGGCCTCCTCCGCACGGGCGAAGTGGTCCTCGGCCGCGTCGAACCGGCCGGTCGAGGAACAGATCACGCCGAGCGCGGACAACAGGCGGGGCACGACCTCCGGGGCGCTCGCCGGGGTGGCGGACAGCAGCAGCGTGGCCCGCTCCTCCGCCGTTCCCCACTCGCCACGGTCCATCGCCAGAACCACCCGGTTCAGACCGAGTTCCACGCCGCGCAGTCCATCGGGATCGTCGAACTCGGGCAGTACGGCCGCCGCTTCGTCGAGACAGACCAACGCCTCGTCCAGACGTCCCGTCCTGCGCAGCACGTCGGCCTTGGACATCAGCGCCCTCAACACCAGCTCCAGCCACAGCTGACGGCCCCGCGGCCCCATCGGCGCCGACGCGATGCCGTCGAGCAGGGCCCGCGACCGGTCCACGGCGTCCTCGGCCCGCGGCAGGTCCGAGGCGCCCAGCAGGACGGCCCCGTGGTCGACCAGCACATGCGCGCGCAGGAACCGCACGTCGGGGGAGTCCTCCAGGGACTCGGCGAGTGCGAGGAGCTCGTCGTAGACGGCGTACGCGGCTTCGAACTCGGCGGCCATGTGGTGCGAGTGGGCTTGGGCGAAGCCGCTGTCGAACGGCTCTCCGTACAGGGGTGTCGGTGCGCCGGTCTCGGGCCCGGTGTCGGTCCCGGGTCCGCCGCTGTGCTCGTCCGGCATCCGTCAGTACTCCTCACCGGTGGCGGTGGCGGCCAGGATCTCGGCGAGAAACGGTTCCGAGGGTCCCGAGCGGGCGCCGGACCCGTCGTACGGCGTCGGCTGCGCCGCGTCGGCCAACCGGCGCCGGGCCAGGGCCCGGATCGCGTCACGGTCGGCGCGGCCGTCGGGCCCGGGGCCCGGGTCGAAGCCCGGCAGCAGGACACCGACCTCGATGTGCGGCGGCGTCGTCGCGGACGACGGAGGCGAGCCCGGGAGCTGCTCCATGTCCGCCCGGCCGGCCCACACGTCGTCCCGGCGGCCGAGGGGCACCCGGTTCGGACGGCCGCCGTCCACCCGGACCTCCGCGACGAGCGGTACACCGGGCGCGGCGGGTGCCGTGGCGTGTGCGACGACCTCGACCTCGATCTGCCGGCGCGCGCCGAGCGCCCGAGCGGTCCAGGACACCGCGTCCTCGGCGGCATCGACGAACCCCGGCGGACAGCGACGCCAGTCATTGGTCCCGGAGCCCCGCGCGATCACCCGCCCACCACCGGCCGGCGGGGCACCCGCCGCGAGGGCGTAGTCGACCCGCCCCGCGAACAGCGCACCGAGGTCGACGGGCAGACCGGCGGCGGAGACGGTACGGCCGGGCTCGTGCCCCTGTTCCTCTTCGAGGGCCGTGCGCAGGCGGCGCAGTTCCGGTCCGTCCAGCCCGGCGCAGTCCGCCGCGTCGTCGACCAGCCGCAGAACGTCCTCCAAGTGTCTTGCCGCATCGGAATTTTGGGGTGTCGCGCGCCACCACTGGATCAGCGGGTCGAGAGCACCCCCGTGCTCCTCGACCAGTTCGGCCACGCAGTCGTCCGGCTGGTCGGCGACATCGTCCAGGTCGCCGAAGAGCTGCTGACACCGGTGGGTGAGCGCGGCCAACTCCAGCCCCAGTACGCCCGGTTCGAGCGCCGGAATGCCGTCCGTGTACGACGCCGGCCACCACCGGGCCGCCCAGTGGCCGAAGCCGAGCCGGGCGGCGGCCTGCGCGAGAGCGGTCGGGCGATCCGTCAACTCCCGTACGGTCAAAGGCTCCTGCGCCCCCTCCGCGACGGTGCGCACGGAGGTGGCGGTGTGCTCGCCGTAGACCGCCCACAGCCACTGCTGGGCCCGCCCCACGTCATGGATCTCGGCGACCGGCAGCCCCGGGTCCCCGAGAACGGGCCACGACAGCACCGCCCCCGCGACATCCAGTACGGACCGGCCGAAGTCCGGGCCCACGGTGGCCACATCGTCGTAGGCCCGGAGGAGTCCGAAGGCAGGACCGGCGGTGACCCGGGTCGTGCCGTCCTCGCCCCGCACGACGTGGATGTCCGTCCCGGCGCCCGCCATCACGCGCTCCTCTGTCCGGACGCGTCCAGGGCGGTCGCCGAGAGGGCGCGCAGTGCCGACCGGACTCTGGCGCGGTGGTCCATCATCACCGAGCGGGCGACCCCGTCGAGCACCGCCCAGGCCGACGCGAGGTCCCCCAGCGAGGCGCCGTGGACGTCCCGCCCGTGCAGCCGCACCCACAGCCGCCGCAGGTAGGCCAACCAGGGGGTACGGAGGTCCTGGGCGAGGGCGTCCAGGGCGCCGCCGTCCGGGTCGGGGCGCGGAGACACGGTCATCCTGCGGGCGCGCAGCACCGAAGCCTCGCGCCGCCAGCGGCTGTTGACGGAACGGTGCGCGGCCGTGCTCCCCGCCGACGCACTTCCGGCGCCCAACGGGTCGAGGCCCACCGCGAGCCGTCCGCCGAGAACGACGGTGACGCGCAAGCTCTCGTCGTACAGGCCGAGCGGGGCGCAACTGCGGCCGACCTCGCCGCCGACGAGCTCCGGCACCGTCGGCAACTCCTCGCGCCGGGCCGACGACTGGAGCACGACGAAGAGCCGCTCGAAGAGCGTGCGGTCCAGTGGTGCGGGCAGCGTGGCCGTCGAGGCGCCCCGGCCGACCTCCGGCCGCGACGGCACCGGTCGCGCGGTCAGCCCGAGATGGGCGGGCGGGTCCTCGCCGCCCCAGACGCCGCTCGGGCGCGCCCACAGGGCTCGGCCGAACAGTGCGCCGTGCCCGGCCTCGATCATCGCCGCGTAGGCCGGCGAGTCCGGTTCCGGCGTGCCGCAGGCCTCCAGGACCTCGGTCGCCCGTGCCACCGCCTCGGTCGCGTCCGCGACCGGCCGACGCCCTTCCCAGGCGAGGGCCAACTCGGTGTCGAGCCGGGCCCGTAGGGCGGGGTCCGCGAGACAGTCCTTGAGCGCCTGCACCGTACGTCCGCCGCTCGCGTCCGCCACGTCCTCGACCACGGCCCGGGCCACCGCGTCCGCCCCGGCCGAGGGCGGCCCATGCTCGGTCGCCAGCTCGAAGCACCGCTGGAAGTACAGATCCTGTGGGTTGCCCGCCACCACCCCCAGCTTCCGGCGGGCCTTCTTGAGCAGCGTGAACCACTGTGCCGTCGCCGCGAGTCGCGTGCCGGACTCCCGGATCAGCGCGTCGAGGCGCGCGGCCTCGGCCGGTCCGAGGAAGTCCGCCGAGAGTTCGGGACGCAGCGCGGGCCTGACGATCAGCGGCAGCACGATGAGCTTGACCGTCCGGGTGAGCGGCGCCCCGCCGGGGCCGCTCAGCGATTCGAGCCCCGGACCGAGGGCCCGCCAGGCGTGGTCGATGACCAGGGCACGCGGTCGGCGCTCGTCGGTCGGCTGGCTCGCGGGCGGCATGGGGGGAGAGTACGTCGTCCACGAACAGGCGGTCGAACCTGGGATCGGTAGGTGTTCCGGGCCGCCTAGCGTCCTCACCATGCACCGCACCGGACATCGGTGCTCACCACAAGGAGAAGCGGTCATGGGAATCTTCGGGAAGCGTGGCGGGAACCGCGAGGAGCGAGCCGCCGAGATCGCCGGCAAGGTGGCGAGCGGCAAGGGCTTCTACGGCCGGGCCACGCGCGCGTTCCTCGGCGCGGAGGACTTCGCCAAGGTCCAGCAGTCGATCGGCGCGTACCAGTCGGGCCACGACGTCCAGCAGTTGCTCGCCGCGGGAGTGCCGACCACGCCCGCCGTCGTCCTCTCGATCACAGACACCGGCCGACTGGTCAACTACGACCCGGTGGTCGACCTCGTCCTCCAGCCGGCCGGAACCACCGACCGGATCTCCCTCCAGACCCTCGTCTCCAAACTGCGCATCCCGCGCACCGGCGACCAGGTGCTCCTGATCGCCGACCCCGCCCGGCCGGGCGGCTACCTCTACGCCGGGGACGGCGTGACCCCGTGACCCTCACGGACGCACCGTCCCACCCTCCGTGCAGGCCGACGGCTCACAGCAAGGAGAGACCATGCGCAGCCGTACCAGTGTGTTCGTCGGCAATCTCGTGTTCATGGCGCTCTGCATGGCGGCGTTCCCGTTCTTTCTCGTCTTGGGAGCCGCTGCCTGGCACGACGGCGAGGAGTGGGGCTGGCTGGTGGCCGTAATCGGCGGGGTCTGCACCGCGACGATCCCCGTCATGGCCGCCACCGCCACACGGCAGGAGTTTCCCGGGATCACGCGCAGGGACGCGGTGAAGGGTGGCCGCCCCTCCTACGGCGACGACACGTTCGTGATGTGGGCCCCACGGTCCCAACCGGGCCCGGTGGGCGCCCAGTTGGTGCGGGCGGACGTCCTGGAGGCGTCGCTCGTGCGGTACAGCCCCGACGGGGAGGCGACGTTCACGACGTACTGCGGCAACTACGCGCCCGCGGAGTTCATGCCGGAGATCAGGCTGAGGCTGCGCGTGCACGCGGCTGAGGAGTCCGAAGGGGCCGCCGGGCATGGGGAGTTCGAGGTCACCGGCGAGTGGCGGGTGCCGCCCCTGTGTCTGTCGGCGATCACAGCGGGCCGCCTGGTCGTCCTGGTGGACCCGGCCGGTCCCGCAGGCCCCGAGGGCCCCGGCAGGGTCACCGTCCTGTGGCCGCGCAGCACTTTGCTGGCCGGCACCAGAACCTGCCGGGTGATCGACCTCGAAGGCCGACCGGCAGAGGTGACCCGCTATCTCGGCCGCCAACTGGCACAGATGCGGATCTCGCGCGCGGTCGGAGGGGTCGAGATGGTCGGCGACACGATCGACCTACGGCTCCTGGAGGCCGGAACGGCGGCACGGTACGGCGCCCTGGCCGACCGATTCCGCGACTGCCCCGAGGACCGGGCACCGGTGACCGAGCCGGGCGAGGAGGCCCGCCTGCTGGTGGACGAACTTCCGGGCGAGGAGGCGGGGTTCGGCACTGCCGGCCGACGCTGGTCACGCCACGGCGGCCACCTGGCGCGTGGGCGGTTCCTGGAGATGCGCGGCAGGACCACCTTCCAGGTCCACGGACCGGTGCTCGACACGGTGCTGCGGATCCGGCCGACGGACGGCACACCCCCGTTCGACGCCGCCCGGCGGTTGACGGTGCCGATGGACTACCTGGCGGTCCTGCACCACACCAAGGAGGTGGTGCTGTGCGTCAGCCCGGACGGCAGGTCGTACGCGGTCGACTGGCAGCGCACCGGCCTCCTCGCGGGCCTCGCCACGGCCAAGGTCATCGGGCGGGACGGCCGGGAGTTCTCACTCCCGGCCCGTTCCGAGGCGCTCTGGCCGCTGATGAACCTGCTCGCCTCCCACGGCCTCTCCAACCCGGCTCCCGTCCTCGACCTCCGCCGGCGCCGCATGGGCGAGGTGGCGGAGGCGGTGATGGAAGTGGTCCGGGACAGAGGGCTGGAACCGACCGATCACCGCGCCTAGCGTGACCTGGTCGTGCCGGTGTCACGCCACCGAGTTCAGCAGGTCGGCCAGTACGTCGGGCCGTTCCAGGGCGATGAAGTGGCCGGCCTTCGACACCTGGGTGAAGTCGGCGGCGGGCAGCAGCCGCTTGTTGGCCGCCCGGTCCGAGACCCGGGACCAGTCGTGCTCGCCGTAGACGAGGTGGATGGGAGCCTTGACCTCGGGGTAGCGGGAGCGGGCCGCGATGAGGCTGGGCAGGGCCTGGTACACGCTGCGGGCGACGGTCGGGTAGCCGGGGCGCTTGCCCACCTGGAGCAGCTCGTCCACGTAGTCGGCCCGCAGCGCGCTCTTGTCGCCCAGGCCGCCCTGAAGGATCTTGGTGAGCGCGGGCTTGGGCTCCACACCGGCGATCACCGGGCCCACTCCGGGGGCGAGGACACCGCTGACCACCACGCGGGCGAGGAGGCTGGAGCGGGCGATCCCGCCCGGGAAGTCGTAGGCGTTGACCGCGACGACACGCCGGACCCGCTCCGGGAGGTCGGCCGCCGTGGTCAGGGCGAGCACCGCGCCCATGGACTCGCCGACCAACGTCACGTCGTGCAGGTCGAGTTCGGTGAGGAGCCGCTCGACCCCGGCGCGCATGGCGGGCTCGTCGTAGGACGCGCCGGGCACGATCTCGGAGTAGCCCATGCCCGGCAGGTCGAGGGCGTACACGGTGTACCGCTCCGCGATCAGCGGGATGAGGAGGCGGTAGTGCTCGGCCTGGGTGCGCACGGTGTGCAGCAGGACCAGCGGGGCGCCGCTGCCCGCCTTGAGGTAGCGCAGGGTTCCCTCGCGGCCGTCACGTCCTGCGCGCGGGGCGATGGTGTGGGTGGTGGTCCCCGGGATGTGAATCGTGGGACGTGACTCCTGGCTGGGCATCTCGCGTCTCCCTTTCTTGTCTCGTCGTCTCGGTGTCACTTGGCCAACTGCTCGTACAGTCCGGCCAGGTCGCCGGCGAGGCCCGCCTTGACGTGCCGGGTGATGTCGTCGGCGAGCACCTCGTACGCGCCCGTCTCGATCCCGTCGAGGGCGAGGGCGGCGACGTCACGGGGGCTGGACTTGGGTGCCTCGACGCCCGCCGCCAGGTCCGTGTCGACGTATGCGACGTGCAGTCCGGTGACGGAGATGCCGCGCGGCTGGAGCTCCAGGCGCAGGGAGTTGGACTGCGACCACAGGGCGGCCTTGGATGCGCTGTAGGAGCCGCCGAGGGCCAGCCAGGAGAGCACGGAGTGCACGTTGAGGATGTGACCGCCGCCGTTGGCCTCGATGATCGGCACGAAGGCTCGGGTGAGCAGCAGCGGGCCGTAGAAGTTGGTCTCGAACTCCTTGCGTACGTCGTCGACCGGGGAGTCGAGGAAGGAGGCGCCGACCGAGGCACCGGCGTTGTTGATCAGCACGGTGACATCCTGCGCCTGTGCGGCGGCCGCCGCCACAGAAGCCGGGTCGGTGACCTCCAGCGCCACCGGGACCGCGTCGGGGTGCGTCACGCTGCGCGGGTCGCGTGCCGTGGCGTAGACCTTGGCGGCTCCGCGCCCGTACAGCTCTTCCACCAGCGCCTTGCCGATGCCCCGGCTGCCACCGGTGACGAAGACGTTTGCGCCCTTCAATGCGGTCATGACTGCCTCCACAGGAATCACTTGGAAACCGATCGGTTTCCATCACAGTAAACCGGTCGGTTTCCAAGCGCAAGCTCATGGGAGGAAGCAGGTGTGCGGGGGAGGCTTCAGCGTGGCGTTCCGTATCCGTGGATCCCCGGGATGACGAGGGCTCCACCTGTCTGTCCGGCCTGGTCGATGTCGGCGTCGTTCAGGCTGAGTTGGAGCTTCAGGCCGAGTTTCCCGACAGTGTCGTAGAGCCACTCCGGAACGGTGTCAGGCGTCAGATGGAGGCGGAGGACGGGAGGCAGGGGAATCCCCTCGGCGCCGGAGAGGGTGCCCGTCAGGCTCTCGACGTACATGGTGATACGCCCGCCCTGCAGCGTGGACGTCGAGCCGGACCTTCCGTCGATGTGCTGGATCTGCGGGCCGACGGGTACGGCCATCTCCAGGTCGCGGATCCTGACACCCGCTGCGGAGAACCTGAGCACCCGCTTGGGTCCGGCGGCCGTGTCCACGGTCACCACGCCACCGAAGACGACATCGCGCAGTTCGAGGCGGCTCCCCTTCATGTTCCAGGACTCGGCGGCGAATCGGCCGGCGCTCTTGTCCTCGGGGGCCGCGAGATCGCTGATGTCGCAGGTGCGGTCGGTTTCGCGGGTTTCGCGGGGGGACTGCGTGGGTCGCGGTCGGGGTGCTGGGTCGGTGGTCCGTTGGCCGGGGGAGGGGGATGCGTGGGGAATGGCTGGTGGCGGGTCCGAGGGTTCCGTGGGTGTGGGCGTCGGAGCGGCCGAGGTCGGTGAGGGCGACGCTTCGGGCGCTGGACTCTGCTGCTCGGTGTCGGTGTCGCCGCCGAGGAGGGGGAAGAGGGGGTCGAGGAGTCCCCCGAGACCGGTGGGGGCGGAGGGCGGGCTCGGTGATGCGGTCGGAGGGGCCGGGGTGGGGCTCGTTTCCTCGTCGTCGACCGTGTGCTCCACCGAATCGACGGACGCGTCGCTCGTAGGCACACGGGGTGTACCGGGTGCACGGGGTGTACTGGGCGTGCTGGGAGCGGTGGAGGGACTCGGCGTCGCGGCAGAGGCCGGCGACGGGTCGTCGGAACGGGCGCAGTCGACCCCGTCGTCCGCCGCCTCCTCGGGGACGGACTGCGCCGTGGTGGCACTCGTGTCGACGGCCGGCGGGCGCTGACTTCCCAGGACGAGGGCGGTCGGCAGGGCGGTCAGTACGAGAGCCTTCCCGAGCGGCAGACGCAGGCGGGTCAGCGCGGACGTACGAGCAACGGCGTGGCGGCCTCTCGGAGGCCGGGCCGAACGGGGTTCGACGGGCTCGTCGCCGAGGTGGGGTGACGGGTCAGTCATTGCCCGGCTCTCCCTCCGGGCCGACGGCGTCGCCGGGTGCGTCCGCCTCCACCGGGCCCCACGCCAGCGCGAGGAGTCCACCCGTGGCCGCGAGCAGGGTGCCGGCGAAGAATCCGCCGAAGTTGGAGATGGGGAGCGACAGCACACCGAGGAAGACGGCGACGCATCCGGCGAAGAACCTGATGATCGGCTGGAACCAGAGGAGCCCGCCGAGGACGATCAGCGTCAGACCGATGATCAGCGAGCCCGCTCCCGCGGTGGTGGACATCGCCACGGACAGGGCGCCCAGGGAGACGTTGAAGTACGGGAAGTAGATGATCGGCGCGGCAGCGAGGAGCACCAGTACGCCCGCCCAGAAGGGGCGGGTGCGCCGCCAGGCCCGGAAAGCCTGGCGAGCGCTGGCGAAGCCGCTGTCACTGTGGGGGTGCGCGGATGCGCCGGCACTCGTCATGGGGAAGCTCCCGGATCGTGAACGGGTAAGGGGCAAAGGGAGCGAGGGTCAGAAACAGTCGTGGCGGCCGGCCGCGATGTTCATGTGCAGGCCCGACAGTTCGAACGTCCCGGCGGAGGTGGCCCAGACCCGCTGGTGGGCGTCGAGGATCTCGATCGAGTCCGCCTGCTGGGCGTAGTTGTCGGGATCGACGCGGTCCTTGGGGTTCACATGCCCCTTGGTGATGGAACCGGTGGCGACGCCGATGTCGACGTTGTTGAAGGTGCCCTTCTTGGCCTGGAGGTCCGTCATGTCGATGAACAGGTTCTTGGCCTTGACCGGCGTCCCCGAACCGCCGGCCTTGAGCGTCATCGTGTAGGTCCCGAGTACGGGAATGTCCACCGGCACGGACTGGCACATGTCGGTGATCTTCGCGTTGTCGAGAGCCGAGACGGAGACGGGTATGCGCTTTCCGTTCTTGGCGACGTCCACCGTGGCGTAGTTGGCGAATCCGGTGCCGCTCAGGGAGCCGGCCGAGACCTTGAAGTCGGAGCCGGAGATGCTGAACGAAGCGGCCAGCGCGCCCTGGGCCATGGAGACGGCGACGGCCGCCGTGGCGGCCACCGTCGGCACCGCACCGATGGCGAAACGCTTCCAGTGGGTCTTGCCGATTCGCTGGGACATACGTGGCCCTCCGTTGTCGAGACGTACGGGATAAGAGGCCCGGGTGCGCAAAGAGGGCACACCGGAAAGAGCTCGATAGTGCCACTATCGAGGGCCTGATAGTGGCACTATCGAGCTCGGTGGGCAACCCCCGGTAACGCGATACTGGAGGGACAGTTGAGCGTGAGGGAGCGCATGAGGATTTCAGAGCTCAGCCGGCGGTCCGGGGTGCCGATGGCGACCATCAAGTACTACCGACGGGAGGGGTTGCTCCCCGAGGGACGTGCGCTCAACCCGACCACGGTCGAGTACGACGAGGAGCACCTCCAGCGGCTCCGTCTGATCCGTTCCCTCATCCAGCTCGGAGGGCTGTCCGTCGCCCGCACCCGTGAGGTGCTCGAAGGCGTCGACCGTCCGCTGGACGCGTTCGAGACCCTGGGTGTGGTCCATCACGCCCTGCCCGTCCCCTCCGCCGAGACGGACGGGAGCGGTGGCGGGGGACCGGAGGGCGCCGCCGACGAGGAGGTGCCCGGCGGAGCCGCCGCGAGGGTCGAGGCGCTCATCGAGGACATGGGCTGGCAGATCTCCGACGGCTCACCGCACCGCCCGGCACTCGCCGAGAGCCTCGCGGCGCTGAGCCGCCTCGGTACCGACTACACGGCGGACGACCTCATCCCCTACGCACGGCTCGCCACCGCCACCGCGGATCTGGACTTCGCGCAGTTCGACGGGATCGAGGACCGCATCGCCCTCGCCGAGCGGGCGGTGGTCCTCACCGTGCTGTTCGAGCCGGTCGTGAGGCTTCTGCGACGCCTGGCCCAGGAGGACGCGAACCATCGTCGGCATGGTCGCCGGGCTTGCGGGCGGGGGGAGCGGTCGGGGGAGTGAGCGAGCCCCCGGCGGGGCGCCGGTTGCGGGGCTTGTGGCCCCGTGTCTCCTGAGCGGCGGCGCGCCGAGGTGGCGGGGGTGCCGAGGTGGCGGGTGGTCCGCGGCTTGGGTCGGCGACTTGGGGCGGCGAGTCGGGCCTGTGGTTCGGGCCTCTGGTTCGGGCCTGTGACTCGGGTCGGCAGCTCAAGCCCGGGCCCCCAACTCGGGCTTGCATGTGGAAACCGATCGGTTTACGGTGTTGAAACTGATCGGTTTCTCGCCGTGCAGGCGGGCGAGTCTCCGGACCCGAGTCTTAGGAGCACGGATGACTGCCGCGCGCGACGCCGAGGGGCCACCGTCGAGTCCCCGGCTTCCGGCGAAGCTGGCCGCCCACCCGTCGGTTCAGGCCGTACTCGCCCGGCGCGGAGCCGATGACGCTCCACGGCCACCGGCGGTAATCGACGCGGCCTGGCTGCGCGAGCTGTGTCTGGCGGCCGGTGCGGACGACGCGGCCGCGGTGAGTCTGGACCACCCCGACCTGGCCGGCGAGCGCCAGTACGCGCAGTCGGCGCTGCCCGGCACCCGCACCCTGATCGCGATGGCGGTCCGGATGAACCGCGACAACTGCCGTTCCCCGGCCCGCAGCGTGGCCAACCAGGAGTTCCATCAGACCGACGAACAGGCCAACCACGCCGCCCGCACCGTCACCCGGGCGCTCCAGGACGCCGGTTACCGCGCGCTCAATCCGTCGGTCGGCTTCCCCCAGGAGATGGACCGCTTCCCCAGCGAGCGGATCTGGGTGGTGGCGCACAAGACGGTCGCGGTGGCCGCCGGGCTCGGCGTGATGGGCCTGCACCGCAACGTCATCCACCCGAAGTTCGGCAGTTTCATCCTGCTGGTCACCGTGCTGGTGGACGCGGAGGTGAGCGAGTACGGGCAGGCGCTGGACTACAACCCCTGTATCGACTGCAAGTTGTGCGTCGCCGCCTGCCCGGTCGGAGCCATCGGCAAGGACGGCGACTTCGACGGTCTGGCCTGCACCACCCACAACTACCGCGAGTTCATGAGCGGGTTCACCGACTGGGCGCAGACCGTGGCCGACAGCGAGGACGCCGCCGACTACCGCTCCCGGGTCACCGACTCCGAGAGCGCCTCCATGTGGCAGAGCCTGAGCTCACCCCCGGGCTACAAGTCCGGCTACTGCGTTGCCGTCTGCCCCGCCGGCGAGGACGTCCTGGGCCCCTACCTGGACGACCGCAAGTCGTTCATGGACACGGTGCTGCGACCGCTCCAGGACAAGAAGGAGACCCTGTACGTCCTGCCGGGCTCGCACGCACAGGAGTACGCCCGGCGCCGCTTCCCCCACAAACCCGTCAAGGAAGTCACCGGAGGCTGGCAGCCCCCGGCGAAACGCTCCACATCCACCGATCGAGAGAAACACGCCTCATGAGCGGCATCCACCCCTTCCGCGTCCTGCGCGCCAAACCTCTGTGGATCGCCAACGGCGTCATCACAGGCGTACTCGCGCTGCTGTTCACCGTGTTCTACGTCGGCGCCAACATCGATCCGGTCGATCACATGACCAAGCTGCCCGTCGGCCTGGTCAACGCGGACAAGGGCGCCACCGTCGGCGGCCAGCAGGTCAACCAGGGGGCGCGGATCACCGAGTCGATCACGAAGTCGACCGCGAGCGGGGACAAGATCGACTGGAAGCTGATGGACGAGAAGGAGATGAAGGAGGAACTCGGCAAGGGCAAGCTGTTCGGCGCCCTCGTGATCCCCGCCGACTTCACCTCCTCGACCGTCGCGCTGACCGGCCCCACGGCCACCGGGGCCCCGGCCCGTCCGACGCTGACGGTGCTCACCAACCAGTCCGCCGGCAGCGTGGGTTCAAGCCTGGCCCGGACGGCGACGACGCAGGCGGCCGCGAACGCCTCGCTCCAGGTGGGCAAGGAACTGACCGCCCGGATCGGAACCGCGCAGGAGAAACTGCCCGCCGCGGCACGCGTCCTGCTCGCCGACCCGGCCGCCGTCACCGTCGAGGACGGCCATCCCCTCGACTCGCACAGCGGCCTGGGCCTCACGGCGTTCTACTACGCCCTCACCCTCGTGGTCGTCGGCATGCTCTCCGCCAACGTCATCAACGGCCAGGTCGACCACGCCCTCGGCTACACCCACAACGACATGGGCCCACTGCGCCTGCACCGCCCCCTGATCCGGGCGACCCGGGTGCAGACGCTCGCCATCAGCAGCACCCTCATGGCCGGCCTGTCCCTGCTGATGGGCACCCTGGTCATGGCGGGCGCGGTCGGCCTCATGGGCATGGACGCCGCCCATCTGCCGCTGCTGTGGCTGTACTCGGTGTGCGCCATCGCGGTCGCCGGCATCGGAGCCCTCAGCCTCCTGGTGGTCTTCGGCACGCCCGGCATGCTGGTGGTCACACTGGTCTTCATCGGGATGGCGGTGCCGACGTCCGGGGCCACCACCCCCATCGAGGCGCTGCCCGGCTTCTATCGCTTCCTCGCGGAGTTCGAGCCGCTGCGGCAGATCACCGGTGGCATCCGCTCGATCCTCTACTACGACGCCCAGGGCGACGCGGGTCTGACCCGGGGCTGGGTCATGATGGCGGCCGGCCTCGTGGCCGCGGCACTGTTCGGCTTCGGCGTACTGGGGTGGTACGACCGCAAGGGGCTGCACCGTATCCCGGTGGAGACGGCGCCCGAGAAGACGGCAGCCCCGGCATAGCGGAGGACGTCCTCCATCACCCAGGGCGGGGCCATTGCTCGGAGTGGCCCCGGTGTGTGTCGCCCTGCCGGGGACGACAGGCGCGCACACCATCAGGGCTCGGCGACGGCCTTTCCCCCGGGCCGTCGCCGAGCCATCTCACGGACGCCACCATGGAAACCGATCGGTTTTCTTTTGTCTCTCCCTGGGTTAACCTCGCGGTATGACCACCGAAGTGAAACAAAGCCCCAGGGAGCGGCTGCTGGAAGCGGCGGCCACACTCACCTACCGCGACGGCGTCTGCATCGGCGTCGAGGCGCTCTGCAAGGCGGCGGGGGTGTCGAAGCGCTCCATGTACCAGCTGTTCGAGAGCAAGGACGCGCTGCTCGCGGCGAGCCTCGAGCGGCGCACGTCCGTGTACGTGGCGGCGCTGCTGCCCGCGGCGGACGACAACCGCTCGCCCCGGCAGCGGATCCTCCACGTCTTCGAGCAGGTCGAAGCGCAGGCGGCCGGGCCTGAGTTCCACGGCTGCCCCTTCCTGGCCGCGCAGATCGAGCTCAAGGACCAGAGTCACCCCGCGAGCCAGGTCGCCCGCGCGGTCAAGGAGAACCTGACCGGCTTCTTCCGCGCCGAGGCCGAACGGGGCGGGGCGAGCGATCCCTCCCTGCTGGCCCGGCAGCTCAGCCTGGTCTTCGACGGCGGCAGCGCCCGTGCGGGTATCGGAGCGGACAAGCTGACGGATCTCATCGCGCCCACGGTGACCACCCTGCTCGACGCGGCGGGCGTGCGCTGACGCATCACCCCTCCCGAACGCCGCCCCGCCGCCCGGCCTCCTGGGCAACCCCCATGGCGGCAAGCGTGTTGCCGAGCATGCCGCAGGCGAAGAAGTCTGCGGTACGGCCGGCATCGGCACCCAGCGACAGGTGCACGGTCTCCCAGATCCCCATCCAGCCGGCCCGGACGACCTCGCCGATCAGGCCGTCGCCCCGCGCCTCGGCGGCCGCCACGGTGACGTAGCCCTGCAACTGCATCAGGAGCGTTTCGGGGCGCGTCGAGATGAGCCGGGTGTACGCGTCCGTCATCGCCTGAAGGGCCCCCTCGCCGCTTTCCGCCCCGTCGACGGCCTCCTCGAACGCCAGCCGGGTGTCTTCCGCGCTCCGCGCCAGGGCGGCGACGAAGATCGCCTGCTTGTCCGGGAAGAGCCGGAAGAGATACGGCTGGGTGACGCCGACCCGCCTGGCGATCGCCGCGGTGGTGGTGCCGTCGTAACCGGTGATCGCGAACTCGGCGATCGCCGCACGGATGACGCTCTCGCGCCTCTCCTGCGTGCTGACCCTGTCCATGTCGCCCTGCTTCCTGTCTGAACTCGGCTCCGCTCGGCTCGGCTTGCGCGTGGAAACCGATCGGTTTACAGTGACGGAAACCGATCGGTTTTTCAAGGAGCGCGGGAGTCATGATGACGACAGGTCGGCCGGTGGCACTTGTGACGGGTGCGTCATCCGGCATCGGGAAGGAAACCGCGCTCGCGCTGGTGGCGGCGGGTTTCGAAGTGGTCGGCACGAGCCGGGACACCTCACGCGTCACCCCGCTCGACGGCGTGACGTTCGTGGACCTCGACGTGGCCGATGACGCCTCGGTCGCCGCGGCGGTCCAGGAGGTGAGCGAGCGGTTCGGGCGGATCGACGTCCTGGTCAACAACGCCGGCGTCGGCTCCCTGGGCGCCGCGGAGGAGACCTCCCTCGAGCAGGCCCGGGCCGTCTTCGACACCAACGTCTTCGGGGTCATGCGCATGGTGAACGAAGTCCTGCCGCACATGCGCGCCCAGCGACGCGGGCGCATCATCAACATCTCGTCCGTGCTCGGGTTCATGCCCCAGCCGTACATGGCCGCCTACGCTGCCTCCAAGCATGCGATCGAGGGCTACACCGAGTCCCTGGACCACGAGGTCCGTGACCATGGCGTCCGGGCGCTCATCGTCCAACCCGCCTACACCAGGACCGGGTTCGAGGCCAACAGCGCGAAGCCCGACACCCCCCTGCACGCGTACGCGAAGCAGCGGCAGACCGTCGACCGTGTGATGGCGCAGGCGGTCAGGGACGGCGACGCGCCCGCCGTCGTCGCCCAGGCGATCGTCGCGGCGGCCACCGACACGAAGCCGAAGCCGCGCTACACCGCCGGGCCCCTGGCCGGACGCGCACGCGTACTGCGCCGCCTCGCTCCCGCCGGGGTCTTCGACAAGCAGATCCGCAAGATGAACCAGCTCGCCGGCTGACGCCCAGGCGCTGCCTGGCTCTCCGATCAGCCTCCCCCACCACAACCAGACAGAGGACACCTTGATGACAGAGCGCACTCCCATCCTGATCACCGGTGCCGCCGGCGAGATCGGTGGTGTGAGCCGGACGTTGGTCGACATGCTGCTCGAACAAGGGCACCCCGTGCGCGCGTTCGTACGACAGGACGACGAACGCGCCCAGTCGCTCCGCCAGGCCGGCGCCGAGGTCTTCGTCGGTGACCTGCTCACCATCGCCGACGTGACCGCCGCGCTGAAGGGCGTCCGGCGCATCTACTTCAGCATGGGCCTGTCGCCGTACTACACCGACGCCGTCAGCCTGATGGCCGCGGCGGCGCGGGCCCAGGGCGACATCGAGGTGTTCGTCAACATCTCGGAGTACGAGCAGTCGTTCATGACCTTCGACGACATGACCGCGCCGGAGGACGAGCGGCGCGAGCGGCTCGGCGGAATCGTCACCGACTGGTCGCCGCAGCAGCGGGCCCACTGGGTCGCCGAGCAGGTGCTGGAGTGGTCCGGCGTCCCGACCGTCAACATCCGGGCGGCCTTCTTCGTCGAGAACCCCATCATGACCTGGCTGGCCCTCGGCTCACTGGCCGACGGTGAGCTGCGCCTGCCCTTCGGTGACCACCGCTTCGCACCCATCGCCGGTTACGACGTCGCTGAGGTGATCGCGAAGATCCTGGCCGACCCGGCACCGCACCTCTCGAAGTCCTACGCGCTCACCGGCCCGGAGATGAAGGACGGGCACGGGTTCGCGCAGGACTTCGCGGCCGTGCTGGGAAGCCCGGTCACGTATGTTCCCGAAGACATCGAGACCTGGAACGAGACCTACGTGGACACCCACATGTCCGCGTACCCGCACATCGCGGAGCACCTGAAGACCCTGAACCGGATCATCGGCCGCGGAGGATACGGCGGCCTCACCGACGAGTTGGAGACGCTGCTCGGACGCCCGGCGAAGACCGTCCGCTGGGCACTGGAGAACCACCCGCGCCTCCAGAAACTGGCCGCTTCCTGAGTCGCTGATCCAGGTTGCCTGGAGCGCAACCATGCCTCCAGGCAACCGACTTCGAGCTAAGCCCTCTTGGTGCCGCTCTGCTCTCTGACACCGTCGAACATGGAGGTGAGAGCGGGACTCTCGGCGAGGCTGCCCAGCAGGGCGTGCAGCGACTGCTGTTCCGTGGCGCCCAGGTCGGCGAGGATGTCGCCGTCGAGACCGCCGAGTGTGCGGTTGAGGTCGGCCAGAACCTTGCGCCCGTCGTCGGTGATGTCGACGGCGTACCGACGTCGGTCCTGCGGATCGCGGGTCCGCTCGGCGTACCCGGCCCGCTCCAGGTCGTCGAGGCTCGTCACCATCGTCGCCGGGTCGATGCGCAGGAACGAGCCGAGCGCCAGCTGCGGCATGGCCCCGTTGTCGGCCAAGGCCTGCAGGACGCTGTAGTGGCGCACGCGCAGACCGGTACCGCTGATGCCGTCCTCGGCGATCCTGAACGCCACCTGCCCGAGCTTGACCAGCAGGCAGATGGTGTGTTCGGCCACTGTCCCCGGTACCAGCGGAGCCTCGGACATCGTTCATCCCGCCTATGGTTGGCCCTACGTATCGTCCGGGCCATCGTACGAGAGTGCGGGGCCGTCAGCCGACGATGGTCCGGCCGAAGATCTGCCGGGCGATGACCCACTTCTGGATCTCGTTGGTCCCCTCGTATATCTCGCCGATCTTGCTGTCCCGGTAGATCGCCTCGACGGGGCCGGGGCTGCCGTCGGCGCCCAGTTCGCGTGCGAAGCCGAGGCCTCCGAAGGCCTGGACGGCGTCGCGCGCCATGTCCACCGACAGCTTGGTGGCGTAGTACTTCGCCATCGCGGCCTCGGGCTCCGGGGACGGGTTGCCGGCGTCCAGGCGCAGGGCGGCCTTGGTGACGAGGGTGCGGGCGTTGTCGATCTCGGTGGCCCGCTCGGCGAGCAGGAACTGCCAGTGCTGGTTGGCGGCGACCGGCCTGCCGAAGGCGTGTCGTGTCGACAGGTGGGCCACGGTGTGGTCGAAGGCGGCCTGTGCCATGCCGACCCCGGCGGCCGCGATGCCGATCCGGCCGTAGGTCAGCGTGGACAGCGCGTGGCGCAGTCCGTGTCCCTCGGTGCCGCCGAGGAGGTCGTCGTCGGAGAGGTGTACGTCCGTGAAATGGATGTCCGCCGTGAGCTGGCCGCGGTTGCCCATCTTGCGGTCGGCGAGGCCGACTTGGACGCCCGGAAGTGCCGTGTCGACGATGAACATGCTCAGCCGCTCGCCGGTGCGGGCGAGCACCACCACGAACCCGGCCACGGGGGAGTTGGAGATCCACCGCTTGTGGCCGTTCAGCACCCAGCCGGTCTCGGTGCGTACGGCCTCGGTCCGAACGGCCTGCGGAGACAGGTCGCTGGAGGCGTCCGGCTCGGTGGTGGCGAACGCGCCGACCACCGAGCCCTCCGCGACCTTGCGCAGCCATCGTTGCTGCTGCTCCTCGGTGCCCTGCCGCAGGGCGTTGCCCGCCAGGATGCAGTGCACGTCGAAGACGGCCGCGACGCTGCTGGAGCAGTAGGCGAGTTCCTCGATCGCCGCGGCGGTGGCCGTCGCCGGGTGGGTCAGACCGTCACCGCCGACCTCGGCGGGGAAGGGGATCCGGAGGACCCCGGCCGATGCGAGCGCGTCGAACACCTTCCGGGGGAAGCCGTCCGTGCGTTCGTCGCCGTTCGCGATCGCGGCGGCGTGCGGGGCCACTTCCTGCTCGGCGATCCGGCGCACGGCGGCGCGTACGGACTGGGTCTCTTCGGGGGCGAGGAGCTCGTGGTAGAGGCGGTCGCTCTGGCGTACGGGAGTGGAAGTCATACGTGGACGATATCATTCGTACCGCATATGATTAGTTCCTCAATCGATTTTGGAGGTTCGACCATGACGCGAACGCTGGCCGGCAAGACCGTCCTGATGTCGGGAGGCAGCCGAGGCATCGGCCTCGCCATCGCCCTGCGCGCGGCCCGGGACGGGGCGAACGTGGTGATGCTCGCCAAGACCGCCGTACCGCACCCGAAGCTCGAAGGCACGGTCCACACCGCGGTCGACGAGGTCGAGCGCGCCGGGGGCAAGGGGCTGGCCGTCGTCGGTGACGTCCGCAACGAGGACGACGTGCGCACCGCCGTCAACGCCGCGGTCAGTGCCTTCGGTGGAGTCGACATCGTGGTGAACAACGCGAGCGCGATCGACCTGTCGTCGTCGGAGCAGCTGGAGATGAAGCGGTACGACCTGATGCAGGACATCAACACGCGGGGCACATTCCTGCTGAGCAAGTCCGCGATCCCGCATCTGCGAGCGGCGGACAACCCGCACATCCTCACCCTCTCGCCGCCGTTGAACCTCGCGCCGCACTGGGTGGGCAGGCATCTCGGCTACACGCTGTCGAAGTACGGGATGAGTCTGTGCACCATCGGGCTCGCCGAGGAACTCGCCGCCGACGGCATCGCCGCCAACTCGCTGTGGCCGCGGACCCTGATCGACACCGCCGCCGTGCGCAACGTGGTCGGCGGCGCCGGACAGGCCCGCAGCCCGCAGATCATGGCCGACGCCGCCTACGCCGTCCTCACGCGTGACGCGCGCAAGTGCACCGGCAACCTGTTCGTCGACGACGAGGTCCTGCTCGACGAAGGCGTCACGGACCTGTCCGTCTACAGTCCTGTCGGCTTCGAGGGGGATCTCGCGCTCGACATATTCGTCGACCCGGCCTGACGCCGCCGCGCTCGGTTCACTCGGCGGGCTTCAGGCGAAAGGCGGGGCCGGGGATGCTCTCGATGTCCTCCGGCTGTACGGCGTGGCCCCGGTCGCAGCGGATCTGGGCGTCGACGTGTGCGCCGCAGCCGCGGTGCCGGGACAGCATGGCCGGGCCCTCCGGGTCGGCGCGGTAGCGGTCGCCCCACTGCAGGAGTCCCATCACGGCCGGGACGAGATCCATGCCCTTGGGGGTGATCACGTACTTCGGCCGGCTCCGCGAGCCCGGCTCCTTGTAGGTCTCGGTGGCCAGGATCCCTTCCTCCACGAGCATCTTGAGCCGCGCCGCGAGAAGGTTGCGAGGGCAGCCGAGGACGCGTTCGAACTCGCTGAAGCGGGACGATCCGTACCAGACCTCGCGCAGGATCAGGATCGTCCACTTCTCGCCCACGATCTCAAGGGTCCGGGCGATCGAGCAGTTCGACGTGTCCCGGTCGAGGCGGGGGTCCCTGCCGGTGTCCTGCAGGGCTTCGGTCGTTGCATCCATAGGGGTGATTCTAACCTCTTCTGAGTTTACTTTCACGTACTCAGCGAGTAGCGTCATGATCGGCACGACGTGGAAAGGCGGCCGACATGAAGGCATTCGTCGTCGAGAAGTACGGCAAGGACGGCGCCCGCGCCGCAGACGTACCCGAGCCCCTTGTCGGAGACCGCGACGTCCTGGTCAGAGTGAGCGCCGCCGGCATCAACCCGCTGGACAAGATGGTCCGCGACGGCGAGTTCAAGCAGCTCCTGAAGTACAGGCGCCCGTTCGTGCTCGGCCACGACGTGGCCGGTGTCGTGACGCGGGTCGGTTCCGCCGTACACGGTCTAGAGGTCGGCGACCAGGTCTACGCCCGGCCGCGCGACCTGCGGATCGGAGGCTTCGCGGAGTTCATCGCGATCGACGTGGACGATGTCGCGCCCAAACCCGCCTCACTCACCCTCCAAGAGGCGGCCGCGGTGCCGCTGGTGGCCCTGGCCGCCTGGCAGATCCTCGTCGAGCGCGCGCAGGTGAAGCCGGGCCAGAAGGTGCTCGTCCACGCCGGTGCCGGGGGCCTCGGGTCGACGGTCATCCAGCTCGCCAAGCACCTCGGAGCCACGGTGGCGACGACCGCGAACGCCAGGAGCGAGGAGTTGGTCAGGAGCCTCGGCGCCGACGTCGTGGTCGACTACACCAAGGAAGACTTCTCGCAGGTGCTCTCGGACTACGACCTGGTGCTGGACTCCGTCGGCGGGGTGAACCTCGAGAAGTCGCTGACCGTGCTGAAGCCCGGCGGCCTCGCCGTCAGCGTCGTCGGCCCGCCCGACGCCACTTTCGCCAAGCAGCTCGGTGCCCCCGCCGTCATGGGCCTGGTCATGAGCGTCCTCAGCCGCAAGATCCGCAAGCGGGCCAAGGCGCTCGGCGTGCGCTACGAGTTCTTCTTCATGGCGGCCGACGGCTCCAGCTGCGCAAACTCGGCGCCCTCTACGACAGCGGGAAGCTCCGCCCGGTCGTCGACAGCACCTTCCCCTTCGACCAGACGCTCGAGGCGATGGCGTACGTCGAGCAGGGCCGCGCCAAGGCCGGCAAGGTCGTGGTCTCGATGGTGCCCGACAGCGAGTGAACCGTGCGGGCCGACCGCGGTGCGCCAGGCGGCCGGCCACTGCTGATCGTCAAACGAAGGCCGGCGGGGGCTGGTAGCCCTCGAGTTCCCGGCCCAGGAGCTCGGCGAACCTGATCGTGGTGAGGTCACCGCCGCTCGGCCCCATCGCCTGAAGCCCGACGGGCAGACCGTCCCGGCCCCTTCGGACGGGGATGGTCGTCGCCGGAGAGCCGGCCACGTTGGCGATGGCGCTCCACTTGACCTGGTCCCAGTAGGACCGCGATCGGCCGTCCACCTGGATCCGGCGGCCGAACCTGTCGATCGGCTTGTCGTGATGAGGTGGCGCCGTGGTCGGAGTCACGGGCATGAGCAGCACGTCGAACTCCCGGAAGAACTCGGCCCACCGGTGCCGGAGTTCATGGCGTGCGACGTCCGCCTGCAGCCAGCTGTAGTGGGACTGGAAGGTTCCTCTCACCGCGTCCAGCGCTTCTCCGCGAGGATGCTGGACCAGACGCGCGAGGATCGCGGCGGTGGCGGTCGGTGTCAGTCCGGACCGGTCGTAGGTGAAGGCGCCGAAGAGCAGGCGCTGGAACATGTCATGACTGGTCGTCATGTCGACGGGCAGGCTGATGGGCTGCACTTCGACCGTCGTACCCGCCGCTTTGAGGACACTCAGGGCGTCGTCCACCGCGGTGACGACATCGTGGTCGACCGGGCATGACGGGTCCTCGGTCCACACCGCCACCCGGAAGGCGCCGAGTTCGTTCGCTCGGGGTGGTGCGAGGGTGTAGCTGAAGCCGCCGTCGCGCTCTGGCGGTCCTACCGTCGCGTGGAGAATCGGGACCAGGTCGCGCGCGTCGCGCACCTGGGCGCCGGCGCAGGCCAGGTCGATCTCCGCCCACCGGCCGATGCCTGGTCCGCCCGGTACGTGTCCGATCAGGGGGATGGACCGCCAGGTCGCCTTGTGGCCGTAGAGGCCGTTGAAGTGCGCCGGAATCCGGGTGGACCCGCCGATCTCCGAGCCGAAGTCGAAAGCCGTGAGGCCGGCGGCTGTCGCCACTGCGCCACCGCCTGCGGAACCTCCGGACGTGCGGGCGGTGTTCCAGGGGTTCAGGGTCGGTCCGAACACGGGGTTGTCCGCTTGGACGTCCTGGTTTCCCGCGGGCAGATTGGTCTTGCCGATGATCACAGCGCCCGCGGCCCGCAACCGTCGTACCGCCTCGGCGTCCTGCTCGGGTACGTAGTCCTTGAGGTGGGTCCGACCGCAGACGGTGCGCAGCCCGGCGGTCTCGTAGCTGTCCTTCAGCGTGATCGGGAGGCCGTGGAGCGGGCCGAGTTCCGCCCCGGCCTCGCGCTTCGCGTCGGCTGCCCTCGCGTCGAGCCGTGCCCGCTCGACGTCGAGGGTGACGATCGCGTTCAGCGTTCCGTTGTGCGTGCCGATGCGGTGCAGATAGGTCTCGAGCAGTTCCTCACTCGAAATCTGCCCCGAGGCCAGCGCATTCAGTTGGTCCGTGGCGGGCTGGAAGGGGAGATCACGCACGGAGAGCCTCGTTTCTGTCTGAGCGTGGATGAGTAACTCAGGCGGCGCCGATCAGTGGCGAGTTCATCCGGCCCGCTGCCCTGTCAGGATTTCGAGTTGCACATGCCGGAAATCGACTTGGGGCTCTCGCGGTGAAGTGACGCTGCCCAGCCAACCCAGGGCGAACGCCGCAGGAACGGAAATCAGACCCGGGGTCTGGAACGGATACCAGTTGAAACTCGCTTGCGGCCATAGCGCGAACGCGGTTCCCGAGACGATGGGCGAGAAGACCGTGAGGACGGTGCAGAGCAGCAGTCCGCCATGAACGGACCACAGCAGTCCTCGACGGTTGAAGCGGCTCCAGAAGAAGGAGTAGATCAACGCGGGGAAGACGCACGTAGCCGCGACACTGATCGAGAAGGCGACCAGGAATTCAGTCGGATACCGGTGGATGGCCGCGGCCAGAGACAGGCCCACCGCGCACACGCTGACGGCGGCCACGCGCAGCGCCCGCACCTCTCCGGCTTCCGTGCGACGGCGCTTGCCACGCGCGAACACATCATGGGTGAGAGCGACGGCGGCGGCGAAGGTCACGCTGGTCACGGTCGTGAGGACAGTGAGGAACACGACGCAGGCCAGGACGGTGATGAGCGCGATGCGTCCCGTCGAACCGTCCTGGAGCACCTCCGAGGCCAGCTGGATCGGCGACGACTGCCCAGTGCCGTCGACCGCGCCGATACCGGACGCGCCCACCACGGCTGCCGATGCGAAGCCGGTGGTGATCAGCAGGAGAATGAACGCGCCTACCAGTCCCGTGGCGATGCTCATGGATCGCCGTGCCGAACGGCCGGATCGGGACGCGCTGATCCGGAGGATCTGGTGAGGCATCACGGCCGTGCCGAGGATGAAGACCATGTGATTGCCGAAGGTGTTGAGTGAGCCGAAACTCGCCGTGTAGGGCCAGAACCCCGGCTTCAGATATTCGTCCGGCGCCATGCTTTTGTCCGCGGCCGCCGAGAGCAGAGATCCAGGGTCCCAGTCGAATTTCCCGACGGCCAGCAAGGTGAGCACGGCAAGGGCCGCGAGGGTCAACGGCACCTTGGCGACGTGCATGAAACTGTTGCCTCTCAGCCCCGCTACGGCGGCGAAGCAGGCGACGAGGCAGCCCATCAGGATCGTGCACACCACCTGTGCTCCGTCGGTCGTCATGCCGATCAGGAGGGCCGTACTGCTGCCGGCGACCCGCAGTTGGATCACGATGAGGGGGATCGTGATGGCCAGCGTCACCGCGGTCGCCGCGATGCGGGGCCCCGGTCCCGACGCCCGCAGTGCGAAGAGGTCGCCGAGGGTGTAGCGACCGCTGGTACGTATCTTCTGTGCGAGGAGCAGCAGTACGCCGAGCATGATCAGGCCGTCGAGGGCGTACGTGAACCCGTCGTAGCCGAACAGGGCGACACCGCCGGAGACCGTCAACAGGGTGACCACCGAGATCTGTTCGCCGGCCATCGCGAACCCGTTGATGACGGGGGAGAGGGACCGGTTGGCGACGTAGAGCCTCTCCGGATTCTCCTCCTCGGCTGTGGCGAGGGTGAAGAGCCACAGCAGTGCCACCCCGATGAAGATGAGAAAGGCGATGATCACGGGGCGTCTCGCGTCCGAACCGATGGGGTCGAGTACGCCCGAGCTCAGGAAGTCCATGGTCACCGCGTCACATCCGCGGTCAGGGTCTGTTCGAGGCGATCGGCCGACCGGGTACTCCGCATCTCGTACAGCCAGGCAGTGGCGACGAACAGGGCACACTGCAGCACGCCCCAGACCAGGCCCAGGGTGAGCTTGCCGTACACCTCCACCGCCGGGACGTCGGTGAAGCAGGACAGCGTGATGCCGACGGCGAAGGGAATCCCGTTCACGACAAGGAAGTTGCGCTGCGCACGATGCGCGGTCTCGCGGAGTCTGTTCAGGGGATCCGCGGGGACGTACGACTGCATGGAACCTTCAGACATTGAGGGTGGGCCACGGAACGGCGGTGGTGAGCAGGGGCCAACGGGGTCTGGGGCCCAGAAGAAGGACGGCGGGCAGCACATGAGGCTGCTCGCATCTGTTGGCACTCGGTGCACAGGGTGCTGTGTCGGAGGCGTGGCGGATCAACGCGGACGAAGAGGGCCGCCCGGAGTTCGGTGGTTGCGCTGTTGCACCACCGGAGACCAGGCGGCCGTCAGTGGACGGTCAAGGGGTCAGACTTCGCGTCGGAGCACAGGGCGGAGGGCCTCGATGACGCTCGCGTCGTCCACGGTGGAGGGGACGGGTTCGTCGTGGCCGTCGGCGATGCCGCGCATCGTCTTGCGCAGGATCTTTCCCGATCGGGTCTTGGGCAGGGCGGCAACGACCGTGACGCTCTTGAGTGAGGCGACGGCGCCGATGCGGTCGCGTACGAGTTGGACGAGTTCGGCCTCGACCTCGGCCGCGTCGCGGCTGCTGCCGGCCTTGAGGACGACGAAACCGCGCGGCACTTGTCCCTTCAGCGAGTCGGCGACGCCGATGACGGCGCATTCCGCGACATCGGGGTGAGCTGCGAGGGCTTCCTCCATGCTGCCGGTGGACAGCCGGTGCCCGGCGACGTTGATGACGTCGTCGGTGCGGCCCATGACGAAGACGTAGCCGTCGGCGTCGATGTGTCCGCTGTCGCCGGTGAGGTAGTAGCCGTCGAAGGCGGAGAGGTAGGAGGAGATGTAGCGGTCGTCGTCGTTCCAGAGGGTGGGGAGCGCGCCCGGTGGCAGGGGCAGCTTCACGACGATCGCGCCGTCGACGCCGGCGGGCACCGGATCGCCTGACGCGTCGAGGACGCGCACGTCCCAGCCCGGCAGCGCGCGGGTCGGGGAACCGGGTTTCACGGGTGCGGCCTCGATGCCCACCGGGTTGGCGACGATGGGCCAGCCGGTCTCGGTCTGCCACCAGTGGTCGATCACCGGGATGTCCAGAAGGGCCCTTGCCCAGTGATACGTCTCGGGGTCGAGGCGCTCACCCGCGAGGAAGAGGTGACGCAGACCGGTGAGGTCGTGGTCCGCGGTGAGCGCGCCCTTCGGGTCCTCCTTGCGGATGGCCCGGAAAGCGGTGGGGGCGGTGAACATCGTCTTGACGCCGTACTCGGCGACGACGCGCCAGAACTGGCCCGCGTCCGGGGTGCCGACCGGCTTGCCTTCGTACAGGACGGTGGTGGCACCGGCCAGCAGCGGTCCGTAGACGATGTACGAGTGGCCGACGACCCAGCCGACGTCCGAGCCGGTGAACATCGTCTCGCCGGGCCCCACGTCGTACACGGCACCCATCGACCAGTGCAGGGCCACCGCGTAGCCACCGCTGTCACGGACAACCCCCTTCGGTTTCCCGGTCGTTCCGGACGTGTAGAGGATGTACAGCGGGGCGTTCGCGGCAACCGGGACGCAGTCGGCCGGTGGGGCCGCGGCGACCAGGTCGGCCCAGTCGAGGTCGTCGGCCCCCAACTCGGCCCGCTCCTGCGGACGTTGCAGGATCACGCTCTTCTGCGGCTTGTGGGCCGCGAGTTCGATGGCCCGGTCGAGCAGCGGCTTGTACGCGATGACTCGCTTGCCCTCGATGCCGCAGGAGGCGGAGACGATCACCTTGGGGGCGGCGTCGTCGATGCGGACCGCGAGTTCGTGCGGGGCGAACCCGCCGAAGACGACCGAGTGCACGGCGCCGATCCGCGCACACGCCAGCATCGCGATGGCGGCCTCGGGGACCATGGGCATGTAGATCACCACCCGGTCGCCCTGTTCCACGCCGAGTTGCGCCAGCCCTCCGGCGAACGCCGCCACCTCGTCCCTCAGTCGGGCGTAGGTGTAGGTGCGCCGGGTGTCGGTCACGGGTGAGTCGTAGACGAGCGCGAGCTGGTCGCCGCGGCCCGCTTCGACGTGCCGGTCGAGCGCGTTGAAGCAGACGTTCAGCCGTCCGTCGGGAAACCAGCGGTAGAAAGGTGCGCCGGAGGCGTCCAGGGCGCGTCGCGGAGCGACATCCCAGTCGATGCCCTCCGCCGCCGTCAGCCAGAAGCTCTCCGGGTCTTCGGTGCTGGCGCGGAAGACGTCCTCGTACTTTCCCATTGCGCACTCCTTTGTGGCATCCAGGGACCGGGGGAGGGGCGGTGTGCACCATGCTGCCCAACGCGGTGGTGCCGGCGAGCCCTGTCGGCAGACCTCGCCATCAAGTCCTCGCCATCAAGTCCTCGCCATCAAGTCCTCGCCATCAGGTCCTCGTCAGGCGCCGAGGTGCGTGCGGAGCCACTGTCCCATCCGTCCGATCGCCTCGTTCACCTCGGGCACGCGGCCCGCGCCCAGGACGAACGAGTGCTGCCCCTCGGGAACCCCGTGGGTCTCGGAGGTGACCTTGAAGTCGGCGAGCCGGCGCCCGAGTTCGGCACCGTCGTCGGCGAGGGTCTCGTACTCGCCGTAGTAGACGAGCGTGGGCGGCAGGCCGGTCAGGTCGGCGTTGGCGATGCTGACCCGGGGGTCGGCGGGATCGATGGCGGGGTCCTGCACCCAGGCGCCGCGGAAGAGCTCGAGGGTGGCGCGGCTGAGCATCCTGTCGTTCGCCTCGTTGGCGTCCACGGACTTGTTCCGGAGGGTGAGGTCGGTCCAGGGCGAGACACTGACGATCGCACCGGGGGTGGGCTCGCCCTTGGCCAGGAGACGCAGCGGCAGCAGGACCGCGAGCGTGCCGCCGATGGAGTGGCCGGTGCTGCCGATGTTCCGGGGCTCGTAGCCCTGGGAGAGCAGCCACCGGTACGCCGTCTCGACGTCGTCGAGCTGTGCCGGGTAGGGGTGCTCCGGCGCCAGGCGGAAGTCCACGACCAGGGAACGCACTCCGGCGGCCTTGGCTATGTGGCCGGCGGCCTTGCGGTCGGAGTGCATCGAGGCGGCGACCGATCCGCCGAAGTGGAGGTGCAGCAGCGCCTTGTCGGGGGCGGCGCCCTCGGGGATGGCCCACAGAGCGGGTACGCCGTCCGCGTCGACCTCGGCGTAGGTCACGCCTTCCGGTTCGGTCGACGCCTTGTGGTTCGAGTCGACGATGTCGCGGACGATGCCGAGTTCGAGGCCCGGCGTCGCGGACTTCGCGCTCACGCCGGCGAGGAACTCCGCGAACTCGTGTGCTTCCTTGCTGACGCCCATGGTGGCGCTCCTTCTCAGGTGGGTGCCTCGACGGGGTGGCCGCGCGACAGCCGGATCGATGTGCCGGCTGGCGACGCTACCTTCTGAGTATTAGAAAGTAAACCCAGAGTTCGCGGCGGCGTGGCCACATTGAACTGAGTTTACTTTTCTATACTCAGACCGTAGTGTCTTCGTGTGCGGACGGCTCGACGGCGAGATCCATACCGCCCATCACCTCGACCGCTGAGAAAACCACCGACAAGATCACGCAGAAGGCTGGCCGACATGAAGGCATTCGTCGTCGAGAAGTACGGCAAGGACGGCGTGTCCGCCGCCGACGTACCCGAGCCCACCGTCGGGGACCGCGACGTCCTGGTACGGGTGAGCGCCACGAGCATCAACCCGCTGGACAAGATGGTCCGCAACGGGGAGTTCAAGCAGCTCCTGAAGTACAAGCGCCCGTTCGTGCTCGGCCACGACGTGGCCGGCGTCGTCACCCGAGTCGGCTCCGCCGTAGGCGACTTCAAGGTCGGCGACGAGGTGTACGCACGGCCGCGCGACCTGCGGATCGGCGGCTTCGCCGAGTTCATCGCGATCGACCAGGACGACGTCGCGCCCAAGCCGGAATCGCTCACCCTGGAGGAGGCGGCCGCGGTGCCGCTGGTGGCCCTGGCCGCCTGGCAGATCCTCGTCGACCGCGCGCAGGTGAAGCCGGGCCAGAAGGTACTCGTCCACGCCGGTGCCGGCGGCCTCGGGTCGACGGTCATCCAGCTCGCCAAGCACCTCGGAGCCACCGTGGCGACCACCACGGACACCCGGACCGAGGAGCTGGTGAAGAGCCTCGGCGCCGACGTCGTCGTCGACTACACCAAGGAGGACTTCTCCAAGGTGCTGTCCGGCTACGACTTCGTACTGGACTCGCTCGGCGGTGCCAACCTCCAGAAGTCGCTGACCGTGCTCAAGCCCGGCGGCCTCGCCATCGGTGTCGCCGGTCCGCCGGACGCCGGATTCGCGAAGCAGCTCGGTGCCCCGTCGTTCCTGGGCGCGGCCATGAACATGCTCAGCCGCAAGGTCCGTAAGCAGGCCAAGGCACTCGGTGTGCGCTACCAGTTCTTCTTCATGCAGGCCAACGGTTCCCAGCTGCGCGAACTCGGCGCCCTGTACGACGGCGGACAGCTCCGTCCGGTCATCGACCAGGTCTTCCCGTTCGACCAGACGCCGGCCGCGATGGCGCACGTCGAGCAGGGCCGCACCAAGGCCGGCAAGGTCGTGGTGTCGATGGTGACCGACAGCGACTGACGTTGCAGGGCGGGCCGGAAAGCCGTCGCTGCCGCTCGGTCGAGCAGTGTCACGTCGGTCAGCCCGCCCGGCATCTCATATCCACTCACCGACCGTTGCCGCGCTTGCATGGCGCGCACCGGACCAACCCTCCAAGAGGGTTGGCTTTCTGTAGGGGAGACGGACCCATGAGCCAGCCGCCGGTGACGACGGGGGTCACACAGGTCGACGGAGTCCGTCTGCACTACCTCCGAGCGGGATCCGGGCCCCTGCTGGTCCTCCTGCACGGCTGGCCGCAGACCTCCGACTGCTGGCGGCCGGTACTGGGCGAACTCGCCGCCGACTTCACCGTCGTGGCCCCCGACCTGCGCGGGTACGGTCTGAGCGACAAGCCCACCACCGGGTACGACAAGCGGCGGATGGCCGCCGACATGGCCGGCCTCGTCGAGGCGCTCGGCTTCGAACGTGCCGCGGTGGTCGGTCACGACCGCGGCGCCCGTGTGGGACACCGCTGGGCGCTGGACCGCCCGGAGCAGGTGGAACGACTGGCCGTGCTCGACATCGTGCCCACGCGGGAAATGTTCCGCCGGCTGGACGCCTCGCTCGCCTCCGGGTACTGGCACTGGCTGTTCCAGATGCAGCCCGATCTGCCCGAGCGCCTCGTGGGGCGCGACATCCGTGGCTATCTCGAGTTCTTCTTCGAGCGCTGGACCTACAACCGCCACGGCCTCACACCGGAAGCGGTCGACGCCTACGTCCGCGCCTTCTCCCGGCCGGGCGCCCTGCGCGCGAGCTTCGACGACTACCGCGCCATGGAACAGGACGTGGCCCTCGACGACGTCGACGCCGCCGAGGGCCGCCGTCTCACCATGCCTGTGCTGGCCTTGTGGGGCTCCCAGGGACTCCCGTCCCGTCTGCCGACGCTGGCGATCTGGCGGGACTACGCGGATGACGTCACCGGTGCCGAGATCCCGGAGTGCGGCCACTTCATTCCCGAGGAGCGCCCGGAGGAGCTGCTGGCGCATCTGCGCGGCTTCCTGGACTACGGGACCAAACGGTGACACCCACCGCCACCCAACCTGTGGAAGGGCCGGGTGGCAACGGCCCTCACCGCTGCCACCCGACCCGGTCGGCGCGGCCCTGATCACGAGCCGGCAGCGGCCGCCGCATGGGCCGCCCGCAAGGACGCCTTGTCGATCTTGCCGACCGCGTTCTTCGCGATCGCGTCCACCACGACGAACGAGGTCGGTCGCTTGTAGCCGGTGAGGCTGCGGGCGCAGCGGGCGCCGAGAGCCGTCGGGTCGACGGTCAGGCCCGGTCGTGGCTGGACGTAGGCGACGACGACCTCGCCCCATTTCTCGTCGGGTACGCCGATCACGGCGGCCTCCTGGACCGACGGATCGCCCACGAGGACGTCCTCGATCTCCTTGGGGTAGATGTTCTCGCCGCCTCGGATGATCATGTCCTTCGAGCGTCCGACCAGGACCAGATATCCCTCGGCGTCGAGGTGGCCCACATCGCCCGTGTGCAACCAGCCGTCGACGACGACTCGGGCCGTTTCGTCCGGCCGGCCCAGATAGCCCCGCATGACGTTGGCGCCCCGGATGAGGACCTCACCGTCCGTGCCGGGGGGTACGTCGTTGCCGTCGGCGTCGACGATCCGGATCTCCTGGCCGGGGAAGGGGCGCCCGACGGTCCCGGCACGTCGAGGGCCCGTGACCGGGTTGATGGTGGAGCCGCAGGTCCCCTCGGACAGCCCGTACCCCTCGACGAGCGGAAACCCGTACCGCGCCTCGAACCGGGTCAGCAGTTCGGCGGAGGCGGGCGCCGCCCCGCAGACGGCGTACCGCAGGGACGAGGTGTCGGGTCGAACGTCGTCCGGGAGCGCCGCGAGCATGCTGTAGATCGTGGGAACGGCGCTGAAGAAGGTAGGGCGTTCCTGCTCGACGAGGTCGAAGAAGCTGCGGGGATCGAACCGGCCCGCGATGACGACACTGGCGCCGGCGAGAAGCGGCGTCAGGATGCTGACCACGATCCCGTTGACGTGGAAGAGCGGCAGGATGAGCAGACAGCGGTCGCTCGGCCCGAGCTCGAGCGCCTGGCGCCCCATCTCCACCATGGCGTCGATGTTGGCGTGGTCGAGCATCACGCCCTTCGGGACGCCGGTCGTGCCGCTGGTGTAGATGAGCAGGGCCAGCGCGGACGAGTCCAGATGTGCGGCCTGGTCCGGCAGGGTCGCCTCTTCGTGCAGGTGGCCGACGGCGAGCGTGGCGACACCCTTCACGACGATGGCGGGCCCGTCCTCCACCACGAGCAGTCGTGCTCCGGAGTCCTTGAGCTGTCGAACGACCTCGACGTCGGTCATGCCGGGGTTGACCGGTGTGACGGTGGCGCCGAGCCGCCAGGCGCCGAACAGCAGGAGCACGAACTCGACGCGGTTCGTCAGCTTGAGGGCCACGACATCACCGGGACCGATCCCGAGGCCCCGCAGTTGGTGGGCCGCCGCCCGAACGCGGTGCAGCAGCTGGGTGTTGGTGAGCGACTGGCGCCCGTCCGAGACCGCGAGTCCGTGCGGATCGAGATCGGCCCGGCGGTCGGGCAGAGAAGCGAATTTCATGGCGAGCGTACCTGTCTCGGTGTGATGCGGTCCGGTCACGGAGTCGACGCGGCGGGCGCCGGAGCCAACTGGCGGGTGAGGAACTCGATCTGGTCGCGAACCAGAGTCTCGAAGGTCTCGCCGGTGTAGAAGTCGAAGTGGCCGGCGTCGTACCTCTTGATCTCCCCCTGGGGCGCGGTGGCCGCGTAGCGCAGGGTCTGGGCGGGAGGCGTGACGGAGTCGGTGTCGCTGACGCAGAAGAGGATCGGGATGGCGACCTTCTTCGCCGCACGTCCGGGCCGGTAGGCGGCGATGGTGGGGATGACGCGCGCCGCCACCTCGTTGCGGAACGTCTTTCCGGGCGGCAGGAGGGCTTCGTAGCCGGGCAGCGCGTCCGGGGCGTTCATGAGAGCCGGTGAACCGGGAGGGCCTGCGATGGGAACCATCGCGGGCGCCTTGCCGCGCACCCTGGACGCCAGGTCCCGGGCCAGCACGGGGGTGATCCTGAGGGAGGCGAGGGGGCCGAGCGCGAGCGCGGAGGCGAGGCCGTCGGTGAAGGGGCACTGGGCCACGGCCGCGCGCAGTTCGGGATGGCGTGAGGCGACGGTGATGGCGTGGCCGCCGCCGAAGGAGCTGCCCCACACCGCGACACGGTCGGCGTCGACCTGCCGGCGCGACTTGGCGTAGGCGATAGCCGAGTCCCAGTCGGTGAGTTGGCGCTTGATCGACAGGAGCTGACGAGGGCGGCCGCCGCTGTCTCCGAAGTGCCGGTAGGTGAAGGCCAGGGAGGCGATGCCGGCCTGGGCGAAGCGTTCGGCGAAGGCGTCCAGGCGCATCTCACGCGTGGCGCCGAGGCCGTGCCCGAGGACGACGACGGGCGGGGAGACGACGCCCTTCGGCAGATAGAGCCATCCGGCACATCTGCTGTCGCCTGAGGGGAAGGTGACGTCGTGACGGGTGAAGGACTGGGAGGTGGTCATCGCCGGCTCACCGTCCGTTCTTCGAGTGGAGCCCGGGCACGCTGCCCGAGGTGAGGGCTTCCGCGTACGTGTCCGGCCGGTAGAGCGGCAGCTCGCCGGTGGCCTCGGTCGTCGCGATGTAGTCGAGCATGAGTCTCTGGCCGTCCTTGGACATGACCCTCGCGAAGAACTCGGCGCGCTCGACATGCAGCCCTTCCGGCAAGCCCAGCGAGCCGCCGAAGTACACGGACCGCTTGGCGGCTTCGACGGACCCCTTGGAGCGTGCGCCGAAACGCTCGGCGAGCGCGGTCGCCCTCGCGACCACCTCGCCCTGCGGCACGACCTCGTCGACGGCTCCGTTGGCGAGCGCCTCTTCGGGCGTGAACGGCTTGCCTTCCAGGATGGCCACCAGTGACTTGTGGGTGCCGATCAGGCGGGTCAGCCGCTGTGTGCCGCCGCCGCCAGGAATGATGCCGAGGAGGATCTCCGGCTGGCCGATGAAGTAGTCACCGTCGGTCATGACCCGCAGATCGCACGCCCAGGCGAACTCCGCGCCGAGACCGAGCGCCGAACCGTTGAGGGCGCCGACGAAGACGACTCCGCTGGCGTTCATCCGGAGGAACGTCGCGTGCAGACGGTCGAGCTGGGCGGCTCCCCGCATCGGGGTCCTGTCCAGCACCGGGGCCAGCGCGCGTGTCCGCCTGGCCAGGTGAGCCACCACGGAGGCGCGGCGCCGTCCGACCGTGGGGCTGGCGGCACCCTCTTCCTGCAGCCACCGGACCGAGGCGTGGCTGACGAACCGCTCGGGATGGGCTCCGGTGAAGACGACGGCACGGACGTTCGGGTCGCGGTCGACCCGCCTCACCAGCTTGTCCAGCTGGTTGGCGATGTCGAGGCCGAAGACGCCGTGCGGCCCGCCGTCGACGGTGACGATCAGGACCGATCCACGGTCCTCGATCTTGAGGTGGCCCTTGTCTTTGTATGGCATGGATTCTGCTCCCGGGTGAGTTCGTCCCGTGCTGAGTTCATGGGAGTGGAAAGTGCGTGGGGGACAGCCGAGGATGTGTGGGGCGGCGATGAGGATGCGCGCTTTCGCCTGATACGGCGTGTCACTCGTGCTGTGTATCCTTGCCCTGACGAGTTATATAACCAAGTTATTTGAACTGTGGCAACCATCACTCATGCGAGGGTTCGCGTGAGCTGTGGAGTCAGGAGGAGTGAGAAACGTGGCAGGACGGGCGAGGCTCGACGACGCGCCGGAGCGGTTGGTGCAGGCCACCATCGGCCTGCTGGCCGAGCAGGGACCCTCGGCCATCAAGGCGCGCTCGGTGGCAACGGCGAGCGGACTGTCGACGATGGTGGTCTACAGCCACTTCGGCGGCATCCCCGAACTGATGCGAGCCGTCGCCGACCACGGGTTCACCGAGCTGGGCAAGGCGTTCGCCCAGGTGCCCGTGACGGAGGACCCGATCGCGGATCTCTTCGCCCTGGCGCTGACCTGCCGCCGGGTGGCCCGCGAGAACCCTCACCTGTACGACCTGATGTTCGGCCTGTCCACGCGCGCGACGTATCGGCCCCTGTCCGACACCGACCTTCGCTTCAGCGGGCATTCGCCGGCCTTCCGATCCGCCCACGCCCATGTCGTCGCCGCGTGCGAACGGCTTGTGGGCTCGGGTCGAGTGCTGCAACAAGATCCCGAAGCGGTGGCCGCCCAGTTGTGGAGCGTGGTCCACGGCTACATCACCCTTGAGTTGGCTGAGCACTTCGTCGAGTTCGACGATGCGGTGGCGCAGGTGATGCGGCCGATGGGAGTGAACTTCTCCGTCGGGCTGGGCGACGATCGAGCCCGGGCCGAAGCCTCGCACGAGACCGGAGCACGCCTCTACGACTCGATCGTTCAAGGCAGTTGAGCGTGCGGACCGGTTGAGCGCTGCTCCCTGCGCCGTCAGGACGACCTTCGCCTGGCGGCGGGGGCGTCGGAGCCGGGCGTGACCTGGTTGTTCCTGCCCAGCGCCGCGACTTCGCGTTCGAGAGAGGGCACCGCCCGGGCTGCGAAGCGCCTCGCCCAGGGCCACGCCAACGGCGAGTTCAGCGCTCCCTTCGCCCAGTTGGCCACGGCGACCGCGCGCGGAACGTATACGCGGCTGCGGCGCCGCGCGAGCCCGTCGACGATCGCGGCGGCCGCCCGGTCGGCGCTGGTGGTGACGTTGCCCGGATAGGGCAGTCGGTTGCGCAGGCTCTGGAATGACGGGAGGTCCGACTCGGCGCCCCGGACGAGGTCCGTGTCGATCCATGACGGGTGGACGACGCCTACCGTGATCCCGAGGTGCGCCACCTCCTGGCGGTAGGTCAGGGCCAGCAGTTCGGCCGCGGCCTTGCTCGCGCCGTACGAGGCCATCGCGGCCAGCGGCATGAAGGACAGCGCGGAGGCCACGACCAGCACGTGTCCTCGGCTGCGCTCCAGATGCGGGGTCGCGTACTTGAGGGTGCGGAAGACGCCGTTCAGATTGATGTCCAGCACCCGCTCGAACGATGCCTCGTCCGTCTGGCGCACCGTCCCGTACGCCACGACGCCGGCGTTGGCGACGACGAGATCGACCCCGCCCATGATCTTCGCGGCGTCGTCGATCGCCGACCGCAGGGCGGTGGCATCGCGCACGTCGGCCTCACGCCAGTAGGCGGTCGGGCCCAGATCGCGGGCGAGCTCGCGCAAGCGGTCGGGTTCCAGTCCGATCAGGGTCACCCGAGCGCCTCGAGCGGAGGCCAGGCGCGCCACCTTCTCGCCGATGCCGCGCGCCGCTCCGGTCACCACCAGGTTCTTGCCTCGCAAGTCATGTTTCATGGCGGCAAGATAACTTCGTTATTGATAGAGCACAAGCGTGTTGCCAACATGAGTCATCCGTCCCGCACCTGCTGGGTCTCATGACTGGACGAACCTATGCTGGCTGTCATGAGGCGGACATCCTTTGCGCAGTGGCCCTGCTCGATCGCCCGGACCATGGATCTGCTCGGGGACTGGTGGACGCCGCTGGTCCTGCGCGAGGCCTTCTACGGGATCCGGCGGTTCGACGACTTCCAGGCGGCACTGGGGATCGCCCGCAACACGCTGACCGACCGGCTGAAGAGGCTGGTGGGGGAGGGGTTGCTGGAGAAGCGGCCCTACCAGACGGAGCCGGTTCGGTACGACTACGTGCTCACCGAGAAGGGGCGCGACTTCTACGGCGTACTGCTGGTGATGAACCGCTGGGGGGACCGCTGGCTGGCCGGGGAGGCGGGGCCGCCGGTGGAGATGCGTCACGAGGTGTGCGGCCGGACGAGCCATGCCGAAGTGGTGTGCGCGGAGTGCGGTGAGCCGATGACCGCGGAGAACACCCGCCCTCGGATGGGCCCGGGCTATCCGCCGCACCTGGCCGAGCGGCCGGACGTACGGGAGCGCTTCGCCGACTGACCTCGGGACTCCGTGTGGGGCCGTCCTGCGCCCTTGACAGGTGAGTCTATCTACGCAACTTTACTGCTCAGTGCCTCAAGCGAGAGGTGCCGGTAGGTCGAGGAGGCTGCGGATCCATGGAGTGGACGGGCGCGCGCTACGCGGACAAGCCGACGGTCGAGGTCCACACCTGGATCGAAGCCCCACCGGAGCAGGTGTGGGCCCTGGTGTCCGACATCGAGCTGATGCCACACATGAGCTCCGAACTTCAGTCGGTGGAGTGGCTGGACGGCAGCAGCGGTCCTGCCGTGGGGGCCCGGTTCATCGGCCGGAGCAGGCACGAGGCGTTCGGGGAGTGGGCCACCACGTCCCACATCGTCGAGTACGAGCCGTCGAAGGCGCTCGCCTGGGCGGTGGAGGACCCGCAACACCCCACGGCCATCTGGCGGTTCACCCTGGAAGCGCACGACGGAGGCACGGTGCTGAGGCAATGGATGCAGATGGGTCCGGCCCGCTCGGGCCTCTCCTTCGCCATCGACAGCATGCCGGAGAAGGAGCAGAAGATCGTCTTCGTGCGTATGCGGGAGTTCGAGGCCAACATGACCGTCACCCTCGGCGAGGTCAAGAAGCTGGCCGAGAAGGCCCGGACCTCGGGTGAGGCGAGCCTCTGATGCGCACGTCCACCACGATCGAAGCCTCCGGGGGCGACTGGCGGGAGCTCGTCGACTACGTCACCGAGGCGGAGAAGCTCGGTCTGGACATCTGCTGGGTGGCGGAGGCGTGGGGCTCCGAGGCGCCCGCGCCGCTGGGCTATCTCGCCGCGAGGACCGAGCGCATGCTGCTCGGCTCGGGCATCATCCAGCTCGGCACCCGCACGCCCATGGCCATCGCCCGCGCCGCGATCACGCTGTCGCAGCTCTCCGAGGGGCGCTTCCTCCTCGGACTGGGCCCGTCCGGGCCGCAGGTGATCGAGGGGCTGCACGGTGTGCCCTTCGACCGGCCGCTGTCCCGGATGCGCGAGACGGTCGAGATCGTGCGGCAGGCCGCCTCCGGCGACAAGATCTCCTACTCCGGACGGGAGTTCCGGATCCCGCTGCCGGGCGAGGCGAAGCCCATGCGTCTGTCGATGCGCGCCGAGTACGACATCCCCGTCTACCTGGCCACTCTCTCACCGAAGATGCTGCACCTGACCGGCGAGATCGCCGACGGTTGGCTGGGCACCAGCTTCGTACCCGAGGGCGCCAAGGAGGCGTACTTCGACCACCTGGACCAGGGTCTGGCCGCCGCGGGCCGCACCCGCTCCGACCTCGACATCTGCCAGGGCGCCGAAGTCGCCTTCGCCGATGACGAGGACGCGCTGCGCGCGATGGTGGCCGGGCGCAAGAAGGAACTCGCCTTCAGCCTCGGCGGTATGGGCTCCGCGACCACGAACTTCTACAACAACGCCTACAGCCGCCAGGGTTGGGCCGATGTCGCGGCCGCAGTCCGGGCACTTTGGCAGGCCGGGGACCGGGACGGGGCGGTCGGCCTGGTCACCGACGAGATGGTGCTGGCGACCACCCTGATCGGAACCGAGGACATGGTCCGCGAGCGACTGCGTGTGTGGCGCGACGCCGGCGTCGACACCGTCCGCTTCTATCCCGCCGGCGAGAACCTCGACGCCCGCCTCACGACCCTCGGCCGGGCCATCGACATCGTTCGCGACCTCGACCTCGACTTTGCTCGCGACACCGACCCTGTTGGCGGCACCGACCTTGTCGGCGACACCCATGGTGTTCGCGACATCGAGGACGAGACGGCGCGGTAGCGACCCGTCCGGGCAGCCTGCCCACGGCCGTTCAGGAGGTTCGGGTCCGCGTCAACCACGTGCACGGTCCGGGCAGCCTGCCCAAAGCCGTCCACGAGGTTCCGGTCCCCGTCAACCACGTGCACTGGTGTCGTCGGCCGCGAGGCCGGACATCAGCAGGGTGATCGACTGGAAGGTCCTGGTCAGGGCGTCCTCGCGATCCCGTGCCGCCGCGATGATCTGGTTGCCTTCGCACAGGCCGGCCAGCAGCAGGCGGGCGACGGTGTCGACGGGAACCTCCGGCCGCAGGTCACCGCGTTCCGCCAGGGCGGTCAGCAGCCGCTCGATCGGCGGCTGGGCGATGGTGTCGTTGACCTCCCGGTACCGCCCCGCCAGAACGGAAGGTGCCTGGGCCATCAGTTCGCGGTGCAGCGGGTCGTCGATCGTGCGCCGGAGAAAGGCGTGCGTGAGGTTCGCCACCGCGGTCGTCGCCGGCTCCTCCGGCGTGGCACGGATCGCCTCGGCCGTCGCGTCGGCCAGACCTGCCACCTGCTGAAGCAGCTCCGTGTAGAGCTCGGCGAACATCGCCTTCTTGTCCGGGAAGTGGTGGTAGAAGGTGCCCTTGCTCACCGCCGCCGCCCCGGTGATGGCCTCCACCGACGTGCCCGCGAATCCGTCGTCGACGAACAGCTTGCGCGCGGCCGCCACCAGATCCGCCCGCGTTTGCTCTGCGTACAACTGTCGTCGGTTTGGCCCTCTCATGTGCACCATCGTATATTTGATGACCCGGAGTCAGTGAATGACTCGGAGTCGGCGAGTGGTCGTCATGACAGTGCCCTCCGGAAGGCAGGCGGAGCCGTGGAAAAGCGCAGGATCGTATTGCTGGGCGCGACCGGGTACACCGGGCAGAGAGTGCTCCGGGAGTTGCTGGCAAGGGGTGAGAAGCCGACCTTGGTCGGGCGGAACCGCACCAGAATGCTCGTCCTGGCGGACCGCTTCGAAGCGGAGCTGCCGGTGGCCGAGGTGGACGTGACGTCGTCGGCCGACCTCGCGCGGCTCCTGGAACCGACTGACGTGGTCCTCTCCACGGTCGGGCCGTTCATGCAGCTCGGCATGGCCACGGTCACGGCGGCGGCACGGGCGGGGGCGCACTACTTCGACTCGACGGGGGAGGGCACCTTCGCGCTCCACGTCCTCCGTGAGCTGGACTCCGTCGCCGCCGCCCGAGGCGCAACCGTGGTGCCCGCGTTCGGCTACGACTACGTGCCGGGCAATCTCGCCGGCGCGCTCGTTCTGGAGAAGGCGGGTGAGCGGGCCCGACGTGTCGAGATCGGCTATTTCGTCACTCGTTCGGGCCACGGGGACGAGCTGCTCTACCGGAGCACCCTGCGGGACGCCTTCACCCTGACCACGGGCGCCACGCGGCAGACCCTGGTCGGCGCGGCGGCAGAGGACGGATTCGCCTACCGCCCCCCACGCCCCGGGGCCCCGTCGCGCCTGGTCGCAGAGCGCGCGGCCAAGCGCGTCCGCACATTCCGCTACGCAGGAGTCAGCCGTGCCGCCATGACCGTTCCGGGCTCGGAACATCTCGGGCTGCCGGAGGTCTTTCCCCGACTGGAGAGCGTCGAGGTGGGCCTCGGGTGGCTCGGACGGTGGACGCGTCCGGTACAGATCGTCGCCGCCCTCCAGGCGCCCCTGCTGAGGTCGCCGAAGGTGCGCGCCGCAGTGACGCGGCTGTCCCAGCGGCTCCCGGGATCTCGGCGGGAGCCGGACCGTGACGGCCGTTCCCTGGTGATCGCCGTCGCCCGTGACGCCGCCGGTCGGCCGCTCGCCAGAACGGCCCTCACCGGCCCGGACCCGTACGAGATGACGGGATCGCTCCTGGCCTGGGCTGCCGTCCAGGCGGCGGCGCCGGAAGCGGTCCTCAAGCCCGGCGTGCACGGCCCGGTCGCGGCCTTCGGGCTCGCCGGCCTCAGGCTCGCGGCCACCGCGGCCGGAGTGCACGAAGCCGACGAAAGCCCCACCCGCGGCCGATGACTGCTGAGCGGGCATAGATCACGGAGCCAGGGCGCTGAAGTGGACGCCCGGGTGACTTCCGCCGAGGTGACGCAGCATGCGGTGCCTCCCTGTCCTCCAGGTCGCCTTCCTGTCCCCCGGCGGACGCCTTCGGCAGGCGGTGGCGGGAGCCACCACTGTTGAGTTGTCGAAGCAGGTTGTTCGATCGATCGAGGGCGCGCCGAACCCTTGCGGGAAAGTCGGCCACCCCACTGGAAAGGACCGTCCATGGACGAGCAGGGTGAGCACTTCGACGTCGTCGTACTCGGCGCGGGACCCGGCGGATACGTCGCCGCGATCCGGGCCGCCCAACTCGGCAAGCGCGTCGCGGTCGTCGAGGAGAAGTACTGGGGAGGCGTCTGTCTCAACGTGGGCTGCATCCCCACCAAGGCCCTGTTGCGCAATGCCGAACTCGCGCACGTCTTCACGCGCGAGGCGAAGACCTTCGGCATCAAGGTCGACGGCGAGATCTCCTTCGACTACGGCGAGGCGTTCCGCCGCAGCCGCAAGGTCGCGGACGGCCGCGTCAAGGGCGTGCACTTCCTGATGAAGAAGAACAAGATCACGGAGATCAACGGGCGCGGCACGTTCCGCGACCCCCACACGCTCCAGGTCGTGGACTACGACGGCAACACCCGCACCGTGAGTTTCGACCACTGCATCATCGCCGCCGGAGCGACGCCCAAGCTGCTCCCGGGCACGCGTCGCACGTCGCGTGTGGTGACGTTCGAGGAGCAGATCCTGGCCGACGATCTCCCGCAGTCGATCGTGATCGCAGGCGCCGGTGCGATCGGCATCGAGTTCGCCTACATCCTGCACAACTACGGAGTGAAGGTCACGATCGTCGAGTTCCTGGACCGGATCGCCCCGCTGGAGGACGCCGAGGTGTCCGCCGAACTCGCCAAGCAGTACCGGAAGTTGGGCATCGACGTCCTCACCTCGACCCGCGTCGAGTCGATCGACGAGTCGGGCGCGCAGGTCCGTGTCACGGTCACCGGCAAGGACGGCGCCCAGCAGGTCCTGGAGGCCGACAAGGTCCTCCAGGCGATCGGATTCGCGCCGAACGTCACCGGCTACGGTCTGGAGAACACGGGCGTACGGGTCACCGAGCGCGGCGCGATCGACGTCGACGGCCGCTGCCGCACCTCCGTCCCCCACATCTACGCCATCGGAGACGTCACCGCGAAGCTGATGCTGGCGCACGCCGCCGAGGCGATGGGCGTGGTCGCCGCGGAGACGCTCGCGGACGCGGAGACCATGGAGCTGGACTACGCGATGATCCCGCGCTCCACCTTCTGCCAGCCCCAGATCGCCAGCTTCGGGTACACCGAGGAGCAGGCCAGGGAGCAGGGCTACGACGTCCAGGTCGCCAAGTTCCCCTTCACCGCGAACGCCAAGGCCCACGGCCTGGGCGACGCGACCGGCTTCGTGAAGCTGATCAGCGACGCCAAGTACGGCGAGCTCCTCGGCGGCCACCTCATCGGCCCCGACGTCACCGAACTCCTCCCCGAGCTGACCCTGGCCCAGCAGTGGGACCTCACGGTCCACGAGATCGCCCGCAACGTCCACGCCCACCCCACCCTCGGCGAGGCGATCCAGGAAGCCGTCCACGGCCTCGCGGGTCACATGATCAACATGTAGCGGGAGGGGCGCCCCGACTGCACTGCTGCGCAGAGGTGTTCACGGGTCGGCGGGAACAGCTGGTCAGGAAGCGCTGTTGCACCGGCGGGGACCGGCGCCGGGCGGGCGGGGAGCAGAAAGACCGAAAAGCTGTCCGCCCCGACGCGACCGCCCTCGGGTCCGTGGCAAGCCCGGTCACCCCATGTCGGGGCGCCCGCTCGTACGCCTGCCGCGGGCTCGGACCGAGCCTTTTCACACAGCAGGAGGACTGTTTCATGAACGACCGGCCCTTGACGCTCATGGCGGTGCACGCCCACCCCGACGACGAGGCCACCGGCACGGGAGGGGTCCTCGCGCGGTACGCGGCGGAGGGCATCCGCACGGTCCTCGTGACCTGTACCGACGGCAGTTGCGGTGACGGGCCGGGGGGTGTCAAGCCGGGTGATCCCGGGCATGATCCCGCGGCCGTGGCCCTGCTGCGCCGTCAGGAACTCGAGGCGAGCTGTGGCGTCCTGAAGATCAGCGATCTGGAGATGCTGGACTACGCCGACTCCGGGATGATGGGCTGGCCCAGCAACGACGCCCCCGGTTCCTTCTGGCAGACCCCCGTGGAGGAGGGCGCGGCCCGGCTCGCGGAACTCATGCGGCACTACCGACCTGATGTGGTCGTCACCTACGACGAGAACGGCTTCTACGGCCATCCCGACCACATCCAGGCCCACCGCATCACGATGGCGGCGCTGGAGATGACCGGTCTGACGTCGAAGGTGTACTGGACCACGATGCCCCGCTCGATGATGCGGCGTTTCGGGGAGGCGATGCGCGAGTCGGGTGCGGACTGGCAGGAGCCGGATCCCGCCGAGGCCGCCGCGCTGGCCGAGATCGGACTCCCCGACGAGCAGATCACCACCTGGGTGGACACCACGGCGTTCGGCGGCGAGAAGTTCGATGCCCTGGCCGCACATGCCAGCCAGGGCGAGAACATCTTCTTCCTCAAGATGGGCCAGGAGAAGTTCACCGAGTTGATGGGCGTCGAGACCTTCGTACGCGTCCATGACACCACCGGCGCGGCCCTGCCCGAGAACGACCTCTTCGCCGGACTGCGCTGATCCGATCACGCAGGCCACGGCGCTGTCAGTGCGCGGCCTGCGCGGCCTGTGCGTAGGCAGTGGGCGTGACGCCCACGGTGGCGGTGAAGTCCCGTACGAGATGGGCCTGGTCGGCGTAGCCCAGGTCGGCGGCGAGGGCGGCCCAGTCGATGTCGCTGCGGGTGCCGGCCTGTTCCAGGGCCTCGTGGATGCGGTGGCGGAGGATGACCCACTTGGGGCTGACGCCGACGTACGCGGAGAAGAGCCGTTGCAGCGCCCGCGCGGAGAGACCTTCCGCGCGGGCGAAGTCACCGACGCGGCGCACCGTGCGGTCGGCGCGGATGCGCTGCACGAGGTCCCTGGCGAGGTCGGCCTGCGGATCGGGGATGGGGTCGAGGGAGAGCAGGAGGGTGTCGAGGGCGGCGACGCGGGCACGGTCGTCGGGCGGAGTGAGGACCGAGCGGGCGGTGTCCTGGGTGATCTGCGGGAACACGTCCTGCGCGGGCAGCACGCGGCCGGTCCAGTGCGACACCGGTACCCGCGGGGCGTAGGGGCGGAAGGCGCCGGGCCGGAACTTCACTCCGCACACCCGGCCCCGCCCGGTCAGCTTGCGGGTGTACAGGCCGAGCGCGACGCCGGTGACTTCGCCGCAGGGCGGGCCTTCGTCCTCCTCCCACTGGAAGGTGAGGTGGACCGAGGGGTGCGGGACGACATGGGAGGCGTACGGCGCGGGCAGGTCCCAGTCGACGAGCCAGTACCACTCGACGTAACGGCCCAGCGGCTCGGTGGGCTCGTGGCGGCGGAACCGTACGCGGCTCAGCAGCCCGGACGGGTCCACGATCCCGCGGGTGTCGCGGCGGGGTGCGGCCATGACCTGATCGTATGTCGCGTTTCTTCAAGAGGGGCAGCGGTGGCTGTGCCTACGGTCGGTGCATGGACACGAATTCTGAGCGGACATACGGCATCGGCGAGCTGCTGGGCATGGCGCGCGAGAGGGCGGTTCCGGTGCTCCGGGGCATCCCTGACACGGCTCTGTCGGCTCCCACACCCTGTGCCGAGTACGACGTGAAGGCCCTCGTCGATCACCTCTTCCAGGTGATCGTGCAGTTCCAGCGGCTGGCCGTGAAGGAGGCATCGGACTTCGGTGAGACGCCCGAGCGGGTGGCCGGGAGTCCCGAGTGGCGCGAGCGGCTCGCGGACGAGGCGGACCGTCTGGTGGCGGCCTGGTCCACGCCCGGCGCCGAGGAGGGGACGACCGGTGCGATGAACATGCCCGCGCGGCTGGTCGGCTCCATGGCCCTGCTCGATCTGACCGTGCACGTATGGGATCTGGCGATGGCGACAGGCCAGGACTACCCGGGTCCCGACGAGGCGATCGTGGCGGAACTGTCCGGCGCGGTGGACGAACTGGCGCCGACGGCCAGGAAGATGGGGGTGTTCGGGGAGCCCGTACCGGAGGCCGAGGGCGCATCGACGTTCGAACGGCTACTGGCCCGGACCGGCAGGGACCCGTATGGGAAAACTGCCTGACAGAACGCCAGTTGCCTGAGCAGGCTGCTGCTGCGCAGCGGACGTAGGGCTCCTGGACGGGCAGTCCGACCGGGTTGCGGCCGGCTGCCTCACTCGTAGTAGGCGGCGTACTGGGCCGAGTACTCCTCGACGCAGAAGCCCTCGAAGTCGCCCGCGGCTTCACACTCAAGCAGCCGCTGTCGGGCCGCCTCCGCTTCCGGTGTACGAAGGGCCGAGAGATACGCCTTCGTCTCGGTGAGCCCCGGTCCGCACAGCAGCTGGACATCGATCGAGCAGGCGGCGTCCATACTCGCGGTCTTCGCGCTCCAGATGAGGAGTACGTCATCGATGACGCCGGCGTTGAAGAGCTGGACGCAGCAGAGCTTCATCAGTTCCGTGTCGCCCGCGCCCTGAGAGTGCCGTTCACGCTCCGTCCGGCCTCGCAGGAGTTCGCGCACTTCGTCGAGGTCGGCGGCGACGGGCTGGAGACCGTAGCGGCGCAGGCTCTCGTCCTCGTCCACCGGCGGTACTCCGTCTCTCGGCGTCGGTCTCACATTTCAGTGATCATCTCATTTGGCCGGCTCGGCACCTTGTCGGCGGCCAGGGCGCGTGGTCGGCGTCGCGGGAACGCGGCTACTGTGCGCAGATGTCGTACCGACTCGATGCCGTCGTAGGCGACTTCGACCGCTTGCGAAGCTGGGCCGAAGGGGTGCCGGGGACGGTGGTCGCCCCGCTCAGGCAACGCATGGGCCTGCTGCCACTGCCACTTTCCACCGCGCTCGGCGGTGACGTGCCGAGCGTGCTCGGTGATCTCTCACAAGGTGGACCGGTGGCCCATGTGCAAGCGGACTTCTGGGGCGGCGAGGGGGAGCAGACCGCCGCCTTGTGGCGGGCCGGTGTGCGGGAATGGGGGCCGGTTCATACCTCGGAATTCAGCGGTCCGCGGGAGGACTGGCCGATCAACGCGGCGCTCGCCCGACTCGGTGTGGCGTCGGCCGGCCCCGGCGCGCCGGACCACCGCGATCTGTTCGTGGAAGTGGGCCTCGGCCAGGGACGGGACGAGGAGGACTGGCGCCGGGCCGCTCTGAAGGCCCGCGACGCGGCCGACTACGACGAGTGGCACGCGAGAGAGCAGGCCGAGCGCGAGTCCGAGGAGCGTGCCGCAGCCGAGCGAGCCCTCCATGAGCGGCTGCCCGGCATCCCGGTGCCCCTCAACGGCAAGGAGATCATCACCCTGCTAGGCCTACCGCAAGGTCGGACGATAGGGGCGGCCATCCGCCACCTCCAACAACTCCACCTCGACCACGGCCCCCAGTCCCGCGAAGAAGCCGAAACCGCACTGCGCACCTGGGCAGCACAGCAAGGCCTGCCCCGGACCACAGTGGCTTAGGACCGCGGTCGTTGCCTGGAGGGCAAGCAACCCCCCTCCAGGCAACCGACTTGAAGCCCTAGAAGAACCCGAGCTTCTTCGGGCTGTACGACACCAGAAGGTTCTTGGTCTGCTGGCGGTACATCAGCTAGGCCCACGCTGAGCTGGCAAAACGGTAGTTGGCGCAGCCTTCCTTCGAGGGCTGGTCCGGAAATGGTCCGGATCTTGGTCTGGCGGCGCCGCTGCGGCTGCACTGATAGTGATTGGGAGCCAGTGGGGACTGGACGGGGCAGATGGGTGGCTGCCCGGACGCTGGCTATCTGGACTCGAGGGCGTGGTGGTGGACCAGCGAGCTGGTCCGAGATCGTGCGGAGTCGGAAGTCGTGCCTCGGCTTCGGCAGGGCCGCAGCAGGCTCGAATCCCGGCACGGCGGGCCAGTCCAACGGCGGAAAGGAAGGCCCGTACAGCCTAACTTGGGGCACGAGAGAGGCTTATGGGTGACCTCAGCCGGGACTTCGACACGATGTTTTCTCAGCTGCGCCCTGCGCCGTGACTCAGTCTGCGACCATCGACCGGCCTCAATCAGTCGGTCCGCCAAGTCGACCTGCTGCCTGCTTCTTTCTGGCTGCTCCCGAATCCCGGCCACGACAACCCCTGTCTCACCGGGCCGTCGGCACTGACACCACGGGACCCAACCGCCACAGCAGATACCGGGCGCATGGAACCTCTGGCCGATTCCCCGGGTTCCTGCCACCGCCGCGATACGGCGCTGCTCACAGCGATTCGATCCACTCGCCGGACTCTTTCAGCACATAGGAGGCGCCGGCCGCCAGCGACTCGCGGGCCGTACCGTCGCACGACGCAGGGGCTCTGGGATGGCCGCCGCCTGTGGAATCACCACCGCGTACGCGGCACAGGCGTCGGCGAACTGCCAGGTCCGCCCCCGGTCCGTCCGGATCAGTACTAGTTGCTCTGAGCCTCGCTCTCGCCCGGGCCTGGAGCCAGGAGCTACGCGGGGCCGCCGCGGAGAAGGAGTGCGAGCGGCTCCGCGGCATTGCGTCCACCGCTCTCCGCCACCTGCGCGAAGCAGGAGAGGGCCGCAGGGCGGGCCGGATCGAGCTAGGTCTGAACGGGAGGTAGCTCAAGTCGGTCGGAGTGTCAGTGGTCGCCGCCATACTCAGAAGATGTGCAACTGACTTCAGGCGCATGTCCAGGAGTCCTCGACCGAGTAGGAACGAATTGACACCCGAGAGCGACGCGGTGCCCGACCGCGACCTGTACCTTCTGGCGCAGATGCGAGAGGCCTTCGGGCGCGTGGTTTACAGCCACAAGACTCATGAGAAGCAAGCGGACATTTGCTTCACCAAGCACCGGTGGCAGCAGGGCGTCCTCATTACTCTCACCGCGATCAGCTCGGGCACCTTCCTTGCCGCGGTGGTCGGCCTGCTCGGCAACGCAGTGCTGACGAGCCTCGCGACCTCTTCTATTGCGCTTCTGGTCAGCTGGATGAGCCTTGGGACGAAGACCTTCAAGTTCGAGGAGGAGTCTGAGGCCCACCGCGGCATCGCCTCTCGGCTGTGGGACGTCCGGGAGTCGTACATCTCCCTCATCGCCGACTTGATGTCCGGCACCGTCTCCAACGCGGAGGGCCGAGAGCGGCGGGACGAGTTGCAGCAGGCCGCGCGCGACGCGTACGCCGACGCGCCCAGGACGAGCAACAGGGCCTTCGCGCGCGCCCAGGGCGGGCTGCAGAACAACGAGGAGATGACGTTCACCTCGCGCGAGATCGACCTCTTCCTTCCCGAGGCGCTCCGGCTCGGCGAAGGCGAGGCATGACGATGAAGACCTCAGAGATCTTCGAAACGCTGCTCCAGAACCTCAAGGTCGGAGAGACGGCCACGACGGTCGCCTCGCGCCGGGACGAGATCACGAAGGCACTCAACAAGGACTTCCGCGACAAGGACGGCTGCACCGACTACAAGCTGATGGTCGGATCGTTCGGCCGGCACACCGCGATCAAGGGCGTGTCCGACCTCGACATGATCTTCATCCTCCCGCCCGGGATCCGGTCGAGCTACGACGGGGACACCGGCCCGCGGAGGATTCTCGAGAGGGTCCGCGACGACCTCAAAGCGCGGTACAAGAACACTGAGATCCGCGTCGACCAGTGCGTCGTCCGAGTGCGGTTCACGTCCAACGCCTTCAAGTTCGAGGTCCAGCCGGCATTCGAGAACGCTGACGGCAGCTTCGACTACCCGGACACGAAGGCTGAGGGCTGGAAGGTCACCAAGCCGCGCGAGGAGATCGCCGCGACCAAGGAGTGCAACGACCGTACCGCGACGAACATGCGCCACCTTGCCCGGATGGCACGGGCATGGAAGAACGCGAACGGCGTGAACATGGGTGGCCTGCTCATCGACACCCTCGTCTACAACTTCTTCGACCAGAACGACGACTACGACGCAGCGGGCACAGGCTCGTTCGACCTCATGGCCCGCGACTTCTTCGAATTCCTCAAAGATCAGCCAGAGCAGGAGTACTACCTGGCGCTGGGCAGCCGTCAGCGGGTCTACGTCAAGGCGAAGTTCCAGCCGAAGGCGAAGAAGGCGTACAACCGATGCCTCGAGGCGATCGCGAACGAAGGCAAGACGTCCGCCAACAAGAAGTGGCGCGAGGTCTTCGGCACGTCGGTGCCGCTGGCGAAGAGCGCGAGCGAGTCGTCCCGGACGTTCAGGGACACCGAGGAGTTCATCGAGGACGCGTTCCCGGTCGACGTGTCCGAGAGCGTGTCCATCGACTGCGAGGTCACGCAGGCCGGATGGCGTCCGACCTGGCTCCGCTCGATGCGTCGCGGCGGGATCCTGCTCAAGGCCGACAAGAGCTTGAGGTTCGTGGTCACCAGCTGCTCGGTCGGGGAGCCCTACACGCTGAAGTGGAAGGTGCTCAATCGTGGTCCGGAAGCCGAGCGGCGGGACATGATCCGCGGCCAGATCGTCGACTCGACCAAGCGGGGAGTCCGCATCGAGCACTCGGACTTCAAGGGCGAGCACGTCGTCGAGTGCTACGTCGTTAAGGACGGGGTCGTCGTCGCTCGGGACCGGATCGACGTGCCGGTCAGCAATACGAGCGACAAGACGGCGAACGTCCTGTAGGGAACCGATCCTCGGAGTGCGACGAGGCAGCCCCGAAGAATCTGCCGGGGGTCTCGTCGCATCAGACGCATCCGCCCGTAGGGCCGAAGGCTGAACAGTTCTCTCGCTGTGATGAGCGAGTGCCTGCTTAACGCGGAGATGGGTGGCGGGAGCGGTACGCTGCCCGCCGCGCAGCTGAGCTGCGTTCCGAGGACGCCAGCAGTGCCCCGCGACGAAGCAGATACCGCGGAAGCGGAGTTCCGGTGGGTTCGAAACCCTTGGCTGAGGCTGGTTCTCCGTCGGACGCTTCCGGAGAATGGTGCCGTGGAACGGCGGATTGACTTCTGGCGAGAGCGGCAGATGCTCTGTGGACGCTGCGATCATCGGTGGCGCGTCGATCTGGACTGGATCGATCGGTGGGAGCAGGCAGAGAAGACCTGCCCCGGCTGTGGCATGACCTGCGAGCACGAGGACTCACCCCGGGTAACGGTCGACCCCGAAGACCCAGCGCTCCACGACGACCGGGTAGCGCGGCTCTTCTGGTACCACACGAGCACGCAGCCGGACTGGCCGACGCGTAACTTCGATCCGGCGGCCGTCCTGACTTCCGAGACCCGCATGAGGATGGGCGGCGGTGAGCGGGTCACCGAGTGGACGGCGCGGCAGCGGGCGAAGGCCCTCCACGTCGGCACGTACGAGGCCGCTGTCCACAACATGCTGCGTCGGATCCGTAACCAGGCCGACCAGCACAGCCAGTTCTATCTGTATCGGGTCAGTCTGAAGCCCTCCGTCGTGGTGCGGGCGGGGTGGCTCGTCGACCCTGGCAACTTCGTCGGCGACGTCGTGCTCGACGAGGTCTGCCCGCCAGACGTCGATGTCGCCCGCTACCTGAACTACCACGAGGATCCGGGAGGACTCTCGCTCGCGCTGGGGAGGAACGCGATCGCCAGTGTTCAGCGGATCGCTGTTCCGCTCCCCGACATCTGGGATGGCGGCTGGGTGCGCGATGCCGTTGCGGCTTTCGAGGGCGTGAGCGGCACCGTCGTCCCGGCGACCGGCAAGCCGGCCCGCCGCATGCGGCCGCCTTCGTCACGAGCCGTCCTGGGCCGAGACCTCGGTGCGTCCCTGGCTGGCAGACTGCCGGTCAACCTCCAGGACCAGTTCGCGTCGGCCGCGGCGTTCGCGGAAGGAGAGGATCCAGAGCAGTGGGCGCGACGGACCAGCAGCCTGTTCGATCTGATCGACGATCCGACTCCCGTGCTGGCTGCGCTCGACCAGCAAGATCCCCGGGAGGTCTGAGAACGGACTGTCCGCTCCCGAGGGGTAGGAAGCCCTGAGGTCGCTGTCGGTTAGGCTGCCCGGGCCCTGGGCACGGCCGTGTTGGCGACGGGCTGACAGCGCGAGGTCACGAATGGGTGAGGCTTTCGTGGTCCCACTGCTCCAGCAGCGTCTCCGCAGGCAGAGCGCTGCCTTCGGGGGCAAGGCGCTGGACCGGCATGTCGTGGGAGGCGCATGCGAGCAGTTGCTCAGCGACGAGGTGAGGAACGAGCAAGGCTGTAGTGCCTGACTTCCGGTTGAAAGCTACCTGGTAGGTGGCGATGACTGATGCCTCCCAGAGGGTGAGAGGGTCGCGTTCCGGCTCGTTGTGGCGGGTGCGTGGGAGAGCGGGTGCCTTGACTGCCACCAGCTGCCACGGCGCGGTGGCTGGGCGGGCGGCTTCTTCGCGCGCCTGGCGGATCCAGTCGGCGGTGAGCTGACGGAAGGCGGTGTGAGCTTCGGGCTTCCCCTTGCGGCGGCGCCCGAAGGCGTCGCTGACGACGGTGTACACCGAGAAGTCATGATCTTCCAGGCGCTGCCAGGACCAGGTGGCTCGGCGACTCCACTCGTGCCAGGCTCGCCGGAAGGTCTTCTCCGCTTCCGCTCCCAACCCGGCGAAGCCGGGATCGCTGGAGAAGCGCGGCGTGGGCAGGGCGTGTACGGCAGCCGCCTCCAGCAGATGGGCCGGCTGGACGAGGGCCGCGAAAGCCCGACGCTCGGCGTCGAGGACGGCGGTGAGCCGACTCTGCAGCCCGTCGGCCCACGGGGCGAGGAACGGGTAATCGGCTACTGCCTGGTTGCTCCGTATCAGGTAGGAGTGCAGTCGGCGCCAGTGTGAGTGGCGCCCGTAGCGGAGATTGCGGGCGCGGTCATAGCGTTCCCACCTCTCGTCGTGCCCAGCCTCGATGTCTTCCTCATCCGCCTCGCCGACGTCATTGGTGTGGGGCGGGTAGTCGCCGGTGGATAGGGCGATGGCCGCGTCATGCTCGGCCCTAATGTCATCCTCGTCCTCGGGGTCCCTGTCGAGCCAGATGGTGAGAGAGTCCACGTCGTTCACCGCCGCGCCGAGCGGCAGAATCGGGCTGTCCGTGAACAGAGCCCACCGGCAGTTCGTACAGAGCCGCTCGACGGCTTCGCCGAACAAGATGTCGAACTGGTTCACAGAAGCGGCCGACCGCAGTGCGCGGCACTCGGGGCTTCCGTGGAGCTTGCCCTTGCCCGTTGGTGAGGCGTGGCAGGTGATGGAGGTGTCCCGGGCTGGCCCCAGGGGAACCTCGGGCTTGAAGATCGAGCCGAGCATGACGTGGCGGAGCTCACCGGTATTCGAAGACATGTCGGCAGGCTATGCGCAGGCACTGACAGTCCGCCGGGTAATCGGCCCCCACCACTCTGGGGTGAGTTGACACACCACGCCAGGTACACGGCCGCCAGCACGATGGTCATGCGGATCATGTGATGAGAGCGGTCAGGCTTGAAGCATGTTCCCACGCCCGCAGAGCGTGCTGCTGAGCCTGAGCGGTCCCGCTAGTCGTGCCACCACACGTGTCAGAGCGTTGTCGCCTGCCTCACGCCGGGCGGGAGTCTGGTCCGCGACTGGTCCGGGGACAGTCCTCGTTCGGGTCGACCATCGACCTGAGGCAGCCCGTTGCTTACCCAGAGTGACTCCGGTGTCGGACTGCCTGGAGCGTAACGGCGCCTCCAGGCAGTCGACTTGAGGCTCTAGAAGAACCCGAGTTTCTTCGGGCTGTATGAAACCAAATCTGCTAGCGGTACAGCCATTGCATGCCCTTGACCAGGGTAGACGCGTAGTTCGTAGGGGAGTTGGCGGACGGCGGTCCGAGTAGGGTCCGGATCTTGAACGTGGATTGTCGAGGGCGAAGAGTGCGTCCTGATCCTCGACGGGCTTGACCAGATCCCGCAGGCCCACCGCCGAATTGCAGGCGGGTAGTTGCACGATGGTGAGCCAGTCATGGGCGGCCGCGTACTCCCGGGCTCGACGGCATGCTCGTCGCGTTCCAGCGCGCCGCGGGCGGGAGACTGCCAGCCCAGCCGTGGCGGTGCAGCAGCCGCCAAACCGCCGCCATCGAGTAGTCGATACCGAACTTGAAGGCGATCAGGACTCTAATCCGTGCCGGGGTCCACCACTGGTCCTACCAACCGTGCTCGGTGGGTCCCAGAGCCAACTCCTTCTCCAACTCGGCGAGCCGGCCGTCGGACAGCCTGAGCAGTTTCGACGGTCCGGAGGAAGCCAATGCATCCATCCCGCCCTCCCGCCAGGCCCGCCGCCAGCGTTCCACCGACCGCTCGCTCACCCGCAGATCCTTCGCGATCACCGCGGTCTTCTCGCCGCGCGTGAACCGTTCGCCCGCCTGGTACCAGATCCACTCACGAAACTCTCGCCGCTCGGCGGTCAACCCGCCGCCGCCCTACACGTGTACTGCATACCACCGGCCTACCGCAGGGATCAGCACCCGACTACAACCCGAAGAGATCAGTAGGTAGCCGATTCCTCCCGCGTGCTGCCTAAAGAGCGTTGCATGAGGCCGTGAACAGGGGATCGTCGTGAAATCGCCACTTGCTTCAGCTGGCGGGCATATGGTTTCGCGAGGTGGTACTGCTTTGGCGGAGCGCGGGAGACGTGCTGCCGGGGGGATGTTCAGCAGGGGTGCGGCGGTTAGCTGGCGGCTGAGGTAGCGGATGCAGGAAGAGCGGGGAACGTGGCGACGTGGTTTGAGCGAATGGCGGCCGTTCCCGGCCTGCATTTCCCCGGTAGCCCTGGTGTTGTTCGCGAGGCGCTGCCAGAGGCACGAGTCCGTCCGAAAGTCTCGTACGGATCACTGATGTGGCCGACTGATGAGGGCACTACGTCGGCAACGCCGGCCAGTCGGCATGTGCCCATAGAGGCGAGCGGAGCGGACCTGGTCGCCCAGGTCTGGGAGGCGCTGGAGCTTCCCGGTGGGGCAATGGATTACCACTTCGTCCTGCAGGGCGCGGTTGACCGCTTGTGGAGCGGCCGACGCTCCTATCCTGAAGGGCTTGAGCTGCTTGAGGTGTTCGCGCTGCTGGACCTGGAGTTGATGGAGGCAGCCCCTCAGGCGGTGTCCTTCGACACCGGTCCCGTCCCGGAGTCGTTCGTGCATGTGACGTCCGTGTCCCGACTCATTGTGCTGCTGGAACGCGAAGGCGCTCTCGAAGAAGCTCTTGGCGTGGCACGGCGGTTGGCCCGTTTCGGACAGGGCGAGGACACGGTGGCCCGGCTGTCGGAGAAGGCCGGTGCGTTGGTGCAGGAAGCTGCGGTTGGCGGGGCTGCATGAGCACGGGACTGCACCAGGTGATCCCTTCGGCCTCCTATCTGGAAGAGGCGTTCTTGCGCTGGGTGCTCACTCCGGCTGCGGAGCGGGGCGTCGTGGCGCACGTGCGCAGCCAGCATCCGGTGACGGTCAATGAACGTACCTACCGGCTGGACTACCTGATCTCTGGCGAGTCGCTGCAACTGGCCGTCGAGTTGGACGGGTTCACCTTCCACAGTGACAGGGGGGCCTTCACCTACGACAGGCTACGGCAGAACGACCTGGCCGCCACGGGGCTGACGGTTCTGCGGTTTTCCTATGATGCGGTGCGCCTGGACACCGCGCGCTGCGTTGCCCAGCTGCAGACGATGTTGCGCCAGGATGCGACGCTTGCGCCGTTAGTGGTCGCCGTACCGCGCATCGAGGTCCCGGAGATGGCGGGGGATCCCTTGCGGGCGGCCGATCCGCCTCTGGGCGCCCAACCAGCGGCCGGTGGGTCCTACTTCACCGGCGCGCGCGCTTCGGTGGCGCGGGAGCCGTTGCGGGCGTGCCAGGATGAGGCTCTGGCCGCGCTGGCCAACTACTACGCGTCCGGAGGACGGCATGCGGCCACGGTGATGGCGGTCGGGGCCGGCAAGACCGCACTGGGAGTGGCGGCCGCGTTGTCCTTCAGCAGGCGGCGGGCGCTGGTGGTGACTCCGGGCTCGGTCATCCGCGGCACGTTCGCCAAGGCACTCGATCCGGGTACGCCGGGCAATGTTCTGTACGGACTGGTGGGCGGCCCGCTGCTGCCGGGCGCGCGCCCGCCGGCCACGCTGGTCCTGGACAGGGACGACGGGCAGATCAGCCGGGTGAGCAGACAGCGGCTGCTGGCCGCGGATGTGCTGGTCACGAACTTCCACGCGCTCGGCACCGGCGACAAGGATGGGGACCTGCTGGCTAAGCTGGAGCCGGAGGATGTCGACTTCATCGTCGTGGACGAGGCACACATCGCCGCCAGCGCCTCCTACCAGCGGCTCTTCGCCCACTTCGAGGGTGCACGCACGCTGCTGATGTCGGCGTGCTTCCAGCGCCTGGACGGCAAACCGATCGACGCCGATGTCGTCTACCGCTACCGGCTGGTGGACTCCGTCGCGGACGGCTCGGCGAAGAACCTGCGCGTGCACCGGTTCGCCCCGGAGGCGGCGACGACGGTGTACGAGGCGGTGTGGCCCGACGGACGCCGCGAACAGATCATGGGCCGTGATTCCCTGCTGGCCGCGTTGGGGAACGAGCGGAAGATGGCTCGCATCACGGCGCAGTCCGAGGCGTCGATCCGGCACGTGATGACCGTGACGCGGGCCTGTCTGGATGCCCAGGCCAAGCTGCTGGCCCCGGTCAAACCCCGGGCGCTGTTCGCGGCGATGGGTGAGGCCCATGCGCAGCAGATCGCCCGTATTGCCGAAGAGCACGGCATCCCCTGCGGCACGTTGCACCACAGCATGTCGGCCTCGACGATCAAAGCCACCCGGCGGCGTTTCGAGTCCGAGGCGGGAGACCTGCAAGGCATCGTCCAGCTGCGGATGCTCGGCCAGGGCTACGACTTCCCGCCCATCACCGTGGTGGTGCCGGTGCGCCCCTACGGCAGCTTCGGCGAGTTCTACCAGTTCATCGGGCGTGGTGTGCGCGTACTGAGGCATCCCGGCCTGGCTGTCGACCAGCAGTACCTGGACGTGGTCTGCCACGCCGAACTCGGCCTGGAGGACCACCTGGAGGCCATGTGTGCGGACAACGACATGGATCCAGCAGTGCTGCTCGACGTCCCTCTGATTGACCCCGGCACGCTGGAACAGGTACAGGACGGTGACGGCACTGGGGAGGCGGCCTCTGATGGCACAGTCCCAGGCGGGGTTGATGCGTTCGTGCTGTACGAGCAGGGGCGTGTCGAACAGCGGGTGGTGCACGATTTGGGCCGGGTGGAAGCTCGGCGGGCGGAGCGGGAGATGCAGCTGATGGCCCAGCGCTACGCCGTCTACGCACAAAACAACGCGACGCCGATGCCGTTTGAACAGTTCGTCGAGTACATGCGGAGGCTGACCGGTGGCCAGTGACGAGCCGCGCTGGTGGCAGCCTGTCATCGGCGCATCCCCCGAAGACGGGCTTGCCTTGGAGGCGGCTGCCGAGCAGCACCAGCGCTTCGCTGAGCTCGACGCGCTCGCGGCCCGGCTGCTGGCCGCCGCACTGAGCGGCCAGCGAGTGGCCTCGGTGATCAGAGGCAAAGGACCACAGGCTGCGGACAGCGTTGAAGTGCTTGGGCTCAGCGGGCCGGAGAAAGCCTGGTGTGCTGAGAAGTTCGGAGTGCGGGAGCAACAGCAACGCGGTGCGTGGTACCTGCCACAAAAGCTCTCCGTGAAGGCAGGAGCAGTCAATCTGCCGCATCTGCTGCGCGAACGCGCGGCTCACGCGGTGACGTTGGCCACCGATGACACCGCCCGGGTCAGTGTGGTGGAGGGCGCGGACGCGATACTGCTGTGGGCGCTGCTGGTGCCGCTGTTCGAGACGTTGCTGGAGCCGGTCCGGGTGCGGGCAGCCGGACAGGCCGGGACCGTCGAAGACCAACAGGAACAGTGGGCCGGTATCGAGGAACGCTACCGTCTGCTGGGCTTGGGCCAGGATGAGCTCGAGGAGTTCCGCTTCGGCGGCGGCTGGCACCGGCTGGACCGGCGCGGGCAGCAACGCGCCCGCCTCCGACTCCTGGACACCCTCACCGCCACTGATCCTCTGCAGCTTGTCACCCGTCACCGGATCCAGCAGACGCAGGCACTCATTGCCAGCTTCGCCAAAAAGGCCAAGGCCGGTACCGCTCTGGCCAGACGGGTCCTGACCCGGGCGCTGCAGCCGGTGGTTTCCGGCTACTTTGCCGGCGACTGGCTGAGCGTACTGGACTACCTGCAGGCGCTACCGCACCCAGACGAGGAAGTCATTACCGCGCTGCCCGGGCCGCGCCTGTACGTGGGGATGTCTGCTCAGGCAGCCGGCATGGCCGCCGAGGCGGGCATCCCGGAGGACGAAATCCATGCCATGCTCGCCGCCTTCCTCGGTGGCCCGACCTCACTTTCCCCCGTCGAAGAACGTGCTGCAGCTTTGCGCGACTGGTGGTCAGCCTTCGACCACACGCACGCTGTCCAAAGCTCCGGCATGCGACCGCTTTGGGGACTCGTCGACAACGAGATCATGTCCTTCGCCTGGCACGACGACCACGGCATCACCCAGCAGCTGTACCGGCAGGTGCTGCCCGCCTCCGTCAACGAGCAGGTGGACCGCCTGTGGCAGGCGGTGACGCTGCAGCGCCACCCTGGCGCCATCGTCAGCAATCCCCGGCCCCACCAGGTGATGGCCCAAACGCTCGGACCCGCCCTGGAGTTCTGGCACGGTGTCGCGCTGACCGCCTGGTTCGTGTGCGAAGGCCCTTACTCCCGCGCCCCTCTGTCCGGTGTGGCTGACTACTACAGCCGCACCCTTACCGCGCTGCATGCCGTCGGCTGTCCTGTCTCGACGGATCTGTTCGAGGAACTGCGCATTGCTGAGCAGCATTTGGGGCCGGAGGAGGAGATCGTCCGAGAGCGCAGGGAGCTACCGGTGGACACGGCGATCGGTTCCTTCACCTTGACGATGAGTCACAGTAGCGGCACCCGCCGCGAAGGCTTCGAGCGGGTCCGTAACATCGTCACCCGCCATCGCCGTGCCTGGACGGAGCAGTATCTTGACGCGTACCTGCAGGGGCGGTGGCGCACCGCATTGGAAGACGTTGCCCGTGCCCATCACCGGTTCGTGGCCGCCAAGGGCAAGCCGCCAAGCTTGAATCAGTTTGCCCAATTCGCCACCAGCGCGGCCAATCAATGGACCGGTGGTGACCTCGGCGCCCTGTACACCGCGATCGGCGAGCCTGCTGCCGCCCAGCAAAAGCGTCCGGCTCGTCTACTGCCGAATGACGGCCACGTCTTCGCCGAGCGCGTCTACACCGCGCTCGGCGGCACCGCCGTCGACAACGACCTCCGCATGAACCAGCCTGAAGAAGCCCAACGGCAGTGGCAGCTCAGCCGCCTGGCCGAGGAAAGCCTGCGCTATGTGCAGCTCTACGAGGCCCTCGGACATCCGCCTACACCTAAACAGTTCGGCGCCCACCGCCTGGCCTGGCCCTGGCCCGGCGAAGAAGCCCAAGGCTGGCCTCTCTTCCAGGACACCCTCGCCGCGCTAACCGGTACCAGCCGACCCGCAGAGGCATCCGACGCGGACGCGGTCAAGGCCGCCCCAGAGTCACAGCACGAGGCTGGGAACGCGCTGGGCAAGGGCGCTAATGCCCATCTCGCATCCGAGCGGGTAATGGTGCGCGTCACCGCCACCGGTACGCCCGTTGATGTCTCCGCCGTCCTACTCACCCGCCACGGCAAGGTCCGCAGCGACCAGGACCTCGTCTTCTATAACCATCCCCACCACGACGGAGTCCGCACCGACGGCGACATCATCACCGCGGAGCTGGGGCCTTCCCCCGTGATGGTGGACACGCTTCGTTGATCACGCGGCGAGCGTGAGCTTACTGACTTCGGCGTATTAGGGTCCGTCCGGTCTGTCGAAAGCGAGGCCCGTCTCGGCGAAGAATCCGTCGAGGATGCAGTGCCGGTACTGCAGCGCCTTGAGCCGCCTGCGGAGCAGAGTC
>NZ_JBEAAJ010000012.1:0-342013 GCF_040446465.1 Streptomyces sp. RG80 | reverse complement strand
CGGTGGTCATAGCGTGAGGGAAACGCCCGGTTACATTCCGAACCCGGAAGCTAAGCCTTACAGCGCCGATGGTACTGCAGGGGGGACCCTGTGGGAGAGTAGGACACCGCCGAACAAATTTTAGAAAAGGCCCACGCCATCAGGCGTGGGCCTTTTTGCGTTTTCTGGAAGTAGGAGTTGGCGAGGAAAGGATTTCCCTTCCTCGCCTGTGCCGAATCAGAGGCGTCCCGCCGTCTTCAGGGCCAGATATGCGTCTGCCAGTGCCGGCGCCAGCCGTTCCGGTGTCGCGTCGACGACGGTGACACCGTGACGTCGGAGTTGTTCCGCGGTGCGATGGCGTTCGCTCTGTGCCTGTGCGGCTGATGCGGCCTCGTAGACGGCGTCGGTGTTTCCTCGGGCTTTTGCCATGCGGGAGACGTGCGGGTCGGCCACTGATGCCACCAGGACCGTGTGGCGCTGGGTGAGCTGGGAGAGGACGGGCAGCAGGCCTTCTTCGACCGGGGCTGCGTCGAGGGTTGTCAGCAGCACGATCAGAGAGCGGCGTGGGGCTGTCCTGAGCGCAGTGGCCGTAAGACCGCGGGCGTCTGTTTCGATGAGTTCCGGTTCGAGGGTTGCCATGGCGTTGACCAGGGACGGCAGGACGTCTTTCGCCGTGCGGCCTTGGACCAGGGCGCGAACGCGGCGGTCGTAGGCGAGGAGGTCTACGCGGTCGCCGGCGCGGGAGGCCAGGGCTGCCAGGAGTAGGGCGGCGTCCATGGAGGCGTCGAGGCGGGGGGCGTCGTCCACGCGGCCCGCCGAGGTGCGGCCGGTGTCGAGGACTACGAGGATGTGGCGGTCGCGTTCGGGGCGCCAGGTGCGTACGGCGACGGCGGACTGGCGGGCTGTGGCGCGCCAGTCGATGGAGCGGGTGTCGTCGCCGGGGACGTATTCGCGAAGGCTGTCGAATTCGGTGCCTTCTCCTCGGGTGAGCACGCTGGTGCGGCCGTCGAGTTCGCGTAGGCGGGCGAGCTTGGCGGGGAGGTGCTTGCGGCTGGTGAAGGGGGGCAGGACACGGACCGTCCAGGGGACGTTGTGGGTGCCCTGGCGGGAGAAGAGGCCGAGGGGGCCGTAGGAGCGGATCGTCACGCGGTCGGCCTGACGGTCGCCTCGGCGGGTGGGGCGTAGGCGGGTGGTGAGGCGGCGGCGTTCGCCCGCGGGGACTGTGAGGCGGTGGCGGGATGCGGCTGTCTCCGTGCCGGGCAGCCAGCTGCTGGGGGGCCAGGCGTCGCGGAGGTGGGCCCGGAGCGGGCGGTTGGACGGGTTGGTGACCGTCAGGGTGACGTCGGCCGTCTCGCCGAGGCGTACGGATGTGTCGCCGGAGCGGGTCAGGCCCAGGCGGCGTACGGGTGCCGCTAGGGCGAAGTCGCAGGCGCAGGCCATGGCCAGGGGGGCGTTCACGGCGAGGAGGCCCGTCAGGGTGGGTTCCCAGATGCCGATGGGGAGGGAGCCCAGGGCCGCGAGGAGTGCGGCGCGTCCGGTGAGTGCCATCAGCGGGGGACGGGGACGTGGGCGAGGATCGCGTGGATGACGGAGTCGGCCGTCACGCCCTCCATCTCGGCCTCCGGGCGGAGTTGCACGCGGTGGCGGAGGGTCGGGAGGGCGAGTGCCTTCACGTCGTCGGGGATGACGTAGTCGCGGCCCGTCAGCCAGGCCCAGGCGCGGGAGGTCGCGAGGAGGGCTGTGGCGCCTCGGGGGGAGACGCCGAGGGTGAGGGACGGGGATTCGCGGGTGGCGCGGCAGATGTCGACGACGTAAGCCGTGATCTCGGGGGAGACGGTTGTTTTCGCGACCGCTGCTCGGGCGGCTTCGAGGTCTGCGGGGCCTGCTACCGGGCGTACGCCGGCGGCGTGCAGGTCGCGGGGGTTGAAGCCTTCGGCGTGGCGGGTGAGGACGTCGATCTCGTCCTGGCGGGAGGGGAGGGGGATGGTGAGTTTGAGGAGGAAACGGTCCAGCTGGGCTTCGGGGAGGGGGTAGGTGCCCTCGTACTCGACCGGGTTCTGGGTCGCGGCGACCAGGAACGGGTCCGGGAGGGGGCGCGGGGTGCCGTCGACCGTGACCTGGCGTTCTTCCATCGCTTCGAGGAGAGACGACTGGGTTTTGGGAGGCGTTCGGTTGATCTCGTCCGCGAGGAGGAGGTTGGTGAAGACCGGGCCGGGCTGGAAGGAGAACTCGGCGGAGCGGGTGTCGTAGACGAGGGAGCCCGTCACGTCGCTCGGCATGAGGTCGGGGGTGAACTGGACGCGCTTGGTGTCGAGTTCGAGTGCGGACGCGAGGGTGCGGACGAGCAACGTTTTGGCGACCCCAGGGACTCCTTCTAGTAGGACGTGTCCGCGGCAGAGGAGGGCGACGACGAGGCCGGTCACGGCGGGGTCCTGGCCGACCACGGCTTTGGCGATCTCGGCGCGCAGGGCTTCCAGGGAGGCCCGGGCGGCGTCCGGATCCCCGGTGTACCCGGCGTTGTCAGTGGTCGGGGCCATCATGAACGGCGTACCTCTCTTTCGAGGGCGTCGAGTTGGTCGGCTAGGGAGATGAGGGCTGCGTCGTCACCGGGCGGCGGGCCGAAGAGCAAGGAGTGCAGGCGCTGTCCGTCGCCTTCGGTGCGGAGGTGGGCGGACAGGGCGGGGAGCAGGGCTTCGGGCGCGTGCGCCTGGGCGACGGGGACGCCTACGAGGGGGGCGAGGCGGGTGCGGGTGGTGGAGCGGAGAGCGGCGGCAGCACGGTCGCGGGCGTTGGCTTTGCGGTAGAGGCGGGCGCGGCCTTCGACGGTTTCGGAGGCGCGGATCGCCACGGGGAGTTTCTCGGGGACGAGGGGGCCGAGTCGGCGTGCCCGCCAGAGGGCGGCCAGGGCTGCGGCGACGAAGAGCTGCAGGGTGCCCCAACGCCAGCCTGGGGGGATCAGGTCGAAGAAGCTGCGTTCGTCGTCGGCGGCGGCCGAAGCGTCGGAGAGCGAGGGGAGGTACCAGACCAGATGGGGGCGGGAGCCGAGGAGTTGGAGGGCGAGGGAGGCGTTGCCCTGCTCGTCGAGGCGGTCGTTGAGGAGGATGTCGGGCGCGCCGAGTACGACGGTGTCGCCGCTCCCGGTCTCCGGGACGCGCAGGAGGGTGGCGAGGCGTTCGCTGGGGTAGCAGGCGTCGGCGTCGAGGTGGGTGGTGGTGTAGCGGATGCCGCCGGTGTCGGCGGCGCCCGCGCGGCGGGCGGCGGGCAGGTCGCAGTCGGGGTCGAGCGTGGAGCCGGTGCTGGTGGCGGGGTCTGCCGTGACGTCGGGGGCGAGCCGTCCGATGGACGCGCTGCCGGGGGCGACCAGGACGGTACGGCCGTCGGAGTCGGAGGTCGTGGAGTGCAGCAGGGTCTGTTGGCGGTGCGTCAGCAGGTCGGGGAGGGCGACCAGGAGGGTGGTGTCCGGGCCGGCTGCGGTGCGGGCCTCGTTCAGGGTGGTGACCACGCGCGTGGACACCCCGCGGTCGGCGAGGAGTTCGGCGATGGCGCGGCTGCCGTAGGGGTCGGCGGAGCGTGGGTCGAGGTTGCCGTGTCGGGCGTCGGAGCGGATCACGGCGATCGCGACGGCCGCCGCCAGGAGGATCACGAGAGCGAGCGCGATGCCCCGTGTACGGGTCCACACCTGGCGGGCGGTGGGCGAGGCCGAGGTGGCGGGGAGCGTGGCCTCGGTGGTCATTCGGCGGCTCCCTGGCGGGTGTTTGGCGCCGTGTTGTGGGTGCTGCTCACGAGCTGGGGTTTGGTGCGTTCCAGGTCGCGGTCGAGTTCGGCGATGCGCTCGTACGACTGCCGGCTCGCTCTGCGGCCGCCGTATGTGACGTCGTCGAAGTCCCGGGCGGCGGCGTGCAGCCGGTCGGTGCGGGAGGGCAGGGTGCGGGCGGCTTCGGCGGCGGCCTCGTCGGCGGTGCGGCCGGGGCGGATGTCGAGCAGGGCGCGTTCCTCCAGGGAGCGGACGATGGCCCGCATGCGTTCCTGGACGGCCTGGCTCCAGTGGCCCTGGGCGGCGTGTGCCTCGGCGGCCGCGCGGTGTTCGGCGGCACTGCGGGGGCGGTCGTCGAACAGGGCGGCGGCTGAGGAGGGTTCGCGGCGCGGGGTGCCCAGGCGCCACCAGAGGGCGCCCAGGACCGCGAGGACGGCCACGATGACGACGAGCAGGCCGAGTGCTCCGCCGGGCGTCGCGGTCGCGGCTGTGTCGAACAGTTCGCCGACCCATTTCCAGAAGGCGTTGAGGGCGCGCTGGAACCAGCTGGGGTCGTTCTCGTGGTATATGCCCTTGGACAGCTCGCGTCGAGCCGCCTCGCGTGCCGGGTCACGCGGGATGGTGACCGGTGGTTCGTCGCCGGAAGAGCCCAGCGTGAAGGCGTTGCCGGCGCGCACGACCGGGTGCGGCCAGGTCTGTACCGATGTGAGAACTCCCCCCGCCGGACTCACCGCATCAGCCTCCGGCAGTGGCGCCGGGAGCGCCGGAGCCGTAGTCCTGGACGCCGGCCGCGCGGGCCAGGTCGAGGTCGAGGGCTTCGCGGCGGATGCGCTGGTCGATGTAGAGGAGGACGGTGACGCCGGCGGTGATCGGGAAGGTGATCATGGCGCCGATCACCGAGCCGATGCCGCTGACGACGAGGTACGTCCAGCCGAGATCGCCGCCGGTGCTGAGCAGGCCGGTGAAGCCCTCGCCGTCCAGGGCGGAGGCGAGGAAGGCGAAGGGGATGACGACGATCGAGGCCACGATGTTGGCGATGATCGTGGCGAGCAGCTGGATGCCGAAGACGCGCCACCAGGAGCCGCGGACCAGCTTCACGGACCGGCTCAGCGACTTCAGGATGCCCTGCTTCTCCAGCATCAGCGCGGGCGAGGCCAGCGAGAAGCGGATCATGAGCCACAGGGCGACGACACCAGCGGCGAGTCCGCCCAGGACCGCGAGGCCGGCTCCCGCGTCGCCCGATCCCGCGACGGCGACGAGGACGCCCGGCAGGACCCCGGCCGCGACGATCGCGAAGGCGATGAGGATCAGCAGGAAGATCAGGCCGAAGAGCTTGGCCACCTGCGGACGGGCGTCGCGCCAGGCCTCGCCGGTGGTCACCGACTTGCCGAGGACGGCGCGGCTGGTGACCGTGGTGAGCAGGGCGGTCGCGGCGATCGTGCCGATCAGCGAGATCAGGAAGATGACACTGGTACTGAGCATGGTGTCGCCCAGGGCGCGCGCCAGTTCGTCGGGGCTGGCGTCGGGGCCCGGGGCCGCGGTGTTGATGTCGTCCAGGGCCAGGCCCTGGAGAAGGATCACGAGGATCTGGGTGACGACCGCGACGGTCAGGGAGATGCCCAGGACCGTGCGCCAGTAGGTGCGCATCGTGGAGACCGCGCCGTCGAGGATCTCGCCCACGCCGAGAGGGCGGAGCGGGATCACACCGGGCTTGGCCGCGGGCGGGGGGCCACCCCAGCCGCTTCCCCAGCCGCCGTATCCGCCCTGACCGCCGTACCCGCCGCCGTATCCGCCGTGGGCGGTGCCGGGGGCGCCGGGGCCGGTCGGGGGGTTGCCCCAGCCCGGGGCGGGTGGTGGAGGTGGCGGGGTCTGGGCGGGGTTCTCCGGTCCGGTCGGGGCGGACCACTGAGCGGGGGGCGGCTGCTCCTTGGACCACTTCGAGCCGGGGCCCTGCGGGTCCGTGCCCGGCTGGTCCGAGGGGCCGGGGTGGTCCGCGGGCTCGGCGGGGCCGGACGCACCGGGCTCCTGCCCGTCGGACGGGGCAGATCCGGGCGAGGCCCAGCCCGGAGTGTCCTTCATCGTTGCTCCTTCACGGTGCCCGTCCGCGGTCGCGGCGGCAGGTTGGCAGCCATCGTGCCATGGGGTGGTCGCCGGGGGACCGGGCGCGGTATCGGCTGCACACCTTCAATTGTCCGCCGGATAAGGGGCAGACTGACCGCATGGCTGATCAGTACGCGCAATCCGGCGAGGACAGCAGGCCGATCGAGATACCCACGATCCGTTGGGAAGAGCCACCCGAAGGTCCCGTCGTGGTCCTTCTGGACCAGACGAGGCTGCCGGCCGAGGAGGTCGAGCTGGTCTGTACGGACGCGCCCGCGCTGGTGGAGGCGATCCGTTCGCTCGCCGTGCGCGGGGCGCCGGTGCTCGGAATCGCGGGGGCGTACGGTGTCGCGCTCGCCGCCGCGCGGGGCTTCGACGTGGACGAGGCGGCGGCCGGGCTCGCGGGCGCCCGGCCCACAGCGGTGAACCTCTCGGTCGGTGTGCGCCGGGCGCAGTCCGCGTACCGGGCCGAGTTGGCCAGGAGTGGGGACGCGGGGCAGGCGGCGGTGGCCGCGCTGGACGCGGCGCGGGCGCTGCACCGGGAGGACGCCGAGGCCAGTGCGCGGATGGCCGTGCACGGACTGGCGCTGCTGGACGAGTTGCTGCCCGGTGGCGGGCATCGCGTCCTCACGCACTGCAACACCGGTTCGCTGGTGTCGGGTGGTGAGGGGACGGCGTTCGCGGTGGCCCTCGCGGCGCATCGGGCGGGGCAGCTGAGGCGCCTGTGGGTGGACGAGACGCGTCCGCTGCTTCAGGGAGCCCGGCTGACGGCGTACGAGGCGGCGCGCAGCGGGATGGCGTACACGCTGCTCACCGACAACGCGGCGGGTTCGCTGTTCGCGGCGGGGGAGGTGGACGCGGTGCTGATCGGGGCGGACCGGATCGCGGCCGACGGGTCGGTGGCGAACAAGGTGGGGAGCTATCCGCTCGCGGTGCTCGCGCGGTACCACCATGTGCCGTTCATCGTGGTGGCGCCGGTGACGACGGTGGATCCGGACACGCCGGACGGGGCGTCGATCGAGGTCGAGCAGCGTCCCGGGTTCGAGGTGACGGAGGTTGCCGCGCCGCAGGTGCCGGTGACGGGAGCGGGTGGTGGGCTGGCGGTGGCGCCGTTGGGGACGCAGGCGTACAACCCGGCGTTCGATGTGACGCCTCCCGAGCTGGTCACGGCGATCGTCACGGAGGAGGGCGTGGTGTCGCCGGTGACGGCGGAGGCGCTGGCTGAGCTGTGCGCCAGGTCGCGTCAGGTGACGATCGGCTAGGCGGTCGCGCGGCGGTCACAGCCACGGCTGAAAGCCGTTGAGCCGACCTCGGGGTGGCGGTGCGCCTACGCTGGGTAGCTGACATCCGTCGAGACATCGACGTCGCCGGACGGGGGCAGACAGTGACGGCCGAGTACGACTATCGTCACGGGCCAGTGACCCTGCTCACCAGCGCCTCTGTCACTGTTATGAGAATGGGATGATGTCGGTTATGAAGGGACGAGTCCTTGTCGTCGACGACGACACCGCACTGGCCGAGATGCTCGGCATTGTGCTGCGTGGTGAAGGTTTTGAGCCGTCTTTCGTAGCTGACGGCGACAAGGCGCTGGCCGCATTCCGGGAGAGCAAACCCGATCTGGTGCTCCTGGACCTGATGCTGCCCGGCCGGGACGGTATCGAGGTCTGCCGCCTGATCAGGGCGGAGTCGGGTGTGCCGATCGTGATGCTCACGGCCAAGAGCGACACCGTCGATGTCGTCGTGGGCCTGGAGTCGGGCGCCGACGACTACATCGTGAAGCCGTTCAAGCCGAAGGAGCTGGTCGCCCGGATCCGGGCGCGGCTGCGGAGGTCGGAGGAGCCGGCGCCCGAGCAGCTCGCCATCGGTGACCTCGTCATCGACGTGGCCGGTCACTCCGTGAAGCGGGACGGGCAGTCGATCGCGCTGACGCCGCTGGAGTTCGACCTGCTGGTCGCGCTGGCGCGCAAGCCGTGGCAGGTGTTCACCCGTGAGGTGCTGCTCGAGCAGGTGTGGGGTTATCGGCACGCCGCCGACACCCGTCTGGTCAATGTGCATGTGCAGCGGCTGCGCTCCAAGGTCGAGAAGGACCCGGAGCGGCCCGAGATCGTGGTGACCGTCCGTGGTGTGGGATACAAGGCAGGACCCAGCTGACATGTCCGGAGACAGTGCCGCTTCGTCGCCCGGGCGGACCGGGGCCCGTGCGGAGCGGCCTGTCGGCCGGAAGACGTCGGGCTCCCGTTGGGGGCGCTTCTTCGAGGGCGGGCTGCTTCAGGGCGGGGTCCAGGGCAGCCCGGTTCTCAGGCTGTTCATGCGCTGGGTGCGTCGGCCGCTGCTGCCCGTCATGCGGCTGTGGCGGCGCAACATCCAGCTCAAGGTCGTCGTCACCACGCTCCTGATGTCGATAGGCGTGGTGCTGCTGCTCGGGTTCGTCGTCATCGGCCAGGTGCGCAACGGGCTGCTGGACGCCAAGGTGAAGGCGTCGCAGAGCCAGGCCACGGGTGGTTTCGCGGCGGCCAAGCAGAAGGCCGACACAGCGCTGAGCGCGGGCGATGAGGACGCCGCGGGCACGGGCGACCGCACCAACCCGAGCGTCATCCAGTGGATGGGCGACCTGGTGGAGTTCCTCTCCAGCGGTGGCCAGGGTGCCTTCGACGTCGTCACGCTGCCGGCCGCGGGTGACGACAGCGGCGGGCGCGGTCCGCGTGCCTCCGGCAGGGTCCTGCCGACGGCGAGCGTGCCCGAGGACCTGCGGGAGCGTGTCGACAGCAGCACGCTGGCGGCCCAGAGCTATACGCGGATCGTGTACACCGACGGCCAGGAGTCGCAGCCTGCGCTGATCATCGGCAAGCAGGTCGACGATCCGAACGGCAACCCGTACCAGCTCTACTACCTCTTCCCGCTCACGCAGGAGGAGAAGTCGCTGAGCCTGGTCAAGGGGACGCTGGCGACGGCCGGGCTCTTCGTCGTCGTACTCCTCGGGGCCATCGCCTGGCTTGTGGTGCGGCAGGTCGTCGCGCCGGTGCGGATGGCGGCCGGGATCGCGGAGCGGCTGTCCGCGGGGCGGCTTCAGGAACGTATGAAGGTCACTGGTGAGGACGACATCGCCCGGCTCGGTGAGGCCTTCAACAAGATGGCGCAGAACCTGCAGTTGAAGATCCAGCAGCTGGAGGACCTGTCGCGGATGCAGCGGCGGTTCGTGTCCGACGTGTCGCACGAGCTGCGGACGCCGCTGACGACCGTACGGATGGCGGCGGACGTCATCCATGACGCGCGGGAGGACTTCGATCCGGTGACCGCGCGGTCGGCGGAGCTGCTCGCCGATCAGCTGGACCGGTTCGAGTCGCTGCTCGCCGACCTGCTGGAGATCAGCCGGTTCGACGCGGGCGCGGCTGCGCTGGAGGCGGAGCCGATCGATCTGCGGGAGGTCGTCCAGCGGGTCGTCGGCGGTGCCGCGCCGCTCGCCGACCGCAAGGGAACGCGGATACGGGTCGTGGGCGATCAGCAGTCCGTCGTGGCCGAGGCCGACGCCCGGCGGGTGGAGCGGGTGCTGCGCAATCTGGTCGTCAACGCCGTGGAGCACGGCGAGGGCAAGGACGTAGTGGTGAAGCTCGCCGCGGCGGGCGGGGCGGTCGCGGTCGCGGTGCGCGACTACGGCGTAGGGCTCAAGCCCGGTGAGGCGACCCGGGTCTTCAGCCGGTTCTGGCGGGCCGACCCGGCACGCGCGCGTACCACCGGTGGTACGGGTCTGGGGCTGTCCATCGCCCTGGAGGACGCGCGGCTGCACGGCGGCTGGCTCCAGGCGTGGGGAGAGCCCGGGGGTGGCTCGCAGTTCCGGCTGACGCTGCCGAGGACGGCGGACGAGCCGCTGCGGGGTTCGCCGATACCGCTGGAGCCCAAGGACTCGCGACGCAATCGTGGACTTAATGACGCCGGTCTGCCGCGCGCGGGGGACGGCGAGAAGCGCGCCACCGTGCCGGTGCAGACGTCGAACGAGCCCGCGCCGCTCGCGCCGCGGCAGCCCGCCGCGCCCCCCACCGCCGATCCGACCGCGTTGCCCGGCAACGGCGCGCGCGTGGTGCCACGCCCCACCGGGGGAGCGCGGCCGGCGGACGACACGGGTGCCGCGGACGCGGCGCCTTCGGAAGCTCGAAGCGCCGGTCCCGAGGACCGGAACAAGCAGGGGGAGGCAAGCAGCCGTGGGCGCTGACCGGTTGGGGGGCGGCCGACGGCGGGAGTCTGTGCGGGCGGTGGTGTCGGTCGCGTGCGGCGCTCTGCTGCTGGCCGGATGTGCCTCGATGCCGGACAGCGGGGATCTGCGCGGGGTGGAGTCCACGCCGCGCCAGGACTCGCAGGTACGCGTCTTCGCGGTGCCACCCCGGGAGAACGCCGAGGCGCCCGAGATAGTGGACGGCTTCCTCGAAGCGCTGACCAGCGACGATCCCGATTTCGAGACGGCACGCAAGTATCTGACCCGCGAGGCCGCGGATACCTGGCGGCCCGAGCAGTCGCTCACGGTGCTCGCGGAAGGGCCCGACTCGTCCGAGAGGCATTCGACGGGTGGCGGCGAGGGGACCGACGCCGTCTTCAGGCTGACCGGCGAGAAGGTCGCCACCGTGGACGGACAGCGGACGTACGCGCCCGCCGCCGGGGAGTACGACAAGACGCTGCACCTCGTGCGCGAGAAGAAGTCCAAGCAGTGGCGCATTGACCTGCCGCCGCGGGGCGTGGTCATGGGCAAGTCGGATTTCCTGCGCAACTACACCTCGGTCAACAAGTACTACTTCGCCTCGAACTCTCCGTCCGAGGCGAACGGGCAGCCGGTGGCTGTCGCCGACCCCGTCTACGTGCGCAAGAAGGTCGACCCGATGACGCAGACGGTGAGTCTGCTGCTCGCCGGGCCCTCACGCTGGCTGAGCCCGGTGGTCAGGTCGAGCTTCCCCACCGGTACGTCGCTGAAGAAGGGCGTCGACCAGTTGGCGCCCGACGACCAGAACCAGCTGACGGTGCCGCTGAACGCCAAGGCGGACCGGGTCGGTTCGGAGAAGTGCCGGGAGATGGCCGCCCAACTCCTGTTTACGCTGAGGGATCTGACGCCCACCGGCGTGACCTCGGTCGCGTTGCAACGCTCCGACGGCACCCAACTGTGCGACACCCTAAGCGAGGGCGAGGCCGAGCTCGCGGTGGTGCACGAGGCCGCGAAGGACGAGTACCAGTACCTCATCGACGGCAAGCACCGGCTGGCCCGGCTGGCGAGCGAGAGCGACAGCACGAGCCCCGCGCAGGTTCCGGGCGCGCTCGGCGAGGGTGACAAGGAGCTGCGGGCCGCCGCGGTGTCCCGGGACGAGCGCAAGGCGGCCGGGGTCTCCCTCGACGGCGGCGCGCTGTACGTCGGGTCGCTGGTCTCGGGTGCCTCACTCGGCGAGCCGGTTCTGCGCAGCCACGGCAAGACCCAGAACGACCGCCTCACCACGCCCAGTTGGGACGGTGAGGGCGACTTGTGGGTGGCCGACCGCGATCCCGAGAACCCCCGGCTGCTGCTTCTGAAGAAGGGCGCGGGCGAGCCGATCCAGGTGGACACCACGGGGCTCGACGGACGGATCGACGCGGTGCGGATGGCCGCCGACGGAGTGCGGATCGCGCTCATCGTGGAGAAGGGCGGCAAGAAGTCCCTCTACGTCGGACGGATCGAGCGGGGTGACAAGGCGACCGGTGAGAAGCCTGTCGCGGTGGTCGAACCTCGCTCGGTGACACCGCAGTTGGTGGAGGTCACCGCCATGTCATGGGCCGGGGACAGCCGGCTCGTGGTGGTGGGACGCGAAGACGGTGGCGTGCAGCAGATGTCGTACGTCCAGGTCGACGGCTCCACGCCGGTGGGTTCACCGCCCGCCGCGCTGACGGGTGTGAAGGCCCTCGCCTCCTCCGAGGACGAGCAACTGCCGCTGGTGGCGTACTCCGAGGAGGACGGCATCGTCCGGCTCTCGTCCGGGTCGAAGTGGCAGCAGGTGGTCAAGGACGGGACGGCGCCGGTCTATCCCGGGTAGGCGCGGACGGTGGGTCCGTGCCGGCCCGTGAGTGCCGCGGGGAGTTGTCCACAGGGGGTTTTCCACAGGGGTGGCCGGGTGGCGCGCGCGTTGGCACAGTGGTGGGCATGCGGGGGTGGTGGCAGGACCTCACCGATCTGGTGCTGCCGGCTGAGTGCGGAGGCTGCGGGGCGCTTCGCACGGTGCTCTGTCCGGAGTGCCGTGCGGTCCTGAGCGGGACCGTGCCGTGCCGGGTGCGACCGGAGCCGGAGCCTGTGGGGCTGCCGGCGGTGCATGCGGCTGCGCGGTACGCCGACGAGGTCCGGGCGGTGCTGCTGGCACACAAGGAGCGAGGCGCACTGGCACTCTCGGCGCCGCTCGGCGTGGCTCTGGCGGGGGCTGTGCTGGCGGGGCTGCGGGAGGCTTGGGCCTGGGATCTGGCGGGGGCCGGGCATTCGATGCGGGCTGGTGGGCCGGCTGGGGCGGATGGACCGGCCTGGGCCGGTGAGCCGGGGGCGGATGGTGGACTGGCGTCGGGGCCTGGTGCGGAGCCGCTGTGGTTCGGCGGCGGGGAGTCGACAGGGGACGGTCCGGGCTTCGCGGGGGCTGAGCGGGGTCGTGTCGGGGGTTCGGGGAGGCTCGGCGGGGGTTTCTCGGGGGCGGATACCGCGTCCGTGGGGCCGGCAAGGGGCGCGGGGCGTGGGGCCAGGGAGGTTGGACGGGGCGGAGATGCCCCAGTGGCCTCGGGCTGGGGCCAGGCGGGCCCTGGGAGCCGACGGACGGGTGATGCGGCTGGAGACGGTGGCTGCGTGCCGGAGGGGGCCGCGGAGGGGCGTGGGGGCGGTTTTGCGGGGTGGGGTGATCCGAGGTCGGCGGGGAGTGGTGACCCGGGTTCGGTTGGGTGGGGTGGTTCAAGGCGGCCGGGGAGTGGTGATCCAAGGCGGGCCAGGGCTGGAGTAGGGCGCGGTGACGGATCGGTGGGGGCTGGTGGTCGGGGCTCGGCGAGGGGCGCCGGGGCATGGCGCGGTGACCGTTCCGTTCGGGTCAATGGCTGCGGTTCGGCGGGGGACGCCGGGACAGGGCCCGGCGACGGCCCTGCGGAGGTCGATGGCTGCGGCTCGGTGGGTGCCGGGGCACGGCGCCGTGACGGCTTCGCAGGGGTCGGTGGTTGCGGTCCGGTGGAGGGTGCCGGGGCGGCGGTCGGGAGTGGGGCCGGCGGTGTGGGTGTCGGTTCCGGGCTGGTGGCGGCTGACGGGGGCCTGGGTGGCTGGGCAATGGCTGGGGGTGCGGCCGTGTTGCTTGTGCCTGTGCCGTCCGCGCGGCGGGTGGTGGCGGCTCGGGGGCATGATCCGGCGCGGCGGATCGCGCTGGCGGCGGCGGGGGAGCTGCGGCGGGCAGGGGTGCCGGCGCGGGTGGTCGGCGTGTTGCGGCAGCGGCGTGCCGTGGCCGACCAGGCGGGGCTCAACTCGCGGGAGCGGCTGGAGAATCTCGCCGGGGCGCTCGCGGTCGTGCCCGGCGGTGGGCGGCTGCTGCTCGACGGTCCGGTCGTGCTCGTCGACGACCTGATGACGACGGGTGCGTCCCTGACGGAGGCGGCGCGGGCCGTGCGGGCGGCGACGGCCGCGGCGGCGGTCGGGCGGGGCCGGAACGGACGGAACAGTGGCACGGTCGCGTACGACTCAGCCGCAACAGCTGTGTACGGGACGGCCGCTCGGGAAGGCACAGGGGGAGGGATGAACCGATCGGCGGAGGCGGGCATGGGCGGTGCGGCCGGAATGGTGCGGACCTACCGTGCCGGTGACGTCATCTGCGCGGCTGTGGTCGCAGCTGCGCCAGATTCTTTCGAAATAAACCGGAACTGACTGCGAACTTGCATCGTTGCAGGTAATGAGAGGGCCAATTCACCTGAACGGAGGTACGCCGCGGTAGAGGGTGACGACATCCGTCCGGGCGAGATATGTTCGGTTGTGAGGAAAGGCGCAGGCCACACCTCTCATATCGGATTGCCGTGCCGCGGGTTTTTCACAATCACCCGCCCCGGTGGAGTGGAGATCTTGCCCACGGGGGAGGAGGTGGAAGTCACCGAGTCCGAGGTTCCGGGACTCACCGGAGCCTGGTGCAAAAGGGAGATGCTCCGCCAGTGGAGCGGAGCTATCCGGGAACGGAGTTCTGCGTGGACATCGTCGTCAAGGGCCGCAAGACCGAGGTGCCCGAGCGGTTCCGCAAGCACGTGGCCGAGAAGCTGAAGCTGGAGAAGATCCAGAAGCTCGACGGCAAGGTGATCAGCCTCGACGTCGAGGTGTCCAAGGAGCCGAACCCCCGACAGGCCGACCGCTGTGACCGAGTGGAGATCACGCTCCGCTCCCGCGGTCCGGTGATCCGGGCGGAGGCGGCGGCAAGCGATCCGTACGCGGCGCTCGACCTGGCGGCGGAAAAGCTGGACGCACGGCTGCGCAAGCAGCACGACAAGCGTTACTCCCGCCGTGGCTCCCGCCGACTCACGGCGGCCGAGGTCCCCGACCACGTTCCGGGCGCGGCGACGCTCAACGGAAACGGCCACGCCGTCCATGAGGAAGAGCAGGACGGCGTCCCCACCAAGAAGATCGGCTCGCTGGAGGTCAAGGGCGAGGGCCCGCTCATCGTCCGCGAGAAGACCCACGTCGCCTCCCCGATGACCCTCGACCAGGCTCTGTACGAGATGGAGCTGGTCGGGCACGACTTCTATCTGTTCGTCGACTCCGAGACCAAGGAACCGAGTGTCGTCTACCGGCGGCACGCCTACGACTACGGCGTCATCCACCTCAGCACCGACCCGATGGTTGCCCAGGCGCAACCTCCCGCGGCCGGGGGCACGCTGGGTGGCTGACCCGCTCGGCTGACGGCTGAGCCGGTGCCCCTGGAGCGCGTGTGCGCCCCCAGGGGCACCGGTGTGCGACCACTTCGCGCCCCGCTCTGTGACCGCGGTGTCGTCCGGGCATGAAATCATGGCCGCACCGGCCCAACCGGTGGGCCGTTGCCTTGGGTTGGCGATGGCACAGGACCAGCCACAGCCTTCAGGGGGAGGAACGATGGCGGACAGTTTCGGACCGATGCATGACGAGGACGCCGGCGACGGCGTCGTCGGCATGGGGCCGGACGCGGGCTCATCACGCAAGGAGCCGATCCGTGTCCTGGTCGTGGACGACCACGCCCTCTTCCGACGGGGACTGGAGATCGTGCTCGCGGCCGAGGAGGACATCCAGGTCGTGGGCGAGGCGGGTGACGGCGCGGAGGCCGTGGACAAGGCCGCCGACCTGCTGCCCGACATCGTCCTGATGGACGTACGCATGCCCAAGCGGGGCGGTATCGAGGCGTGCACCTCCATCAAGGAGGTGGCACCCAGCGCCAAGATCATCATGCTGACGATCAGCGATGAGGAGGCCGACCTCTACGAGGCGATCAAGGCGGGCGCGACCGGTTATCTCCTCAAGGAGATCTCCACGGACGAGGTGGCCACCGCCATTCGCGCGGTGGCCGACGGGCAGTCGCAGATCAGCCCGTCGATGGCGTCGAAACTGCTCACCGAGTTCAAGTCGATGATCCAGCGGACGGACGAGCGTCGGCTTGTTCCCGCGCCGCGACTGACGGACCGGGAACTGGAGGTTCTCAAACTCGTCGCCACCGGTATGAACAACCGCGATATCGCCAAGGAGTTGTTCATCTCCGAGAACACCGTGAAGAACCATGTGCGCAACATCCTGGAGAAGCTGCAGCTGCACTCCAGGATGGAGGCCGTGGTCTACGCGATGCGCGAGAAGATCCTAGAGATCCGCTAGTTCCTTGATGAGGGGCTCGCGCAGCTCGGGCGCGTCCACCCGTTCCACCCGTACGTCCGTGCAGTCCACCCAGCTCGCCGCCTCGACCAGGGCCTGGGCCACCGCCGGGACCGCCTTCGGGCCGTCCAGGGTGACCTGCCTGGCCACCAGGGTGCGGCCCTCGCGCGCGGGGTCCACGCGGCCGACGAGGTGGCCGCCGGCCAGGACGGGCATCGCGAAGTAGCCGTAGACCCGCTTCGGCTTGGGGACGTAGGCCTCCAGGCGGTGGGTGAAGCCGAAGATCCGCTCCGTACGCGCGCGTTCCCAGATGAGGGAGTCGAAGGGCGACAGCAGGGTCGTACGGTGGCGGCCGCGCGGGGGTGTCTCCAAGGCCGCGGGGTCGGCCCAGGCCGGCTTGGACCAGCCCTCGACCGTGACCGGGACCAGGCCCGATTCGTCGATCACCGAGTCGACCTGTTCGCCCTTGAGGCGGTGGTAGTCGGCGATGTCCGCGCGCGTGCCCACGCCGAGGGACCGGCCGGCGAGGTGGACGAGGCGGCGCAGGCACTCGGTGTCGTCCAGCCTGTCGTGCAGCAGATCCTCCGGTACGGCGCGCTCGGCGAGGTCGTACACGCGCTTCCAGCCGCGGCGCTCCACGCAGACCACCTCGCCGTACATGAGCGCACGCTCCACGGCGACCTTCGTGCCGGACCAGTCCCACCATTCGCTGGTCTTCTTAGCGCCGCCCAACTCCGTGGCGGTGAGGGGGCCTTCGGAGCGGAGCTGCTTGATCACCTGGTCGTAGGTGCCGTCCGGGAGGTCGTGGTTCCAGTGCGGGCGGTTGCGGTAGGAGCGGCGGCGGAAGGCGAAGTGGGGCCACTCCTCGATGGGGAGGATGCAGGCGGCGTGGGACCAGTACTCGAAGGCGTGCCTGTCTTCCCAGTAGGCGCTCTCGACGGTCTTGCGGCCTACCGCTCCCAGGCGGGCGTACGGGATGAGTTCGTGGGAGCGGGCCAGGACGGAGATGGTGTCGAGTTGGACCGCGCCGAGGTGGCGGAGGGTGCCGCGGACTCCGGCCTTGCGGTCGGGGGTGCCGAGGAAGCCCTGGGCGCGTAGGGCGATTCGGCGGGCCTCGTCTGCGGAGAGGGCGGTCGTGGGGCGCGGGGTCGTCATGCCTCCGCACGATAGGAGGTGGGACTGACAGTGGGGGGTGAGCTGCGGGTTCTTGGCGGGGTGCGCTGTGGTGGGGTGAGGGTGGGGTGTTTTTCGCCCCCGCCGCCCCTACCCGTCCCTCCCCCAGAGGGGGGACCCCCAGGGGGCTGCCGCCCCCGGACCCCCGCTTCGGCCCTTAAGGGGCCTTGTCCTCAAACGCCGGACGGGCTGGAGGGCGCTTCCGACGGGCTGGGGGGCGGCTCAAGGCTCGGATCGGTCGGACGGTGCCGGTAGGTACGGGGCCGTCGATGGGAGGCCCAGGTCCGACGGCAGGAGTGAACCCACCCAGCAGTCCCGGCGTACGCCCTTGTTGTTGAGGGCGGAGCGGAGGGTGCCCTCCAGGGTGAAGCCGGCGCGTTGGGCCACCGCGCGGGAGGGGGTGTTGCCGACTTCCGCGCGCCATTCGATGCGGTCGATGGCGAGGGCGGTGAAGGCCCAGCGGGAGGCGGTGGTCGTGGCTTCGGTGATGTAGCCGTTGCCACGGTGTTCCTTTGCCGCCCAGAAACCGATCTCCGCGACGCCGAGAGAGCGCATGGTGATGCCGAGCATGCCGACGAGTTCACCGGAGGGGAGAAAGACGCCGAAGGTGAACATGGAGTCGTTCGCCCAGCCGTCGGGGGCGAACTGCTCGGTGAAGGCCCGCGCGTGCTCGGGAAGGTAGGGCGAGGGGAACTGGGAGATCCAGCGCTGCATCTCGGGGTCCTGGGCGGCGGCGTACACGGCGTCGGTGTCGTCGGGACCGACGGTGCGCAGAACCAGGCGGCCGGTGGTGAGCGTGACGGATTCCATCGGCCGATTCTGCTCGGGGGTCGCACAACGGCGCCATCTTTTTGCTTTGTGTGAGCGCGTGATCACACTTCGCTCAATTCGTCGGTGGAGCGCGGCACCATCCGCGACCTCCGTCCGTTGTCCCCTTTGACGGAGATTTGAAGCAGCGGACGGTCGGCGTCCTCGGCAGGCTCCCGGCGTGGCCGGGTCCTCGCATACGATGGCCGTTGCTCAGTCAAGTCAAATGGAAACCGACCGTCCCAGGCCCGACCGGCAAGGAGACTTACCCCCGTGTCCGTCCTCTCGAAGATCATGCGTGCAGGCGAAGGCAAGATCCTGCGCAAGCTGCACCGCATCGCGGACCAGGTCAACTCCATCGAAGAGGACTTCGTCGACCTCTCCGACGCCGAGCTGCGGGCCCTCACTGATGAGTACAAGCAGCGGTACATCGATGGTGAGACGCTGGACGACCTGCTGCCCGAGGCGTTCGCCACCGTGCGCGAGGGCGCCAAGCGCGCGCTCGGTCAGCGGCACTACGACGTACAGATCATGGGCGGCGCGGCCCTCCACCTCGGCTATGTGGCCGAGATGAAGACCGGCGAGGGCAAGACCCTGGTCGGCACCCTGCCCGCGTATCTGAACGCGCTGTCCGGCAAGGGCGTCCACCTGATCACGGTCAACGACTACCTGGCCGAGCGCGACTCCGAGATGATGGGCCGCGTCCACAAGTTCCTGGGCCTGGACGTCGGTTGCATCCTCGCCAACATGACGCCCGCCCAGCGCCGTGAGCAGTACGCGTGCGACATCACGTACGGCACGAACAACGAGTTCGGCTTCGACTACCTGCGCGACAACATGGCGTGGTCCAAGGACGAGCTCGTCCAGCGCGGCCACAACTTCGCCATCGTCGACGAGGTCGACTCCATCCTGGTCGACGAGGCCCGTACGCCGCTGATCATCTCCGGTCCGGCCGACCAGGCCACCAAGTGGTACGGCGACTTCGCCAAGCTGGTCACCCGCCTGAAGAAGGGCGAGGCCGGCAACCAGCTCAAGGGCATCGAGGAGACCGGCGACTACGAGGTCGACGAGAAGAAGCGCACGGTCGCCATCCACGAGTCCGGTGTCGCCAAGGTCGAGGACTGGCTGGGCATCGACAACCTCTACGAGTCGGTGAACACCCCTCTGGTGGGCTACCTGAACAACGCCATCAAGGCGAAGGAGCTTTTCAAGAAGGACAAGGACTACGTCGTCATGGACGGCGAAGTCATGATCGTCGACGAGCACACCGGCCGTATCCTCGCCGGCCGCCGCTACAACGAGGGCATGCACCAGGCGATCGAGGCGAAGGAAGGGGTGGACATCAAGGACGAGAACCAGACGCTCGCCACGATCACCCTCCAGAACTTCTTCCGCCTCTACAAGCGCCACGACCACAACGGCAAGGAACAGCCCGGCCTCTGCGGCATGACCGGTACGGCGATGACCGAGGCCGCCGAGTTCCACCAGATCTACAAGCTCGGCGTCGTCCCGATCCCGACCAACCGGCCCATGGTCCGCAAGGACCAGTCGGACCTGATCTACCGCACCGAGGTCGCGAAGTTCGAGGCGGTCGTCGACGACATCGTCGAGAAGCACGAGAAGGGCCAGCCGATCCTCGTCGGTACGACGTCGGTCGAGAAGTCCGAGTACCTCTCGCAGCAGCTCAGCAAGCGCGGTGTCCAGCACGAGGTGCTCAACGCCAAGCAGCACGACCGGGAGGCGACGATCGTCGCCCAGGCCGGCCGCAGGGGCGCCGTGACCGTGGCCACCAACATGGCCGGCCGTGGTACCGACATCAAGCTCGGCGGCAACCCCGAGGACCTCGCCGAGGCGGAGCTGCGTCAGCGCGGCCTCGACCCCGAGGAGCACATCGAGGAGTGGGCCGCGGCCCTGCCCGCCGCCCTGGCCAAGGCCGAGCAGGCGGTCAAGGCGGAGTTCGAAGAGGTCAAGGACCTCGGCGGGCTTTACGTCCTGGGTACCGAGCGGCACGAGTCGCGTCGTATCGACAACCAGCTGCGCGGTCGTTCCGGCCGTCAGGGCGACCCGGGTGAGTCCCGCTTCTACCTGTCGCTCGGCGACGACCTGATGCGGCTGTTCAAGGCCCAGATGGTCGAGCGCGTGATGTCCATGGCGAACGTGCCGGACGACGTGCCGATCGAGAACAAGATGGTCACGCGCGCGATCGCGTCCGCCCAGTCGCAGGTCGAGCAGCAGAACTTCGAGACGCGTAAGAACGTCCTGAAGTACGACGAGGTCCTCAACCGCCAGCGTGAGGTCATCTACGGCGAGCGGCGCCGCGTTCTGGAGGGCGAGGACCTGCACGAGCAGGTGCAGCACTTCATGGACGACACCATCGACGCCTACATCAGCGCCGAGACTGCCGAGGGCTTCGCGGAGGACTGGGACCTCGACCGGCTGTGGGGCGCGTTCAAGCAGCTCTACCCGGTGAAGATCACCGTCGAGGAACTGGAGGACGCGGCCGGCGACCGGGCCGGGCTGACCGCCGACTTCATCTCCGAGTCCATCAAGGACGACATCCACGAGCAGTACGAGGCGCGTGAGGCGCAGCTCGGCTCCGAGATCATGCGTGAGCTGGAGCGTCGGGTCGTGCTGTCGGTCCTGGACCGCAAGTGGCGCGAGCACCTCTACGAGATGGACTACCTCCAGGAGGGCATCGGCCTGCGCGCGATGGCGCAGAAGGACCCGCTGGTCGAGTACCAGCGCGAGGGCTTCGACATGTTCACCGCCATGATGGAGGGCATCAAGGAGGAGTCCGTCGGCTACCTGTTCAACCTGGAGGTCCAGGTCGAGCAGCAGGTCGAGGAGGTTCCGGTCGAGGACGAGAAGCCGACGCTCGAGAAGAAGGACTCGGTGCCTGCGCAGGCGGGTGCGCGTCCGGAGATCCGCGCGAAGGGGCTGGACGCTCCGCAGCGCCGGGATCTGCACTTCTCCGCGCCGACCGTGGACGGCGAGGGTGGCGTCGTCGAGGGCGAGTTCGCCGACGACGAGCCGGTGCGCTCCGAGTCGGACGGCCTCACGCGCGCGGAGCGGCGCAAGCAGTCCCGTGCGGGGCGGCGCCGCAAGAAGTAACGGTGTCTGCGACGCCGTAGCGGTTTGAAGGGCCGGGTCACCTGGGGTGGCCCGGCCCTTCGGTGTGTACGGGGACGGATGCAGGGGGCGGTGGGGGCGGATCTGCGCGGGGCGGGCCGGGCCGGGGGCCGCCCCGCGCGGACCGGTCGGTGCGGGTGAGTTGCCCCCGGCTTGGTGGGGGCTGCGCGGCATCCTGCGGCTCGCGGAGCGGTCAGGCAGCGCCCGGGCAGTGGGTTGCCTGGGGGCGTCGAGATGGGGTTCTGTGGGCGCCTCTGGCGGCGTCAGGTCTGGCCTGGGGGCCGTCCGCCGGTTACGTGCTCGGGAGCGCCAGGTCGGCGCCCCTGAGGCCCTCTCGGCTCTTGCGAGGCGGGTCCCCCGGGGAGCTGGTTCCCGAGGGCGGCCTGCGAACTGTCCCGCCAGCCCCCGGGGCAGCCCGGTCTCCGTCTTTGCGGACCGTCGTCGGAGAGCTGCCGTGGACGCTGTCACGGCGAGCTGTGGGCCCCGCCCGCTCTCACCCAGCCGGAATGGTTGTCCGGCTGTCCTGGAGAGCTCCCTTGGGGGCCTGGGGGCTCCCCAGGACGTGTCAGGGCGGGGCCGGAGTGCGTCAGTCGTCGGGCGTGTGGTTGCCGCGGGGGCCGCCCAGTTCTACCGCGGTGCAGCGCCAGCGGTGGTCTCGGCCCTGTTCCAGGCGGAAGGCCATGGCGCGGAGCTGGTCGCCGGCGCCGATGCGGGCGAAGGCCTCGACCGCGCCGTCGCGGGGGACGTAGTAGCCGATGTCGCGGACGACGGGGCGGGTGCCGCGGGCGCGGAGGGGGCCGCGTTCGGCCAGCTCGGCGAGTTCGTCGTAGGCGCGGCCGGCGGTGTGGCGGAGCATCGAGTGGACGGGGCGCTGGCCGCTGAGCACCGCGAGGAGGAGGTCGGCGAAGACGTCGGTGGGGCGGGGCTGGGGGACGGGCCTGCGGGCGGCGTCGAGGGGCCTTTCCGGAGTCGGCCGTGAGGGCGTGCGGTGGGTGGGCGAGGCGGGCGTGCCGGTTGTCGGTGGGCGGTTGTCGACGGGGAAGGTGCGGGGGCCGGCGGCGGTGCGTGAGCCCGGCGGGCGGGCGTCGTCCGCGGTCGTGCGGGTGGTGCCGCCGGTCGGGGTGCGGGGCGGGGTGGTGCCCGGGCGGCGGGGGTCGCGGCGGCTCGGCGGGCGGGTGCCGGGACGGTGCTGTGCCCTGGTCATGACCTTGTTCATGGGGTCCCCGTTTCAGCGGGCCCGGATTGATACCGGGCGGTAACTTCCGTGGTTGGGGATCTTGTACGGGGCCGCGGGCGTCGGCGGCAAGGAAGCGGCGGCCCGGGTCGAGCGGCCGAAATGTTCGCTTATCCGAGTGAGTGAGGGTGCCGGAAGCGCCTGACCACGGGGCAGTACCGGGTGAGATGTCGGACCGGGGTTGACGCCCCCGGGCGTCAAGGCAGGGACTCGAAAGGGGACGCCCGCACGTATCCTGAGGGCTCTTGACGAGGCCGCCAGCGAGGCCTTCGCCGAGGCCCTCGCGGAGCACCCCGACCCCGCCCCCGACCACGAAAGCGGCAGCCCATGCGTGTCTACGTCCCCCTGACCCTCTCCGGTCTCGCCGAGGCGTACAAGACGGGCGAGCTGGGATCCGGACCGCTCGTCGCGTACGCCGTGACGCCCGCGTTGCGCGAGTGGTACCTCTCCGACGACATCGAGGAACTGGAGTACGCGGCGCTGAACCGGGCCGCGCTCGCCTCGCTGCGGCTGCTGGCGGCGGATCCCGAGGCGGTACGGCGCCGGGTCGTGGTGGCCGTCGACGTACCCGACGGCGCGGCCCAGGCCGACCCCGACCGGGGTCTCGACCCGGCGGCGCTCGGCGAGGTCCGGGTCGCCGGGGCCGTGGCGCTGACCAAGGCCGCGGCCGTGCATGTCGACGCGAGTGACGCCGAGGAGGATGTCACCGCCGCCGCGCAGGCGCTGCCGGCCGCGGACGGCGGGGACGACGACGCGCAGTTCGTGGTGGACGGCGCCGAGGACCACGAGCTGCTCTGGTACGCCACGCAGGAGATCGCGAACCTGGTCGGGCTGGGGGACTGAGGAGCGGTCCGTGCCCCGGTGAGCTGCCGGTCTCATGATTGTCAGTGGTGGCGGGTACCTTTTTCGACATGGGGAAGCACACGGGCGCGCACATTGTGTGGGACTGGAACGGGACCCTGTTCCACGACAACGACGCGATCATCGGGGCGACGAACGCCGCATTCGCCGAGCTGGGGCTCGAGCCGATCACGATGGAGCGGTATCGCGCGCTGTACTGCGTGCCGGTACCGAAGTTCTACGAGCGGCTGCTGGGCCGGCTGCCGACCGATGCCGAGTGGGTGGTCATGGACGAGACCTTCCACCGCTACTACACCGAGCACCGGGTCCGCTGCGGGCTCACCCTCGGTGCGGCGGAGCTGCTCGCGGGGTGGCGGTCGGCGGGCCGCAGCCAGTCGATCCTCAGCATGTACGGGCACGAGGAACTCGTCCCGCTGGTCCGGGGGTTCGGGATCGAGGCGCACTTCATACGCGTCGACGGGCGGACCGGGCCCTCGGGGGGTAGCAAGGCCGAGCACATGACACGGCACCTCGCGGCGCTGACGGGGGCGGCGGGAGTGGACCCTGCTCGGACCGTGGTGATCGGGGACGCGGCCGACGACGCGGTGGCGGCGCGGCACGTGGGGGCGCGGGCCGTGCTGTACACGGGGGGTTCGCACAGCCGGGCCAGCCTGGAGGAAGTGGGAGTGCCCGTGGTGGACACCCTGGCGGAGGCCGTGGTGGAGGCGGAGCGGCTGGCGGCGTAGCGGCGCGGGCGGGGGCGGGGCGGAGGAACAGCCCCGGCCCAGGCGCTCGAGGGCGCGGGGCTGCATCGATCTGCGGCTACCGCCGCGTGCGCGCGACCAGCCCCCACCGGGCCGCAGTCGAACGCCTACCGCACCACCTCCCTCCTCACGTCACCGACGCGGCGCAGTCGAACGGCTACCGCCCCGCCCCCCTCCTCACGTCACCGGCGCCTTAGCCCGCAGGATCGTCAGGAACTCGCGCATCCAGCGGGAGTGGTCCGGCCAGGCCCGTGCGGAGACCAGGGTGCCGTCCACGACCGCCTCGGCGTCCTGGAAGGTGGCGCCGGCCGCCTGCATGTCGAGTTCCAGTGCGGGGTAAGCCGTGACGCGGCGCCCGCGCAGGCCGTCGATCGCGGCGGTGAGCAGGGGGCCGTGGCAGATCTGGGCGACCGGCTTGTCCGCGTCGAAGAAGGACTTGAGGATCTTGCGCAGCTCGGGGTCGTTGCGGAGGTACTCGGGTGCCCGGCCGCCGGGGATGACGAGGGCGGCGTACTGACCGGGGTCGATCTCGGAGAAGGCGAGGTCGGCGGGCCAGGTGTAGCCGGGCTTCTCGGTGTAGGTGTCGAAGCCGGGTTCGAAGTCGTGGACGACGAACCGGAGTGTCTTGCGGGCGGGGGCCGCGATATGGACGTCGTAGCCCTCCTCGCGGAGGCGCTGGTAGGGGTACAGGACCTCCAGTGACTCTGCCGCGTCGCCGGTGACGATCAGGATTTTGGCTGTCATGTCGGCAACGTGCCTCCGGAGCCGGACCTTGCCAAGGGGTGCGGTCGCCATTCGTTCCGTAAGGCGCCCCCGCACGACGGCGCACCGCCCGCCCCTGTGCAGAACGTCAAAGTTCGACCCCTGGTTTTGTACACATACGGCTCATGACGGGCCCCCTGTAAGGAGCGATAGCCTGGTGGCGTGATCAGCGCGATAGCTCGCGGGGGCACTGTTGCCCCTGCCCTGCGCCCGGAGAGCACGGACCACATCCGTGACCGGGCGGCAGTCGCTGGTCCTCGCGGGCGGGGCGGGGGCACATGGCCCCCCGGAGCGCCGCGCACCTTCCCGGAAGCGGTGTCGCGGAGAGCGACGTCACATCCGTCGGGCGCGTCGAGAATGGCTGATAACCCCCCGCTCATCTCACCTTGCGGCATAGCGTCGGAACAGACCGGACACCCCGCGTCACGGCGTCACGTCCCAGGGGAAGAGACCGTACTTCCTTCTACGTCACGCAACGGCGCGCGACAGGAGCCAGAGGACAATGCAGACCAAGCTGGACGAAGCCAAGGCCGAGCTGCTCGAGAGGGCCGCCCGGGTAGCTGAGAACAGCCCGGTCGGGGGGCACCTACCGACCGGGACGACGGACGAGGGCACTCCTGACCGGGAGACCGTGCTCGCGTTCCTCCAGCGCTACTACCTGCACACCGCCCCGGAGGACCTCGCCGATCGCGACCCGATCGACGTCTTCGGAGCCGCGTACTCGCACTACCGGCTGGCCGAGAACCGGCCGCAGGGAACGGCCAATGTGCGGGTGCTCACGCCCACCGTCGAAGAGAACGGCTGGGCCTGCACGCATTCGATCGTCGAGGTCGTCACCGACGACATGCCCTTCCTCGTCGACTCCGTCACCAACGAGCTGACCCGGCAGGGACGCGGCATCCATGTCGTCATCCACCCGCAGGTCGCCGTCCGGCGTGACCTCACGGGCAAGCTCGTCGAGGTGCTCACCCAGCGCCCCAGCGGTGAGCTGCCGCACGACGGGCACACCGAGTCCTGGATCCACGTCGAGATCGACCGCGAGACCGACCGCGCGGACCTGAAGCAGATCACCGCCGATCTGCTGCGCGTCCTGTCCGACGTCCGCGAGACCGTCGAGGACTGGGAGAAGATGCGCGACGCGGCGCTGCGGATGGCCGAGGAGCTGCCCGCCGAGCCCGTCGCCTCCGACCTGCGCGAGCAGGAGATCGAGGAGGCCCGCGAGCTGCTGCGCTGGCTGGCCGCCGATCACTTCACCTTCCTCGGGTACCGCGAGTACCAGCTCCGCGAGGACGACTCCCTCGCCGCCGTGCCGGGCACCGGCCTCGGCATCCTGCGCTCCGACCCGCATCACGCCGAGGACGAGAGCCACCCCGTCAGCCCCTCCTTCGAGCGGCTGCCCGCCGACGCCCGCGCCAAGGCGCGCGAGCACAAGCTCCTGGTGCTGACCAAGGCCAACAGCCGGGCGACCGTGCACCGGCCGTCGTACCTGGACTACATCGGGGTGAAGAAGTTCGACGCCGAGGGCAATGTCGTCGGTGAGCGGCGCTTCCTCGGGCTGTTCTCCTCGGCCGCTTACACCGAGTCCGTCCGCCGCGTTCCGGTCATCCGCCGCAAGGTCGCCGAGGTGCTCCAGCGCGCCGGCTTCTCGCCCAACAGCCACGACGGGCGCGACCTGCTCCAGATCCTGGAGACCTACCCGCGCGACGAGCTCTTCCAGACCCCGGTCGACGAGCTCCAGTCGATCGTCACGAGCGTCCTGTACCTCCAAGAGCGCCGACGGCTGCGGCTCTACCTGCGCCAGGACGAGTACGGGCGCTACTACTCCGCCCTCGTCTACCTCCCGCGCGACCGGTACACCACCGGCGTCCGGCTGCGGATCATCGACATCCTGAAGGAGGAACTCGGCGGCATCAGCGTCGACTTCACGGCCTGGAACACCGAGTCGATCCTCTCCCGGCTGCACTTCGTGGTCCGCGTCCCGCAGGGCACCGAGCTGCCGGAGCTCTCCGACCTCGACAAGGAGCGCATCGAGGCGCGCCTGGTGGAGGCCGCCCGCTCCTGGGCCGACGGTTTCTCCGACGCGCTCAACGCCGAACTCGGCGAGGAGCGCGCCGCCGAGCTGCTGCGCCGCTACGGCAACGCCTTCCCCGAGGGCTACAAGGCCGACCACACCGCGCGCTCCGCGGTCGCCGATCTCGTCCACCTCGAGAAGCTCACCGAGGAGAACGACTTCGCGCTGAGCCTGTACGAGCCGGTCGGCGCCGCCCCCGAGGAGCGCCGCTTCAAGATCTACCGCAAGGGCGCCGCGATCACCCTCTCCGCCGTCCTGCCGGTCCTCAACCGGCTAGGCGTCGAGGTCATGGACGAGCGGCCCTACGAGCTGCGCTGCTCGGACCGCAGCGTCGCCTGGATCTACGACTTCGGGCTGCGCATGCCCCGCACGGGGAACGGCGCCGGGGACTACCTGGGCGACGACGGCCGCGAGCGTTTCCAGGAGGCGTTCGCCGCGACCTGGACCGGCCTCGCGGAGAACGACGGCTTCAACGCCCTCGTGCTGAGCGCCGGGCTGAACTGGCGTCAGGCCATGGTGCTGCGGGCGTACGCCAAGTACCTGCGGCAGGCGGGGTCCACCTTCTCGCAGGACTACATGGAGGACACCCTCCGCAACAACGTCCACACCACCCGCCTCCTCGTCTCCCTGTTCGAGGCGCGGATGTCGCCCGACCGGCAGCGCGCCGGGCACGAGATCGTGGACGCCCTCCTCGAAGAGGTCGACGCCGCGCTCGACCAGGTCGCGAGCCTTGACGAGGACCGCATCCTGCGTTCCTTCCTGACCGTCATCAAGGCGACGCTGCGCACGAACTTCTTCCAGGAGGCGCTCGGCGGCAAGCCGCACGCGTACGTGTCCATGAAGTTCGACCCGCAGGCCATCCCGGACCTGCCGGCGCCGCGTCCGGCGTACGAGATCTGGGTGTACTCGCCGCGGGTCGAGGGTGTGCACCTGCGCTTCGGCAAGGTCGCGCGTGGTGGTCTGCGCTGGTCCGACCGGCGCGAGGACTTCCGTACCGAGATCCTCGGTCTGGTCAAGGCGCAGATGGTGAAGAACACCGTCATCGTGCCCGTCGGTGCCAAGGGCGGCTTCGTCGCCAAGCAGCTGCCGGACCCGGGTGTGGACCGGGACGCGTGGCTGGCCGAGGGCATCGCCAGCTACAAGACGTTCATCTCGGCGCTGCTCGACATCACCGACAACATGGTCGCCGGCGAGGTCGTGCCCCCGGCGGACGTCGTCCGGCACGACGAGGACGACACCTATCTCGTCGTCGCCGCCGACAAGGGCACCGCGACCTTCTCGGACATCGCCAACGGGGTCGCCGAGCAGTACAACTTCTGGCTCGGCGACGCCTTCGCCTCCGGCGGCTCCGCGGGCTACGACCACAAGGGCATGGGCATCACCGCGCGCGGCGCCTGGGAGTCGGTCAAGCGGCACTTCCAGGAGCTCGGCGTGAACACGCAGGCCGAGGACTTCACGGTCGTCGGCATCGGCGACATGTCCGGTGACGTGTTCGGCAACGGCATGCTGCTCAGCGAGCACATCCGCCTGGTCGCAGCCTTCGACCACCGGCACATCTTCATCGACCCGAACCCGGACGCGGCCACCTCCTACGCCGAGCGCCGCCGCGTCTTCGAGCTGCCGCGCTCCAGCTGGGCCGACTACAACGCCGAGCTCATCTCCACCGGCGGCGGCGTGTTCCCCCGTAGCGCCAAGGCGATCCCGGTCAACGCGCACATCCGCGAGGCACTCGGTATCGAGGGCAAGGTCGCCAAGATGACGCCGGCCGACCTGATGAAGGCCATCCTCAAGGCGCCGGTGGACCTGCTGTGGAACGGCGGCATCGGCACGTACGTCAAGGCCGCCGGCGAGACCCACGCCGACGTCGGCGACAAGGCCAACGACCCGATCCGGGTGGACGGCGCCGACCTGCGGGTCAGGGTCGTCGGCGAGGGCGGCAACCTGGGTCTGACCCAGCTCGGCCGGATCGAGTTCTCGCTCACCGGCGGCAAGATCAACACCGACGCCATCGACAACAGCGCGGGCGTGGACACCTCCGACCACGAGGTGAACATCAAGATCCTGCTCAACGGGCTGGTCACGGACGGCGACATGACCGTCAAGCAGCGCAACAAGCAGCTCGCCGAGATGACCGACGAGGTCGGCCACCTCGTGCTGCGCAACAACTACGCGCAGAACACGGCCATCGCCAACGCGCTCGCCCAGTCCAAGGACATGCTCCACGCCCAGCAGCGGTACATGCGCCACCTGGTGCGCGCCGGCCTGCTGGACCGGGCCCTGGAGTTCCTGCCCACCGACCGCCAGATCCGCGAACGCCTGGGCGCCGCACAGGGCCTGACCGGCCCGGAGACGGCCGTCCTCCTGGCGTACACCAAGATCACGGTCTCCGACGAGCTGCTGCACACCACGCTCCCGGACGACCCGTATCTGCGCGGTCTGCTGCACGCGTACTTCCCGAGCGCGCTGCGCGAGAAGTTCGCCGAGCACATCGACAACCACCCGCTGCGCCGCGAGATCACCACGACCGTGCTGGTCAACGACACGGTCAACACCGGCGGTACGACCTATCTGCACAGGCTGCGCGAGGAGACCGGTGCCTCCCTGGAGGAGATCGTCCGGGCGCAGACCGCGGCCCGTGCGATCTTCCGTTCGGCGATGGTCTGGGACGGCGTGGAGGCGCTCGACAACCAGGTCGAGGCCGCCGTGCAGACCCGGATCAGGCTGCACTCGCGCCGGCTCGTCGAGCGCGGCACGCGCTGGCTGCTCAACAACCGGCCGCAGCCGCTCCAGCTCGCCGAGACCGTCGAGTTCTTCGGCGAGCGGGTCGAGCAGGTCTGGTCGCAGCTGCCGAAGCTGCTCAAGGGCGCGGACCTGGAGTGGTACCAGCAGATCTACGACGAGCTGTCCGGTGCCGGCGTCCCGGACGAACTCGCCACGCGCGTGGCCGGGTTCTCCTCCGCCTTCCCGACGCTCGACATCGTCTCGGTGGCCGACCGGATGGGCCGCGAGCCGCTGGACGTCGCCGAGGTCTACTACGACCTCGCCGACCGGCTGCGGATCACCCAGCTCATGGACCGCATCATCGAGCTGCCCCGCGCGGACCGCTGGCAGTCCATGGCCCGCGCCTCGATCCGCGAGGACCTCTACGCGGCCCACTCGGCGCTGACCGCGGACGTCCTCGCGGTGGGCAACGGCACCTCGACTCCCGAACAGCGCTTCAAGGCGTGGGAGGAGAAGAACGCGGCGATCCTGGGCCGGGCGCGCACGACCCTGGAGGAGATCCAGGGCTCGGAGACGTTCGACCTCGCCAACCTGTCGGTGGCGATGCGGACCATGCGCACCCTGCTGCGCACGCATTCGTAGGCGGTACGACGAGAAGGGCGCCCCGAGCCGCGAAGGCTCGGGGCGCCCTTTTCTTGGCCTGCCTTAGGCAAAGGGAAGGAGAAGACTTACCGTTTGCGGCTAAGCCTTGTGCCGTGACTGTGAACCTTGTCGAGGAGCGTGTCGGCGTCCGCGAAGTGGTGCACTTCGGCGCCGTCGGTGGCAGCGGCGTGCTGGTGAACTTCGCCGTCTTCAATGTGCTGCTGCACGGCCTCGCATGGCGGGCCATGATGGCGACGGCGCTCGCCAGCCTCGTCGCCATGGGCACGAACTACCTCGGCTTCCGCTTTTTCGCCTACCGGGACCGGGACGCGCGCACCCACCAGCAGATCGTGCTGTTCTTCGTCTTCAGCGCGATCGGCGTGGCCATGGAGAGCGGGCTCTTCTACGTCGGCTACCACGGCCTCGGCCTTCACGGTCCGCTGGATTCGAATGCCGTGAAGGCCGTGTCGATCGTGCTGGCGTCCGCGTTCCGGTTCCTGGTCTACCGCACCTGGGTGTTCCAGCACGAAGGGCCCTAGACGGCGACCTTCGGTTTCGGTTTGGGCTTCGGCTTCGTGGTCTTGTCGCCGGTGAAGGCCTCGTACTCCTTCAGGACGTCCTCGGTGGGTCCGTCCATGCGCAGTTCGCCGCGCTCCAGCCACAGGACCCGGTCGCAGGTGTCGCGGATCGACTTGTTGTTGTGGCTGACCAGGAACACCGTGCCCGCGTGCTTGCGCAGCTCGCGGATGCGCTGCTCGGAACGCTTCTGGAAGGACCGGTCGCCGGTGGCGAGGGCCTCGTCGATGAGGAGGACGTCGTGGTCCTTGGCGGCGGCGATGGAGAAGCGGAGCCGGGCGCCCATGCCGGAGGAGTACGTGCGCATGGGCAGGGTGATGAAGTCGCCCTTCTCGTTGATGCCGGAGAAGTCGACGATCTCCTGGTAGCGCTCCTTGACCTGCTCGCGGGACATGCCCATCGCGAGGCCGCCGAGGTAGACGTTGCGCTCGCCGGTCAGGTCGCCCATCAGCGCCGCGTTGACGCCGAGGAGGGAGGGCTGGCCGTCGGTGTAGATGGCGCCGTTCTCCACCGGCAGCAGACCGGCGACCGCCTTGAGCAGGGTCGACTTGCCGGAGCCGTTGGTGCCGATCAGACCGATCGCCTCACCGCGGTAGGCGACGAAGGAGACCTTCTTCACGGCGTGCACCTTGCGCACACCCGACGCCTTCTCGGTCTGCTTGCGGCGCATGATGCGGTTGAGGGCGGCGGTCGCGGAGCCGCGGCCGGCGCCGGTGCCGTTGACGCGGTAGACGATGTCGACGTTGTCGGCGACGACGGTCGGGACGTTCTCGTTGGTGTTCTCAGCCACGGCCGTACGTCTCCTCAGCCTTCCAGAAGTAGATGAATCCGCCGACTCCGGCGAGCAGTGCCCAGCCGGCCGCGATCGCCCACACGTGGTGCGGCAGCTGGCTGGAGTGGAAGCTGTCGATCAGGGCGTACCGCATCAGGTCGATGTAGACGGCGGCCGGGTTGGCCTGGAGGACCGGGCCGACCCAGGACGGCAGGTCGTTGTGCTTGCTGAGCAGGTGGTCGATGCTCCACATCACGCCGGACACGTACATCCACGTGCGCAGCACGAACGGCATCAGCTGGGCGATGTCCGGCGTCTTGGCGCCGAGCCGGGCCATCACCATCGAGACACCGGCGTTGAAGACGAACTGGAGGACCAGCGCCGGGATCGCCAGCAGCCAGGACGCCGAGACCGGTACGCCGAAGCAGAGCAGGATCACGACCAGGGCGGCCATCGAGAACAGCAGCTGCTGGAGCTGCTGGAGGCAGAAGGAGATCGGCAGCGCGGCCCGGGGGAAGTGCAGGGCGCGGACCAGGCCGAGGTTTCCGGAGATGGCGCGGGTGCCCGCGAGGATCGAGCTCTGCGTGAAGGTCCAGATGAACACGCCCGTGACCAGGAACGGGATGTAGTCCGGCACGCCCTTCTTGGTGCCCAGCAGCACGCCGAAGATGAAGAAGTACACCGCCGCGTTCAGCAGCGGGTTCATCACCTGCCAGATCTGGCCGAGCTTCGCCTGGCTGTACTGGGCGGTGAGCTTGGCGGTCGAGAACGCGGTGATGAAGTGACGCCGGGCCCACAGCTGGCGGACGTACTCGGACAGGGTCGGGCGGGCACCGCTGACCGAGAGGCCGTGGCGGGCGGCGAGGGCCGCGAGGTCGCCTTCGGCGGGAGCGGGGGTGGTCGTCGCCGGAGGCGGCGCGTTGAGGACCTGGCTCACATCCGCTGCTTTCGCTCAGGGGGTGGGGGTGCGTGCGGCGGGGTGCCCGTCGTCCGGCGTTTCCTTACGCTTCTCTTCACGTTCTCTTACGTCGGGACGGGACCGTATCGTCGCAACGTGAGCGTAGGCCGAATGGGCGTCGGAACGCAACCGTTTCGTCGTGACGCGCAGCGTGGGGACGGGACCGTATCGTCGTAACGCCCTATGCTGACCCGTATGACGACGAACGCCGACGAGCCGAAGACCCGTCCGCGCCGCCGGGCCCCCGCCGGAGCCGCCGTGCTCCGGGAGGATGTGACGGAGGCCATCCGGGCGGCCGTCTTCGAGGAGCTCGCGGCCGTCGGTTACGCGCGGATGTCCATCGAGGGGATCGCGCGCCGGGCGGGCGTCGGCAAGACCGCGGTCTACCGCCGCTGGCGCTCCAAACTCCACCTGGTCCTCGACGTGGTGTCGGCGCTCGCCGTGCAGGGGCTGCCCGCGCCCGACACCGGCGCGCTGGAGAGCGACCTGCGGCTGCTGTACGAGGTGACGTCCCGGGCGCTGCGCCATCCCGTGGCCTCGCAGATCCTGCCGGACCTCCAGGCGGAGGCGGCCCGTAACCCCGAGATCGCCGAAGCGGTGCAGAAGGCGTTGCGGGACGGGCAGGAGGGGGTCGCCAGCAAGATCCTTGTGGCGGCGGAGCAGCGCGGGGAGGTCCGGGCGGGCCTCGACGACGAACTGGCGCTCGACCTGATCTCCGGGCCGCTGTACTGGCGATCCGTGGTGATCCGGAGCCCGAAGCTGCCGAAGGGCTACCTGGCGGCGCTCGCGCGAGCGACCGCGGCGGGGCTCAAGGCGCTGTAGCCGTAACCGGGCAGCGGCCCGAGCAACGGCACGTCCCGCAGCCGCCGCCACTCGCGGGGCGCGCCGTAGGCCTCAGTTGCACAACCGCCGGGTGAGCTCGGTCAGTTCGGGTGTGCGCAGGACCCGTTCGCCGAAGCCGGGGAGCGGGACGTGCAGGGGCTCGGTCCACCGGTCGGGGATGTCCTCGACGCCGTACACGGCCCCCGCGAGGCCGCCGGTGACCGCGGCCACGGTGTCCGTGTCGCCGCCGAGGTCGATCGCGGCGCGCACCGCTTCCTCGTAGGAGGAGGTGGTGCGCAGCGCCCAGACGGCCGAGCCGAGGCAGGGCCAGACGGCGCCGTTGAACTCGGTTGCCCGGTCCGGGTGCCAGTCGGGGGCCAGGACCGTGGCGTAGCGGGCGCGATGGTCGGGGTGGACGGCGGTGAGGGTGTCCGGCACGGCGGTCAGCGGGTCGGCGCCGGTGAGGGCGACCCGGATCAGCTCGTGGAGGATCGCGGTGCCCTCCCAGGCCGCCCCATCGCCGTGGGTGAGGGCGGAGAGGCGGCGGGCGGCGTCCATGGTGGCGTCGCGGCCGGTGGGCGCGAAGTACACCGCCGACGGCGCCGCCCGCATCAACGCGCCGTTCCCCGCCGCCCGTTGGCTGGTCTGGAAGTGCAGGGCCGCGGCGAGGTCCCACGGGTCGCCGCCGGTCAGGACGGCCTCGGTCTGGAGCCCGATGTCCTTGGGGTCGGCGGCGGCCCAGCGCCGGAAGCGGTCGAAGACGTCGGGGAGTTCGAGGCCGTCGTGCGCCAGGACGGACTCCGCGACCAGTACGGCCATCTGCGTGTCGTCGGTGGCCTCGCCCGGGTCCCAGCCGCCGCCCCCGCACATCTCGCCGCCCTGTCCGGGGTGCGGGAAGCGCGCCGAGAAGGCGCCCTCGGGGCCGAACTCGAAGGGCGCGCCCAGCGCGTCGCCGACGGCGGAGCCGAGCACCGCGCCCAGGGCGCGCGAGGTGGGTACGGTCATCGGGGCAGGCTAGGCCACGACCAGAGCCCACAACCGACCGCCCCACACCGGGCCTTGCCCCCCCCCGCACCAAGCCCTACCCCCGTGCCGCCTCCGGATGCAGGCGTACCCAGCCCTGCCAGGCCGAGGTGATCATGTCCTGGACGTCGTGTCTGGACTTCCAGCCGAGTTCGGTGGTGATGCGGTCGGCGGAGGCGACGACCCGGGCGGGGTCGCCGGGGCGGCGGGGGGTGGTGGTCGGGGGGCGGTCGTGGCCGGTCACGGCGTTGATGCGGTCGATCATCTCGCGTACCGAAACGCCCTCGCCGCGGCCGATGTTGAGAGTGAGGTCGCGGCCGGGGGAGGCGTGCAGGGCGCGGGCCGTGGCCACGTGGGCCTCGGCGAGGTCGACCACGTGGATGTAGTCGCGGACGCAGGTGCCGTCCGGGGTGGCGTAGTCGTCGCCGAAGATGCGCGGGGGCGCGTTCTCCGTGAGCTTCTCGAAGACCATGGGGATCAGGTTGTAGACGCCGGTGTCCGCGAGCTCGGGGCTCGCCGCGCCCGCCACGTTGAAGTAGCGGAGCGATGCCGTCGCCAGGCCCGTCGCGCGGCCCGTCGCGCGGACCAGCCACTCACCGGCCAGCTTCGTCTCGCCGTACGGCGACATGGGCACGCACGGTGTCTCCTCCGTGACCAGCTCCACGTCCGGCATGCCGTACACCGCCGCCGAGGAGGAGAAGACGAAGGAGGCGACGCCCGCCTCGGTGACCTGTTCCAGGAGGACGCGCAAGCCCTCCACGTTCTCCCGGTAGTAGTGCAGTGGCCGGTCGACCGACTCGCCCACCTGCTTCTTCGCCGCCAGATGCACGACCCCGGTGACGGCGTGGTCGGCGAGGGCGCGCGCCACGCGCTCCGCGTCCAGGGTGGAGCCCACGACCAGCGGCACCCCCTCCGGTACCCGCTCGGCGATCCCCGTCGACAGATCGTCGTACACCACCGCGCGCTCGCCCGCGTCGGTCATCGCGCGTACGACGTGCGCCCCGATGTAGCCGGCGCCGCCGGTGATCAGCCAGGTCATGTGCGGCCGTCCCCTCGTCAGTCCGGCTATCAGTGAAGCAGGCGCCGGAGGCTGTCGCGGACAACTTCGACGACTCTGCGTGAGTGCGGAGTCACGTGTGGTGCCGATTGCGTGTCGTGCGCCTCGCGCACCGCCATCGCCAGCTCCTCCCGGCCGGCGGCCCGCAGGATGTCGTACGCCAGCCGGTACGCCTCCGTCAGCGCCCGCGCGTCGGCGGGCTGCCGGGTGCGCCGCACGGACACCCGCGTCCGTACGAGCACGATGTCGGGGCTCGCGGCCAGCACGCGCGCGTGGAAGACGACGTCCTCGTGGGGGAAGCGACCCTCGGGGAAGCGGATGCCGTTCGTGCGCAGGAAGTCGGTGCGGTAGAGCTTGTTGCCGCAGGCGGTGTCGTGGACCAGGAGCGGGCGCCGGGCGGGAAGCGCGCACAACCCGCTCGCGATCTCCGAGCGCGCCCCCAGGAGTGCGTCCAGTGCGCCCGGCAGCAGGAGGTCGCCGCCGTCCTGGAACATCACGTACGGCGATGTCACCCGGTCGAGACCGGTGTTGCGCGGGCTGCCGCGGCCGCCGCTGTGCCACCGGCGACGCAGCACGCGCACGCGTGGATCGACGGAGGTGAGGCGGGCCAGCCGCTCCCCGCTGCCGTCCGTCGAGCAGTCGTCCACGACCAGGACCTCGCGGACGGCGGCACCCTGGGCGAGCACCGAGCGCACGGTGGCTCTCACGCGCGGGGCGTTGTCGTAGCCGGTCACGACGACACAGGCCTGGGGGGTGTGAGGGTCCATGGAGGGCGTGTTCCGGAATCGCAGAGGGTGGCGCTCGGCCCGGAAGACGGTCGGAAGCCGCCCCCGGTTCACTCCCGTTCACTCGCGCGTGCGGGCGCCACGCCTCACCACTGGCGCCACACCGTCGGCGCCACCGCCACCTCAGGCCTGCTCCTCCAGCTGGGCCGAGTCCAGTGCCGAGGTCAGTTCGTCCAGCCGGGCCCGCAGCTCGCGGATCCCGTCCACGTCGAGGCTGGTCGCCGCGACGATCCGGCGCGGCACCTCCAGCGCCCGCTCGCGCAGCGCGACGCCCTCCTCGGTGAGCCGGACCTCCACGGACCGCTCGTCACGGACGCTGCGCTCGCGACGGACCAGGCCGCCCGACTCCAGGCGCTTGAGCAGCGGGGAGAGCGTGCCGGAGTCGAGGCGGAGGTGTTCGCCGAGTTTCTTGACGGGCAGGTCGCCGTGTTCCCACAGCACCAGCATCACCAGGTACTGCGGATAGGTGAGCCCGAGGTCCTTGAGGATCACGCGGTAGACGCCGCCGAAGGCGCGTGAGGCGGCGTTCAGGGAGAAGCAGATCTGCTGGTCCAGGCGGAGCCAGTCGGTGGCGGGTGGTGGCGTCGTCATGTCTCCAGGGTAGCGCTTGTCCGTCATTCAGTTGTGCGCAATTGAATTGTGTGCTCTACTTGTGGTCGTGAGAGGGCCCGGACCGAATGTAATGGGCCGGCCACCCCCCCCCGTTGACTCTCCTGAGAGGGATGGACCCCATGAGCGCGCTCTACACCGCTGTCGCCACCGCCACCCACGGCCGCGACGGTCGCGCCGTCAGCAACGACGGCCAGATCGACCTCCAGCTGGCCCCGCCGGCCGCGCTGGGCGGCAACGGTCAGGGCACCAACCCGGAGCAGCTGTTCGCCGCCGGCTACGCCGCCTGTTTCGGCAGCGCCCTCGGTCTCGTCGGCCGCCAGGCCAAGGTCGACGTCAGCGACGCCTCCGTCACCGGCGAGGTCAGCATCCACAAGCAGGGCGAGGGCTTCGGCCTCTCCGTCGTGCTCCGTGTCGAGCTCCCCGACACCGTGGACGCGGAGACCGGCCGCAAGCTCGTCGAGACCGCCCACCAGGTCTGCCCCTACTCCAACGCCACCCGCGGCAACATAGAGGTCGAGCTCGTCATCGAGTAGTCACCGACCGCCCCGGCGACGCTCTCCTCGGCCGCCCGCACCTGTGCGGGCGGCCGCGCGTGTCTCGGCGTCCGCGCGGGTCAGCGACCGGGGCGGCCCGACGGTCGCCAGGTGTGCGGCCGGGTCGGGGTGGGCCCCGAGGTGTTGGCGGACGGCATGCGAACTCCCCTGGGTGGGAACGGTGTTAGACGGTTTCGGTGACGACCGGCGGTGCCGCGGGCCGCGGGACCACGCTCGGCTGCCGCTCCAGGGCCGGCTGCTGCTCCAGGGCGGCCGCCGCGGACGGTACGGGGTAGCGCTCGGCGAGCGGCAGGAACGGCGCGGGGTCGGTGTCGCCCAGCACCACCCGGCGTACCACCCGCTCGGCGGCGCGACCGTCGTCGTAGGGGCAGAACCGCTCGCGGAACGCCGAGCGCAGCTGGGTGGAGCGGGAGCCGCGCCAGTGGCCGCTGGCGAAGATGTCGGTCAGCTCGTCCTCGCTGCGCGCGACCGCGCCGGGCGGGAAGGCGCGCAGGTCGAAGTAGGTGCCGCGGGCCGCCTCGTACGCTTCCCGGTCGTCGGCGTGGACCACGATGGGCCGGTCCAGGTTCGCGTAGTCGAACATCAGGGACGAGTAGTCCGTCACCAGGGCGTCCGAGGCGAGGCACAGGGACTCCACGCTCGGGTGGTCGCTGACGTCGATGATCCGGCCGGTGCTCGTCGCGAGCGGGCCGCCGTGGCCGTGGTGGGCGCGGGCCAGGACGACGAAGCGGGGGCCGAGGCGGCGCAGGACGCGGTCCAGGTCGAGGGAGGGGCGCTGGGTGCGGCGGTAGTCGCGGTGGGTGGGCGCGTACAGGATCGCGACCGTGCCCTCCGGGATGCCGAGCGACTCGCGCAGCCGGCGCACGTCCTGCGAAGTCGCCTGCTGGAACACGTCGTTGCGGGGGTAGCCGTACTCCAGCGTGGCGTACGTGCCCGGGTAGACCCGCTCCCAGGTCAGGGTGGTGTGGCGGTTGGCGGACAGCAGGTAGTCCCACTTGTCGACGCCGTCGAGGAGGGCGGTGAAGTCCATGTCGCGGGCGGCCGCCGGGCGTTCCTGGAGGTCCAGGCCCATGTGCTTGAGGGGCGTGCCGTGTTGGGTCTGGACGAGGACCTGGCCGGTGCGCTTGACCAGACGGCGGTCGAAGTCGGTGTTGTTCACCAGGTACTTGGAGCGGGCCAGCGCCGTCCAGTAGGCGGCCGAACCGGGGCGCAGCCGGCGGGCCGCGGTCGGGATCGTGTGGTGGTGCTCGGCGTCGGCGATCCACGCCGTGCGGATGTGCGGGGCGTGGGTGCGGAACGCCTGCTCCAGGGCGCCCGGGTTGCAGCTGTGGCCGCGGTTCCCGTACGCGGCGAACACGGCGTGGTCCTCGCGCAGCGGGAGGCGGCGCTGGATGCGGTAGTGGAGCCGGAGGGCCGCGGCGCGCACGGCCCGGGTGAGTCGGGTCGTACGGCGGGTGGTCCACCGGCCCAGCCGCTTGGCCAACTCCAGGGCCCGGTAGGTGCGGTGCAGGCCCAGGCGGACCAGGGTGTGGCGGAGCCGGGAGCGGAGCGGGACGGGGTGCCCCGGGGTGCGGTAACGGCGGTAGTGGGCGCGGGACTTGAGCAGGAACTCGGCGCGGGTGGCACGCGGCAGCCGGTGCCGCTCGGTGAACACCGCCGACAGATGCTCGATCATGCGGCGGAACAACGCCGGGCGCCAACGGGCGAGTTCGGGGTGCTGGTCGACGTACGCGAAGACCCTGTCGTACTGGTCGAAGACGTCGAAGTGGCGGCGGCTGGTGGTGCCGAGGATGTCGCCCTGGCGGCGCCTGCGGTGGTGGACGCACACCCGGTCCAGGGTCGCGAGGGTCTGCGCCGCCATCAGGGCCGGGTACGTCCAGGGCGTGTCCTCGTACCAGCCGGGCGGGAAGGAGAAGCGCGCGTCCGCCATGAACTCCCGGCGGTACGCCTTGTTCCAGGCCGCCGTCGTCACCCGCAGCAGCCCCGGGCGGTCCTCCAGGCGGAACGGTGCCGGGCCCTGCTCGGTGAGCTGCGCGGCGAGGCCGTCGCGGATCGCCTCGCCGGTCCAGTCGGTGAGCGCGTGGTCGTAGACCAGGACGTCCGGGTCGCCGGTCTCCTTCAGCCGGTCGGCGATCGCCCGCAGCGCGTCCGGGGTGAGGGTGTCGTCGCCGTCCAGGAAGACCAGGTAGTCGCCGGTCGCCGCCGCCAGACCGGCGTTGCGGGCGCCGCCCGGGCCCTGGTTCTCGGCCAGGCGCACCGGCCGGACACGCGGGTCGCGGGCCGCGAACTCCTCGACGATCGCCCCGCAGGCGTCCGGCGAGCAGTCGTCGACGGCGATCAGCTCCAGATCCGGATACGACTGGGAGAGCACCGATTCCAGGCACTCGTGCAGATACGCCTGAACCTTGTACGCGGGGACGATGACAGTGAACCTGGGCAAGGCACATCCAAGAGTCGGCGCGGGCGGTAGGCCATGCCCGGGAACTGCCCTCGACGCGACTTGGTTACGTGGTGTGCGGCATACGGGGGATTTCGCGCGAACGTGAAGGGGCGGACCGGTCGCGGCCCGCCCCTTCGATCGCGCTGTCGTACGGGCTACTTCACCGCGCCCGCCATCACCCCGGACACGAACTGCCGCTGGAACGCGAAGAACACGGCCAGCGGGATCACCATCGAGATGAAGGCACCGGTCGCCAGGATCTCGATGTTGCTGCCGAACTGCCGTACCTGCTGTTGCAGGGCGACCGTCAGCGGCTGCGACTCGGAGTTGGAGAACACCAGCGCCACCAGCATGTCGTTCCACACCCACAGGAACTGGAAGATGCCCAGCGAGGCCAGCGCGGGCGCGGCCAGCGGCATCACCACCGTCAGGAACAGCCGGGCCTCGCCGGCCCCGTCCAGGCGCGCCGCCTCCAGGAGTTCACGGGGGATCTCCGCGAAGAAGTTGCGCAACAGGAAGATCGCGAACGGCAGTCCGAAGGCGACATGGAAGAGGATCACGGCGCTGATGTCACCGAAGATCCCGATGTCCCGGAAGAGGAAGGTCAGCGGGATCAGCGCGATCTGCACCGGCACCACGAGCAGCCCCACCACGACCATGAACCACCAGTCGCGGCCCTTGAAGTCCATCCACGCGAAGGCGTATCCCGCCATCGCGCCGATGATCACCACCAGCAGGGTCGCGGGGACCGTGATCCAGACGGTGTTGAACAGGGAGTCGGTGATCGCGTCGTTCTTGAGGATCGTCTCGTAGCTGTTCGCGGTCAGTTGGCCCGGCGAGCTGAACACCTTCCACCAGCCCGAGGTGGCGATGTCGGTCGGGTCGCGGAACGACGAGACCAGCAGCCCGAACGTCGGCACCAGCCACACCAGCGCGATGACGATCAGGAAGATCCGCATCGCGCCGCCGGCCGCCCCGCTCGCCACCCGGGCGGCGAGCGAGCGCTTGGCGCGCACGGTCGTGTCGAGAGCGCTCACCGCTCACGCTCCTTCCGCAGCCGACGGAGGTTGACCCACATCACCGGCAGCACCAGCAACAGCAGGATGACGCCGATCGCGCTGCCGACGCCGTAGCTCGCGCCGCCGCCGAACGACGACTGGAACAGTTGCAGCGCCAGCACGTTGGCATCGTCCTGACTGGGCTGTGGCGCGATGATGTAGACCAGGTCGAAGATCTTCATCACGTTGATCATCAGCGTGACGAGTACGACGACCAGGACCGGCGCCAGCATGGGCACCGTGATCTTCCTGAACACCTGCCACTCGTTGGCGCCGTCGACCCGGGCCGCCTCCAGGAGGTTGCGGTCCACCCCGGCGAGGCCGGCCGCGATCAGGATCATCGCGAACCCCGCCCACATCCAGACGTACGCGCCGATGATCGCCGGGGTGATCAGGGTCGGGCCGAGCCAGTCGATGCCGTTGTAGGGCGCCGCGAAGTTCGAGCCGGGCAGCCTCAGTTGGGCCCCGTCGGCCTCGCCGGGCAGATTGAAGGTGCCGTCGGCGCCGCTCTTGGTGGAGGCGACCACCTCGCCGTCCTTCACGGCCTCGATCTTGACGCCCTCCAGCGCCTTCTCGCCGGCGTCGATCTGGCCCTTCGTGCCGCCGCCGCCCAGCTTGAAGTCCAGCCAGACGGTGCCGGTGACGCCGGCGCCGGTCGCGGCCTTGGCGTTCTCGGGGCTGCCGGGGAGCTTGTTGGGCGCGATGCCGACGAGCGGGAGCAGCGCCGGCGTGCCCGCCCGCACGGTGCCGGTCGAGGTGAACGAGCCGTCGCCGGAGGCCTTGAGGTCGCTCACCGCCGCGTTCGGCCGGGCCTTGGGATAGACCGAGGAGTCGACGAACGTGTCGTGCACGCTCGTCACCACCGCGTTGGCGACCCCCTGGTCCGGGTCGGCCGAGTACACCAACCGGAAGATGATGCCGGCGGCGAGCATGGAGATCGCCATTGGCATGAAGACGAGCAGCTTGAACGCCGTGCCCCAGCGCACCCGTTCGGTCAGCACCGCGAAGATCAGACCCAGCGCGGTGACCAGGGCCGGGGCGACCGCGACCCAGATCGCGGTGTTCTTGACGGCGGTGAGCGTGGCGTCGTTGCTGAAGATGTCGCCGTAGTTGTCCAGGCCCACGAAGTTCGAGCCGCCGGCGTCGTAGAGGCTGCGCCAGACCGAGTACCCGATCGGGTAGACCACGAGCGCGCCGAGAAGGACCAGCGCGGGCAGCAGGAACAGCACCGCCACCCACAACCGGGTCCTCGTCACGCTCACGCGCGGAGAGACGGAGGGCGTCGGCGTGGCGCCGGCGCCCTCCGTCGAGTTCGCCACGGAGGCCATCGGTCAGCCGGCGCCGTAGGCCTTGGCCGCGCTGGCCTCCAGCTTCCGCTGGGCGCCCGCCACATCGCTCGGGTCGGCGAGGAAGTCCTGGAGGTCCTTCCACTCGCCGGTGCCCTGCGTGCCGCCGAACGCCGCCGGAGCCTGGTCGGACATGTCGAACCGGAAGTCGTCGCCCGCGTCGATGAGCGCCTTGGCGATCTGCCGGGTCACGTCGTCCTTGTAGGTGCTCTGGTCCATCTCCTTGTTGGGGGAGAGGATGCCGCCCTGCGCCGCCCAGACCTCGGCCCCGTCGGTCGAGGCGAGGAAGGTCAGCAGCGCCTGGGCGCCCTTGCTGTCCTTCAGCGCCACGGCCACGTCACCGCCGCTGACCACGGGGGAGTCGCTGCCCACCGCCGGGAACGGGAAGACCTTGGCGTCCGTGCCCACCTTCGCCTTGGTGTCGGCGTTGATGTTCGCGGTCACGAAGTCGCCCTCGAAGACCATCGCGGCCGGGGTGTCACCGGTGAAGGCCTGGGTGACCGACTTCGGGAACTCCGTGTCCAGCGCGCCCTTGCGGCCGCCCGCGAGCAGCTCGTCCTTGCCCCACAGTTCGGCGAGCGTGGTGAGGGCCTGCTTGACCGAGGGGTCCGTCCACTTGATCTCGTGCTTGGCCAGCTGGTCGTACTTCTCCGGCCCCGCCTGGGACAGATAGACGTTCTCGAACCAGTCGGTGAGCGTCCAGCCGTCCGCGCCGCCGATCGACACGGCCGGCGAACCGGCGTCGGACAGCGTCTGCGCGGTGGAGATGAACTCCTTCCACGTCTTGGGCGTCTCGGTGATCCCGGCCGCTTCGAAGGCCGCGGTGTTGTACCAGATCAGGGACTTGTTGGCGGCCTTCGCGTAGACGCCGTACTGCTTCCCGTCGACCGCCCCGAGGTCACGCCAGCCCTGGGAGAAGTTCTTGTCCAACTGTGCCTTTGCTTCCGCACCCAGGGGCTTGAGCCAGTTCTTCTCCGCGAACTGGTGCAACACACCGACCTGCGGCAGGAACGCCACGTCCGGAGGCTGACCGCCGTCGATCTTGGCGCCGAGGAAGGTGGAGGTGTTGTTGCCCGTCGGTACGAACTTGACCTTGGCGCCGGTGCGCTTGGTGAACTCGTCGAGGACCTTGGTGAAGTTCTCCTGTTCGGCTCCGGTCCAGACGGCGGCGACCTCCAGGGTCTGGCCGTCGAGCTTGGGGAGCGTGACAGAGGTGCCGGCGGTCTCCGTGCCGCCTCCGCCCCCGTCTCCTCCGCCGTCGTCGTCATCGCCGCCGCACGCGGTGAGCGCGAGGGCTCCCGCGAGAAGGGCGGCTGTCGCCGTGGCCATGCGTGTCCGGTAGGTGCTGCTCGTGCTGCGCATCACTGCCCCGTTCTTCGTTCGTCGTCGAACGTCGACCGCTGTCCCGTGGGCTCTGGTCTACGCCGGGGGCATGGGGTCGGCAAGACCGCGTGCGGTGTCAACCGGGGGATCGTGACCCCGTCGTAACGGGACAGCCCCCGTTCGCCGCATTTACAGCAGCGACGGCACCTCGGTCGCCGCGACCTCCCGCGCGGCCCGCTCCAGCGCGCTCGCCAGCAGCGCCAGGTCCGTCGGCCCGTTGCCCAACTCCCGTACGGGACGGCGGGCCGGCGGGTCGCCCATGCGGTGCCAGTCCAGGGCGACCACGGTCGGACGCAGGGTCGCGGTGCGCGGGATGCGTCCCGTCACCCGGCCGCCCTGGAAGGCGGTCGTACGGCCGTCCGCCCAGGACAGCCGGCCACGGCCGGGCGCCGGTTCGTCCGGGCCGGGGGCCGGGGCGTCCAGCGTGACCCGCAGCGCCGCCCGGCGAGCCGGTTCCGACTCCGCCGTACGCCCCCCGGAGGCCGCCGCGGCCACCAGGTGCACGCCGAGCCGCTCGCCCTCCCGCGCCACCGCCTCCAGCGCCCGCATCACCGAGCCCGCCGAGGGCCGCCCGGGCGAGCCCAGCGCGGGAGAGACCAGGGCGTCCAGGTCGTCGACGACCACCACGAGACGGGGCAGCGGCGGTGCCGACTCCGCCTGCTGACGGGCCGCCCCGGGGCGCAGCCGGATCGTGGAGCTGGGCGGGGCGTCCAGGTCACCGGCCCCGCCGGAGGCGCCGCGCTGCGCGACCATACGGCCCGACAGCTCCCGCCCGGTGTGCCACTCGGCGAAGTCGGAACGGCCCAGCAGCTCACCGCGGCGCTTCAGCTCGGCGCTCAGCGACTGGGCGAACTCCCGCATCCGCACCGGGTCGTTGGCGGCGAGATGGGTCGTGACATGCGGTACGTCCGTACAGACCCGCAGGCCCTCGCCGTGACCGCCGCCGCCCGTGCCCACGCTGTCCCGGCCGTCCATCAGGACGATGCTCAGCCGGTCGGGTCGCTCGGCGGCGGCCAGCGAGGCGACGACCGCCCGCAGCAGTTCCGTGCGGCCGCTGCCCGCGGGGCCCTCGATCAGCAGGTGCGGGCCGTCGGCCACGAGGTCCGCGCAGACCGGCCCGCGCGGCCCGGCGCCGAGCACGGCCCAGGCCCGTCCGCCGAGCGCCTCCGTGTCGTCCGCCGCGTCCGCCCAACGGGTCATCAGCGACGCCGGGGTGGCCCGCGCCAGCCCCAACTCGTCCAGCAACCGCGCCAGCTGGGGCAACGGCGCCGACACCCGCGCCTGCCGCTCGCCACCGGCGCCGTCCGTACGCAGCGGCGCCAGCGCCCGCGCGAAGCGCTCCGCCCAGGCGGGGGAGACGGCGTCCACCGCGGCGACGGTGCCGTGGCCGACGGGGCCTGTGGTGTGGCCCGCGGCGGTCTCGGCGACGGGGTGATGGTCGGAACGACGGTGATCGGGTGTGCCGCCTTCGCCGCCGCCGGGTGCCAGGGCCCCGTCGGGGCCGGGGGTGCCTGGTGTGCCGGCCCGCGCCACCCGCATCAGCCGCAGCGCCGTCGCCACGTCCCCGCTGAGCAGCGCGACCGCGCCGCACTCCCGGAACGACGGGGACGCCGCGCACGCCGTCTCGTAGGTCTCCGTCACCGGCGACGCGGGCGAAGCGGGCGGGGTCTCGGCGAGACACACCACGTGTATCCCGGCCCGCGGCCCCTCCAGCGCCAGCCGCGCGACGGCCTCACGCACATCGGCGCCACCGGGGTCACCGTCCACGAGGAGGACGGTGTACGGCCCTTCGAAGGCGGGCGCCTTGTCGCCGGCGTCGTCGTCGCGCGCCCAGGAGGGGCGCCGGGCCTGGTTCGCGGCCTGGGCCTGTGCCAGGGCGGACCCCGTCGGCTGCGGTGTCTCCTCCAGCCGCCGCAGGAGCTCCTCCGTGCGGGCCGTCGCCTGCTCCCGGTCGTAGGCGAGCAGCAGTCGGCAGTCCTGGCCGTGCCCCGGGCGCAGATGGGGGAGCCAGCCCAGCCAGGACCATTCGGCGGTGCGCTCCTCGAGCGGGCGGGAGCGGTCCGCGCTGAGCAGGACCAGCTCGAGGGTGTCGGGGGAGTGCAGGGCGGCGAGCTGGGCCACCACCGCGCGGGCCAGCCCCGCCAGCCGCGCGCGCGGGCCCGCCAGCCCCAGCGCCCCCACCTCGCGCAGATCGGCGGTCACCGGCACCGCGGGCAGCAGTCCCGAACCGTCGGGCGCCGTCCGGTCCGCCGTGCCGAGCCGCACCGTGAGCGCCTCCGGGTGGTCCGGGCCGCGCTCCCAGAGCCGGGGGCCGGGGCCCAGCGCCGTCAGCAGCAGCGCCGACGGGTCCGGCCAGGTCTCCGGCTGCTGAAGGGCCACGGTCGCGGGCGCCGGGGTCGGGTGCGGAGCCTCGTCGTCGTACATGTCGCTCTCGGTCGCCGGGCTCTGCTCGCCCCGGCCGCCGGTCAGCCGCCGCGCCCAGGCGCCGAGCCCGCCGCGCTTGCGTACGCCCTGCGGGATGTCGGTGCCCCGCAGCGGTGTGCCCTTGCGGCGGCTGCCCGCCGGGGCGTCCGTGGCGTCCGCCGCGCGCGCGTGTTCGTCGGTGCCGGCCGGGCCGCCGGAGGCCACGTCCGGTGGGGTGCCGGGGCCGACAGGCTCGGCGGAGGGCGTCGTACCGCCGGATCCGAGCGCCCCGAGGCGCCCCGCGTGGGTCTCCCCGCCGCCCGCGCGGGCGGCGCCGGAAGCCTGCCCCGCGGCGCCCGCGACACCGGACACCCGGCGCCGGGAGACGGCGCCCTGCGTCTCGTACGGCCGCGCCCCCCTGCTCTCGATCCGGGGCGCCTGCCCCTGGACCGGCACCACCGGCTGTTCCGGGGTGGGGGTCAGGTCCGCCGTGCCGTACGCGTGCCGGGTCGGTCCGGAAGGGCCCTGGGGGGCGGTGCCGGGCTCCGTCGGGGACGGCACGCGCACGTGCCCCTCGCCGTCCGGTGCCGTGCGCAGGCGGGTGCCGGGGCCGCCGGGCGGGGCCAGCCGGAGGGCGGACTCGCCGATCCGGAGCAGGGCGCCCGGGGCGAAGCGGACCGGGCGGGTGCCCACGCGCGTGCCGTCGAGGACCGTGCCGTTGGTGGAGTCGAGGTCGGCGACCGAGACCCGGCCGTCGGCGGCGACCGTGACCGCGCAGTGCAGCCGGGAGACGTCCGGGTCGTCGAGCGGGACGTCGGCGTCGGCGGAGCGGCCGATCTCGATGCGGCCGCCGTGCAGCAGATGGACCCCGCCCGCGTCCGGGCCCGCGACCACGTCGAGGCGGGTGGGCGCGTCGTCCACCTCGGGGTGCGGCTCGGGGTCGGTGGGGGCGCCGAGGGAGAGCACGGCGCCGTCGGTCAGCGGGGGCTCGCCGAGGGTGCAGCGCTGGGCGTCGAGGCGCTCGGCACCGGCGTACAGCGCGGGCTGTCCGGTTCCGGTGGTGAGCGTGCCCTCGCCGGAGACCGCGGAGGCCAGCGCGGACGTTATCGCCGCGAGGGCCGTGCCGGCGGGTGCCGTGACCAGCACGTCGCAGCTCGCGGCACGGCCGGGGGCCGCCTCCGCGGGCGGGGCCAGCGGGTCTACGACGGTCAGCCGGATCTGCATCGCCGTCAGCGGTCCCTTCTGCGCGGGCACCCGCGAAACGGGGCAGAAGTCACCCCACGGTCCCCCACACCGCGGACTTCCCCCACCGCCGCACGAGCACATCGGCCAGTACTGGAGGCATCCTCGCACCTGCCACTGACAGTGCGCCCGCCCCCCGAGGGCAAGTGATCTTGATTGGTCAGCTCTGCCCCCAAAAGTGCCTGACCAGTACCGCGCGGGCGATCACTTGAGATCGGTCACGTCCGACTCCGGCAACCAGCCGACCGGGTCGAGCGTCTTTCCTTCGAACAACTACGGGAACCGGTACGTAAGACGCACAGAAAGACGACAGGCCGCTCCTACGGGAGGCGGCACTACAGTGGGTCGGAACATACGCAAGCAAGCAGGGAGCGCATGACGTGCGGCCGGTAGGCAGCAAGTACTTCCTCGAGGAGCCGCTCGGACGCGGCGCCACGGGCACCGTCTGGCGCGCCCGGCAGCGGGAGGCCGCGGGCGCCGAGGCGGCCGTCCAGGGCCAGCCCGGGGAGACCGTCGCGATCAAGGTCCTCAAAGAGGAGCTCGCGAGCGACCCCGACATCGTGATGCGGTTCCTGCGGGAGCGCTCCGTCCTGCTCCGGCTGACCCATCCGAACATCGTCAGGGTGCGTGACCTGGTCGTCGAGGGTGATCTGCTCGCCCTGGTCATGGACCTCGTCGAGGGCCCCGACCTGCACCGCTACCTGCGCGAGAACGGCCCCTTCAGCCCAGTCGGCGCCGCCCTGATGACCGCGCAGATCGCCGACGCGCTCGCCGCCAGCCACGCCGACGGCGTAGTGCACCGCGACCTGAAGCCGGCCAACGTCCTGCTGCGGCAGGACGGCGGCCAGATGCATCCGCTGCTCACCGACTTCGGCATCGCGCGCCTCGCCGACTCCCCGGGCCTGACCCGCACCCACGAGTTCGTCGGCACGCCCGCGTACGTCGCCCCCGAGTCCGCCGAGGGCCGCCCGCAGACCTCCGCCGTCGACATCTACGGCGCCGGCATCCTGCTGTACGAACTGGTCACCGGCCGTCCGCCGTTCTCCGGCGGCTCCGCACTCGAAGTCCTCCACCAGCACCTCAGCGCCGAACCCCGCCGCCCCTCCACGGTTCCCGAGCCGCTGTGGACGGTCATAGAGCGCTGTCTGCGCAAGAACCCGGACGACCGGCCCAGCGCCGAGAACCTCGCGCGCGGCCTGCGGGTCGTCGCCGCGGGCGTCGGCGTGCACGCGAACTCCGCGCAGATCGCCGCCGCCGAGAACGTCGGGGCCCTCCTCGCGCCCGACCCGGCCCCCGCGGCCGTACCGGGCTCCGCCGACCCCACCCAGGTGCTGCCGCACGGCGCGGGCGCGTTCGACCCGAACGCCGCGACCAACGTCCTGCCGCACATGGGCGCCGCCGACCCCACCGCCGTCCTCCCGAACCGCGGCGCCGCCGACCCGACGGCCGTGCTGCCGCCGGTGCCGCCCGGCCAGCCGGGCCAGCAGGGACAGGGCGGCCCCGAGGACCCGCACCCGTGGCAGAACCAGCTGCGCGCGGCCCGCGACCGCAACGAACAGACCCAGGTCCAGTACCTCGACCCCAATGAGGACCCGCTGCGCCGCCGCCCCCAGCGGCAGGTCCAGCGCCCGCAGCAGCCGCCGCAGCGCCAGCAGCGCCCGCAGCCCCAGCAGGGCTACGGCGGCCAGCAGCCGCAGCAGGGTTACGGCGGTCATCCGCAGCAGCAACAGCAGCCGCAGCGCTACGCCCCGCCTCCGCCGCCCCAGCCACAGCCGCAGCGGTACGCGCCGCCCCAGCAACCGCAGCAGCCCCAGCGTGAGCCCCGGCAGCCGCGGCAGCGCAGCTCCAACCCGATGCGGATCCCGGGACTCGGCTGCCTCAAGGGGTGCCTGTTCACGGTCGTCATCCTCTTCGTCGCGGGCTGGCTGATCTGGGAGCTGAGCCCGCTCCAGGACTGGATCGGCACGGGCAAGAGCTACTGGGACCAGATCGGCGACATGATCAGCACGGTCTCCGGGTGGATCGGCGATCTGGGCGGCGGTTCGTCCGGGCAGTAGCCGTTCCCGCGGCGACTCTGGAGATTTGTCGACACCTGGTGGGTGATTTCGGCCTCCACGGTGAAGGTGGGCTCGTCGGACGCGTAGTTTTATCGGCAACACGCGTCTGTAGGAGCAGCCTTGGCACGGAAGATCGGCAGCCGGTACACCGCCAACCAGATCCTGGGGCGGGGCAGCGCCGGCACGGTGTGGCTGGGCGAGGGGCCCGAGGGGCCCGTCGCCGTCAAGCTGCTGCGCGAGGACCTCGCGTCCGACCAGGAGCTCGTCGGGCGGTTCGTGCAGGAGCGCACGGCACTGCTCGGGCTCGAGCACCCGAACGTCGTCTCCGTCCGCGACCTGGTCGTGGACGGCAACGACCTCGCACTCGTCATGGACCTCGTCCGCGGCACCGACCTGCGCACCCGGCTCGACCGGGACAAGCGGCTCGCGCCCGAGGCCGCGGTGGCCATCGTCGCGGACATCGCCGACGGGCTCGCGGCCGCGCACGCCGCCGGGGTCGTGCACCGGGACGTCAAGCCGGAGAACGTCCTGCTGGACATGCAGGGCCCGCTCGGGCCCGGCGGCTCGCACCGCGCCCTGCTGACGGACTTCGGGGTCGCCAAACTCATCGACACCCCGCGCCGGACCCGGGCCACGAAGATCATCGGTACGCCGGACTACCTCGCCCCGGAGATCGTGGAGGGGCTCCCCCCGCGCGCGGCCGTGGACATCTACGCACTGGCGACGGTCCTGTACGAGCTGCTGGCGGGCTTCACGCCCTTCGGCGGCGGCCACCCGGGCGCGGTGCTGCGCCGGCACGTCACCGAGACCGTGGCCCCGCTGCCCGGCATCCCCGACGAGCTCTGGCAGCTCCTCGTGCAGTGCCTCGCCAAGGCCCCGGCCTCCCGGCTGCGCGCCTCGGAGCTGGGGGCGCGACTGCGGGAGCTGCTCCCCATGCTCACCGGGATGCCGCCGCTGGACGTGGACGAGCCGGACGCCGAGGACGAGGAGGAGGAGCCGTACGAGTCCCCCTCGGAGCAGCCGCCGTCCGCGGCGCCGGTACGGCGGGGGGCGGTGCCGCTGGTGCCGGGGGCGAAGCCGGCCGACTCCAACCGGGACACGCACACGTCGATGCGGGTGCCGGCGCCGGACGAGCTGGCGGGGGGTGCGCGGGGGACGGCGCGGGTGCCGCGGGCCTCCGGTGCGCCTCGGCCGGGGTCTGCGCGGAATCGGGCGGCCACGCGGAGGCGGCGGCTGGTGCTGAGTGCGGCGGCGGTGGTGCTGGTGGCTGCGGCCGGGGTGGGTACGTGGGCGGCTACGTCGGGGGACGACCCCGGGACGCCGTCGGACTCGGGGAACTCGGCGCCGGCCTCTCCGTGACGGGTGGGTGGGGGTGACCGCCGGGCTCTTCTCGCCCCCGCCGCCCCTACCCGTCCCATCCCTGAGGGCTGCGCCCCCAGACCCCCCTTCGGCCCTTAAGGGGCCTCGTCCTCAAACGCCGGACGGGCTGAAAGGTGCCGAACTGCGTCGAAAGGCCCCGCCCCGCGGCCCGGCACGGGTCGGTTGCCACAGCCGTTAGGCTGGAGGCGTGGCAGTCGTCGATGTATCCGAAGAGCTCAAGTCCCTCTCCTCGACCATGGAGTCGATCGAGGCCGTTCTGGACCTCGACAAGCTGAGGGCAGACATCGCCGTGCTCGAGGAGCAGGCGGCCGCGCCGTCCCTGTGGGACAACCCGGACGAAGCGCAGAAGATCACCAGCAAGCTGAGCCACCTCCAGGCCGAGGTCAGGAAGGCCGAGGCGCTGCGCGGGCGGATCGACGATCTCTCCGTGCTCTTCGAGATGGCCGAGGAGGAGGACGACCCGGACACCCGTGCCGAGGCGGAGTCCGAACTCGTCGCCGTGAAGAAGGCGCTGGACGAGATGGAGGTGCGGACGCTGCTCAGCGGCGAGTACGACGCCCGTGAGGCGCTCGTCAACATCCGCGCCGAGGCTGGCGGCGTGGACGCCGCCGACTTCGCCGAGCAGCTCCAGCGCATGTACCTGCGCTGGGCCGAGCGCCACGGCTACAAGACCGAGATCTACGAGACGTCGTACGCCGAAGAGGCCGGCATCAAGTCGACCACCTTCGCCGTGCAGGTGCCGTACGCCTACGGCACCCTCTCCGTCGAGCAGGGCACCCACCGGCTGGTGCGGATCTCGCCCTTCGACAACCAGGGGCGCCGCCAGACCTCCTTCGCGGGTGTGGAGATCCTGCCTGTCGTGGAGCAGACCGACCACGTCGAGATCGACGAGTCGGAGCTGCGCGTCGACGTCTACCGTTCCTCGGGCCCCGGCGGTCAGGGCGTGAACACGACGGACTCCGCGGTCCGGCTGACCCACCTGCCCACCGGCATCGTCGTCTCCTGCCAGAACGAGCGCTCGCAGATCCAGAACAAGGCCACGGCGATGAACGTGCTCCAGGCCAAGCTGCTGGAGCGGCAGCGCCAGGAGGAGCGGGCCAAGATGGACGCCCTCAAGGACGGCGGCAGCTCCTGGGGCAACCAGATGCGTTCGTACGTCCTGCACCCGTACCAGATGGTCAAGGACCTGCGCACGGAGTTCGAGGTCGGAAATCCGCAGTCCGTTCTCGACGGCGAGATCGACGGTTTCCTCGAGGCCGGAATTCGCTGGCGCAAGCAGCAGGAGAAGTAACCGACAGAGATTTGTCGACAAGGCAACTGTCGCCCTCGTGGCGACAGTTGCCTTTTCTGTTCCCGGATGTCTGGGTTTTACATCACACTCACAGACTCCATTCCCCGGCAAAGAACCCTTACCCGGACATCGCGTACGCAACGGCCTTGACGTTGCTTTGAAAAATGGGAAGGGTAAAGCGCGGCATGCGTATCTCTGGGGCGCATGTGAACCGGGGGAGAGTTGAGTACCGCCACCCCCGTCGATCACCGCCCCGAGCGCCGCCTCACTGACGATGAGCTACTGGGGGTAGCAACCTTATGACCAAGAAGACGCGGATCCGGATCGCGCGGATAGCCGCCGGTGCCGTGATCGCGGCCGGTGCCTCGCTCACCGCCGCCGGTGCCGCTTCCGCCGCGGAGTCGGACGACTGCCTGCTCGGTGTCCTGTGCGGCGAGGAGTCGCCCGCGCCGGAACCGACGGAGGACCCGGTCCCCACCGACCTCCCGACGGACCTGCCGACGGACCTCCCGACGGAGGAGCCGCCGATCACCGACGAGCCCACCACCGAGCCGACCGAGCCCACGGAGGAGCCCTCCGAGGACCCGAGCGACGAGCCCACCTCGGACCCGACCGACGACGGCAACAACGGCGGCGGCAACGACGACGGTGACAACAACGGTGGCGGCTCCAACACCGACACCGACGGTGGCTCCAACACCTCCACCCAGGAGCAGGGCTCCTCGTCCCTCACGGACACCGGCTCCGACACCTCGGCGCAGGGCGGCGGCGACGAGCTCGCCGAGACCGGTGCCGCGGAGACGACCTTCCTGCTGATCGGTGCCGCGACGATGATCGCCGGCGGTATCGGCTTCCGCGTCCTGCCGCGCCTCGTGGGCGGCCGTGGCGGCGCCGCCGCCTGACGGTGGCCGCACGCACACCCCGGGTGTGCGCGTCGCACGACGAGGGGCCCCGAGCGGACATCCGCTCCGGGCCCCTCGGGCGTTCTCGTACGCGCTCTTCGGCGCGGTCGGTCTCCTACGCGGTCTGGTGGGCCAGCAGGGCCACCGCGGCGATCAGCACCGCGAGCAGGGCGATCAGCGTCATGGGGTTGAGCTGGGCGAACGGGTTCTCCTGGGAGAGCCGCTCACGGTTCGCGCGGCAGACGGGGCAACGACCCTCGTTCACGGGCGCGGCGCAGTTCGCGCACACCAGCCGGTCGTACGTCATGCGCTCGCCCTCCTAGTGCCGGTTCCTTGTACAGAACGCTCCCCGGGTCCGGAACGTTCCCCCTCCACTGTGCCAGGTTCCTCCGAAAACGGCTCGAGCGCTCTCGGAGAGACCCCCTGGGCAGGTACACAAAAGGCACATCCGGCATGCAACCGCAACCGGCGCCTGCGGACGCGCACCCCGGTCGCGTATGGTCACGCTCATCTACCCCCGGCTAACCGTGGTGCATCCGTGATCCGATTCGACAACGTCTCCAAGGTCTACCCCAAGCAGACCCGCCCCGCACTCAGGGATGTGTCCCTGGAAGTGGAGAAGGGCGAGTTCGTCTTCCTCGTGGGGTCCTCCGGCTCCGGAAAGTCCACCTTCCTGCGGCTGGTGCTCCGCGAGGAGCGGACCAGTCACGGCCAGGTGCACGTCCTGGGCAAGGATCTCGCGCGCCTCTCCAACTGGAAGGTGCCGCAGATGCGCCGCCAGCTGGGGACGGTGTTCCAGGACTTCCGGCTGCTGCCCAACAAGACGGTCGCCGAGAACGTGGCCTTCGCGCAGGAGGTCATCGGCAAGTCGAAGGGCGAGATCCGCAAGTCCGTGCCGCAGGTGCTCGACCTCGTCGGGCTCGGCGGCAAGGAGGACCGGATGCCCGGTGAGCTCTCCGGTGGTGAGCAGCAGCGCGTCGCCATCGCGCGGGCCTTCGTCAACCGGCCCAAGCTGCTGATCGCCGACGAGCCCACCGGCAACCTCGACCCGCAGACCTCCGTCGGCATCATGAAGCTGCTCGACCGGATCAACCGGACCGGTACGACCGTGCTGATGGCTACGCACGACCAGAACATCGTGGACCAGATGCGCAAGCGCGTCATCGAGCTGGAGCAGGGCCGCCTCGTCCGCGACCAGGCGCGCGGCGTCTACGGCTACCAGCACTGACCGCACAGTCCACGGAAAGGCCCAACCAGACGCCATGCGCGCCCAGTTCGTACTGTCCGAGATCGGTGTCGGTCTCCGTCGCAATCTGACGATGACGTTCGCCGTCGTCGTCTCCGTCGCCCTGTCCCTCGCCCTGTTCGGCGGGTCGCTCCTCATGAGCGACCAGGTCAACACCATGAAGGGCTACTGGTACGACAAGGTCAACGTCTCGGTCTTCCTCTGCAACAAGAGCGACGCCGAGTCCGACCCCAACTGCGCCAAGGGCGCGGTGACCGACGACCAGAAGAAGGAGATCCTCGCCGACCTCGACAAGATGTCGGTCGTCGAGAAGGTCACCTACGAGACCCAGGACCAGGCGTACAAGCACTACAAGGAGCAGTTCGGCGACTCCCCGCTGGCCGCCTCCCTCACGCCGGACCAGATGCAGGAGTCGTACCGGATCAAGCTGAAGGACCCGGAGAAGTACCAGGTCGTCGCGACGGCCTTCGACGGCCGGGACGGCGTGCAGTCGGTGCAGGACCAGAAGGGCATCCTGGACAACCTCTTCGGACTCCTCAACGGCATGAACTGGGCCGCGCGCGCGGTGATGGCGCTCATGCTGGTCGTCGCCCTGATGCTGATCGTCAACACGGTGCGCGTCTCCGCGTTCAGCCGACGGCGCGAGACCGGCATCATGCGCCTGGTCGGCGCCTCGGGCTTCTACATCCAGGCCCCGTTCATCATGGAGGCCGCCGTCGCCGGGCTCATCGGAGGCACGGTCGCCTGCGGATTCCTGGTGGTGGCCCGGTACTTCATCATCGACCACGGCCTGGCCCTGTCCGAGAAACTCAATCTGATCAACTTCATCGGCTGGGACGCCGTACTGACGAAGCTTCCGCTCATCCTGGCGACGAGCCTGCTGATGCCCGCGTTGGCAGCGTTCTTCGCGCTGCGCAAGTATTTGAAGGTGTGACACACGCCAAGAGGGCCGTACGGTCAACCGGCCGTGCGGCCCTTCGCGTTGTCCTAGACTCACCCGCATGTCAGGCCGAGACCTGTTCTGTCAGCCCCGCCGTTTCGGCCGCGGGGCGGCTCTGACGTTGGTGTTCGCGAGTGTGCTGGTGGCGGGGGCGGCGACCGGGTCGTTGCCCGAGGGCGACCGGAAGAGCACGCCGGACAGGGCCGGTTCGGCCGCGCCGGCCGGGCATCACGAGAACGTCGCCGAGGCCGCCGCCGAGGCCATGGCCGCCGGGAAGTCCCCCGTGGAGGCCGCCGAGCGGGCCGTCAGCCGGAGCGGGGACCGCTGGGGCGCCGTCTACTCGCCGGGCGAGTACGAGGAGTTCGAGGAGGCCCTCGACGGCCGGTACACCGGCGTCGGGCTGTGGGCGCGGCGGGAGCGGGACGGGCGGATCGAGGTGACCAAGGTGCGCGCCGGGTCGCCCGCCGCGGTCGCCGGGATCCGGTCCGGGGACCGGTTGCGCAGTGTCGACGGACGCAAGGTCGACGGGCGGCCCGTGACCGAGGTGGTCTCCTTACTGCGCGGTGACGCCACCGACGCGGCCGCCGGTACGACGGTCACGCTCGGGCTGGAGCGGGGCACGCGCGCGTGGGACGAGACGCTGCGGCGGGCCCGGCTGTCCACGGACTCGGTCACCGTTCGACAACTCGCCGACGGGACCACCGTCATCAAGATCGACTCGTTCACCAAGGGCTCCGGCGCCGCCGTCCGCGCCGCCGTCCGACAGGCCCCCGCCGCCTCCGGCATCCTCCTCGACCTGCGCGGCAACTCCGGCGGTCTGGTCGCCGAGGCCGTCACCGCCGCCTCCGCCTTCCTCGACGGCGGCCTGGTCGCCACCTACGACGTCGAGGGCGCCCAGCGCGCGCTGCACGCCGACCCCGGCGGCGACACCACCAGACCCCTGGTCGCGCTCGTCGACGGCGGCACGATGAGCGCGGCCGAGCTGCTCACGGGCGCCTTGCAGGACCGCGGGCGCGCCGTGGTCGTGGGCTCCCGGACCTTCGGCAAGGGGTCGGTGCAGATGCCCAGCCGGCTGCCGGACGGGTCGGTGGCCGAGCTGACCGTGGGGCACTACCGGACACCGTCCGGGCGCGGCGTCGACGGCAAGGGCATCACCCCCGACCTGGACGCCGACCAGCGGGTGATCGAGCGCGCGGAGACCGTTCTGAGCGGACTGAGCCCGCAGTCGTAAACGGCTTTCCGCGGACCCCCTCCGTAGTGCGAAAATGGACGGCACTATGAGCAAGGGAATGTACGTACCGAAGGAGTCCCAGCCCAAGCTGGGCGGTGGGGCCGCCGCCAAGGCCAGGGACGGCGAGAAGGGCGGCAAGCGCAAGATCGTCGCCCAGAACAAGAAGGCCCGCCACGACTACGCGATCGTCGACACCTACGAGGCCGGCATCGTCCTCATGGGTACCGAGGTCAAGTCGCTGCGCGAGGGGCGGACCTCACTGACCGACGGCTTCGTCCAGATCGACCGGGGCGAGGCATGGCTGCACAACGCCCACATCCCCGAGTATCACCAGGGCAGCTGGACCAACCACTCCGCGCGCCGCAAGCGCAAGCTGCTGCTGCACCGCGAGGAGATCGACAAGCTGGAGTCGAAGGCCCAGGAGACGGGTCACACGATCGTGCCCCTCGCCCTGTACTTCAAGGACGGCCGGGCCAAGGCCGAGATCGCGCTCGCGCGAGGAAAGAAGGAGTACGACAAGCGGCAGACCCTACGCGAGAAGCAGGACCGGCGGGAGTCGGACCGGGCGATCGCGGCGGCGAAGCGGAAGCAGCGCGGTCAGTAGCCGCGTGGGCCGCCGGGAATGCGCTGGCATCGGCGGGCGTTGGTCACGTACGATGGCACCGCACCCCACAGCGGGTGCGCGCCCCCTCTCGCGAGGGGTTTTGAAAAAACAACATGGGGATGATCGGTTTCGACAGCGGATGTCGAAGCAGGGGAAGCGTGTCGAGGAAGCGGCAATGATCTCGTTAACCATATGTCGCAAAAAATAATCGCCACTAACAAGAGCGATTCCCGCACCTTCGCCCTCGCTGCCTAATAAGCAGTGAGTGAAGGTCCTTAACGGGTGTCAGCCCGGGAGTGTTCCCGACCCGGATCCTGGCATAATCTAGGGGACTAAACCATCGAGCCCGGTCACGGGGTTCGATGGGAAATCAAACAGTGACTGGGCCCGTCGGCGACTTGTTCGCGTGATTGCCGGGGCCGAGAAAATCACAGCGAACTGCACACGGAGAAGCCCTGATTCCGCACCGTTGGACGCGGGTTCGATTCCCGCCATCTCCACCATTTCCCATGTGGGCAAAGGCCCCGCGGCCTCCGGGCGGCGGGGCCTTCGTCATGCCGCCCCGCGACGCGAGCCGGCGCGACTTGTGACAGCGCTGTGACCGGAGGTGTGGCTTCCGCCACAGCCGAGGGCGTCGGCCCCTGATGAGGTGGGCGGATGTCCAGCGCCTCGCGGGTCGTGCCCGCCGTACTCGCCGGTGTCCTGCTGCTCGCCGCGTGTGGTTCCGAGCATGCCTCACCGGGTGGGGGCACCGCTGACGCCTCGGGCGGTGCCGCCTCGACGTGCCCGGCGGGCTTCGGACAGTCCGCCGCCGACGGTCCGGACGAGGACGGCGTGAAGATCACCGCGCTGCGTCCGCAGGGACCGGGTGGCAACTGCGGGGCCGGCTTCTCCGCGACCTTCGAGGTCACCAACACGCTGCCCGTGGCGGCCACTTACACGATCACCTTCGGGTTCCGCAGCTCAGCGGGCGGCGGGGTCGACAACGTCGAGCGGGTCGTCGAGTCGGTCGGGCCGGGGCGCACCGCCAAGGGGACCGTGGAGCCGTTGGAGACGACCGGGAACGTGTCCGGGCTGTCGGGCGTGGAGGTCGTCAAGGTGCGCGGCGTCCCCGTCGACGAGGCCTCGTCCGCCTCGGGCCCGTGCCCCGCCTCCGGAGTGCACGTCTACGCCGATCAGGGCGACGCCGCCATGGGGTTGCGCGTGGTCGGCCTGCACCTCGTCAATTGCGGCACCCGGAGCTATGAGCTCGACGGCTACCCGGAGCTCGAACTCCTCGACGAGGACCACGACTCCGTCGACAGTGTGAAGATCCTCGACGGGACCGAACAGATCAGCACCGCCGTGGGCGGGGACGGATCCCCGCGGCCCGTGACCCTGCGGCCGGGCGAGGCCGCGCAGACGACGCTCGCGTGGCGGAACACCACCGAGGTCAGTGCCGACGGCCCGGTGAACGTGCCCTACGTCCGGGTGCGGCCGAAGCCCGGTGCCGACCCCGTGACGGTGGTTCCGGAACTGGACCTCGGGACGACGGGGCGGCTCGGCGTGGGGCCGTGGAAGAAGGACGAGACCTACCGGGGGACCGACACGGGGACCGCGCGGCCGACGGCGCCGTATCCGACGGCGCCCGTCCCCGCCTCCCCGTGACCGGCTTCCTCGCGGTCCTCGCGGGCGCGGTCCTGCTGTTCCTGCTCGGCCATCCGGCGGTCCCGTCCGGCTTCAAGGTCCTCGCCCTCACCGCGCCCCCGGTGGCCGTGATCGTCTGGCTGCTGGTGGAGTGGCTCGAGGAACCGGGCACCGCGCTGACCGTCGCCGCGGTGTACGTCGTCATACAGATCGCGCTGAACGGACTCCTCGGCCGGCCCCGGGTGCCGTCCTGGGCGAAGATCACCGTCTTCGTGACGATCCCGGTGGCGGCCGCCGCCTGGCTGCTGATCGTCACGGCCGACGACACGGCCAAGGACCCCGGCGAGGACCCGTGCACCATGTACTACGGGGGCGTGGGCCGGTCCAGGACGTTTCCCCCGCAGGCCTACTGCCTCTACGAGGACGGCAGCACCCACAACCTTGCCTCCGGCACCCAGTTCGTGTTCTGGGTCTGTTTCGTCGCCAGTCTGCTGCTGCTCTCGGTCGGACTGTGGGAGGTCGTGAGGCGTCCGGGGACACTGGTACGGCAGTTCCGTACGAACGGGGACGCCTCGCTCACCGGGTGAACCACCATGGCGGACCGGCCCGTTGTGGTGCGTGACCCCATATCGGGGGTTCGTTCACGCTTCTACGGTCCCTCCCCATGACACAGACCAGAGCCGCGACCCTGCTCACCGTCCTGACGGCCCTCCTCGCCGTCCTCCTGACCCCGACGCCCGCGTCCGCCGCCTCCGCCGCCTCCGTCCAGGAGGTCACCGGGTTCGGCACCAACCCCGGGGCGCTGCGGATGTTCCGGTACGTCCCCGACGGGCTGCCCGTCGGGCGGCCGGTCGTCGTCGCGCTGCACGGGTGCACCCAGAACGCCGCCGGATACGGCACCGGCAGCGGCTGGACGCAGCTCGCCGACCGGTGGGGCTTCTCCGTCGTGCTGCCCCAGCAGCAGTCGGCCAACAACTCCTCGCTCTGCTTCAACTGGTTCCAGGCAGGCGACATCGCGCGCGGCCAGGGCGAGGCCGCGTCCGTCGCGCAGATGGTGGAACGGCAGGTCGGGGACGTCGGCGGGGGCCCGGTGCATGTCACCGGGCTGTCCGCCGGGGGCGGGCTCGCCGCCGTGATGATGGCGGCTTACCCGGAGAAGTTCGCCGCGGGCGGCATCGTCGCCGGGCTGCCGTACGGGTGTGCGCAGGCGGCCGGTTCGCCGTACGTGTGCATGTACGTCGGGGCCACCCAGACCCCGGACCAGTGGGGCGACCGGGTGCGGGCCGCGCGGCCCGGGTACGCCGGGCCCTGGCCGACGCTGGTCGCCTTCCAGGGCACGGCCGACTACACCGTGAAGCCGGTCAACATGACCGACCTGGTCGAGCAGTGGACGGACGTGCACGGCACCGACCGGACGGCCGACGTGAGCGACACCGTCGCCGGGTATCCCCATCGGGTCTACCGGGACCCGGCGGGGAACCCCGTCGTCGAGACTTACAGCCTCACCGGCATGGGCCACGGACAGCCCGTGGACCCGGGGAGCGGCGTCGAGCAGTGCGGGACCGCCGGGGCGTACGTCCTCGACGTCAACCTGTGCGCCGCGTACCGGATGGGCCTGGCCTGGGGACTCAGCGCAGGCTGAACGTCGCCAGCCGCAGGCCCTCCCCCTTCAGCACCAGGTACACGTCGGTACGGCCCTTCGCCGCCCGCGAGAGGTCGGCGGTCACCGTCTCGTAGGCGTACGGCGATGACGTACCGCCGAAGGTGGCCGTACCGGCGAGGGTGCCGGTCGGGGAGCCCAGCCGGACCTCGACCGTGCCGGAGGCGCCGGCCAGCCGGGCGGTGAACTTCGAGGCCCGTGAGCCGAGTTGGGAGTCGGCGAACTTCAGCCATGCCCCGTCCGCGGCCGTCACGCCCACCGCCGTACCGCGCTCCTTCGACTCGTCGACGAGACGTGTGCCGTCGTAGTCGTCGAAGTTCTCGGCGCGGGTGGTGCGGGACAGGTCGCGGGCGGGGATGGTCTCGCCGGAGACCTGCCAGGTGGCGCGGGCACGGATGTCCGTGGCGGAGGCGCCGACCAGCACGTCGTAAGTGCCGCTCTCCACGACCCACTTGGAGCGGGTGACGTCCCAGTGCGCGAGGTCCTTCTTCGTGACCTTCAGCTTGACCGTCTTGGTCTCGCCGGGCTTCAGCGACACCTTCTGGAACGCCTCCAGCTGCTTCAGGGGCTGCTTGTCGCGGGAGACGCGCTGGTGGGCGTAGAGCTGGACGACCTCGGCGCCGGTGCGGTGGCCGGTGTTGGTGACCTTCACCTCGTAGCCGCCGGGGACCTGCTTCAGGGAGCCGTAGCGGAAGGAGGTGTAGGAGAGGCCGTAGCCGAAGGGGTAGAGCGGGCGGCCCTTGAAGTACTGGTAGGTGCGGTCGGACTTGATGATGTCGTAGTCGAGGATCGACGGGAGGTCGGACTCCGACTTGTACCAGGTCTGGGTGAGGCGGCCCGAGGGGTTGGCGTCGCCGTACAGGAGGTCCGCCAGCGCGTTGCCGGTCTCCTGGCCCGCGTGGGACGTCCACAGGACGGCGGGGACCTCCTGCTGGAGGGCGCCGAGGGTGGTCGGGTAGCTGTTCTCGACGATCACGACCGTCTTCGGGTTGGCCTTGCGGACCGCCTTGACCAGGGCTTCCTGGGCCGGGGCCAGGCTCATGTCGGTGCGGTCGTGGGCCTCGCGGCCGTTGATCGAGGGGTTGGAGCCGACCACGACCACCGCGGTGTCCTTGCCCTTCACCGCGGCCGCGGCCTCCTCGACGCCGCTGCGGACGACGTCCTTCGAGTAGTGCGCGGCGGCGTCCTTCGCGACCAGGCCGAGCGTGCCGTCAGTGCCGGTCGGGCCGAGGTAGACCGGGTTGCCCCACCAGGGCTCCTCGGTCTCGTAACCCGCGTACCGCAGCAGGTAGGTGCCGTCGGACTGCTCCTCCAGCTTGAACTGCTGCTGGGCGAACCAACCACCCGGCTGTACCTGGTCGTTGACGAACGAGGACCAGTTGTAGCCGACGTACTTGCCGTTGGCGGCCGAGCGCAGGGTCACCACACCGCTGCCCCAGTCGAAGACGTCGAACTGGGCGCTCGTGTCCGAGGCCGCGGTCTCCTTCAGGGGCTCGCCGTCCGTGTCCGTGCCCGCCGTAACGTACTTGCCGGTCGCCGCGTTCTTGAGCGCGATGCGGTCGACGCCCTCGCTCTGCGCCACCTGCGAAACGCCGAGCTTGGCGGCGATGCCCTCGGCGGGGGTGACCGCGTAGGGGAGCGTGCCCGAGTACCAGTCGGTGTAGAGGGTGTCGGCGAGCGGGCCGACCACGGCGACGTTCTTGGCGGACTTCTTCAGCGGGAGGGCACCCGCCTGGTTCTTCAGCAGCACCGCGCCCTCGGTCGCCGCCTCGCGGGCCAGCTTCTGGTGGGCCGGGCTGTTGATGACGGACCTGTCGATCGAGCCGTACTTGCCGCCGCCCGGGTCGAACTCACCGAGCCGGACGCGGACGGACAGGATGTGCCCGGCGGCCTCGTCGACGTCCGACTCCTCCAACAGCCCTTGCTCCAGAGCCGACTTGACCGCGCCGGTCGTCACCGACGAGTTCGCGTCGTTGTCCGTGAAGCTGTCGAGGCCGGCCTTCATCGCGGCCGCGTCGCCCTCCACCACGCTCGGGAAGTACTTCTGGTCGCCGGGGAGATTGCCGGGGGCGAAGGCGTCGGAGACGTTCAGGAGGTCGTACGAGGTCCACTTCCGTACGACGTCGTTCAGGTCCGGATTCACCGTAGCGGGGCGGCCGTTGACGAGGTTGTAGGAGGACATCACGCCCGTTGCCGCGTTCGCCTCGATCGCCGGTCTGAAGGCCGCCTCGTCGTACTCCTTCGCGACGCGCGGGCGCAGGTCGGAGGAGGTGGTGGTGCGGTGCCACTCGTTGTTGTTGGCGAGGTAGTGCTTGAGAGTGGGGGCCGTCTTGAGGTGGTCCGGGTCGCCGCCGGTCAGGCCTTCGCCGTACGCCGTCGACAGTGCGCCGGTCAGGCCGGGGTCCTCGCTGTAGCCCTCCTCGTTGCGACCCCAGCGCGGGTCGCGGAGGGGGTTGACCACGGGCGCCCAGAGGTTGAGGCCCCAGCCGGGCGGGCGTTCCTGCTGGAAGCCGCGCGCCTCGTCGCCGACCGCCGAGCCGACCTGCTCCATCAGCGCGGGGTCCCAGGTCGAGGCGAGTCCGATGGCCTGCGGGAACACGGTGGCCTCGCCGAGCCAGGCGACGCCGTGCAGGGCCTCGGTGCCGGTGCGGAAGGACTGGATGCCGAGCCGGGGGACCGCCGCCTGGTACTGGTGGAGGAGGCCGATCTTCTCGTCGAGGGTGAGGCGGGAGAGCAGGTCGTCGACCCGTTGGTCCACGGTCAGGGACGGGTCGCGGAAGGGGTACGTCTCCTCCGCGTGGGAGGGGACGGTGGCGCCGAGCCCTGCGACCAGGGCCAGCGCCACCACCAGGGTGGATCTACGTCTCTTGCCTTTCATGCCTTTCATGTCACGGCTCCTTCGAGTAGGGCCTTGCAACAACTGGGCGGGTACGGGGTTCAGGGCGCGTTTCTCGGTGCCGTGCTCGCGCGTTCCGTCATCCGGGGCGGCAGCAGCGTGGCCTCGGGCACCGGCTTGCTGTCGAGCTTCTTCATCAGCAACTCGACGGCCCGCGTGCCGACTTCGGCCGAGGGCAGGGCGACGGAGGTGACCGGGACGCGGAGGTTCCCGGCGATTTCGTCGGGGCAGATCGCGGTGACGGAGAGGTCGGCGGGGACGCGCAGCCCGAGCTGCTCGAAGGCGTCGATCAGCGGCTCCAGGATCGCCTCGTTGTGGACGACCACGCCCGTCAACGCGGGTTGCTCGCGCAGCAGTTGCTCGGCGACCTCGCGGGCGGCGGCGGGTGAGGCCTCGCAAGGGTGGACGGAGGAGGCGAGGCGGCCCCGGTCCGCTGCGGCGGTGAAACCCTGGACGACCCGCTGGGCGAACGCGGTCTGCCGGACGTACACCTCCGGCGGCGACCCGACCAAGGCCACCACCCGGTGCCCGAGCCGCGCCAGATGCTCCACGCACGCCTCGCCGGCCGCCTTGAAGTCGAGGTCGATGCAGGTGAGGCCGTCCGCCTCCGCCGGGAAGCCGATCATCACCGCCGGTCGGTCCAGTGAGCGCATCAACGGCAGCCGGGGGTCGTCGAGTTGGACGTCCATGACGATCATCGCGTCCACCAGCGCGGTGTCCGCGACCCGCCGCAGCCCGTCCTCGCCCTCCTCCTGGGTCAGGAGCAGCACGTCATGGTCGTAGCGCCTGGCTGTCGTCACGACCGACACCGCGAACTGCATGACCACCGGGACATGGATGCCGGTCCGTAAAGGGACCACCAGGGCCAGTACGTTCGAGCGGCTGCTGGCCAGTGCGCGGGCGCCCGCGTGCGGGCGGTAGCCGAGCTCGCGGATGGAGGCCTCGACGCGTTGCCGGGTCTCCTCGGAGATGGGGCGTTTGCCGCTGAGGGCGTAGGAGACGGTGCTGGGGGAGACGCCCGCGTGCCGGGCCACATCCGTGATCTTCACCATCAGCCCAGCTCCACCGTGAGGAACCCGGTTCCGGCCGGCGCCCGCACGACCCGCTCCCCGGCCGCCAGCGCCCACGGCGCCGAGGGGTCGGCGCACGACGCTCGCAGCGTGTCCCCTTCCCGTACGACGGTGTAGGCCACGTCCCCGACCCGTACCGTCACCTGCGCGCCCCGCTTCAGGCCGTACGCCCGCAGCGTCACCCCGTCGGCGTGGTCGTAGTCGGGCCGGTCGGCCACCGCGCCCACCGGGATCACCGCACCGGGCCGCACGAGCAGCGGCACGCTGAGGAAGTCGTGGCGTTCCCGGACCCAACGCGGGCCGGTGACCGTCTCGCCGGTCACGAAGTGGGTCCAGGTGCCCTCCGGGACGTAGTACGCGACCTCGCCCTCGTCGCTGAACACCGGCGCCACCAGCAGGTCGGGGCCGAGCATGTACTGCCGCTCCAGATGCGCGCACCCGGGGTCGTCCGGGAACTCCAGGACCATGGCCCGCATCATCGGGGTGCCCTCGGCGTGGGCGGTGCGGGCGGCCTCGTAGAGGTAGGGCATCAGGCTGAGCTTGAGGCGGGTGAAGTGCCGCAGCACGTCGACCGACTCCTCGTCGAAGAGCCACGGGACGCGGTAGGAGGAGCTGCCGTGCAGGCGGCTGTGGGAGGACAGCAGGCCGAAGGCCAGCCAGCGCTTGAACAGCGCGGCCGTCGGCGTGCCCTCGAAGCCGCCGATGTCATGGCTCCAGAACCCGAAGCCGGACAGCCCGAGGGAGAGCCCCCCTCGCAGCGACTCCGCCATCGACTCGTAGGTCGCCTCGCAGTCGCCGCCCCAGTGCACCGGGAACTTCTGGCTGCCCGCCGTCGCCGAGCGGGCGAAGACGACCGCCTCCTCCTCGCCCTTCTGCTTGCGCAGCACGTCGAAGACCGTGCGGTTGTAGAGGTACGTGTAGTAGTTGTGCATCCGCTCCGGGTCCGAGCCGTCGGACCAGGCCACGTCGAGGGGCACCCGCTCGCCGAAGTCGGTCTTGAAGCAGTCGACGCCCTGGGCCAGCAGCGCCTCCAGCTTCGACGCGTACCACTCACGCGCCGCCGGGCTGGTGAAGTCCACGAACGCCATCCCCGGCTGCCACATGTCCCACTGCCAGACGCGACCGTCGGGCCGCTTCAGCAGATGCCCGAGCGCCTTGCCCTCGGCGAAGAGGGGGGAGCGCTGGGCGATGTAGGGGTTGATCCAGACGCAGACCCGCAGCCCCTTCGCCTTGAGCCGCTTCAGCATGCCCTCCGGGTCCGGGAAGACCCGGGGGTCCCACTCGAAGTCGCACCAGTTGTGCTCGCGCATCCAAAAGCAGTCGAAGTGGAAGACGGAGAGCGGCAGTTCACGCTCCCGCATGCCCTCGATGAAGGAGGTCACCGTCTCCTCGTCGTAGGACGTGGTGAACGACGTCGACAGCCACAGGCCGAACGACCAGGCGGGCGGGAGCGCCGGACGACCGGTGAGGGCCGTGTACTTGCGGAGGATCTCCTTCGGGGTCGGGCCGTGGATGACGTAATACGTCAACTCCTGCGTCTCCGCGCTGAACTGGACCCTGGAGACCGCCTCCGAGGCGACCTCGAAGGAGACCTTGCCCGGGTGGTCGACGAAGACGCCGTAGCCGGCGTCCGTCAGATAGAACGGGACGTTCTTGTAGGCCTGTTCGGTGGTCGTGCCGCCGTCGGCGTTCCAGATGTCGACGACCTGACCGTTCTTCACCAGCGGGCCGAAGCGCTCGCCGAGGCCGTAGACGGACGTTCCGACCGTGAGGTTGAGCTGCTCGCGGAGGTAGTGGCCGCCGGCCGCGTCCCGCATGATGCCCATGCTCTTGTGGCCGCTGCTGGTCAGGACCCGGCCCTGGGCGACGAAGTCGAGGTGCCAGGGCCCGGAGGCGGCGAACCGGACCGAGAGGGCGCCCGAGGTCAGGGTCGCGTGGTCGTCGTCGTACGAGACCTGCGCGGCGGGGTTGTCCGTGCTGAGCTCGAACTCGGGGCCGGTCCGCTGCTCGCCCTCGAAGTGCGTGAACGTCACTCCTATGACGTCCGGCATCGGGGTGTGGGCGTTGATCGTCATGACCGGTCCTGTCATCAGGTCGCCGCGGCTGCGGATCGGCCGGGAGGGCGCGTGGATCTCCAGGCCGCCGCGCTCGGTGGGGGTGACGTCGAGGACTTCGGCCGGGTGGTCCGCCGTGACGCCCTCGCGCAGCAGCCAGTAACCGTCGGTGAACTTCATGTGGGGGGTCCTTACTTCACGGCTCCCACGGCGATGCCGCGGGTGAGCGTGCGCTGGAAGAGGAGGAAGAAGACGATCGCCGGGAGGACACCGAGCAGGGCCGCCGCGTTGGTCATCGTGGCGTCCATCAGACGCTGGCCCTGGAGGACGCCGAGGGCCACCGACACCGTCTGGTTGTCGTTGGAGATCAGCATGACCAGGGGGAGCAGGAACTCGTTCCAGGTCCAGATGAAGAAGAAGACCAGCAGTACGCCGATGGTGGGGCGGCTGACCGGGACGACGATCCGCCAGAGGATCTGCCACTTGTTCGCGCCGTCGATCTTCGCGGCCTCGATGATCTCGCGGGGGAACTGGCCCAGGACGGAGGAGAGGAGGTAGGTGCCGAACGCCGCCTGGATCACCGTGAACACGATGATCACGCTGAGCCTGGTGTCGTAGAGCCCGGCTTCCTTGCTCAGGTAGTAGATCGGGTAGACCAGCGCCTCCTGCGGCAGCATGTTCGCCAGCACGAAGAAGGCCAGGACCCAGGTGCGGCCCTTGATGCGGCCGATGCCGATCGCGTACGCGTTGAGCACCGAGAGGATCACCGCGAGAACCGCCACCGCGCCGCTGATCAGCAGGGAGTTGAAGAGCTTCTGGCTGTAGTCGACGCGCTCCCAGAAATCCTTCAGACCGTCCAGGTAGAGACCGTCGGGGAGGCTGAGGGGGCCGTTCTGGGAGTACTCGGTGGGGGACTTGAACGCGTTGATCGCGACGATCAGGAACGGCACGATCATGAAGAGGGCCGCGACGCACAGGGCGACGAGGACGGGGTAACGGCGTAGCGCGGTGCTCATGCTCTCCCCTCCGCGCGGGTCTGGAGCTTCAGGCCGATCAGGGAGAGCGCCAGGATGATCACCGTGAGCACGGTGGAGATGGCGGCGCCATAGCCGACCTGCGTCTTCTCGAAGAACGTGGTGAAGGAGAAGTAGGACGGGACGTTGGTCGCGCCGCCCGGTCCGCCCTTCGTCAGGACGTACACCGCGCCGAAGACCTTCAGCGCGGCGATCGTGCACCAGGTCAGGACGACGTAGATCTCCGGGCGGATCTGCGGCAGTGTGATGTGCCAGAAGCGGCGCCACCAGCCGGCGCCGTCGAGTTCGGCCGCCTCGTACAGCTGGGGGTCGACGCGTTGCAGGCCCGCCATGAAGACGACCAGCGGGAAGCCGAGTTGGACCCAGACCATGACGCCCATGACGGAGTACAGGGCGATGTCCGGGTCGCCGAGCCAGTCCTGCTGCCAGCTCGACAGGCCTACGGCCTTCAGGAGTTCGTTGAGGGAGCCGTTGTCGGGGGCGAGGATCCAGCTCCAGACGATGCCCGCGACCGCGATCGGCAGCACCTGGGGGAGGTAGAAGCAGGCGCGCAGGACGGCCGTCATCCGGCTGCCGAAGTGCTTGCCGACGTAGTCGAACAGGGCGGCCGCCAGGACCAGTCCGACCGCCGTCGGTATCGCCGCCATGGCGAGGACCATGAAGAGGCTGTGCCGGAAGGACGCCCAGAACTCCGAGTCGTCCATCAGCTCGCGGTAGTTGGCGAGCCCGGACCAGCTGGGTGAGCCCACCCCCTGCCAGTCGGTGAAGCTGACGCCCGTGTTCATCAGGAACGGGACGACGATGACCGCGAGGAAGGCGAGGAAGCCGGGGAGGAGGAAGAGGGCGTACGAGTCGCGGGGGCGGCGCACGGGCCTGTCGCCGGGGCTCTTGCGGACGGCCCGTGCGCCGCGTTCGACGGTCACCGTCATTGCTTCGGCGCGCCCTTGTCGTACGCCTCCTGGAGGGCGTCCAGATAGCCGTCCGGTTCCTCGCTGCTGGTGATCAGCTTCTGGGTCTCGGAGACGAGGACGTCGTAGTAGCCGGGGACCGGCCAGTCGGGGTAGAAGGCGAGGCCGTCGCGCTGGGAGAGGACGTTGAAGTTGTCGATGAGCTCCTTCGACTTCGGGTCGGTGATGGCGCTCGCGTCGGCGGCGACCGGGACACCGCCCTTGTTGCCGAGCAGGTTCTGGATCTTCTTCGACATGGTGATGTCGATGAAGTCGTAGGCCAGCTTCTTGTTCTTGGCGCCCTTGGGGACGACCCACAGGTTGCCGCCGGAGCCGAGGGTGAGGTTGGAGTCGGGCCACAGGAACGTGCCCCAGTCGAACTTCGCCTCGTCGACGAACCGGCCGTACCACCAGCTGCCGGAGAACAGGATCGGCGACTTGCCCTGGATGAAGGAGACGCCCGCGTCCTCGGCCTTGGTGCTGCTGGACGTCTTGGCGATGTAGCCCTTCTTCACCCAGTCGGCGAAGGTGTCGGCGGCGTAGGTCCAGGCGGGGTCGTGGAAGTCGGTCTTGCCCTTGTAGAGCTCGTAGGAGTCGACCCAGGCGCGGTCGGCCTTCGACAGGGCGAGCTGGTAGAGGTACTGCTGGGCGGGGTACTCGGCGCCCGAGTTGGCGAGCGGGGTGACCTTGTTCTCGACGAACTTGTCCATGGCGGCGGTCAGTTCGTCGAACGTCTTCGGCTCGGCGATGCCGTACTTCGCGAAGAGGTCCTTGTTGTAGAACACCATCGTGTACTCGGCGTAGTTGGGGACGCCGTACCACTTGCCGGAGCCCATGACGCCGTTGGTGTCGTAGACGCTGGTGGTGCGCACGCTCGCGCTGAGCTTCTTGTCCCAGCCGCGGCTCGTGGCCTCCTGGGTGAGGTCGGTGAGGAGCCCCTGCTTGGAGAGCAGGCCCGCGGTCGCGTTGCCCTTGTTGTACTCCATGACGTCGGGGGCGTCGGAGGAGTTGAGGACCATCGGGGCGGTCTTCTGGATCTGTTCGAAGCCCTTCGCCTCGAACTCCACCTTCACGCCCGGGTGTTTGGCCTTGAACTCCTTGATCGCCTCGTCCCAGGCCTGCCCCATCGCGCTGTTCGGGGCCTCGTAGTGCCACAGCTTGAGCGTCTTGCCGTCCTCGGAGGACCCGCTGTCCGAGTCTCCGCAGGAGGCCAGGAGCAGCGACCCGCTCAGGGCCACCGCCATCGCCATCACACGCCTTCGTGCCGTCAACATCCCGTGCCTCCAGGGAAGTTCGGAGCCGGATGGTGCTGGGGGGCGTCACGCGACGCTGGTTGATCGGCCGCTGGGGGCGGTCGTCGAACCGTTTCGATGCGTGACGTCGAAGCGCTTCGACGGGCGAAGGTATGTGCGAGCTGTGGGGGCGTCAATGGGGTGCGCGCGAATTGGGGCGGGGGTTCGACGGGTCGATCATGGGGAGTCGGGGGTCGGAGGCGCCGGTGCGCTCACCTCCGTACCGCCCCCACCAGCGAGATCATCAACGCCACCGCGGCCGCGGTCACCGGCACCCCGAACCCCGCTGGCGCCGAGGCGTGTTCGGACATCCAGCCGCCGATCGCGCTGCCCGCGGCGATCCCGCCGAGCAGGCCGGTCACCGCGAGGGTCATGCCCTCGTTGATGCGGCCCTCGGGGGTGCGCTCCTGGACGAGGGTCATGCCGGTCACCATCGTCGGCGCGGTGGCCATCCCGGCGAGCAGGAGGGCTCCCGCGAGGGCCAGGAGGGACCCCGTGAGGGACGCGGCCAGGAGCGGGAGCGCCATCAGGGCCGTCATCGCCGCCACGCACCAGGGGTAGCGGTGCTCCGCCGGACCCGCCGGCTTCCACGCGCCGTACAGCAGCCCGGCCGCGCAGGAACCGGCCGCCTGGAGGGCGAGGACGACACCGGCCGCCGCCGGATGCCCCTGGGCGTCCGCGTACGCGATCGTGACGACCTCCATCGAGCCGAACACCGCGCCCATGGCGAGGCAGATGACCAGGAGGGGACGGATACCGGGGGCCCGGAGCGGCGCCCTGCCTCTGTCCAGCGCCCTGGACACCGGCGGTTCCGTCGAGCGCTGCGCCGTGAACACCAGCATCCCCGTGACCAGCAGCCCCACTCCGACCAGCGTCCCCGCCTGCGGGGCGAGCGCGCTGCACAACAGGACCGCCAGCACCGGGCCCAGCATGAAGCACAGCTCGTCCGCGGCCTGCTCGAAGGAGTTCGCGGTGTGCAGGGCCTTGTCGTCGCCCTTGAGGAGGTGGGCCCAGCGGGCCCGGGACATGCCGCCGATGTTCGGGGTCGTGGCGGTGGCGGCGTACGCGACGAACAACGTCCACGCGGGGGCGCCGCGGTGCACACACAGCACCAGTGCGAGTGACCCCAGCGCCGCGAGCAGCGTCGCCGGCACCGCCACCCGCGCCTGGCCGTACCGGTCGACGAGCCGTGCCGTCCAGGGCGCCACCAGCGCGGTCGCCGCGAGGCCGGTCGCGGTGACGGCGCCGGCGAGGGCGTACGAGTCCCGCGCGGCGACGATCATGACGACCGCGCTCACGCTGAACATGCCCATGGGGAGCCGGGCGAGCAGGTTCCCGACGGTGAAGGCGCGAGTGCCGGGGTGGGTGAAGAGCCGGCGGTAGGGGCCGGGCGTGCGCGGGGGACGGGGAGTGAAGTCGACGGCGACGAGCATGTCTCCGGTCGTCGTGAACATGGGTTGCGGCATGCGTCCACCGTCGCCCGGGAGTGATCACGGGGTCCAACACCTGGTTGGGGGGCATTCACGCGGATTGATTGTGAATCCGCGGGGGCCCGGGACGCATGGTGCCGGTTTGCCGGGATCTGGGATGCCGATGCGCCGGGACCCGGGGATGCCGATGCGCCGGGACCCGCGTTGCCGATCTGTCGGGACCTGGGATGCCGATGCGCCGGGACCCGCGTTGCCGATCTGTCGGGACCTGGGATGCCGATGCGCCGGAACCCGTGGCGCCGACCCACCGGAACCGTGGCGCTGATCCGCCGGAACCGTGGCGCCGACCCGCAGGAACCGTGGCGCCGATCCGCCGGAACCCGTGGTGCCGACCCGCCGGCATCGCGATGCCGATCCGCCGGAATCCCCGATGCCGATTCACCCGCCCCCGTTGTAGCTTCGCCGGATGCCTGCCCCGACCCACCTCGACCCCCGCCTCCTGCGCGCCTTCCTCGCCGTCGCCGAGGAGCTGCACTTCACCCGGGCCGCGACCCGTCTCTACGTCGCCCAGCAGGCCCTCAGCCGGGACGTGCGGCGACTGGAGCGGGAGCTGGGCGCCGAGCTCTTCGTACGGACCACCCGGCAGGTGACCCTGACCTCCGACGGGGAGCGGCTGGTGCCGCACGCCCGCCGCGTGCTGGACGCGCAGGACGCCTTGATCGCCGCGTTCGGGCAGGTCAGGCCGCTGTTGGTCGACCTCAACTCGCCCGGCCTCGGCACCGGGCACCGGGTGCTGCTCCGGGCCCGCGAACTCGCCCCCGACCTCGAGCTGATGGCCCGCTACGAGAGCGGCCTGACCGGCGCGGCGGCCGAGGTGCTCGCCGGTCGCCTGGACGCCTCGTTCGGCCGGTACGCGGGGCTCGCCCCGGCGCTGCGGGCGGGCCTCGACCACCAGATCGTCCGCCTCGAACGCATGGCGGTCGTCCTGCCCGAGGACCACCGGCTCGCGGCGCTGCCGGAGGTGCCGCTGGCCGAGCTGGCGGGGGAGGAGGTGTACGCCGGGGCCGGCAACCCCCGGACGCCGGAGTGGACCGACCTCGCGCGGCTGCTCTTCGAGGGCCGGGGGATCGCCGTGGCGGCTCCCGCGCCGCTCGCGGTCGGGCGCGAGGAGTTCCAACGGGTCATGTCCAGGACACGGAACCCGGTCCTCGCGGTGGTGGGCTTTCCGGCCATGCCGCAGACCGTCCTTCGGCCACTGGTCGATCCGGTGCCCCTGTCGCCCGTGTCCCTGGTCTGGCGCAAGGGCCTGACGCACCCCGGAATCGACGCGCTACGACGGGCGGCGAGTGAGCTGGGGGCGGCGGAAGGGTGGCTTCAGCGGCCCGCCGATGGATGGATTCCGGCCATTGACATAGCGGGCATGAATGTCCACAAGTGACACATCACAAACACACCAACCGCGCGTGCGCTACATTCGTCGCCTGAGCACGCTGTGGTAAATGGGGGCGCTTGGACCGGGTGGGGGCCCGGTTCGGTCGACGTTGCTCGGGTCGTACGCGCACCCTGAACTGTCCCGTGGGGGGATGTGCGTGCGCGAGAACAATTGGCGGGAAGACGCCCAACCGGAATGGCCTTCAGTGGCTCCGGGGGTAAGGGCTTTCCCCGCGACGGGGAACGGCACCCGGGCGTTTCCGGAGAACGGCGTCCAGGCCTTTCCGGAGCCGAGAGGAACGGATGTCCTCGCGTCGGTGGACGAGACCGAGGCGCTTCCCGGAGTGAGCCCCGGGAGGTCCGGTATCGCCGACCCCTGGAGCGACGTCCACGGCGTCCAGGAGGGCCACGGAGCGCCCGGCGCCCATGACGCCCATGACCCGCACGAGGTCACCGTCCAGCTGGACGCGGTCGCCCTGCGGGCCGACAACCGTCTCGTCGGGCAGGCGGGGGAGACCCCGGAGAACTCCGACGGCCCGGTCTTCGTCGACGAGTCGGGCCGCAGAAGCCGTAGATACCGCCGGATCGGCATCTTCGTCGGGCTGGCCTGCGCGGTCTACGCCATCGTCATCGTCATGACGCTGCTGTCCGGCAACTCCAACGCGCCCTGGCTGCCCGTACCGGGTCAGGGCGAGGGCAAGGAGGCCGGCCAGGTCGAAAACTCCCCGCTGCCCGGGGAGACCGTCGTGCCCACCGACGCCGGAAGCCTCTCGCCCGGAACCTCGCCGGTCCCGAGCGACGCCGGCACCCCGTCGTCGAGCGCCACCGCGCCCGGTGCCTCCGCGAGCGCTCAGGAGCCGGGCGCCGTCACCGACCCGAAGCCGACGGCGACCAAGACCACCGTCCCGGGCCCGGGCGGCGACCCCACCCCGGACCCCGAGACGCCGACCGACCCGGCGACGAGCAACCCGCCCGACCCGACGCCGACCGAGGAACCCTCGCCCGACCCGACCGAGACCCCGGCCGGCGACAGCGCGGGCACCGGCACCGACACGGTGGCCGACGGCGCGCCGAACCCCGCGCCGGTCGGCGCCACGACACCGCCCCCGGAGAGCACCGTCTGATGGCAACCCGTACCCGCCGTCCCGGGGCCGCGACCGGAGCCCGTGACGGCTCTCGGCGCCGGCTGCCCATGCGCCTGCTCCTGCCCTGCCTCTTCCTCGTCGCCCTGATGGCGATGCTGATGCTGCGCGGCTACGTCCACAGCGAGATCCTCGCCGACCACCGCGTCCAGGCCCCCGCCTCCGCCGACCAGGTCCCGGAGCGGATCATCGAGGGCGGCCCGGTCATCGACACCCGCAGCGGCCGCACCCAGAGCCTGAGCCTGAAGGACCACCGCCTCGTCCTCACCTTCGACGACGGCCCGGACCCGGAGTGGACCCCGAAGGTCCTCGACGTGCTGAAGGAGCACGACGCCCACGCGGTGTTCTTCGTCACCGGCACCATGGCCTCCCGCTACCCGGACCTGGTCCGGCGCATGGTCGAAGAGGGCCACGAGGTCGGTCTGCACACCTTCAACCACCCCGACCTGTCCTACCAGTCGAAGAAGCGCATCGACTGGGAGCTGTCCCAGAACCAGCTCGCGATCACCGGCGCCGCCGGCATCCGCACCTCGCTCTTCCGCCCGCCGTACTCCTCCTTCGCCGACGCCATGGACAACAAGTCCTGGCCGGTCACCGACTACATCGGCACCCGCGGCTACATCACGGTCGTCAACAACACCGACAGCGAGGACTGGCGCAAGCCCGGCGTCGAGGAGATCATCCGCAACGCCACGCCCAAGGGCGGCAAGGGCGCGATCGTCCTGATGCACGACTCCGGCGGAGACCGCCACCAGACCGTGCAGGCGCTGGACCGGTTCCTGCCCGAACTGAAGTCCCAGGGCTACGAGTTCGACAACCTCACCGAGGCCCTCGGCGCGCCCAGCGCGCACACCCAGGTCACCGGCGCCGACCTGTGGAAGGGCAAGGCGTGGGTGTTCCTGGTCGGCGCCTCCGACAACATCACCGCGGTGCTGGTGGTCGCCCTCGCGATCATCGGGTTCCTCGTGATCAGCCGGTTCGTGCTGATGCTCCTGCTGTCCGGCGTGCACGCCCGCCGGGTGCGCCGCCGCGGCTTCCGCTGGGGGAACCCGGTCTTCGAACCGGTCTCGGTGCTGGTGCCGGCGTACAACGAGGCCAAGTGCATCGAGAACACCGTCCGTTCCCTGATGGCGAGCGAGCACCCCATCGAGGTGATCGTCGTCGACGACGGTTCGAGTGACGGCACCGCGCGGATCGTCGAGGCGATGGGCCTGCCCAACGTCCGGGTCGTCCGCCAGCTGAACGCGGGCAAGCCCGCCGCGCTCAACCGAGGCCTCGCCAACGCCCGTTACGACATCATCGTGATGATGGACGGCGACACCGTCTTCGAACCGTCCACCGTCCGCGAACTGGTCCAGCCCTTCGGTGACCCGGCCGTCGGAGCCGTGGCCGGCAACGCGAAGGTCGGCAACCGCGACTCCCTCATCGGCGCCTGGCAGCACATCGAGTACGTGATGGGCTTCAACCTCGACCGCCGGATGTACGACATCCTGCGCTGCATGCCGACCATCCCCGGCGCCGTCGGGGCCTTCCGCCGGTCGGCTCTGGAGCGGGTCGGCGGCATGAGCGACGACACGCTCGCCGAGGACACCGACATCACCATGGCGATGCACCGCGACGGCTGGCGGGTCGTCTACGCCGAGAAGGCCCGGGCCTGGACCGAGGCACCGGAGACCGTCCAGCAGCTCTGGTCGCAGCGCTACCGCTGGTCGTACGGCACCATGCAGGCGATCTGGAAGCACCGCAGGGCCCTGGTGGAACGCGGACCGTCGGGCCGCTTCGGCCGCGTCGGCCTGCCGTTGGTCTCGCTCTTCATGGTGCTGGCGCCCCTGCTGGCCCCGCTGATCGACGTGTTCCTCATCTACGGCCTGGTCTTCGGCCCCACCCAGAAGACGGTCATGGCCTGGCTGGGCGTCCTGGCGATCCAACTGGTCTGCGCGGCCTACGCCTTCCGCCTCGACCGCGAACGCATGACCCACCTGATCTCGCTGCCCCTCCAGCAGATCCTGTACCGCCAGCTCATGTACGTCGTCCTCCTCCAGTCCTGGATCACCGCCCTGACCGGCGGCCGGCTGCGCTGGCAGAAGCTGCGGCGCACGGGTGTCGTCGAGGCGCCCGGCGGCCCGGTGCCGCGGCAAGGGGCACGCGGTGCGAGCGACAGCAGTGACCGAGGCGATCGAAGGCCGGTGGGATGAGCCAGGGATACACACAGTCGTACGGTGCCCAGGCGGCGCCCGGAGTCCCCGAGGCGCCCGCACAGGCGGCGGCCACTTCTGCGGTGGCCGCTCCGAAGAAGCCGGGGCGTGACCGGTATCTGGATCTGCTGCGCTCGATAGCCCTGGTCCGCGTGGTCGCCTACCACCTGTTCGGCTGGGCCTGGCTGACGATCCTGTTCCCCTCCATGGGCGTGATGTTCGCGCTCGCGGGCTCACTGATGGCTCGCTCGCTGAAGCGGCCCGCGTGGGGTGTGATCAGGGGCCGGATCAGACGTCTGCTGCCGCCGCTGTGGGTGTTCAGCGCGGTGGTGCTGACACTGATGTTCGCGGGCGGCTGGAACATCTCGGAGGACCCGGACCACGGTGGGGTCTGGGGCCTGGTGGAACTGGTCAACTATGTGATCCCGTTCGGTGCGCCGCCCTTCCCGTGGAGCATCGGCTCCCAGTCGGGGCTGCTGGAGAACACCTGGGCGGTGCAGGCGGCGGGCGTGCTGTGGTACCTCCGGGCGTACCTCTGGTTCGTGGTCGCCTCCCCGCTGCTGCTGTGGGCGTTCCGCCGGGCGCCGTGGCCGACGCTGCTGGCCCCGCTGGGGCTGACGGCGATCGTCGGCACGGGCCTGGTGACGATCCCGGGTGAGACGGGCAACGCGGTCTCGGACTTCGCGGTCTACGGCGGCTGCTGGGTGCTGGGCTTCGCCCATCACGAGGGTCTGCTGACGAAGGTCCCGCGCTATGTCGCCGTCTCCTGCGCGACCTTGGTGATGGCCTTCGGTCTGTGGTGGGCTTCGGGCCACCTGGGCCCGGACGGCTGGGACCTCAACGACATCCCGCTGGCCCAGGCGACCTGGTCCTTCGGCTTCGTCGTGATCCTGCTCATCTACTCCCCGTCCTGGCAGGAACTCCCGGGCCGGCTCGCGAAGTGGGACAAGCTGGTGACGCTGTCCAACAACCGCGCGGTCACCATCTACCTGTGGCACAACATGCTCATCATGGCCACGGTCCCGATCCTCGACCAGCTGTACAGCCTTCCCTTCATGGAGAGTGAGCGGGCCACGGCCGCCCTCGACTCGACCTACATGATCTGGATGTTCTTCCTGGTCTGGCCGTTGATCGGGCTGGCGATCCTGAGCGTGGGCTGGATCGAGGACCTCGCGGCCAAGCGCAGGCCTCGGCTGTGGCCCAACGGGGCGAAGAAGCGGGCGGGGGCGGGGCACCGGGCCTGACCCGGGCACCACCCGCGTAGCGAACCCGCGTAGCGAGGACTGGAAAAGACAACTCGACCCGGATGGGTGATTTGTCTTTTTCATTTCCATGGTGAGACAACGTTGTCGATGCGGGAAGCTCAGATCTATCTCAAGCATTCGGAGTTTTCTGACCGGGGGGTAGGTGGCGTGTCAGAATCCTTTCTAGAAAGCGCTTCCGGTGGGGAAAGCGTAAGAATTTGGGGGGACAATAGTGTCCGTTCGTACCAGACTTGCGGCCGGCGCAGTCAGTATCCTGATCCTCGGGGGCGCGACTTCCCCGGCATTCGCGGACACTGACGTGCCGGTCGACGAGCCGGTAATCTCCGAAGGCTCGGATATTTTGCCCGGCGAGATCGGCGACGCTCCGTCCGAAGGAGCAGAGATCCTCGACGGTGTCGAGTCCATCGACGAACTCAACGAGGAACTCGACCTGCCCAGTCAGGCCGATGGCCCGGAACTTCCCGACGCGGTCATCACCGGCGACGACGACATTTCCTCGCCCTCCGGACAGTACTGCGGCGCCCCGTACAACTTCGTGCACGTCACCCGGAACCTGGCGAACACGATGTCCGTCAAGTACAGCACCTTCGTGCAGAACAAGCGCAGCACCACCATGGATTGGAAGTTCACCACGAAGAGGTCCGGCACGACCGAGATCGGCGGTTCTTTCACCCTGAGCACCGAGGCCAAGGTCCTGTGGCTGGGCAAGGTCAAGACCGACTACCAGGTCTCCGCGAAGAAGTCCTGGACCTCCGAGCTGGGGGTCGAGGCCTATGGCAAGGTCAAGGCGGGCAAGACCGTGTACGGCGACTACGGCATCAAGAAGGAGAAGCTGTACGGCTACATGGCCCGCGTCGGGAGCGACTGCACCATCACCAACAAGAAGTACAACACCATCTGGGCTCCGTACCGTGAGGGCTGGGTCATCGGCGGCTGATTAGCCAGTGCCAGGCGGTGCCCCGGACCACCCTGAGGGGGGTCCGGGGCACACATCTTTAGGAGATCATCAATGCGTAAAGCTGCATTCGTTGCCCCTGTGCTGCTTGCCCTGGCACTTTCGGCATGCACATCCGGAGACAAAGAGGCCGAGAGCAAGAATGACGCCAAGCCGGTTTCCCGGGCTTCGACCGGAAGTGAAACACTCGATCTGAAGCTGCCGAAGGAGGCTGACTACTTGGTCCCGGCCATTTCTGGATCGGGTACGAAGGATATCGATACCTTTCATCCCAAAGGAGGCGTCTACACCGTCCACTTGCGGTGTGAAGGGAAGGGCGGAATTTCCCTTGGAGACGGGACCTCTGACCCGGTTCAGGTCAAGTGTGGCGGCCCTGTCGCCATCGGACACGTCTTCATCGACAAAGGAGCCGAGCAGAGCTTGACCGTTTCGCCCGATAGCGAGAAGACCAAATGGGCGATCGCCATTCTGGAGGGCAAGCAAAAGCTCACACCGTAGGAGCTTTCAACAGGTGGCATGCGATGAACACAACCCCGGCGTCACGGCGAGGACGCCGGGTCTGCTGCACCTGCTCGCGGTGCTCGGCGGCACCACCACGCTGGGCCCCTCGCCGTCCCGTCCGGACGGCGACGCCCTCGATGACGCCGTGGAGCTGTGGGTGTGGCCGTCGACGGCAAGGCCGTACGCGGTAGCCGCACCGGCGAGAAGACGGCCGTCCATCTCCTCGCCGCCGTCCTGCCCGAGGGCCGGGCCGTCATCTCTCAGTTGCGAGGACGTGTCATCACCGCCGACGCGACGCAGACCCGGTCCGGCCATGCCGAGCGTGTCATCGCCCGGGGCGGGCACGGCATCCTGGCCGTCAGGGGCAACCGGCAGACGCTCCGCCGGAAGCCGCGACATCTGCCCTGGCGCGAGGTCCACCGGCTCAAGGTCTGTACCGTCCAGCCCGGCCTCTTCTTCCCGAACGTTCCCGCACGCCGTGCGGGCCATCGAGGCTAAGCACCGCCTCAACGACATCCCGCCGGCCCAGGCCACCGGATCGTTCGCCTTCGTCGTGATCCTGCTCCCGTACTCCCCGTCCTGGTGGGAACTGCCGGGCCAGGCGGTGCGCATGATGCGGGCGAAGGTGAGCAGGCCGAGCCCGGTCCGCGGGGCCAAGTAGGGGAACCACCAAGTTCAGCCAGGCTCGGCAAGGGGCTGCGCCCCGCACCGGGAGAGGTGCGAGGGCGCAGGTGAGGGGACCTTGCTACCGGGGCGGCTCAGAACCGCACGACGAAGTTGTTGACCGTGCCGGTGTCGCCGAGGCCCACGTCGTCCACGCGGAGCTTCCACCAGCCGTTGACCGGCAGATCGGTGGCGTCGACCGTGTAGACCTTCTTCAGCGTCCCGGCCCGCCCGGGCGAGCCGTTGTCCTTGAGCAGATGCATGGAGCCGTCCGGGGCGAGCAGATGGATCTTGAGGTCGGCCAGGAACTCGTGCTCGACATGTACATACACCTGGAGCTTGTCGGAACCGACGCCCGACAGCCCGGACGCCTTGGTCCAGATCTCGGTGTAGTTCTTGTCCGGGATGGCCTTCACGGTCTGGTTCTCGTACGACGGGAACCCGAGCGACCAGCCCTTGAGGGTACCGGTGGACCCGGTCGCGGAGTCGGTCACCTTGAGCGTCCAGGTGCCGTTGGCAGCCGTCTCGGTGGCGTCCACGCCGTACGTCGTCTGGAGCGTGCCGCCCGCCTCGGAGCCGTAGGGCTTGAGGGTGTACGACTGTCCGTCCGGGCTCTGCAGGATCAGCCGCAGGTCGCCGATCCTGGTGTGCGTGAGGTTCGCGTACACCTGGAGCGGACCGGCCGCGTTGCCGTCGATGCCGGTGACGTCGATGGTGGAGGTGAGGGTGCCGGAGTCCGGAATGGCCTGGCTGGTGGTCTGTTCGAACGGTGTCGGGAAGATCAGCGACCAGGTGGTCAGCGTGCCGGTGTCGCCGTCGTCCGTGTCGGTCATCCGCAGCGTCCACTGGCCGTTGGCGACCGAGGCGGAGGCGTCGACCGTGAACTCCGCGACGATGTCGTCCGTGCCGTCGGAGGTGCTCGCGACCTTGAGCAGATGGGTCGTACCGGCCGGCGAGACGAGCTCCAGTTTCACGTCGCCCCGGTAGGCGTGGGTGATGTTGACGAACGCCTTGAGGTTCTTCGGCGCGTTGCCCGGGTATTCGGCGACGGTCACGGGCGAGGTGACCGTGGCGCCCGCGGCGGTGGCCGTGGCGTCGGGGATCGCGACGTCCTTGTCGTTGTCGACCTGGAAGGCGCGGGGCTTCTTGTCGGCCTCCGGCTTCGGCTCGATCGCGGCGACGGCCTTGCCGACGTCGATACGGGGCACGGTGACGCCCGCGTCGTCGGTGACCAGGGTGCCGCTGGTGGCGAGCAGTGAGACCAGGCTGGAGATGCCCTCGGTGGGATAGGCCTGCCTGAGGACGGCGAGGGCGCCGGCGACGTGCGGCGTGGCCATGGAGGTGCCGCTCTTGGAGCCGTAGCCGCTGATGACGGAGGAGACGATGTCGTCGCCGGGGGCGAAGAGGTCGAGCAGCGGGCCGCGGTTGCTGAAGGAGGCCACCTTGTCGTCGTCGGTGGTGGCGCCGACGGTGACGGCGCTGGCGACACAGGCCGGGCTGTTGACCTTGTTGCTGAATCCGTTGTTGCCCGATGCGACGACGGTGGCGACTCCGGCTTCCAGCAGTGCGTCGATCATGGACTTGCGTACGTCGGATGCGCACGCGGAGCTGTACTGTCCGCCGCCGAGGCTGAGATTCGCGGCGATCACCGGAGTTCCGGCCTGCCGGAGTTGCAGAACCTTCTCCAGTGCCCTGACCTGGGCGCTGGCGAAGCTTTTCACGCAGGGGGTGTTGCCCTCGCCGCAGTAGTCCTCGGAGTCGAACCTGCTGAACACCTGAATCGCGATCACGTCGGCGCCCGGGGCGACGCCCGAGACGGGCGCCCCGGTGATCCCCGTACCGTCACCCGCCGCGATGCCCGCGACATGCGTGCCGTGCTCGCACTCGGTGATCGTCGCGCACGATCCGACCTCGGAGTTGGCCGTTCCCGGCCCTTCCTCGGCGGCTGTTCCCTGCGGACACAGGCTGGTGGCCGAGTAGGCGGGGTCGATCGGCGAGAAGCACGCCTCGGCGACGACCCGGTCCTTCAGGAACGGATGACTGGTGGCGACTCCCGTGTCGATGACGGCGATGGCGCTTCCGGCACCGGTCTTCCCGGCTTTGATGGCCTGATCGCCACCTATGTGGGGCACACTCTCGTCCAGCGTGGGCTCGGAGAGGGTGTCCTCGCTGACGCTCACCACACCGTCCTGGGCGGCGAGTTCGTCGAGCCCGGACCGGTCGACCCGGAGGGTGATCATCGGCAGTGACGAGAAGGACATCAGCGTGTCACCGGTACTCGCGGCGCTCGAGAGATCGTCGCGGCTCTCGGTCACGACGTTGACCCGCACGGTGTCCCCGTCCGCGGTCTCGTCGTAGAGCGGTGGATCGACCGGGTCGCCCGCGGTCGTGGCCGTCGTCGTGATGCTCTGCGGCGGGACAGCGTGGGCGGGTATCGCGCCAAGGCCCACGGTCATCACCGAGGTGAGGACCGCCGCCCATATCCGTCTCTTCATGGCACCCTCGAAAGACAATCAGGCATGGCAAAGCCAGCGGAAGTATGTGAAGGAAGAGTTCGACCGAACTGAGAAAGCCGGTTGGGCAGAGTCAGCAGGAAAACGCCTTGCGTCCGAAAGAGAGGCACCACTTCTCAGCAGTGCCCACGCCCCCTGCGCTCGGATTCGCCTTTCCCCTTCGGCGTCCCCGCGCAGCTTGATCCTTCCACGGGGTGCGGGCGTCGGGCGAGAGCATCTCGCGTCTTCTGAGGTTCACTTGAGACTTGCTTCAGCCGAGGGTGTCAGGCGGCGAACCGGCAGGAGTACGACGGTCAGGACGGTGTGGACACCGACGAAGGATCCTCAACGGGATCGTGTGGAAGTTCCGCACCGACTTCCGTCGGTGGGCGGCGGACGGCACCTTCGAGTGGATGCTCAAGGCGGCCCGGACGTCTCGCGCGACCCCTGCCAGGACTGACAACTGCCCACCCACAGTGCCTATTGGGCCCAGAGCTCCAAAGCCATCCGCACCTTGCTGAGACGGCGCCCACAACCGTCTCCCGCTCCTCGAACCCCGGGGCTGTAGCCGAACGGGACGAAGAAGCGGGCGCCAGCGGGGCGCCGGGCCCGATCGGGGTACGCCCTTCCTCGCCGCACATGTGTGTCTCGGTCAGGGTTTGCGGTAGCTGAGCAGGTCGCCCGGCTGGCACTGGAGGACTTCGCAGATCCGGGTGAGGGTGGTGAACCGGATCGCCTTCGCACGCCCGTTCTTCAGAACGGACAGATTGACGTTGGTGACACCGACCCGCTGGGCGAGCTCGGTGACGGTCATCCCGCGCTGCCGGAGCAACTCGTCGAGATGCACCACGATGTCGTGGCCCTCGTGGTCGTCCTCGGCAGGGGCCATCAGACGACCCCTTCGAGGTCTTCGCGCATCGCGGTGCCCGCGCGGGTGATCCGGGCGAAGGTGAGCAGCCCGAGGCCGGTCAGGACGGCGAGGTAGGGGAACGACCAGAAGCCCAGCCAGGCTCCGGCCGTGAAGTCGTCCCCCTTGGCGAGTTGCGCGAGCAGGGCCGCATTGGCGTTGGCCTCGATGACCCTGGCGAGCAGGCTTCCCAACAGCAGCCACCAACCCAGCAGTCGGAGTCGGGATGCCGTGGGGACCGTGTAGACGCCCTCCCGCGCCGCTCCCTGAAGGAGCCGGTGCAACAGGAACAGACTGCTGATCAACAGCAGCATCGAAGGCAGCGCACCGAGCTCGTCCAGGAAGCGCGCCACCGCGTCGGGGGTCTCGGTGCAGTACTGGGGGACCGAGCCGACAACCGCCCCGGGCGCTGCCGTGAAGCCGCCGGGAACGGTCGAGCTGCCGGCCGATTCGTCGGTTATACAGACGTTGCCGCTTCCCCAACTCCCGCGCACGAGGTTGAACACGACCCCCACCGTCAGGAGCCCCAGCAGCACACGCAGAGCCGTGGACACCACCGTGGCCATGGGCTCGAGCATCTTCCGGTCTTCGGTCATGGGTCCCCCGTCGCAGGTGCTTATCGTTTATCGATGTTATCGAGAAACGATAAGCGTCAGGGGTGCGTGAAGCAAGCCAGGGGACCCATGCCGTCGTGAGCCGTCCGCGTCAGCCGATGCCGATCCGCTTCTGTCAGTAGTCGTTGGCCGCGACGACCTCCGAACCGGCGCCCGTCCCCGCGGTCTTGCTGCCCACGTAGAACCGGACGGAGCCGGCGGGCTTCACGGCCCAGATGTCGGGGACCCCGTCACCGTTGGCATCCGGCGTGCCCATGAGCAACGGCATGTCGGCGCTGAACCATCCCGAGGCTCCGTACTCGGTGTCGACACCGCCCGAGGAATTGGCCGCGGACGCCAGGGAGTTGACGTCGGTCGCGCCACCACTGGCGGCGACGCCCTTGCGGAGCAGCGCGGACTGCGGGACGAGGGTGAGTTCGACCTGGTAGAGCTGCGTGACCGGCTGGAGAGCGTCGTCTGGGTGAGCGACGAGGAGTTCGCGGCGTACGGACTCGGGCCGGAGGAGATCAGTGAGCTGCGGCGATGGGCCCTGGAGTGGGAGTCCGATCTGGGGCTTCGGCTTGCTGAGGACTACGACGATCACGACGACGACGTCGATGACTAGAGGGCTGCCTGTGGCCAAAGGATCACGGACTACCGGATAGCCGTAACGGAATTAGGCTAAGCCGAGTCAGGCTAGCTGGGCGGAGACGGCCGCGACCGGACGCTCACAGAGTCAGCAGCTCCGCCGCCAACCTCCGCTCCCACCTCCGAAACCCCGCCTTCCCCCACTCCGGCGCATCCGCCCCCCGCCGCAACAGCGTCGTCAGTCGAGCAACCCGCCACGTCCGGAAGACGCTTGCCGGCGTGCATCGGCCAGCACCCCGCCAGCCAAGTCGGCCGCCAGGCCCAGGACTTCAGCTGTCGTACGGACGCCGCTCGCCCCCGCCTCCACGCCCGCCGCGATCGCCGCCGTGAGCAACCCGTGCAGGAACTCGGTCAGTTGCAGGTCCGCCGCCATACGGCACATCCGGCGTACCGCCGCCGGTCGCTCCAGGTCCGTCCAGTCCTCCGGGCCATCCGCCGGAACGCCCTCCACACCGCCCGACCACAGCAACAGCGCAGGGCCACCTCGTGGTCCCGCAAGTACCCCAACTCATCCAGTACCGCCATGAACACCGGCCCGAAGCCGCCCACCGTGTGGATGCCGGCCAGCAGACGGTCGACCTCGCTGCGGCGGCGTTCGACATACGCGCCCACCGAGGCGTCCGACAGCGACCACGTACCCGTCGCCGTCACCGCGCCCACCTCCAGCAGGCCGCCCAGCGGGGCGATGACGGAACGGGCGAGTACGTGTTCCGGGACCGGGCGCTCGGGTGGTGTCACCGGCCGAGGCTGCTCGCGTCCAGTACGTCGACTGCCGCCGGTGCCTTCACCTTCAGGGGCTTGTCGAAGTCGCTGTACGTCGTGGTGGTGTGGAAGTCCGTGCCTTTGTAGACGACCTTGAGGAGGTACGGCTCGCCCTCGGTGGCCACGTAGAAGGTGTACGCGCCGGTCTTCACCGACTTGTCGGTCACCGCCAGCGCGATCGCCGACGTGCCGTCGAGCTCCGTCGGCTCACCCTTTTTCGCCGTGCCGAAGGAGGTGAAGTCCCGGGTGCACTCCGAAAGTCCGGAGTCCGGCTTGGCATCGCTGACCGGTGCCCTGAACCAGGTGTTCTGGGCTCGGTCCATCTCCTTGCCGGACCACTCCTCCAGGTACGCCCGGTTCGGGCGGACGTAGTCCGTCGTGTCGATACGGATCTGTTCGAGGGCGGCGCCCTTCTCGCCCCAGGTCACCTTTGACGTACACCTGCTGTCGAGGTCCGTCGTCAGGCGGGTGGTGAAGGTGTCGCCCTTGGGCTTGATCGTGGTCGCCTCAATCGTGACCGACTTCAGGTCGCTCATCGTTGCGTTCGCCTCGTCGAGCAGTTCCTGTGCGGTGCGCTCCTCTGAGCCGCCGGTTCCGGCCGAGCAGCCGGTCAGCAGCCCGCCCACCACCAGGCAGGCCACCACGACCGCCGACTTCGTTCGCACAGTTCCCCCACAGATCACGAGTGGTTCAGCGTACCGGGCATGTCCGGCGCGCCAAGATCCCGTAAACCAAGGGGACAGCGGTTTCCGCGGCACAGACGCGCGTGCGAGACTGCGTCGGTTGCGGAAGTGAACGGGGTGGCCCGGTGGGGAGCGGACGGCGATGAGCAAGCGGCAGGTACAGAAGATGCTCCGGCTGATGGCGAGCGGGGAGCCCGTCGAGCTCACCAGCGCCATGGCCTCCGTGAAGAAGCTCGCCCGACTCGCCTTCATCGCCCAGCAGTTCGGGTACGAGTACGCCGACGTACGGCAGAGCTCCGGGCGCAACGGCGCGCTCATCATGCTGCTCGTCCCGGACCCCAGCCCGCAGGCCCGTGCCCGCGCCGCGCAGAACTGGGCCCAGTATCCGAACGCGGGTGACGGGGTCTCCGTGCCGCCGCTCGTGCCGGACGCCTTCGAACTGCTCAAGGCCCGCATCAACTTCGACCTCACCGGCAAGAACGCCGAGAAGCGGATGGGCTACGGCGCGCTCGGCGTCACCATCGGCTGCGTCATCCTCGCCTACCGGCTCGGCGGGGCGTCCGAGGACTTCGTCGCCGCGGCCTGCGCGTGGCTGTTCTTCATGGCCGTCTTCGGTATCGGGTTCGCCGTGACGCGCAAGCGCAACGCCAAGTTCGCGGCCCGGCTGCACGCCGTCGGCTTCATGCCGGTCACCGACGAGACCGGCCGGGTGCGCTACCTCCCGCCGGGCACGCAGTTCCCGGGCCAGGCGAACCCCTTCGCCGCCGGGCCGTACGGCAACCAGCCCCCGCAGCAGCCACAGCAGCAGCCGTACGGCAATCAGTTCCCGCAGCAGCAGCCCTACGGCCAGCCCCAGCCCGCGCAACAGCAGCCGTACCCCCCGCAGCAGCCCCAGCCCTACGGCTACCCCCAGCAGCCCCCGGCCCCCACCGCCCCCGGCCCCTACGCCGCCCAGCCGCCGTACCCCCAGCAGCCGCAGCAGCCGTACCCGCCGCAGCAGCCCCAGGCCTACCCGCCCCAGCCCTACCCCCAGCAGAACCCCAACTGGCAGTCACCCCAGCACTGACCCCCGCGCCCCGGCCGGGCGCCCGGCGCTGTGACCTGGGTCTCACGGGGAGCTGTTCGTAACAAAGGGCCGCAAGTACCTCTCATCCGGCCCCGGCGCCGGGTGAGAGCAAAGTTCCTTTCCGGTCACCCGGTGCCACAGCGAGGAAACGCGCCCTCCCTACCTTCGGATCAGCCGCTCGACGCATGACTGAGCCCGGAGCCCGTGGAGGCAGCATGACAGCCCCTAGCACAGCCCCCGCACCCCCAAGCAGGGGCAGCCGCTGGATCCAGCAGTGGGATCCCGAGGACGAGACCTTCTGGAAGGAAGGCGGCGAGAAGATCGCCCGCCGCAACCTTCTCTTCTCCGTCCTCTCCGAGCACATCGGGTTCTCCATCTGGACCATGTGGTCCGTGCTGGTGCTCTTCATGGGCCCGGAGTACGGGCTCACCCCGGCGGACAAGTTCCTGCTGACCTCGATGGTCACGCTGGTCGGTGCCGTCGTCCGGGTTCCGTACACCTTCGCCGTGGCCATCTTCGGCGGCCGGAACTGGACGATCGTCTCGGCCGGTCTGCTTCTCATCCCGACCGTCGCCGCGTTCACGGTGATGGAGCCCGGGACCTCGTTCAACACCTTCCTCCTGGTCGGTCTGCTGGCCGGTATCGGCGGCGGCAACTTCGCCTCCTCCATGACCAACATCAACGCCTTCTTCCCGCTCCGTAAGAAGGGGTGGGCCCTCGGGCTCAACGCCGGCGGTGGCAACATCGGCGTACCGGTCATCCAGCTGATCGCGCTCGCCGTCATCGGCGCCAGCGGCGGCCCGCGCGTGCTGCTGGGCATCTACATCCCGCTGATCGTGATCGCCGCAGTCCTCGCCGCCCTGTTCATGGACAACCTCGCCTCCGTGAAGAACGACACCGGTGCGGCCAAGGACGCGGCGCGGGACGCCCACACGTGGATCATGTCCTTCCTCTACATCGGCACCTTCGGCTCCTTCATCGGCTACGCCTTCGCCTTCGGCCAGGTCCTCCAGGTCCAGTTCGGCCGTACGCCGCTCCAGGCCGCCTACCTCACCTTCATCGGCCCGCTGCTCGGCTCCCTGATCCGGCCGCTGGGCGGCTGGCTCGCCGACAAGTACGGCGGTGCCCGGATCAGCCTCTACAACTACGTCGCCATGGCCGTCGCCACCGGTGTCCTGATCTGGGCGAGCATGGAGAAGTCGCTCGGGCTCTTCGTCGCCGTGTTCGTCGTCCTCTTCATCCTGAGCGGGCTCGGCAACGGGTCGACGTTCAAGATGATCCCCGGCATCTTCCAGGCCAAGGCCCTCGCCAAGGGACTTCAGGGAGAAGAGGCCGCCGCCTACGGCCGGCGCCTCTCCGGTGCCTCCATGGGACTGATCGGCGCGGTGGGCGCGCTCGGCGGTGTCGGCATCAACATGGCCTTCCGCCAGTCCTTCCTCTCCAACGGCTCCGGCACCGGCGCCTTCGTCGTCTTCCTCGCCTTCTACGCCGCCTGCTTCGTGGTCACCTGGGCCGTATACCTTCGCCGCTCGGCCTCCCGAATCCAGGCCTCCTCGGCCTCCTCCGAGGCGAAGCCGCAGCTCAGCTACGCCGAGGTGTGACGTAACACCGTCGACATCAAGTCGAACCGAGCCTGTCACGCACCGTTGACAGGCTCGTTCGGCATGCAGGTGCCATCACACCCCGTGTAGGTGCAAACGACTCGAGTGCGGGACGAGAGTTCTATGTACGACGAACAGCAGCGACCGGAACAACACGGCCCCCTGGCCGGCTTCACGGTGGGCGTGACAGCCGCGCGCCGGGCCGACGAGCTGGGCGCACTGCTACAGCGACGGGGAGCCGCCGTCCTGCACGCACCGGCCCTGCGGATCGTGCCGCTCTCCGACGACAGCGAGCTGCTCGCCGCGACCAAGGGCGTCATCGACGAGGTACCGGACATCGTGGTCGCCACGACCGCGATCGGTTTCCGGGGCTGGATCGAGGCCGCCGACGGTTGGGGCCTGGGCGAGAACCTGCTGGAGCGGCTGGGCGGTATCGAGCTGCTCGCGCGCGGTCCCAAGGTCAAGGGCGCGGTCCGGGCTGCCGGGCTGACCGAGGACTGGTCGCCGTCCTCCGAGTCCATGGCGGAGGTGCTCGACCGGCTCCTGGAGGAGGGGGTCGAGGGGCGCCGGATCGCCATCCAGCTGCACGGTGAACCGCTGCCCGGGTTCGTGGAGGCGCTGCGGGCCGCGGGCGCGGAGGTGCTCGGGATCCCCGTCTACCGGTGGATGCCGCCGGAGGACATCGGTCCCGTGGACCGGCTGCTCGACGCGACGGTCTCCCGCGGTCTGGACGCGCTGACGTTCACCAGCGCGCCCGCCGCCGCGTCCCTGCTGAACCGGGCGGAGGAGCGCGGGCTGCTGCCCGAGCTGCTCGCCGCCCTCAACCACGACGTCCTGCCGGCCTGCGTCGGCCCCGTCACCGCGCTGCCCCTCCAGGCCCGCGGCGTCGACACCGTCCAGCCCGACCGCTTCCGGCTCGGCCCCCTGGTCCAGCTCCTCTGCCAGGAGCTGCCCGCCCGGGCCCGGTCCCTGCCGATCGCCGGGCACCGGGTCGAGATCCGGGGCCACGCGGTGCTGGTCGACGGCGTCCTGCGGCCCGTACCGCCGGCCGGGATGTCGCTGCTGCGCGCGCTGTCCCGGCGGCCGGGCTGGGTGGTGGCCCGGGCCGAACTGCTGCGGGCGCTGCCGGGGGCGGGACGGGACGAGCACGCGGTGGAGACGGCCATGGCCCGCCTCCGCACGGCCCTGGGCGCCCCCAAGCTGATCCAGACCGTGGTGAAGCGCGGCTACCGGCTGGCCCTGGACCCGGCGGCGGACGCGAAGTACGCGGACGCGTGAGGCGGGGGCTCTCCTCGCCCCCACCGCCCTTACCCGTCCCATCTCCAGGGGCGCTGCCCCTTCGACCCCGCTGGGGGCTGCGCCCCCAGACCCCCATCGGCCCGAAGGGCCTCGTCCTCAAACGCCGGACGGGCTGAAAGATCCAGGCACCCCCTGGCGGCGGGGGCAAGATCACTGCCTCGCCAGTCGGCCGTACCCCACCAACCCCCGCGCCAGAAACCCCATCGCCACCGTCGACAGCACCGCCCGCACCGCGTTCCACGCCACCCACGCGGTCTCGAAGTCGTCGCGCACCGCGCTGACGTCGGTCGCGCTGTCGAGGTCGTTGTTGAGCGGGATGTTGAAGGCGACGGTGACCAGGAAGGCGAGGGCGTACGCGAGGAGCCCCGCCCAGACCCATCGGCGGTACGGCTGTCCGCGGCCCTGCCACGCCGCCACCGCGGACAGCACCAGCGCCCCGAGGAAGCTCAGCATGAACACCGGGTTCTGGATCACGTCGTTGATGTTCCGCATCACCTCGACGTAGACCTCGTCGTCGCTGCGGGCCAGCCCGGGCATCACCGCACAGGCGAAGACGTAGAACGCCCCGGCGATCAGCCCCATCGCGACCGTGGCCGCTCCCAGTACGGTTCCCGCGCTCTTCGTGGACTTCGTGTTCCTGGTCGTCGTCATGCCTCCAGTCAACGGCCGCCACACCCACCGGAACATGGTCCAAAGCCGCATCCCCATACGCGCGCGTCCACGCGTCGCCGGTACGAGGGGTTCCGACGGCGCGAGCGGGCAGGCACTGTGAGAGGGACCCTTTTCTCCCAGCCTCTGGGCACCCCTAGGCGGTGACAGGCACATGGCACTGGGTACGGCCACGGCCCCGTACGAGCTGCGGTTCGACGCGGGGCGGATCTGCCTCGATCTCCTCGCGACCACCCATCCCGTCGAACGGCTCGACTCGACCGAGGTGCTGTTCGCCTGGATCACCGAAGGCGGGCTCGTACCGCCGGGCACCCCGCTGGATCACGCCGATACGTCCTGGCTCGTCGGGTTCCGCGAACTCCGGGGTCAAATAGGACAGTTGGTGCGGGCCGGACTCGTCCCCGAGCCGCGCCCGTCATACGACCTCGCGCTCGCCCGGGTCAACGACCTGGCCCGCACCGCGCCCCCGGCACCCCGTGCCGTCCCGGCGGAGGACGGTTCGCTCGTGCGGGAGTTGGCGGGGCCGCCCGAACTCGCCGCGCTGCTCGGCGCGATCGCCCGGGACGCCGTCGAACTGCTCACGGACCCCGTCGCGCGGGCCTGTCTGCGGCAGTGCGCGGGGGACAACTGCCCGATCGTTTATCTCGATACGTCCCGGGGGCGCAGGAGGCGTTGGTGCTCCAGTGAGGTCTGCGGGAACCGTGAAAGGGTGGCTCGGCACCGGCGTCGGGCGGCACTCGCGCGGGCCTGAGCCCGACTGAGGGGGCGTTATGTCCCTTCTGTGGAGCGGCTGTCGAAGTGATTTCGATTACATGCCGTTTACTCGCGAGCGCGCCCGGGCAGCCGCGCCGTTCGCGCCAATGTGGCGGAAATGTAAAGATCGAGGGGCGGGAATGTGCCCCCATGTCCCCCTCGTCTCGGCACACATAAGAAATCTGTCATGTCACTTTGAACACTCAACCGCCCGCGTCCGTACCTCGTGTTGAGCGACCGGCTGGGGGAACCCCCGGACATCGGAGGTGGGCGTGCGCAAGGATTCCGTCGTGGCCAATGAACGTGGATCGAGGGCCCGACATCGCATGTCCCAGCCCTCGGAACCTGATGAGGAGCTCATGCGTGCTCTGTACAGAGAGCACGCAGGACCCCTGCTCGCCTATGTACTGCGGCTGGTCGCCGGAGACCGCCAAAGAGCAGAGGACGTGGTGCAGGAGACGCTGATCCGTGCCTGGAAGAACGCCGGTCAGCTCAATCGAGCGACCGGATCTGTACGCCCCTGGCTGGTGACGGTCGCCCGGCGCATCGTCATCGACGGCCACCGAAGCCGGCAGGCCCGGCCGCAGGAGGTCGATCCGTCGCCGCTGGAGGTCATCCCCGCGGAGGACGAGATCGACAAGGCGCTGTGGTTGATGACGCTGTCTGACGCGCTCGACGACCTGACCCCCGCACACCGCGAGGTGCTCGTCGAGACGTACTTCAAGGGGCGTACGGTCAATGAGGCGGCCGAGACGCTCGGGATACCCAGCGGCACCGTCCGTTCGCGGGTCTTCTATGCCCTGCGGTCGATGAAGCTGGCACTGGAGGAGCGGGGGGTGACGGCGTGATGAGTGTTTACGGGGGAAACCAGGGATTCGGCACAGGTGGTTCGGGTATGTCTGGTGCCATGCAGGGATCTCCGGTGCCGAACGAGCACGAGACCGTCGGCGCCTACGCCCTCGGGATTCTCGACGACGCCGAGGCAACCGCTTTCGAGATGCACCTCGCGACCTGCGAGTGGTGCGCCCAGCAGCTCGACGAGCTCGCCGGGATGGAACCGATGCTGGCCGCGCTCGCGGACCTGCCCGGCTCCGGCACCCCCGCGATCGGCGAGTCCCTGTCCGCCAAGCCCAGTCCGCGGCTGGTGAACAAGCTGGTCGACGAGGTCGCCGAACGCCGCGCCCAGAAGCGCCGGCGCGCCTTCTACATGGTGGCCGCCGCGGCCGCGCTGATCATCGGCGGTCCCCTGGTCGCCGTGGGCGCCACCGGCGACGACTCGGGCGGAAACGTCTCCGCGCAGCCCAAGAGCAGCAGCCCCGCCAAGGACGCTTTCGAGCACATGCCCGACAAGCTCACGGCGACCGACCCCAGCACGGACGTCAGTGCGACCGTCGCCGTGGAGGAGAAGGCCTGGGGCACCCACGCGGTCCTCCAGCTGAAGAACGTCAAGGGGCCGGAGAAGTGCTCCCTCATCGCCGTCGGCAAGAACGGCGAGCGTGAGACGGTCACCTCCTGGTCCGTCCCGACCTGGGGTTACGGCATCCCGAACGCCAAGACGGCCCAGGCCAAGGAGCCTCTCTACGTCCATGGCGGCGCCGCCTTCGACCTCAACGACATCGATCACTTCGAGGTCATGACCTTCGACGGCAAGCGACTCGTGGAAGTCGACGCGTAGCCGACGTAGCTATGCCGGGTCCCCTTCGCGTACGGTTGACGGCTGCCCAGCACGTCAGAAGGGGGCCCGGTGGCCGCTCAGGCTCAACCATCTGCGGTCGGCTCGGTTCACGACTCGGTTCGGGACCGGGAGATCAGCGTCGAACAGGAACACCTGGACCGGGTGTACCTGCGTCTCGAGGAGAAGATCCACGAGGCGGAGTTCCTCATGAACGACGCGGCCAAGCGTGGCCAGGTCGGTACGCCCGGCGCGCTCGCCGAGCGGGACGCGCAGGTGTTCCGGGCGGGGGTGCACCTCAACCGGCTCAACAACGAGTTCGAGGACTTCCTCTTCGGCCGTATCGACCTGCTCCTCGGCAAGGACGGCAAGAAGGGGCCCGACGGCGCCTACACCGCCGTGGAGCCCGCCGAGGGCGCGGTGCGCGAGGACGGCACCGCCGACATCGCCGAGACCCTGCACATCGGCCGGATCGGGGTCCTGGACTCCGAGTACGCGCCGCTCGTCATCGACTGGCGGGCCCCCGCCGCGGCGCCCTTCTACCGCTCCACCCCGGTCGACCCGGGACGCGTGGTGCGGCGCCGGGTGATCCGCTCCAAGGGCCGCCGCGTCCTCGGCGTCGAGGACGACCTCATGCGCCCCGAGCTCAAGGCCCTCCTCGACGGCCACGAGCTGGCCGTCATCGGCGACGGCGCCCTGATGGCCGCCCTCGGCCAGGCCCGCAGCCACACCATGCGGGACATCGTCGCCTCCATCCAGGCCGAGCAGGACCTGGTCATCCGGGCCCCCGCCGCGTCCGTGACCTACGTCGAGGGCGGCCCCGGCACCGGCAAGACCGCCGTCGCCCTGCACCGCGCCGCCTACCTGCTCTACCAGGACCGGCGCCGGTACTCCGGCGGCATCCTCATCGTCTCGCCCACCCCGCTGCTGGTGGCGTACACCGAGGGCGTGCTCCCGTCGCTGGGCGAGGAGGGCCAGGTCGCCATCCGGGCGATCGGCTCCCTCGTCGACGGCGTCGAGGCCACGCTGTACGACTCCCCGTCCACGGCCCGCGCCAAGGGCTCGTACCGGATGCTCAAGGTGCTGCGGAAGGCCGCTCGCGGGGCGCTGGAGGGGACCTCGGGGAGCGGGGCGTCCAGGGGCGCCCCGTCCGGGCGCCGCGACCGCGCCGAGGCGGTCGCGCAGCTCGCCTTCGGCGGCGACGACAGCCCTGCCGGTCAGCTCGCCTTCGGCGACGACACCCAGGCCCCCGCGGGCCCGCCCACCCGTCTCCGCGTGGTCGCCTTCAACCGGCGCCTGGAGCTGGAGGCGCCCGAGCTGGAACGTATCCGCCACAACGCCCTCGGCGGCACCGCACCGGTGAACCTGCTGCGTCCCCGGGCCCGCAAGCTCCTCCTCGACGCCCTGTGGGCCCGCTCCGGCGCCGCCGGCCGGCACACCGATCCCGAGCTCGCCGCGGAGCTGCGTTCCTCCTTCGACGAGGACGTCAGCACCGAGGACAGCTTCGTCGACTTCCTGAACGCCTGGTGGCCGGAGCTCACCCCCAAGGCCGTGCTGACCGCCATGGCCGACGAGCGCCGCCTCGGCCGCTGGGCCCGCCGCATCCTCAACCCCGGCGAGGTCCGCAAGGTCGCCCGTTCGCTCAGGCGGGACGGCTACTCCGTGCACGACATCGCCATGCTCGACGAGCTCCAGGCGATCCTCGGCACCCCGGCCCGCCCCAAGAAGCGGCGCGAGCTGGACCCGCTGGACCAGCTGAGCGGCCTGGAGGAGCTGATGCCGGTCCGCGAGGAGACCCAGCGCGAGCGCGCCGAGCGACTGGCCCAGGAACGCACCGAGTACGCCCACGTCATCGTCGACGAGGCCCAGGACCTCACGCCGATGCAGTGGCGCATGGTCGGCCGCCGTGGCCGGCACGCCACCTGGACAGTCGTCGGAGACCCGGCCCAGTCCTCCTGGTCCGACCCCGAAGAGGCCGCCGAGGCCCGCGACGAGGCCCTCGGCACCCGCCCCCGGCGCCGCTTCGAGCTCACCGTGAACTACCGCAACCCGGCCGAGATCGCCGAGCTGGCCGCGAAGGTACTGGCCCTGGCCATGCCGGGGTCCAAGTCCCCGTCAGCCGTACGGTCCACCGGAGTCGAGCCCCGCTTCACTTCCGTACAGGACTCCCTCGCGAAGACCGTCCGCGAGGAGGCCGCCCGTCTCCTGGACCGGGTCGACGGCACGGTCGGCGTGGTCGTGGCCATGCAGCGCCGTGAGGAGGCGGCCCGCTGGCTCGCCGGGCTCGGCGACCGGGTGGTGGCCCTGGGCAGCCTGGAGGCCAAGGGCCTGGAGTACGACGCGACGATCGTCGTCTCCCCGGCGGAGATCGCGGACGAGTCCCCGGCCGGCCTGCGGGTGCTGTACGTGGCCCTGACCCGGGCGACACAGCAGCTCACGGTCGTATCGGCGGACCGGGACGAGCCGGATTCGAACGGAGTGCCGGATCTCCTTCGAGATTGATCCATATGAACTCTCGAGACGGGAATGGCCTTACGGGATCCGTTTGTTAGCCTGGGTGTGGCACCGGCCCGATCCAAGCCCCCGGGCCCAACCTTCGTCCCTCAGAGGGACCACTTGCCGCGAGGCGAGCATGGCGGGTCGGTGTCATTGATCTTGTGGGAGGCCCACGTCACCGGAAAAGTGACGTGGGCCTCTTTCGTTGTGAACAAAACGTTCGCAATCCAGCGCGGCTAACGCCTACCCGTCGGTAGGTGCGACGATCGGACGGCATCCAGCGCACACGTGAAAGCAGAGGAAGTCGGCCATGGCAACGGCGCCCAGCGTCTCCTACTCGATGACGGTCCGGCTGGAGGTGCCCGCGAGCGGAACCGCAGTCTCGCAGCTCACCACCGCCGTGGAGTCCTCCGGAGGCTCGGTGACCGGCCTCGACGTCACCGCCTCCGGTCACGAGAAGCTCCGTATCGACGTCACCATCGCGGCCACGTCGACCGCGCACGCCGACGAGATCGTCGAGGAGCTGCGCGGCATCGAGGGCGTCACCCTCGGCAAGGTCTCCGACCGTACGTTCCTGATGCACCTCGGCGGCAAGATCGAGATGCAGTCCAAGCACCCCATCCGCAACCGTGACGACCTCTCCATGGTCTACACGCCGGGTGTGGCCCGGGTCTGCATGGCGATCGCCGAGAACCCCGAGGACGCCCGCCGACTGACCATCAAGCGCAACACCGTTGCGGTCGTGACGGACGGCTCCGCCGTCCTCGGCCTCGGCAACATCGGCCCGATGGCCGCCATGCCGGTCATGGAGGGCAAGGCGGCCCTCTTCAAGCGCTTCGCCGACATCGACGCCTGGCCGATCTGCCTGGACACCCAGGACACCGACGAGATCGTCCAGATCGTCAAGGCGATCGCCCCCGGCTTCGCCGGCATCAACCTCGAGGACATCTCCGCGCCCCGCTGCTTCGAGATCGAGGCGCGGCTCCGCGAGGCCCTCGACATCCCCGTCTTCCACGACGACCAGCACGGCACCGCGATCGTCGTCCTGGCCGCTCTGAAGAACGCGCTGCGGGTCACCGGCAAGGCGATCGAGAACATTCGCGTCGTCATGTCCGGTGCGGGCGCGGCCGGTACGGCCATCCTCAAGCTGCTGATCGCCGCCGGTGTGAAGAACGCCGTCGTCGCCGACATCCACGGTGTCGTGCACGCGGGGCGCGAGGACCTGGTGTCCGCCGCCGCGGACTCGCCGCTGCGCTGGATCGCCGACAACACCAACCCCGAGGGCCTGACGGGCACGCTGAAGGAGGCCGTGCGCGGCGCGGACGTCTTCATCGGCGTCTCCGCCCCGAACGTCCTCGACGGCGACGACGTGGCCGCGATGGCCGAGGGCGCCATCGTGTTCGCGCTCGCGAACCCCGACCCCGAGGTCGACCCGGCGGTCGCCCGCCAGACGGCGGCTGTCGTGGCCACCGGCCGCTCCGACTTCCCGAACCAGATCAACAACGTGCTGGTCTTCCCGGGTGTCTTCCGGGGTTTGCTGGACGCACAGTCCCGCACGGTCAACACGGACATGATGCTGGCCGCCGCGACCGCCCTGTCGGACGTGGTGACCGAGGACGAGCTGAACCCGAACTACATCATCCCGAGCGTCTTCAACGACAAGGTCGCGGGCGCGGTCGCGGGAGCGGTGCGCGAGGCGGCGAAGGCGGCTTCGGCCTCGTAGGGCGGTTGCGCACAGTCTGTGAGGATCGCCACGGCAAGGCCTTGCATCGGCGCGTCGTGGAACCCGGGCCCGCTGGACGACGTTTATCGTGTCGGCCAGGCTCGGGACCTCTCTTCGTGTGACACCCAAGGGTGTTCTCACGACTCCAGCGGGTGCCGGATTGGCTTTCCCGCAGCAGGTAGGGGCAGGATGCGTCCCTGGGCGCGAGCGCATCGGCTTCGCTGTGCCTCGCGCGGATTGGCCGCGTGGCACACCCCAACGGCAAGAAGAACACGGGAGTAACAACATGAACCGCAGTGAGCTGGTGGCCGCCCTGGCCGACCGCGCCGAGGTGACCCGCAAGGACGCCGACGCCGTGCTGGCCGCGTTCGCCGAGACCGTCGGCGAGATCGTCGCCAAGGGCGACGAGAAGGTCACCATCCCCGGCTTCCTGACCTTCGAGCGCACCCACCGTGCCGCTCGCACCGCGCGCAACCCGCAGACCGGTGACCCGATCCAGATCCCCGCGGGCTACAGCGTGAAGGTCTCCGCGGGCTCGAAGCTCAAGGAAGCCGCCAAGGGTAAGTAAGCGCTCCGCTACGAGCGCCGGGTAACTGCGGGCCGTCCTTCGGCTGACGGTATCGCCGTGGCTGGTCGCGCAGTTCCCCGCGCCCCTGCAGGGGCGCTCAGCACAACGCCGATGGGGCGGTCACCCGGACTCGGGTGACCGCCCCATCGGCGTTGTGTGAGAGGGGCTATCCGAGGGCCTTGCCCGGCAACTCCACCTTCGCGCCCAGCTCTACCAACTTCTCCATGAAGTTCTCGTAGCCGCGGTTGATGAGGTCGATGCCGTGGACGCGGGACGTGCCCTGGGCGGCCAGGGCCGCGATCAGGTACGAGAAGCCGCCGCGGAGGTCGGGGATGACCAGGTCGGCGCCCTGGAGCTTCGTGGGGCCCGACACGACGGCCGAGTGGAGGAAGTTGCGCTGGCCGAAGCGGCAGTCGCTGCCGCCCAGGCACTCGCGGTACAGCTGGATGTGAGCACCCATCTGGTTCAGCGCGGAGGTGAAGCCGAGGCGGGACTCGTAGACCGTCTCGTGGATGATCGACAGGCCCGTGGCCTGGGTGAGCGCCACCACCAGCGGCTGCTGCCAGTCCGTCTGGAAGCCCGGGTGGACGTCGGTCTCGAGCGCGATGGACTTCAACTGGCCACCGGGGTGCCAGAAGCGGATGCCCTCGTCTTCGATCTCGAAGGCCCCGCCCACCTTCCGGTAGGTGTTGAGGAACGTCATCATCGAGCGCTGCTGGGCGCCGCGGACGTAGATGTTGCCCTCGGTCGCCAGCGCGGCCGAAGCCCAGGAGGCGGCCTCCAGACGGTCCGGGAGCGCCGCGTGGTTGTAGCCGCCGAGCGAGTCCACACCGGTGACGCGGATCGTGCGGTCGGTGTCCATCGCGATGATGGCGCCCATCTTCTGCAGCACGCAGATGAGGTCCTCGATCTCGGGCTCCACCGCGGCGTTGGAGAGTTCGGTGACGCCCTCCGCCAGCACCGCCGTCAGCAGCACCTGCTCGGTCGCGCCGACCGACGGGTACGGCAGCCGGATCTTCGTACCGCGCAGCCGCCGCGGCGCCTCCAGGTACTGACCGTCCGCGCGCTTCTCGATCGTCGCGCCGAACTGGCGCAGCACCTCGAAGTGGAAGTCGATCGGCCGGCCACCGATGTCGCAGCCGCCGAGACCGGGGATGAAGGCATGCCCGAGGCGGTGCAGCAGCGGACCGCAGAGCAGGATCGGGATCCGGCTCGAACCCGCGTGGGCATCGATGTCAGCGACGTTCGCGCTCTCGACGTGCGTCGGGTCCATCACCAGTTCGCCCGGCTCCTCACCCGGACGGACCGTCACCCCGTGCAGTTGCAGCAGACCGCGTACGACTCGCACGTCACGGATGTCCGGAACGTTGCGCAGTCGACTCGGCCCACTGCCCAGCAGGGCGGCGACCATGGCCTTCGGTACGAGGTTCTTCGCACCGCGGACACGGATCTCGCCCTCCAGCGGGGTTCCGCCGTGGACGAGCAGTACGTCGTCATTGCCGTTGACGGTCATGTATCTCGCGTTCCGATGAGTGGGGCAGGGGCCAGAAGGGAAAGGGTAATCGCCGCCTACCCCCCTTCCGTAAGCCCAAGTGCCGCCCAGACACGTCATAGCTGTGTCACAACACGAACCGTTGAGGGGCGGGCACATGGGGTCACCGGGGCCGGATCGCGTGGAGGGGCGCACGGTTGCGCCCACCCGTCTCCCACCACCACCCTCAAACGAGGCCCTGACGGGCCGCTTCTTCTGATTCACAGCCGCATTCCCCGTCGTACAGGCATTGCCTCCCCATGCGCGGGGAAGATGCGGGATCATGTCTGGCATGACCGAGGTGTCCTCGCTCACAGGGCGGTTGCTCGTGGCAACGCCCGCCCTGGCGGACCCGAACTTCGACCGTGCGGTGGTGCTCCTTCTCGACCACGACGAGGAGGGCTCCCTCGGTGTCGTCCTCAACCGGCCCACCCCGGTGGACGTCGGGGACATCCTGGAGGGCTGGGCGGACCTCGCCGGCGAGCCCGGTGTCGTCTTCCAGGGCGGCCCGGTCTCCCTGGACTCCGCGCTCGGCGTCGCCGTCATCCCGGGCGGCGCGTCCGGCGAGCGGGCCCCGCTGGGCTGGCGGCGGGTGCACGGCGCGATCGGTCTGGTCGACCTGGAGGCCCCGCCGGAACTCCTCGCCTCGGCCCTGGGCTCCCTGCGGATCTTCGCCGGGTACGCCGGATGGGGGCCCGGCCAGCTGGAGGACGAGCTCGTCGAGGGCGCCTGGTACGTCGTCGAGTCCGAACCCGGCGACGTCTCCTCCCCGTGCCCGGAGCGGCTCTGGCGCGAGGTCCTGCGCCGCCAGCGCAACGAGCTCGCGATGGTGGCCACGTACCCGGACGACCCTTCGCTCAACTGATGGGTGTGACCTTCAGTACCCTTGGCCTTTATGAGCACTCTTGAGCCCGAGCGCGGGACTGGTACGGGGACCCTCGTAGAGCCGACGCCACAGGTGTCCCACGGCGACGGCGACCACGAGCGCTTCGCCCACTACGTCCAGAAGGACAAGATCATGGCGAGCGCCCTCGACGGCACCCCCGTCGTGGCGCTGTGCGGCAAGGTGTGGGTGCCGGGCCGCGACCCGAAGAAGTACCCCGTGTGTCCCATGTGCAAGGAGATCTACGAGTCCATGGGTGCCGGCGGGGACGGCGACGGCAAGGGCGGCGGCGACAAGTAGGCCCGCTGCCGGGCTCGCCGCCCGACTGAGCTTTGTGAGGCCCCCGGGGCGCGTTTCGGCGCGCTCCGGGGGCCTTCGCATGTCACGAAGTGGTTGAGACCTCTTGTGGGCATGTTCATGTAGTCCCTAGCCTCCGTTGTGCAGAGCGAAACTATCATTGCACATGTTGCAACGCACGCATGCTCGGAGGCCCACTCCATGAAGCTCGCCCCCCGCCTGGCCGTCCTGCTCACGGCCATCGTCGTCACCGCCTGCGCACCCCAGACCTCCACCAACTCCTCCTCCGACAAGGACGAGAAGACCGGCACCCTGCGCGTCTGGCTCTTCCAGGAGGTCGGCAACAAGCCCAAGGAGAAGGTCGTCGACTCCGTCGTCGCCGCCTTCGAGAAGGCCCACGACGACACGAAGGTCGACGTCGAGTACATCCCGGTCGACACCCGCGCCCAGCGCGTCAAGGCCGCCTTCAACGACCCCGACTCCGCGCCCGACGTCATGGAGTACGGCAACACCGACACCGCCGGCTATGTGAAGGACGGCGGACTCCTCGACGTCACCAAGGAGTTCGGCGCCTGGACCGAGGCGAAGGACACCGACCCGACCGCGAGACAGTCGGTCACGGTCGACGGCAAGGTCTACGGCGCGCCCTTCTACGTCGGCGTACGCGCCCTGTACTACCGGATTGACGTCTTCGAGGAACTCGGCCTGGAAGTGCCCCGGTCGATGACCGAGCTGGCTGCGGCGGCTCGCGAGATCCGGGCCGCGAAGCCCGAGCTGTACGGCCTGGTCGTCGGCGGCGCCTACACCTACGGCGCGATGCCGTTCGTGTGGGCCAACGGGGGTGAGCTCGCCACGGGGGATGGCGGCTCGTACACCTCCGCGATCGACAGCGCGGCCGCCCGCAAGGGCATCAAGGCCTATACGTCCCTCTTCTCCGACGACAACTGTCCCGCCGCCAAGTGCGCGGGCTTCGGCGGCAACGACACGATCACCGCGTTCGCGGCGGGCAAGGCGGGCATGGCGATCGGCGGCGACTTCAGCCACGCGGCGGTCGAGGCGGGGAAGGTCAAGGGCAAGTACGCGGTCGTCCCGCTGCCCGGGGTCGCGCCCGGGTCGATCGCTCCCGCCTTCGCCGGCGGCAACAACATCGGCGTGCTGAAGAGCACGTCGCATCGGACGCTGGCCGTGGACTTCATGGAGCGGCTCGCCTCGAAGAAGACGCAGACCTCGATGTTCGACGCGATGGGGTTCCTGCCGACCTTCTCCGACGTGCGGCAGCGGGTCGCGGCGGAGAAGCCGTACGTGAAGCCGTTCGTGGAGACGCTGGGGGCGGGGACGAAGTTCGTGCCGGCGTCGCCGGGGTGGTCGCAGATCGACTCTTCGCTGGTGCTGCCGACGATGTTGCAGGAGGTCATCAGCGGTAAGAGCAGTGTGGCTGCGGCTTCGAGGGACGCGGCGAAGAAGATGGACGAGGCGTTTGGCTCCGCGGGGTGAGGGCGCCTACTGGGGTGGGGGGTGCGGAGCGTGCGCGGCTGCCTGTCCGCCGTGGCTTGTCGCGCAGTTCCCCGCGCCCCTTGGGGAGTCGACCCGCGCGGAGTCAAAAGGCGCCCTGGCTCTATCTCGCCCCCGCACTCGTCGTTCTCGGCGGGTTGCTCCTCTACCCCATCTATCAGCTCGGGCTCATCTCCCTCTTCAAGTACACCCAAGCTCAGGTCAGCGGCGGCGAACCCACCACCTTCGAGGGGTTCGGGAACTACGCGACGCTCTTCTCGGACTCGCAGTTCTGGCAAGTGCTGCTCGCCACCGTCGTCTTCGCGGCGGCCTGTGTCGTGTCGACCCTCGCTGTCGGGTGTGCTCTTGCCGTGCTGCTCACCCGTGTGCGGGCCGTGCCGCGGCTGGCGTTGATGCTGGCCGCGCTCGGGGCGTGGGCGACGCCGGCCGTCACCGGGTCGACGGTGTGGCTGTTTCTGTTCGACGCGGACTTCGGGCCGGTGAACCGGGTCCTCGGGCTCGGTGACTACTCGTGGACGTACGGGCGGTTCAGCGCCTTCCTTCTCGTGCTGCTCGAAGTGGTGTGGTGCTCCTTCCCGTTCGTGATGGTCACGGTGTACGCCGGTATCCGGTCCGTGCCGGGCGAGGTGCTGGAGGCCGCCGCGCTCGACGGGGCCTCGCAGTGGCGGACCTGGCGGTCCGTGCTGGCGCCGATGCTGCGGCCGATCCTGGTGGTCGTCACCATCCAGTCGGTGATCTGGGACTTCAAGGTCTTCACGCAGATCTACGTCATGACCAACGGCGGCGGCATCGCGGGCCAGAACCTCGTCCTGAACGTCTACGCCTACCAGCAGGTGTTCGCCTCCTCGCAGTACGGCCTCGGCTCGGCGATCGGCGTCGTGATGCTGCTGATCCTGCTCGCTGTGACGCTGATGTACCTGCGGCTGCTCCGGAGACAGGGGGAGGAACTGTGAATCTTGTACGGGCCCGGGTGCGGCCTTTTGTGAGGCGTCCGTGGCGGTTGGCGGCGGAGGGGTCCGCGCTGCTGATCGCTCTGGTCGTCGCGTTCCCCCTCTACTGGATGGTGCTGAGCGCCTTCAAACCGGCCGGGGAGATCGAGTCCAGCGAGCCACGGCCCTGGACGCTTTCACCCTCGCTGGATTCCTTCCGGCGCGTGTTCGGGCAGCAGGATTTCGGTCGGTATTTCGTCAACAGCCTTGTCGTGGCGTGCAGTGTGGTGATCGTCTCCGCGTTGATCGCGTTTCTCGCCGCCACCGCCGTGACGCGATTCCGGTTCCGCTTCCGGACCACCTTGCTGATCATGTTTCTGGTGGCCCAGATGGTGCCGGTGGAGGCCCTGACGATCCCCTTGTTCTTCCAGATGCGGGACTTCGGTCTGCTGAACTCCCTGGGTTCGCTGATCCTGCCGCACATCGCCTTCTCGCTGCCCTTCGCGATCTGGATGCTGCGGGGGTTCGTGAAAGCGGTGCCTCAGGCGCTGGAGGAGGCCGCGTACATCGACGGGGCGAGCCGGGCGCGATTCCTGTGGCAGATCCTTTTCCCGCTCGTGTTCCCGGGGTTGGTGGCCACGAGCGTGTTCTCCTTCATCTCGGCCTGGAACGACTTCCTGTTCGCCAAGTCGTTCATCATCAGCGACACGTCCCAGTCGACGCTGCCGATGGCCCTGCTGGTGTTCTACAAGCCGGACGAGCCGGACTGGGGCGGTGTGATGGCCGCGTCGACGGTCATGACGATTCCGGTGCTGGTGTTCTTCGTACTCGTACAGCGACGGCTGGTCTCGGGGCTGGGCGGAGCGGTTAAGGACTGACATGACTTCTCCGACGGATCTGATTCCCGCGCCCCGCGCCATCGAGGGGCCGATGCGCTGCGGTGTCCCGCTGGACAAGGGCACCACCCTGTGGGCCGGACCGGGCACCGGCACCACGGAGCGTTGGCTGCGCTCCACGCTCGGTCCGGCGCTGGGCCTGCCGCTGCGGCCGGGGTCGAAGGACGCCCGTGACTCCGTACGGCTGTGCGTCGACGACAGCCTGGAGCCGGAGGCGTACAAGCTGTCCGTCATCGCCAACTGGGGCGTCGAGATCCGGGGCGGCGACGCGGCCGGCGTCTTCTGGGGTGCCCAGACGCTGCGTCAGCTCCTCGGCCCCGAAGCCTTCCGCAAGGCCCCCGTGCGACCGGACATCGAGCGCGGAATCCCGCATCAGATCATCGAGGACGCCCCCCGCTTCCGCTGGCGCGGCCTCATGCTCGACGTCTCCCGGCACTTCATGCCCAAGGACGGCGTGCTGCGCTACCTCGACCTGATGGCCGCCCACAAACTCAACGTCTTCCACTTCCACTTGACGGACGACCAGGGCTGGCGGATCGAGATCGAGAGGTACCCCCGGCTGACCGAGGTCGGATCATGGCGGGCGCGTACGAAATTCGGCCATCGGGCCTCTCCGTTGTGGGAGGAGAAGCCGCACGGTGGCTACTACACGCAGGACGACATCAGGGAGATCGTGGCCTACGCCGCCGAGCGGCATATCACGGTCGTCCCCGAAATCGACGTACCCGGACACTCGCAGGCCGCCATCGCCGCGTACCCGGAACTCGGCAACACCGATGTCATCGACACGACCTCCCTCTCCGTCTGGGACACCTGGGGTATCTCCGAGAACGTACTCGCCCCCACTGACAACACCCTGCGCTTCTACGAAGGCGTCTTCGAGGAACTGCTGGAGCTGTTCCCGGGGGAGTTCATTCATGTCGGCGGCGACGAATGCCTCAAGGACCAGTGGCGGGCCTCGCCCACCGCGCAGGCCCGAATCGGGGAACTCGGGGTGGGTGACGAGGACGGGCTCCAGGCGTGGTTCATCGGTCACTTCGACCGGTGGCTCACCGCGCGCGGGCGCAGGCTCATCGGCTGGGACGAGATCCTGGAGGGCGGCCTCGCACCGGGCGCCGCGGTGTCCTCCTGGCGCGGGTACGCGGGTGGTGTGACCGCCGCGCGGGCCGGTCACGACGTCGTCATGTGCCCTGAACAGCAGGTGTACTTGGACCATCGTCAGCACGAAGGCGCGGACGAGCCGGTCCCCATCGGGTACGTCCGCACCCTGGAGGACGTGTACCGCTTCGAACCCGTTCCACCGGAGCTGACTCCGGCGCAGGCGGCACATGTGCTCGGGACGCAGGCCAACCTGTGGACCGAGGTGATGGAGGACCACGCGCGCGTGGACTACCAGGCGTTCCCCCGGCTTTCGGCCTTCGCCGAGGTCGCCTGGAGCGACCTGCCCGCCCCGGCCGAGCGGGACTTCGCCGACTTCGAGCGGCGAATGACACGGCACTACGAGCGACTTGACGCCCTGGGGGTCTCCTACCGGCCGCCCACCGGCCCGTTGCCCTGGCAGCAGCGGCCGGGTGTGCTCGGCAGGCCGATCGAGGGAGCGCCCCCCAACAGGTAGCGGAACTCCCGAACAGGTAGGGGAAAACAGTCGTAAGCATCACCGAAGAGTGTCAATCCGTACGCATCGGTGATGCCGTACGAAAACGGACCATCTCCCCGATGACGTGGGCGAATGCCTCCTAGCGGACCCCTGTCTTCGGCCCCGGCGAAGATGTGCCAGAGTTGCCACGTCCGCCCTGTCAGCACGTACCGTACGGCAGCAACAGGCGGGACCAGCTGGGACCAGGTGGGGCAGCGGGAAGGGGCAGCCGGTTTGACCACGCACGCACCGCAGGCGGCGCAGGCCGTCACGCTGCCCACGACGCTGGACGAGGCGGTGGCGGCCCTCACCGCCATGCCCGCCGCCGTGCCCGTCGCGGGTGGCACCGACCTCATGGCCGCCGTCAACTCCGGCCAGCTCAGGCCCGCCGCCCTGGTGGGCCTCGGCCGCATCAGCGAGATCCGCGGCTGGCAGTACCAGGACGGGCACGCGCTGCTCGGCGCCGGACTCACGCACGCGCGCATGGGCCGCCCCGACTTCGCCGCCCTCATCCCCGCGCTCGCCGCCTCGGCACGCGCCGCGGGCCCGCCGCAGATCCGCAACGCGGGCACCCTGGGCGGCAACATCGCCACGGCCGCCCCCACCGGGGACGCCCTTCCGGTGCTGGCCGCCCTGGAGGCGACGCTGATCATCGCGGGCTCGGGCGGAGCCCGCCGGGAGATCCCGGTGTCGCACCTGCTGGCCGGCATGGAGATGCTGCGCGCCGGCGAACTCATCGGCTTCGTGCGTGTGCCGCTGCTGCACGCCCCGCAGGTCTTCCTCAAGGCCACCGGCCGCACCGGCCCCGGACGCGCGCTGGCCTCCGTCGCGCTCGTCCTGGACCCCGCCCGGCGCGGAGTCAGGTGCGCCGTCGGAGCCATAGCGCCGATGCCGCTCAGGCCCCTGGATGCCGAGCAGTGGGTCGGCCGGCTGATCGACTGGGACAACAACCGCGCGCTGGTCCCGGAGGCGCTGCACGCCTTCGGCGAGTACGTCGCCGCGGCCTGCATCCCCGACCCGGTGCCCGCCGCGGACGGCACCGTGGAGCAGCTTCCGCCCGCCGTACTGCACCTGCGGCGCACCGTCGCCGCGCTGGCCCGACGAGCACTGGGGAGGGCGCTGTCGTGACCGACGACCGGCACGGAGAGGGCACGCCCCCGGGCGGCGGACGGTGGGACCCGCTGCCCCAGGGCGACTACGACGACGGTGCCACCGCCTTCGTGAAACTCCCCGAGGGCGGCATCGAGGCCCTGCTGGCCGCCTCCGACACTCCGCTGGCCGCGCGCGGCCACGGGTACGTGCCGCCGCAGATAGAGGTCGCCCCCGGCACAGCCGCCGACGCCGACCCGGCGGCCACCGGCACCTGGGCGGTGCCCGCGGACGGCACCCAGTGGCCCGACCCGAACGCCGTGCCGCAGGGCGCAGGCGACGACCGGTTCACGTACAACCCCGGGGCGACCGGGCAGTGGAACTTCGGGGAACACACGGAGGCCGCCGCCGAGGCCGCTTCCGCGCCGGGTCACGATGTGACCGGGCAGTGGTCGATCCCCGTCGCCGGTGGTGATCTTCCGGACGAATCGGGCGAGTTCACCACGTCGTCGCTGGTCGAGCAGTGGGGCGGCACACCCCCGGCCACGCTGCCCGGCGGCGCGCCCGCGCCCTGGGCCACGCAGCCGGGGCACACGCAGGCGGGGCAGCCCTGGGGGACGCAGACTCCGGACACCGGACAGGAACACGGCGGCCCGGCCGGTGACGGCCACGCGCACGTACCCGCCGACGACGGCCACGCGCACGTGCCGACCGCCGCGCACACCGGCGGCCCCGCGGTCGCCGACGCCCCGGACCGGCCCGCACCCGACGACGCCCACGCACACGTGTCGGCGGACCCCGGGCACGACCCGTCCCAGCCGCACGGCCACACCCCCGCCGAGCCGCACGCGGACGCCTCCGCCCCGGACGTCTCACAGCCCCCTCACGGGCCCGGTGAGGCCGCGGCGGCGGCCGATGCGCCCGAGGACGCCCAAGAGGCCCCGGAGACCGCCGAGACGGCCCCCGAGCCGCACGCGGAGCACGCTCCGGCGGACGACGACGGCGAAGCCGGGCCGGACGCCACACAAGAGTCAGCCGCCGACCCCGAGGCCGCCGACGAGGCAGCCGTCCCCTCCCAGGACGAGCACGCCCCCGCGCACCCCGGCGAGGAACACCCCCTCGCCTCCTACGTCCTGCGCGTCAACGGCGTCGAACGCCCCGTCTCCGACGCCTGGATCGGCGAGTCGCTGCTCTACGTCCTGCGCGAGCGCCTCGGCCTCGCGGGCGCCAAGGACGGCTGCTCCCAGGGCGAGTGCGGCGCCTGCAACGTCCAGGTGGACGGACGGCTCGTCGCCTCCTGCCTGGTCCCCGCCGTCACCGCCGCCGGCAGCGAGGTCCGTACCGTCGAGGGCCTCGCCGAGGACGGCCGGCCCTCCGACGTGCAGCGCGCGCTCGCCCGGTGCGGCGCCGTGCAGTGCGGGTTCTGCGTGCCCGGCATGGCGATGACCGTGCACGACCTGCTGGAGGGCAACCCGGCGCCCACCGAGCTGGAGACCCGCCAGGCGCTGTGCGGCAACCTGTGCCGCTGCTCCGGCTACCGGGGCGTCGTGGACGCCGTCCAGGAGGTCGTCGCGGAGCGCGAGGCACACGCCGCGGCGGACGCCGAGTCGGACGGCGACGAGCCACGTATCCCTCACCAGGCGGGCCCCGGAGCCGGCGGGGTCAACCCGTCGGCCTTCGAGCCGCCGCATGACCAGGCGTACGGACCGGACGGAGGCCAGGCGTGAGCAACGAAGCCGCCACCGCGACCACCCCCGCGGAGGCAGCCCCCGCCCCCGAACCGATCCCGCACGGCCTCGGCGTGTCGCTGCCGGCCGCCGACTCCCGGGCCAAGACCGAGGGCACCTTCCCGTACGCGGCCGACCTGTGGGCCGAGGGACTGCTGTGGGCGGCCGTACTGCGCTCCCCGCACGCGCACGCGCGCATCGTGTCCATCGACACCTCCCACGCGCGCGAGATGCCCGGCGTACGCGCCGTCGTCACCCACGAGGACGTGCCCGGCAGCCCGGTGTACGGCCGCGGCAAGGCCGACCGCCCGGTCTTCGCCTCCGAGGTCGTACGCCACCACGGCGAGCCCATCGCCGCCGTCGCCGCCGACCACCCCGACACCGCGCGGATGGCCGCCGCGGCCGTCATCGTCGAGTACGAGGTGCTCGACCCGGTGACCGACCCCGAGCAGGCCTTCGAGGCCGAGCCGCTGCACGCCGACGGCAACCTGATCCGGCACATCCCGCTGCACCACGGCGACCCGTCGGCGACCGGCGAGATCGTCGTCGAGGGCCAGTACCGCATCGGCCGCCAGGACCCGGCCCCCATCGGCGCCGAGGCCGGGCTCGCCGTGCCGCGCCCCGACGGCGGCGTCGAGCTGTACCTGGCCTCCACCGACCCGCACACCGACCGGGACACCGCCGCCGCCTGCTACGGCCTGGAACCCGAGCGCGTCAAGATCGTCGTCACCGGCGTCCCCGGCGCCACCGCAGACCGCGAGGACCAGGGCATCCAGCTCCCGCTCGGCCTGCTGGCGCTCAAGACGGGCTGCCCGGTGAAACTCACCGCCACGCGCGAGGAGTCCTTCCTCGGCCACGCGCACCGCCACCCGACGCTGCTCAGGTACCGCCACCACGCCGACGCCGAGGGCCGACTGGTGAAGGTCGAGGCGCAGATCCTGCTCGACGCGGGCGCCTACGCCGACACCTCCGCCGAGGCCCTCGCCGCCGCCGTGGGCTTCGCCTGCGGCCCGTACGTCGTCCCGAACGCCTTCATCGAGGGCTGGGCCGTCCGCACCAACAACCCGCCCTCCGGCCATGTCCGCGGCGAGGGCGCCATGCAGGTCTGCGCCGCCTACGAGGCGCAGATGGACAAGGTCGCCAAGAAGCTCGGCGTCGACCCGGCGGAGCTCCGTCTGCGCAACGCGCTCGCGACGGGTGACGTCCTGCCGACCGGCCAGACGGTCACCTGCCCCGCGCCCGTGGCGGAGTTGTTGCAGGCCGTACGGGACTTCCCGCTGCCCGCGCTGCCCAAGGACACCCCCGAGGACGAGTGGCTGCTGCCCGGCGGCCCCGAGGGCGCGGGCGAACCCGGCGCGATCCGCCGCGGGGTGGGCTACGGCCTCGGCATGGTGCACATGCTCGGAGCGGAGGGCGCCGACGAGGTCTCCACGGCCACGGTCAAGGTCCACGACGGCGTGGCCACGGTCCTGTGCGCGGCCGTCGAGACCGGGCAGGGCTTCACCACGCTGGCCCGCCAGATCGTCCAGGAGACCCTCGGCATCGACGAGGTGCACGTCGCGCCCGTGGACACCGACCAGCCCCCGGCCGGCGCGGGCTGCCGCGGCCGCCACACCTGGGTCTCCGGCGGCGCGGTGGAACGGGCCGCGAAGATGGTGCGGACGCAACTCCTCCAGCCCCTGGCGCACAAGTTCGGGATGTCCACCGAGCTGCTCCAGATCACCGACGGCAAGATCACCTCGTACGACGGTGTCCTGTCGACCACCGTCACCGAGGCGATGGACGGCAAGGAGCTGTGGGCGACGGCCCAGTGCCGCCCGCACCCCACCGAGCCGCTGAACGAGTCCGGCCAGGGCGACGCCTTCGTGGGCATGGCCTTCTGCGCGATCCGCGCGGTGGTGGACGTCGACATCGAACTCGGCTCGGTCCGGGTCGTCGAACTCGCCGTCGCCCAGGACGTGGGCCGGATCCTGAACCCCGCCCAGCTGGCGGCCCGCATCGAGGCCGGCTGCACCCAGGGCGTGGGCATAGCGCTGACGGAGAACCTGCGCACCGCGCGCGGGCTGATCCGCCACCCCGACCTCACGGGGTACGCGCTGCCGACGTCCCTGGACGCGCCGGACATCCGGATCGTGAAGCTCGTCGAGGAACGGGACGTGATCGCGCCCTTCGGCGCGAAGGCGGTCAGCGCGGTGCCGGTGGTGACGTCCCCGGCGGCCGTCGCCTCCGCCGTCCGCGCCGCCACCGGACGCCCCGTCAACCGGCTGCCGATCCGACCGCAGGCCGCGGTGGTGACGGCACAGTGAGCGCGCAGGACCCACAGCGCTACGAACCGCCGCCCAGCGTCGGGAAGTTGCTGCTGTGGATCCTGGTGTTCGCACTGGCGGCGACCGTGGTCGTGCTCGGCGGCATCTACTTGACGTGACACGCGATTCGTGAGGTGCGGGTCGTGATGCGGGGGTCGAACGCGGCGAGGGCGAGGCCCAGCTCCGACTGCGGTACCGGCTCTCGGCGGCGACCGCGGACGCGTACGCCGGGGCCGGGTTCACGGCGGTGGTGCAGGACGTGGTGCTGGGGGAGGAACCGGCCGCGTACGTACGTCTGATCCGCACCCATCCGCTGTACGTCGTCGTCCACGCGCCGGGCGCCGGGCGGGCCAAGTCGGGTTACGGGGCGGGCTGGACGGTCGCGGAACTGGACCGGGTGCTGCGGGTGGAGACGCCGCGGATCGGGCTGTGGCCGGACTCCTCGGAGCTGACGGTGGGGGAGACCGTGGAAGAGATTCCGGCGGGGAGGCAACGCGCCAGGGTGGTCTGAGCGTCTTGAGACCGAGGGCGTTGTCAGTGGTGCCGCGTAGTGTTCTGGGCAGTGGGGAACGGCGGCGAAACCCGCACGAAAAACCGCCCTGCCCTGCTCGGGGACCATGAGCTTGTACGCACGGGGGAAGCTATGAGCACGACCGGCACCGCGACCGCGGTGATCACCCTGACCGACGACGACCTGGACACCTTCGTCACGCACGCCTCGACGCGCCGCTGGCTGACGGGCACCGGACTGCCGTCCGGCATCGGCCTGTTGAGCTTCGCGGAACTGGACCAGGAGGGCCTGCGGACGGTGGCGGACGTCACCGGCGACCCCGGCGACCGACTGGCCGTGGAGCTGCGGGGCCAGCTGGTCATAGGCGGACTCCTCGACTTCGAGGGCCAGGAGACGGAGCCGGTCCTGCTCGACGGCGTCACAGGCGAGGTCTCCACGACCGACTTCTGGTACGACACACCGGAGCTCATGGAGCGCCGCCCGCTCGCCCCCTCACTGGAGAAGCTGGTCCGGTTCGCGTCGACGGCGGAGGAACTGGCGCGCCTGCGCGGCCGGTTCGCCTCCTACGCCGACCGCTTCGGACCGCAGGTCGCGGCGGAGGCCACGCGTCAGCTGCTCGCGGTCTTCGAGGAGGGCGCGGACGGCGAGGTGCCGCCGTACTGGCGGATGACGGCGCTGATCCGCCCGCTGTCGCTGACCGCGGGCCCGGGCAGATCGTCCGGGCTGGCCCTGGACCTTCCCGTCCGGCTCCTGGACCAGGAGTTCGGTCAGGGTGGGATCTGGCGCTTCGAGGACGTCGACTTCCCGGCGACCCTCACCCATGAGCCGACCCGCCGTTTCCTGCGCGAGACGGGCCTGCCCGAGGACGGCGTCCTCTTCCAGCTGGACACCGACGTCCCGCTCCCCACCCTCGCCGAGCACCACGCGGACGAACCCGCCGCCGAACTCCCCGACGGCACCGAGCACTTGATCCGCCTCGGCTACCTCGTCGAGGACAACAGCCTGGTGATCGACGGCAGAACGGGCGCGATCCTGCACTGGAGCGAGCCCGAGGCGACCCTCCACCCGCTCAACACCGACGTCTCCACGCTCGCGTACACGCTCTGGCTGCTGCACCACGAGCGCACGCTCGACGAGAACCAGGACCACGGCCTCTCCGACGGCCCGTACGCCCAGCTGGCGGCCACCATGCTCCAGGTCCTGTCCACCGTGGACCCCACCGGCACCGGCACGGACGCCGACTGGCACTACTGGACGGAGGCCTTCCAGGACGAGGCGAGCGGGGTGCTGTCAGCACTCTGAAAGCAGCCTTGACGCGGATCCTGACTTGGAGGCCGTGGCGGGAATCGAACCCGCGTAAGTCGCTTTGCAGGCGACTCCCTGAACCACTCGGGCACACGGCCATGCTTTCTTGATGTAGACCGTAGGGCGGGGTCAGGGGGTGGCTCAAGGGGATCGTGGGGGCTGCAATGTGACTGCCACACGGCGTTCATGAATGGGGATCCGTCGCTGGTCGTACGACGAAGGTCCGGGTGGCCGACCGTCTCTCGACAGGGGTCAAACCCTGTCGTGGCCCTTACGCTGGCGACCATGACAGCCCTCGAACCGCACGACACCGATGCCGTGAGCACCGCCCCCGACCTGGCCGAGAGTGCCGAGGACGGGGTGCTGAGCCGGTCGTACCGGGCGCTCAGCGTCGGGATCGTGTCGGTCGTGCTGCTGATCGCGTTCGAGGCGACGGCGGTGGGGACGGCGATGCCGGTCGCGGCGCGGGAGCTGGACGGGGTCCCGCTGTACGCGTTCGCGTTCTCCGGGTACTTCACGACCAGCCTGTTCGGGATGGTGCTCGCCGGGCAGTGGTCCGACCGGCGCGGTCCGCTCGGGGCGCTGACGGCCGGGATGGCCTCCTTCGCCGCGGGGCTGCTGCTGTCGGGGACGGCGACCGCGATGTGGCTGTTCATCCTCGGGCGGGCCGTGCAGGGACTGGGCGGCGGGCTGGTCATCGTCGCCCTCTACGTCGTCGTGGGGCGGGCCTACCCCGAGCGGTTGCGGCCGGCGATCATGGCGGCCTTCGCGGCGGGCTGGATCGTGCCGTCGATCGTCGGACCGCTCGCCTCGGGCGCGGTGACCGAACACCTGGGCTGGCGCTGGGTGTTCGTCGGGATTCCGGTGCTGGTCGTGTTCCCGCTGGCCCTCGCCCTGCCGCAGATCCGGCGGAGGGCCGCCGGACCGGTCGACGGCACGGACGCCGGGGCCGTCGACCGTCGCCGTATCCGGCTCGCCCTCGGCATCTCGCTCGGCGCCGGACTCCTCCAGTACGCCGCCCAGGACCTGCGCTGGCTCTCCCTGCTGCCCGGCGTCGCGGGCGCCGCACTCCTCGTACCCGCCGTGCTCGGACTGCTCCCGCGCGGTACCTACCGGGCGGTGCGCGGACTGCCGTCCGTGGTGCTGTTGCGCGGGGTGGCCGCGGGCTCCTTCATCGCGGCCGAGTCCTTCGTACCGCTGATGCTGGTCACCCAGCGCGGGCTGTCCCCGACGCTGGCCGGGTTCTCCCTGGCCGCGGGTGGCCTCACCTGGGCGCTGGGCTCGTGGGTGCAGTCGCGGCCGCGGGTGGAGCCCTTCCGGCAACGCCTGATGACGCTGGGCATGGTCTTGGTCGCCGCCTCCATCGCCGCCGCGCCCAGCGTGCTGATCAGCGCGGTACCGGTCTGGACCCTCGCCGTGGTCTGGGCGCTCGGCTGCTTCGGGATGGGCCTGGTGATCGCCTCCACCAGCGTGCTGCTGCTCCAGCTCTCCGCCCCGACCGAGGCGGGCACCAACTCCGCCGCCCTCCAGATCTCCGACGCCCTGTCCAACGTCGTCCTGCTGGCGACCGGCGGCGCCGCCTTCGCGGCCCTCGGCGGTGGCACGGTGAGCCATACGGCGACGGAGGCCGGCGGATCGCATCCGGCCGCGTTCGCCGCCGTGTTCCTGCCGATGGCGGCGGTGGCGCTGGTGGGGGCGTGGGTGACGACCCGGCTCAGGGAACGGCCGACCGGGCCGCGCCTGCCGTGACCCGCCGGATCTCCTCGGCGAACCCCCGCGCGGTCGGCTCCTCCAGCAGGGCCGCCAGCGGGATCTCCGCGGCCAGCCGCTCCCGGAGCCGGGTGACCGTCCGGACGACCGAGAGGGAGTTTCCGCCGAGGTCGAAGAAGTCGTCGTCGGGTCGTACGGCGGCCACTCCGAGGGTCTCGCACCACACGGCGGCCACCAGCTCCTCGATCCCCTCGATCTCTCCAACCCCTTCGGTCCCCGCCTCGGTTGCGGGCGTCGGGTGCGATGGCGTCGTACGGGCTGCCCGGGCCGCCCGGGACTCCAGCAGCAGGCGGTCCACCTTGCCGTTCGGTGTGAACGGCAGGGCGTCGAGGAGCTCCATCGTCGCCGGGACCATGGTGGGCGGCAGCCAGCCGCGCAGGGCCTCGCGGACCGCCGCCGTCAGTTCGGCGGCCGGCGCGGACGGCACCTCGGGCACCACGAACGCGGCCAGCGCCTTCTCCACGCCCGAGCCGTGCGCCACCACCACCGCCTGCCGCACCCCCGGACAGCGCCGGGCCGTCGCCTCGATCTCGCCGAGCTCGATCCGGACCCCGCGGATCTTCACCTGCCGGTCGACCCGGCCGAGGAACTCCAACTCGCCCCCGGGGCGGGCCCGTACGAGGTCACCGGAGCGGTAGAGGCGGCGGCCCGGTGCCACCGGGGGCGAGTCGAGGAAGCGTTCCGCGGTCAGTTCGGGGCGGTCGAGATAGCCCAGGGCCAGACCCGCGCCCCCGATGTACAGCTCGCCGGGTTCGCCCTCGGGCACGGGGCGGCCGTCGTCGCCGAGGACCCACAGCTCGGTGTCGGGGACGGCGGAGCCGATGAGCACCGTGTCGAGGTCGGGGTCGCGCGGGCAGACCCAGGCGGTGCAGTGGATCGTGCACTCGCTGGGACCGTAGAGGTTGGTCAGGGAGGCCGTGGAACGGGCGTGGAAGCGGTGGACCAGGTCCGCGGGGAGCGGCTCGCCGCCGGTCAGGACCTGGCGCAGCCCGTCGTAGCGCTCGCTCTCGTCGCGGGCCAGCAGGAACAGCTCCAGCAGCGAGACCCCGAAGTACATCGTGGTGACGCGGTGGTCGCGGATCAGCGCCGCCAGGTGGTCCGCGTCGCGCTGTCCGCCCGGGGCGGCGAGCACGAGCGTGGCGCCGGTCAGCAACGGCCAGTAGATCTCCGCGAGATACATGTCGAAGGTGCACGTGGTGTGGTGGACGAGCCGGTCGTGCTCGTCCATCGGGTGCGTGGTCTGGAGCGCGTTCATCCTGGAGACCAGGGCGCGGTGGCTGATCAGCGAGGCCTTGGGGCGGCCGGTGGACCCGGACGTGAAGATCAGCGCGACGGGGTCGTCCGGGGAGCCGCCCGCCGGCACGGGTGCCGACTCCGGCGCCTCCTCGTCCGTCAGGATCGGCACCCCGCAGCCGTCGAGCCGGTCGCGCAGGGCCCGGCTCGACAGCACCGCGCGCGGCGCGCAGTCCGCCAGCATGCCGAGCGTGCGGGCAGGAGGGTCCGCTACGTCGAGCGCCACGTGCGCGGCCCCCGCGCAGGCCACGCCCAGCACCGCGACCACGAACTCGACCGACCGCTCGTGATGGACCGCGACCCGGTCGCCGGGCCCCAGCCCCCTGGCGCGCAGCGCGCCCGCCACCCCCAGCACCCGCTCCCGTAACCGTCCGGCGCTCACGACCGTGCCGTCGGCGGCGATCAGCGCAGGTCGGCCGGGATCCCGTCCCAGGCGTTCCAGGAGCAGTACGTCGATCCGCCGGGCGGAGTCCGCCGTGTCCCTCGTGCTCGTGCTCGCGCTCGGGCTCGTCATGCCAGGCCCCAGTGGTCGAGGTTGTCCGCCACCGTCGTTGCCAGTGCCTCCGGCTCGTCCACGAGGAGCAGGTGGCGGCCCGGGAGCCAGACCGTGCGGGTGCGGAGGCCGAAGAGGGACCAGCCGTCGGTGCGTTCCTCCGTGCACAGCTCGTCCTCGTCGCCGAAGACGGTCAGCAGCGGGACGCCCGGGTCGAAGGGCTCGCAGACGTAGTCCTCGACGGCCCTGATGTCCGCGACGATCGCCGGCAGCAGCAGGCCGAGCATCTCCTCGTTCGCCGCGAGCGAGTCCGGTACGCCGCCGAAGTCCCGCAGGATGTCCAGGACTTCGGCGCGGTCGCGGACGGTGTCGAGGTCGCGCAGCAGCCGGCGGCCGGGGTCCGGCTTCTCGTTCACCGCCCACTGCGCCACCACGGCGAGACCCGCCACCCCGGCCGGTCCCGAACGCCGCAGGGTCTCCAGCGCGATCACGGCACCCGAGCACACGCCGACCACGAGCAGGGGTGCCGAGCCCGGCAGGTCCCGGATCGTGGCGGCGACGTCCGCGGTGAGGGCGTCGAGGTCGGCCCCGGCCTCCCGGACCCGGGACTCGCGGCCGGGCAGGCGGGCCGTCGCCACCAGCCAGTCGTCCGGGGCGTGCGCGGCGAACGGCTGCCCGCTCGCCGCACCCGCGCCCGCGTGCGGCACGATCAGCACCCGCAGCGCGGCCCGCTCCGGGTCGGCCCCTGCCAGGGTCACGTTCCTCGACACCTTCTGCCCACCCTCTTGTCGTTGGTTCAGCCCGCCGCGACGAACTCCGTCAGCGCCCGGGTCAGATACCCGGGGTCGGCCGCCCCGCACAGTTCGCGCGAGGAGTGCATGGACAGCCCGGGCACGCCCACGTCCACCGTGGTCACGCCCAGCCGGGCCGCGGTGATCGGCCCGATCGAGGTGCCGCAGGGCATGGCGTTGTTGGACACGAACCGCTGCCAGGGCACCTCGGCCCGCTCCGCGGCGGCGGCGAACGCGGCGAAGCCGGTGCCGTCGGTGGCGTACCGCTGGTTGACGTTGACCTTGATCACCGGGCCGCCGTTGGGCAGCGGATGGTTGTCCGGGTCGTGCCGCTCGCTGTAGTTGGGGTGCACCGCGTGCGACATGTCGGCGGAGACACAGATGGTGCCGGCCAGGGCCCGCGCCCAGTCCTCGGCGCCGCCGCCCCGCGCGCTCACCACCCGGCCCAGGACGCGTTCCAGGAGCGGACCCTGGGCGCCGGTCTCGGAGCCGGAGCCGACCTCCTCGTGGTCGAACGCGGCGAGCACCGGGATGCTTTCGGCGCCCCCCGGCCAGGACTGCGCGACGGCGGCCAGGGTGGCGGCGCCCGCGTGCACGGAGACGAGGTTGTCCAGCCGCGCCGAGACCAGGAACTCCCGCTCGGCGCCCAGCAGTCCGGGCTTCTGCACGTCGTGCAGCATCAGGTCCCAGCCCAGCACGTCGGCCGGGTCGAGCCCGGCGCCGGCCGCGACCCGCCGCAGCAGCGCGCCCGGCTCCGCCCGGCCCAGCGACCACACGGGCTGCACCTGCCGTTGCCGGTCGAGGGACAGGCCCTCGTTCACCGTACGGTCCAGGTGGATCGCCAACTGCGGGACCCGCAACAGGGGTTCGTCGATCTTGACCAGCTTCGCCGTGCCGTCGCGCAGGGTCAGCCGGCCGGAGACGCCGAGGTCGCGGTCGAGCCAGGTGTTCAGCGGTACCCCGCCGTAGATCTCCACGGCGACCTGGCGCCAGCCCGCCGAACCGGTGTCCGGGGTCGGCTTGACCCGCAGGTTGGGGGAGTCGGTGTGGGCGCCGATGATCCGGAACGGCGTGTGCGCGGGCGCCCCCTCGGGGACGTACCAGGCGAGCAGCGCGCCGCCCCGTACGACGAACCGGCCGCCGCTGTGGCCGGTCCACTCCTCGGTCTCCCGCAGCTCTTCGAAGCCGGCCTTCTCCAGGCGCTGCACGGCCTGCGCCACCGCGTGATACGGCGAGGAGGCGGCTTCCAGGAAGGCGAGGAGGTCTTCGTCGTGCGTCGGATCGATGCCCTTGGTCATGCGGTTATGCCTCTCCGGGGTGGTGGGGGGCGAGCAGCTCGCCGACCACGCGGTCGGGGCTGTCGCACAGGTCGTCGAGGACGGACAGGTAGGAGTCGAGGATCCGCTCCGCCGAGTTCCTGTCCCACAGGTCCGTCGAATATTCGACATACGTTCGGTAGCCCAGCGCCGGATCGCGCCGCGGAGTCAGTCCGAACGTCAGCTCCGTGCGTGCCGCCGGTGGTGCCACGTCGTCGACCCGCACCCCGAGCCCGGGGATCTCGATCTCGACGTCGTCGGTGTTCTGGAAGACCAGCAGGCACGACACCACCTCGGGGACCTCGCGCACGCCCGCCGCCCGCAGCGCCTGCCACACCTCGGCCGTCGGCAGGACGTTGGCCATGGCGGCCAGCGTCTCGGCGCCGGTGCGGGCGACCAGTTCGGCGCAGGTCTCCTCGGGCCGGACCCGGACCCGCACGGGGAGGTTGGTGGAGACCAGCGACACCAGCGTCTCGGTGTCGCTGCCGTCCCGGTTCGCGTACGGCACCCCCACCAGCAGGTCCCGCTGTCCGGAGAGCCGGGCCACGGTGACGCCGAGCGCGGCGGCCGCCACGGCGAACGGAGTCACCCGCCGCGCTGCGGCGAACCGCTCGACCCTGCGCCGCAGTTCAGCCGGAGCGTGGCCGCGGACGGTGTCGCCGTCGCCGCTGAGCCGCTCGGGCCGGGGGCGGTCCGTGGGCACGTCCAGACGGGTGGGTACGCCGGCCAGCTGCTCGACGAAGTGCGCGGCCCGCCGGGCCCGTTCGGCCGCGCCCCGGCGTTCGAGCTGACGGCGCGCGTGGTCGGCGGGCTGGGCCGAGGGCGCGGGCAGGGCGGGGTCGGTGCCGGACGCGGCGGCGGTGTAGAGGGCGGCCAGCTCGGCGAGGAGCACTCCGTGGGACCAGCCGTCGGTGCAGATGTGGTGCACGACGAACATCAGCACCCATTCGTCCGGCGCGACCCGCAGCAGCCGTAGCCGGGGCAGGGTCGGACGGGTGAGGTCGAAGGGTTCGTCGGCCGCGGCCCGGCAGGCCTGGTCGGCGCGCCGGGCGGCCCGTTCGGCGGGGAGCCGGCTGTAGTCGACGATCCGCAGCGGTGGCGGGGCGACGTCCACGACTTCCTGCCACCAGACACCCTCGCCGTCCCGCACATACCGGGTCCGCAGCGAGTGGTGGCGCCGCACCAGCTCGGTGAGCGCGGTGCGCAGGGCGTCGGTGTCGACGGGGCCGGTGAGGCGGATGCGCGTCGGCACGTTGTAGACCTGCGGCCGGGGCAGGGCGGGTTGGGCGGCCAGCATCCGGGCCTGCTGGTCGGTGACGGGGGCGCGGTCAGAGGCCGTATCGCCTCCTGCCAGCGTCCGGACCAGCGCGCCGAGCGTCGGCTCGGCGAAGAAGTCCGCCAGCGAGAACTCGACGCCGAGGGCGTCCCGGACCCGGTTGTGCAGCCGGATCGCGGCGATGGAACTGCCGCCCAGGTCGAAGAAGCCGGCGGTGTCGGAGAGGTCGTCGGTACCGAGGACGGAGGACCAGAGGGTACGCAGGGTCTCGGCACCCGGCGTCTCGGCGCCTGGCGTTGCGTCGGCCGGTTTGGTGTCCGCCACCGTCACCGCCCGGCCGCCCGCCATGGTCTCCAGCACCCGGTCCAGGTCTGCCAGCAGCCCCCGTACGGTCGACGCGTCGTACAGGTCGGCGTCGTAGCGGATCCGCAGCCGCAGGCCGTCACGGGTGTCCAGGGCGGCCAACGCCAGTTCCAGCGGGGCCGATTCGGTGCCGCCGGGGATCTGTTCCGTGGTGAGTCCGGGGAGCCGGAGTCGGGACAGGGGCACGCCGTCCAGGTCGGCCGACATGGTCACCAGTGGGCGCGGGTGCCCGGGTTCGGGATTGACGGCGGCCAACAGGGCGTCCACGTTGACGTGTTGATGGGCGTCGGCGTCGAACAGGGCGTCCCGCGTGGCCCGTACGGCGTCCCGTAGCCCGGTGGTGTCGGTGAGGGACGCCTTCAGCGGGAGTACGGCGACATGGAAGCCGACGGTGTTCTCGGTGCCGGGACGGCGGCGCCCGAAGGTCGAGCCCACCAGGAACTCGTCCTGCCCGGACCGCTCCCGCAGCACCAGCTGCCAGGCGGTGAGCAGCGTGGCGAACAGGGTCACCCCCTGCCGCCCGCTCCACTCCCGCAACCGTCCGGCCCGTCCCGCGTCCCACGAGACCTCCTCGGCCGCGCCGCGCCCGGCGACCCGACGGCCGCGCGGCCGGTCCGTGGGCAGCGCGGGGGAGGGCGGCAGGGGGGTCAGGTACGCGCGCCACCAGTCGAGATCGGCGGGGTCGTAGTCCTCCTCGCCCCGCGGCTCGCCGAGCGTGCTTCCCGCCGGTGCCGCGAACACCGGCTCCCGCTGCTCGACCGCCGCCCGGTACAACTCCTCAAGGTCGGCGGCGATCAGCCCGGCCGAGTGGGCGTCCGTGATGATGTGGTGCAGGCCGAGGACCAGTACGTGGTCGTCCGCGGCGAGGCGCAGCAGCCGGGGCGTGAACAGGGGGCCCTCGGCGAGGTCGTACGGCCGTCCGCTCTCCTCGCGCAGGACGGCGGCCACCGCCTCCGCCCCGTCGACGTCCGTGACCGTCAACTCCGGTCGCAGGTCCGGTCGTACGACCTGCTCGACCGTGTCCCCCGCGGCGCGGAACACCGTCCGCAGCCCCTCGTGCCGCTCGACGAGCCCGGTCACCGCGGTGCGCAGCGCCTGCTCGGAGAGGGGGCCGCGCAGCCGTACGGACTGGATCTCGTTGTACGCGGCCGGGTCGGCGATCAGCCGGGCGGCGAGCCAGAGCCGTCGCTGGGCGTCGGTGGCGGGGCCGACGCGGTGGCCGCCGGTGTCCGGGCGGGCCGTATCCACCTCCGCCTCCCGTGTGCGCCGCCGCAGTGTGTCCAAGTGCTCCAGGCCCGCCCGCATCCGCTCGGCGGGCATGCCGAAGTCGACCAGCGCGGCGATCTCGTCGACGCCCGCCTCGCGCAGCGCCGCCACCAGGGGGGCGCAGGTGTCGGGGGTGCCGATCAGGGCGCGTTCGTCGCAGTAGCGGTCGTAGGCGCGGCGGAAGAGGTAGTCGAGGTCGTCCTCGCTCGCCGTGGCCACGTCCTCGGGCCCGGCGCCCACCGCGCTCGCCGCCGAACGCATCTGGAGGGAGGAACGCAGATAGCGGCTCATCGGCTCCAGGGCCTGCGCGCGAGCCGTGGCGTGGTCGGTGCCGAGGTAGGTGTGGAGCAGGACGGTGACCCGGCCGGTGTCGGGGTCGAGGCCGTGCTGTTCGCGGGCCTTGCGGAAGTGGCGGACGTTGTCGGCGAGTTCGGCGACGGTCTGCCCCATCAGGTTGGTGACGATCCCGAGCCCGCGCCGCCCCGCCTCCTCGTACGAGGCACGCCGCCCGGAGGTGGCGAGGAACATCGGCGGCAGCTCCTGCACAGGGCGCGGGTGGACCGTCACGTCGATGGGCTCGCCCTCACCGCTGGTACGCCGCACGCTGCCGCCGCGCCACAGCGTGGTCACCTCGTCGAGGTGGGCGAAGGCGATCTCCTTGCGCCGCTCGAACCGGTCCGGGTGCAGCGCGAAGTCCTGGGCGTGCCAGCCGGTCGCGCAGCCGAGGCCGACCCGGCCGCCGGAGAGGTTGTCGACGACCGACCACTCCTCCGCGATCCGCACCGGATCGTGCAGCGGCAGCACCACGGAACCGGCGTTGAGCCGGATACGGCTCGTCACACGCGCCAACGAGGCTGCCAGGACGGCCGGGTTGGGGAAGAGCCCGCCGAAGGAGTGGAAGTGCCGCTCCGGCAGCCACAGCGAGCTGAAGCCCCGCTCGTCGGCGAAGCGGGCGGTGTCGACGAGCCGGTCGTAGGCGGACGTGCTGTCGGCGTCGGGGTAGTCGCCGAAGAAGTACACCCCGAAGTCGGGTTGTCTGTGCGGGCGTTGAGGCTCGACACGTCGCGCGCGGACGCGCCGGGACGTCGGGAAGAAGCCCGCCTCCCGCAGCTCCCGTAGGGACCCCTTCACGGCGTCCGCGACCCGCTCGATGTCGGTGTCGGTGTGGGCGGTGGAGAGGTAGAAGCTGCGCCACTCCCAGATGTGGATGCCGCGCAACAGCAGGTGCTGGTAGAGCAGTTCCATGTCGGCGCGGTGCGTGAAACGGAACATCGACCCGAAGTGGGCCATTTCCAGCGGGAACTCCTCGTCGGCGAAGAACCGGTTGAGGTCGTCGGCGAGGGCGTCGGTACGGGCGTTGAGGCGTTCCTGGAGTCCTGGCCCTTCGGCGGCGAGATGGGTGAGGACCGCCTTGGCCGCCGCCATCGACAGGGGGTGCTGGAGGTAGGTCCCGCCGAAGAAGGTGGTCTCGGCGGTGGGGCGGCTGTCGTCGCCGTAGCGCCAGAAGCCGCCGTCGACACCGTCCATGATGTCGGCGCGGCCCGCGATCGCCCCGACGGGGAAGCCGCTGCCGAGCGCCTTGCCGTAGGTGGCGAGGTCGGGCACGACGCCGAAGTGGTGCTGGGCGCCGCGCGGGTGCGGGCGCAGACCGGTGAGCATCTCGTCGAAGAGCAGCACGATGCCGCGCCGCCGGGTCAGTTCGCGCAGCTCGCGTAAGAAGGCGACCGGGCGCAGGGCGGGGTTGCGGCACTGCACGGGCTCGACGAGGACCGCGGCGATCCGGTCGCCGAGCGCGTCGATGGTGGTGAGGGCCTCCTGGCTGCCGTACTCCAGGACGATCAGCTCCGCGACGGCGCTGTCGGGGATGCCCCGGGAGACGGGCACGGCGCCGCTGCCCGGGCCGGGGCGGCCGAGCACCGTGTCGATGTGGCCGTGGTAGGAGCCGCGGAACATGACGATCCGGTCGCGTCCGGTGGCGGCGCGGGCGAGCCGGATCGCGGCGGAGTTGGCCTCGGTGCCGGACGCCGCGAACGCGACACGTTCCATACCGGTGAACTCGGCCAGCAGCTCGGCGACTTCACCCGCCTCGACCGGTCGCGGCCCGAACCGCAGCCCGCCGCCGTCCAGATGTGCGCGCACGGCCTCCGTCACACACTCCGGCTCATGACCGAGCAGGAGGGAGCCGAAGCCCATCGTGATGTCGGTGTACGTGTTCCCGTCGACGTCCGTCAGCCGCGCGCCGCGTGCCTCGCGGGCCGCGAGCGGGTACAGCGTCTCCTTCGTCGCGCGCCGGAACCCGACCACGGCCCGGCTGTCCGCCAGCATCGAACGCCGGGCCTGAGCAAGCTCCTTGGAGGTCCGGGTGCGTTCGGAAAGCCGCCGGGCGAGGTCGATGGCGTGCGCGCGCTGGGAGTCGGTGGCGCCGGCGCCGGCCATGCCGGAGTCGGGGGAGAGGGTGACGCGGGGGCCGTGGACGGAGGGGGCGGCGGAGTCGGGGGCCGGACCCGTGGCGTCCCGGCGTGCGCGGGCCAACTGCTCGTCCAGCCCGCGCGAGAGTGCCGCGGCACGGTCCGCCGCCGTGACCGGGCTCATCGACCGGCCCGCTCGGCGGTGAGCAGCGCGACGGCGTCGGACAACTGGGTGATCAGCGAGGCCTGCGTCTCGGCCAGCAGGTCGATCTGCCGCCGCAGCTCCGCGACTTCGGCGCGGCTGGCGAACTCCGTTGATTCGGAAGCCGACTCGGAAGCCGACTCGGAAGCCGACCCGGGAGCCTCGGAGGGCACCGCGTCCCGCCGCTGCTCCGGCACCTTCCGTACGTCGATGAGCTCGGCCCGCGGCTCCGGCAGCGACCGCCCCACGCGCTCAGCTATCAGCCGTGCCGTCAGCTCCGGCGACCCCGCGTCCTCCAGTAGCTCCCGTAAGGCCAGCCGCACCCCGAACTCGCCCTCCAACTGCCGGAGCATGCCGATCAGTTGCAGGGAGTCCGCGCCCAGTCCCACGTAGGTCTCCCCGGCGCGCAGCCCGTCCTGGTCGTATCCCAGATGCTGTGCGGTCAGTTCGAGTACGCGCTTGAGTACTGCCTGGTCGGTCACGTCGTTCTCCCCATCGGGTTCGTGCGTGGCTTCGTTCGCGGGTACGGCCGTGGTGGGCGCCGGAGGTGGCGGGCCGATCCAGTAGGACCGGTGCTCGAAGGGGTAGGTGGGCAGCGGGACACGGCGGCCGCCGCACCCGTCGAGCAGGGCGGCCCAGTCGACGGGCACGCCGGCACAGTGCAGCCGGGCGAACGCCCGCCACACGTCGTCCGGGGTGCGTCCGGTGGGGACGCCGAGGGTGTCCGGGACCGCCCGGCGGGCCAGCCGGGTCAGGGTGGCGTCGGGGCCGAGTTCGAGGAGGACGTCCGCGTCGGCCAGGGTGCGCAGTACGGCGTGGAAGTCGGCGGTGTGCCGGGCTTGGCGCACGAGGTGGTCGGCGTCGGGCAGCCAGCCCGGGGGATGGGCGACGCCGTCCAGCCCGCTGACGAACTCGACCTCCACCGGCCGTAGTTCGGCCTTCTCGACGGCCGCCCGCAGCTCGTCGAGGACCGGGTCGAGCAGGGCGCTGTGGAAGGCGCGGTCCACCGGGAGCGGTACGCCGGTCAGGCCCTGCCCGGTCAGCCGTCGGTGCGCCTCGTCGACGGCGTCGGGGGGACCGGCCAGCACGTGGTGGTCGGGCCCGTTGGACACGGCGAGCTCCACCTGTCCGACCTCTGCCGCGAGTCGCCGGACCCGGTCCCGGTCGGCGAACACGGCGAGCATCGCGCCCGGCGCCGTGCCCTGCATCAGCCGTCCCCGCCGACACAGCAACCGCATCCCGTCGGCGAGCGACAACGCCCCGGCCGCACACAACGCCGCGAACTCCCCCACACTGTGCCCGGCCACCGACACCGGCCGCACCCCCCAACTCCGCCACAGCCGGGTCTGAGCGACCTGAAGCGCGAAGATGGCGGGCTGTGCGAAGTCGGTGCCCCAGGGGGCGGGGGGTGGACCGAGAGGGCGGGCCCCCGAAGCGGTGCCGGGGTGGGCAGGCCTGCGTGTGCCGACCCCGCCCCTGATCCGGTCCAGGAAGTCGGTCTCGCCCGTCTCCTCCTCGTAGACCCGGGCGCACTCCGCCAGCACCTCGGCGACGACCGGGAAGCGGGCGGCGAGGGCGGCGGCCATGCCGGGGCCGCCGGTGCCCTGGCCGCTGTAGAGGAAGGCGGGGGAGGCGGGGCGGTCGGCCGTGCCGGTCAGGGGGCCCGACGGGTCGCCCGCGAGGAAGGCGTCCAAGCCCTCGACCAAGGGTGCGGTGACGACCAGCCGGTGGGACAGGTGGCGGCGGCCGAGCGCGGTCGTCGTCAGTAGATCCGCGGGGGCGAGGTCGGGGCGCCGCAGCAGTTCGTCCCGGAAGGCACGGGCGTACGTGGTCAGCGCCTCCGGGGTTCGCGCCGACAGCGGCAGCAGCGCGGGTGCGTCCCGCTCGCCCCCCACCGCATCCGGCACGTCTCTCGACGCGCCCCCGTGCCCCGGCACACCCCTCGTCCCGTTCCCGGGCGCGCCCTCCGGCACGCCCCATGCCCCGCCCCCGGGCACACCCTCCGGCCTGCCCCTCGCCCCGTCCCCGACCGCGCCCTCCGGTCCTCTCCCCGGCGCCTCCTCCAGGATCACGTGCGCGTTGGTCCCGCCCATGCCGATCGAGTGCACCCCCGCCCGCCGTACCCCGGTCGCCCTCGGCCACGGTGTGGCTCGGGTCGGGATGACGAACGGGCTGCTCTCCAGCGGGAGCAGGGGATTGGTTCGGCGGAAGTTCGCCAGGGGCGGTATCACCCCGTGCCGTAGCACCAGGATCGCCTTGATCAGGCCGGCCAGGCCCGCCGCGCTGTCCAGGTGGCCGATGGCCGGCTTGGTGGAGCCCAGGGCGCAGAAGGCCGTGCCGTCCGTATGCGCGCGGAACGCCTCGGTGAGCGCGGCGAACTCGATCGGGTCGCCCTTGAACGTGCCGGTGCCGTGCGCCTCCAGATAGCCGATGGAGTCGGCCGGCGCCCCCGCCCGCTCCAGCGCGCCGAGCACCGCGTCCCGCTGCCCGGCGACCCCGGGCGCCGCGAACCCCCCTTTGCCGTCACCGTCGTTGGTGACCGCCGAGCCGAGAATCACGGCGTGCACGGTGTCGCCGTCGGCCAGCGCCCGCGCCAGCGGCTTCAGCAGGACCGCCGCGACCCCGTTGCCGCCGACCGTGCCGTCGGCGTCCGCGTCGAAGGCCCGTACCGTGCCGCTCCGCGAGATCGTGGAGCCCCTGACGTGCCGGTGTCCGGTGATCTGGGGGAGGTGCAGGGCCGCCGAGCCCACCAGCATCAGTTCGGCGTCGCCCGCCAGCAGCGCCTGACAGGCCAGATGGACCGAGACGAGGGCGCTGGAGCAGGCGGTGGCCACATTGACCGCGGGTCCGCGCAGTCCGAGCCGGAACGCCGCCCGGTTGGCGGCGAAGTCGGGATAGTTGCCGACCTGGACCTGCTTCTGCGCGATCCAGTCGTCGCCCGGCACGTCCGCGAGGTTGTTGGCGAGATAGCTGTGCAGCGAGTACAGCCGGTACCCGACGCTGCCGTACACCCCGATCCGGGCATCCGAGCCTGCGTAGCCGCCGTCCTCCAGGGCGTGGTGGCAGCACTCCAGGAGCAGCCGCTGCTGCGGGTCCGTCACCTCCGCCTCGCGCCCGGTCATCCCGAAGAACGCCGCGTCGAACCCGTCGATCCCGTCCAGCAGCGCACCGGCGCCGACGAGGTCCGGGTCGTCGAGGAGGTCGTCGGAGACCCCCGCGGCTCGTAACTCGGCCCGGCTGAAACGTCGTACGTGGGAGAGGCCCGCCTCGATGTCGCGCCAGTACCGCTCGGCGGTCCCCGCTCCCGGGAACCTCAGCGCCATCCCGATGACCGCCACACGTCGGTCCTCCGGCACCCCAACTCCCCCTTCCGCAACGGCTCGACGGTTCGACGTCCGGGCCCGCCTCACACCTCCGCCCGCGCCTCCGCACCCGTGCCCGCGGCCGCCGGCTCCGTCGAACGGCGGCGCAGCACCAGGGCCACGAAGAGCACGGCGATCACGATGGCCACCCCGTGTGCGACCGCGACGACCGACAGCGGTGAGAACACGTCGAGCGCGGCGCCGACGGCGATCATCCCGGCGCCGAAGCCGAAGCTCTCCACGGTCGCCGACAACCCGAAGGCATGGGTGCGCAGGGTGTCCGGCAGGGCTTGCAGATGCTGGGTGTAGGACACCTCGGTCAGCCCGTCGGCCGCCCCCGCGAGCAGGGCGATCAGCACGGTCGCGGTCCAGGGCAGCCCGGCGAAGGCCAGGATGAAGGCGCCGGACATCACGATGGTGCCGAGCCCGAAGCCGAGCGCGCCCAGCGCCTGTTCGGAGCGCCGCGGCAGCCGCTGGATCATCTGCTGGGCCACGATGTTGCCGAACGCCCACACACACCAGAAGACGCTGACGAACGTGGCCGGGCTGCCGGTGTCCAGTTCCGTCGAGTACACCGGCAGCGCCGCGTTGTGGGAGGACGAGCCGAGCGCGTCGACGCCCCGCAGCAGCACCATCAGGCCGAGCACCGGCGCGCCGGCCAGGACGACCACCGCGGCGGGCAGCTTCCGGCGCTTCTTGCCGCCCTCGGTCGCCGCCTCCGCCGGATCGGAAGGATCCTCGTCCGGGTCCGTCTTCCGCCGTCGGGTGGCGGGCAGTTGGGCCACCGCCACCGCGCACACCAGGAACGTGGCCATGTCCAGCAGGAACGCCGCCGTGTAGCCGAGCAGCGAGACCACCACGCCGGCCGACGCGAACCCGGCCACCATCGCCAGCGAACGGCCGCTCACCATCAGCGAGTTGGCCCAGGTACGGCGGTCCTCGGCGACCATCTCCGGGATGACCGTGCCGCGCAGCGCGACCAGGAAGACCGTGCCGGTGATCCCGCCCACCGCCGAGACGACGAACAGCACCGGGGTGCGCAGGGTGTCGGGCGCCGCCACCAGGACCGCCAGCACGGCCGCCTGCACCACGTTCACCCAGAACATGACGGACCGCGCCGACCACCGGGCCAGGATCGGAGCGGCGAGCAGCCCCGCCACGATCCCCGCGGCCAGCCGTACGGCCATGAAGGCACCGACGGCGAGCGCGCGGTCGGTGACGGCGTAGACGTACAGGTTCAGCGCGACGACGTTGAGATAACTGCCGTACGACGACAGGGCGTAGCCCGCGACCAGGATGCGGTACCGGTGTTCCCGCACCGACGCCGTGACGGGTTCCGGCATGCTCGACTTCCTTCGCGGACGGCAACAGGGCGAGGTGCGTGCGGGGCGGACCCGGGGGACAGAACCCGTCGAACACTAGTCAGGCGGTGCGGAGTTCGGCCTGAGAGTCAAGGGCTCATGAATGTAATCTGCACACTTGTGAAGCGTGATCATTTCGACCCACGCACGTGTGATTGCCGCGAAACGCGCCCCACCCGCCCCTGTCCGCGGGCGCTGTCGGTGTACCGGGGCGCGCTGCGCGAGGGCCGGGTGCCGGCCGACGAGGTGCCTCGCTGTCTGACGGAGCTCGGGCTCGTCGTCGCCGACGCGGAGGCGCCCGGCTGGTGTCTGCCGGTGCCGCCGGACGCCGCGCGCTTCGCCGTGCTGTCCGCGATGGAGGACCGGATGGCCGAGCAGCGCCGGGCCCTGCGGTCGGCGTCCTCGCGGCTGGCCGCCTTCGAGTCGGTGTACGCGCGTGAGCGGCGCTCGGTCCTGCCCGCGCTGGTCCGGCTCACCGAGAAGGCGGTGATCAGCGCGGCCCTGGAGGCGGCGGTGGGGGACTGCCGGCATGAACTGCTCACCGCCCAGCCGGGCGGCGGCCGCGCCGAGGCGACCCTGCGCGAGGCCCTCGGCCGCGATCTGCGGGCCCTGCGGCGCGGGGTGCGGCAGCGCACCCTGTACCAGCACACCGTGCACACGCACCGGCCGACCATGGCGTACATCGAGCGGGTCACCGCGGCGGGGGCGGAGGTCCGGACCCTGGCCGAGGTCGTGGAGCGGCTGATCGTCTGCGACCGCTCGGTCGCCTTCGTGTCGCTGTCGAAGGACGGCGCGGACGGTGCCCTGGAGATCCGCGACCCGGCCCTGGTCCGTTTCCTCGCCCGTGTCTTCGAGCAGACCTGGGAACGCTCCACCCCCGTCCACCCCGCGGACCCCGCCGAACGCCGTAAGCCCGAGGTCACCTCCGACCTCCAGCAGACGATCCTGCGCGCGGTCGTCTCCGGCGAGACGGACGACTCCATAGCCCGCCGCCTGGGCATGAGCCGCCGCAGCGTCGCGGAGCACATCAGGAAGGTGTCCTTACGGCTGGGCAGTGGCAGCCGGGCACAGCTGGGGTATCTGGTGGCCACGTCGGGGTTGCTGGAGGAGGGGTAGGCGGGATAGTGGTACCAGTTTGACCCCACTTTTGGTACCGTCGTGGTATGGCTATGAACCTACGTCTGCGTGACGACCAGCAGGAGGCGCTCAGGCTGCGTGCCGAGGAGGAGGGGCGCAGCATGCACGCCATAGTGCTTCAGGCGATCGACCGGTATCTGGAGCAGGAGGCGGACGGGGCCACGGTGCGGCGCCTCGGGGCAAAGTACGCCGCGGCGCACGCCGGCCTCTTGAGGAGGCTGGGGGAGTAGATGAAGTACCTCACGGTCCAGGAAGCCCTGGACCTGGCCGAGCTGGCGTGCGGGGGGCAGGACGTCGCGGTGCGTGATCTGGGGTTGCTCAGCTCGGCCGCGCATCGCCCCCGATCTCAGATGTTCGGCGTCGAGGCGTACGCGGACCTGTTCGAGAAGGCCGCCGCGCTGCTTCACTCGCTCGCCGTCAACCACCCCTTGGTGGACGGCAACAAGCGCATGGCCTGGATGAGTACGGTCGTGTTCCTCGATTTCAACGGCACCGAGATGGTTGGTGTCGACCAGGACGAGGCCTACAAGCTCGTCATCGAAGTGGCGTCCGGCGGGCTGGACGACGTAGGCGTGATCGCGCGGCGACTGAGGGCTCTCCACGAAGCCATGTGACCTCGATCCCACCCACGGGTGACCCGGCCTCGTCCGCACGTTGACATGACCGGGCCGCCGGTAGGGTGGCCCGGTTGTCATACCCAGCCGAGCCGCCCAACCCTTTAACGGAGACCGTGACTACCACCGCCGCCTCCTCCCATCACCTCTCTCCGGCCTTCCCCGGCCGCGCCCCCTGGGGCACCGCCAGCAAGCTGCGTGCCTGGCAGCAAGGGGCGATGGAGAGATACGTCCAGGAGCAGCCGCGCGACTTCCTCGCCGTCGCCACCCCCGGCGCCGGCAAGACGACCTTCGCGCTGACCCTCGCCTCCTGGCTGCTGCACCACCATGTCGTGCAGCAGGTGACCGTGGTCGCGCCGACCGAGCACCTCAAGAAGCAGTGGGCCGAGGCGGCGGCGCGGATAGGGATCAAGCTGGACCCCGAGTACAGCGCGGGCCCGCTCGGCAAGGACTACCACGGGGTCGCGGTCACCTACGCCGGTGTCGGCGTGCGGCCCATGCTGCACCGCAACCGCGTCGAGCAGCGCAAGACCCTCGTCATCCTCGACGAGATCCACCACGCCGGTGACTCCAAGTCCTGGGGCGAGGCGTGCCTGGAGGCCTTCGAGCCGGCCACGCGTCGCCTCGCGCTCACCGGTACGCCGTTCCGCTCCGACACCAACCCGATCCCCTTCGTGACGTACGAGGAGGGCAACGACGGGATCCGGCGCTCGGCCGCCGACTACACCTACGGCTACGGCAACGCGCTCGCCGACCATGTCGTCCGGCCCGTCATCTTCCTGTCCTACAGCGGGCAGATGCGCTGGCGCACCAAGGCGGGGGACGAGATCGCCGCCCGGCTCGGCGAGCCCATGACCAAGGACGCGATCAGCCAGGCCTGGCGTACCGCGCTCGACCCGCGCGGCGAGTGGATGCCGAGCGTGCTGCGCGCCGCCGACCAACGCCTCACCGAGGTGCGCAAGGCCATCCCGGACGCCGGCGCCCTCGTCATCGCCTCCGACCAGGACTCCGCCCGCGCCTACGCCAAGCTGATCCGCGAGATCACCGGGTCCAAGGCGACCCTCGTGCTCTCCGACGACACGGGCGCGTCCAAGCGGATCGACGACTTCAGCGCGAGCAACGACCGCTGGATGGTCGCCGTCCGCATGGTGTCCGAGGGCGTCGACGTGCCGCGCCTCGCCGTCGGCGTCTACGCCACCACCATCTCCACCCCGCTCTTCTTCGCTCAGGCCGTCGGCCGTTTCGTACGGTCCCGGCGGCGCGGCGAGACCGCCTCCGTCTTCCTGCCGACCGTCCCCGACCTGCTCACCTTCGCCAACGAGATGGAGGTGGAACGGGACCACGCCCTCGACAAGCCGAAGAAGGAGGGCGAGGAGGACCCGTACGCCGAGTCCGAGCAGGAGATGGACGAGGCGAACAAGGAGCAGGACGAGGACACCGGCGAGCAGGAGCAGTTCTCCTTCGAGGCGCTGGAGTCCGAGGCCGTCTTCGACCGGGTGCTCTACGACGGCGCCGAGTTCGGTATGCAGGCCCATCCGGGAAGCGAGGAGGAGCAGGACTACCTCGGCATCCCGGGGCTCCTCGAACCCGACCAGGTGCAGCTGCTCCTCCAGAAGCGGCAGGCCCGGCAGATCGCGCACAGCCGCAAGAAGCCGGACTCCGAGGCGGACCTCCTCGAGCTGCCCGCCGAGCGCCGGCCCGTCGTCTCGCACAAGGAGATGATGGAGCTCCGCAAGCAGCTCAACACCATGGTCAGCGCGTACGTCCACCAGAGCGGCAAGCCGCACGGCGTGATCCACACCGAGCTGCGACGGGTCTGCGGCGGCCCGCCGAGCGCGGAGGCCACGGCCGGACAGCTACGGCAGCGGATCGCCAAGGTGCAGGAGTGGGCCACCCGGATGCGGTGAGCCCGTCCGAGCCCGGCCCAGTCAGGGCGCGGGGCGTGTCAAATGCTGCGCACGCAAGTTGCTGTGCGCCGTACGTATCAGGACAAAAGGAGTGCTCCGTACCGGCCACTGCCCGGATTCTGGACGGAGCCTTCCGCTCAGCGAACCGCCTTCGCTACTGTCCCGCTACGCACACGCCCCGTGGCAGCGCCGCCGCGGAGCGCAGCCGTGAAGCGACGCGGTCCGGAAATCGCTCCGGATCGCCGGCCGATCGGCGGCCTCTGAAGCGCGTCAGCGACGGGACTCGATGACGCATCCCCGCGACAGGGCCGCCGACCTCACCACTTGGAGGAGTGGGCGTCGTGACCGCGGAGACCTCTCAGACGCTCGACCGAGGACTGCGTGTCCTCAAGCTGCTGGCCGATACGGACCACGGGCTGACCGTCACCGAGCTATCCAACAAACTGGGCGTGAACCGGACCGTTGTGTACCGGTTGCTCGCCACCCTGGAGCAACACGCACTCGTACGGCGTGACCTGGGCGGACGTGCCCGGGTCGGGCTCGGAGTGCTGCGCCTGGGCCGTCAGGTGCATCCGTTGGTGCGCGAGGCGGCTCTGCCGGCCCTGCGCTCCCTGGCCGAGGACATAGGGGCGACCGCCCACCTCACCCTGGTCGACGGGGCGGAGGCACTCGCCGTCGCCGTGGTCGAGCCCACGTGGACGGACTACCACGTGGCCTACCGGGCCGGATTCCGCCATCCCCTGGACCGCGGGGCCGCCGGCCGAGCGATCCTCTCCGCCCGCGTCCAACCCCTCCGGGACCCCGGCTTCACCCTCACCGAGGGCGAACTGGAGGCGGGCGCGAGCGGCGCCGCCGCCCCGCTGATCGGCGTCACGGGCGTCGAGGGCAGCGTCGGCGTCGTGATGCTCGCCGACGCCGTCCCGGAACGGGTCGGGCCGCGGGTCGTGGACGCGGCACGGGAGGTGGCCGAGGCACTGCGGTGACACGTGAGGGCGGGCCCGAGCCGGTCGTACGTCCGTCGTACGCCGCCGTGGGGCCGCCCTCCCGCACCTGGCCGGAACTCACCGTCCCGTAGATTGATCCCGTGCTCTCTCGCCTCACACGCCCCCAGGCCGTAGCCGTCTGTGCCCTGCCCGTCGTGGCTCTGATCGCCACCGCGGCGCTGGCACCGCTGCCGTTCTCGCTGGCGCAGCCGGGTATGACGGCGAACGTTCTGGGCGAGAACCAGGGCACCCCGGTGATCACGATCTCCGGCGCGCCGACCCGGGACACCAGCGGCCAGCTCCGGATGACGACCATCGAGGCGACCAACCCGGACACGCGCGTCTCGCTGGGCGATGTGCTCGGCGCGTGGTTCGACAAGGACCGCGCGGTCATGCCGCACGACTCGGTCTACCCCAGCGGGCAGTCCACCAAGGAGATCGAGCGGCACAACACCGCGCAGATGAAGGAGTCCCAGGACGCGGCGACCCAGGCCGCCCTGAACTACCTGGACCTCAAGGACGACGACGTCAAGGTCTCCCTGAAGCTGTCCGACGTGGGCGGCCCCAGCGCGGGTCTGCTCTTCACCCTGGGCATCATCGACAAGCTGGACGGCGACGGCAGCGGCGGCGACCTCACCGGCGGCCGCACCATCGCCGGGACCGGCACCATCGACCCGGACGGCACGGTGGGCGCGGTCGGCGGCGTGCCCCTGAAGACACAGGCCGCCAAGCGGGACGGGGCGACGGTCTTCCTGGTCCCCAAGGACGAGTGCGCGGACGCGGAGGCGGAACTGCCGAAGGGGCTACGGCTGGTCCCGGTGACCACGCTGAAGGGCGCGGTGAGCGCGCTGGTGGCCCTGGAGACGGGCAAGGGCTCGGTACCGAGCTGCTGAACCCCCCTTAGTCACCAGGAACCGCTAGCCCTCCTTCACGAACCCCTCCTCCTTCATCCAGTCCAGCGCCACCTGGTGCGGGTCCTCCCCGGCCACGTCCACCTTGGCGTTCAGCTCCTGCGCGACCTTGTTGTCGAGCTTCGCGGTGACCGGGTCGAGGACCTCCGCGATCGCCGGCCACTTCTTGAGCGCCTTGGAGTTGATCTCGGGCGCCGCGTTGTAGTTGGGGAAGAACTTCCTGTCGTCCGCCATCACCACCAGGTCCATGGACCTGATGCGGCCGTCGGTCGTGAACACCTCCCCGTACGTGCAACTGCCCTTCGCCGCCTGGGTGTAGATGATCCCGGTGTCCATCTGGGTGACGTTGTTCGCCGGGACGCTCATCCCGTACGCCTTCTCCATCCCCGGCAGCCCGTCCGCGCGGTTGGCGAACTCGCTCTCCACGCACAGCGTCACCGCCCCCGGGTCCGACTTCGACAGCGCGGCCACGTCGGACAGGGTCTTGGTGCCGTACTTCTTGTAGTGGGACCGGTTCATCGCGAGGGCGTAGGTGTTGTTGAGGGACGCCGGCGGCAGCCAGGTCAGTCCGTTCTTCAGGTCGGCCTTCCGCACCGCCTCCCACTGCGCCCGCGGGTCGGCGATCGGCTCGCTGTTGCCCTGGTACGTGATCCAGGCGGTGCCCGTGTACTCGTACATCCCGTCCGCGTCACCGGACTTGACCGCCTCCCGCGCCCCGATCGAGCCCTGGATGCCGGTGCGGTCCAGGACGTCCGCGCCCGCCGCCTGGAAGGCGATGCCCATGATCGCGCCGAGGATCAGCTGCTCGGTGAACTCCTTGGAGGTGACGGTGAGGCTCGCGCCCTTCAGCGGCTCGCCCCGTCCGATCGAGCCGGGCTCGACGTCGTCGACCATGGGGGAGCCGCTGGTCAGTCCGCACGCGGCGGCGAGAACCAGCACGCACGCCGTCGTCAGTACGCGTCCGCGCTTCACGTCCCCGCCTCCAATCCCCGTGGCCGCAGGACCAGTTCGGCCAGCGAGGCCAGCCAGTCCACGAGCAGCGCGAGAACGACCGTGAGGATCGAGCCCAGCATCAGCACCGGCATGCGCTGGTTGGTGATGCCGGTCGTGATCAGCACTCCCAGACCGCCGCCGCCCCCGAACGTCGCGAGGGTCGCCGTACCGACGTTGAGCACCAGCGCCGTCCGTACGCCCGCCAGGATCAGCGGGACCGCCAGCGGGAGTTCGACGCGGGAGAGCACCCCGAGTGGGGACATGCCGATGCCCCGGGCGGCCTCCAGCAGGGTCGGGTCGTTGGCCTTGAGGCCGGCGATGGTGTTCGACAGCACGGGGAGCACGGCGTAGATGATGATGCCGATCAGGGCCGCCTTCATGCCCGTGCCGAGCCAGATCACCAGCAGCGCCAGCAGGCCGATCGCCGGGGTCGCCTGGCCCATGTTGGCGAGCGCCATGGCCGCCGGGGTGGCCGGGCGGAACGCCTTGCGGGTCAGCAGGACGCCCAGCGGGATCGCGATGATCAGCACGAAGAACGTCGAGATCACCGTCAGCTTCACATGCTGCCAAAGGGCCTTCGAGACCTGCCCGTTGGAGAGCGCGTTCTCGGAGATGGAGTCCAGGTCCGCCTGCTGGAACCACAGCCAGGTCGCCAGCAGCACCGCCACCAGTACCGCCGGCAGGAAGGTCAGCTTCTGCCAGGTGACCCGCCGCCGAGCACCGGCCGACCCGGGAGGCGCCTCCCGCTCCTCGTGCTCCTGCGCCTCCTCCGCCTCCTCCAGCTCGGGGATCGTCACGCCTTCGTCTCCCCTCCGTCGCCCTCCTGCTCGGCGTGCGTCCGGGCCGACCGCAGCTCCTCCAGCTCGTGCTGGTGCTCCACGGCATCCAGCCGGTCCGCCTCCAGCAGCTCGTGCACGGAGTTCATGAGCGTCTCCATGTCGACGACACCGGTGTACTCCCCGCGCCGCCCGGTGACGGCGACCCGCCCCGCGCTGTCGGTGAGCACCGCCTCCAGGGCGTCCCGCAAGGTCGCGTCCCGCGTCACCGTGTCGTTCACGAGGGTGCCCGCGCGGGCCAGCGAGCCCTTCGCCCGCATCAGGTCGCCGCGCCGCAGCCACTTGTAGGGGCGGCGCCGCTTGTCGAGCAGCAGGATCTCGTTCGTACCGCTGTCCCGGAGCTTGTTGAAGAAGTGCTGGAGCGGGTCGTCGACGGTCACCGTCGGATAGTCGGTGATCTCGACATCCCGTACGCGGGTGAGGTTCAGCCGCTTCAGTGCCGCACCCGCGCCCACGAACCCGGAGACGAAGTCGTCCGCCGGGTTGGTGAGGATCGCCTCCGGGGTGTCGAACTGCGCGATGTGCGAGCGTTCGCGCAGGACGGCGATCCGGTCGCCGAGCTTGATCGCCTCGTCGAAGTCGTGGGTGACGAAGACGATCGTCTTGTGCAGCTCGTGCTGGAGCCTGATCAGCTCGTCCTGGAGATGGTCACGGGTGATCGGGTCGACCGCGCCGAACGGCTCGTCCATCAGCAGCACCGGCGGATCCGCCGCCAACGCCCGCGCCACGCCCACACGTTGCTGCTGGCCGCCGGAGAGCTGACGGGGATAGCGGTCGTGGAACTCGCCGGGGTCCAGGCCCACCAGGTCGAGGAGCTCCTCCACCCGGTCCTTGATCCGGCCCTTGCCCCAGCCGACCATCTTCGGCACCAGCGCGATGTTCTGGGCGACCGTCATGTGCGGGAAGAGACCGGCCGACTGGATCGCGTAGCCCACCTTGCGGCGCAGCTTCACCGGGTCGATGTCGGTGACGTCCTCGCCGCCGATCCGGATCCGGCCGCCGGTCGGCTCGATCAGCCGGTTGATCATCTTGAGCGTGGTCGACTTACCGCAGCCGGACGGGCCGACGAAGATGACGATCTCGCCCGCCTTGATCTCCATGTTGACGTCGTCGACGGAGGGCTGTGGATTGCCGGGGTACCTCTTGGTCAGGTTCTCCAACTCGATGGAGGCACCGGAGGCTTCAGACACGGATCCCCCTGGGAATGGTCAGCCGTCCGATCAGGACGTACGCGGCGTCGAACAGCAGGGCCAGGATGATGATCCCGAGCGTTCCCGCGAGTACCTGGTTGAGCGCGTTCTTGCTGCCCAGCGAGGCGATACCGCGGAAGATCTCGTTGCCGAGGCCGGGCCCGGAGGCGTAGGCGGCGATGGCCGCGATGCCCAACAGCATCTGGGTCGAGACCCGGATGCCGGTCAGGATCGGCGGCCACGCCAGCGGCAGCTCCACGCGCACCAGCCGGGCCGGCCGGGACATCCCGATGCCCTTCGCCGCGTCCACCAGCGAGGGGTCGACCCCGCGCAGCCCGACGATCGCGTTGCGCACGATCGGCAGCAGCCCGTACAGGGTCAGCGCGATCACCGTGGGCGGCACACCCAGCCCGACGACCGGGATGAGCAGACCGATCATGGCGAGCGAGGGGATGGTCAGAATGGTCGAGGTGGCCGTGGTGGCGAGGTTCCCGGCCCACTCGCTGCGGTAGGTGACCACACCGATCAGAACGCCGATCACCGTCGCCACGATCATGCACTGGAAGACGGCACTCGCGTGCTGCCAGGCATCCGAGAGCAACTGCTGATGCCGGCTGCCCAGGTACTCCCAGAAGTTCACACGCGGTCACCCCACGGCAGCTAGGCCTGTCCTCGTCTAGGTCCTGTCCTCGTCCTCGGCCGCCTGCTCCACCAGCGGGATGATCCGCAGTGGAACGGGGTTCTCCATGACGATCGCCGTGGCGGCCCGGACGATTCCATCGAAACCGACAACCAGGTCGATCACACGTTGGAGATCGGCGTTGGAGCGGGCCACGAGCCGGCACAGCATGTCCCCGCTGCCGGTGGTGGTGTGCAGCTCCAGCACCTCCGGCACGGTCGCCAAGTGGGCCCGTACGTCCGCCCCTTGCCCCTGCCGGATCTGGAGCGTGGCGAACGCGGTGACCGGATAGCCGAGCGCGGCCGGGTCCACCTGCGGTCCGAAGCCCCGGATGACGCCATTCGACTGAAGCCGGTCCAGACGCGCCTGCACCGTGCCGCGCGCGACCCCCAGCCGCCGGGACATCTCCAGCACCCCGATCCGCGGCTCCCGCGCCAGCAGCACGATGATCCGTCCGTCCAGCCCGTCGATCCCCACGAGAGCCGCCCTTCCCAGTGGTCATCCTGTACAGAGAGCCCGCAGAAACGCATCGGGCACTGGTCATATTGCACACCCGAAACGCAAACTATTGCGCACCTTGCCGCCGCAGGAGAAGGCTGCGGCTATGACGCAGACCACTCACCACACTCCCGACACCGCCCGGCAGGCCGATCCCTTCCCGGTCAAGGGAATGGACGCGGTCGTCTTCGCCGTGGGCAACGCCAAGCAGGCGGCGCACTACTACTCCACCGCCTTCGGCATGAAGCTGGTCGCCTACTCCGGACCGGAGAACGGCAGCCGCGAGACCGCGAGCTACGTCCTGGAGAACGGCTCCGCCCGCTTCGTCCTCACCTCCGTGATCAAGCCCGCCACCACCTGGGGCCACTTCCTCGCCCAGCACGTGGCCGAGCACGGCGACGGCGTCATCGACCTCGCCATCGAGGTCCCGGACGCCCGCGCCGCGTACACCTACGCCCTGGAGCACGGCGCCCGCTCCCTCGCCGAGCCGTACGAGCTGAAGGACGAGCACGGCACCGTCGTACTCGCCGCGATCGCCACCTACGGCGAGACCCGCCACACCCTCGTCGACCGCTCCGGCTACGACGGCCCCTACCTCCCCGGCTTCACGGCGGCCGCCCCCCTCGTCGAGCCGCCCGCCCACCGCACCTTCCAGGCCATCGACCACTGCGTAGGCAACGTCGAACTCGGCCGGATGAACGAGTGGGTCGGCTTCTACAACAAGGTCATGGGCTTCACGAACATGAAGGAGTTCGTGGGCGACGACATCGCCACCGAGTACAGCGCGCTGATGTCGAAGGTCGTCGCCGACGGCACGCTCAAGGTCAAGTTCCCGATCAACGAGCCCGCCATCGCCAAGAAGAAGTCCCAGATCGACGAGTACCTGGAGTTCTACGGCGGCGCGGGCGTCCAGCACATCGCGCTCAACACCAACGACATCGTCGAGACCGTACGGACCATGCGGGCGGCGGGAGTTCGCTTCCTCGACACCCCCGACTCCTACTACGACACCCTCGGCGAGTGGGTCGGCGACACCCGCGTCCCCGTCGACACCCTGCGTGAACTGAAGATCCTCGCCGACCGCGACGAGGACGGCTATCTGCTCCAGATCTTCACCAAGCCGGTCCAGGACAAGCCGACCGTGTTCTTCGAACTCATCGAGCGGCACGGCTCGATGGGCTTCGGCAAGGGCAACTTCAAGGCCCTCTTCGAGGCGATCGAGCGGGAGCAGGAGCGGCGCGGCAACCTGTGAATCCCGCGTGAATTGACAAGCGCTTTCGCAGAACCTTGAAACCGGTGAACGGAAGTTGACACTCTCTGGTCCTGTGGGCACCACCCGGGCGTCCACAGGAACCAGGGGACACCGTGACCGACCGCATCGACCTCGACGTACCGGCGAAATGCTGGCTGAAGGAGAAGGCCCTCCACGAGGGCACCGTCCTGCAGTCCTTCGCCTTCGACGAGGTGCACCAGCACCTCTACGTCCTCCAGGTCCGCCGTGGCGGCATCGGCGCCGGCAACCTGTGCCTCAACAAGCTCGACCTCGACGGCAAGCTGCTCGGCCACATGTTCCTCCAGGGCTTTGGGCACGGCGTCAGCATGGGCGTGCAGAACGCCGCCGACGGCAAGGTCTGGATCTGGACCGAGGCCGACTCCAAGGGCGGCTACGGCCAGGGCGTCACCCGCTTCCGGTTCAAGGACGGCGCCACCCGCACCGGCGAGGACGTCAAGATCCGCAAGCCGATACCGGGTTCCACCAACAACCAGCCCTCGGTCTGCATGGCCGGCAAGCGCATAGCCGTCCGCTACCGCCTCAAGGGCAAGCCCCGCTACCGGATCTGGGACCTCGACACCTTCGTCGCCCGCGACTACGACGACCACGTCACCGACCTCGCCCAGCCGGACCCGCACCCCGACAAGAAGATCCCCTTCCAGGGCTACGCCCTCTACCGCGACCACCTCTACCAGCTCGCCGGCACCGCCTACGACACCGAGAACAACCCGCCCGCCGGGCACGGCAACGCGCACGTCTCCTGCGTCGACATCACCTCCGGCGAACTGGTCCAGCGACTGCGCACCGAGGCCGGCCGCTCCCTCACCCACCGCGAGCCGGAGGGCGTCGCCGTCCGCCGCAAGGGCGGGGCCCGGCTCTATCTGGGGCTGGCCTCCGGGACCGCCGGGGCGCGCAGGTTCTCCCTCTACTACAAGAAGCCGACGCCGTAGAACGTACGTAGGCTGACCCCATGGCCAGGATCAACGACGTCGGCGGCACCGAGGGCTTCGGCGCCATCGACACCGCCGACGACACCGAGCCCTTCCACGCGGACTGGGAGGCGCGGGTCGTCGGACTCTTCAACACCCTGCGCGGACAGGGGATCTTCAACACCAACGAGTTCCGGGACGCGATCGAGTCGATGCCGCCCGCCGAGTACCTGGCGGCCTCGTACTACGAGCGCTGGTTCACCGCGATCCACGTCCTGCTGGAACGCAAGGGCGTCATCGAACCGGGTGAGCTCGATGACTGACCGCTTCCCGCCCGGCACCCGGGTGCGCACCTTCCCCCACGACCCGCCGCACCACACCCGCCTGCCCCGCTACGCGCGCGGCAAGCGGGGCGTGGTGGTCGAGCCGGAGGGCCCGGACGAACTGCCCGACGTCAGCGCGCAGGGGCGCGGGGACGCGCCCGTCGAGCAGATCTACGCGGTCCGTTTCGAGGCCCGTGACCTGTGGGGCGAGGGCGACCACCACGTCGTACTGGACCTGTGGGAAAGCTACCTGGAAGAGGACCGTGAAGATGAGCGGTGACCACCACACCGATGCCACGATCGCCCGCCGGGTGCGCCGGCTCGAGACCCTGCTGGAGGAGCGGGGTGTGATCACCGGCGAGAAGGTGGACGAGGCGATCGACGCGTTCCTCGCCGCGTCGTCACCGGCGAACGGGGCGAAGGTCGTCGCCCGCGCCTGGACCGACGAGGCGTACCGGGCCCGGCTGCTGGCCGACGGGACGTCCGCCGTACAGGAGTTGGGCTACATGGACGGCTCCTACCAGCGCCTGCGGGTGGTCGAGAACACGGCCACCACCCACAACGTCATCGTCTGCACCCTGTGCTCCTGCTACCCCCTCCGCCTCCTGGGCCCGTCCCCGAGCTGGTACAAGTCGGAGGCCTACCGCTCCCGCGTGGTGCGCGAACCCCGGGCGGTCCTGCGGGAGTTCGGCCTGGAGCTGCCCGACGCCACGGACATCACGGTGTGGGACTCCAGCGCCGAGTCCCGCTACATGGTGCTCCCGCGCCGCCCGGACGGCACCGAAAAGCTGACGGAGGACGAACTGGCCGCGCTGGTCACCCGCAACGCGCTCATCGGCACCGCAGCGCTCTAGGGCTCCGCCTTCGCGTCCGCCACCGGCACCTCCTCCACCGGCACCTCCGCCACCGGTGGCTCACCCAGCGCCGTCAGTGCCTCCCGGGCCGACCGCGCCCACAGCGGCGAGAAGTACGGGTTGATCCGCAGCGCCTCCTGAAGGTGCCGTCGCGCCGGCCCGTACTTCTCCAACTGCCGCTCGATCATGCCCCGGTGGTAGGCGTACGGCGCACTGCGGACGCCGCCGCCCTTCGTCCGGTCCGTCGCCACCATGGCGTACCGCAGCGCCTCCTCGTCCTGACCGGCCCGGTGCAGCGCCCACCCCAGCGCGTCGGCCACCGCGATCCCCGGCTGGCGCCGCCACTCGGCCCGCAGCCGCCGCACCGCCTCATCCGGAAACCCGTGGTCCGCCTCGAACACCCCGAGCACCAGCTCCTCGTCGGCCCCGCCCGCCGCCGCGCCGCGCACCCGCTCCCGCAGCAGGTCGTACTGGACCTCGGCCGCCTGCCGCAGCCCCACCGACTCGTACAACTCGCCCAGTTCCAGGGCGTACTGCGGATCCGGCCGCTTGGCCAGTGCCATCCGGTAGGCGCTCAGCGCCTCCGACGTCCGCCCCAGCGCCGCCAGCACCCGCCCCTGACCGGCCTGCGCGGCCCGCTGGTCGGGGTCGAGGCGCACCGCCTCCTGGAAGTGCCGCAGCGCCGGCTCACGGTCGCCGCGCTCCCAGGCCAGCTGCCCCACCCGCTCCAGATACGCGGCCCGCTCGGCCGGCGCCCCGGCCCCCGCCGCCGCGTCCGTGAACTGCGCCATCGCGTCCTCACGCCAGCCCCGGTCCCGGTAGACCCCGCCGGCCCGCGCCATCACGGCCGGCCCGCCCCGCAGCTCCTGCAACCGCTCCAGGGCCCGCCCCGCCGCCTTCCAGTCGCCCAGACCGGTGTAGGCGTCGATCAGCGCCGGATACGTCGTCCAGCGCTTCGGTTCCCGCTTCAGCGCGGCCTCGCCCCACCGCTTCGCCGCCGGGAAGTCGCGCCGCGCGTTCGCCAGCGCGGCCATGCCGCCCAGCGCCTCGGCGGTACTACGCACCTTCAGGGACCTGCGCAACGCCTGGTCGGCCTTCGGGTAGTACCCGCTCTGCGCGGTCCGCCGCCCCTGCTCCATATACGCCGCCCCCAGCACCGCCCACGACTCGGCGTCCCTCGGATGCCCGCGCAGATGCGCCTCCCGCTCCCCGATCAGCACCGCGAGGTCGGGCAGTGCGGCCGGCACCCCCGCGGTGACCGCGGCCCGCGCCTGCGCCCCCGGCGCCGGCGGTGCGGGTGCCCGGGTGCGCGAGGGCTGCCACGGCAGCACCATCAGCGTCCCGCCGAGCACCAGACATCCGGTGACGGCGGCGATCAGAACCCGTCGGCCCGCACGCGCACGCGGAGGGGCCACCTCCTCTTGGCTCTCCATGGCGCTCACCATGCGTCAATACGACGACCACACCCCGGCATCCGACGACTGCGGCGGACGGGGTTCACACCGATGGCCGTCGGTGCGACGCTGTGATCATGAGCCGTATCGAAGCGCCCCGCGACGAGGTGACGGGAAACCTGGTCGACCGTCTCCGGGTCGGTCTGCCCGCCGAGGCCGTCCTGACCGACCCGGACGTCACGGCCTCCTACGCCAACGACATGGCCAGCTTCTGCCCGGCCGGCACCCCCGCCGTGGTCGTGCTGCCGCGCACGGTCGAGCAGGTCCAGCACGTCATGCGCACCGCCACCGAACTGCGCGTCCCGGTCGTCCCGCAGGGCGCCCGCACGGGCCTGTCCGGCGGCGCCAACGCCTCCGACGGCTGCATCGTGCTGTCCCTGACCAAGATGGACCGCATCCTGGAGATCAACCCGGTCGACCGCGTCGCCGTCGTCGAACCCGGCGTCATCAACGCCACCCTCTCCCGCGCCGTCAACGAACACGGCCTCTACTACCCGCCGGACCCCTCCAGTTGGGAGATGTGCACCATCGGCGGCAACATCGGCACCGCCTCCGGCGGCCTGTGCTGTGTGAAGTACGGCGTCACCGCCGAGTACGTCCTCGGACTCGACGTCGTCCTCGCCGACGGCCGCCTGATGTCCACCGGCCGGCGGACCGCGAAGGGCGTCGCGGGCTACGACCTGACCCGCCTGTTCGTCGGCTCCGAAGGCTCGCTCGGCATCGTCGTACAGGCCACCCTGGCCCTGCGCCCGCAGCCGCCCGAGCAGCTGGTGCTGGCCGCCGAGTTCGCCTCCGGGGCGGCCGCCTGCGACGCGGTGTGCCGGATCATGGAGGGCGGACATGTGCCGTCCCTCCTCGAACTGATGGACCGCACCACGGTCAAGGCCGTCAACGACCTCGCCCACATGGGACTCCCGGAGACCACCGAGGCCCTGCTGCTCGCCGCCTTCGACACCACCGACCCGGCCGCCGACCTCGCCGCCCTCGGCGCGCTGTGCGAGGCGGCCGGCGCCACGCAGGTCGTGCCCGCCGACGACGTGGCCGAGTCGGAGCTGCTGCTTCAGGCCCGGCGGCTCTCGCTCACCGCACTGGAGGCGGTCAAGGGCACGACGATGATCGACGACGTGTGCGTGCCCCGCTCCCGGCTCGCCGAGATGCTCGAGGGCACCGAGCGGATCGCCGAGAAGTACCAGCTCACCATCGGTGTCGTCGCCCACGCCGGCGACGGCAACACCCACCCCACGGTCTGCTTCGACGCCGCCGACCCCGACGAGTCCCGGCGCGCCCGCGAGTCCTTCGACGAGATCATGGCCCTCGGCCTGGAACTCGGCGGCACGATCACCGGCGAGCACGGCGTGGGCGTACTGAAGAAGGAATGGCTGGCCCGTGAGATCGGACCCGTCGGGGTGGAGATGCAGCGGCAGATCAAGCAGGTCTTCGACCCGCTGGGGATCCTGAATCCGGGCAAGCTGTTCTGACCCGCGCCGGGGCGAGGTCACCGGGCGAGCAGCTGGTCGAGCGCGTCGTCGATCCCGAGCTGCTCGCCCTCAGTCCCCGGGGGCACCACGCGCAGCGTGCGCTCCAGCCAGGCGGACACCTGGGCGGTGGGTGCCTCCAGCAGGGCGTCACCGTCGGGTGAACTCAGCGCCATCAGAACGACGCTGCGCCCCTCCGCCTTGGTCGGCCACACCCGCACGTCCCCGTGCCCGCACGGCCGGAACACTCCCTCCACCAGCAGCTCGCGGGAGAACGTCCAGTTCACCGGATGGTCGGAGTTGATGTGGAAGGTGACATGGACGGCGTACGGGTCGTCGGTGCGGTAACTCAGCCGGGCCGGGACCGGGATGCTCCGCTCCGGGGACAGGATGAGCTTGAGCTCCAGTTCGCGTTCCACCACGGTGTAGTGCATGTCGTACGGTTCCTCTCCGCTCGCGCGGGTCCCTGTGGTGGGCCCGCAGAAGTGGAGAGCGGGGTGGGCCCGCGAGCATTACGCGGGTTCGGAGAACTTTTTTCAGTACGTCTCGAACGTGTGGGTCCGGTGGGACTGGCGGTGGGGGGTTGCGCCGGTCTGATAGATGTGGAGCCCCCCATATTCACCCCCGAGCAGATACGGGACGACGGACATGAGCGCCCCAACCCCGGCACCCGGTGACGACAGGCCCCGCGAGGGGTATTACCCGGACCCGTCCATTCCTGGATACGTCCGGTACTGGAACGGTGCCTCCTGGGTACCGGGCACGAGCCGTCCGGCCCCGTCCGACGGCGAGGCCCCCGCGCCCCCGCAGGGTGGTTCGGCGGCGCCCTCGCCGGTGGAGGAGACGGGCCCGCACTTCTTCGACGAGGACCCGCAGCCCGCGGCCGCCCCGTCCGACGCCCAGCACGGCAGCCGCCCCGAGCCCGCGTCCGCCTGGGGCGCCGACCGCAACCACCAGTCCGGCTTCGGCGGCGACCAGGACCGCCGCGTCTCCTGGGGCGCCGCGGCGGGCACCGACCCCCGTCTTCCCTCGGACACGACCAGCGGGGACGGCACCGCGTCGATCCCGCCCGCGGAGTCCGACGCGCCCCCCTCGGGCAACACCTTCGTGTTCCGCAGGCCGACGGCCGGCGGCGCGTCCGCGTCCGGCGGTGGCCCGGCGTTCAACGGCCCGGCCCCGGCCGGTCCCGCCTTCGGTGCCGCCCCCGCCGGTGCCGCGACTCCCGGTGTCCCCGCCCCCGGTGGCCCCGTCGGCGACGAGGGCACCATGACCTTCCGGGCGCTCTCCCCGCGCACGGCACCGCAGGGTGGGGCGCAGGGCGGGAGCACGGGCGGCGCACGGTCCGACGGCAAGGCGGCGGGCGGCTTCGGCCCTCCGTCGGCACCCGGCGCGGTGTCGGGTCCGCAGTCCGCGCCCGCTGCCCCCGGTGCCCCCGGTTTCGGTGCCGGCAAGGCCGCCGCGGACCGTGCCGCGGCCGCGCAGGTCCAGGCGCCCGTACCCACCACGCCCTCCGGACCGCAGCAGACGCCGGCCCCGGCCCCGGCTCCGACGCCCTCCGTGCCCGCGCAGTCCACGCCCATGGCCGGCGGCGCCGGTGGCGGGCAGGCCTCCTGGGCCCAGCAGGTGCACCGCCTCGCCGAGCCCTCCGGTTCCGGTGAGGACCAGCCCGTCACGCCCTGGAAGCCGCCCGTGGAGGACGTCTTCCAGGCGGCCGCCCGGCGGGCGGCCTCCGCCCGTCCCGCGGGCCTCGGCAAGCGGCTCACCGCCCGGCTGCTGGACACCGTCGTCCTGCTCGGCGTGACCGGCGCGGCGGCCTTCCCGCTCGGCATCAAGGCGCTCGACCACGTCAACGAGAAGATCGACGCGGCCAAGCTCTCCGGCGAGACCGTCACCGTCTGGCTCCTGGACGGCACGACCTCGGTCTACCTCGGTGTCGTCCTCGCCGTCCTGCTCGTCTTCGGCGTCCTCTACGAGGCGCTGCCCACCGCCAAGTGGGGCCGCACCCTCGGCAAGAAGCTGCTCGGTCTTGAGGTGCGGGACATCGAGGGCGGCGAACCCCCGTCCTTCGGCGCCGCCCTGCGCCGCTGGCTCGTCTACAGCGTCCCCGGGCTGCTCGCGATCGGTGTCGTGGGTGTCGTCTGGGGCCTGTTCGACAGGCCGTGGCGCCAGTGCTGGCACGACAAGGCCGCACATACGTTCGTAGCGGGATAGCCGGATACGGCACAAGGGCCACCGGATTCCGTACCCCGGACGGCCGCTCGCCGGATGCGGAGCCGGGGGGTTCGCGGTCGACTCGGGCCATGAGCAGCGAACCGCCCCCCGGCTCCGGCCAGCAGCCGCCGGAAGACGACCCGTTCAGGAAGCAGCCCCCGCCACCGGGCGACGCGGGCTCGCCGTACGGCAGTCAGCCCCCGCCGTACGGAGGCAGTGGCAGTCCCTATGGCGGTAGCCCCTACGGCGGTGGCGACCCGTACGGCGGCGGAGGCGGGGGCTATCCCACCGACCCACTCGCCGGCATGCCCCCGCTCGCCGACAGCGGCAAGCGCACGCTCGCCAGGATCATCGACCTGATCCTCGTCCTCATCGTGGTCGCGCTGCTCACCTGGGGTTTCGGCGTCAACGAGTACGACGTGGACCCCGACAAGGTCGAGTACGGCAAGTCGTTCACGCAGTCGTTCATCACGGCCGTGCTCTACATCGCCTACGACACCGTCCTGATCAGCCGCTCCGGCCAGACGCTCGGCAAGAAGTGGCTCGGCATGCGGGTGGCGAACCTGGAGAACGGCTCCACGCCCTCCGTGCAGACCGCGCTCATGCGCTCGGCGGTGCTGTGGATCCCGTTCGCGTTCTGCTGCGCCTGCATCTGGACCGCGATCTCGGGCGGCTGGAGCTTCTTCGACAAGCCCTACAAGCAGGGCCTGCACGACAAGGCGGCGAAGACGGTGGTGGTCAGCACCAACTGACCACCCGCGTCGGTGAGATCAGGAGGCGGCGCGCTCGTGCACCGGCTCGGTCGCCAGCACGGTGACCGAGGCGGACACGGGCGTTTCCGTCGTCGCGGGCGTCTCGGTGGCGGGCTTGCGTACCGCGACGACACGGGACTTGGGCATCGGCACCGTCATGGCGACGAGCAGCCCGAGGGCGAGCGCGGCGAGGGCGATGACCGCGATCCCCACACCCGAACTCGTCTGGGACAGCAGCAGCATGGCGAGCGTCGAGAAGATCACGGTGAATGAACCGTAGGCGAGCTGTGCGGCAGTCGGACGAGGCATGGCAATCGTGTCCTCGGAAGTGGGGGTCCACGGGGGGTGTCGGCCTGGCTTTCCGCCGGTTTTGGGGCGTTCCGCCAAGAGACTCTATTCGCGTGCATGCCCGAGCGGAACGAACGGTAAGCGTGACCTAACCAACAGTACCGGTGCATGGGGGGCGCACGGAGTCATACCGTCCATGAAATGGACAGGCGCGAGCGCCGGTCGAGGGTCGATCGAGATCCTCGCGAGGTGTTCGTAAATCGGACATCCTGCTCCGCATAGTGCAGTTGTCCTGTCCAAGTCAAGGTCTGTCTTTTCTTCCGAACCTTTAGTCAAATGCCGTCACTTGACTAGGGGAGGAAGACTCGAGTGCCCAGCAGACCCTGGACGTTCAGAGCGGCCGCGACCACCGTCGCACTGGCCGCCGCGACGGCGACGATCTCCGCGTTCACCGTGGCGCAGGCCGACACCAACACGGCGCCGGCCGCCGTGAACCGCACGGACCCGCAGCCGGCGAAGACCACCCGGGAGCACGACTTCGACGGTCCGCTCTCCAAGACCCGCGAGGCGCAGCGCGAAGAGGCGCTGAAGCAGGTCATATCCGGCGCCGCCACGGTCCAGAACCGTGACGGCTCCCAGGTCGTCGAGCTCAAGAGCCGCAAGGGCGACAGCAAGTACGTCGAGCTGGGCCGCGAGCGGACCGACAAGATCTTCACGATCCTCGTCGAGTTCGGCGACCGGATCGACAGCCGCTACGGCGGCACCGCCGGCCCGGCGCACAACGAGATAGCCCAGCCGGACCGCGCCCAGGACAACTCCACGGCCTGGCAGGCCGATTACAACAAGGCCCACTACGAGGACCTCTACTTCGGCGACGGCACCGCCTCGATGAAGACCTACTACGAGAAGCAGTCCTCGGGCCGCTACTCGGTGGAGGGCGAGGTCACCGACTGGGTCAAGGTCCCCTACAACGAGGCCCGTTACGGCTCCAACTCCTGTGACACCTGCGCCTGGAACGCGGTCCAGGACGGCGTCACCGCCTGGGTCGCCCAGCAGAAGGCAGCGGGGCGCACCGACGCGCAGATCAAGGCCGACATCGCCCAGTTCGACCAGTGGGACCGCAACGACTTCGACGGCGACGGCGACTTCAACGAGCCCGACGGCTACATCGACCACTTCCAGATCGTGCACGCCGGTGAGGACGAGTCCGCGGGCGGCGGCGCACAGGGCGAGGACGCGATCTGGGCGCACCGCTGGTTCGCGTTCGGCACCGACGCCGGCGCCACCGGTCCCACGGGCAACCGGCTCGGCGGCACCCAGGTCGGCGACACCGGCATCTGGGTCGGCGACTACACCATCCAGCCGGAGAACGGCGGACTCGGCGTCTTCGCCCACGAGTACGGCCACGACCTCGGTCTGCCGGACCACTACGACACCTCCGGCGGCGAGAACTCCACCGGCTTCTGGACCCTGATGTCCTCCGGCTCCTGGCTCGGCACCGGCAAGGACACCATCGGCGACATGCCCGGCGACATGACCGCCTGGGACAAGCTGCAACTGGGCTGGCTGGACTACGACGTGGCGAAGGCCGCGACCAAGTCCAAGCACAAGCTGGGGCTCGCCGAGTACAACAGCAAGAACAAGCAGGCGCTCGTCGTCGAGCTGCCCAAGAAGTCGGTCACCACCGAGATCGTGGCCCCCGCGCAGGGCGCCACCCAGTGGTGGAGCGGCAGCGGCAACAACCTCAAGAACACGCTGGCCCGTTCCGTCGACCTCACCGGCAGGTCCGCGGCGACGCTGACCCTCGACGGCTGGTGGGCCACCGAGGAGAACTACGACTACCTCTACACCGAGGTCTCCACCGACGGCGGCACCAACTGGACCCCGATCGACGGCACGGCCGACGGCCAGGCCCTCCCGCGCGACGCCGGCGGCAAGCCCACGATCACCGGCTTCTCGGAGACGTACAAGAAGCTGTCCTTCCCGCTCGACGCCTACGCGGGTCAGAAGATCGACCTGCGCTTCCGCTACTACACCGACGGCGGCGTGGCCAAGCAGGGCTTCGCGGCGGACCGGATCTCGGTGACCGCCGACGGCGCCGCGCTGTTCGCCGACGACGCCGAGAGCGCGGACGCGGCCTGGACGGCGAAGGGCTTCTCGCGCGTGGGCGCCTCCTTCACCAAGGACTATGCCCAGTACTACATCGCCGAGAACCGCCAATACGTGTCGTACGACCGGACGTTGAAGGTCGGTCCCTACAACTACGGCTTCTCCAAGACCCGTCCGAGCTGGGTGGAGCACTTCCCGTACCAGAACGGCCTGTTGATCTGGAAGTGGGACACCTCCCAGCCGGACAACAACACCAGCGAGCACGCCGGCACCGGTCTGCTGCTGCCGATCGACTCGCACCCGACCGCGCTGAAGTGGTCCGACGGCACGCCGATGCGCAGCCGCATCCAGTCCTACGACTCGCCCTTCAGCCTGTCCCGCACGGACGGCGTCACGCTGCACAACGCGGACGTCGCGACGCGCATCCCTTCGTCGAAGGGCGTGTCGGTCTTCAACGACCACACGAGCACGTACTACGACGCGACGACTCCGTTCGCGGGCGTGAAGCTCACTGACACCAACACCAAGATCAAGATCGTCAAGGAGGCCAAGAACGGCTCCATGATCTGGCTCGAAGTGGGTCGTGCGGTGAAGTAACCGGCATTTGCGCAGGTCAGAAGCGAATCGGCGGTGACCCCCTGGCGGGTCGCCGCCGATCGTGTTTAGGTGCGTCCTGATGACTTTCTTATTGACACCGGTGCACACGGGGGTGTGACTGCATGGCCGCAGGAGGTTTCTGCAAGCTGCCGACCGGCAGCGTGGTGGTGGCGCTGAACCTGCCCAGACCCACCACCGACGGCACGGGCTGCGTCCGTGTCCTCGTCCACGCCCAGAACCGCGCACGAGCCCTGACCAGGCTCCGCAACCTGGGCCTGCGGGCGGTCTACCTGCGCGGCAACGGGGCCCCGCCGACCCCGGACGAGGTCACCGCGGTCCTCCATCACCCGGACGGCCTGATATGGCGCACGGCCCCTGACAACGCTGTCGCCATGGGGCCGGAGCTCGCCCAGGAGCTGTGGCACCCGATCCGGGCGCTGATGAGAAGGCCGGCGGCCTCGGCGTAACCGCCGGCCGCCCGGCGCGACCGCAGGCCCTAGGCGACGACCGGCTTCCCCGAGAGCTCCACGCCTGCCTGGCGCAGCTCCTCCAGCGCGCGGTCGGTCGTCTCGGCGGCCACACCCGCGGTCAGGTCGAGCAGCACCTGCGTACGGAAGCCCTCGCGGGCCGCGTCCAGCGCCGTGGCCCGTACGCAGTGGTCGGTCGCGATGCCCACGACGTCCACCTCCACGACCTCCCGGGCCCGGAGCCAGTCGGCCAGCGGGACGCCGTTCTCGTCGGCGCCCTCGAAGCCGCTGTAGGCCGCCGAGTAGGCGCCCTTGTCGAAGACGGCGTCGATGGCGCCGGAGGCGACGGCGGGGGCGAAGTTCGGGTGGAAGCCCACGCCCTCGGTGCCGGCGACACAGTGCGCGGGCCAGGAGTGCGCGTAGTCGGGGTTGTCGGCGAAGTGGCCGCCGGGCGCGATGTGGTGGTCGCGGGTGGCCACCACGTGCTGGTACCCGGAACCGGCCGCCTGCCCGATCAGCTCGGTGACGGCGGCGGCCACATCGGCACCCCCGGCCACCGCGAGGCTGCCCCCTTCGCAGAAGTCGTTCTGTACGTCGACGACGATCAAGGCGCGGCGCATGGTGGGTGTCCTTCGACTAAGAGTGAACTTACGAGCCTAGAGACTTCGACGGCGCTGCGGGAGGGCGCACCCGCCCTGGAGCCTGGTTCAGCCCCCTACTGGCTACCCGAGCGCCCCTGTACGTACTCCGTCGGAATGACGGGTTCCCCGCGCGAGAGCTGGGTCGCCGACAGCGGCAGCCCGTCCCGCGCGGCGATGTGCCGGTCGCGTACGACGTCCAGCGGCTCGCGTGCCACGACCTCGCCGCCCTTGACCAGCTCGACCAGCAGCTGCCGGTCCGCGAGCTCGCCCGGCACAGCTCCCGTGCCGACGACCTCGGCCTCCGCGACCCCGTCCGCGTCCAGCCGCCGGGCCGCCCACTTGCGCCCGCCGACGGAGCTCTTGCCGCCGGACGACTTCTTCGCGACCGGCACCAGCGGCGCCCTGACGTCGGCGGACTCGGCGCGCGCGACCAGCTTGTAGACCATCGAGCAGGTCGGGTGCCCGGAGCCGGTCACCAGCTGGGTGCCGACGCCGTACGCGTCCACGGGCGCCGCCGCGAGCGAGGCGATGGCGTACTCGTCGAGGTCCGAGGTCACGATGATCTTGGTGTCGGTCGCGCCCAGCTCGTCCAGCTGCTGTCGCACCCGGTGGGCGACGAGGAGCAGGTCCCCGGAGTCGATGCGGACGGCGCCGAGCTCGGGCCCCGCGACCTCCACGGCCGTGCGGACGGCCTCCGCGACGTCGTAGGTGTCGACGAGCAGCGTGGTGTTCCGGCCCAGCGAGTTCACCTGGGCCTGGAAGGCGTCCCGCTCCCGGTCGTGCAGGAGGGTGAAGGCGTGCGCGGAGGTGCCGACGGTGGGGATGTTGTAGCGGAAGCCCGCCGCCAGGTCGGAGGTGGAGGCGAAGCCGCCGAGGTACGCGGCGCGCGAGGCGGCGACGGCCGCGAGCTCGTGGGTGCGGCGGGCGCCCATCTCGATGAGTGGGCGGCCCCCGGCGGCCGAGGCCATCCGCGAGGCGGCCGCGGCGATCGCCGAGTCGTGGTTGAGGATGGAGAGGATCACCGTCTCCAGCAGCACGCACTCGGCGAAGGAGCCCTCCACCCGCATGATCGGCGAGCCCGGGAAGTACACCTCGCCCTCCGGGTAGCCCCAGACGTCACCGGAGAACCGGTACGAGGCGAGCCAGTCCAGGGTCTCCTCGTCGACGATGTCCCGCTCCCGCAGGAAGCCGAGGACGCCCGCGTCGAAGCGGAAGTTCTCGATGGCGTCCAGGACCCGCCCGGTGCCCGCGACGACGCCGTAGCGCCGCCCCTCCGGCAGCCGCCGGGTGAAGACCTCGAAGACGCTCCGCCGCTCGGCGGTACCCGCCTTCAGTGCCGCCTGGAGCATCGTCAGCTCGTACTGATCCGTGAAGAGCGCCGTCGAGGGAACATCCACCGGCAGCCCAAGGTCCGCTGTGTTCATGGCAAGGGATGCTACACCCCTTTACGTCAGTGTGACGATTTGTAGTGGCCGTGGCAGCATGGGCCCTGTGACGTCACCCGCTCCCGTAGAGATCGAACGTACCGAGTCGGCGGAAGAGGTCTTCGCCGTCCCCGAGCCGGACGTCCCCTGGGTCACCATCGTCCACAACGACCCGGTCAACCTCATGAGCTATGTGACCTACGTGTTCCAGGCCTACTTCGGGTACTCCAAGGACAAGGCCACCAAGCTCATGCTCGACGTTCACCACAAGGGCCGGGCGGTCGTCTCCAGCGGCAGTCGCGAGGAGATGGAGCGCGACGTGCAGGCCATGCACGGCTACGGTCTGTGGGCCACCCTCCAGCAGGACCGGAAGTAGCTGAACTGACCTTCATGCCTGGACAATTCGAACCGCTCCCCGGCGGCGGCGCGGCCGTCGCGCTCGACGACGTCGAGATCTCCATCATCCGGTCGCTGGCCGTCCAGCTCCTGGAGCTCATCGGCCCCGGCCCCGCCGAGGACGCCTCCGACGACCCGCTCGCCGAGCTGTTCGCGGAGGGCCCGAGCGAGCCGCCCTCCGACCCGGTGCTCAGGCGGCTCTTCCCGGACGCCTACAGCGACCCCGAGGGCACGCCCGGGCCCAAGGAGGCCGAGGAGCAGAAGGCGTACTCCTCGGAGTTCCGCCGCTACACCGAGAACGACCTCAGGGCCGGCAAGCGGGACAGCGCCCTCGCGGTGATCCGCACCCTGGACGCGCTGAGTCCGGTGGACGACGGCGGGGCGGTGCTCAAGCTGTCGCCGGAGGAGTCGAAGCAGTGGCTCGGCGCCCTCAACGACCTGCGGCTCGCCATCGGCTCCCGGCTGGAGATCACCGACGAGGAGGACACCGACCTCCTCTACCGGCTCCCGGACGAGGACCCCCGCAAGCCGATGGTGATGGCCTATCTGTGGCTGGGCGGACTCCAGGAGACGCTCGTCTCCACACTTCTGCCCTGACTTGTGGCGGTTTCGCGCCCCTCTTGTGTTCGCTCAGAGGACGCTCAAATCCGAATAACGATCGCGTCACCCCGGCGGCCATGAATGCCCGCCGGGGTGTTTTTTGTCCACTTCTCCCTGTGTCGTGCGTCACTTACCGCCCGGGCGATCAATGTTTCCGCCGTGATAAATCTTCACGACCGCCCGGCGAACACCACCCGTATGTTCGACCGGGTGCGCCACCGCGCCGGCCACCGCCGGCCTGGCATGAGCGAACCCGGGGAAGCTCAGGAACGCACCCGTTCTTCCCCGAGCCCGCTCCGCTCCATTCATCCGGGGGGATCGAGAACCGATCCGAGGCCGACGAGAGGCCCGGGTCGGTATGGAGAAAGGCGCACCACACATATGACCTCCGCTCAGGTCGACACAGGTTCGGAGAAGGCCCCGAACGCGTCGGAAGAGGGTTACGAGCGCGGCCTCGGCAGCCGCCAGGTCCAGATGATCGCGATCGGCGGCGCCATCGGCGTCGGTCTCTTCCTCAATGCCGGGGCGAACATCGCCAAGGCGGGCCCCAGCCTCATCCTGATGTACGCGGTCGCCGGCGTCATCATCTTCTTCATCATGCGGGCGCTCGGCGAACTCCTGCTCTACCGCCCCGTCTCGGGCTCCTTCGCGGAGTACTCCCGCGAGTTCCTCGGCCCTTTCTTCGGCTACTTCACCGGCTGGACGTACTGGCTGCTGTGGGTCGTCACCGGCATGGCGGAACTGACCGCCGCCGCGATCTACATCCACTACTGGTTCCCGGACATCCCGCAGTGGGCCTCCGCGCTGGCCTTCCTGGTCGTCCTCTTCGTGGCCAACCTGATCTCGGTGAAGCTGTTCGGCGAGATCGAGTTCTGGTTCTCGATGATCAAGGTCACCGCCCTCATAGGCATGATCGTGATCGGCCTCGGCGTCCTCACCTTCGGCTTCAGCGCCGCCGGCGACACCGCCGCCGTCTCCAACCTCTGGGCCTTCGACGGCTTCTTCCCCAAGGGCATCGGCTCGTCCCTGATGACCCTCCAGGGCGTCATGTTCGCCTACCTCGCCGTCGAGCTCGTCGGCGTCACCGCCGGTGAGTCCGAGAACCCCGAGAAGACCCTCCCCAAGGCGATCAACACCCTGCCCTGGCGCATCGGCCTGTTCTACGTCGGTGCCCTCACCGTCATCCTCTGCGTCGTGAAGTGGACCGAGTTCGCACCCGGCGTCAGCCCCTTCGTGAAGGCCTTCGCGATGATCGGCATCCCGGCGGGCGCCGGCATCGTCAACTTCGTCGTACTGACCGCGGCCCTTTCCTCCTGCAACTCCGGGATGTACTCCACGGGCCGCATGCTCCGCACCCTGGCCGACAGCGGCGAGGCCCCCAAGGCCTTCAACAAGCTGTCCGTGACGAAGACCCCGGCCCTCGCCATCACGATCTCCGTCCTCTTCATGGGCATCGGCGTCGTCCTCAACTACATCGTCCCGGAGAAGGCCTTCGGCTACGTCGTCTCCGTCGCCACCGCGGCCGGCATCTGGACCTGGCTGATGATCCTGATCAGCCACGTCCTGTACCGCCGCGCGGTGGAGGCCGGCCGCCTGCCCGCCTCCTCCTTCCCGGCGCCGGGCGGCTCCAAGGGCTCGTACGTCGCCATCGCCTTCCTGCTCTTCGTCACCGGCCTCATCGCCTACGACTCCGAGTCCCGCGTCTGCCTGTACGTGATGGCCGGCTGGGCCGCCGCGCTCGGGATCGGCTGGGCTGTGCTGAAGAGTCGTAATCCGGAGATCGCCGATCGGCGCGAGCCGGAGTTCGAGAAGGTCGGCTGACCACTCCTGACGGACGTCCAGCGGCCGGGAGTTCTCGTGGAACCCCCTGCCGTCGCCGCTCAAGACGTCCGGCATATGGGCCGCCCCGTACCACCTGTCGGTACGGGGCGGCCCCTCTGCTTATCCTGGCCAGCATGCTGACCATCACCCAGGCCCTCGTCGACCAGATCGTCGCGCACGCGCGCAAGGACCACCCCGACGAGGCGTGCGGCGTCGTCGCGGGCCCGGCCGGCTCCGACCGCCCCGAGCGCTTCATCCCGATGCTGAACGCGGCCATGTCGCCCACGTTCTACGAGTTCGACTCCGGCGATCTCCTCAAGCTCTACCGGGAGATGGACGACCGCGACGAGGAGCCGGTCGTCATCTACCACTCCCACACCGCCACCGAGGCCTACCCCTCCCGCACCGACGTCTCCTACGCCAACGAGCCCGGCGCCCACTACGTCCTGGTCTCCACCGCCGACACCGACGGCCTCGGCGAGTTCCAGTTCCGCTCCTACCGGATCGTCGACGGCGCGATCACGGAGGAGGAGGTCACGGTCGTCGAGGCGTACTGAGCGGGGTGCCGGGCGGCATACTGATCACCGTACGCCCGACCAACTCGCCCCATCGGAGACGGTGTTGACACGACGCCCGCACGGACAGCGCCCCACGATCGAGGACGTCGCGCGCAGTTCCGGGGTGTCGAGATCGACGGTCTCGCGGGTGATCAACGGCGAGCCCAAGGTGCGGGCCGAGGTCGTCGAAGAGGTCCGGCGGGTCATCGCCGAGCTGGGTTACGTCCCCAACCAGGCCGCCCGCCAGCTCGTCACCCACCGCACCGGTGCCGTCGCCGTCGTCGCGGACCAGCCGGACAACCGGCTCTTCCTCGACCCGTACTTCGACTGCCTGCTGCGCGGCATCCGCCGGGAGCTCGCCGCCCACGGCGCCCAGGCCGTCCTGCTCTTCCTGGACGACCCGGAGGACCACGCGCGCGTGGCCGACTACCTCGGCGGCGGCCATGTCGACGGCGCCATCCTCTTCTCCCTGCACCCCGGCGGCCGGCTGCACGACATGATCGGCCGCCTCGGCCTGCCCGCCGTCTTCGGCGGCCGCCCCCTGCTGCGCGACGGCGACACCGTCCGCGGCCACGCCTGGGTCGACGGCGACAACCGCGGCGGAGCCCGGCAGGCCGTCGGGCACCTGACCTCCCTGGGCCGCCAGCGCATCGCCACCATCACCGGCCCCCACGACCAGGAACAGTCCGCCGCCGAGCGCCTCGCCGGATACCGCGACGTCCTCCCGGACGCCCCCGACGACCTGATCGAACGCGCCGACTACACCCGGCGGGGCGGCGCCGACGCCATGGCCGCCCTCCTGGACCGGCGCCCCGACCTGGACGCCGTCTTCGCCGCCTCCGACCTCATGGCCTCCGGCGCCCTGGAGATCCTGGAGCGGCACGGGCGCCGGGTCCCCGAGGACGTGGCCGTCGTCGGCTTCGACGACCTCGCCGAGATCGCGGAGTCGACGCAGCCGCCGCTGACCACCGTCCATCAGGACGTGGAGGGCATGGGCCGGCTGATGGCCCGACTGCTGTTCGACCGCCCCTCGGACCTGCCCTCGGTCGTCGTACCGACCCGGCTCGTGCTGCGCGCATCCGCCTGAGCCATGGCCCCGAACCGGGCCGCCTGAACAGGCCGGTCTCACTCCCCGGCCGGAAACCGTCCACCATGTGGGATCACATTCCGGGACCCGGACCGGGAATCGATACGATGAGCCCATGGTTTTTGACGACGTGAGCGAGAAGACGCCGGGCATGCTGCTCGTGGCGCGGCTGCACGTCGACCTGTGCAGGCTCGCCAGCGCCATCTGTTGACGCTGCCCCCTGCCGCCGTACGGCCGTGAGCCGCGGCGCGCCACACACGCACGACCTGCTGAAATGCGCTGCCGCGCGCCCACCGACCAGACACTTCCCGACAGGAGCCCTGAGCCATGGCCATCGAGGTCCGCATCCCCACCATCCTCCGCACCTACACCGACGGCCAGAAGGCGGTGGAGGGCAACGGGGACACCCTCGCCGAGCTCTTCGCCGACCTCGAGACCCGCCACCCGGGCGTCCAGGCCCGCATCGTGGACGGCGGCGAGCTGCGCCGCTTCGTCAACGTCTACCTCAACGACGAGGACGTCCGCTTCCTGGAGGGCATCAACACCAAGCTCGCCGACGGCGACAACGTCACGATCCTGCCGGCCGTGGCCGGCGGCATGGCCTGATCTCGATGCGTTACGACTCCCCGCTGGCCGCGGTGGGCAACACCCCTCTGGTGCGCCTGCCGCGGCTGTCGCCGTCCGACGACGTCCGCATCTGGGCCAAGCTGGAGGACCGCAACCCCACCGGCTCGGTCAAGGACCGCCCCGCCCTGCACATGATCGAGCAGGCGGAGAAGGACGGCCGCCTCACCCCGGGCTGCACCATCCTGGAGCCGACCAGCGGCAACACCGGCATCTCGCTCGCCATGGCCGCCAAGCTCAAGGGCTACCGCATGGTCTGCGTGATGCCCGAGAACACCTCGCAGGAGCGCCGGGAGCTGCTCGCCATGTGGGGCGCGGAGATCATCCCCTCGCCCGCGGCAGGCGGCTCCAACACCGCCGTACGGGTCGCCAAGGAACTCTCCGCCGAGCACCCCGACTGGGTGATGCTCTACCAGTACGGCAACCCGGACAACGCGGGCGCCCACTACGCCACCACCGGCCCGGAGATCCTCACGGACCTGCCCTCCATCACCCACTTCGTGGCGGGCCTCGGCACCACCGGCACCCTCATGGGCGTCGGCCGCTACCTCCGCGAGCACAAGCCGGACGTCAAGGTCGTCGCCGCCGAGCCGCGCTACGACGACCTGGTGTACGGGCTGCGGAACCTCGACGAGGGCTTCGTACCCGAGCTCTACGACGCCTCGGTCCTGACCACGCGCTTCTCCGTCGGCTCGGCCGACGCGGTCACCCGCACCCGGGAACTCCTCCAGCAGGAGGGCATCTTCGCGGGCGTCTCGACCGGCGCGGCCCTGCACGCCGCGATCGGCGTCGGCAACAAGGCGCTGAAGGCGGGGGAGAGCGCGGACATCGTGTTCGTCGTCGCCGACGGCGGCTGGAAGTACCTCTCGACGGGCGTCTACACGGCGGCGACGACGGAAGAGGCCATCGAGACCCTGCAGGGCCAGCTCTGGGCCTGAGGCCCTAACTCGCCAGGTGACGGACCTGGTCCCACAGGACCGGGTCCACCACCCCCACCCGCCGCCGGAAGTCCCACACCGCCACCTCGCGCAGCTCGTCCGTCTCCAGGAAGCTCGCGCGGCCATGGGCATCGCCCACCGCACCCGGCGGCAACGGGATCACCCCGGCCCGCTCGTCGTGGTACTTGCTGGTGATCTTCGCGACGACCGCGCGCCGCCCGCGCACCGCGAGCACCAGACACGGCCGGTCCTTCGCCCCCGGCCCGTCCTCGAAGGGCACGTTCGCCCACCAGATCTCCGCGGGCTGCGGACGCGCGGCGCCGGTCCGCCGCCCCGGACGCCCCGGCGGCCGCGTCCTGCGCCCCTGCGGCCTGCTCCCCCGCCCCCACCCGTCCACGAGCGTGGCAACCAACGCGAGCAGCACCACCGCCGCGAGCGCCAACCACCAGGACGTGTCCATGAGGACGACGTTACCGGCGCACGATCCGCCCCGCGCGCCTTCTCGCAAGCCGCACGCGCCCCCGGTCCAGCCGAACCGGTGACACCACAGGTGAGTTCGCCCACAACGGCCCTTGGCGGAGGAGCGACGGGGGGTTTTGCGCCTTACGCTCGACGCACCGCACGAACCCCGAGTCACCGTCTCCCGATCTTCTGGATTTCCCGCCAGCGGAGGTTTCTGCTTTATGAAGCTCACCGTCGTCGGCTGCTCGGGGTCGTTCCCGTCCGCGGAATCGGCCTGCTCGAGCTACCTCGTAGAGGCCGACGGCTTCCGGCTGCTTCTCGACATGGGCAACGGTGCCCTTGGCGAGCTGCAGCGCCACTGCGGTCTCTACGACCTCGACGCGATCTTCCTCAGCCATCTGCACGCCGACCACTGCATCGACATGTGCGCGTACTTCGTCGCGCGCTACTACCGCCACGAGGGCGGCCGCTGCGACCCCATCCCGGTCTACGGCCCCGAGGGCACCGAACACCGTCTGACCACGGCCTACGCCGACACCCCCTCCGCCTCCTCCATGAGCGAGGTCTTCGACTTCCACACGGTCAAGCCGTCCACCTTCGAGGTAGGCCCGTTCACCGTCCACACCGAGCGCGTGGCGCACCCGGTCGAGGCGTACGGCATCCGCGTCGAGCACGGCGGCAGGTCGCTGACGTACTCCGGCGACACCGGTGTCACCCCGGCCCTGGACGAACTCGCCCGGGACACCGACCTGTTCCTGTGCGAGGCCGCCTTCACGCACGGCAAGGAGGACATCCCCGACCTGCACCTCAACGGCCGCGAGGCGGGCGAGACGGCGACCCGGGCAGGCGCCCGCCGCCTGGTCCTCACCCACATCCCCCCGTGGACCGACCCGCGGGCCAACCTGGCCGACGCGCGCGCGGTGTACGACGGTCCGGTGGAACTGGCGGCGCCGAGGGTGTCGTACGAGATCTGAGTCCTCGTACGTGCACGAAGGCCCCGGAACCTGCCCGGTTCCGGGGCCTTCGTCATGCCGTACGGCGGTCGGGTCTCACGCCTTGGTGAGGTCCTCGACCTCCTCCTCGGGCTCGCGGCCCGGGGTGGCGATGTTGAACCTGATGATGGCGAAGCGGAACGTGAAGTAGTAGATCGCCGCGAACACCAGACCGATGGGGATGATCATCCAGGGCTTGGTGGCCAGGTTCCAGTTGAGGAAGTAGTCGATCGCGCCGGCCGAGAAGCTGAAGCCGTGATGGACGCCCAGGGCCCAGGTGACGGCCATGGAGACGGCGGTCAGGACCGCGTGGATGACGTAGAGCACCGGCGCGATGAACATGAACGCGAACTCGATCGGCTCGGTGATACCGGTGACGAACGAGGTCAGCGCGAGCGAGAGCATCATGCCGCCGACGGCCTTGCGGCGCTCGGGACGGGCGGTGTGCGTGATCGCCAGGGCGGCCGCCGGGAGGGCGAACATCATGATCGGGAAGAAGCCGGTCATGAACTGGCCGGCGGTCGGGTCGCCGTGGAAGAAGCGGGGCAGGTCACCGTGCCAGACGGCACCGGTGGAGTCCTTGAAGGAGCCGATCTCCTGCCAGGCCACGGTGTTGACGAACTGGTGCATGCCGACGGGGAGCAGAGCACGGTTGATCGCGCCGAAGATGCCCGCGCCGACGGCGCCGAGGCCGGTCATCCACTCACCGAAGTTGGTGATCACATCACCGATGGGCTCCCAGACCAGGCCGAAGAAGACGCCGACGGCGGTGCCGATGAAGGCCATCAGGATCGGCACCAGACGGCGGCCGTTGAAGAAGCCCAGCCAGTCGGGGAGCTTGGTGCGGTGGAAGCGCTGCCAGGTGACGGCGGCTATCAGGCCCATGATGATGCCGCCGAAGACCTTGGGGTCGTTGTACGTGGCGGCGACGTCGGCGCCCTTGGTGACCTTGGCGTCGGTGATCGGGAACGCGGTGAGGACGTTCTTGTAGACGAGGAAGCCCACCAGCGCGGCGAGCGCGGTCGAACCGTCGGCCTTCTTGGCGAAGCCGATGGCGATGCCCACGCAGAACAGCAGGGGGAGGTTGGCGAACACGGCGTCGCCGGCGGTGGCGAACACATCCGCCACCTTGCCCCAGCCCAGACCGTCCTTGCCGAAGACATCGGGCTGGCCGAGTCGGAGCAGGATGCCCGCCGCCGGCAGCACGGCGATCGGAAGCTGAAGGCTGCGGCCGACCTTCTGCAGGCCCTGGAAAAGACCGGATCCCCGCTTCTTCGCGGGGGCCGCCGTGTCGGTGGCGGTGCTCATACGTCCTCCATCGGGTGGTGGTCTACACCACTCAGTGGTGTAGACCTGTTGTACACGATGGAGGCCGATATAAGGAACCCGTCAATTCCGCAACCGGAACGCTACGTACGGTCAGACCTTCGTGACGTCCTCGACCTCCTCCTCCGGCTCCCTGCCCGGAGTCTTGAGATCGAACTTCGTGATCGCGAACCGGAAGATCACGTAGTAGAGGACCGCGAAACACAGACCGATCGGGATGATCGCCCACGGTCTCGTCGCCAGATTCCAGTTGATGACGTAGTCGATCAACCCGGCCGAGAAGCTGAACCCGTCGTGCACCCCGAGCCCCCACGTCACCGCCATCGACACACCCGTCAGCAACGCGTGGACCACGTACAACAGCGGCGCGATGAACAGGAACGAGTACTCGATCGGCTCGGTGATACCGGTGACGAACGACGTCAGCGCGACCGAGAGCATCAGACCGCCGACCTCCTTGCGGCGGTGCGGTTTCGCGCAGTGCGTGATGGCGAGCGCCGCCGCCGGGAGCGCGAACATCATGATCGGGAAGAACCCGGACGTGAACTGACCCGCGTCCGGGTCGCCCGCCAGGAACATGTTGATGTCGCCGTGCACCTCGGTGCCGTCCGGCTTGGTGTACGTGCCGAACTGGAACCAGATGGGCACGTTGAGGAACTGGTGCAGCCCGATCACCAGCAGCGCCCGGTTGGCGATACCGAAGATGCCCGCACCCCACGCGCCCGCGTCGCTCAGCCAGTCACTGAAGTTCTCGAGCCCGTCACCGATCGGCGGCCAGATCCACAGACACAGCGCCGCGAACGCGATCGCCACGAACGCCATGATGATCGGGACGAGTCGGCGGCCGTTGAAGAAGCCGAGCCAGTCGACGAGCTTCGTACGGTGGTAGCGCGCCCAGAAGAACGCGGCCAGGAGCCCCATGATGATGCCGCCGAAGACACCGGGGTTCTGATAGCTGAAGGCGGACACCGAGTTGTCCGCGGCCTGGCAGCCGATCTTGTCGAGCGCCCTCGCTCCGACCGCGCAGTCCTCCGGGAACTGCCGCAGCACGGTGTAGTAGACGAGGAACCCGACCACCGCGGCCAGCGCCGTCGAACCGTCCGACTTCTTCGCCATGCCGATGGCGACACCCACACAGAACAGCAGCGGCAGCCCCAGGGAACCGTCCAGCAGGGCCCCACCCGCGCCGCCCATCACCTTGGCGACGTTCGTCCACCCCAGCCCGTCGTCCCCGAACACGTCCGGCTGCCCGAGCCGGTTGAGGATGCCGGCGGCCGGCAGGACGGCGATGGGGAGCTGAAGGCTCCGTCCCATCTTCTGAAGCCCCTGGAACGCCGACTGCCAGCGCCGGCGTGCGGGCGAGATCTCGGTCTCGTTCTCAGAACTCATGAGTTGGCGACCGCCTGTCAGGTGGTGTAGACCAGTTACGGACGATTGGGTTGCTGTGACGTCATCTTTCGGTACGTTCGGCGCAATCGCTCGCGAAGTTGGGCCAACTGTGCATGAGGAGACCGACATGGCCACCAAGGCAGAGAAGATCGTCGCCGGACTCGGCGGCATCGACAACATCGAAGAAGTCGAGGGCTGCATCACCCGCCTGCGCACCGAGGTCCACAACGCGGCACTCGTCGACGAAGCCGCCCTCAAGGCCGCCGGCGCCCACGGAGTCGTCAAGATGGGCACCGCGATCCAGGTCGTCATCGGCACCGACGCCGACCCCATCGCCGCGGAGATCGAAGACATGATGTGAGCCACCGGGCTCACCGTCGAAGGGGCTCCTCCCACCCGCGGGAGGAGCCCCTTCCGTATGTGCCGCTAGGCTCAGCGCCATGTCTCGAATCGACGGCCGCACCCCCGAACAGCTCCGCCCCGTCACCATCGAACGCGGCTGGAGCAAGCACGCCGAGGGCTCCGTCCTCGTCTCCTTCGGCGACACGAAGGTCTTCTGCACCGCCTCGGTCACCGAAGGCGTCCCCCGCTGGCGCAAGGGCAGCGGCGAGGGCTGGGTCACCGCCGAGTACTCCATGCTGCCCCGCGCCACCAACACCCGCGGCGACCGCGAATCCGTCCGCGGCAAGATCGGCGGCCGCACTCACGAGATCTCCCGCCTGATCGGCCGCTCGCTGCGCGCGGTCATCGACTACAAGGCGCTCGGCGAGAACACCATCGTCCTCGACTGCGACGTCCTCCAGGCCGACGGCGGCACCCGTACCGCCGCCATCACCGGCGCGTACGTGGCACTGGCCGACGCGATCTCCTGGGCCCAGGGCAAGAAGCTGATCAAGGCCGGCCGCCAGCCCCTGACCGGAACCGTCTCCGCGGTCTCGGTCGGCATCGTCGGCGGCGTCCCGCTCCTGGACCTCTGCTACGAGGAGGACGTCCGCGCCGAGACCGACATGAACGTCGTCTGCACCGGCGACGGCCGCTTCGTCGAGGTCCAGGGCACCGCGGAGGCCGAGCCCTTCGCCCGCGACGAGCTGAACTCCCTGCTGGACCTGGCGGTTTCGGGCTGCACGGAACTCGCTGTCCTCCAGCGCAAGGCCCTTGATACCGTCCTCGAAGAGTAAAGGACGCGCCAAGAAAAGCGGGCGGAACGGGCAACCCGCCCGGCCGCGCTCGCGTCACTACGGGTACGGGCGTACGGCACACCGCTGTACGCCCGGCCAGTACACGGGGGCCCTTGGGGCTGAGCAAGGGAGGATCATCACCATGGCCGAGAGCCGACGCCGTCGAGGTACCGCCATCGCCGCAGTGGTGGCGGCCGTCGGACTGACGGTGGGACTCACGACCGGCTGCGACGCGGTCAACAAGGCCCTGGACTGCGTCCAGACCGCCGAGGCCGTCGCCGACAGCGTGACCGACCTCCAGCAGGCCGTCGAGAACGCGTCCAACGACCCGACCCAGATCGACGAGGCCCTCGCCTCCATCGACAAGAACCTCGACGACATCGGCGACAAGACCGACAACGCCGACGTCAACACCGCGGTCGACAACCTCAACGAGGCCGTCAACAACGTCCGTACGGCAGTGAAGAACGGCGACGAGACGCCCGACCTCAGCCCCATCACGGACGCGGCGGGCGAGCTGACGAAGGTCTGTACGTCGTAATCGGGGCCGGGCGGGCCGGGTGAGACGGCAATACTGGACCCCATGACCCGCCTGATCCTCGCCACCCGCAACGCCGGGAAAATCACCGAACTCCACGCCATCCTCGCCGACGCAGGCCTGCCCCACGACCTGGTCGGCGCGGACGCGTACCCGGAGATCCCGGACGTCAAGGAAACCGGCGTGACCTTCGCCGAAAACGCACTCCTCAAGGCCCACGCCCTGGCCCAGGCGACGGGCCTCCCGGCGGTGGCCGACGACTCGGGCCTGTGCGTAGACGTGTTGAATGGCGCCCCGGGCATCTTCTCGGCCCGCTGGGCAGGCAAGCACGGCGACGACAAGGCCAACCTGTCCCTTCTCCTGGCCCAACTCTCGGACATCGCCGACGAACACCGAGCCGCCCACTTCGCCTGCGCAGCAGCCCTGGCATTGCCGGACGGCACGGAGAGGGTGGTCGAGGGCCGCCTGAGGGGTGTACTCCGGCACGCTCCCGTCGGCACGAACGGCTTCGGCTACGACCCGATCCTCCAGCCGGAGGGAGACACGCGAACGTGCGCGGAGTTGACGGCCGAGGAGAAGAACGCGATCAGCCATCGCGGTCAGGCGTTCCGGGCGCTGGTGCCGGTGGTGCGGGAGCTGTTGGGCTGAGGAGTGCGGCAGGGCGCGGTGCCCCTGTGGGGAACCGCGCCCTGAAGGTGGGGCCGACGAGACTCGAACTCGCACTGTCCACTACCTAAAAGTGGTGCCTCCTGCCAAATTGGGCTACGGCCCCACCTACAGCTTACTGGTACTTGGTCGCGACCTGTTGCCTCCCCTGCACCAGGTGCTGGTGATCGCGTGGCAGTTGGGACACAGCAATCGCAGGTTCTCCCGCCGGTCGTCGCTCCAGTCCCCGTTGATGTGATCGACCTCCAGCGTCATGGGCCTGCCGAGCCACTCGGGGGCGGTGCCGCACTCGGCGCACTCCTCAGGCACACCCACTTCCAGGAGTGCGCGGCGGAGCAGGTGGGTCCTGGTTCGCCGTGTGGCGTCGTGTCGAACCAGGATGTCCCCGGCGCGCCGGAGAGGCGTAGTGCCTGGCCCGCCGCGTTGATGCGCCTGCCCCAGGAAGTGAGAGATGTCGAGACCATCCTCGGCGACCCAGCAGTGGAACTCGGCACGCAGCCTGCTGCTGTAGGGGTCCTTTCCCAGGACGCGGAGCGTACCCGCGATGGAGGTTGCTCCCTCGACCGCCAGGCGCAACTCGTCAGTGGTCGGTTTCGTGGGCGCTGCCTTCATCCGCCTCTGACGGGGCATGTGCGAGACGTCGATCCCGAAGTGCTCGAAGCGCCGGAACAGGTGGCGACGAAGCCGGCCGTACGGCCGTGTGCCGAAGAAGGCGATGACCTCCTCGATGCTGGAGCACTGCGCGGCAGCCTCGACCAGCCGTTCGCGGGTGTACTGCACGCCGCCGCTCATGAAGCCCTGCCTTTGCCGCGCCCCCGGTAACTGTCCGTCGTCGAGTGGCAGTTGGGACACAGCAGCCGCAGGTTCTCGATCCGATTGTCCCGCCAGTTGCCGTCGACGTGGTCGACCTCCAGGGGGAGCGGGTGGCCCCGCCAGACCGCGTTCATGCCGCACATGGCGCAGCGCTCCGCCATGCCCGTGGTCGTCAGCGCCCACCTGAGCCGATCACTCGGGACGCGCCGCGCCTGACCGACTGGCTGCTCGACGAGCAGAGCCTCCGCTGTGCGGGGGCGCCAGACCCTGCCCCGCTGCGTCGGCATCTGGAAGTGCGAGACATCGATGCCGTACGTCTTGATCCGACGGCTGATGTGCGTGTGGTGACCGCCGACGACCTCGAGTCCGAGATGCCGCAGCACCTCGCACATGTTCGTCGACGCCGAGACCGCCTCCTGAAGGAGCTCCCGCGTCCACTTCACTCCCTCCCGCTCGAAGTGCGAGACATCCACCCCGAGTTTCTTCATCCGCTCGTAGACGTATCGCCGCGTCGAGCTCCGAGGGTCCACCCCCAGCGTCCCCAACGCCTCAGACAACGTCCGAGCCCCCCGAGCCGCCTCCTCGAGCCGCTCCCTCGGATACGCGCTGGCCCCCATACCGTTCCCCTCCGTTCCCGGCCACGCGTTCGTGGCCCGTACGGAGTAACGAACCGCTGATCGGACAGTCACGCCCGACATGTGAAGCGGCCCGCACCAGGTCATCCCGGTGTGGGCCGCTCGGTCTGCGGAAGCGAGGTGTCAGATACCCAGGTCCTTGATGATCTTCGCTACGTGGCCTGTCGCTCGGACGTTGTACAGGGCCCGTTCGACCTTGCCCTCCTCGTCCACGATGATCGTGGAGCGGATGACGCCCATGTAGGTCTTGCCGTAGTTCTTCTTCTCGCCGTAGGCCGCGTAGGTCTCGGTGACCGTCTTCTCGGGGTCCGCGAGGAGGGTGATCCTGAGGTTCTCCTTGTCGCGGAACTTGGCCAGCTTCTCGGGCTTGTCGGGGGAGATGCCGATGACGTCGTAGCCGGCGCCGGCCAGGACCTCCAGGTTGTCCGTGAAGTCGCAGGCCTGCTTCGTGCAGCCGGGGGTCAGGGCCGCCGGGTAGAAGTAGACGATGACCTTGCGGCCTTTGTGGTCCGAGAGGGACACGTCGTTGCCGTCGGCGTCGGGGAGGGTGAAGGCGGGGGCCACGTCCCCGGGCTGGAGTCGCTCGCTCATCGGGCCAGCCTAACCGGGGGTGCTGACAGTGCGGTCGCCCGGCGAACTGACAGACTGTCCGCAACAGCATCAGCAGACACCTCGGAGGCCGTACGGTGGCGGACACGTCGGACACCAGAACCCCGGCGCAGATCGAGGCGGACATCAAGCGCCGCCGCGAGACCCTGGCCGAGACCCTCGATGAGATCGGGGTGCGTGTGCACCCGAAGACGATCGTCGGTGACGCCAAGGCCAAGGTCGTCTCCAACATCGACCACACCCTCGGGCGGGCCTACGTCGGAGTCAACCGGGTCGTCAGCGACACCAAGGCCCGGTTCGTCGACGAGGAGGGCGCCCCCCGCCTCGAGCGCATCGTGCCCGTGGCGCTCGTCGCCGTGGGGCTCGTGGGGCTGCTCGCCCTGGGCACCCGGCGTCGTAGGGCGTAAGAGCCGACCCGGGCGCGGACGTAACCCCTTCAGGCAGGTAGGTTCTCAGCCGTGAGCGCCAACAGAGACAACACCCCGCACGACAAGCTGCCCATCCGGATGCTGCACGACCGTGTACTCGTGCGGCAGGACGCCGGTGAGGGCGAGCGGCGTTCCGGTGGCGGCATCCTCATTCCCGCCACCGCGGCTGTCGGCAAGCGGCTGGCCTGGGCCGACGTCGTCGCGGTCGGGCAGAACGTACGGACCGTCGAGCCGGGGGACCGGGTTCTGTACGACCCCGAGGACCGGGCCGAGGTCGAGGTGCGGGGCGTCGCCTATGTGCTCATGCGCGAGCGCGACCTGCATGCCGTGGCCGCGGACCGGTTCGAGGGCTCCGAGGACTCGACCGGCCTGTACCTGTAGATCCAAGCCGGAAGGGGCTGGTGACCATCGTCACCGGCCCCTTTTGTCGTAGCTTTGCTATCTTCGAAGGACGACCCGACGAGACGCGCCGTACCGGGCTGTAACGCAAAGACGACGCACCCCGTGAAGAAATCCGCGTCTCGGAGGTGCCTGTCATGGCCTGGGTTCTGCTTGTCGTCGCCGGTCTGCTCGAGGTCGGCTGGTCGATCGGGATGAAGTACACCGACGGTTTCACCCGGTTGGTTCCCAGTCTGTTCACCGGTGCCGGGATCGTCGCGAGCATGGTGCTGCTGTCGCACGCCGCCAAGACCCTTCCCATCGGTACCGCGTACGGCGTGTGGGTGGGCATCGGGGCCGCCGGGGCGGCGGTGCTCGGCATGGTGGTGCTGGGGGAGCCGGCCACCGCCGCCCGGATCTTCTTCGTGTGTCTGCTGCTGGTCGCCGTCGTGGGGCTGAAGGCGACCTCCGGTCACTGATTCGGTGGGTCCCCGCCCGCCGTCGTACCGCCTGTCGTACCGGTCGTCGTGCCGCCGGTGGACGTGTCTCCCGTGGTGCCACCCGTGGTGGTGTCCCCGGTGGTACCGCCGCCGGTGGTGGTCGTGTCGCCGGTCGTCCCGCCCGTGGTGGTCGTGTCGCCCGTCGTGCCACCCGTGGTGGTGTCGCCGGTCGTCCCGCCGGTGGTCGTGGTGTCGCCCGTCGTGCCGCCGTCGGTCTGGCCGCCCGTGTCCTGGCCACCGTCGGTCGTGCCGCCGTTGTCCTGCCCCTCGGTGTCCTCCGGCGGTTCGAAGCTCGGCTCCTGCGAGGGCGTCTCGACGACGTCGGCGCCCTCCTGGAGCTGGAGGTCGAACTCGGTGGCCGACTTGCCCTTGAGGGCGGTCTTGGTGAACTGGGACCAGATCTCGGTGGGCGCCCCGCCGCCGTTGATGCGCGGCAGGCCCATCACGCCGTAGAGCGACTTGTGCTTGGCGGTGACCGGGTCCTGGCCCATCACCGCGACGACGGTGGCGAGGTCGGGGGTATAGCCGGCGAACCAGGCGGCCTGGTCCTCCTCGGCCGTGCCGGTCTTGCCGGCGGCCGGGCGGCCCGCGGCCTGGGCGGCGGTGGCGGTGCCGTTGTCGACGACGCTCTGGAGGATGGAGGTCGTGGTGTCGGCGGCCTCGCGGCTGACGACCTGGGAGCTCTTCCGCTTCGGCAGTTCGACGACGTCCTTGCCGTCCTTGGTGATGCTCTTGATCATCGTGTACGTGCCGTGCTTGCCGTGGTTGGCGAGCGTGGCGTACGCCTCCGCCATGTCGAGGACGCTGGCGGTGTTCACCCCGAGCGCGATGGACGGCGACGCGTTCAGGTCGGGGGTGTCGGAGGGGATGCCGAGGTCGATCGCGGTCTGCTCGACCTTGTCGGAGCCGACGTCGACGGCCATCTGCGCGTACACCGAGTTCACCGACTTGTCGGTGGCGGTGCGGACGGTGATGTCGCCGTACGACACGTCGTCCTCGTTGGCGGGGTCGTAGCTGCCGCCGGTCCAGCCCTCGACGGGGCGCTTGTTGGTGCCGTCGTAGATCGTGTTCGGGGTGATGGTGCGGCCGTCCTGGGTCGTGGAGGCGTTCTCGACGGCCGAGGTGAACACGAAGGGCTTGAAGGTGGAGCCGACCTGGAAGTCCCGGCGGGTGGCGTTGTTCGTGTACTGCTTCACGTAGTCGATGCCGCCGTACATGGCGACGACCTGCCCGGTCTTCGGGTCGACCGAGGCGCCGCCCGCGCGGACGTAGGAGTCGACCTTGCGGTCCTTCTTGTCGAGCTTGTCCATCAGCTTGTCGTTGACGGCGTCGACGAAGGCGTCCTGCTTGCTCTTCTGGATGGTGGTGGTGATCCGGTAGCCGCCGGCGTCGAGCTCGTCCGCGGTGAGGATCTTGTTCTCGGCCAGGTAGTCGTTGACGGCGTTGACGAGGTAACCGCGCTGCCCGGACATACCGGTGGAGACGGTGGCCTCCTTCGGCATCGGGAACTTCAGGCCGGCGCGCTCGGACTGCTTGAGCCAGCCCTCCTTGACCATGCCGTCCAGGACGTAGTTCCAGCGGGCCACGGCGGCCGGCTTGTTCTGCGGGTGGGCGACGACGTCGTACTCGCTGGGCGCGTTGAGCAGCGCGGCGAGATAGGCGCCCTGGGCCGCGGAGAGGCTGGTGGCGTCCTTGCCGTAGTAGGCCTGGGCGGCGGCCTGGATGCCGTAGGAGTTGCGGCCGAAGTAGCTGGTGTTGAGGTAGCCCTCGAGGATCTCGGCCTTGGACTTCTCCCGGTCCAGCTTGATGGAGATGAAGAACTCCTTCACCTTGCGGGTGACGGTCTGTTCCTGGGCCAGGTAGTAGTTCTTCACGTACTGCTGAGTGATCGTGGAGCCCGACTGGGTGCCCTTGCCGGTCGCGGTGTTCCAGCCGGCGCGCAGCATCGCCTTGGGGTCGATCGCGGACTCGGAGTAGAAGTCGCGGTCCTCGGCGGCCAGTACGGCGCGCTGGGCCGCCACGGAGACCTGGGAGAGGCTGACGTTCTCGCGGTTGACCTCGCCGTCGCGGGCGAGCTGGGAGCCGTCCGCGTACAGGTAGACGTTGGACTGCTTGGTGGCGAGGGCGTTGGCGGGCGGGATCTTCACCAGCGAGTAGCCGAGGAAGAACAGGCCGATCAGCAGCAGTATCCCGAGGACGAAGGTACCGAGCACCATGCGCCAGGTGGGGATGATCCGCCGCCACCCGGTCCGCTTGGGCCGCTTGGGCTTCTTCCCGCCGGGCGCTTCGGCCGCCTGGGGTTCTCTGGGTGCCCAGCCCTGGTTCGGCTGCTGCGGCTGCGGCTCGTCGCTCATGTCGTGCACGGACTCCTGTTTTACGTCTTTACGTTTTTACGGCTTCACGTCGTACGTCGTCGCCATACGCCCTCGTACGCCTTCTGCGTCCCCTGTTGAAGACTCTCGCACCATGCGTTCCGTTCCCGGCGAGCGGCACGCGTCTGCCCGAAAAACGGGTGGCGTGGCTCACCATCGCCGGGCTAGGCTCCTGCGCTTCGGTGTCCGGGCGGGCCGAGGAGGGCTGTGGCTGATGGGTTCGGGGCGGTTGTACGTGGCCGTCGCGGCGGGGGGATTCAGACGTTACGCGACCTATCGGGCGGCGACGCTCGCAGGGGTGTTCACCAACACCGTCTTCGGCGTGATCCTCGTCTACACATATCTGGCGCTGTGGGACGAGAAACCCCATCTCGGGGGCTACGACCAGACACAGGCGGTCACCTACGTATGGCTCGGCCAGTGCCTCTACTCGACGCTCGCCATCCAGGGCGGCGGCGCGGAGAAGGACCTGATGGGCCGGATCCGCACGGGTGAGATCGCGGTCGACCTCTACCGGCCCGCCGACCTCCAACTGTGGTGGCTGGCGAGCGACTTGGGCCGGTCACTGTTCCAGTTGCTGGGGCGCGGCGTGATCCCCTTCGTCTTCGGCGCACTGTTCTTCCCGATGGCGCTGCCCACGGACGTCACCTCCTGGGCGGCCCTGGCCGTGGCGCTGTTCCTGGCGATGGTGGTCAGCTTCGGCATCCGCTATCTGGCCGCGCTGAGCGCGTTCTGGCTCATGGACGGGCAGGGCATCTCGCAGGCCGTGATGATCACGGGCATCTTCTGCTCGGGCATGGTCCTTCCGCTGAACGCCTTCCCGGGCGTGTACGGCGACATCGTGCGGGCGCTGCCGTGGGCTGCCCAGATCCAGATGCCGGCGGACGTGCTGATGGGGGAGACCGCCCCGCTCGGCGCGTACGCCTTCCAGGCGACCTGGGCGGTGGTCCTGCTGGCGGCCGGACGGCTGCTCCAGTCGGCGGCGACCCGCAGGGTGGTGGTGCAGGGTGGCTGAGGTCTTGAAGAGGTCCCGGGTGCGCGAGGGGCTGCGGGCCTATCTGCTGATCGCCGGGATGTGGATCCGCTCGTCGATGACCTACCGCACCTCCTTCGTGATCACGGTGTTCGGCAACCTGACGGTGACCGGCCTGGACTTCGTCGGGATCCTGCTGATGTTCTCGCAGGTCGACTCGCTGGGCGGCTGGACACTGCCGGAGATCGCCCTCCTCTACGGTCTGTCGGTCACCGCCTTCGGGCTCGCCGACCTGGTGCTCGGCTCGATGGACGTCCTGGGTACCAGGATCCGCGACGGCTCCTTCGACACCCTGCTGGTCCGGCCCGCGCCGGTGCTCGCCCAGATCGGCGCGGACAACTTCGCGCTGCGCCGGCTGGGCCGGATCACCCAGGGCGCGGTCGTGCTGATCTGGGCGCTGGCGACGGTCGACGTCGACTGGAGTGCGGCGAAGGTGCTGCTGGTGCCGGTGATGGTGCTCAGCGGCGCGGTGATCTTCGGCGCGGTGTTCGTGGCGGGCGCGGCCTTCCAGATCTACGCGCAGGACGCGAGCGAGGTGCAGAACGCGTTCACCTACGGCGGTACGACCCTGCTCCAGTACCCGCCGACCGTGTTCGGGAAGGACTTCGTGCGCGGGGTGACGTTCATGCTGCCGCTCGCCTTCGTCAACTGGGTGCCGGCCTCCTATGTGCTGGGGCGGCCGTACCCGCTGGACCTGCCGGAGTGGGCGGCCTTCGCGCCGCCGCTGGTGGCGGTGGGGTGCTGTGCGCTGGCCGGGCTGGCGTGGCGGGCGGGGCTCGGGTCGTATCGGAGTACGGGGAGTTAGCGGATGGACGCCTTCATCGAACTGGACCATGTCGAGAAGGTCTTCGACGTGCGCAAGAAGACCGGTTTCCTGAAACGGGAACGTCGCCAGGTGCGGGCGGTCGACTCGATCTCCTTCACCGTGGCGCGCGGCGAGATGGTCGGCTACATCGGGCCGAACGGCGCCGGCAAGTCGACCACGATCAAGATGCTGACCGGCATCCTCACCCCGAGCGGCGGCCGGCTGCGGGTCGCGGGCATCGACCCCTCCCGTGAGCGCACCCGCCTCGCGCACCGCATCGGCGTGGTCTTCGGCCAGCGCACCACCCTGTGGTGGGACCTGCCCCTGATCGACTCCTACAAGCTGATGCACCGCATGTACCGCATCCCCGACGCCCGTTACCGCGAGAACCTCGACCGCTGTGTCGAACTCCTCGAACTGGCCGACCTGTTGGACGTCCCCGTGCGCCAGCTGTCCCTAGGTCAGCGGATGCGCGGTGACATCGCGGCGGCGCTGCTGCACGACCCCGAGGTGCTGTACCTGGACGAGCCGACGATCGGCCTCGACGTCATCTCCAAGGCCAAGGTCCGTGGTTTCCTGCGGGAGTTGAACACGGAGCGGGGCACGACGGTCCTGCTCACCACGCACGACCTCCAGGACATCGAGCAGCTTTGCTCCCGGGTGATGGTCATCGACCACGGGCGCCTGATGTACGACGGTCCGCTGGCCGGCCTGCACGAGGCGGGGGAGAGCGAGCGGACTCTGGTGGTGGACCTGGAGCGGGAGCTGCCGCCGATCGAGGCGCCGGCGCCCGCGAGGGTCGTACGGGTGGAGGGGCCGCGTCAGTGGCTCGCCTTCCCCGCGTCGGAGTCGGCGGCGCCGCTGGTGGCGCGGATCGCGGCGGAGTATCCGCTGGTGGACCTGTCGGTGCGGGAGCCGGACATCGAAGCGGTGATCGCCAAAATGTACGCCGAGCAATCCGAGAAAGCGGTCTCGTAGCCGCCCGAGGCGCTAACTCGTAGGCTGAATCCATGACGGAAGCTGTGTCTTCTGGGGGGACACCCCCCAGGCCCCCCGGCCCGGACCTTCGTGCCTCCGACGCCGACCGTGAGCGAGTATCCGAGATCCTGCGGGACGCCCTCGCGGAGGGCCGTCTCGACATGGAGGAGTTCGAGGAGCGGCTGGAAGCGACGTACAAGGCGCGGACCTACGGTGAGCTGACCCCGATCACCCGCGACCTGCCGACCTCCCCCCTGCCGGCGGTGAACCTGCGCAAGGAGCCGGTGGCGGACGGGAGTTGGGCCTCCCGGATCACCGGTGGCGAGGGCTCGTCGACGTGGGGCGTCGCCGTCATGGCCGGGTTCCAGCGCAAGGGGCGCTGGACCGTGCCGAGGCGGTTCACCGGCTTCGCCTTCATGGGCGGCGGTGAGATCGATCTGCGCGAGGCGAACTTCGCGGACCGTGAGGTCGAGATCAACTGTGTGGCGATCATGGGCGGGATCGAGGTGATCGTGCCGCCGGGTGTCGAGGTCGTCGTGCGCGGGCTCGGGATCATGGGCGGCTTCGACGAGCGCGCGCACGACGTGCCGGACGATCCGGACGCCCCGCGGGTGATCGTCACCGGGCTCGCGCTGATGGGCGGCGTCGAGGTGTACCGGAAGCTGCCCAGGGCGGATCGGCAGCGTCTGCGGGCCGAGCGCAAGCAGGAGAAGCTGGACCGCAAGGAGTCCATGCGCGAGCTGCACGAGGGGTTCCGCGAGGATGTGCAGGACGCCCACCGCCGCCTCCTGGACGGCCACCGGGACCTGATGCGGGACCGCCACGACAGGCGCGACCGCCGGGACCGGTACGACGACTAGAGCTCCGCCGGCGCCGATCCCTTCAGGTCCTCCAGGTCGAACACCTCCGCCATCCGCGCGTACCCCTTGTCGCTGGGGTGCAGACGGTCCCCGGAGTCGTAGTCGGAGCGCAGCCGGCGCGGGTTGTACGGGTCCCGGAGCGCCTCGTCGAAGTCGACGACCGCGTCGTAGACCTTGCCGTCCCGGATCTCTGCGTTGATCCGCTGCCGGACGTCCTCGCGGGCCCCGGTGTAGCCGCGGTGCCCCTGGAAGGGCATCAGGGTGGCGCCGACGACCTTGATGCCGCGGGCGTGGGCCTGGCGGACCAGGGTGCGCAGGCCGTCGAGGATCCGGTCGGGGTCGGCCAGGCGCGGGTTGCGGAGGATGTCGTTGACGCCGAGGTCGATGACGACGACCTTGACGTTGGTGCGGCCGAGCACGTCGCGCGGGAAGCGCCCGATCCCGCTCTGGTTGTCGGCGGGGCGCCCCAGCCCGTTGGCGAGCACCTGGTTGCCGCTGATCCCCTGGTTGACGACGCTGTAGCGGGGCAGGTCGCGGCCGGCCTCGATCGCGGTGCGCAGCCGGTCCGAAAGGACGTCGGTCCAGCGGTGGTTGGCGCCCTCGGTGGAGGTGATGCCGTCGGTGAGGGAGTCGCCGAGCACGACGACGGTCCCGTCCGACTCGTTGCTCAGCACGTCCAGCGCGGTGAGGTAGCGCCAGTACGGGGTCTGCTCGGTGTACGCCGTCCCCGTCACGTCCTCGGTGAGGTCCCCGTCGGCGACGTAGGAGATCTGCCGGGCGTGCGGGTGGTAGGTGACCGGCCCGGACCGGGTGGGGGAGTACGTGGTGACCAGGACGTCGCTGCCGTACGCGATGGCGATCCGCACCGCGTCGCTCATGACCTGTCCGCCGGCCGGGACGACGACGGTGGTGTTGCCGCCGAAGGTGAGGCGCCGCATGGTGTCGGTGGCCGCGGCGGCGCTGTCCTGGCTCGCGGCGACGGCGATCGAGGCGTGCGTGATGGTCAGCGGGGACTGGCCGTAAAGGTTGGAGAGCGTGATGCGGGCACTCGTACCGCTGATGGCGGCGTGTACGACGTTGCGCACCGAGCGGCCCGCCATGCCCTCGGTCTCGGTGCCGGGCTCGGCGCCCGCCGGGGAGGTGGACCACGCGCCGACCCAGGTGCCGGTGGAGGCGGGGGCGGCGGGGTTGCGCGGTCCGGCGCCCTGGGCGACCGTGTTGCGCTCCCTGGTGCTGCCGTCGTCGGCGGCGACACCGACGTATATGGCGGCGGAAAGCGCCACGATCAGGGCGATGATCCCGGAAAGCAGGGCATAACCACTTCTTCTGGTCATGCGGTGCGGTTCTCCTCGGGCAGACGGGAGCCCGAGGCTCCGATGTGATCACCTCATGATGCGTCATGAGATGAGGGGTGGTTGAACAGACCCCCCATTGGGCCACCGGAGTTCGAGAGCGAGCTCCCCCCACCTGACAGACGTCGGGAACTCCTGTTCCGTTCCAGGAGTCGGTCAGGAAGGGACAATGTGTACGGGGATCACGAACGGGTGGAGTGGATGGAACGCACGAAACCAGGCGAATCGGATACCGCGGACGTAGAGCAGCATGCCCGCCCGCCCGGCACCGTTAACCGCGCGATGACCGCGTTCAGCGCCGCCGACGAGGAGAAGATGCGCGGCGTACGCCGGATGAAGGCCACGGCGGCCGGTCTGCTGCTCTTCGTGGCGTTCGTGTACGTGCTCGCCAAGGTGGCCTCGCACCACGGCGCGGGCCCCTGGGCCGGGTATGTCGCCGCGGCCGCCGAGGCGGGCATGGTCGGCGCGCTGGCGGACTGGTTCGCGGTCACGGCGCTGTTCCGCCACCCGCTCGGCCTGCCCATCCCGCACACCGCGATCATCCCGACGAAGAAGGACCAGCTCGGCGTCTCCCTGGGCGAGTTCGTCGGCGAGAACTTCCTCTCCGAGGACGTCGTACGGCAGCGCCTGCGCGCGGTCGGCATCGGCAGCCGCCTCGGCGCCTGGCTCGCGGAACCCGAGCACGCCGACCGGGTCACGGCGGAACTGTCGGCGGCCCTGCGCGGGGCGCTGACCGTGCTGCGGGACTCGGACGTGCAGGCGGTCGTGGGCGAGGCGATCACCCGGCGGGCCGACGCCCAGGAGATCGCGCCCGGCATCGGCAAGATGCTGGAGAAGATCGTCGCCGACGGCGGCCACCGACGGATCGTGGACCTGGTCGTCACCCGGGCGCACGACTGGCTCGTCCTCCACGACGAGCAGGTCATGGACGCCGTCCAGGGCGGCGCCCCCGGCTGGACCCCCCGGTTCGTCGACAAGAAGGTCGGCGAGCGCGTCTACAAGGAGCTCCTGCGCTTCGTGACCGAGATGCGGGACATGCCCTCGCATCCGGCCCGCGGAGCCCTGGACCGCTTCCTGACCGACTTCGCCTCCGACCTCCAGTCCGACACCGACACCCGCGCGCGCGTCGAGCGGCTCAAGGGCGAGGTGCTGGGCCGGGGCGAGGTCCAGGACCTGATCGCGTCCGCCTGGACCGCCGTACGCTCGATGATCGTCTCCGCCGCCGAGGACGAGCGCAGTGAGCTACGGCTGCGGGTGCGGGCGTCCCTGCTCTCGCTCGGGGCGCGGATGGCGGTGGAGCCCCGGCTCCAGGCCAAGGTGGACGGCTGGGTCGAGGGCGCCGCGGTCTACGTGGTGACGACGTACCGCCGCGAGATCACCTCCCTGATCACGGACACCGTGGCCGGCTGGGACGCCGAGCACACCACGAAGAAGATCGAGGCGAACATCGGCCGGGACCTCCAGTTCATCCGGATCAACGGCACGGTGGTGGGTTCACTGGCCGGGCTGCTGATCTACACGCTGTCGCGGGCGTTGGGGGCGTAGAAGGGGTCCTTCACGGGCACTCGGCACGGGTTCTCACTAAGTGAGGCCTCGATGTGGCCTTGAGCTCGATGCGGCCTCGACGCGGCCTCGATGTGGCCTCGACGTGGAGGAGGGAGCCCATGACCACCGCTCAGGCCGAGACCGGCCGCACCGTGACGTCGAACATCCCCGCGCGACTCGACCGTCTCCCATGGTCGCGCTGGCACTGGACGATCGTCTTCGGACTGGGAACCGTATGGATCCTCGACGGCCTCGAAGTGACCGTCGTCGGCAACATCGCGGGACGGCTGTCCGAACCCGGCAGCGGCCTGCCGATCACCTCCGGTGAGGTGACCGGCCTGGCCGCCGCCCTGTACGTGGCCGGAGCATGCACGGGGGCACTGTTCTGGGGCCGCCTGACCGACAAATGGGGCCGCAAGAAGCTCTTCATGATCACCCTGGCGGTGTATCTGGCGGCGACCGCGCTCACCGCGGTCTCCTTCTCCACCTGGTGGTTCTTCGCGTTCCGGTTCCTGACGGGGTTCGGCATCGGCGGCGAGTACGCGGCGATCAACTCGGCCATCGACGAGCTGATCCCGGCGGAGTACCGCGGCCGGGTCGACCTCATGATCAACGGAAGCTTCTGGCTGGGCGCGGTGGTCGGCTCGCTCCTGTCGATCGTCGCGCTGGACACATCCGTACTGGCCAAGGACCTCGGCTGGCGACTGACGTTCGCACTGGGCGCGGTGCTGGCCCTCGTGATCCTCCTGGTACGACGTCATGTCCCGGAGAGCCCCAGGTGGTTGCTCATCCACGGCCGGGAGCAGGAGGCGGAACAGATCGTCTCGTCCATCGAGGAGCAGGTGGAGGCGGAGAGGGGCGAGCCGCTGCCGCCACCGTCCCCGGACGCCGAGCTGACGATCCACCAGCGGCGCGGCGTGACGTTCGTGGAGATCGCCCGGACGGTCTTCTCGAAATACCGCCGACGCGCCGTCCTCGGCTTCGCCCTCTTCATCGGCCAGGCGTTCCTCTACAACGCCATCACCTTCGGCTTCGGCGCGATCCTGACCAAGTTCTACGACGTCCCGACCGGCAACACCGGCTACTACTTCGCGGTCATCGCCATCGGCAACTTCCTGGGCCCACTGCTCCTCGGCAAGCTCTTCGACACGGTCGGCCGCCGAGTGATGATCTCCTCGACCTACCTCCTCTCGGGCCTCCTGCTCTTCGGCACGGCCTGGCTCTTCGACCGAGGCGCGCTGGATGCGGGGACGTTGACGGCCTGCTGGTGCGCGGTCCTCTTCTTCGCCTCCGCCGGCGCGTCCAGCGCCTACCTCACCGTCTCCGAGATCTTCCCCATGGAGACCCGAGCCATGTCCATCGCCTTCTTCTACGCCCTCGGCACGGCAGCGGGCGGCATCAGCGGCCCCCTCCTCTTCGCCAACCTCACGGAAACGGGCCGAGTGGGCGACACGGTCCTCGCCTTCCAGATCGGCGCGGCGTTGATGTGCATCGCGGGGCTGGTGGCGGCGATGCTGGCGGTGCGGGCGGAGCGACGGTCTTTGGAGGACATCGCGCGTCCGCTGACGGCGGCGGGGGCTTCGGGGGCGGGGTCTCGGGCGGCTACGGCTTGATCGTTACGGCGGGATGGGCGGCCCTTTCCGACGCCGGTTCGTGTCCCTCAGCCCCCAGGAAAGGGCAGCCCCCGCCGGACCTCAGGGAATCAGCAAGTACACCTTGCAGGTCTCGCACCCCTTGTGCTCGCTCAGCTCGATGGTCCCGGCGTCCTTCTCGATCGTGGCCTGGTTGGCGGAGTGCTTCCAGCTCTGCCACTTCCCGTCGACCTTGACACGGACCCAGGCGTGGCCCGAGCAGTCGCCGCCCGAGTACTTCTTGGTCCAGGAGGTGTAGTTGTCGGAGAAGGCGTAGTACTTGCTGCCGCAACTCCGCGTCCAGAACTCGTCGTCGGAGGCCGCCGCCGGAGGTCCCGCGGTGATGACCGCTCCGAAGGCCGCCGCAAGGGCAACGGCCCCGAGTTTCAGTCGATTACGCATGATGTGTTGCTCCCCCGGTCGATGAAGTGCCGAAGTGGGACGGGCTGTGGTCGGTGCCCGGTGCAGCGGGAGGCTGCCTGTTCAGGCTGCCCTGTGTCGGCTCGGGGTGCAGCTGCAAAGTTGTAGGTTGCGGCGAGAGTGCGTCCGTGGCACGCGGGGCCGCCCAGGAACGGCGGTACAGACGTCGGCTGCTCGGACGCCCGGCTCAACTACCCCTGATGTCACGGCATTTCGTGCGCCCCGGCACCCGTGTCACAGGAACCGCTCGATCGCCTCCGCCAGCCGCTCCGGCTGTTCCAGGTGTACGTCGTGGCCGGCGTCCGGCACCACGGTCACCCGCGTGCCCGGGCGCAGGGCCCGCATGTCGGTCGCCTCCGTGGGCCGCATGGTGCCCTTCTCGCCCTGGACGACGAGCGTGGGGCAGCTGACGCGCGACCACTCCTGCCAGTAGGCGTTCTCGGCGAGTTCGGTGAGGGAGTCGACCATCCGGTCGCGGTCGAACCGTGGCCACCAGCCGTCCGCCCGCTCCTCCAGCCCCCGCGCCCACCCCTCGTGCCCGAGGAAGCCCTCGGCCTCCTCCAGGGAGCGGAACGGCGTCGGCCAGCTGTCCAGCCAGCCGCCGATCTGCGCCGGCACCTCCGGACTCGGCCCCGCCGGACCCGCCTCTACGAGGATCAGCGCGTCCACCAGTTCCGGACGCGCCGACGCCAGCAGCATCGCCGTATGGCCGCCCAGGGACTGGCCGATCAGGGTCACGGGGGCGAGGGCGAGTTCGGTGACCAGGGTCGCCGCGTCGTCGACGTACGACTGGCGTGTCACCGTCGGCGGGCGGCGGGTGCTCGCGCCGTGGGCTCGGGCGTCGTAGGTGACCACGCGGAAGCCGGAGGTGAGGAGGGCCGGGAGCAGGGCGTCCCACTCGCCCATGTGGCCCGCGAGGCCGTGCAGGAGCAGGGTCTTGCCTGCCGTCGGCCCGGGTGGGGCGTGGTCGCGGTAGGCCAGGTGCGTGCCGTCGGACGTGGTGAGGTGGGGCAAGTGTGCTCCCTCGCCGGTGAGTTGTGCGGTGTCTGCGCTCGCCCAGAAGACCACACGGGGAATCCGACGGCACGCCGGCCGTGCTGTTCGCGGAATCGGAACGTCGGGTTCAGACCGCCCGGGCCAGTTCCGCCCGGCCGAACAACAGGGCGTACCCCGGCGGGAGTTGGTCGAGGATCCGGTCGGTCAGTGTCTCGCCCACCACCCTCGGCAGGACGCTGAGCACCGAGCTGACGTCCCAGCGGGCCGTCGCCGTGGTCGCGCCCTCCATGCGTGCCGCGACCGATTCCACGAACTCCGCGGCTGTCAGAGGTCGATGGGCCGGGATCTGGGAGGCGACGACTCTCGCGGCCCGCTCCGGCAGGGCTTTGGCGAGGTCCACGCGTTCGTCGCCGGTGACATGGCTCCCGAGGGCCATCAGGACGACGCGGGTGACGTGTTCCGCCTCTGCCGCGGTCGGGTAGCTGCCCGATTCCCTTACCAGTTCCACCAGTTCAGTCCAGCTGCCCATGCCTGGCTGTCTCTCCTTCGTCGTCCATGGCCGGGAGCGCCCCGCGGAGCAGCCGTGCGGGGCGCTCGCCGGTGTGCGGTCAGTTGCTCGGTTTCTCAGTCGCTCAGTCGCTCAACTGCTCAGTTGCTCAGCTGCTTGCGTTCCCGGCCGTCGCCGGTGATCTGGATGCGGCGCGGCTTGGCCTGTTCGGCCACGGGGAGGCGCAGTGTCAGGACCCCGGCTTCGTACGAGGCGTCGATGCGCTCCGTGTCGAGGGTGTCGCCGAGGAAGAGCTGGCGGGTGAAGGTCCCGGTGGGACGTTCGGCGACGATCGTCTCCGCGCCCTCGGGGGCGGGCGAACGGCGCTCGGCGCGGACGTTGAGGACGTTGCGTTCGACATCGAGGTCGATCGTCTCGGGGTCGATGCCGGGGAGGTCGAAGTGGACGATGAAGTCGTCCCCTGACCGGTAGGCATCCATCGGCATGGCTGCCGGGCGGGTGGCGCCGAAGACCTGCTGCGCGAGTCGGTCGAATTCGCGGAAGGGGTCCGTACGCATGAGCATCACAGGTCACTCCTCTCGTCAGAAACTGGGGTGCGATGCCCTGACGCCTTCTTATATAACTCGGAGGAGGAAACTTGACAACCCCCGACTCAGGTTCGGGCCGGCAGCCGGGGCCGGGGTTAGCCTCGGAAGCTCAGGACCTCGGTATACCGCGGTCGCGCTACAGCGATACGGCGATCGGGAGACCGGGATCAGGCACGGCGATCGGGACACCCCGATCGTGATCGGCAGGAGACGGACATGGCGAAGGTTCCCAGCGCGGTGGTCGCGGCGGGTGGGCTCGTCGGTGGGTACGGCGTGGCTCGCTGGACGAAGAAGCGGCAGCTGGGCGGGGTCGTGCTGGCTGCCGCCGGGGCCGCGGCCGCGCAGCAGTGGCGGCGGCAGGCCGGCGGGAAGGCGGCCGGGGCGCTGACGGCCGGGTATGTCGCCGCCTTCGCCGGGTCGCATCCGCTGGCCAAGAAGGTGGGGGCCTGGCCCGCCGTGTTCGGGGTGGCGGGGGCCGTCGCCCTCGCGTCGTGGGCCGTGGCGGACCGGCGGGGCTGAGCTGTCGGCGAGGGGGTGGGATGAGACTGGGCGTCACCGAGCACCGGGTGCGGCTCGGACCGGACGAGTACCGGGTGCTGCGTACGACCGGGCTGAGCCGTGCGCTCTGCTACGACAGTGAGCACTGGCTGGACCTCTGGGTGGACCGTGCCGCGGCGGCCGAGCTGGCGGCGGCCTGGCTGCTGGCCGCCCGTTCGCCGCGCTCGCTGGTCCACCTCCCGCTGCGCAGGCACGAGGAGCGGCCCGTCGGAACGGCGCTGCCCGAGCCGTACCGCGCCCGTGATCTGCTGCTGGTGCATCACTCGACGCAGTTCCCGGCCTCCCGGTGGAAGGAGGTGCGGGGGCGGTTGGGGCAGGGCAGCCCGCACACCGTCGAGTTCCGGCGGGCCGACTTCCCCTCGGACAGCGACCGGCTCGTCCCCGGCGCCCATCACGCCGGGTTCCGCGACCGGCTCCGCCTCACCACCGCCGCCGACACCCTCGTACTGAGCGGCAGCGCACTGCCCTTCGCGGACGCCGCCGCGGACTTCCTCGACCTGGCCGACACCGGGCCGGGCCGGGACCGCCGTATGCGCCGCTTCGACGGCCACGCGTGCGCCGAACTGCACCCGGCCTCCGGCCTGTTGGACCGTACGGTGCCCAAAGTGCACGTCGAGTACTGCCCGGACTGGGAGCCCGCGTCCAACGGCGCCTAGGCCGAGGGGGGTTGGTCCGACGGCAGCTGGTCCCGGTGGGTCAGCACGTTCACGACCTGGCCGTTCGGATCCCGTACGAAGAAGCGCCGTACGCCCCACTCCTCGTCCCGCAGCTCTCGTACGATGTCCGCGCCCGCCGCCATGACCTGCGCGTACACCGCGTCGACATCCTCCACCTCCACGCTGAGGTCGGGGACGACGGGCGCGGTGCGTTCCTCGGTGAAGAAGCTGATCTGGGCCGTGGGGTTGCTGGGTGAGGCGAGGGTGACGACCCAGCCCATGTTCATGACCTCGCGGAAGCCGAGCAGGCCGTAGAAGTCGCTGCTCGCCTTCATGGACTCCTCGGAGTCGACCTGGAAGTCGGGCATGATCCGGCGGACGGTCATGGGTGGTGCCTCCTCGCAAGCGCCGTGGACTTTCTGTTATCCGCCTCCCCACCCTCGCGTCTCCTCACCGTCCCCAGCCACAGGCACGCGAGGAATGACGCACGTGACTTCGACTTCCCTGACTTCACTGATCAGCCGCCGCACCATGCTCAAGGCGACCGGAGCCGTCGGCGTCGGGCTCGGCGTCGGTACGGCCGTGCTCGCGACGACCCCGGCCGCCCATGCCGCCGGTTCCGCCTACGCGCACCCCGGTCTGCTGCACACCGGCACCGACCTGGCCCGCATGCGCGCCAAGGTGACGGCGGGCGCCGCGCCCTACACCGCCGGGTACGCCAAACTGACCGCCAACCGGCACGCCCAGAGCGGCTGGACGCCCAACCCGCAGGCCACGGTCATCCGCGGCGGCACCGGCCAGAACTACGCCGTCCTCTACAACGACATCCACGCCGCCTACCAGAACAGCCTGCGCTACCACGTCAGCGGCGACAGCGCCCACGCCGACACCGCCGTGGCGATCCTCAACGCCTGGTCGGCCAAGCTCACGGCGCTCGGCGGCAACGCGGACCGTTTCCTCGCCGCCGGACTGTACGGCTACCAGATCGCCAACGCCGCCGAACTCGTCCGCGACCACCCGGACTTCGAGCTCGACCGCTTCAAGGAGATGCTGAGCGGGGTCTTCGCGCCACTCAGCGACGACTTCCTCGTCCGGCACAACGGCGCGGTCATCAGCAACTACTGGACCAACTGGGACCTGACCGCCATGGCCTGCGTCCTGGCCACCGGTATCTTTTGCGACGACAGGGCCCAAGTCGCCCGCGCCGTCGACTACTTCAAGCACGGCGAGGGCCTCGGCTCGATCAAGCACGCCATACCCGTCGTACGCGACGACGGACTCGCCGAGTGGCTGGAGGCGGGCCGCGACCAGGGGCACGCGCTGCTGGGCGTCGGCCTGATGGGCACGTTCTGCGAGATGGCGTGGAACCAGGGCATCGACCTGTACGGCTACGACGACAGCCGTTTCCTCAAGGGCGCGCAGTACGTGGCGAAGTGGAGCATGGGCGGGCAGGTGCCCTTCACCGCGAACACCCGGGCCAAGGGCGCGATCAACGGCTGGTCCGGCAAGGAGACCGTGACCGAGGCCGCGGGCGTCGACCCCGCCATGACCCGGCCCATCTGGGCGATGATCGCCAACCACTACACCAAGCGACGGGGCCTGTCCGCGACCTACCTCACCCAGATCGCCGCGAAGTCCTCCCCGGAGGGCGGGGGCGGGGACTACGGGCCCAACAGCGGGGGGTACGACCAACTGGGGTTCGGGACGTTGGCGTTCACTCGGGACAAGGGGGACGCGGGGGCCGGAGGGGTCGGGGGTTCGCCGGCGCCGAGTGCGAGTTCCGGTCCTTCGGCTTCTGCGTCCGGCGCGGCTTCGGGGGCGCGACCGCAGGCGGGCTCCTCCGCGTCCGCAACTCCGGGGTCGGGTAAGGATCTTGCGGCTACTGGGTCCAGCGATGTCGTTGCCTGGAGTGCTACGGCGGGGCTTACGGCGGTTGCGGGCGGGGTGCTTTTGCTGCGGCGGCGGGACAAGGTGCGCCGGGCGGCCTCTGAGTAGGGAACCAGTACTGCTGGGGCGGGGCGGGGTGGGCGCGTGGGCAGGACCTGCCTCGGGCCTGTAGTCCGTGGCCGCGCCCCACACCTGCTAGATGGCGCCCGCGCTCTCTGGCAGGCAGGAGTGGAGCTCGTCAGGGCATACGCCGCGATGGCTGTACGTCACATACGGAGGGCCCGACGCACGGTCATGCACGTGCGTTTCGTAGGGCTCATCAGGCCGGATGCCGACTTGGCAATGACAGCAGATCAAGACCACCGCACCCCCACCCAAGCCTGGCGTAGCTGACGCCCCACTGCGCAGGGGGCCGTGTTGTGGGTGCACCATTCGCCGCAGCTCTTCCCACCATGTGCGCAGCCCGGGCACTCGTCGTAGTGACCGAGAAGAGCCCTGTACGCCTGGTCTGAGGGCAGCTTGGCGACGACCGCAATGGCACGCACCAATGCGTTGTGCAGCATCGTCGGGTCAGCAAGGAGACTGCTGCGGGAAGGCGGGATATGCCATCGCGGCCCAACCGTGCATTGTGGTCCCGGTACGACGAGGTGTGCGCAGGCACTGAGCACCGCGATCTTGGCGGCCGTGGGCATGGCCCACGTCGAGGCTTTCCCTGCGGGCACCAACCAGTAATAGACATCGGCCCACGGATCCTCGATGACGGCTCCAGACTCTCCATGTAGCCGCACGAGCGCCTCCAAGGCCATTGGGCCCGGGACTTTCACGGCATCCCACCACTTGCCGGCGGGGAGCAGGGAAACAGAGCTGCCGACAGGCAGCCAGTCGAGAGTGGAAGCGTTCATGTGGCCACCATCGGGTGATGAAGAGTGCCGCCTCGATACCCGACCGGTAATCTCACAGTGAGATGGATTCCCATCTCAGCTGCGGATAGCGGGGGTTGATCGGCGATGACCACGCCGCACGGGCCAATCGAACTCCCCGCTTGGGCGTGGGAACGCCCTGAGGTGAGAGAGGCCCTACGGGCGCGGAACATGGGCGCCGTCTTCCGGCACGCGCAGCAGTATTCCGGTGCCAGCCAGTCCCGTATCGCCGTCGCGGCGGGGATGACGCAGGCTCGCGTCAACGAGATCATCAACGGCCGCCGTGAAGTGTCCCGCCTCGATGTCTATGAGCGCATCGCGGATGGCCTGCGCATGCCCGACGACGCCCGGCATCTGCTCGGCTTGGCGGCGAGCCGGGAGAAGCGCTCCGGCAACTCCGCCTTCGACCTCGCCGCATTCCCTGAAGTTGTCAGGGTCTACGCCGCGCAGATCTCGGCCGCTGAGGAGATCCAGCAGCAGGCCCGTGAGGCACAGGAGCTGGACGTTCTCGCCGTACGCGGACTGGGACTCGTCGGCCTGAACGACAGCCTTCTGCGTGCGTGTCTGCCGCGCGAACGCGGAGGCAAAGGACTCCGGGCACGGATTGCCCTCCTGGACCCCGAGAGCGAGGCCCTGGGTAAACGGGCGGCTGAGATCGGGGAGTCCGCCGAGTCTCTAGCCAGCGGGGTGCGTCTGGCCGAGGCGCGGCTCCGGGAGTTGGCCGACTCATGTGACATCAGCGTATGGCTGTACAGCATGCTGCCCACCTGGCGGCTGATCCGCACGGACTCCACTCTGTTCGCCGGCGCCTTCGACGCGGGCTGGGAGGGGCATGAATCGGCGACCTACAAGATCATGGAGACGCCGCACGGCCCTCTGTTCCGGGGCTTCCGCAGGATGTTCGAGGCAGTGATCACTGGTGCGCAGCGCACGGTCTGACCAGGAGAGGGGAACGGTTCGTGATCGAAGCGGAGTTGAAGGCGCGAGTTCACGCACCCGAGGTGGTACAGCAGAGGCTGGACGAGATCGCCGTGGCTCGCGTCGAGGTCTATCGGGACACGTACTACGACCGTCCTGACGGCTCCCTGGAGAAAGTAGACCAGGAGCTGCGCGTCCGTACGGTGCATGGCGCGGACGGCTCACGCACCGTGCTCACGTTCAAGGACGCCGCGGTCGACGAGGACTCCGGGTCCAAGCCCGAGTATGAGACCCGTGTCGAGGACGCGGAGGCGGCGCACGCCATTCTGCGCGGACTCGGTCATGTCGAGGTCATCGCCTTCGAGAAGCACTGCCGGAACTATGAGTTCGAGGCCCGCGGTCGACTGATGCTCGCCACGCTGGTGCGGGTGCCTGAGATCGACGGGACGTTTCTTGAGGTGGAGACACTTGTCGCTGAGCGAGAGGTGGGCTCGGCGTTGGACGCCATCCGAGAGTTCCTAAAAGGGATCGGCATCCAGGCCGAGGACCTGACGCGGGAGACCTACACGGGGGCTGTGGCAGCGAATCGGGGCTGAAGGTATCCCTGCCTCTCAGTGGCCACCGCGGGTAGCGGCCACGAAGTTGGCCCATGCGGCGGCCGACACTCTGAGCATCTCGCGCTGAGGCTGCTTGGAGTCACGGACGAGAACACCGCTGGGTATGAAGGCGGCTTCCACGCACTCGGTCGTGTTGCCGCCGCTGTAGGACGACTTGAACCAGTCGGGCTCGGAGAGGGACTGGGGGTCGGCAGACATTCAGAGCTCCTTGTGGGCGCGATGGATCAGGGCCGAGGAGGCCTCCATGTCCAACGCTTGCGCCCGGAGGTACTCGAACGCAAGTCTGTAGCGCTCCAGTTCCTCGTCCTTCTCCAGGAAGAGCGAGCCGGTGTGGAAGTCGACGTACACCACATCGAGGGCCGGTTCGGTGCCGCCGATGATGACGAAGCTCCCAAGTGCCGCGGCATGGGCTCCCTTGGAGAAGGGCAGCACCTGAAGCGTTATGTGGGGGGACTCGTTGGCTTCGAGGAGCCGGTCGAGCTGCTCCTTCATGACCTGGGGCGATCCAACGACACGGCGGATCACGGACTCGTCGAGGATCGCCCACAGTTGCGGCGGCTTGGGACGGGTGAGGATCTCCTGCCGCCTCATCCGGATGTCGACCAGCCGCTCAATCTCCGCCGCGTCCAGAGGCACCTCGTTGGCCTTCTGCAACGCGGTGCTGTACGCGCGAGTTTGCAGGAGCCCAGGCACGTAAACGCAAGAGAAGTGGCTCTCGCGTACAGCGTCGTCCTCGAGTGTGAGCAGCAGATTCATGCTCTCTGGGATGGAGTCGGCGAAGGAACTCCACCAGCCCTGTTGCTTGGCATCCTTCGCCAGCCCGACAACGGCCACGCGCTCGGCCTCAGTTGCCCCGTACTCGCGGCAAAGCGCATCCACGACGATCCACTTGACCGGTCCGGCTTGCGTCTCGTAGCGGCTGACCGTCGCTTTCGATACGCCGACCAGCTGTCCGGCCTCCTCGAGGGTGAGCCCCTTGCGAGCCCGCAACTTGCGCATCATCGCCCCTAGTTGGCGGCGGCGGGTCGTCGTCCGTACTGACATGCGGCTCCTTCGCACGAGCCGGGCTGGGCCCGGAGATCCACCTCAGGCTAGGCAGCGGGCAGGCGGACCCACCATCAGATTCACCCGATGGATTCTCATGAGAAGTTACACAGTGAGAGTTCTCTGTGCCATGCTCGCTCACAGGCCGCTACGCAGTGCAGTCGTTCGGACACGGCAGGCGCAGCACTAGCGTGGCTGGAGGGAGGAGTGGCCATGCCTGGCTACGAAGTCACCGGACCCCGACTCCGTTGTGTGCTGCCCTTTGAAGCGGCGCCGAGAGAAGTGAGCCTGCTGCGAAGAGCCGCCTCGAAGCAGCTGAGCCGGTGGGGTGTGCCGACTGCTGCTGATGAGACGGAACTGCTCGTCACGGAACTGGCGACGAACGTCGTCAAGCACGTTGGCGAAGGAGCATCAGCGACGTTGATCCTTGAGCACGTGGGAGAACGGCTGCGGCTCGAAGTCCACGACAAGAGCCGGCGGATGCCATTGCTCAAGTCCGGGGGCTGCGACGAGGAGTGCGGACGCGGCTTGCACCTGCTGGCCGCGCTAGCAGTGGACTGGGGCACAGTCCTCACCGCCGTGGGCAAGGCGGTCTGGTGTGAGATCTCGATCGGCACAGGAAGTGCCTGCCGACGCATCGAGCGTGCGGTCGAGATGCTGGAGGTCTACCAGGGGCCCGGCTGCGGCCCCGAACATCGGCAGAGCAATCGAGGCATCGGCCTTGAAGAATCAGCGGTCGAGTTGATCGCGGACCTGCTGCACTGGACCGCCGCCCGAGGCCTCGACCCGGACGACATCCTTGACCGGGCCCAGATGCACTACGAGGCCGAAGCTGAGGCCGCCTAGTGGGTGACCCCTTGAGCAGACTTGCGTATCTGCTCCCGCAGGGCGCCTGGAGTGCGCCAGGATTCTCCGGGACTGCTCTTGTGGCACATGCGGTGGCAATTGGCGCACAGGCAGGCGAGGTCGTCGAGTCTGGTCTCCCGGACCCCGGAGATGAAGAGGGGAGTGACGTGGTGCACTTCGATGTACCCCTCGCCCAGGTCTCCGTAGGTACGGGCGAAATCGAAGTCGCAGACCTCACACCGCAGTACCTGCTTGAGGCGGCGTACCTGTTCGATCTTGCGCTTACGGAGCTTCGGGTCTCGCTCACGGGCAAGCGCCCAGCGGGTGAGGAGCCGGCCCTCGATGGCCGTGGCCCCCGACTCGTCGGTTTCATCCGGCTGCGGGGGAATGAGCTGGAGCTGACCCGAGCCGATGCCTTCTTCAAGCGTCTGGGCTGCTTGAAGCATCTCAGCCTCACGTTCCGTGAAGGCTTCGATCATGAGAAGCGTGGGCTTGCCGCATCGGGTGCCCTTGCCGGTGTGCAGCTTGTGGTTCGTCATGAAGTCGCTGGTCTTGCGGCTGACGCTGTCAGGGGAGCGGAAGCCAGGAAGCGCACGTTCCTCCGGCGTGTGGATCGGCAGCGAACGGATCAGTTCCGACAGCTCCTGGACCTCGCGATCGTTGGTCCGCAGCTCCCGCCATCCGTTCCTCACGACAAGGGCCCCGGCCAGTACAAGTTCATCCTCGGTCCAGGCAGGTATCCGCATGGGCAATATCGTATGAGTGTTCGGCGCGGCGGAGGGTGCGTTCAGCGAACCGCGGGGCGTACTGCAAGATTGGCTAGGTCTCGTTGTCAGTGGGGTCTGTCACCCTCAGTGATGGTGGACTGCAAGATGTGTCTGCCGCTGTACGGCTGTAAGGAGGGGGCATGACCCACACGAAGGAACCCGAGGACGTCACCACCGAGGTGCGGGAGCCTGAGTTCACGTCAATCGAGATCTGCGCCGGAGCTGGCGGCCAGGCCATTGGCCTGCATCAGGCGGGCTTCGGGCACCTGGCGCTGATTGAGATCGACAAGTTCGCGGCAGCGACTCTGCGCGAGAACATCGAGGTGCACCCGAAGTGGGCATGGGAGCGCGACAACTGCGATGTTCTCTGCCAAGACGTGGTGGAGTTTGAGCCAGAGCGGGACCTGGAGAAGAGTGCCGGCCTCTACCGCCGGGGCGACATTGACCTGCTGGCCGGTGGCGTGCCGTGCCCGCCGTTCTCGCATGCTGGCAAGCAGCTGGGCGAGGACGATGAGCGTGATCTCTTCCCGCGCATCCTGGTCCTGGCCGAGCAGATCCGTCCCCGAGCCGTGATGATCGAGAACGTCCGGGGTCTCATGGATGCCAAGTTCGATGACTACAGGTCACGAATTCAGGCCCAGCTTGAAGAGATGGAGCCCAGCGACGATGGGCTGCCTGGCTATGAGGTCGTGGGGTGGCAGGTCTTTGAGGCGGAGAAGTTCGGCGTTCCGCAGCTCCGGCCCCGCTCCATCCTTGTCGCCTTCCGACGGGATGTCCTCAGGGATCTGAAGTACGAAGCCCCCGCGCCCAGTGTCGAGAGAGTCTCGGTCTTCAAGGCACTTGAGGAGACCATGCAGGAGCGTATCCAGCCGTTCCTCAAGGGGGCTCAGGCCGTCCAGGCGCAGAAGGTCTTCGATGACTGGAAGCAGAAGGCTGACAAGGATGTGGCGCCCACCCTTGTAGGCGGCTCCAAGAAGCACGGGGGCGCCGATCTCGGTCCCAGCCGGGCCAAGAATGCATGGAAGGCGCTGGGGGTCTCGGGTATGGGTGTGGCCAACGCGCCTGTGAACGGGATGCCGACGGGCACCGAGGGCAGGGATCTGTTCGGCGCCGGTGGCCCGATGCTTACGGTGCGGCAGGCCGCGATCATCCAGGGCTTCCCGCTGAACTGGGAGTTCAGCGGGGGCAAGACGGCTCAGTACCGGCAGGTCGGAAACGCGTTCCCGCCGCCTGTTGCGCGGGCCATCGGTGAATCGATCATCGATGTGCTGAAAGCGGCACGGGAGCGCGATCAGAAGGGCTAGCTGTCGGGCTTGGCTTTCCGGACTGCGCTGCGGCGCTTCTCGACCTCGGCCGCGATGCGTGCGGCGCAGTCCTCGGATGGCTCATGCTCCCAGAACCGGAGCACCGTCCAGCCTGCCTCTTCGAGGCGCTGGTCGGTGTCCCGGTCGCGGGCCATGTTCCGGGCGACCTTGTCGGACCAGTAGCCCGGGTTGGTCTTCGGCGGCACGTAGTGCTCGGGGCAGCCGTGCCAGTAACAGCCGTCGATGAAGACGGCCACTTTCGCCGGGCCGAAGACCATGTCTGCCGTCCGCCGAAGCCCCGCAAGCGGCTTGGCTGCGACCCGGTAGCGCAGTCCCTGGGCATGGACGAGCCTTCGGATGAGCCATTCCGGCTTGGTGTCACGGTTCCGGATGGCCTGCATGTTGCGACGTCGGCCAGCTGAAGAGGCCCAGGAACCGGCAGGGGGCTCCCATGTCTCGTTGCTCGCCATCCTGTCTCCTCACCTCCGACGGCGTTCCTGCTTGGTTAGGATTCTTCTTCGCCAGTGACCTTGGGCAGGCGGGGTGCCGTTTCCGGCGGATCCTCTGGAGTGGCGAGAACCCAGTTGCGCCCCTCCAACTCAACCGACGGGCTGTTGCCGTGATGTGGCTTTGCTTCAGCTAGCCGGAAGCTTACAAACTCTCCCCGCTGCGGCACCTCGGCTCCCAGTTGTTGGGCGATAGCCCGATGCTTGCTGTAAGGCCCAGCGATCACGATGCCCTCCTCGCGGAGCACCGTCCGAGCTCGGTTTTCACCTTCCCGGATACGTGCCATGTAGTCGAGTTGCTGCGCCGCGGTGCGAACGGCGCCGCGTCCAATGCGCCGATTCTGCACCCTGCGAAACAATTCAATTACCCGCCGCTGCCCCTTGCGTGGGCCTTCGAGGAGAATCTGCTTTCGCGTGGACTCTGGTAGATGCAGAAGAACATTCTCGGGAAGCTTCGCCTCGTGCCAGATCCAGAGTACTTTGCTTTTCCGGTACTCCGCCTTCAGGGTCAATTTCTTATCGCGATTACTGCCCGTGTTGAGCCATTCTTCGCGCACCCGGAAGAGCCCAGCACTCCAACTGCTCTTGTAGTCGTCTGCCCAGACCAGGAGGCACAGGTAGCCCATCGCCTCGGGCGGTATCATCCATCCGCCAAAATCCTGGGAGAACTTGCAGTCAACATCTATGCCAAGGATCCGGTAATCCATAGGGTGCTTACTATCGCCCCCTACGTCACCGCCATCATCGAACCTGAACTCCCGTTGCAGATTGATTTCGACAAGCGTACCCGCGTGAGTCTTTTCGGTCTTGAAAAGCTGCTTCCATGCGAACCGACCCGTCGCCTCGCCGTTGAGCAGCTGGTCGATCGTTTCGCGGAGAACGGAAGCGAACCGTTGCCCGGTCGGGTCAAGAGATCGGATATGCTCTGCGACCTTCTTGAGCTCTGGGTCCAGCTTCAGAAGTTCTTGGTTGGCGATCCAATTGGCCGCGTTTACATCGTCTTCTTCGAACGGAAGCAAATCATATCCCCGTGCATTAACGTGATGCCATTGGATGAAATTGGTCGATGGAGACCGATGCCGCACCGCCCCCACTGACGGATGACTCGCTGGACCGGACTAGGCCTCACACCGACGGCAACCCGGGCGCAAGTTCAGTGACCGGAATCGTAGCGTTGTTGCGGTGCCTGGAGTCCTTCGCACGGAACCGCACCAGACGGCGGTCCGCACTCATAGCCGAAGTAGGCGGGATCAGGGTGAAGGCCATCACGATTTTTGATGGGTCGGCAGACCCGTTGCGTACGACGGCGTGGACGTCACTGTGGCTGTCCCCGTCGACGACGGGGTACAGAAGGATGACACCGGTTGTGGGGCCGACTTCGGCGCTGTGATCCGAGTGGAGTCCGGGGGTTGCGGCTGCGTTGTCAATGAGCCGCTGTGCCGCCATGCGGTGTTCGACGCTGGCAATACGCCCGAAGGACGTCTTGCCGGCCTGTCGCTTTCGTCGGACCAGGGACAGCGGCGCGGAGCCGAGGATGCCGGCTTCGACCCGCTTGCTTGAAGCCAGTCGTGGGGAGACAAGAAGCCAGTCGTCCACTTTGGCCAGCGATCCGTCAAGCTGCCTCAGATAGGTCAGGTGGGGGTCGAAGTAACGCGGACGCTCCCACTCAAGCTGGGACAGCACGCTCAGGAGATCATCGTGAGCAATGATCCCAGTAAGCGCTTCGAAGGTGCGCGTCAGCGAGCTGGAGCCGTCCGGAGGATTGCTGAACGAGACCGGCGACGTGCCGAGTCTGTCCAGCAGCGGCCGCCAGCGTTCCGTGTTCCGCTTGTGGGCCGCGCTGTTGTTCAGCGGATACGAGGCTGGCTCGATGGGGCGGCCAGGGGACCGGATTTCCACGAGTTCCGCGTTGAACATCTTGTTGCGTGCTGATGGCCTGACCCAGGGCAGGTGCTGTGCGACCAGAGGAGGCACTTCCATTGGCGTCAACTGTGGCTGTCCATCGACCACTACGGCGAACTGGGCAAGTTGCTCCCGGAAGATTTCCTCGTCCCGGCAGACCGCTTCGTATGCCTCGTACAGATCCGCGGTCTTGTCCCGGCCGAAGGTCTCTTCCCGCCCGATGTAGAGCCTGACGAGGTCCCGGTACCCGGGCCTGAACCCGAACCAGCGGCCCATCTGCATCAGGGTGTCCGCCTGCTGGGTGGTGCGCCGGTAGTAGGTGATAGTCAGGCCCTCCACGGTGAAGCCACGCGACAGCTTCGTACCTCCGACCAGGATTTTCCAGATGTGTGGGGTCCTGTCGAAGTCGAGATCGAGCTGATCGAAGTAGGTGTCACTGTCACCGTTCACGACGATGACCGGCTGGCCGTTTGAACCGATGCGCCGCTTTGCCTCACTGACGTATGGGCGGAGCTCCTCGTACGACGCAGGCGACGGGAGGTTAGATGCATGTGCCTCGCTCACCGGGATGAAGTCTGCGGTCCATAGGGAGGCAAGGCGTTCATGGCCGGCTGCGGAGCTGTATCCCGCTTGATGCCACATGGAGTTGATGCGCAATGCGAGCTCGGCGTGATCGTCCTTGCGTACGGACTGATGTACGAGCATCGTGTGGTGCCGGAACGGGGCTCCTGGGACGCCGTGATCGGCCCGGTAGAGCTTGAGGGCGCCCGACAGGACGAAGGCGTCCATAGCTTCCTGGAGGCGGTCGCCTGTCGAGTCGTAGATTCCGCGTACGTGCGCCTTTTCCTGCGAGTTGGCGAATGTCCGCTCATCTTCCGCTACCGGAGAGTCCAGATCGTGGAAGTCCTGGGCGCCCATGTATTCGGCCGGTCGAGGAAGCGAGATCAGGAAATCGCTGGGGAAGATGTCCTCGTCATCACCGGGGTCAACGAAGACGTTGGCAAAGGGGGTTGCCGTGTAGCCCACGTACTGAGCTCGTGGAAGCAGCCTCAAGAGCTGGGAGATCAGCCCGTTGATCGCGGTTCGGTCGGTGGTACCGGCCTCCCACTTCTTCGGGTCCAGTGTGTTCACGGAAGCCTGGTCGGACTCGTCGTCGATGATCAGGGCGGGGAGTTCGCCGAGCAGGCCGTGGATCTGCTTGAGGTCTTTGACGAGTTTGGTGAGGACGGACTTGTTCTTCTTCACCACGAGAACGCGAGCCGCGGTGTGATGGAGGTTCGCCGGGTCGTGCAGTGGGCGGGTGGGTTCGCGTTTCTCGAACTCCAGGGCGCGGATGCCCTGGGCGAGGCTCTTGTAGTCCCTGTCCCGGGTCGTCAGGCGCTCGATGTCGAAGGCACCAAGAGCGGAGGGGCGTCCTCCGTGCTGAACGAAGTGGGGCCAGTCGGCGTCGTCGTCGCTGACGTAGTCGACGCCGACGAGGGAGTCCAGGTCGTTAATGTCGGCACCGCGCAGGATGTTCTCCTGGCCGATCAGCTCCATGTCGAGGCGCCGCTGGGTCTGTGCGCGCAGAAGGTTGAGGGTTCCGCCGAGGACGATGACGAGGCGATAGCCCGCGTCGATCGCCTTGGCGGTGACTCCGGTGAAGTTCGCTGTCTTGCCTGACTGGACGTATCCGACAACCAGTCCCTTCGCCTGCCGGGCTGCGGGCTGCTCCGGGTCGGTGAGGCGTTCCACGACCGCTCGGCTCGCTTCGTCCAAGCTGGCTATTGCCGCGTCGGACCAGCCCTTGGCGCGGAGCTTCCCCTCGTACGCCTTCCAGTAGAAGGGCCGGGTGGCCCTGCGCTCCGAGGTGTACCAGGGAGTGAACTCGCGAGTGATCACGGTAGGGCCGGGAATCTTCGCCACAGGAACGGCACTGTCCAGTGCTTTCCGCAGATCGCTGCCGAACTTGAGCCGGTCGTAAATGAGCCCGCGTCGTTCTTCGGTCCGGGCGGGGATATCGAGCGCCCACGCAGGAGCTTCTGCGAAGTCCCACGCGGTGAGATGGCGGCGCCAGAGAGCTGTCAGTGCCTCGTCCGCACCGACGAGGCACTCGTGGAAGCGCTCTTCGCTGAGATCCGCGTCTGGATAGTCCTCATCGGCGGCCACTGCGGCCCAGCGTTCGAAATGCTTAGGACCGCTGATCATGCCTGCGAGAGCGGAAGCATGAATGTCCAGGAGAACGTGGGTAGAAGTGGAGCTCATGTGTGGGCCTCAATCACCAGTCAGGGGGAGCCAGGGCAAGTGTCGTAGGACAGGTCAGGACAGTGCCTGCGTACGCCGCGTGCGGTGCGCCTCAGCAGAGGCCAGGAGGATGGTGTTCCAGTAATCCACACGGTCCTGGCGGCTTCGCTCCCAGCGGCCAAGCCCGAAACAGTCCTCAAGGAGTAGGTACAGCAGGGTTTTTGTGACTGGAGTGTCGTTCGCTCCGCCGCGCCTGCCGTCGTTGAAGTCCTCCCGGAAATCCCTGTTGAGGATGACAGTGTTGTTCTCGCGGTCCAGGTCGAAGAAGCGGTCTTGGGGAAGCGCGGCCCAGGTGAACGTGATCGGCTCTTCGCCAGGCTTCTCCGGCAGCTCCTCCTTGATGACCCGCTTGACCCTTGGATCGAGGCCCTTGCCGGGTGGAGTTACCGGCTTACGGACGATCTCCGTGCGCCTTGAACCGTCCCGGTAGGCGGTTTCGGCGTCGCCGAGGTACTGGTGGAAGGTGTTTCCGTCAGAATCCACGGCTTTGTCGACGCCGAGGGTGAAGGCGGGGGTGACCGTGACTCTTTCCTTCTTCACGTCGAGACTCAGGACGCTGTTCTCGTGTGCGGGGAGATCCACGGCTACCCGGGCCAGCGCAAGATGGCCCTCGGGGTTACGCAGGCCGTTCCAGCCGCCCGCCTGGACGAGGCGGTCGTTGCGGTAGAAGTAGAAACCCTGGCGCTCCGCTAGCGCACCAATCTGCCGGAAGCCCGCCTGCTTTGACTTGGCTGGCCAGATGTGGGCGGTCAGGCGCACGTCTCCGATGCCCTCCACGGGCGCCGTGAACTGCCGCGGATATCCCTTCTTGCCAGGCACCTTGTACCCAAAGGGATCCAGCGCCTCTACGGCGATGTGGTCCACCTCTTCACCGAGTTCGTTCGCGCTGCTGCTCACGTCCCATACGGCTATGTCCAGTTGCAGACCGCGCTGCAGGAAGCGATGCAGGTAGAGGCCCAGGTGGGTCTCAAGGCGGGCGATCGCCTGAGATAGATACTGGTCGCTTTGCCCGAGCGTCACCGTTTCGAAGGCACGGACCTGGTCCCACCGTACGACCGTGCCATGCCACTCGATGATGCCGTCATACCGGTCGACGAGATCCTGGGCGTAGCGATGGTCGACGGTGTCACACCGGAAGCTGTCCTGGATCCCCTCCGCGGTGAGGCGACGGCCCGCGGCGCGGCTGCGCTTCGTGCGGCTGACCACAGTGAGGGAGGAAGCGTGCGAGAGCGATGCGGCCTTCAGGCCGGTGCCATACATGCCGAGGGCGTTGTCACCGTAGGCGCGACGCCTCCCGACCGTCATGGCGCCGTCTAGCCCGGCCTCGTCCATTCCCTTGCCGTTGTCGATGATCAGCAGGGTCAGGATCCGTTCGGCGTCACGCAGGAAGTGCACGACGATCTTGTCAGCGCCCGCGTCGATCGAGTTGTCGATGAGGTCCGCCACGGCGACTTCGAAGCCGTAACCCTGGTTGGTCAGTGCTCTGCCGTAGCCGGCGTCTGGCGGCAGGTGTGTGCTGCCGGTCGTGGGGACGTCGTACTGCCAGACGGTGCCGGGCTCGTAGGGCATCTGTTCCTCAAAGTGCACAGGTCAGGGCCACTCCGAAGACGTGAGCCCTTCAGCTCAGACGGTAAATGTGACCGTACTGCAAAGGTAGGACATAGAAGGAGGTAGAACGCCGAACTGGTTCGATAAGTCCCTTTTCTGCATTGCCTTTTGAGATGGCCGGCAGTACGGGATCCCAGAAGCGAACGACGCCGAGATCGACGCCTGCTTGCGCAGGGCCGCTTCTACGGTGATGACGGCACTCGCCTTCTGCGCAGTTGCCGTTGGACCACCCGCTTCTCGGCCAGTGTCGTGCCTCCGCGTCCCGCCTCAAGGGCGCTTCGCGTCGCCTGCGGCGATGGCCCTCCGGGCCACCCGTGACCCGGGCCGCTCTGGCACGGGGGAGAAGCGAGCGGGCGGCCCGGAGGGACGGGTGGCCAAGGTGGGCGAGAGGTGCCGTCGGTTGACGGGTGGGCCGGGGATGGGCACGCGCGGTCGCGTCTCGCCAGCACGCCGGGATGGTTTGGCGGCTATCGGTCGGTGGGTGGGGCGTAGCCGGGACCCGGCGTTTCTGTCAGCTGTCGGGCGCCCTGTCGGTCCCGTATAGGACCTGTCGGCCCCCTATCGGACCCCTGTAGGCGCCACCCGGCACCGTCTCAGGTACCGCCCGTCGGAGCCCCCGGCGGCCTCGATACCCAGGGAGCCACCACCATGAACGCGACGACCAGCACGACCACGACCACGACCACAACCACGACCGCAAGCACCACCCCCCACGTCACCATCATCGGCGCCGGTCTAGGCGGGCTCACCCTCGCCCGGGTGCTGCACGTGCGCGGCATTGCGGTCACCGTCTATGAAGCCGAGGCGTCTGCGGAGGCTCGGGGTCAGGGCGGGATGCTCGACATCCATGACTACAACGGGCAGCTCGCTGTAGAGGCGGCCGGGCTGATGGAGGAGTTCCGGGGGATCGTGCTGGAGGGGCGGCAGGCGATGCGGGTGCTGGACCGGGATGGGACCGTGCTGCTCGATCAGGCCGACGACGGGACCGGCGGGCGCCCCGAGGTGCTGCGGGCCGAGTTGCGGCGGGTGTTGCTGGAGTCGTTGCCGGAGGGGGCCGTGCGGTGGGGGTGCAAGGTCAGCGGGGTGCGTGGGCTCGGTGGAGGGCGGCATGAGGTGACCTTCGCGGACGGCACCGCCATCGTCGCCGACCTGCTCGTCGGCGCGGACGGCGCCTGGTCGCGGGTGCGGCCGCTCGTCTCCGACGCCGTACCCGCGTACGTGGGCACGTCCTTCGTCGAGGTGTATCTGTACGACGCCGACACCCGGCATCCGGCCGCCGCGAAGGCCGTCGGTGGCGGGATGCTGATCGCGCCCTCGCCCGGCGCGGAGCTCTTCGCGCACCGGGAGAGCGGCGACACGTTGCACACGTACGTGGCGCTCTCCCGGCCCTTGGACTGGTTCGCGGCCATCGACTTCGCTGATGCCGATGCCGACGCGGTCGGCGCGCGGATAGCGCAGGAGTTCCAGGGCTGGGCGCCGGAGCTCACCGCGCTGATCACCGACGGCGACACCCCGCCGGTACTGCGCCCGCACTACGCCCTGCCGACCGGCCTGCGGTGGGACCGGGTGCCGGGGGTGACCCTGGTCGGCGACGCCGCACACCTCGCGGCCCCGAACGGCGAGGGCGCCAACCTCGCGATGCTCGACGGCGCTGAACTCGGCAAGGCGATCGCTGCGCACCCTGAGGACATCGAGGCCGCGCTCACCGAGTACGAGCGGGCCATGTTCGCGCGCGGCGCGGAGACCGTCACCTACGAAGGCGCCGAGCTCGTGGACATCGACTCCGAGGAGAACACGGCGCAGGGGCTGCTCAAGAGGTTCAGCGAGAGCCCCGGCGCCTGAGGGGAAACCAGTTCGGCTACGCGCCGACCCCGTGGCACTCCCCGTAGACCCGCCCCGACCCGCACCAGCACGCCGTGCCCCGCTGCGGCGGCCAAGCTACGGCCCGGCCCCGCGCCGCCAGGGTCGTCGCGTACTGGGGGAGCAGCGTGGTGTCGGCGGGGGAGGAGCTCTCGGAGGCCGCGAAGGCCTCGTACGAGGGGACCGTGCCGGTCACGATGCCGAGGTTCGGCGTGCCCGAGGCGGCCAGCTCCCGCAGGGAGGCCTCTATGGTCGACAGGTGCTCGTCGTGAGACGGGTACTCGTCGGCCAGGGACGGGTACGCCGTGACCAGCTCGGCGAGTTCGGGCGCCGACCAGTGCAGGACCGCCACCGGGAAGGGGCGGGAGAGGGCCTGGCGGTAGGTGCCGAGTTCGGCCCGTAGGCGGGAGATCTCCGCCGCCAGTTCCGCCGGGTTGTCCGAGCCCAGGGACCAGACCCGCTTGGGGTCGTGGAGTTCGTCCAGGGGGACCGGGGAGGTGTGGAGGGTGTCCGCGAGCATGTCCCACTCGTCGTGGCCCATTCCCAGCATCCGGCGGACCCGGTGGCGGCCGAAGAGCAGGGGGTGCGTGGAGTACGGGGCGGGCGTGCCCTCGGTGAGGAGCCGGCGGGCGCCCTCCGTGAAGGTCTCCTGGGCCGCCTCCAGCTCGTCGTGCGACTCCAGCGCCTCCGCCACGATCACCCAGGGCGCCGGGTCCTGCGGCGCCGCCGCCCGGACGCCCTCGATGATGGCGCGGGCCTCCGCCTCATGGCCGTACTCCCATAGGTTCGACGCCTTGAGGGCGCGTACCAGGAAGGGGTTCTCCAGGCCGGTCTGCGATGCCAGCAGGCTGTCGTAGAGGGCGGTCGCGGCGGGGCGGTCGCCGGCCAGTTCGAGGTGGGCCGCGGCCTGGAGGAGCAGGGCCTCGGCGTCCTCGGGATACAGGCCGGCGGTCCGCTCCAGGCGTGCCGCTTCGGCGGTGTGGTCGACGTTCTCGGCAGGCGTGTCGGGGCGCATGGGGGACACCGTACTGCCGTTGGCTTACGGAGGAGAGATATACGCAGGCCAGGCCCATCGGCGGGAGCCGGAACCGCTTCCGGTGGTTGCCGGGTCACGGAAGGGAAGGGGCGGCTGTGGCTGCCCGGAGGCCTCGTTGAATGCCTGCTCGGGGTTGGTAGAGGCTTGAACCACAGCTACAGGGGGTGGGGCGGCCGATGATGGTGACGGGGGTGGAGCCGGAGCGGCGGTCCGCGGTGCGGGCGTGGCTCATGGGTGTCCTGCTGATCATGCTGGCCCTGGTCCCGGCGGTCGGCGGCTACTTCGTGCTCTTCGCCTGGCTGCCCGACAACGCCGAGCGGTACCGGGCGTACCAGACCGCCGAGCCGTGCCCGGGCGGTACGGCGGAGGCGCTCACGGCACACGAGGACTGCCTGCGTACCGTCACCTTCACCGTCGAGCGCACGCGGAACGAACCGCAGTCACGGACCGACACCTACACGGCGATCCTGACCGGCACCCCCTTCTGGAACGGGAAGGTGCGTTTCGGCGACCCCGATCCCGTGCTGGAGCGGCTGGAGCCGGGCGACCGGATCACCGGCACCGTCTGGCGCGGCGGGGTCATGTCGGTCGGCAAGGACGGGCTCACGCAGAACACCTCCGACGCGCCCCGCGACGAGCCGCAGATGACCGTCGCCATCGGCCTGTTCCTGTGGCTCCTCGCGGCACTTGGGCTGGTCTTCGGCGCGGTACGGATCGCCCGGCCGCTCCGCCACGAGCCGTTCACCTGGCGGCCGTTCGGGAAGATCCTGCTGATCGTCACGGGGGTCGCCTGCGTGGGGGTGGGGCTGCCGGCCGTGTGGATCGGCCTGCCGACGTGGGTCGTGCCCGCCACAGTCCTACCGACCGTGGCGGTCACGGCCTGGCAGCTCCACCAGCACTACCGGCCGGCCACCGCCAGGAACACGTGACCACCGGGCCGCCAGGGACGTACGACCACCGCGCCCGGTGCGAACCGGACCGACCGGCCGCACCCGCCGTGAACCCGCAGCCCACCCACGACAGCAGCCCCCACAACCGTATGGGCGCCCTAGATCGTCACCCCGTCGATCTGGATCGTCTGCACGGCCTTCCCCGCGAACGGCACCGCCACCGACTTCCCGTTCAGGAAGGTGTTGGAGTACGACGCGTACTTGTCGCCGCCCGTCGTCACCGTGTTCCAGCGCGGGACCACGCCGCCGGAGCCGCCCGACACCGTGGTGAAGCGGGAGAGGTCGAAGGTGAGGGTCTGGGCCGACGTCGAGGTGTTCAGGGCCACGATGACCAGGCGCTTCGCCGTCGCGTCGTACGCCGCCGTCGCGTAGCTCACACCGGTGTCCAGGATGCGCATGCCGGGGCGGATGTGACGGCTGAACTGGGCCAGCACGTAGTACTTCGTCTCGATCGCGCCGGCCTGAAGGGTGCTCGCGTCGTACTTGATGACACCCCAGCCCGCGGTCGGGTCCATGACCTGCCAGTAGACCCACGCCGTCGGGTGCAGCCAGCGGAAGTCGTAGAGGAGGTTGAAGGCCATGTTGTAGCCGGTGCCGTCGCTGTCGCCGGTCTCCGAGTTCCACAGCTTCTTGCCGGAGGTCGTGACGACGTCCGTGTAGAGAAGGTCCCTACGGCCGCCCGAGCCCTGGTAGCCGTGGACGTTGACCTGGTCGACGTACCCCTTCGTCGTGGAGCTGAAGGAGTTCCAGGTGGTGCGGGCGAGGTCGTAGCTCGTCTCGTCCGAGGCCGAGATCTTGATGCCCGACAGGCCCCGGCTGTTCAACTCGCTGCGCATGTACGGCAGTACGGCCGACTGGACCGCCGAGTCCATGTGGCAGCCCTCCTGCGTGCCGGTCGCCGTCCACCAGGACGACGAGGGCTCGTTGAAGGGGTCGACGGTCGCGAAGTTCACGCCCCAGTTGTTCTTGGCGTAGAGGGCGACGGAGGCGAGGTGGGAAGCGTGCTGGCGGTAGTTCCAGGTCTGGAGGTTGTTGCCGCCGCCGGAGGCGCCCGAGGGGTTGTGGTTGGAACACATCCACCACATCGGGGAGTTGGCGAACAGCTCGGTCGTCGCGCCGCGCGCCACCGCCTTCGTCAGCATCGCGCGCTGGGTGGCGTCCGCGGTCCAGTCCCAGGCGGAGGACGTGGGGGACTCGTTGTTCCAGTCCTGCCAGTAGCCCTCGATCTGCTTGAACGCGGGGATGTTGGCGGAGGCCACCATCGACTGGCCGCCCACCGAGTTCCAGCTGCACGCGCCCAGGTTGTAGCGGGCGATGTTCATGCCGAGGCCGGGCAGGGAGGTGCCGTTGTACGTCGTCGACTTGGTGGTGAAGAAGAGGTCGGCGAAGTCGTCCCGGGCGCCGAACACATTCGCCCACCAGGCCAGCGAGGTGCCCCAGCCTTCCCAATTGCCGTAGGAGGTGCCGGGGTTGACGGCGATCGTGGCGTCCGCGCGTGCGGTGCCCGTCGCCAGGGCGCTGCCGAGGAGGGTGCCTCCTGCGGCTGTCAGCAGCGTTCTGCGTCGGATCATGGCTGTCCTGTCCGCCTCTCGTGGGGCTCGAAGTAATGGCTCGCCCACGCGCCCCCCGCGTGCCATCACGAAGCATCGGGTGTGGTGGGTGGGGTTGTCGAGAGGTGTGACAGCGCTTTCTTTCCGTCGACTTTCTGTCCGGCTTTCTATTTCTCCAACGGTTATGAGAAGGGGTGATGGTTGGAGGGACGGTGGGGGAGACGACTGGGCTGATGCTCGGTGGGCCTGGCCACTTGAAGGGGCAGCGCCTATCGTGCGGGCCCGGTGAGAGCGGCGTACCCGGGCGGAGGGCGGTGTACGGCATGCGCGTTCCGGTCGTGGGACACGGCACCCGGCGTCGGCGCGCCCGTCGTCGGCGCGTGCTGTGGACCGGCGGCGAACTCCTCGTCACCGCCGGGGTCGTCCTGCTGCTCCTTGTCGTCCACCAACTGTGGTGGACCAACCGCGAGGCCAGGGAGGGCGCCGAGCGCAAGGTGGAGGCGCTGGAGCGGGAGTGGGACACCGGCGGGGCCCCGGCCACCGACGCCCCCACACCGAGGAGCACCGACGAGACGGGCACCAGCGACGCGAGCACCACCCGGCACGGGCCAAGGCAACCCACCACCCGCATCCGGCAACCCACCTGGTCCCAGGCCTACGCCATCCTCACCGTCCCCCGCCTCCACCTTCGCGTCCCGGTAGCCGAGGGCATCGGCAAGCAGGCGGTCCTGGACAAGGGCTACGCCGGCCACTACCCCGGCACCCAGCAACCGGGCCAGGCCGGGAACTTCGCCCTCGCCGGGCACCGCAACACCCACGGCGAGCCCTTCCGGTACATCAACCGGCTCGCCCCCGGGGACACGGTCGAGGTCGAGACGAAGGACGCCGTCTACACGTACGCAGTCGACCGGACCCTCGCCCAGACCTCGGCCCGCGACTCGGGAGTGATCGCCAGGATCCCGCGCTCGACCGTCCGCCCCACCCACGGCTACACCGCCCCCGGCTACTACCTCACCCTCACCACCTGCACCCCGGAGTACACCTCCAGGTACCGTCTGGTGGTCTGGGCCGAGCTCCGGTCGATGCGGCCCCGCTGAGACTGTCCGAGGCATCAGGTATAACCAAGGGCAGGACACTCGGACGTACGAGAGGAGGAGCAGCCCATGATCCGCGACGCGCACCGCAACCCGCGCCCCGCCGTGGCCCTGCTGCTCCTGCTCCTCCAGGTCGCCCTGCTCGACACCGGCAGCCTCTCCGCCACCGTCGCCCTCGCCGCGACCGCGGCGGCCGGCTCCGCCTTCGCCGCCTGCTCCCTGGTCGTCTCGCGCTGCGCGCCCGCCGTACCGCCCACCCGGGTCCGTACGGCCATCCGCGACAGAGACCGCCGTACGGCCTTCCTGCCACAACGCGACCCGGACGCCAAGGGCCGCACCAGGCCCCGCGCCCCCGGACACGCCCTCCAGGCGACCACCGCGTAGGGACCCGCCCCACCACAGCCGGCCCCCACGCGGGTCGTCATGCCGCCATCCCACCCCGGACCGCCGCGTCCGGACTCCCGGCACTGACGAGACCCCCGGAGGGCTCACCCATGTCCGTCTTCGCCACCCTGGTCGAGCACCTCGCCGACCTCCTCCAGCCGCTGCTCGGCGCGTCCGCCGCGGCCGGCGCGATCATCCTGTTCACCGCGCTCGTACGACTCCTCGTCCACCCCCTGTCTCGGGCGGCGGCGCGCGGACAGAAGGCCCGTACCGAACTCCAGCCGAAGATCGCCGAGCTCCGCAAGAAGCACGCCAAGCACCCCGAGAAGCTCCAGAAGGCCGTCCTGGCGCTGCACGCCGAGGAGAAGGTGTCCCCGCTGTCCGGCTGTCTGCCGAGCCTGTGCCAGATGCCGGCGTTCTTCCTCCTCTACCACCTGTTCTCGAACACCAACAACCAGCTCCTGACCCACCAGCTGTTCGCAGCCCCTCTCGGCGACCATTGGGCGGACGCACTCGCGACCGGCGGGATGTTCGGCGGAGCCGGACTCGTGTACGTCGGACTGTTCGCCCTCGTCGCGACGGTCGCCGTCTTCAATTACCGCCGTACGAAGCGGATGATGGCCGCGAACCAGGCCGTGCCGGCGGTGGCCGACGGGCAGCCGGTGCCCGGGATGGGGGCGATGACCAAGGTCATGCCGTTCATGTCCTTCTTCACGCTCTTCACCGTGGCGGTGGTGCCCCTGGCGGCCGCGCTGTACGTCGTCACCAGCACGACCTGGAGCGCGGTGGAGCGGGCCTTCCTCTATCGCTGACCTCCACCGCTGAGGCACCGGTCCAGTCCGTGAACCGGGTATTGCGGACCGGACGCCGACCTTGGAGGATCGACCAGTCATCCGATGGCTGCACCCATGGGATGACGCCCCGCGATCGAGGGAGATTGTGATCATGAAGCTGCTGCGAGTCGGTACGGCGGGAGCGGAGACGCCCGCGCTGCTCGACGCCGACGGGACACTGCGAGACCTCTCCGGTCTCGTCCCGGACATCGACGGAGCGCTGCTCGCCGACGACGTGGCACTCGGACGGATCCGCACGGCCGCGGAGACCGGCGAGCTGCCCGCACTGGACGCCACCGGACTGCGCGTCGGACCGCCGCTGGCCCGGATCGGCAAGATCGTCTGCATCGGCCTGAACTACCACGACCACGCCCGCGAGACGGGGGCCGAGCCGCCCGCCGAGCCCGTGATCTTCTTCAAGGCCGCGGACACCGTCGTGGGCCCCCACGACACCGTGCTCGTACCGCGCAAGTCGGAGAAGACCGACTGGGAGGTCGAGCTGGCCGTGGTCATCGGACGTACGGCCCGCTACCTGGAGTCGGACACCGAGGCGCTCGCCCATGTCGCCGGGTACGCGGTGGCGCACGACGTGTCCGAGCGGGAGTTCCAGATCGAGCGCGGCGGCACCTGGGACAAGGGCAAGAACTGCGAGACGTTCAACCCGCTGGGCCCGTGGCTGGTCACCGCGGACGAGGTCCCCGACCCGCAGAACCTCTCCCTCAAGCTCTGGGTCAACGGTGAGCTGAAGCAGAACGGCACCACGGCCGAGCAGATCTTCCCGGTGGCCGAAGTGGTGCGGTACGTCAGCCAGTTCATGACGCTGTACCCCGGGGACGTCATCAACACGGGGACGCCGGCGGGGGTGGCGTTGGGGCAGCCTGAGCCGAAGCCGTTCCTGCGGGCGGGGGATGTGGTGGAGCTGGAGATCGAAGGGCTGGGCCGTCAACGGCAGGAGTTCAAAGACGCGTAGACGCTCCGCTGGGTTGGCCGGGGAACTGCGGTTGTACGTCAGCCGCGGGCCGTGCGTGGCTGGTCGCGCAGTTCCCCGCGCCCCTTCGGTATGTCACCTACACGTTCTTCTCCAAGTACTCTTCCAGCGCCTCCACCACGAACTTGTGGTCCTGGAGCTGCGGCAGACCGCTCACCGTCACCGCACCCACCACCCCCACGCCCTCCACGGTGATCGGGAAGGACCCTCCGTGAGCCGCGTACTCGTCCGCGTCCAGACGCGAGCTCTCCTCGAAGGTCGTGCCCTTGGCGCGGAAGCGGGCGCCGACCAGGTACGAGGCGGAGCCGTAGCGCTCCACTACCCGGCGCTTGCGGTTGATCCAGGCGTCGTTGTCCGGGGTGGAGCCCGGGAGGGCGGCGTGGAAGAGCTGCTGGCCGGCGCGGTGGATGTCGACGGCGACCGGCGCCTGCCGCTCACGGGCCATGTCCACGAGCAGGGACCCCAGTGCCCACGCGTCCTCGTAGGTGAACTGGCGGAAGACCAGACGGCGTTCCTGGGCCTCCAACTCCTCGAGGGGCGGAGTCAGTTCGGGATGGAACTTCGGAGTCAACTCACCACTGTGCGTCACAGCTTCACCACCACTCCGTCGTGGGCCGAACGGCGGGCCGCCTCGAGCACGTCGAGAGCCGCGGCCGCCTCCAGTGCGGTCACCGGGTTGGGACCGCCGTCGAGCAGGGCTTTCGCCACGGCCGCATAGTAAGCGGGGTAGTCGCCCGGGAGGGTCGGTTCGGCCCGACCGCCCCCCGTCACCGGCGACTCACCGGCACCCACCCGACCCCACGCCGACTCGGGTTCGAGCCCCCACGCCGCGCCGCTCTCCGGGCGCTTGCCTTCGCGCAGGTCCGCCTCCTGGGGATCGAGGCCGTACTTGACGTAGCCGGCCCGCGAGCCCAGCACCCGGAAACGGGGCCCGAGTTGGGCGGTGTTGGCGGTGGCGTACAACTGCGTCCGTACCCCGTTCGCATGGGTGAGCGCGATGAAGGTGTCGTCGTCGACGGAGGCACCGGCCCGCCGGATGTCCGACTCGGCGTACACGGCGCTGACGGGGCCGAAGAGAACGAGCGCCTGATCCACGAGATGGCTGCCAAGGTCGTACAACAGACCTCCGATCTCTGCGGGGTCGCCGGACTCCCGCCACCCACCCTTGGGCTGCGGCCGCCACCGCTCGAACCGCGACTCGAACCGCCAGACGTCCCCCAACTCGCCGCCGTCCAGGAGCTTCCGCAGGGTCAGGAAGTCGTTGTCCCAGCGCCGGTTCTGGAAGACGGAGAGGAGCAGCCCCCGCTCCTCGGCGAGCGCGGCCAGCTGCCGCGCCTCCGCCGCGGTACCGGCGACAGGCTTGTCGACCACGACCGGAAGACCTGCCTCCAGAGCGGCGGTCGCGAGCGACACGTGCGTCTTGTTCGGGGACGCGACGACGATCAGATCCAGCTCACCGGCCCGCTGCTGGAGGAGCTCCTCGGCCGAGGCGGCCACACGGACGTCCGGAAACTCGGCGCGAGCCTGCCCCTGACGCTCGGGGTTCGAGGTGACCACGGTGTCGAGGACGAGGCCCTCGGTGGCGGCGATCAGCGGGGCGTGGAAGACGGAGCCCGCGAGGCCGTAGCCGATGAGGCCCACACGGACAGGGGTACCAGCCGTATCAGTCGTACCAGTCATGACTCCCACTTTCGCAACGCTGTTGCCAAAGTGCAAGCGACAGGGAGAATGGCGAGGTGGACAGGACGAAGACGGTGACGAGCGGCGGACGCCCCGGGGCGAACCTGCTCGCCCTGCGCAGCCACAACACCGCCCTGGTCCTCGACCTCCTGCGCACCGCGGGAGCCGGCGGCATCAGCCGCCTGGAACTGGCCGACCGCACCGGCCTCACCCCCCAGGCCGTCAGCAAGATCACCGCAAGACTCCGCGAGGAGGGCCTGGCGACCGAGGCAGGCCACCGCGCCTCCACCGGCGGCAAGCCCCGCACGGTACTGCGCCTGGTACCCGAGGCCGGCCACGCGATCGGCGTCCACCTGGACCGGGACGAACTCAGAGCGGTACTGGTGGACCTGAACGGAACCGTGGTGGGGGAGCGCTGCGTGCCGGTGGACCTGAGAGCAGGCGCGAAAGCGGTAGTGACGGCGGTAGTGGCAGAAACCAGAACCCTCCTGTCCACGCAACCGACGACGACAGACACCCCCCTCCCACGCGCCCGCCCCCTCCTCGGCCTCGGCGTGGCACTCCCCGGCCCCCTGGACCACCACCGAGGCGTACTGCACCGAGTGACCGGCTTCCCCGAATGGGACGGCTTCCCGCTGCGCGACGAACTGGCGAGGCACACGGACCTCCCGGTGGTCGTGGACAAGGACACCAACGCGGCGGCACTGGGCCTGGCCGCCGAGACCGACGGCGGCTCCTTCGCCTACCTGCACCTGGGTACGGGACTAGGCGCGGGCCTGGTCATCGACGGCAAGGTCCACCGCGGCGCCCGCACCGGCGCGGGCGAGTTCGGCCACCAGGTCATCCAACTGGACGGCCCCCCGTGCGGCTGCGGAAACCGAGGCTGCATCGAGGCCCTGTGCCTGGCGGCCGTCTCCCAGGGCAACACCGAGGAAGCGGCACGGGTCCTGGGCGCCGGCGCCGCCAACCTCGTAGGCCTGCTGGACATCGACGTAGTCCTCCTGGGCGGCCGCACGATCGAGGCGAAGCCGGAGACGTTCCTACGACGAGTAAGGGCGGTACTGGCAGAACGAGCCCGGGGCGAGGCCGCCGTACCAGTCCGCCTGGCCGAAGCGGGCACCCGAGCCGTAGCGGAGGGCGCGGCCCAACTCCTCCTGGCCCCCCTGTTCGGCAGATCCGAAGGCTGACCCGGCCGGCACCCTAGGAGGAACGCACCCGCACCGGCGCAACGGCGAGCAGGGGACGTACCGGGGGGTGTCCGCCCGCAGCGTCGGGCGTCAAACGGACAGCACAGCCTGGACGAAACAGTGGCGCCCGACCGAGGACGGACACCCCCCGGTGCGGCACCGACTCACGACGAACCGAAGTGCGCGACGCGAGCCCCCACCAAACGGCAAGGGGCCGCCGCAGGCATAGGACGCCCACCCCCACCCGCCGATCGGGCGGCATTCCACCCCCACCCGGAGCGCCACGCCCCGTTCCCCACCCCCACCCGCCGATCGGGCGGCATTCCACCCCCACCCGGAGCGCCACGCCCCGTTCCCCACCCCCACCCGCCATGGTCATGTGTTCATGCGACTGTTCACGCTCACCACCCTCCCCCTGGCCGCGGCAGCCGCCCTCCTGACAACACCCGCACCCCCCGCGCACGCGGCGCCCACCTGCACCACCACCGACGCCGGCACCTTCCCCCTCACCACCCGCCTCCACGGCGGCCCCGAAGCCTACGAAGCGGGCGGCGGCTACGGCACCTGGTACCTGGACCTGACCAACACCACCCGGCAGACCTGCGAAAAGATCCACCCGGTAGTGGTCCTCGTGGACAAGAACCACACCCTCGAACCCGACCAGCCCCAACTCGAGTTCTACGACGGAGGCAGCCCCCACCCCGTCCGCTTCGAGACGACGGACCAGGACGAACTGGTAGGAGCATTCGGCGGGAAGGGCTTCACCGTAGGCCCAGGCAAGTCGCTCACGGTGAAGGTACGACTGGCGCTGACCTCAGACGCCGCACCGAACGCCATCACGGCCAACGCCGCAGTGGTGCAACGCCACAACGATGACGGCGACTGGGTGGGCCAGTCCAACGACTACCGCTTCACGGTGGAAACCGAAACCGCCCCCCAACCACCGCCCGACCCCGAAGCCGACGCCCCCTTCGACGAACTGGCCAGCACCGGCCTCACCCCCACCCGCACCTTCGCCGCCGCAGCCCTCCTGCTCACCACAGCCGGCACCCTCCTCCTCGCCCGCCGCCGCGCAAACGCCAGGAAGCCGAACTAGCCGGGAGTCGAACCAGCCGGACGCCGAACCAGCCGGTAGCTGAACCAACCGGAAGTCGGCCATTCCCTCAAGATCCGGCCACTGTCTAGGCTGGGCCCGACGCAGCACCGCGTACATGCGTACGGCAGGAGATCCCGCACATGGCAGACCGCAGGCCCATCGATTCGTGGCTCACCGACATGGACGGTGTACTCATCCACGAGGGCGTACCGATCCCCGGCGCCGACGCCTTCCTGAAGAAGCTCCGCGACTCCGGAAAGCCCTTCCTGGTGCTGACCAACAACTCGATCTACACGGCACGGGACCTCCAGGCCCGCCTCAACCGCATGGGCCTCAGCGTGCCGGTCGAGAACATCTGGACCTCGGCCCTCGCCACCGCCAAGTTCCTGGAGGACCAGCGGCCCGGCGGTTCCGCCTATGTCATCGGCGAGGCGGGTCTCACCACGGCCCTGCACGACGCCGGCTACATCCTCACCGACACGGACCCGGACTTCGTCATTCTCGGTGAGACTCGGACCTATTCCTTCGAGGCGATGACGAAGGCCGTCCGGCTGATCAACAACGGCGCGCGGTTCATCGCGACGAACCCCGACGAGACCGGCCCCTCACCCGAGGGCGTACTGCCCGCCACGGGCTCGGTCGCGGCCCTGATCACCGCGGCGACCGGCAAGAAGCCGTACTTCGTCGGCAAGCCGAACCCGCTGATGATGCGGGCGGGCCTGAACGCGATCGGTGCCCACTCCGAGTCCAGCGCGATGATCGGCGACCGGTTGGACACGGACGTCCTGGCGGGGCTCGAGGCCGGGATGGTGACGTTCCTCGTCCGTACCGGCCTGACGACGGACGCGGACATCGAGAAGTACCCGTACCGCCCCTCGAAGGTCGTGGACTCGATCGCGGACCTGGTCGACCTCGTCTGAAAGAACGCTCGTACGGAGCAGCGGCGGCCCTCTGAGGATGCGGGGCCGCCGCCACCGGGGGACTCTCCACATATCTGGAGGTTCACGATGGGTTCACTACGCCTCACGCTCTGCACCGCCCTGCTGGCCGTCACCGCCCTCACGACACCGGCGGCGCACGCGGCGCAAGCGGCCGACACGGAGGGCACGACCGGCGTCACGACCACCCCGTCGTCCCCCGCCCCCGGCACCGACATCACCCTCCGGGCGAACGGCTGCACGACGAGAACCGGCACCGCGACCTCCGCGGCCTTCGTGGCCGACGTACGCCTCACCGCCACTGCCGACACCCAGGGCACCCTCACCGGCGAGACCAGGGTCCGCAGCGAACTCAAGGCGGGCTCCTACGACGTCCAGGTGACCTGCGGGGACACGTCCCGCAAGAGCGTCCTGACCGTGGTGGACCAGGGCACGCGCCCCTCGCCGCACACCTCGCCCGTCGCCCCCGTCCAGGCGGGCGGCGGCGGTACCGCCCGTCTCGCCTCGGTGGACGAGGCGCGCGCCGCCGGACCCGGGACCGCACAGACGGTGACGGGGCTGGTGCTGGCCGGGGTGGCGGCGGCCGCCGCGGTCGCGCTGCGGAGGGTCCGCCGGAGCCGTGGGACGGACTGACGTGCGCTCCTTCGGATCGGGCCGTCTCCTCACCGGGGTGGCCTGGGCGCTACTGCTGCTCGGGCTGTGGTCGTGGGGCCGGGAGGTCACCGACGTACGGCATGGGATATCGGCGCCGACGACGGGCGACGTGGCGGCGGTGGGACGCCCGCCCGACATCGAACTGCCGCCTCCCACACGGCCGTTGAACCCGGCGTCGCCGCAGCGCATCGACATCCCCGGGCTCGGCGTGCAGGCTCCCGTGGTGGCGCGCGGACTGGACGGGGGCGGCGCGATCGACCCGCCGCCCTACGACCAGGCGGGCGTGGTCGGCTGGTACGCGGCCGGGGTGAAGCCGGGGGCGGCGGGGGCCGCGCTGATGGTGGGGCATGTGGACACCGAGACCCGGCCGGCCGTCTTCTACAAGCTCAGCGCGCTGAAGCCCGGCGAGACGGTCCGAGTGATCCGGGACGACGGCAGGGTCGCCGAGTTCACCGTCGACGACGTCCAGGTCGTGGCCCGTGACCGCTTCGACGCCCGCCAGGCCTACGGCACCCACGAGGCGGGCCGGTCGGAACTGCGCCTCATCACCTGCGGCGGCACCTTCGACCGGGCGAGCCGCAGCTACACGGCGAACGTGATCGTCTCGGCGTACCTGACAGGAACCGGGCTCTAGAACCGACCTTCACACCGGCCTCGCACATCGACTCCGCCACCTGGCCCGGTCGACGGCCCGCTCCCCCCGAAGCCGCCGACCGGGCTGGTCCTCAACCGCGCGCGCACGGGCTGCGGGAGTAACCCGGCGACCGGCGCGGGAGGCTTGTGAGCCAGATGTGGAGGTCAGTCGGCCGGGGGCTGGGGCCTTCCGTAGGAAAACGATAGAGCGGATGCAGGCCGAGGCCTAGTGGAGAATTGACGCCAGGCCGAAATCTCGTTTCTGCCTCTCCTATGCCCAGGTCGGACCCGGTTCCAGGAAGGCCCCTAGGCCGTCCCGTCGAACTCCCGCCGCAACTCCGCGTCGTCCGAGGTGCGTTGGATGACCGCGGTCGCGACCCGGTCCAGCGGCAGCCGGCGGCGGCGCGCGTACTGCCGCAGGGCGATGAACGCCTCGTCCGCGCGGGTCTGCCAGCGCTCGGCGAGCATGCCCTTGGCCTGTTCGATGCGGACCCGGCTGGACAGGGCCTCCTGCAACTGGCCCGCGAGGGTCCGGCAGCGGTGGTACCGGGCGTTGTTCTGGAGCCCGACGGCCGCGGAGTCGGCGATGAGCTGGGCCAGCAGCAGCTCCGGATCGCCGTCGGGCGGCGCGCTCGCGACCAGCGTGGGCACGAAGACGTTGAGCGCGCCGAACGGCCTCTCGCGCCGGCGCAGCGGTACGGCGAAGGTGGTGACGACGTCGTGGCGCAGTGCCCGCTCGGTGAACTCCGGCCAGCGGGACGCCGCGCGGGCCGTCCTGATCGAGACCGGCGGGACGGGCTTGCCGGAGCTGTAGGTGTCCAGGCACGGGCCGCCGCTGTGCTGGGCCTGGAGCAGGTCGAGCGCCATCTGCTCGTGGGCGCTGCTGCCCGTCAGCGACACGGTCCGCCCGCCGTCGATGAGCATGACCCCGACCGCCTGCGCGGCCAGCAGGTCGACGCAGTGGTTCGCGAGCCGTCGTAGGTAGTCCTCGGTGTCGAAGCCGTCGGACAGGGTGTCCGCCGCTTCCACGAGTGCCGTCGCCAGCCGGATCTCCCGGGTGGTGTGGTGCATCCCCGCCCACTCCCTTTCCCTGTCCGCCCGCCCCCGTTCCCAGCGCGCGCCTACCCCGACCATGGGTGCTGTAACAGCTCCCCGACAAGGCTCGGGCGATCTCGTGTGCCCCAGGACGCGTATGTCAGGATTGAGCCTTGGACTGCCACACCGAGGGGGAGTGGGATGTACGGCACGAGGGGGGCCGGATCGAGGACGTCGGCGATGGTGCTGGGGGCGGCACTGCTGATCGCCGGATGTTCGTCGTCCGGGGACGACGATCCGGAGGGGTCGGCCGGCGCCAAGATCACTCAACAGCCCAAGGAGAGCGACCCGTTCTGGGTCAATCCGGACGGCAACGCGGCGCAGCAGGTCGCTGAGTACGAGAAGGCCGGCAAGGACACGGACGCGGAGCAGATCCGCAAGATCGCCGAGCAGCCCACCGGGCAGTGGATCGGCACGGAGAAGCCCGAGGAGGAGGCGCGCGGCTTCACGGAGGCCGCCGACGCGGCGGGCCGTACGGCGCTGCTGGTCCTCTACAACATCCCGCACCGCGACTGCGGCAACTACTCGCAGGGCGGCGCCGCCGACGGCAACGCCTACCGGAGCTGGATCGACGGGGTGGCCGCGGGCATCGGGGACCGTCCGGCGACGGTCATCCTGGAGCCGGACGCGGTCCTGCACCTGGTCGACGGCTGCACCCAGGACGAGTTCCACGAGGAGCGCTACGACCTTCTCCAGGGAGCCATCACCAAGCTCAAGTCCCTGAAGAACACCAAGGTCTACCTGGACGCGGGCAACGCCGGCTGGGGCCACCCGGACCAGATCTTCGAGCCGCTGAAGTGGGCGGGCGTCGACAAGGCCGACGGCTTCTCGGTCAACGTCTCCAACTTCTACTCCACCGAGGACTCCATCGCCTACGGCAAGCAGCTGTCGGCGAAGGTCGGCGACAAGCACTTCGTGATCGACACCAGCCGCAACGGCAACGGCCCGTACACCGGCGGCAAGGCCGACGAACGCTGGTGCAACCCGCCCGGCCGGGCCCTGGGCGAGACCCCGACGACCAAGACCGCGGACCCGCTGGTCGACGCGTACGTCTGGGTCAAGCGGCCGGGAGAGTCGGACGGCGAGTGCAAGGGCGGCCCGAAGGCCGGCGAATGGTGGTCGGAGTACGCGTTGAACCTGGCGAAGGCCTCCAAGTAACGGCAAGTCCCCGCGCCCTCAGGGGCGCGGGGACTTGCCGATTCGCGGCTTGGCCGCGGGAGCGCTACGGCACCTTCACCCACTGTGCCTTCGACGGCGTCCCCTGATCGTCGTCGACGAACAGCATGTACCACCCCGACTGCACCAGGTTCTTGTTCTTCGGCACGGTCACCGTGATCTTGTCCCCGGACACCTTGTAGTCCAGCTCGATCGACCGCTGGTCGACATCCGTGACGTGCGTCGCCGCACTGGGCCGGATCAGCCGCGCCTTCTTGATCGTGGAGGCGTGCTGCGAGGTGAACGTCGCGGAGTCGCCGCGCTCGATGGTCTGCGGACCACCGGACAGCGACGGCCGTGAGTCCCGGTAGAGGTAGGGCGGCGTGTAGATCTCGATGCGCTGCTCGAACTCGCCCGGCTTGGTGTTGGCCTTGTCGCTGTAGAGCGAGTCGGAGCCGAAGAACATCACCCTGCCGTCGGGCAGCAGGATGGACCCGGAATGGTAGTTCCGGCCCACCAGCGGATCGGCCACCTGCTCGAAGGTGTTGGTCTCCGGGTGGTAGATCCGCGCCTGGAGGATGTTGGAGTCACCCCGCCCGCGGTAGTCCTCCGAGCCGCCCGACACCAGGATGGAGTCGTCGGGCAGGACCGAGATGTTCGGGTACCGGGTGCCCTTCTCCAGCGTCGGCCCGTCGACGAACTTCGGGTTGTCGGCCTTCAGGTCGACGATCCGTGTCTTGTCGCTGGACTGCGCGGACTCACCGACCCCGCCGCCGCCGACCACCATGTACTTCTCGTCCTGCGCGGGCGCGAGCAGCACCGTGCCGGACGTCTCCATCAGCTTGGGGTCGCTGAGCCCCTGGAGCTTGGTGAACTTGTTGCTGTCGACGTCCCAGACGCCCGGCTCACGGCCCACGTTGTCCGGTCCGTAGCCCGCGTTGGACCCCGAGTAGAAGACCTTGCCGTTCTGCATGAGGAACAGCGCGGGGTAGGTCGGGAACTGGCGGGTCTTCGGCAGGTACGTCCAGGTCTTGGTCTTCGGGTCGAAGACCTCGTTCTTGCCCGGCACCAGCTGGCCGATGTCGTCGAGGCCGGAGACGCTGAGGACCTTGCCGTCGCTCAGGGTGGTGAGCGTGGGGTACCAGCGGGCCTCGTTCATCGGGTCGACCTTGATGTACTTCTCGGCGACCGGGTCGAACTCGTAGGCGTCCCGGATCCCCTGGAAGTCCTTCTTGTCGAGGGCGAGCTTCTGCGCGATGCCGTAGGTGTTGCGGGCGTCGGTGCCGGACAGCCCCTGGACGCGGTAGTTGTCCTGGGTGCCCGTCTCGTACTTGCGACCGGACTTCTGCGCCTCGACGTAGATACGGCCGAGCCCCGGGTCGTTGCGCAGGAACTTGCCGGTCTTCTTGTCGAAGACCTTCTCCGCCCGCTCCACCACGACCGGGTCCTTCGAGACGAAGGTCTGGCCGTTCTCCTTGCCGGTGAACTTGGTGCCCGCGGGCAGCGTGATCGGCTCGTCCGGGTTCTCGTTGTGGACGATCATCAAGCCGCCGGCCTTGGTGACGTCACCCTTCAGCTTCTCGTACCGCTTCGTACCACCCGCGATCAGCAGGTTGCCGTTGGCCAGCTGGGTGTGGCCGGTGCAGAACAGGTCGCTGGGCGTGGGCACCTTCTTGATGGTGCCCTTGACCGGGTCCCAGATACGGGTGTCGAACTTCTTGGCGTCGAAGTTGTCCTGGTCGTTGCCCGAGCCCGCGACGAGCAGCACCTTGCCGGTGCGCAGCAGCGCCGCGTGGATGGTGTTCTGCCGGTACTCCTCGGGGAAGTCGACGACCTCCCACTTGCCGTTCTCGGCTTTGTACTCCGGCTTGTTGATTTGGTACTGGTGGTATTTCTCGGTCCCGAAGCGGTAGAGCCACGGCCCGTTCATCCCGGCCAGTGCGAGTACCACCGCCGTGCCTATCGCTAGGCGACGGGCACGACGGCGTCCGGCACGGTCGTTCATTCCTTACGTCCCCCAAGTCCACCCAGGGCGATTTGCATGGTCTGGTCGTTGCCCCCGCCGGCGCCGCCCCCGCCGCCGGTGTGGGAGGCGTTCGAGGCGGCCCAGCTCGGCTTCTGGGCCGGGGCGTGCTGGGCCGGCAGCGGCTGCGGCTGGTACTGCTGCTGTGCCGGGACCGCCGGGTTCTGCGGCTCCTCGGCGGGCTTCTTCTTCTCCTGGCGCAGCATGTGCCGCCAGACGAAGATCGGCGTCGCGGTGATCAGCATGGCGAAGATCGCCCAGATGATCATCGCGGGGTGCGAGTGGCCGTAGACGAAGCCCGCGGCGATCGAGCCGCCGAAGATGACGATGAAGTACCAGTGGTAGCGGAAGGTCCCGAACCACCGGTCGGGGCTGGCCGAGTCGCCCTTGGGGGTGACGACGAACTTGCTCTTGCGGCGCAGCGCGGAGTCGATCAGGGCCTTGGCGTACAGCGGCGCGGAGAGCGCGGACATCACCATGCCGGCCACACCGCCGGAGCCCTCCGGCTCGTGCGGCGAGACGTTGTGCCGACGGTTCCAGACGTACAGGCCGATCTGGAGCGCGGAGGCGTTGCCGTAGAGCATCAGCCACACGGTCGGGTCGATGTTCACACCCGAGGCGCCCAGGCCCAGGAACAGCGCGCAGCTCAGGGCCGCGAGGATCCAGTTGAGGGCGGACATCGGGTAGAAGATGATCATCATCGTGTAGTTGAAGAGCTTGCCGGGCGGCAGCGAGTACCAGCCCTTCCAGTACTGCTTGAGGATCGTCTCGTACGTCCCCCTGGACCAGCGCATCTGCTGGGTGAAGAAGTCGGTCCAGGCGCTGGGGCCCTCGCCGACCGCGAGCACGTCCGGGGTGTAGACCGAGCGCCACTTCCTGCCCGTCGCCGGGTTCTTGTGGCGATGGATCTCGAAGCCGGTGGCCATGTCCTCGGTGATCGAGTCGTACAGGCCGCCGATCTGCTTGAGCGCCCTGATCCGCACCGCGTTGGAGGTGCCGACGAACATCGGGGCGCCGTAGTAGTTGCCGGCGCGCTGGATGAGGGCGTGGAAGAGGAACTGCTGCGACTCGGCGGCCTTGGTGACGAAGTTGTCGTAGTTGCCGTAGACCTGCGGGCCGATGACGAAGCCGACGTCCGGGTCACGGAAGAAGCCGAGCATCCGCTCCAGGTAGTTGGGCAGCGGCACGTGGTCGGTGTCGACCGAGGCGAAGTAGTCGTAGTCGTCGCCGTGCGCGTCGAGCCAGGCGTTGTAGTTGCCGTGCTTGGTCTTGGCGCGGTGCGGGCCCTTGGCCTGGTTCCACTTCGCGATGCCCTTGCGGGAGAAGTGGTGCACGCCGAGCCGGGCGCAGACCTCCTTGACCTCGGGGTCGTCGCCCTCGTCGAGCAGCCATACATGCAGAAGGCCCCGGTGGCGCAGCTTGACCGCCGCCTCCAGGGTCTTCGTGACCATCTCCAAGGGCTCCTTCCCGGGTACGAAGGAGGTGAGGAAGGCCACTCTCGTGCCGGTCTCGGGCACCACCGGGATCGGGTCGCGGGCGACCAGGGTGGCGTGCGCGTTCGACAGCACGTTCATGCAGCGGAAGAACTCGATCAGGCCGATCGAGACGAGCATCACGATGTCCAGCGCGGGCAGCCACTCGAAGTCCACGTAGTCGCGCTCGGTCCAGTGCTCGGGCTGGAGCAGCCAGAACAGCAGGACCAGGGAGAGCACCGGCGCGGCGGCCAGCATCAGCGCGACCCTTATGCGGTGCGTCTCCTGCGAGATCAGCGATCGGTACTCCACCTTGTAGGGCTTCGACGGATCGGGCTGGGTGAGGGGACCTGCGAGGCGGCTGTAGTGCTCGTAGTCATACTTCGGAAGCGTCTTCTTGATCCGGCGGAACGCGCCCGTCCGGGTCTGTGAGGCCACCCTGAGCTGAGTGGTCTGAGACGGGTCGTCGAAGTTCTGCCGGGCGCCCGTCGGCGTCGACGTCATGAGTCATCCCCCCACACGCGAGTCATCGCGTGCTTTGTCGGTTCCTTACGACTGCTCGAGTCCCCCTCGACTCTTCACAGACGTATCAGTGGTGGGCCGCAGTCACCACATTCTCCACACCAATAGACATGGAACTGCGACCTTCCGGTTGCATGATGCCCCCCTCGGCATCGTCTTTCGAACGGGGCCCCTCTCCCCGCCGGACCGGCAACCGGCTCCGTGCCCCCCAACTGCCGCGTATCCGCAGCATCTTGGAAACCAGGTTTCTACGGTGCCCAGCATGATCGCAAGATGCGAAACGCGGTGTTTACCGGTCATACGCGTTCATTGTGGCCCCTGTGGGGGCCGTGTGGGGAGGTTGTGGACAGTAGGGCACGGAAGTTTCCGAAGTGCTCCCTTATAGCCTCCCCTGCCCGTATCGCGTCCCCGGACGGTACCGCATCCAAGATCTCCCGGTGTCACCGACGGATGATCCACGGATCACGCGCGACACCCCCGAGATCCGTGCGTACGCGGTGGAAGGCGTCCCGGAACGCCTCCGGCACCTGCTCGGCCACCCCTTGTCCGAACCCCGGTGCGGGGTGGCGTGAAACGCTCGGTCGGCGCACCGGACCGTCGCCTCAGGGCGTGGCCTGTCGTTCCATACGGCCCACGAGCCCGTCCAGTTCAACGAGACGCCCTGACAGCCCCCGCCCGTCCTGTCAGCGCGCCCGTCAGCCGTGTCAGCGCGCTGTCCGCGCTCTGTCAGCGCACCCCGGCACAGTCCTGTCCATCGAGAACGACAGGCAGCTGACGAGGAGATGACGATGTCCTACGCGATCCGGGCCGAGGGGCTGGTCAAGAAGTACGGCGACTTCACCGCCCTGGACGGGGTGGACCTGGAGGTCCCGGCCGGCAAGGTGGTGGGCGTCCTGGGTCCCAACGGCGCGGGCAAGACCACCACCGTGCGCATCCTGGCCACCCTGCTGCGGCCCGACGCGGGCCGCGCGACGATCGGCGGCCACGACATCGCCGAGGACCCGGTACGGGTACGGCAGCTGATCGGTCTGACCGGCCAGTACGCCTCGGTGGACGAGACGCTGTCCGGCGCCGAGAACCTGGTCCTGATCGGCCGGCTGCTCGGACTGTCCCGACGGGACGCGAAAACCCGGGCCGCGCAGCTCCTGGAGAACTTCTCGCTCACCGAGGCGGCCAAGCGCCCCATCGCCACCTTCTCCGGCGGTATGCGCCGCCGGCTCGACCTGGCCGCGAGCCTGGTGGGCCGCCCCCGGATCCTCTTCCTGGACGAGCCGACCACCCTGCGAGGGGCTTTCACTGTCGGTGCGCCGCCAGGGACTCGAACCCCGGACCCGCTGATGCTGCATCCCCTGGGGGATAACCCCCAGACCCCCAGCCGCCCCCACGGCGCCCGTGAGAATCCGCGCCGGAAAAGCGAAAACCCCCCGCGCCTGCGAGGGGCTTTCACTGTCTGTGCGCCGCCAGGGACTCGAACCCCGGACCCGCTGATTAAGAGTCAGCTGCTCTAACCAACTGAGCTAGCGGCGCTTGCTGACCCGGAGAACTCTACCCGACCTCCCGGGGTGCTCCTGACCGCCTCACCAGGGGTGGAAGGGGGTGCCGTACATCATTCGGACCGTCAACATGCGCGTCCGGACGACAGTTGAGAAACTGACGAACGTGCACAATCGCGGACATTTCCATCTGGAGTGTGAGGGGCAGCGCATGGAGACTCCGGTATTCGAGGAATTCGATCCCGCGAGCGACTGCGACTGCCCCGGATGCGTCCACTGGCGGCGCGTCCTGCCGCACTCCCGCACCGGCCGCCACCCCGCGGCCCACCGAGCCGTCCTGCTCGCCGCGGCCGCCTCCACCACCCTCGTCGGCCACACCGCCCCCGCCTTCGCCGCCCCGCACACCCCGGAGCACCCCGCCAACCCCGCCGCCCGCCCCGGTGTTCCCACCGGCGACGAGCCCGACACCCCGCAGGGCGGCAAGACCCCGCTGCACGGCCCGGGCGGCAAGCCCGCGGTGATCAGGACACCGGCCACCACCCGCGCCGACATCATCAAGCGGGCCAAGACCTGGGTCGCCGCGCAGGTCCCGTACAGCATGTCGGAGTACTGGTCCGACGGTTACCGCCAGGACTGCTCGGGGTTCGTCTCGATGGCCTGGAACCTGCCCGGGAACGAATGGACCGGCAGCCTCGACCAGTACGGCGTCAAGATCCCCAAGGACGACCTCCAGCCCGGCGACATCCTGCTCTTCCACAACCCGGCGGACCCGCAGGCGGGCAGCCACGTGGTCATCTTCGGCGGCTGGACCGACTACACGCACACCTACTACATCGCCTACGAGGAGACCCGCCCGCGCGCCCGCCGGCAGGCGACCCCGTACGCGTACTGGAGCAACTCGGCCCGCTACACCGCCTACCGCTACAAGGGGCTGATGGCGGGCACCGCCGGCAGCGACAAACCCAGCGAGCCGACGGACACCCCGTACCCCGGCGCCGCCTACTTCGGCCCCGGCGCCAACAACAAGCACGTCACCCGGCTGGGCCAGATGCTCGTCGAGCGCGGTGCCCGGCCCTACTACACCTCCGGCCCCGGACCGCGCTGGACGGACACCGACCGCCGCGCCACCCAGGCCTTCCAGCAGGCACAGGGCTGGCGGGGCAAGGACGCGGACGGGCTGCCGGGGCCGCAGACCTGGGCGCTGCTGGTGACCGGGGAAGGCAAGGACATCCGGACCGGGACAGCCGCACCACCCGCACCCGCACCCGCGCCCGCGCCCTCCTCGCACGGGGTGTCCGGCTATCCGGGGCGGGCCATGTTCCGGCCCGGCGTCAGCAACAAGTACGTCACCCTGCTCGGAAAGCAGCTGGTGAAGAAGGGGTTCGGCAAGTACTACACGACCGGTCCAGGACCGCGCTGGGGCGAGGCGGACCGCCGGGCCGTGGAGGCCTTCCAGCGCGCCCAGGGCTGGCGCGGCGGCGCGGCGGACGGCTACCCGGGGCCGGAGACCTGGCGGCGGCTGTTCAAGTAGCCCACCGCAGCCCGCCCTAGCCGCCTTCCCGCACACCCGGCAGCACCCGGCAGCACCCGGCAACACCCATCCACTGTCATGACGCATCTGGCGCGGAGGCTGGAGGCACCCATGAGCACGACGACCACTTCACCCACACCCGAGTCCCCGGGATCCGAGGGGCCCGCCGAGATCACGGCCGGCGCCCGGCCCGTCCGGCTGATCCAGAACGAGGCGACCACCGAGATCCCCGTACATCTGCTGTTCCGCGACGACCCGGAGACGGGCTCCGTGCCGCTGAGCCCCGCGGTCGTGGGGCGCCGGCAGGGCACCGGCGAGCAGCCGCGCTTCCGGCGTCCGGCGCCGGCCGGGCCGCGGCCCGCGGCCGAGGTCGACCCGGCGCTGGCCGAGCGGCCCGCCCGGGTGCTGCCCGGCTCGGCGGGCGTGCTGGCCGGCGCCTGCGGGGTGGCCGGGTGCGTGGCCACCTCGTGGTGGGCGGGCGCGCTGTCGCCGCTCGCGGTGGAGGCCCTGCGGCTGCCGGAGTACGCGGGCGCCGGCCTCGGCCCCGCGCAGTGGGCGGCGTACGCGGGGGCCGGCGCCCTGAGTCTGTTCGGCTTCGGCGGGCTGGCGCGCGGGCGGACCGGGCGGGCCTGGGTGCTGGGCCTCTTCGGCCGCTACCGGGGCACGGTCCGGCGTACCGGTCTGATGTGGGTCAACCCGCTGCTGCTGCGCCGCCGCGTCGACGTACGGCTGCGGCACTGGCGGAGCGACCCGATGCCGGCCGCCGACGGCAACGGGGTCGCGCTGCGGGTGGTCGTCCTGGTGGTGTGGCGGGTGCGGGACACCGCGCGGGCCACGCTGGGCGTGGAGGACCACGAGACGTATCTGCGCGAGTGCGTGGAGGCGGCGCTGGTACGGGTGCCGGTGGAGCCGCCGGGCTCGGCGCGGACCTCGGTGGACTCGGCTACGGACGCGCTGACCCGCCTGGTCGCGGCGGACGCGGGGCCGGTCGGCCTGGAGGTGTTCTCGGTGCAGCCGGTACGGGTCGAGTACGCCCCCGAGGTCGCCGCCGCGATGCACCGCCGCCGGATCGCCGCGCTGGACGCCCAGCACCGGGCGACCGTGCTGACGTCGGTCGTGGACTCGGTGGAGGACACCGTGACCCGGCTGACCATGCGCGGCCTGGTGGAACTGGACGACTACGAACGCAAGGCGCTGGTCAAGGACTTGACGGTGGCGTTCTGCGCGGGGCGGGGGGAGAGCGGTCAGTGAGGCGTGGGGAGTCGGGTCAGTGATTGGTCTGGACATGCTCAAGTAGTCGCAATAATCTGGGACTTGGTCTAGACCTGCACGGCTCACTGAACCGCCTCACTGAACTTCCCCCACGTTCTCCAGGGAGCGGCAGCATGCGCAAAAAGACCAAGTGGTACGCCGCCGCGCTGGCCCTCAGCACGGCCGGAGCCCTCGTGCTCTCCTCCGGCGGCGCCAGCGGACACGGCTACACCGACCTCCCCATCAGCCGGCAGAAGCTCTGCCAGAACGGCACCGTGACGAACTGCGGCGACATCCAGTGGGAGCCGCAGAGCGTCGAGGGCCTCAAGGGCTTCCCCGGGTCCGGCCCGGCCGACGGGACGATATGCAGCGGCGGCCACAGCCGGTTCGCCCAGCTCAGCTCGCCACGCACCCCCTCGGGCGGCGCCTGGCCCGCCACCAAGGTGACGGGCGGTCAGAGCTACACCTTCCGCTGGCAGTTCACCGCCCGCCACGCCACCACCGACTTCAAGTACTACGTCACCAAGCCGGGTTGGAACCAGAACCACAACCTGGCCCGCTCCGACCTCAACCTGACCCCGTTCCTCACCGTCCCGTACAACAACCAGCAGCCCCCGGCCACCCTCTCCCACAGCGGAACCCTGCCGTCCGGGCTCAGCGGCCGGCACGTGATCCTCGCGGTGTGGACGATCGCGGACACCGGCAACGCGTTCTACGCCTGCTCGGACGTGACGTTCTGATCAACTCCGGTAGGGTCCGCGTCTCGTGGACTCCTACTTCGACATAGTGATGCCCCTGCTGATCGCCCTCCTGGTCTGGGGCGGGTACGCGCTCGTACGCCGGACCAGGGAGCGGCGAGCCGCCTGGGAGAGCGGACTGACCGCGCAGGCCCGGGTGGTGCGCGCCTGGGCCACGACCCAGATGGTCAACAACGTGGCCCGGCGCGTGCAGTGGCACGAGTACGACTACACCACCGAGGGCGGCGTCGCGATCCGCTTCAAGGAGAGCGGCGGCCCCCGGGACCGCGAGAGCGGCGAGCAGGTCCTCGTCTACTACACGCCGGTCGACCCCGAGAAGGCCACGGCGTCCGAGCCGCAGCCCGGCAAGGACACGGCGGGCATGGTCTTCGGGCTGTTCTTCATCGGGGCCGCCGTCATCGCGATCCTCTACGCCTGGACGACGATGCCGGAACTCTGAGCTTCGCTTGAGACAGTCCGGCACTCCGGGCGGGTAGGTTCCCCTCACGATCAGCACCGACCAGTGCTCTGACCTCGGGGGAAGCACCATGGATCTCATCTTCTACGCCGTACCCACCCTCATCCTGGCCGTGGTCCTCTACATGGCCTACCGCGTGCTGCACCGCTCGATGCAGATCCGCAGCGCCTGGAGCAGCGGCCTGACCGCCGAGGGGCGCTGTCTGCGGGTGTTCACGACGACGCACGGCGGCGGCAACGACACCTCGGTGAGCACCACGCTCCACCACGTCTACGAGTTCACCGCCCGCGACGGCCGCACGGTCCGCTTCGAGGAGGAGGACGGCCCGGCGACGATCCTCGAGGGCGACTTCGTCACCGTCTACTACGCCGAGGGCGAGCGGGTGGTCGCCACGGCCAAGACGCCGAGCAATGGCAGGCTGGCGGCGTCCACCGGCTTCATCCTGGCCTTCCTCGGGGTGGCCGTGGTGTTCTGCATCGGCTTCATGGTCACGTACCACCAGATGTCCGACGGGTTCGGCAGCGACGACGGCTACGACGGCTCCACGGAGGTCGTCGTGATCGACGGAGTGACGATGACCCCGTGAGACTGCCGAGTCCGTGAGTCCGCGAGGCTCCACATCTGACGGTCCATCAATTACCGTGCGCCGCCATGGAGTCCAACACGCGTACGGTCGCGGAGCTCGTCGCCGCCCGGTGGGACGACCACCGGCCGGGGCTGTGGTTCGAGGAGCGGGTGCTCACCCACCACGAGGTGGCGGCGGGCGCCGCGGCCCGGTCGGCGCTGCTGGCCGATCTGCTGCCGCCCGGTCCCGGTGCGCACATCGGTGTCCTCCTCGACAACACCCCTGAATTCCCCCTGTGGTTGAGCGCCGCGGCTCTCGCCCGCACCGCCGTCGCCGGCGTCAACCCCACCCGCCGCGGCCCCGAACTGGCCCGCGACATCCTGCACACCGAGTGCCGCGTCCTGGTCACCGAACCGGCCCACCTGCCACTCCTCGCCGGCCTCGAACTCCCCGGCGTGAGCGTGCTGGTGACCGGCACGGAGGAGTACGACGCCCTGCTCGCGCCGTACACGGACGCCCGACCGGACGCCACCGCGGCCATCCCGAGCGACCGCCTCCTCCTCTACTTCACCTCCGGCTCCACCGGCGCACCCAAGGCGGCGATCTGCACGCAGGGTCGGCTGGCCGCCGCGGGCCACGCGCTCGTCGACCAGTTCGGCGTACGCCCCGACGACGTCCACTACGTCTGCATGCCGATGTTCCACGGCAACGCGGTGATCGCCGACTGGGCGCCCGCGCTCGCCGCAGGGGCGGGCGTCGCGCTGCGGCGGCGGTTCTCGGCGTCGGGGTTCCTGTCGGACGTACGGCGGTACCGGGCGACGTACTTCACCTATGTGGGCCGGGCCGTGAGTTACGTCCTCGCCACGGAGGAGCGCGCCGACGACCGGGACAACCCGTTGCGGATGGGCTTCGGTACGGAGGCGGGGGCGGTGGACGCGGCCGCCTTCGAGCGGCGGTTCGGGGTGCGGCTGGTGGAGGGCTACGGGTCCTCGGAGGGCGGGGCGGCCGTGCAGTGGTCGCCGGGGACGCCGGCCGGGGCGGTGGGGCGGGCGGGGCCTGGGCTCGTCGTACTCGATCCGGAGACGCGAGCCGAGTGCGCGGTGGCCGTCTTCGACGGGGCCGGGCGGTTGCTGAACGGCGACGAGGCGATAGGGGAGCTGGTCAACCAGGGGCCGAACCCCTTCGAGGGGTACTGGCGCAATGCCGAGGCGGAGGAGGAGCGGCGGCGGGACGGCTGGTACTGGACGGGGGACCTGTTCTGCCGGGACGCCGACGGGTTCCTGTACTTCGCGGGCCGCACCGACGACCGGCTCCGCGTCGACAGCGAGAACCTGGCCGCCGCGATGATCGAGAACATCCTCGCGCGCTACGAGGGTGCGAGCGCCGTCTCGGTGTACGCGATCCCGGACCCGGTGACCGGCGACCAGGTCATGGCGACGCTCGCCGGCACGTTCGACCCGGACACCTTCACCGCTTTCCTGGCCGCCCAGCCCGACCTCGGCACAAAGATGGCCCCCCGCTTCGTACGAGTCGTACACGAGATGCCGGTCACAGTCACCAACAAGATCCACCGAGCCCAACTACGCAGAGAAGCCCTCCACTGCCCCGACCCAGTGTGGTGGCGCCCACCCGGAGAACCGACCTACCGAAAACTGACCCCGGAGGACCTGGCCCCCCTACAAAAGCCCGAAGGGCCCCTCGCTCCCACGAGAGGCCCTTCTGAGGTGCGCCGCCAGGGACTCGAACCCCGGACCCGCTGATTAAGAGTCAGCTGCTCTAACCAACTGAGCTAGCGGCGCATGACTCACGCCCTCCGCTGGATCTGTGTCTCGCGGCTGGCGACAGAGAAAATACTACCTGGTCCGCGGGGGTGCTTCTGACCACGCTCAGATGGCCAGGGAGAGGAGTACGGGCGCCGCGTTCCTGTTCAGGGCGTCCGCTGCCTGGCGGAGCCGGTGGGCGTGCTCGACCGGGAGGGAGAGGGCCAGGCAGCCCACGGAGGAGCCGGCCGTGATCGGGACGGCCGCGCATACCGTGCCCACCGCGTACTCCTGGAGGTCGAGGTGGGGGACGGTGGGCGGCTGGGACTCCAGGCGGTGCAGCAGGAGCCGGTCGCTGGTGATGGTCCGCGAGGTGAGGCGGGCCATCTTGTGCCGGGAGAGATGGTCGCGGCGGCTGTTGTGGTCGAGCTGCCCCAGCAGGCTCTTGCCGATGGCCGTGGCGTGGGCGGAGTAGCGGAAGTCGACCCACTCGTTGACCACCGGGGTCGTCGGGCCGTCGGCGTACTGGGCGACCTTGATCTCACCGTCGACGTACCGGCTGAGGTACACCGCCGCGCCGACCGAGTCGCGCAGTCGGTCCAGGGTGCGCTGGAGTGTCTCGCGCAGGGCCTGCTCACGGTCGTGCGCGGAGCCGAGGCGGGTCAGCGCGTCCCCCGTGACGTACGCGCCGTCGGTGACCTGCTCGACGTAGCCCTCACGGCGCAGCATCCTCAGGAGCGTGGTCAGGCGCTCCGGGTCGATGCCGGTCTGCCGGGCGAGGTCGGTGTCGGTGACTCCGGTGGTGTGCCGCGCCACGGTCTCCAGGACGCGCAGGGCGTCCTGAGCCGAGTGGTACGGCGCGGTCGGCTCGTGCTTCAGCGCCACGGTGTTCCCCCTGCGCTCTGTAACTGGGCCGTATCCGGACAGCGAATCCCTTCCACGATAACGGGCAAGAGGCTTGAAGTGAGGGCCTGTTGACGAGATTCCATCCCTCTCAGCTGGGGCGCTGACCTCCTGGCATATGCCAAAGTCATGCCCCAGCCGCTGGACCTCGCCCGCAGGCCCCTTCACTCCCTGAAGTCAGAGCACCGCGCTGAGAAATTCCCGCGTCCGGTCCTTCTCCGGCTCGCTGAAGATCTTCTCCGGCGGACCCGCCTCGATGATCCGCCCGGAGTCGAACATCAGGACCTGGTCCGAGATGTCCCGGGCGAAATTCATCTCGTGGGTCACACAGAGCATCGTGATGTCGGTGCTGCGGGCGATGTCCCTGAGCACGTCCAGGACGCCCGCCACCAGCTCCGGGTCCAGCGCGGAGGTCACCTCGTCCAGCAGCAGCACCTTCGGCCGCATCGCCAGCGCCCGCGCGATCGCCACCCGCTGCTGCTGGCCGCCGGAGAGCTGGGAGGGGCGGGCGTCGCGCTTGTCGGCCAGCCCCACCAGGTCCAGCAACTCGCGGGCGCGCTCCTCCGCCTCGTCCTTGCTCATGCCGAGCACGGTGACCGGGGCCTCGGTGATGTTCCGCAGTGCCGACATGTTCGGGAACAGGTTGAACTGCTGGAACACCATCCCGATCTGCTTGCGGATCTCGCGGACCTGCTTCTCCGGCGCCGGGAACAGCTGCTGCCCGTCGACGGTGATGATCCCCTCGTCGGGCTTGGTCAGCGTCATCAGCAGCCGCAGGATCGTGGTCTTGCCCGACCCGGACGGCCCGATGAGCGTGACGTGCTTGCCCGCGTCGACGGAGAAGTCCAGGTGGTCGAGGACGGTGTTGTCCCCGAACCGCTTGGTGACGTTCTCCAGGCGGATCAGCTCACCGGGACTCTGGCGGTCGGTGGGGTTGTTCTCGGGCTGTATGTCAGTGGACAAGACGACGCTCCAGGGCTCGCACGAGGAGGGAGGCCAGATAGGCGATGAGGATGAAGGCCACGCCGATCACGGTCAGCGGCTCGGTGAACTGGAAGTGCTCCTGGGAGAAGAGCCGCGCCTGACCGAGCATGTCGAGGACGGTGATCGCCATCAGCAGCGGCGTGTCCTTGAGCATCGCGATGACGTAGTTGCCGAGCGCCGGCACCACCCGGCGGATCGCCTGCGGCAGGATCACCACCCGCCACGTCCGGGTCACCGGCAGGTTCAGCGCCGTCGCGGCCTCCCACTGACCGACGGGCACCGCTTCGATACCGGCCCGGTAGACCTGCATCGTGTACGTCGAGTAGTGCAGACCGATCGCGAAGACACCGGTGGTCAGCGCGGAGAAGGTCAGGCCCCACTCGGGCAGCACGTAGAAGAGGAAGAACAGCTGCACCAGCAGCGGGGTGTTCCGGATGAACTCGGTGACCGCGCCGACCGGCCAGGTCACCCAGCGGGTCGGTGCCCGCATCAGCAGCGCCCACACGAGGCCGAGCGCGAAGGAGATCACCGAGCCCAGGGCGAGTGCCTGCAAGGTGACCAGCAGGCCGTCCCAGAACTGCGGCATGAAGTCGCCGACCGCTCCCCAGTCCCACTTCATGCGACACCACCTCCGACGCCCGTGGTCTCGGCGCGCTTGAGCTCACGCGCGGTGACCCCGCGCTCCGGTTCCTTGCCGACCCCCGACTTCAGCCTCTTCTCCAGGCCCCGCATCAGACGGGTGAGAGCGAAGGCGATCACGAAGTAGATGACCAGCAGATACGTGTAGATCTCCTGGCTCTCCTGCAACGCGAGCCGCACCAGGTTGCCGCTGAACGCCAGGTCGCCCATGCCGATGATCGACACCAGCGCGGTGCCCTTGAGCAGCTCGATCAGCAGGTTGGAGAACGACGGGATCATCTCCGGCACCGCCTGCGGCAGCAGGATCAGCTTCATCCGCTGCCAGGGCGTGAAGCTGAGCGCGATCCCGCCCTCCTTCTGCGCCGGGTCCACCGCGTTCAGCGCGCCCCGCACGATCTCCGAGCCGTACGCGCCGTACGTCAGCCCGAGCGCGAGCGTGCCCGCCCACATCGGCACCAGCTGCCAGCCGAAGGCGAGCGGCAGGACGAAGTACACCCAGAAGATCATGATGAGCGCCGAGGTCCCGCGGAACACCTCGGTGTAGAAGCCGGCGAGGAACCGCACGATCCACAGCCGGTGGGTGCGCGCGACACCGACGACGAACGACACGGCGGTCGCCACCAGCGCGCTGAACACCAGCAGTTGGACGGTGGTCCAGACGCCCTTGAGTACGAGTTCCCACAGTCCGGTGGTCATCCGCCCGCACCTCCGCCGCACAGCTCCTTCGCGGTGAGGTCGGTCATCTCGGCCTCGGTGAACCCGAAGGGCTTGAGGATGCGGAACAGCTCCCCGCTCTTCTTCAGCTTCCGCAGCTCCACGTTGAAGGCGTCCCGCAGCTTCGTCTCGGTCGGCCGGAACGCGAACGCGCCGCCGTCGACATGGGGTTTGCCGTCCACGAGGGGCGCGAAGGCCTTGGTGGCCTCGGTCTTGGCGGACTTCTTGACCACCTCGCGGGTGGTGAGCGCCGTACCGGCGAACACGTCGGCCCGCCCGGCCTCCACGGCGTTGAGCCCGGCGACCTGGTCCGGGACGATCAGGATGTCGCTCTCCTTGTACCCCGCGTCGACGGCGTACTGGATCTCGGCGTACCCGGTCCCGGTGGCGAACTTGGCCTTCTTCTCCACGACGTCCTGGTAGTCGTGCAGCCCCTTCGGATTGCCCTTACGCACGATGAACGAGTCGAGCATCTGATAGTCGGGATCGGCGAAGATGACCTGCTCGCAGCGCTCGGGATTGACGTACATCCCGGCGGCCACGACGTCGAACTGCTGGGAGTTCAGTCCCGGTATGAGCGAGCCGAACTCGGTGGGAACGGGCTGGACCCGGTCCACCCCGAGCCGCTTGAAGATCGCCTTCGCCAGCTCGGGCGCCTCACCGGTCAGCTCACCGTCCCTGTCGATGTACCCGAACGGGATCTCGCCGGCGATTCCCAGCCGTACGACACCCGCCGCCCTGAGGCGTTCGAGCAGATCACCGCCATCCGTGGTCGAAGCCGTGGCCACCCGCGAGCAGCCGGCGGCCCCCAGCGCACCGAGCGCCGCCACCCCCGCGAGCAGCGATCGACGCGTGGTTCCGGTCCCTGATGTGTCTCTGTCGTTCCGAATCGGTGGAGCCATGGCGGCGCGGCTACCCGAGCGCACGCGATGTATGCACTATGGAACGCATGGCTGACCGCTACGTCGAAGTCTCGCTGGTCAAGCGGGGAATCACCTGTACGGCAAAGCTGCTGACCGACCGCGCGCCCGTGACCTGCGCTGCTGTCTGGGATTCCCTGCCGCTCACCGGCGACGTCTACCACGCGAAATACGCCCGCAACGAGATCTACGCCCTGTTCCCGCCGTTCGCACCAGCAGAGCCACCCCTGGAAAATCCGACCGTCACTCCCATCCCCGGCGACCTGTGCTACTTCTCCTTCGCGGGCACCGAGCTCGGCACCAAGGCGTACGGCTACGACCGCGAGGTCCGCGCCGGCACCACGGTCGTCGACCTGGCCCTCTTCTACGAGCGCAACAACCTCCTCCTCAACGGTGACGTGGGGTGGGTGCCCGGCATCGTCTGGGGGCAGGTGGTGGAGGGGCTGGCGGAGATGGCCGAGGGGTGCAACGACCTCTGGCGGTCGGGGGCCGCCGGGGAGACGCTCAGTTTCCGAAGGGCCTGACCCCGTCCAGCGCGTGCGCCGCCCGCAGCACCAGATCGTCCCGGTGCCGGGCGGCCACGATCTGGAGCCCCACCGGCAGTCCGTCGCCGTCCACTCCCACCGGGACGGACGCGGCGGGCTGCTGCGTCATGTTGAAGGGGTAGGTGAACGGCGTCCACCCGGTCCACCGCCGGTGCCCCGAACCCTTCGGCACCTCCGCGCCCGCCTCGAAGGCGGTGATCGGCAGGGTCGGGGTGAGGAGCAGGTCGTAGGTCTCGTGGAAGCGGCCCATCCGGCGCCCGAGGTCCATCCGGACGTCCACGGCGGCGAGGTAGTCCAGCGCCGAGTACCGCGCCCCCAGCCCGCAGATCTCCCGCAGTCCCGGATCCAGCAACTCCCGCTGGTGCGGCCCGAACTGCTGTGTCACGCGGGCCGCCCCGCTGAACCACAGGGTGTGGAAGGCGTCCACGGGGTCGGTGAAGTCGGGGTCGGTCTCCTCGACGTACGCGCCCAGCCCGGCCAGCCGCTCCACCGCCCGCCGTACCGCCGCCGCGACCGCCGGCCGCACCCGCACCTGTCCGCCGAGGGAGGGGGAGTAGGCGACCCGCAGACCGCGCACGCCCTTGTCCAGCGCGCCGGTGTACGGAGCGGCGGCCGGCCCCAGCCCCGACCAGTCCCGTGCGTCCGGTGCTCCGATGACGTCCAGCATGAGCGCCGCGTCCGCCGCGTCCCGGGTCATCGGCCCCACATGCGACAAGGTGCCGAAGGCGCTCGCCGGATACAGCGGCACCCGCCCGTACGTCGGCTTCAGCGCGAAGATCCCGCAGAAGGCCGCCGGGATACGGACACTGCCCCCGCCGTCCGTGCCCAGCGCCAGCGGCCCGGCGCCGAGGGCCACGGCCGCCGCCGCGCCGCCGCTGGAGCCGCCCGCGGTGCGCGAGGGGTCGTGCGGGTTGCGGGTGACCCCGGACAGCGGCGAGTCCGTGACCCCCTTCCAGCCGAACTCGGGTGTCGTCGTCTTGCCCAGGAACACCGCCCCGTGCTCGCGCAGCCGGGCGACCGAGGGCGCGTCCTCGTCCCAACGGCCCTGCTCCGGCAGCGCCTTGGAGCCCTTCAGGGTCGGCGCCCCGCGCATCAGCAGGATGTCCTTCACCGTGACCGGCACCCCGTCGACCAGCCCCGCCGGCTCACCGCGCCGCCAGCGGTCCGCGGACTCCCGCGCCCGGGCGAGCGCCTCGTCCGCGGTGAGCCGTACGAACGCGTTCACCTCCGGCTGGATCCGCTCGGCCCGTTCCAGCGCCGCCCGGGTCGCCTCGACGGGGCTGAACTCGCCCTTGCGGTAACCGTCGACGAGCTGTACTGCGGTCAGTTCGGTGAGCTCCGTCATCCGCCCCTCCGGAGTCGTGTCAGTGCCCTGGTACGTACCCGCGCTTCTTGTCGACCACGTTCAGCAGTGGCTTGCCCGCCGCCCAGCGGTCGTACAACTCCAGGAACTGCGAGCCCAGTTCGTCCCGCCAGCCCACCGTGTCGCCGCTCATGTGCGGGGACACGATCAGATCCGGTACCTGCCACAACGGGCTGTCCGGGCCGAGGGGTTCATGCTCGAACACATCCAGCGCGGCGCCCGCGATCCACCGCTTGCGCAGCGCGTCCGCCAGCGCCTCCTCGACGACGAGCTGACCCCGCCCGACGTTCACGAACCGCGCCGACGGCTGCATCACCCCGAACCGCCGGGCATCGAACATCCCGTACGTCTGCTCCGTCAGCGGCGCCGCCGCGATCACCCAGTCGGCGCGGGCGATCAGCCGGTCCAGCTCGCCGGGGCCGTGGATACCGGTGCGCGGGGTGCGGCCGACGACGGCCGTCGTGATCTCAAGTGCCTTGAGAGTACGGGCGATCGTCCGGCCGATGGGCCCCGAACCGACGATCACCGCCCGCGTCCCGGCCACCCGCCGCGACTCCCGGTGCCGCCACACACCCTCCCGCTGAAGGTCCAGCGTCCGCGGCAGATCCTTCGCCATCGCGAGGACCAGCGCGGCGACGTACTCCGCGATGGGCTGGTCGAAGACACCGCGCGCGTTGGTCACCACCGTGTCGGACAAGGCCAGTTCGGGGCACATCAGATGGTCCACGCCCGCACTCGCCGTGTGCACCCAGCGCGGTCGCGGCCCCTCGCCCGGCCAGGCCGCCCGGACCGCGTGGGAGGTGAAGTCCCAGACCAGCAGCACGTCGGCGTACGGCAGCCGCTCGGCCAGCGTCGACGCGTCCGTGTGCTCGACACGCGCGCGGCCGGTGAGACTGCCGAGGCGGGGGAGGGGATCGGCGTCCAGGACGAGCAGGGTGGGGGCGGTCATCCGAAGCCGTTCCTCCACAGGCGTCTGACATGCGCGGATTGACCACGCTCGCACCCGAACCTACCTTCGTCAACACGGGCGCGTGTACGGTCCGTTGTCCCCCCGTCTCTCACCGTGAGGCCGGTGTCCGCCATGGACCTCTCTTTTCTCGGTGGACCGCGCCCCCAGCGCGGTGTCGGTGTCGTCGCCCCCTTCGACTTCGCGCTGGACCGCGAGCTGTGGCGCTGGGTCCCGGACGAGGTGTCACTGCATCTGACCCGGACGCCGTACGTGCCCGTCGAGGTCAGCCTCGACCTGGCCCGCCTCGTCAGCGAGCACGAGACACTCCACGACGCGGTGCGCACCCTGAACGCCATCGCGCCCGAGGTCGTCGCCTACGCCTGCACCTCGGGCAGCTTCGTCGGCGGGGTCGCGGGGGAGCGGGCGATGTGCGAGGCGATGACGAGGGCCGGCGCGGTCCCGTCGGTGACGACGTCCGGCGCCCTCCTGGAGGCCCTGATCGACCTCAGCGTCCACCGCGTGGCGCTGGTGACCCCGTACACGGTGTCGGTCACCCGGGCCCTGGAGGAGTACGTCGCGGAGGCGGGCATATCGGTCACGGGCTGTGCCTTCATGGGTCTGACCAGGCACATCTGGAAGGTCCCGTACCGCGAGGTCGCCGCGATGGCCCGCAAGGCGGTCCGCGGAGTACGGGGCGAGGCCGACGCGCTCTTCATCAGCTGCACCAACCTCCCGACGTACGACGTCATCCCGCAACTGGAGGCGGAGCTGCGTCTTCCGGTGATCTCGGCCAACCAGGTGACGATGTGGGCTGCGCTGCGCCGACTGGGTACCCGAGCGGTGGGGCCGTACCAGGCGCTGATCGATCCGGCGGCCAGGATCGGCCCCGTGCGCCCCGTACTGCCGGACGAAGAGCAGCAGGAAGGCTGGACATGACCGCACTCGGATTTCTCTACCCGGGCCACTCCGCCGAGGACGACTATCCGCGCATCGAGCAGCTCCTGGGCAGCGACGTCCGCCTCGACGTGGTCCACACCGACATCGGCGAGGACGCCCACCGCCCCGACGCCCTGCGCCGCATGGGCTCCGCCGAGCGCCTCGCGGCGGGCGTCGAGGAACTGCGGATGGCGGGCGCCGAGTCCGTGGTGTGGGCCTGCACCAGCGGCAGTTTCGTCTACGGCTGGGAGGGCGCCCACGACCAGGTCCGCACCCTCGCCCGCACCGCGGGCATGCCGGCCTCCTCGACGTCCTTCGCCTTCGTGCACGCGGCGCGGGAGATCGGGGCGGGACGGGTCGCCGTCGGAGCGACGTACCCGGACGACGTGGCGGGACTCTTCGCGGAGTTCCTGCGCGCGGGCGGCCTGGAGGTGACCGGCCTGAAGGGCGCCGGCATCATCACGGCCGCCGAGGTCGGCACCTGGGGCGAGGCGGAGATCTTCGCACTGGCGAGGCAGGCGGACACCGCGGACGCCGACGCCCTCCTCCTCCCGGACACGGCCCTGCACACCGCCGCGCACATCACTTCCCTGGAGAAGGAACTCGGCAAGCCGATCCTGACCGCCAACCAGGTCACGGTCTGGGAGGGGCTGAGGCTGGCGGACCGGAGGGTGAACGCGCCGAATCTGGGTGCCCTGTTCACGAAGGAGCCGATCGTGCAGGTGTAGGTCTTTCAGCCCGTCTGGGGGCACCCCCTCTGGGGGAGTTTGAGGACGAGGCCCTTCGGGCCGTTGGGGGTCTGGGGGCGCAGCCCCCAGCGGGGTCGAAGGGGCAGCGCCCCTGGGGATGGGAACGGGTAAGGGCGGCGGGGGAGAAGGAATAACCGGAGCCTCCCTCCTGTTACCGCCCCAAGACTCAGTGGACGGCACAGCACCAGGAGGCACCCCCGTGACGGCAGACGAGATCCGAGGCACCGTACAGGGCACGGCACCGGTCCCCCTCTCCGTACTCGACCTCGTCACGGTCGGCGCCGGCCGCACCGCCACCCAGGCCCTGCGCACCAGCGTCGACCTCGCCAAACTGACGGAGTCCCGCGGCTTCCACCGCTACTGGGTCGCCGAACACCACTCCATGCCCGGCGTGGCCTCCTCGTCCCCCGCCGTGATCCTCGCCCACCTCGCCGCCCACACCGACCGCATCCGCCTCGGCTCGGGCGGCGTCATGCTCCCCAACCACGCCCCGCTGGTCATCGCGGAACAGTTCGGCACGCTGGAGGCGATGGCCCCGGGCCGTATCGATCTGGGCCTCGGCCGAGCCCCCGGCACCGACGGCGCCACCGCCGCGGCCCTGCGCCGCACCCAGACGCTCCACGAGGGCGCCGACGACTTCCCCGAGCAGCTCGCGGAGCTGACCCGTTTCCTGGACGACGACTTCCCCGACGGCCACCGCTACGCCCGTATCCACGCGGTCCCCGGCCCGATCCAGTCGACGTCCCCCGGCGGCGTCCAGTCCCCGCACCGCCCGCCGATCTGGCTGCTGGGCTCCTCCGGCTTCAGCGCCCGTCTGGCCGCCACCCTGGGCCTGCCCTTCGCCTTCGCCCACCACTTCTCGGCGCAGAACACGGTCCCGGCCCTCGACCTCTACCGCGAGTCCTTCCGCCCGAGCGCGGTCCTCGACGAGCCGTACGCCCTCATCGGCGTCTCCGCCCTCGCCACGGACGACGAGAAGGAGGCCCGCCGCCAGGTCCTCGCCGCGAGCCTCAACATGGTCCGGCTGCGCACCGGCCGCCCCGGCCTCGTCCCCACCCCCGAGGAGGCGGAGGCCTATGAGTTCAGCCCCATGGAACGCGACTTCATCACGTCCTGGAACGCCAACGTCATCCACGGCACCGCCGACGAGGTCCGTGCCGGCCTCGACGACCTCCACAAGCGCACCGGCGCCGACGAGCTCATGATCACGTCCCACGCCCACAGCGCGGACCTGCGCGTGCGCTCGTACGAACTGATCGCCGACGCCTACGGGTTGCCGACCGCCTGACCGACGAGCAGCTCGGAGATACGATCCGGCGCCACCGGCCGCGAGTACAGCCACCCCTGGCCGGTGTCGCAGCCGATGCTGCGCAACCGGGAGGCCTGGGCGGAGGTCTCGACGCACTCGGCGGTGACGGTCAGCCCCAGCCGGTGGGCCAGCTGGATCATCGCCTCGACCACGACCTCGTCGGCGGGGTTGGGCGAGGCGCCCGTCCCCTCGTACTGGAAGCCCCGTACGAAGGAGCCGTCCAGCTTCAGGACCGCGACCGGCAGCCGGCTGAGGTAGGCGAGGTTCGAGTAGCCGGTGCCGAAGTCGTCGATGGCGATGTGGACGCCCATGTCGCTGAGCGCCTGGAGCGCCTGGAGGGGGCGGCCCGCCGAGCCCATGACCGCGGACTCCGTCAGCTCCAGCTGGAGCAGGCCCGGGGCCAGGCCCGTCTCGGCGAGGATGTCGGCGACGTCCTCGACCAGGTCGGAGTCCCACACCTGGCGCACCGCGACATTGACGCTGACGAAGATCGGCGGCTCGTCGGGATGGTCCAGCTGCCACTGCCGAGCCTGCCGGCAGGCGGTGGCGAGCACCCAGCGGCCGAGCTGCACGATCGAGCCGTCCTCCTCGGCCAGTCCGATGAACCGATTCGGCGTCAGCATGCCGAACTGCGGATGGTTCCAGCGCACCAGCGCCTCGACACCGCGCAGCCGGCCGTCCTCCATGCAGACCAGCGGCTGGTACTCCAGGACGAACTCCCCGCGCTCGATGGCCGGTCGGAGTGTGGAGGCGAGCGCCTGGCGGGTCATGCGGTGCGCGTTGCGCTCGGGGTCGAAGAGCGTCCAGCGGGCCTTGCCGTCGGCCTTGGCCCAGTACAGGGTCGTGTCGGCGGCCTGGACCAGGGCGGTGGGGGTGGTGCCGGCCGCGTGCCGTTCCACGACGCCGATCGACGCGGAGACCGACAGCCGCCGGCCCGCGATGTCGAAGGGCGCCTGGACCGCCTTCAGTACGGCCTCGGCGAGGTCCGCCAGCTGGTCGGTGCCGGTGGAGTCCTCGACGAGCAGGGCGAATTCGTCGCCGCCGAGTCTGGCCACCAGCGGTGCGCTGCCCCGGGTCAGGCCGGCCTCGTCGGCGCAGCGCGTCAGGCGTTCCGCCACCGCGGCCAGCAGCCGGTCCCCGACGCGGTGTCCGAGCGTGTCGTTGATCGCCTTGAAGCCGTCGAGGTCGAGATAGCAGAGCCCGATCCGCCCGGTGCCGCCCTGCGCGTACGACTCCGCCTCCAGCGCGGCCGAGAGCCGCTCGAAGAACAGGGTGCGGTTGGGCAGCCGGGTCACCGGGTCGTGCATCTGCAAGTGCCGCAGCCGGGCCTGGAGTTCGCGCTGGGTGCTGATGTCGGCGATGGACATCAGCACCCCGGGCTCGCCCGTGCCCAGCGGCGCGACCGTGACCTGCACCCACACGGACTGGCCGTCGGGATGCTTGAGCCGGCGGGTGCACCGCAGCCGGGCCTGCCGGCCGCGCAGCACCTCCTGGTACGCCTGCCAGGTACGGGCGTCCGAGGCCAGGTCCACCAGTTCGGCGGCGACCTGCCCGGCGAGTGCCCCGGGCACGCTGCCGAGGAGTTCGCCGAGCACGCTGTTGGCGCCGACGACCAGGCCCTCGCGGTCCACGACCGCCATGGCCAGCGGCGCGGCCACGAACGCCGACTGATAGGCCGGGGGTGCCGGGGATGCCGGGGATGCAGTACGAGGAGACGTACTGAAGTCACTGTCCGTGACGACCGCCCGGTCGAGATCTGCCGCGGGCGTCGGCCCTTCGGAGGTTCCGCTCACCGTTCGCTCCCGCGTGCACTCGATCTCTGTCCGTGCAGGAAAGTGTGCCGATCATAGAGGCTGGCCCCCACCCCTTCCAGCCACCGTCCAGTGTCCCCGACCAACCGGTGCTTCTGACAGATCGTTTCTGCCCGCACCTGGACGGCTTGTTGAGGGCGCCCGACCAGGTGTGACGTTCCGTGAGCGATTCGGGGTGTCGCTTCTGACGGTTCTTCGCCGTACTCACTCGTCTGGTGCAGACAAACAGGGCGTAGTACGACAATGTCACACAGGCTGGGTGCGGTGTCCCGCGAACCGCACCCGGAGGTCCCTGTGCCGCGCCCTTTCCCGCGCCCCCGACTGCGCAGCGCTGCGGCCGTGTTCACCACCATGTCGGCCCTGGCCGCCACCTCCCTCATCACCGGACCCTCGGTCGCCGAACCCTTCTCGGCCGGCCCGTGCGCCCTGACCCGCACTCAGGCGCACCACTCCGAGGGTCTGGACACCTGGAACGCCGCCTATCCGCGCCCGACCCGCACTCTGGACGCGGTGATGGTGTTCCTGTCATTCCCGGACGCGACCCCGCGAACCGCTCCCGGCGAACTCGCCGCCGACCACTTCCCCGCGACCAGCCGTTTCTTCGAGCAGGCCTCCTACGGCAGGTTCGCCCTGCGCCCGCACCCGCTGCCGCACTGGATCCGGATGCCGAAGCCGTCCACCGCGTACGCCATACAGCGGGACTGGAGCCCGTCCCACCGAGCCGCCTATCTGCGCGACGCGCTGGGCGCGGCGGACGGGCAGGTGGACTTCTCGCGCTACGACGTCGTCTACTTCGTCGCCGACCCGGACGCGCCCGGCGTGGACTCCGACGCCACGAAGGTCGTCAATCTGGACACCCCGATGCGCGCCGACGGGACGGACATCCGCCGGGTCGTCACGGTCTTCGAGCAGCACCCGCCGGACCGGCTCGTCCTGGCCCACGAGACCGGGCACGTCTTCGACCTGCCCGACCTCTACCAGCGGCCGGTGGACGGCAAGGGCGACTGGGACACCTACGTCGGCGACTGGGACCTGATGGGCAGCCAGTTCGGGCTGGCCCCGGACCTGTTCGCCTGGCACAAGTGGAAGCTGGGCTGGCTGGAGCCGCGGCAGGTGACCTGCGTACGGGGCTCGACCCGGCTGACACTGGAGCCGCTCGGGGCGGGAGCCCCGGCCGGGGGCCCGGCCGCCTTCGGCCTCGGCCGGGGCACCAAGCTCGCGGTCGTCCGCACCGGGCCCGACAGCGCGCTCGCCTTCGAGGCGCGCGGCGCGGTCGGCAACGACACGGCGACCTGCCGCGAGGGGGTCCTCGTCTACCGCGTGAAGGCCGGCTCCGCCTCCGGCGGCGGCCCCATCCAGGTGATCGACGCCCACCCCCACACCGAGGCCTGCTGGGAACGCTCCGTCTACCCACCCCTCGCCGACGCCCCCATCGCCCTCGGCGAGAGCTTCACGGTGCCGGGAGAGGACGTACGCGTGGAGGTGGAGGGCCGAACGACATCGGGCCAGTGGACGGTACGACTCACGACCGGCTGACCGCTGTCCCTGAGCACACGAAAGGCCCCTCACCATGGGTGAGGGGCCTTTCATTGTCTGTGCGCCGCCAGGGACTCGAACCCCGGACCCGCTGATGCTGCATCCCCTGGGGGCTAACCCCCAGACCCCCAGCCACCCCCACGGCGCCCGTGAGAATCCGCGCCGGAAAAGCGAAAACCCCCCGCACCTGCGAGGGGCCTTCGTGTCTGTGCGCCGCCAGGGACTCGAACCCCGGACCCGCTGATTAAGAGTCAGCTGCTCTAACCAACTGAGCTAGCGGCGCCTGCTGACGTCGTAGACCTTAGCATCCTGATCGGCGGGAGGAAAAATCGATATGCGGACGGCCGCGCGGGCCGCTCGTACGGCTGCCCACAGCAGGATCTCCGGGCCCGGCAACCAGGGGTGACGGGTGTCCGGGGCGACGAGCCAGCGGCTGTCGAGGGGGGTCGGGACGGCCCCCGTCGGCCGTGGCGCGGGGACGGTCACGGCGTCGCCGGAGCCGTGGCACAGCAGCGGCGGAACCGCGCTCGAGCGGCCGAACTCCTCCCACCGCAGCAGCGAGGGCAGCCGGTGTGCCGTGCCCGGCGCGGCGAACAGCAGCATCCGGCCCCGGAACACCGCGACCGGCCCGGAACCGGGGCCCTCGTCCCACAGCTGGTCCAGCACCCGGCGCCCGAAGACCGCGGGGACGTTCACGACGTCGAACGCGGTACCGCAGGGCAGCACGACCGGGGCGTCCGGCCGGTCCTCCCAGAGGGCCAGCGTGCTTCGCGGATACGTTCCTGCCGAGGCGAGCCACTCCGCGCCGTCCGCGGTGACCCCGCTGACGTCGGAACGGTCGGAGAAGAGCTCCTTGGTTGTGTCGCTCATGACTCCAGGTGTACCGGGCGTGAGCGTTCCGTCTCAGAGGGTTGCCGGAAACCGGGACAAGGGAAGGCGCGGAGGAGTATCTTGCTCGCCTGGCATATGCCAGAGCTTTACGCAGGGTCGATGGTGCCCTTGCCCTCGGCACCCCTCATCAGGTCCCGGCCGAACTCCACCATCTTCTTGGCGTAGTCCTCGGTCCACTCCGCCCGCTCCGCGATGTCCGCCGGTGTCAGCCGGTCGAACCGCCGCGGATCCGCCAGCTGGGCCGCCGCGATCGCCTGGAACTCCACGGCACGGTCCGTCGCCGCCCGGAAGGCGAGCGTCAGCTCCGTCGCCCGGTCCAGCAGCGCTCTGGGGTCGTCGATGGACTCCAGGTCGAAGAAGTGCTCCGGATCGGCGGCCGCCTGCGCGGGCTCGAAGAGCAGGGGCGCGGGGCGTAGCCGCGGTTCGTGCCGACGCGGCGTGGGCTCCGCCATGTCTTCTCCTCCTCGTACGGTGCCGATGACCCTCCTGCGGAGTGGGCCGTCGTCCATTGTCTCGCGGGGCCGCAAGTAGGCGGTAAAGGGCAGCTCAAGGGGCGGAAGGGAGGCCCGAGGGCGGTGGCGGCGAGCACGGCGGTTCGTCAAGGGCGCCGCCCCACCCGGTGCTCCGCCGGCCGCGTCGGCACCGCGTGATTGGCTTCCCAGCCGCCCGGGGCTGTAATCATCGGCCGCCCCCGGCGGAGGGGGTGCCTGTCGGGGCCGCGCTCGCAGCGCCCCATCAGGGCCGCCACTCCACCCGGTGCTCCGCCAGCCGCGCCAGCACCGCGTGGTTGGCCTCCCACCCGTCGGGAAACTTCACCACCGTCCCCAGCTGTACCGGTTCCGTCGACGGATAGTCGTCCAGCAGCTCGCCCACCCCGGCGCGGCAGACCACGATGCAGGCGTGCCGGTGGCGGGAGGCGAGGACGCAGAGGCGGCCGGTCTCCAGGTGGAAGGCGGTGGCGTCGGGGCGGCCGGACAGCGGGTGGAGGACGACCGTGACGTCGTACTCCCGACCCTGGAGCCGGTTCGCCGTGTCGACGGTCACCTCCGTGACGCCCAGCTCGGCCAGGGCCGCGCGGACCGCCGCCGCCTGGTCGCGGTGGGCGGTGCCCACGGCGATGCGGTCGGAGGTGAGGGGGGCCGGGTCCGGTCCGCGTTCCGAGGTCGCCGCGCCACCCCGGTCCAGCAGGCGGCGCACCACCGTCGCCACCGCCCGTACCGCCTCCGGGTCGGTGCGCGGGGTGTGCCGCGCGGGGAGCTCCAGCAGGCCCCAGCCCGACACCGCCGCCTCGTCGATCACCCGGTCCGGACCCGAACCGTCCGACGGGACCGCGAAGGCGAGGCTCCGGTCGCCGTGGTCCGTGCCGCTGCGGAAGGGCGTGAACGGGTAGAACGCGTCCGAGACGAGCTGGGCCGCCGAGGCGGGCAGCCGCCAGGACACCGGCAGGCGGTGCTGCGGGAGCTCCGGATTGTGGGCCAGCAGGGTCGTCACCGCCGACGCCGACGGGTCGTACGACAGCCCCGCCCACTGCTCGCTGCCCACGATCGCGAACGGGTCCAGCTGCCCCGGGTCGCCCACGAACAGCGCCCGCTCGAACAGACCGGCCACGGCCAGCAGCGAGTCCGAGCGCATCTGGTACGCCTCGTCGACGATCGCGTGCTGCCACGGCTCGTCGACCTTGACATGCGCCCACTTCGCGGCGGTGGACAGGGTGACCGGGAGCCCGGCCAGGTCCGCCGGCTTCGCCGACTTCCGTACGTTCGGCAGCTCGTCCAGCGCCTTGTCGTAGGCGTCGGCGTCACTGCTGTGCAGCCGGCCCACCGGCAGGTCCGGATTCTTCTCCGCGAGCCTCAGGACCAGGTCGTCGACCTGGGCGTTCGTCTGCGCCACGACCATCAGCGGGCGCCCCGCCTCGGCCAGTTCGAGGGCCGCGCGGACGACCAGCGTGGACTTGCCGGCCCCGGGCGGGGAGTCCACGACGACACCGCGCCGATCGCTGTGCAGGGTGTGGTGGAGGATCGCGTCGGTGGCCTGCGCGGCGGCCGCGCCGGGATCGAAGACCGTGGTCACAGGACGTCCTCCTCGGTCGGACGATCGGCGGCCTCCTGGACGGCCTCACCGGGCGGGCCGCCGTGCGTCCAGGGCGTGTCCTCCGGGTCGGGCAGCTTCGCGCCGCCCCGCTGCTCGTGCTCGAACAGGGTGAAGCAGAGCCGGTCGCCCTTCTCCGGCACGGAACCGGCCTCGGGCTCCTTGCCACGGCCCATCTTGTCCAGGACGCGCAGGACGAGCAGCGCCCCGTCGTCCTCGTGGCCGACGAACTCGGCCGACTGCGGCTTGCCGTTCAGGGAGCGGTACACCTTCGCGCGCTCCGCGAGGTGCGGCCGGTCGTCCGTGCGGACCGTGACCAGCGGGCGCGGGCTGGGGCGCTTGCCGTCGCTGTACACCATGACGACATCCGTGACCTCGCCCGCGAACGCCTCCCCGGACAGCCGCCGACCCGCCATCACCAACGGGTCGTCCAGGGCCTCCTGCGCCTCCAGGCGGGCCTGTTCGCGCTCGCGCGTGGCGAGCTTGTTGGCGGCGGTCACCGCGTCGTCGCGGCGCGGCTGCGGGGGCTCGCCGGCCAGGACACGGTCGCGGTGGCTGGTGAAGGACCAGCGGTCCCGGGTCCAGCGCTCCTGCACGCGCGTGCCCTCCGGCAGCGCCCGCAGCAGGTCGAGGCCGCGCCACACCGCGTCCCAGGTGGGGCGGGTCCGGCTCGCGACCAGCTCCCTGATCTCACGCTCGGCGCCGGTGAGTTCACCGAGCCGGTCGTCCGCCTCCAGACCGTCCTCGGCGGCCGCCAGGGCGGTCCGCGCGCGGTCGTAGCGCTCGATGGCGGGGGCGAGCAGCTTGTTGTCGAACGCCGGGTCGGTGGCCGGGCCGGCGGGCGGATGCAGCAGCTGGCCCTTCGCGTCCCGGCCGAGCTCCGCCTCCAGGGCGGCCTCGGCGCCGGTCGCGCCCTCGGGGGGATCGATCCAGGCGAGCAGCGCGCCGAGGTGCTGGTCCTCCAGGGTGGACTGGCCGGTCGCCCAGTGCCGGGACAGGACCTCCGTCGTGGCGAGCAGCAGGGAGGAGCCGGGGACGCGGGCCCGCTCCCCGAAGTGGGTCAGCCACCGGCCCAGCAACGGCACGCGCGGCGGCGCGGGGTGCGGGGCCTCCGGGTCCTGCTCGGCCGTACGCCGAAAGCGCATGGAGCGGCCCAGCAGCCGTACGAAGTCGATGCCCGCGCGGCTCGGCACGATCAGCTGCGGGGCGTCCGCGCACAGCTCGACCTCGACCTTGACCCGCTTGCCGGTCTCCGGATCGGTCTCGTTGCGCTCGGCGGCCTCGACGTCCTCGGCGTACGTGTCCACGTACGGCAGCACGACGTCCGCCAGCTCGGCCAGGAACTGGAACCTGAGATCGCGGTCGCGCGGCTGCGGTACGACCAGCAGGCGCGGGGCGTCCCGGTCGGTGCCGACGAGCGCGCCGAGCGGGGCACCGGCCTCACCGGCGGTGGTGAGCGGTACGAAGACCAGGGGGCGGTCGGCGAGGTGGCGATGCCGGACCGTGGCGGCGGGCTGGGCGCGGCCGGTGCTGACGGCCTCCAGACGGGCGAGGGTGGCGATCAGTGACATGCCGGTGCCTCCGTGCCCGTCGCCGACAGCGCCTCGGCCCGCAGTTCCGCGGCTCTGCGCAGGGCCGCCACCACCGGGTCCCGCGGGTCGCCCGCCGTGCCGTGGGCCGCCGCCAGGACGTCCGCCACGGTGGTCAGCCCGCCGAGCTCGGCGCGGACGGACCGGCCCAGGGAGGTCACCGCGCCGGTCTCGCGGGAGCGGCCTCGGCAGTGGAAGGCCAGCTCGCAGGCGGCCAGGCACTCGGGCGCGTAGGTCGCCGGGACCGACTCGACGGCCGCCGTGAGCTCCTCGGCGGGCCGGGCGGGGTCGAAGCAGGTGCCCTCGGGGAGGGTGTCGGCGATGTCCTGGATCCGGGTGAGACGGGCCAGCTGGCGGTCGGTCACCGCGCGCTGCTTGCGGATGTCGACGGCGGACGCGGTGGGCAGGTTGGAGAAGTCCTTGGGGCAGACCAGGAGCACCCGGTGGCGGACCTCGGGCGCCGGGTCGAGACGCGCGGCGACCTGCTCCAGCGCCAGTACGTACACCGCCGCCTGCCGGGCGGCCGCGCCGACCTTCGCCGGGTCCGCGGAACCGTCCAGCATCGGGAAGGACTTGATCTCCACGACCGTCCAGCCGCCGTCCGGGTGCACCACCACCGCGTCCGGCTCCAGGAAGGCGGGGGAGCCCGCGACGTCCAGCGCGAGCATGGGGTGGTCGAGCAGCGTCCACGCGCCGGCCGCCTCGGTGGCCTCGCGCAGCGCCAGCGCCGTACGCGCGGTGCGCCCCTCGGGGCCGATCGCGGTCAGCTCGGGCACGCGCGCGTCGACGGGCGGTTCGGCGGCCGGGTCCAGCCGCTCGTGGACCAGCCGCAGCAGCTCCGCGCCGCCGTCCGCCTTGACCTTCGCCTCGAAGGCGTTGCCCCGGGTGAGCGCGAACTGCGACTGCCCGAACGCCGACGGCGAGCCGAGCGCGCCCGCCAGCGCCGCCTTGTTCACCCCGGCGCCGTCGAGGATCGCGCGCCGTCTGCAACCCGGGTTGGCGGCCAGGGCGGCCAGGGCGCGGGCATCCAGCGCCTTGGCCGGTACGTCGGGACCGCGCAGCTCAGCGAGCTGTTGCCGGAGCGCCGTCCCCCGCGTCCGTGGGAGAGGCACTCGGCTCGGCTCCGGCTCCGAGGAGTGACTCGCGCTGCCGTGGAATTCGCTCACCCGCGGAAGTCTGGCATCCGGCACTGACAATTGAGGCCTGAGTGCCGGGAGTGCTCGCCGCGGCAGGCGTGAGGACCACTGCCGCGCGCGCCTTGAACCGGTCCGCGCCGCGCATCACCAGCGGCGCCAGCAGCAGGCCGACACCCATGACGGCGGCGCCCGCGACCGCGTCGAGGAAGTAGTGGTTGGCGGTGCCCATCACCACGATCGTGGTGATCAGCGGGTAGGCGACACCGGCGGCCTTCGCCATACGCGTTCCGCCGTAGCGCCAGAGCATGACGCCGCACCACAGGGCCCAGCCCACATGCAGGCTCGGCATGGCCGCGTACTGGTTCGTCATGCCGCCCATGCCCCGGGGCGCGCTCGCCTCGCCGCCCCACCAGCCGTACGAGCTGTACTGGGCCATCGTGTCGACGAAGCCGTAGCTCTCCGACAGCAGCCGCGGCGGGCAGGTCGGCAGCAGGGTGAAGCCGATCAGGCCGATGAACGTCGAGGTCATCAGCCAGGTGCGGGCGGCGCGGTAGCGCACCGTGCGAGACCGGAAGAGCCAGATCAGGATCGCCGGGGTGACCACGTAGTGCAGTGACGCGTACCAGAAGTCGGCCGGTACGCCGATCCAGGCCTGGCTGGTGAACAGGCGGTTGAGCGGGTGCTCCGCGTTGATGTGGAGGAACTTCTCCACCTTCAGGATCGCCAGACCGTGGTCGACGGCGTGCGTGACGTCGCCCCGCGCGAGGAGCCGGCCCGCCGAGTAGCAGGCGTACACCAGGACGAGCAGCGGCAGCTCTGTCCACCAGCGCAGGCGGGTTCGCGAGGCAGCCTCGATGCCTGGTGTCTCGGCGTGCGGCATCCGATCGCCTCCCCCTTCTGGTCGCGGCGTCCGGTTGCCCGGTCTTACCACTTTACGGTGTATGTGTTTTGGCCCTGTCGAGGGGCCTCGGCCCTCTAGGACGCAGAGATCGCCCGGCGGGTTGCCCCCGCACAGGGTGCGGGATGATGGGGGTGGCCCGCCCGTGTTTTTCCCTGAAAGGTTCCTCATCCCATGGCACCGCGCATCCTGCTGGCCCGGCACGGACAGACCGAGTGGTCGCTGGCCGGGAAACACACCGGCAGGACCGATGTGCCCCTCCTGGAGGAGGGCCGCCGTGGTGCGAAGCTCCTCGGGGAGCGTCTGCACCGGGCGCCACTCGACGGTCTAGCTGGTGTCGAGGTGCGCACCAGCCCACTGTCACGCGCGCGTGAGACGTGCGAACTCGCCGGGTTCGGCGAGCGCGCGACCGACTGGGACACGCTCATGGAGTGGGACTACGGCGCGTACGAGGGTATGACGCCGGACGACATCCAGGCCATTCGACCCGGCTGGCTCATCTGGCGCGACGGTGTCCCCGAGGGCGAGAGCCTCGCCGAGGTGACGGCCCGCGCGGACGAGGTGGTCGCCTGGGCCCGCGCGGCGGACCGGGACGTCCTGGTCTTCGCGCACGGGCACATCCTGCGCTCCATCGGGGCACGTTGGCTGGGCCTGCCGCTGGACTTCGCCGCCCGCATCCGCCTGAACCCCACCTCGCTGTCGGTGCTGGGCTGGGCCTACGGGGAGCCGGCCGTCGAGAGCTGGAACGACCTGGGACATCTGGTCGGCTAAGCAGGCTGGGCGAAGTCGACTACGGTTCGGCAATGCGCTCAAGGGGCGCGGGGCTGTGACATATGCGGCTCCGCCGCGTGGGCGCGACCAGCCACAACGGCACCGCAGCCGAACGACGGCACCACGCGGCACTTCCAGCGGAGCGCTTAGGCGGATCTGGGCAGACCCGCGTGCCGTTCCAGGAACGTGGAGACCCCGGAGGCCCGCCGGTGCGGCAGCAGCACCCGGGCCGTCCCCGCCAGCATCGACTGGACCCGGGACGACTGGACCTGGCCCAGCAGATCCAGCACCCGCATCCCCGCCGTCGCGGCCTCGTCGGGGCGCCCGCCGCGCGCGAGGTCGTCCGCCAGCTCGGCCGTGTACAGGGCGATGTTCCGGGTGAAGTGCGGATCCTGGAGCTGCGCCGCCCGGCGCGCGTGCCGTGCCGCGCGCGGCCAGTCGCCCAGGGACGACCAGCACTGCGCCTCCAGGCCCTCCAGCTCGGCCTCGCCGTAGAAGCTCATCCACTCGGGGTCGGCGTCCGACGGGCCCCGTTCGTAGAGGGCCTGGGCGCGGGCCAGTGCCTGTTCGCAGCCGGTGCGGTCGGCGAGTCCGGCCCAGCCGCCCGCCTCGCGCAGCGCGAGCAGCGACATCAGCCGGTCGGAGCCGAGGACGCGCCCGACCCGCTGCGCGGCCTGCGCGGCGCGCAACGCCTCCCGCGGACGTCCCGCGTCGCGCGCGAGGAACGCCGTGTTGCAGAAGGCGTGCGACTCCAGGGCGGGGTCGCCGGTCATCCGGGCGGTCGCGAGCGCCTCCGCGTAGTGCGAGCGCGCGTCGTCGTAGCGGCCCGAGTCGTGCGCGAGCCAGCCCACCGAGATGGCGAGTTCACCCGCGCCCGAGTGCAGCCGGTCGGCGGTGGTCTGCCGGGTCGCACCGGCGTCCAGCAGCGCGTACGCGGCGCGCAACGGGGCCGCCGCGCGCCGGTACAGCCCGTCCGCGCCGTGCCGGTCGTCCAGCACCCGGATCCTGCGGACCGCTTCTTCCAGGGCGTCCGCCTCGCCCGCCCCGACCCTGCGCACGGGGCGTTGTGCCGCCGTGGCGTCGAAGGCGAGCCCGATGGGGCTCAGTGAGGCGGCGGCCACCGTGGCGCCCCCGCCGGTCATGAATGCGCGACGCAGCACGTCGCTCTCCTCGTTGTCGTACGTCTCGTAGGGGTCCTGCGTGTCATACGGCTCGTACGCCCCCCACGTCTCACCCGTGGCGTGCACGGGTCTCGCGCCGGGTGCCGGGGGCGCGACCTCGGTGGCGCGCGCTCCGCGTCCGCGTACGGACGAGCGGGGCGCGAACCCCAGGTCGGTGAGCGTGCGGCCGGGGAACATGTGCAGGAACACCCGCTCGTACGCGTAGTTGGGGCAGCGGATCTCGCCCGCCTCGACCCGGCCCACATAGCGCGCGTCGCAGCTGACCCGCTCGCCGATCTCGCGGGCGGCCCGTCGTACCGCCGCGGCGAACTCGGCCGGGGAGCGCTGTCCGCGCAACTCCCGGAACGCGAGGTTCGGCCGTGGCGGCCTGGGGGACTGGGACGAGGTCATCGTTGACGACGCCATGGCCGGGTCCTCTCGTGCGAACCGTCGAACCATGCCGGATTCGGGGTGAGTTGTACGTGTGACACCCTTTTTCCAGCGGGCAAGAACGTACCCGCTGTGACGGACCCGCCACGCGGGGTTTGGCTACAAACCGGATATCTCATCCTGGATCTGCCATGAACTGCCATCCTTTGCGGCTGACTTGTGCCGTAGCCGTTGACGCCGTCGCGCGTTGAACCACACAGGACCGGGAGCCGCCCGTCTCCCGACCCGCTCGTTACGAGGAGGGGTTCCGTGGTGGAGGCCGGGATGGAGACCAGTCAGAGCATCGAGGTGTGTCTGCCGCTGACGGAGTGCAGCGAGCCACCGACCCCGGAGGCCGGGTGCGACCTCGTCACGGTGCCGACCCGGCAGGGGCTGGAGGCGGTCGACATCCTGCGGCGCGGCGGATCAGGGGACGCGGTGGGCCCCGTACTGCACGACGACGGGGGCGACACCCTCGGCTTCGTGGTCCCGCCGGGCACCGCGGCGGCGTGGGACGTCCCGGGCAGCACCTGTACGGAGACCGACGGGCGGGGGCTGCGACTGAACCCCGAGCCGCCCGTGGCGGGCTCCGACTGGCTGCTGCCCCCCGGAGAGGCGGAGCTCGCGACGGACCCGGCGGTGCTGCGCGCGGCGCTGGGGGAGGCGGCCCGGTTGATCGAGGCGGCCGACAACTGCCGCTGACGCCCTCCCGGCGGCGCCGCCCTCCGCCCCTTGCGACAATGGGCCCATGGGAAAGTCCAGGAGCGGCCGGCGCGGCCAAGCGGTCGTCGAAGCCGTCGTGGAGGCCGTCGACGGCGGTCTCGCCGAGCTCATACCCGACCGGGAACGCGCGCGTGCCTGGACGCTGCTCATCGACGGGGCACCGCAGTCGCACGTCGACCTGGACGACCCGGCGCACCTCGCCTTCGAGTACCAGCGGCGCCTCGGGCACGTCATCGACCTCGTCGCCCCGCCCGGCAAGCCCGTCCACGCCGTACACCTCGGCGGCGGCGCCTTCACCCTCGCGCGGTACGTCGCCGCCACCCGCCCCCGCTCCACCCAGCAGGTCGTCGAGCGCGACGAGGCTCTCGTCCGACTGGTCCGCCGCGAGCTGCCGTTGGACCCCGGCGCCCGGATCAGGGTGCGCTCCACGGACGCCCGCGAAGGGCTCGCCAAGGTGCCCGACGGCTGGGCCGACCTCGTCATCGCGGACGTCTTCAGCGGAGCCCGCACCCCCGCCCATCTGACCTCGACGGAGTTCCTCGACGAGGTCCGCCGAGCCCTCAAGCCCGCCGCCGTCTACGCCGCCAACCTCGCAGACGGCCCCCCGCTCGCCCATCTGCGCGGCCAGATCGCGACAGCCGCCGCCCGCTTCGAGCACCTGGCCCTCATCGCCGACCCCACGGTCCTGCGCGGCAAACGCTTCGGCAACGCGGTCCTGGTCGCCTCCGACGCCCCGCTCCCCGTCCCCGAACTCACCCGCCGAGCCGCCTCCGACCCCCACCCGGGCCGCGTCGAACACGGCAAGCCCCTCACCGACTTCACGGGAGGCGCGGCACCGGTGACGGACACGGCGGCGGTCGCCTCCCCGGCACCCCCGCCCTCGGTGTTCCGCTAGTACGTCCCGACTAGTAGGTCCCGACCTCCACCCGGGGCGCGCTGTCGTGCCATGTGCAGAACACCGACACCCGGTCCGCGCCCGAGGCGAACTCCACCCGGATCCACGTCTCCGTCTTCCACACCTGCATCGACCAGCCCGCGGCCGGCGTCGCCGACACCAGCGTCGCGGAGGCCTCGCCGAGGTCGAACACCGCGCGCCCACCCTCGGTGTCGTAGCTCCTGACCTGGCCCGACGGGGTGGGAGAAGGGGAGGCGTCGGGCGTCCTCGACGGCGTCGGCGCCGGGGACGGTTTCCGCGCCGGGCCCTGTGACGGGCTCTTCGACGGGGTCGGCCGGGCCGTGGACGAGGCCAGCGGCTTGGACTCCTGCGTCGTCGCGTCCGCCGCCGTGATCGGCAGGGCGCGCGGAGGGTCGTAGGCCGTGCCCGCCATCACCGTGTGGACACCCCACCACGACAGCGTGACCGCCGCGCCCGTGGCGAGCGACCAAGCCAGTACGTGTATGAGTCCTCTGCGCATCGCGGGCCATACTGCCTCACCCGTCCCACCCGTTGTCCACAGATCCGAGTTGTCCACAGGCACCGGATGGGGCTGACCCGCATGGCGTACGGTGCGGCGCATGGCAAGTGTGCTCGTGGTCGAGGACGACCAGTTCGTACGCTCGGCGCTCATCCGGCATCTCACCGACGCCGCGCACATCGTGCGCAGTGTCGGTACGGCACTGGAGGCGCTGCGCGAGGTCGCCCATCACCGTTTCGACGTGGTCATCCTCGACCTCGGCCTGCCCGACCTGGACGGCTCCGAGGCGCTGAAGATGCTGCGCGGCATCACCGACGTCCCTGTGATCATCGCCACCGCACGGGACGACGAGACGGAGATCGTCCGACTGCTCAACGCGGGCGCGGACGACTACCTGACCAAGCCGTTCTCCGTCGAGCACCTCTCCGCGCGGATGGCCGCGGTCCTGCGACGGTCCCGGGCCGGCGGCGGCGAGGCACCGCCCGAGTCCGTGATCCGCGTCGGCGGCCTCACCGTCGACCCGCTGCGCCGCCAGGCCGAACTGGACGGCGTCCGCCTCGACCTCACCCGCCGCGAGTTCGACCTGCTCGCCTTCCTCGCCGGCCGCCCCGGTGTCGTCGTCCCCCGCAAGGAACTCCTCGCCGAGGTGTGGCAGCAGACCTACGGCGACGACCAGACCATCGACGTCCATCTGTCCTGGCTGCGAAGGAAGTTGGGCGAGACCGCCGCGCGGCCGCGGTATCTGCACACCCTGCGGGGCGTCGGGGTGAAGCTGGAGCCACCCGGTGGGGAGCCGCTGCGATGAGGTGGGCACTCGTCAAGGTCTGTCTGGCGGTCACCACCATGGTCGTGGTCGCCTTCGCGATCCCGCTCGGACTCGTCATCAAGGAGATGGCCCGGGACCGCGCCTTCTCCAACGCCGAGCGGGAGGCCGCGGCCGTGGCCCCCGCCCTGTCCATCACCACCGACCGGGACCAGCTGGAGCGGGTCGTCGCCTCCGCCGGTTCGGAGGCGGAGATGGCCGTGCACATACCGGCGGCCGCCGGCGCCAAGGCCGTCGACATCGGGCGGCAGCGGGCCGCCGACGGTGACATCGCGACCGTCCGGAAACTGGGCCGCGCCTCCACCAGCGAGGTGGGCGGCGGCTCCACCCTGCTCCAGCCGGTCGCGCTGAGCTCCGGAGAGATCGCGGTCGTCGAGGTGTACGTCCCCGAGTCCGAGGTGAGCAACGGCGTCGCCACGGCGTGGGCGGTGCTCGCCGGGGTCGGCCTCGCGCTGATCGTCGGCTCGGTCGCGGTCGCCGACCGGCTGGGCGTACGGATGGTGCAGCCCGCGCAGCGACTCGTCGAGGGCGCGCACGAACTGGGAGAGGGGAAGCTGGGTTCGCGGGTGCCGGAGGAGGGGCCGACGGAACTGCGGCTGGCGGCGGTCGCGTTCAACTCCATGGCCGACCAGGTCGTACAACTGCTGGCGAACGAGCGGGAGTTGGCGGCCGACCTGTCCCATCGGCTCCGTACACCGCTGACCGTGCTGCGGCTCAACGCGGCCTCGCTCGGGGACGGGCCCGCCGCCGAGCAGACCCGGGCCGCGGTGGCCCAGCTGGAGCGCGAGGTCGACACCATCATCCGTACGGCGCGGGAGGCCAAGCCGCAGACCGCGGCCGCCGGGCCAGGCGCCGGGTGCGATGCCGCCGAGGTGGTGCGGGAGCGGATGGCGTTCTGGTCGGCGCTCGCCGAGGACGAGGGCCGCAAGGTGCGGGTGGCCGGCGTGGAGCGGCCGGTGCGCATACCCGTGGCCCGCGCCGACCTCGCGGCAGCCCTCGACGCCCTGCTCGGCAACGTCTTCCGGCACACCCCGGAGGGCACCGCCTTCGCGGTGGACGTGCACAACGGGGAGGACGCGGTGATCGTGCTGGTCTCCGACGCGGGGTCCGGCATACGCGACCCCGAGGCGGCGATGGCCCGGGGGCGCGGGTCGGGCAGCGCGGGCTCGACCGGGCTTGGCTTGGACATCGTGCGGCGGCTCGCGGAGGAGACCGGCGGCGATGTGCGGATCGGTTCGTCGGTGCTGGGCGGCACCGAGGTGCGGATCTGGATCCAGCTGGACGGGCGGGCGCCCGAGCGCCGGGGGCACCGGGTGCGCAGACGCCGTACCGGCAGATTGGTCTCGACCTTTAACCGTCCCCGATCCCATCCTTAAGCGCGCCCTAAGATCTCCAACCCCCGTCCTGAACAGGTCATTTGCCCGATTCGGGCTCGCTAGCGTGCTGCCGCACCCCACCCCCGAACCACGAAGGCAGGCACGCGATGAGCACGCACCGGCGCAAGGTCAGCGGCAGAAACAAGGTGATCGCCGGGGCCGTCGCCGCGGCCGTGGTCGGCGGTGGCGCGATCCTCCTCACCGGCACCGCCCAGGCGGCCGGCATCGGGGCGGCGTACACGAAGACCAGTGACTGGTCGACGGGTTACACCGCCCAGTACGTCGTGACGAACAACAGCGGCGGGACGGACGCCGACTGGAAGCTGGAGTTCGACCTGCCCTCGGGCGCGAGGCTGAGCTCCCTGTGGAACGCCGAGTCGGCCGTCAGCGGGCGGCACGTCACCGTGACGCCCCCGAAGTGGGACACCGACGGCCTCGCCGCCGGCGAGTCGGTCACCGTCGGCTTCGTCGTCAACGGCACCGGCGACCCGAGCGGCTGTCTCGTGGACGGCGCCGAGTGCTCCGCGGACGACACGGCCACCCCCGAACCGACCGGCCGCCCCACGCAGACGGCGACCCCGACAGCCACCCCCACCCCCACCGCCTCCCCGTCCGCGACCAGCAGCACCGGCACCGGCACGACCACGAGCGCCGGCTTCGCGCCCTACGTCGACACCTCCCTCTACCCGGCCTTCGACCTGGTCGCCACCGCGGCGGCCACCGGCGTGAAGGACTACAACCTCGCCTTCATCACCGACGGCGGCGGCTGCACCCCGAAGTGGGGCGGCGTGACCGACCTCGCGAGCGACGCCGTGGCCGCCCAGATCGGCGCGCTGCGCGCCAAGGGCGGCGATGTCCGGGTGTCGTTCGGGGGCGCGGCGGGCTCGGAGCTGGCGACGACCTGCTCGTCGGCGACCGCGCTGGCGGCGGCGTACGAGAAGGCCGTGGCCGCCTACGACCTCACCAAGGTCGACTTCGACGTCGAGGGCGGCGCGCTCCCCGACACCGCGGCCAACACCCGCCGCGCCCAGGCGATAGCCAAGCTCCAGCAGGCCCACCCGGACCTGGACGTCTCCTTCACCCTCCCGGTGATGCCGGAGGGCCTGACGCAGGCCGGCGTGGACCTCCTGTCGAACGCGAAGCAGAACAACGTCGACATCGCCACCGTCAACATCATGGCGATGGACTACGGCCCGGCGTACAGCGGCGACATGGGCACCTACGCCGAACAGGCCGCCACCGCCACCCAGGCCCAGGTCAAGAGCGTCCTCGGGCTCTCCGACAGCGCCGCCTGGAAGGCCGTCGCGTTGACCCCCATGATCGGCGTCAACGACGTCACCACCGAGATCTTCAAGGTCGAGGACGCCACCCAGCTGGTGAACTTCGCCAAGTCCAAGGGCCTCGGCTGGCTGTCGATGTGGTCGGGCACCCGTGACAAGCAGTGCGCCGGCGGCGCCAAGAACCACGCCGACGCCACGTGCAGCTCCATCCTCCAGAGCGAGCATGCCTTCTCGAAGGCCTTCGCGGCCTACAACTGACGGCCTACAACTGACCGCCCACAACTGACGGCCGGCAGACAACGCCCCCCACGGGCCGGGGCGCGGCATCCCCCTCGGATGCCGCGCCCCTCTCCCCCGTCCTGTGACGGTCCGGGCCCCCGTCAGACCTCCGGTACCGGAGGCAGCGTGCCGGTGCGGGCCGCCTGGCCGTACCAGAGGGCGCTCGACTTCGGCGTACGCGCGAGGGTGGAGTAGTCGACGTAGACCGCGCCGAAGCGCTTCTCGTAGCCGTACGCCCACTCGAAGTTGTCCATCAGGGACCACAGGTAGTAGCCGCGGACGTCCGCGCCGTCCGAGACCGCGCGGCGGACCGCGGCGAGGTGGCCGTGGAGGTAGGAGATGCGCTCGGGGTCGTGGACCTTGCCGTCGGGGTCGGGCTTGTCGTCGTAGGCGGCGCCGTTCTCGGTGATGTAGAGGGGCAGGCCCGGGGCCTCGCGCGTGTAGCGCATGATCAGGTCGTGCAGACCGGTCGGGTCGATCGTCCACCCCATCTCCGTGCGCTCGCCCGGAGTCTGATGGAACGTCACGTCGTCCGCGGCCGGCCACGGGGAGAAGTCGCTCGCGCCGTGACCGTCCGCGCGCGGACCGGCGAGGTCGTTGTCCGCGGCCGAGACCAGCGCAGGCGTGTAGTAGTTGAGGCCCAGCGCGTCCAGCGGCTGGTTGATCGCCCGCAGGTCGCCGTCCTGGACGTAGGACCAGTCGGTGAGCAGCTCCGTCGCCGCGAACAGCGAGTCCGGGTAGGCGCCGTGCAGGATCGGGCCGTGGAAGACCCCGTTGGCCAGGTCGTCGATCTTCCGGGCCGCGGCCAGGTCCGCCGGGTCCTGCGTAAGGGGGCGCACCACCGAGGAGTTGAGGCTCAGCGCGATCGAGTTGCGGGCCGGCATCACCGAGCGCAGGGCCGAAGCGCTCAGCCCGTGGGCCAGGTTCAGGTGATGCGCCGCCTTCAGCGAGGCCGCCGGGTCCGTACGACCGGGCGCGTGCACGCCCGACGCGTACCCCAGGAACGCGCTGCACCAGGGCTCGTTGAGGGTGATCCACTGCTCCACCCGGTCGCCGAGCGCCTCGCCGACGATCTGCGCGTACTCCGCGAACCGGTACGCCGTGTCACGCTCCGGCCAGCCGCCCGCGTCCTCCAGCTCCTGCGGCAGGTCCCAGTGGTAGAGGGTGACGGCCGGCTTGATGCCCTTGTCGAGCAGCTCGTCCACCAGCCGGCGGTAGAAGTCCAGACCGACCTGGACCGCCGGGCCCCGGCCCGTCGGCTGCACCCGGGACCAGGAGATCGAGAAGCGGTACGCGTTCAGGCCGAGGTCCGCCATCATCGCCACGTCGTCGCGGTAGCGGTGGTAGTGGTCGACAGCGATGTCACCGTGCTCGCCGCCCGCGGTCTTGCCGGGCGTATGACTGAAGGTGTCCCAGATCGAGGGCGTACGGCCGCCCTCCCGCACCGCCCCTTCGATCTGGTACGCCGAGGTCGCGGCGCCCCAGAGGAAGGCGGGGGGAAAGGTCACCGGGGTCGCCGGCGTTGCGGGTTCAGGCATGGAAGCGCTCCCATTGGAGGTCGTGGAGACCGACGGGTAGATGGGGGGAGGGAAAGGGGCCGAGGCGGCGGTGACCCGGCCCCTGGGAAGAAAGGGGATCAGCCCTTGACAGCGCCCTGCATGATGCCGCCGACGATCTGCTTGCCGAAGATCGCGAAGACGATGAGCAGCGGCAGCGTGCCGAGCAGCGCGCCGGCCATGATCAGGGACTGGTCGGGCGTGTAGCCGCTGCCCAGACCCGCGACCGCGACCTGCACGGTCGGATTGCCGTGCTGGGTGAGCACCAGGAACGGCCACAGGAAGTCGTTCCAGGTCTGCACGAACATCAGCATGCCGAGCACGGCCATCGCGGGCCGGGCGGCCGGGAACACCACGTGCCAGATCACCCGCCAGCTGCTCGCGCCGTCGACCCGGGCCGCCTCGATGATCTCGTCGGGCAGCGCCTGGAGCAGGTACTGCCGCATGAAGAACACACCGAACGCGCTGACCAGCGAGGGCAGGATCACCGCCTGGAGCTGGTCGGCCCAGTTGAGCTCGGCGACCAGCATGTACAGCGGGATCACGCTCAGCTGCGGCGGCACCATCATCGTGCCGATCACGATCAGCATCATGGCGTTGCGGCCCTTGAACCGCAGCTTGGCGAAGGCGAACCCGGCGATCGTCGACAGGAAGACGATGGTGATCGACGAAACCCCCGCCACGAACGTGGTGTTGACGAACGCCTCGCCCAGGTTGGCGTCGGTCCAGGCGAGTTCGAGCTTGTCGAAGAGTCCTGAACCGAACCAGAACGGTGGTGGGTTCTGCGCGAGCCGCTGGTTGTCGCGGGAAGCGGCGATCGCTGTCCACACCAGCGGGAACAGCGAGACGAGCGTGAACAGGACCAGGATCAGATACGCGATCGGGCCGCCGTGCAGGGTGCCGCCCGCCCTGGCGGCCTTGGGACGCCGTACCCGCTTGGCCTTCTGCGGGGGCGTGTCGGTGGGCGGAGTCAGTGTCGTCGTCACGGCCGGTTCTCCTAACTACTGGCGCGCAGCCGGCGCGAGATGACGTAGTTGACGATCCCGATGACGATGAGGATCAGGAACATCGTCCAGGCGATCGCGGAGGCACGGCCCAGGTGCTGGTTGACCCAGCCCTGCTCGTACAGATACAGGCCGAGCGTCTGGAACTGGTGCTGGGCTCCGCCTGAGGGCCCCTTGCCGAACAGCAGTGGCTCGCCGAAGAGTTGGGAGGCACCGATGGTGGAGACGACCACCGTGAACAGGATCGTCGGCCGCAGCGCGGGCAGCGTCACATGGAGGAACTGCTTCCAGCGGCTGGCCCCGTCCAGGGCCGCGGACTCGTACAGGTCCTGCGGGATCGCCTGCATCGCCGCCAGGTAGATCAGCGCGTTGTATCCGGTCCACCGCCAGATGACGATGCTGGAGACCGCGATCTGCGAGGCCCACTTGTCGTTCTGCCAGTCGATGTTGTCTATGCCGACCTGGTTCAACATCCAGTTGATCATGCCGTAGTCACGGCCGAAGAGCAGGACGAAGACGAGCGAGGCGGCGGCGATCGACGTTGCGTACGGGGCGAGCATCGCGACCCGGTAGAAGGTCGAGGCACGCAGCTTGTAGTTGAGGATGTGCGCGAGGCCCATCGCCATCAGCAGCTGCGGCACCGTCGAGATGATCCCGATGGTCAGCGTGTTCTTCGCCGCGTTCCAGAAGAAGTCGTCGTCGAAGATCCGCGTGTAGTTCTTGAAGCCCACCCAGTTCATGTCGGTGGGCGCGGTCAGCTCCACCTGGTGCAGCGAGGCCCAGCCGGTGTAGATCAGCGGGAACAGGCCGAACGCCAGGAACAGCAGGAAGAACGGCGAGACGAAGGCGTACGGGCTCCAGCGCATGTCGCGCTGCCAGCGCCGTGACAGCCGGGCCCGGCGGCGCTCGTCGTCGGAGCGCCCAGCGGGCGGGCGGGCCGGGGCCGCGCCCCCCTCCTTGGCGGGGGGCGCGGCGGCGGTTTCGTGCCCAGTGGTCATACGGGTCACTGGTCCAGGTTGTTGTCGATGGTCTTCACGGCGTTGTTCCAGGCGTCCTTGGCGGACTTGCCCTGGGTCACCAGGACGACGCCGTTGTCGGTCAGGCCCTGCTGGATGATCTGGTCCTTCGGGCCGATCGTCTGCACGGGGATGTTCTTGGCGGCCTCGGCGAAGATCGTGCCGATGGGCGCGTCACCGGTCATGTCGTTCTTGGCGCTCTTCACCTCGGTCGAGTCGTACGCGGCCGGGGTGCTCGGGAAGCTGCCCTGGACGCCGAAGAGCTTGGCCTGCTGCGCCGGCGCGGTCAGCCAGGCGGCCAGCTTCGCGGCCTCCTCGGTGTTCTTGCCGGACTTGGGCACGGTCAGGAAGGACCCGCCCCAGTTGCCGGACTTCGGCGCCTGGGCGATGTCCCACTTGCCGGCCGACTCGGGCTTCGACTTGCCCTTGATGTAGCCGAGCATCCACGGCGGGCAGGACATCGCCGCGAACTTGCTGTTGGCGATGGTCGTGTCCCAGGCGGGCTGGAACTGCGTCTGGTTGCCGATCAGCCCGTCCTCGGCGGCCTGGGCCGTGAGGTCGAAGGCGTTCTTGACGGCCGGGTTCGTCTTGTAGATGACCTCGCCGGAAGCGTCGTAGAACCGCTCCTTCTCACCGCTGACGATCGCCTGGAGCAGACCGCCGGGGGAGTCCAGGAAGGTGGTGCCCTTGGGGCCCTTCGCCTTGTACTGCTTGCCGACGTCGACCAGCTTGTTCCAGTCGCCGGCCCACAGCTTGCCGACCTCCTCGCGGTCGGTGGGCAGACCGGCCGCCTTGAACAGGTCCGTGCGGTAGCAGATGGCCATCGGGCCGATGTCGGTGCCGACGCCGATGGTCGCGCCGTCCTTGGTGGTGGCCTGCTCCCACTTCCACTCGAGGTAGTCGCTCTTCTTGCCGTACTTCGACAGGTCGAGCAGCTTGTCCGACTGGGTCCCGACGATCTCGGCGATGTTGCCGACCTCGACCATCTGGATGTCCTGGAGACCACTGTTGGTGGTGAGGTGGTTGATCAGCGCGGGGTAGTAGTTCTCGTTGCGCTCCACGACGGTCTGCTGGATGTCGATGTCCGGGTGGAGCTTCTCGTACTCCTTGTACAGGCCGGACTCCTCGAAGCCGGCGGTGCCGAAGAGGCCGAGCGTGATCTTGGTCTTGCCGCCGCCGCCCCCGGACGACGATCCTCCCTCGTCGTCCTTACCGTCGTCGGCACAGCCGGCCAGCAGCCCGGCGCCCAGCGACGCTACGGCCGCGAGGACCACCACCCTGCGACGGGCGGTTCGGGTACGTGCTCGCATTGAGTCCTCCTGTTGCCCTGACGTGCCGACCCCCCGGCCAACTGCATTGTTGGGCCCGTTAGTTCTCGCGGCGGCTCGGGCGGGGAACGTGCGGGATGTGTATGTGTCAGGTACTGTGGGAGCGCTCCCACCAGTGATGAGTTGAAGACTCGCCGGTCTGGGCGGGGGTGTCAAGGGAGTCGGCACGGAGATATGTCTTCGGTTATCGGCCTGTTAACTAACTCGGACGTCGAACACCGGCCGACCACTTTCAGCCTGTCCGGTCGGTGCGCGCAAGGCCACCGAGTCGCCGGCGGAGGTCCGCAGGTGGCCGCCCCCGGGGGCGCTCGGGGGTTCGACGGGGCTGTTAGATTCCAGGCCAGCGTGATGACGACGGTGGAGGGCGGAGCCAATGGCAAGCCACGGAGCGCGGGGCCGGAGCGGTGGCCGGCCGACCCTCGAAGAGGTGGCCGCGCGTGCCGGAGTCGGCCGCGGCACGGTCTCCCGGGTGATCAACGGCTCGCCGCGGGTCAGTGACGCGACCCGTGCGGCGGTGGAGGCGGCGGTCACGGAGCTCGGCTACGTCCCGAACACGGCGGCGCGGGCCCTGGCGGCGAACCGCACGGACGCGATCGCGCTCGTCGTCCCCGAGCCGGAGACCCGGTTCTTCGCGGAGCCGTACTTCTCGGACATGCTGAAGGGCGTGGCGGCCGAGCTGTCCGAGACGGAGATGCAGCTGCTGCTGATTTTCGCGGGCAACGACCGTGAAAGGCGGCGCCTGGCCCAGTACTTGGCGGCGCACCGGGTGGACGGTGTCCTGCTGGTCTCGGTGCACGCCGACGACCCGCTGCCGGACCTGCTCTCCCAGCTGGAGATACCGGCGGTCATCAGCGGCCCGCGCTCGGCGGGGGAGACGCTGCCCTCGGTGGACTCGGACAACTACGGCGGTGCCCGCCAGGCGGTGGAGCATCTGCTGTCCCGTGGTCGCACCCGCATAGCGCACATCACCGGTCGCCTCGACGTGTACGGTGCCCAGCGCCGTATCGACGGTTACCGGGACGCACTGCGCGAGGCGGGCGTGGCGGTGGACGAGGCGCTGATCGAGGCCGGCGACTTCACGGAGGAGGGCGGCACCCGGGCGATGGCGAGGCTGCTCGCCCGCGCCCCCGACGTGGACGCGGTCTTCGCCGCCTCCGACGTCACGGCGGCCGGCGCCCGCCAGGCGCTCCGCGAGGCGGGCCGCCGCATCCCCGACGACGTCGCCCTCGTCGGCTACGACGACTCCGCGATCGCCCGCCACATGGAGCCACCGCTCACCAGCGTCCGCCAGCCCATCGCCGAAATGGGCCGCCACATGATCGACCTCCTCCTCACCGAGATCGCGGACCGCCGCCCGGCCGCGTCCCGCGAACTGGAACGCCGACAGGTGGTACTGGCCACGGAGTTGGTGGAGCGAGCGTCGTCGTGAGGCGGGATCGGCGGCACTACGGGGGCGAACTTGTCACCCCGGGCCCGTAGTTGGCGGCGGCCTCACGCGTTCAGTGACAGGCGCCAGACCGTCTCGCCGTCGTGTTCCTCTTCGGTCGGGGTCAGGCCTGCTGCTGTTGCCACGGTGGCGGAGGCCGTGTGGTCGGGGTGGATGTGGGCGACGATCGTGCGGACGTAGTGGCGGACCAGCCAGGTGACCAGGCTCCGGGCCGCCTCGGAGGCGAGGCCGCGGCCCTGCCAGGGGGTGCCGATGATCCAGGCGATCTCCGCCTCGTGGCGGCCGGTGATTGTGGCCTGGACGGTGCCGATCAGAGCCCCGTCGGCGTGGCTGCGCAGAACCCAGTTGAGCCAGGTGACGTTCGGGTGCGGGGAACCGGTGACCAGGCGTTCGTAGCGCGCCGTCAGTTCCTCGACCGTCAGGGGCGCGCCGCCGATGAACGTGTGCAGGGCCGGATCGGAGAGCACGGCGGACATCTCCTCGGCGTGGTCCACACGCAGGGGGAGGAGGTCGAGGCGGGCGGTGCGAATGGGTTCGGCGTGCACGCGGGCTCCCGGGGGACAAATGAATCAGCCGGTGACCTCTGTACCGAGGTCACCGGCTGATTACTCAGGGTGAGTGACGGGACTCGAACCCGCGGCATCCTGGACCACAACCAGGTGCTCTACCAGCTGAGCTACACCCACCATGACCGGTGATCTGTTTCCGTCGTTTCCGACCGGCCGAGAAAAAGTGTACAGGGTCCGAAGGGGTGCTCGCGCACGGCTTTTACGGCGCCCCTCCGGCGCTCCCTGACACGCCTACTGAGCAGGCAGGACGTACTTCGCGGCGATCGTCTTCGCGGTGTCCGAGTCGGGCCCGGGCTGCGGTACGAAGACGGCCTCGCGGTAGTAGCGCAGTTCCACGATGGACTCGCGGATGTCGGCGAGGGCGCGGTGGTTGCCGTTCTTCTCGGGGCTGTTGAAGTACGCCCGCGGGTACCAGCGCCGGGCCAGCTCCTTCACCGAGGAGACGTCCACGATCCGGTAGTGCAGGTAGTCCTCCAGCGTCGGCATGTCCCGGAGCAGGAAGCCGCGGTCCGTGCCGACCGAGTTGCCGCACAGCGGGGCCTTGCCGGGCTCCTTGACGTGCTCGCGGATATAGGAGAGGACCTGCTCCTCGGCGTCGGCCAGCGTCGTGCCGGCGGCGAGTTCGTCGAGCAGCCCGGACGCGGTGTGCATCTGACGCACCACCTCCGGCATCGTCTCCAGCGCCCGGTCCGGCGGTCGGATGACGATGTCCACTCCTTCGCCGAGTACGTTCAGCTCGGAGTCGGTGACGAGGGCGGCAACCTCGATGAGCGCGTCGTCGGACAGCGAGAGGCCGGTCATCTCGCAGTCGATCCACACCATGCGATCGTTCATGCGACCACCCTAAAGCTGACGTCGCCTTTTGGGATGCCCGGCGTCGCAGCGGGCCCCGGCTCATGACGGAACGCCGGACGGGATGAGTTCCCTCACCCCGTCCGGCGTCTCAGTGCGCCGTTACGATCCGCTCCGCTGCCCCGGCAGGCTCGCCGAGAGCTGGGCCGCCGGGCCCAGCGAGCTCGCCGCCGCCGTACGCCGGGACTGGATCGGGACCGGGCCGCTGTCCGGATGGAGGACGGGCGCCGGGCCCAGTGGTCCGCCCACTCCGTCACTGTCGGCCGGCTTGTCGCTCTGCGGACGCCGCGCCCGGTACGCCGCCCGGTACGCCGCCGGCGACGAGCCCAGCTGGCGGCGGAAGTGCCCGCGCAGCGCCACCGGCGAACGGAAGCCGCAGCGGCCCGCGACCTCGTCCACCGAGTAGTCCGACGTCTCCAGCAGCCGCTGCGCCTGGAGCACCCGCTGGGTGATCAGCCACTGCAACGGGGCGGAACCCGTCAGCGAGCGGAAGCGGCGGTCGAAGGTACGACGGCTCATGTACGCGCGCGCGGCGAGCGTCTCCACGTCGAACTGCTCGTGGAGGTGCTCCAGCGCCCAGGCGACGACCTCGGCGAGCGGGTCGGCGCCGATCTCCTCAGGTAAAGACCTGTCGAGGTAGCGCTCCTGGCCGCCCGATCGGCGCGGGGGCACGACGAGTCGGCGGGCCAGTGCCCCGGCCGCCTCGTTGCCGTGGTCCGTCCGCACGATGTGGAGACAGAGATCGATTCCGGCCGCCGTGCCGGCGGACGTGAGCACGTCGCCGTCGTCGACGAACAGTTCGCGCGGATCCACGTGCACCGACGGATAGCGCTTGGCCAGCGTCGGTGCGTACATCCAGTGTGTCGTCGCGGGACGGCCGTCCAGCAGACCCGCCGCGGCCAGCACGAAGGCGCCGGTGCACAGCCCGACGATGCGGGCGCCTTCCTCGTGCGCCCGGCGCAGCGCGTCGAGCGCGTCCTCCGGCGGCGGTGAGGTGATCGAACGCCAGGCCGGCACGACGACCGTGCCCGCCCGTGAGATCGCCTCCAGGCCATGTGGCGCGGTGAGTTCCAGGCCCCCTGTGGTCCGCAGTGGGCCTTCCTCGCCGCCGCACACCAGCAGTCGGTAGCGCGGTACGCCGGCGTCCTGGCGGTCGATCCCGAACACCGACAGCGGTATGGAACTCTCGAAGATGGGGCCGCCGCTGAACAGCAGCACCGCGACGATCTCCTTGCGGCGTCGCCCGGAAAGCTTCCGGGCCGCGGCTTCCGGCGCGGCAGTGGAGTCGTGGCTCATACTGCTAAGCCCCCCTCGGTGGTCGCGGCTCCTCGGTTGTGTCGCTCCTGCACGTTTCCCCTCGGTCCTGCACGAGTCCCCCGCCGTAAGACGTCAAGATCGAATCTACTGTGTCCAGTGGTGCCGGGGTGACCAGTTCGGCAACCGGCACATTGTCGACATGGCAACTTGGCGTGAAGCATTCGATCACGAAGCGTTGCACTCACGGGCCGTGCAGGGAAGTGCGCCTCGTCGTAGTGGCCAATCCACGTAGGGTGCGGGGGGCCCCGGGGACCCTTTCCGTGCAGGTCGAACGGGGGGAGGGGGGTGGTCCGGGCAAGGGATGCGCCATGGCCGGAAGTTGGCTGAAAAGATACGGGTCCGTGCGCGGAAACCGGTCAAGCGACCGGTGAGTTTCCTCCGGTGTGACGACCGCCTCGATGGGACCCGGTTCCGGTCCTGTGACGACGACCACGATGAGGGGCGCTCTCCTCCGCGAGCAACCGCGCCGCGCCGCGCTCCGACTGGCGCAGCAGGACCCGGCAGACGGCCGTGACAGCGGCGAGACCGAGGGCCGTCCCGGCGGCGCCGGCGAGCGAGGAGCCGTACCAGACAAGGACCACGGGGACGAGGACGCAACTGAACGCGGCCCAGCGGACCACGTCCGTGGCGGAGTCCTCGGAGGGGGGTCGGTGTCCGGACATGCGTTGCTCCCTGGGGGTGACTGCCGGGTTCAACGCGTGTTCGAGCGGTCGGTCACTGCGCGAACGGCCGGGAGAGCCGTACGGCGGCCGGAATCCTGTGCAAACCGCCTGTACAGCGCAGCAACCATTGCGTTACGGGCGCACCCTCGTGCATGCTCCCTGGAACCCCCACCGACCGTGCGCGGGATCTGGGCTAAGAAAGCGTGCCGCCGTACCCTTGGGGGTATGGGGTTGGGAAGATGATTCCCGGACACAGCTCCGCCGCACACTGTCGTCCCTCCCAAAAAGGATCGATACGCCGAGACAGCCATGGCCGGTCACGAATTCTTCGAACCCGCGGACCGCAAGCGGCCCGTCGCCGATCCCACGGCGGCCGAGCCCCTCGCGGCGGAAGAGCCACGCCATTCCTGCGACCCCGCCTTCAAGCACGGCGTAGTGGTCGGCTTCGACGGCTCCACCTCCAGTGAGCGCGCGCTCGCGTACTCCATCGGCATGGCCCATCGCTCCGGGTCGGGCCTGATCATCGTCCATGTCGCCAACCGGCTGCCCACGACCGTGTGGGCCGGTTGCGAGCCGCCGGTCTTCGTCGACGTGCCGGACCATCGCACCGAGGTGCTCGGTCTGGAGCTCGCCTGTGCCGACTATCTCGCCGAGGTGCCGTGGATCCTCGTCGAGCGTGGCGGTGACATCTGCCATGAACTCGAAGAGGTCGGGCGGGAGTACGAGGCGGACGCGATCGTCGTCGGCTCCACGCACGGCATCGTGGGCCGGATCTTCGGCTCCGTCGCGGGGCGGCTCGCCAAGCGGGCGAAGCGGCCTGTCGTTGTGATTCCGTAACTCGCCGTTCTCCCAGGTGAGATGCGAAGTGGGAACGCCCGGTCCGGCTTTCGAAATCCCTTGTGCCGCGCGTAAATCTACTCGCGCGTAGAGGTGTTTGTGCGCTTGTGAAGGGCATATATCGCTCACCGCACAACTGCACAGCATGAAGGGAGCCCGCCGTGGACAACGACGTCTCTGCGGGAGCAACCACCACGATCGTCGGCCGACTCGCTCTCGGGATCACCCTCCTGGCGTTCGGACTCGGCCACACCGACGTGATCGACGGTGTGACAGCCGCTGACGCCGTATCAATCGCCCATTACGTGGGCGGAATCGCCCTCTTCGTCGCGGGTCTGATGGCCTTCCGCGACCGTGACACCGCCAACGGCACGGCCTTCGCGGCGCTTGGCGCGCTGTGGTTCACCTGGGCCGTCTCGGATGCCGGATCCGCCAACGCGGCCGGGCTGTTCCTGGTGCTCTTCGCCCTCGTGGTGCTGACTCTGACCCTCGCGGGCGGGGATCAACTCGGGCAGGGCTCCTACGGGTTGTTCTTCGTGGCGCTGGTGCTGATGGCCATCGCCGCGTTCGCCGACAACGACGGTCTCGCCAAGGTCGGCGGCTGGTTCGCCGTCGCGGCCGGTGCGGTCGCCTGGTATGCGGCGACTGCGGCGATGGCTCACTGGCCGACGGTGCTTCCGAGGCGGGCTGCGGGTCGGGGCGTGACGGCAACCGGCTAAGTGGCAGCCGATGCCGGGGACTTGGGCGGCCCCGGCAATGAAAACGGACCCCCACGTGCAGGTGGCACACGTGGGGGTCCGTTCTGTTGTCTGGCCTGTGCAGGAGCGTTGTGGTTGCTCGCGCAGTTCCCCGCGCCCCTGAAGGGGCGCGTCTACTCCACCGTTACCGACTTTGCCAGGTTGCGGGGCTTGTCGATGTCCCTGCCCAGGGCCAAAGCCGTGTGGTAGGCGAGGAGTTGGAGGGGGATGCCCATGAGGATGGGGTCGAGTTCGTCCTCGTTCTTCGGGACGACGATCGTGTGGTCGGCCTTCTCCTGGTCCTGGTGGGCTACCGCGAGGATCTTGCCGCTGCGGGCCTTGATCTCCTCCATGGCGGCGCGGTTCTTCTCCAGGAGGTCGTCGTCGGGGACGATCGCGACCGTGGGGAGGGCGGGCTCGATCAGGGCCAGCGGGCCGTGCTTGAGCTCGGAGGCGGGGTAGGCCTCGGCGTGGATGTACGAGACCTCCTTGAGCTTCAGGGAGGCCTCACGGGCCACCGGGTAGCCCCGGACGCGGCCGATGAAGAGCATCGAGCGGGCGTCGGCGTAGGCCTCGGCCAGCTTCTTGATGTCCTCCTCGGCCTCCAGGATCTCGGTGATCTGCGCGGGCAGCTTGCGCAGGCCCTCGATGATCCGCTTGCCGTCGCGGACCGAGAGGTCGCGGGTGCGGCCCAGGTGCAGGGCGAGCAGCGCGAAGGCGACCGTGGTGTTCGTGAAGCACTTGGTCGACACCACGCAGACCTCGGGGCCGGCGTGCACGTAGATGCCGGCGTCCGCCTCGCGGGCGATCGCCGAGCCGACCACGTTCACGATGCCGAAGACCCGCGCGCCCTTGCGCTTCAGCTCCTGGACGGCCGCGAGGACGTCGTAGGTCTCGCCCGACTGGGAGACCGCCACGTAGAGGGTCTCGGGGTCGACGACCGCGTTGCGGTAGCGGAACTCGGAGGCCGGCTCGGCGTCCGCGGGGATGCGGGCGAGCTCCTCGATCATCTGGGCGCCGATCATGCCCGCGTGGTACGAGGTGCCGCAGCCGAGGATCTTCACGCGGCGGATCTGGCGGGCCTCGCGGGCGTCCAGGTTGAGGCCGCCGAGGTGCACGGTGGAGAAGCGGTCGTCGATGCGGCCGCGCAGCACGCGGTCCACGGCGTCGGCCTGCTCGTGGATCTCCTTGTGCATGTACGTGTCGTGGCCGCCCATGTCGTAGGAGGCGGCCTCCCACTCGACGGTGGTGGGCTCCGACGTCGTACGGGTGCCCTCCGTCGTGTAGGTGCGGAAGTCGTCGGCCTTGAGGGTGGCCATCTCGCCGTCGTCGAGAGTCACTATCTGCCGCGTGTGGGTGACCAGCGCGGCGATGTCCGAGGCGACGAACATCTCCTTCTCGCCGATGCCGAGGACGACCGGGGAGCCGTTGCGGGCGACGACGATGCGGTCGTTGAAGTCGGCGTGCATCACGGCGATGCCGTAGGTGCCCTCGATGACCCGGAGGGTCTCGCGGACCTTGTCCTCGAGCTTCTCCGCCTGGGAGCGGGCGATGAGGTGGACGAGGACCTCGGTGTCGGTCTCGGAGAGGAACTCGACGCCGTCCGCCTCCAGCTTGCGGCGCAGGTCGGAGGCGTTGTCGATGATGCCGTTGTGGACGACGGCGACCTTGAGGTCGGCCGACATGTGCGGGTGGGCGTTGACGTCGGAGGGGGCGCCGTGGGTGGCCCAGCGGGTGTGGGCGATACCGGTGGTGCCCTTGAAGCGCGCCGGGACCTTGGCCTCCAGGTCACGGACCCGGCCCTTGGCCTTGACCATCTTCAGGCCGGCCGTCTTCGGGGACGTGACGACGATGCCCGCCGAGTCGTAGCCGCGGTACTCCAGGCGCTGGAGGCCCTCCAGGAGGAGGGGGGCCACATCGCGCTTCCCGATGTATCCGACGATTCCACACATATACAGATATTCCTCAGCCGTAGACGATGCGGCGCAGCTGCCTGAGCGTAAGCTCCGGCGGCGCGACCGCCCGGTATTTGAGGTCCGCCTCGATCCGTTCGAAGATCTGCGCGTTGACCAGGCCCTGGGCCTGGAGCTCGCGGTGGCGGCGACGGACGTAGTCCTCGGTCGTCTCGTCGAAGTAGGCGAGCACGTCCTGGATCACCCGCAGCGCCTCGCCCCGGTTGAGAGAGGAGGAGCGCGTCAGATGATCAACGAGTTCGTCGTGCACCCGGTAGATCCTGAGGTATCAGCGAGACGTTCGCAAGAATCCTGCCCGATTTCGGGCAGGGTTCTGTAGGGAATCCTTGAGCGAACATTGAATCTCTCATGAGTGGCTGTTCGCGCGCTGTCCATCCCGCGTCCTGCGCTTCGTCGCCTGAGGAGACGAGTTTCAGACGCCATGGACATTCCTCGCATGGGCGTACCCGAGCAGCTCGCCGACCGCATGAGCATGGCCGAGCAGCACGAGTACCTGCGCGCCAGATTCTCCCGGCGCACGATGATCAGGGGCGGCGCGGTCACTCTGGGCGCCGTCACCGGCGGTGCCTTCGTCCCCGGCGCCACCGCACAGGCCACCCCGATGGCCACCCCGCGCACCGAGCACGTCGACGGCGCGCTCGTCGCCCCCTTCGGCCGCCACCTCGCCTACGGCAACGACGCGCGCACCGAGATGACCGTCTCGTGGCAGGTGCCCGTCGCCGTCAAGAAGCCCTTCGTCCGCGTCGGCGCCCACCCCTGGGACCTCTCCCGCAAGATCGAGGCCGAGGTCCGCACCCTCTACACCCCGACCGGCGTCGGAGCCAGCGCCGACCACACGCAGTACTACGTGCACGCCAAGCTGACCCACCTCAAGCCCGGCAAGACGTACTACTACGGCGTCGGCCACCAGGGCTTCGACCCCGCCGCCCCGCACCTCGCCGGCACCCTGGGCACCTTCACCACCGCCCCCGCGCACAAGAAGCCGTTCACCTTCACGGCCTTTGGCGACCAGGGCGTCAGCTACCACGGCCTCGCCAACGACAGCCTGCTCCTCGGCCAGAACCCGGCCTTCCACCTGCACGCCGGCGACATCGCGTACGCCGACCCGGCGGGGCAGGGCAAGAGCGCCGACACCGGCTTCGACTCGCGGGTGTGGGACCAGTTCCTCGCCCAGACCGAGTCGGTCGCCAAGTCCGTGCCGTGGATGGTGAGTTACGGCAACCACGACATGGAAGCCTGGTACTCGCCCAACGGCTACGGCGGCGAGGAGGCCCGCTTCACCCTCCCCGACAACGGGCCCGACAAGAAGAACCTGCCGGGCGTCTACTCCTTCGTCCACGGCAACACGGCGATCATCTCGCTCGACCCGAACGACGTGTCGTACGAGATCCCCGCCAACCTCGGTATCTCCGGCGGCACCCAGACCACGTGGTTCGAGGGGCAGCTGAAGAAGTACCGGGCGGCCAAGGACATCGACTTCGTCATCGTGTTCTTCCACCACTGCGCCTACTGCACCTCCACCGCGCACGCCTCGGAAGGCGGGGTGCGCAAGGAGTGGGTGCCGCTGTTCGAGAAGTACACGGTGGACCTGGTCATCAACGGCCACAACCACCAGTACGAGCGCACCGACGTCATCAAGGGCGACAAGGTCGCCAAGAAGCTGCCGATCGGGGAGACCGCCTACTCCGAGACCGAGGGCGTCGTCTACGTGACGGCCGGTGCGGCGGGGCGCAGCCTCTACGCGTTCACCGCGCCGGACTCCTACGAGGGGCACCTCAACGAGGTCGAGTCCGTCGCGTCCTTCATCAACACCAAGGACGGCAAGGTCAACGAGACCGTCGCCTGGTCCCGGGTGCGCTACCTCAACTACTCGTTCCTGCGGGTGGACGTGGAACCGGCGCCGCGCGGGCACTACGCCAAGCTCAAGGTGTCGGGCATCGCCGAGACCGGTGACCGCATCGACCACTTCACGGTGGCGCGCAAGGCCAAGTAGCCCTCCCGCGAGGGCTGTCACATCCGCTTGAGGACCGCCTGTTTGGCCAGGGTGAACTCCTCGTCCGTCAGCACCCCGGTGCGGCGCAGCTCGCCGAGCTCGCGCAGACGGCGCAGGAGGGCGTCATGGTCGTCCTCGGCGGACGGGACCGGAGCAGAGGGCAGTTCCGGTCGTACTTCCGGGGTCTTCGCCACGTCGGTGGCGGCCGCCCGGGCCGGGTGCGGAAGCCTGGCCTGGACGGCCGCCGCGACAAGGGCCATCAGCGGGTCCTTCTTGAAGCCCCACAGCTCCACCGAGTTGGGGTCGTACTTCGGCGGCGCCTTGGTGGGCGCGTTCCGTACGGTGAAGCGGAGGCAGCCGTTCTCCAGACCGACCGCCGGGACCCACTCCACGGCGGCGAGGTCGGTGACGGCGAGGGTGCGGATGCCCGCGGCCGCCTTGGCGTCCTCGGTCTTCCAGTTCCACTCCAACCGGACGCGCTCCCCGTCGAAGCTCGCCGTGCCGTCCCCGGCTGAGACGGCCAGCGGCACCGCCGGGCCCGGCAGCAGATACTCGGCGACCGGCGCGGCCGGCACCTGGTCGAGGGTCAGGGCGTCGCGGACCTCGTCCACGAAGTACTCGGCGACGCCGTAACGGTCGGACTCCACGACGAGCTGGTACGGGTCGTTGGGCTCGGTCAGCCGGCCGCCGGTGGCGTGCAGCAGCGGGTCGGCGCCGTCCCGCAGCCGTAACCTGAGCCGCCCCGCCTTGCGGCCCTGTTCGAACGAGACCCCCGCCAACGCGCCCAGCGGGACGACCAGTTCACCCAAGGTCTTGCGGAACAGGCTCACGTTCTTGTCGCGTCCCGGGGTCAGCCGCAGGGCGTCGCCGTCGAAAGCCCAGGTGCCGTCCTTCTGGATGATTTCCGCCATGGGTAAATTCTGGCATTCCAGGCCAGGGGGGTGGACTCCGCTCGACGACCCCCGCACAGTGGTCTCTACCAATTCAGGGCTGAAGGGAGACACCGGTGAGGCCGCGCCACAGATCGACTCCCCGTATGACCCGGCTGCTCGGCTCGCTGCTGCTGGTCGCGGCCGCGGGCTCCTTCACCGTCGGGGCCGCACCCGAGGCGTCCGGCGGCGAGGCGAGACCGCTCGAAGAGGTGGTCCCGGCGCCCGCGTCGGTCGCGCCTAGCGGATCGCCGTACCGCATCACCCGCGACACCCGCATCCGCGTCGACGGCTCCCGGGAGGCGCGCCGGATCGGGGAGTACGTCGCGGGCGTCCTGCGCCCCTCGACCGGGTACCCGCTGCCGGTCACCTCCAGCGGTCGTGGGGGTATCCAACTACGGCTCTCCAAGGGGCCGTTCGGCGCCGAGGGCTACCGTCTCGACAGTGGCGCCAAGGGCGTCACCATCACCGCCGCCAAACCCGCCGGCCTCTTCCACGGCGTCCAGACACTGCGCCAGCTCCTGCCGGCCGCCGTCGAGAAGAACTCGGTGCAGCCGGGACCGTGGCTGGTCGCGGGCGGCACGATCACGGACTCCCCGCGCTACGAATGGCGCGGCGCCATGCTCGACGTCTCCCGGCACTTCTTCACCGTCGACCAGGTCAAGCGGTACGTCGACCAACTCGCCCTGTACAAGGTCAACAAGCTGCATCTGCATCTGAGCGACGACCAGGGCTGGCGGATCGCCGTCGACTCCTGGCCGCGGCTCGCGACGTATGGCGGCTCCACGCAGGTCGGGGGTGGGCCCGGCGGTTACTACACCAAGGCCGACTACAAGGAGATCGTGCGGTACGCGGCCTCGCGGTATCTGGAGGTCGTGCCCGAGATCGACATGCCGGGGCACACCAACGCGGCGCTCGCGTCCTACGCCGAGCTCAACTGCGACGGTGTGGCGCCGCCGTTGTACACCGGCACCGAGGTCGGCTTCAGCTCGCTGTGCGTCGGCAAGGACGTCACGTACAACTTCGTGGACGACGTGGTGCGGGAGCTCGCCGCGATCACGCCGGGGCGGTATCTGCACATCGGCGGGGACGAGGCGCACTCCACGAGCCATGAGGACTACGTCAAGTTCATGGATCGGGTGCAGCCGGTCGTCGCCAAGTACGGGAAGACCGTGGTCGGTTGGCATCAGCTGACCGGGGCGACGCCGGCGAAGGGGGCGTTGGCGCAGTACTGGGGGCTGGACGACACCGGGGCTGAGGAGAAGGAGCGGGTGGCTGCGGCGGCGCGGGCCGGGACCGGGCTGATTCTGTCGCCGGCCGACCGGATCTATCTCGACATGAAGTACACCGCCGACACTCCGCTGGGGCTGGACTGGGCGGGGCTGGTCGAGGTGAAGCGGGCGTACGACTGGGATCCGGGTGACTATCTTCCCGGGGTGCCGGGTTCGGCGGTCCGGGGGGTCGAGGCGCCGTTGTGGACCGAGACGATCACCAAGTCCGACGACGTCGAGTACATGGCGTTTCCGAGGCTTGCGGGGGCGGCGGAGTTGGGGTGGTCGGCGGCTTCCACGCATGACTGGGAGCGGTACAAGGTGCGGCTTGCTGCGCAGGCTCCGCGGTGGGAGGCGCTCGGCATCGACTTCTATCGGTCGCCGCAGGTTCCTTGGTGACATTTTGGCTGCGGGCTCGGTGGGGGCTGGTCGCGCAGTTCCCCGCGCCCCTAGGTGGGTCGCGGCTCAGGTGGCTTAAAAGCTGACGGGCGCCCGGGGGACCGGACCCCGGGCGCCCGTCTGTCTTTGTGTCAGAACCCCGCGATCGGGTTCTTCAGGTTGCCCACCAGCTGAAGTGCGCCTGCCGGGTCCGAGAGGTCCACCATCTGCTTGTTGTTGCGGAGTTGGAGGCGGTTGAGGCAGGAGAGGGCGAACTCGGGGGCGAACATGTCGTACTGGCGGAACTTGTCGGCGAGTTCGGGTACCGAGGACTGGTACTCGCGGGTGATGTCCGCGACCGTGCCCCAGAAGTCGTCCTCCTCCAGGATTCCCTCGGCGGCGAGGTTCGCGGCGAGGAAGCGGAAGAAGCAGTCGAAGACGTCCGTGAAGATGGAGAGGAGCTTCTTCTCCTCGGGGACGTCCACGCGCAGGCGCTCGACCGTCGGCGGCAGTACCGCGTCGACGTCCATGACCGCGATCTCCTCGGCGATGTCCTTGTAGATCGCGCGCTCGACGGCGCCGTCCTTCAGGACGAGGATGACGTTCTCGCCGTGCGGCATGTAGACCAGGTCGTAGGCGTAGAAGCTGTGGAGGAGCGGGGTGAAGTACGCCGTGAGGTAGCGGCGCAGCCACTCCTTGGGGGTCAGGCCCGACTGCTCGATCAGGGCCCCGGCGAAGGACTTCCCCTCGTGGTCGACGTGGACCAGGGAGGCCATCGTCGCCAGGGACTCGCCGTCCTGGAGGGAGGCCACCGGGCTCTCCCGCCACAGCGCGGCCAGCATCTTGCGGTACGGCGAGTAGCGGTCGGTCGCGGCCTCGTACTCCAGGTGGCGGTAGCCGACGGCGGCGCGCTCGCGGATGATCGACAGGCCCGTCGACTTCAACACGGGGTCGTTGTCGATGAGTTGGGCGAGCCAGTCGTTGATGGCCGGGGTCGCCTCCATGTACGCCGCCGAAAGGCCGCGCATGAAGCCCATGTTGATGACGGACAGGGCCGTCTTCACGTAGTGCTTCTCGGGGTTGGACCGGTTGAAGAACGTCCGGATGGACTGCTGGGCCAGGTACTCGTCGTCGCCCTCGCCCAGGCAGACCAGCAGGCCGCGGGCGACCTCGGCGGCGAAGGTGACGGAGAGCTTGTTCCACCACTGCCAGGGGTGGACCGGGATGAGGAGGAAGTCGGCCGGGTCGTGGCCGAGTTCGGTGAGGCGGTCGTTGAAGCGCTCGACGGTCTCCGCGCCCAACTCGTCCCGTACGAAGGTCTCGTACTCGATGCCGACGCCCGCCGTGAAGGCCGCCCGGTCGCGGTGCGCGGCGAGCCAGACCAGGCGGATCGGGCTCGCGGTCTCGGGGGCGTACGACAGGTACTCGTGGATGCCGAAGCCGAGCCGGCCGTTGTTGGCGACGAAGCAGGGGTGGCCCTCGGTCATGCCGGTCTCGATGGCCTGGAAGCCGCTCTTCGTGAGCTCGGCGACCGGGATCTGCGGCTTGGTGAGCTTGTAGCAGGTGCCGGAGAGGGTGGAGGAGATCTCCTCCAGGTAGACCGGCAGGATCTCGTCGCTCAGACCGAGCGCCTGCTTCAGCTCGATGAAGAAGTCCAGCGCGGCGAGGGGGAGGTCGACGCCGTCCCGATGACGGGATATCGAGTCGGCGTCGACCTGCCAGTGGTCGAGGGCGCGGCGGACGGCGGTGAACCGGTACCGGGTCAGACCGTCGTCGCTGCGGACCTCGAAGCGGCCGTCGGCGGTGGCCTCCGGCGTGATGAGCCGCTCGTGGGCGAACTCGGCGAGTGCCTTGCGGACGAGGAGGCGGTTGGCCTGCTCCCAGCGCTCGGGGGAGAGGTGGGCGACGGCGTCGGCGAGACTCATGCCGCCACCCCCGTCGCCGTCACGAACTGTTCCCGGGTGCAGAAGCTCAGCAGCGCCATTTTCTCCGGCTTGCGGATCTCGCGCTCGGGCACGAACCCGACGGCCTCGTTCAGGGCGTGGACGGCCTTGTTGGAGACGTCCGGCTCGACCACGACACGGACGGTCGCCGGGTCCTCGAAGAGGTGGGCCATCACGGCGGTGATGACGGACCGGGTGAACCCGTGCACGGGGGTTTCGGTCGCCGGGGTGAGGAAGTGCATGCCGACATCGCCGGGCTGCGGGTCGTACAGGCCGACCAGCTCGCGGTGGGCGGGGTCGTACTTCTCCATCAGGAAGACGGGGACGCCGTACTCGTCGAGACCGAGCAGCGCGTGGTGGTGCTCGTCGGCGGCTATCTCCATGTACGCCCGCTCGACGTCCTCCAGTTTCGCGTCCTGCATCATCCAGAACGCGGCCTTGGGATGGGTGACCCAGGTGTGCAGGAGCTCTGCGTCCTTGAGGGGGTCGAGAGGGCGGAAGGTGTAGGTGGCCACCTGTGGGGCGGTGGTGCTCATACGGAGAACTCCTGGAACGCGATCGTCTTCTCGACGGGGTAGTACTCGCTGCCGAGCAGCTCGCGGATGATGTAGGCGTTGCGGTACGCGCCCATGCCCAGGTCGGGCGAGGTGATGCTGTGGGTGTGGACGCCGGCGTTCTGGAGGAAGACGCCGCGGCCGGTGGTGTCGATCGAGTAGTTGCGGGCGACGTCGAAGTTGCCGTGCGTGTCACGGACCAGGCGGTCCTGGATCGGCGCGAGGAACTCCGGCTCGGCGTACTTGTAACCGGTGGCGAGGACCAGACCCTGGGTCTCGAGGTCGTAGTCCTTCTCCTGCTCCTCCTGGCGGAAGGAGAGGGTGTACGTGCCGTTCTCGTACCGCGCGGCGTTCAGCGAGGAGTTGGTGAGCAGCCGTGTGGGGACGGGCCCGCCGAGGTTCTTCTGGTAGAGCAGGTCGAAGATCTCGTTGACGAGATCGCCGTCGATGCCCTTGAACAGGCCCTTCTGCTCGGCCGTGAGCCGGTAGCGGGTGGCCTCGGGCAGCTCGCGGTAGTAGTCGATGTACTCCGGGGAGGTCATCTCCAGCGTGAGCTTGGTGTATTCGAGCGGGAAGAAGCGCGGGGAGCGCGTCACCCAGTTCAGCCGGTAGCCGTATACGTCGATCTCGGCGAGGAGGTCGTAGTAGATCTCGGCGGCGGACTGGCCGGAGCCGACGATCGTGATCGAGTCCTTCTTCTGGAGCTCCGCCTTGTTCTGCACATAGCGGGAGTTGTGGAAGAAGTCGCCGCCGAGGCCGCGGACGGCCTCCGGGTGGTGCGGGGAGGTGCCGGTGCCGAGGACGAGGTGGCGGGCGCGGAAGGTCTCACCCGCGGTCGTCGTCACGACGTAGAGACCGTCCTCGTACGTGACCTCCGCGACCGTCGTGCTGAAGCGCACGCTGCTCAGCTTGTTCGCGGCCCAGCGGCAGTAGTCGTCGTACTCCACCCGCAGCGGATAGAAGTTCTCGCGGATGTAGAACGAGTACAGCCGGCCTTTCTCCTTCAGGTAGTTCAGGAAGGAGTACGGCGAGGTCGGGTCGGCGAGGGTGACCAGGTCCGACATGAACGGCGTCTGCAGGTGGGCGCCTTCGAGGAACATGCCCGCGTGCCACTCGAAGTCGGGCTTCGACTCCAGGAAGACACCGTCGAGTTCGTCGATGGGCTCGGTCAGACAGGCGAGGCCGAGGTTGAACGGGCCGAGCCCGATCCCCACGAAGTCATGGGTTCTGGTCGGGTGTTCAGGACGCGCGGTCAAGGGACTCTCCCAGGTACTGCTCGGCGTGGCCGGCGATCAGGTCGAGGACGGCGGCGATGTCGTCGGTCGTCGTCTCGGGGTTGAGCAGGGTGAACTTCAGGTAGTGGCGGCCCTGGACCTTGGTGCCCGCGACCACCGCGGCGCCTGAGGCGAACAGGGCCTTGCGGGCATACAGGTTGGCGCGGTCGATCTCGGCCGGGTCGGTCACGGCAGCGGGGATGTAGCGGAAGACGAGGGTGGAGAGCGTGGGCTCGACCACGACGTCGTAGCGCGGGTCGGCGGCGAGGATCTTCCAGCCCTCCACCGCGAGGTCGCACACCTCGTCGAAGAGCTGCCCGATGCCGTCGGCGCCCATCACCCGCAGGGTCATCCACAGCTTGAGGGCGTCGAAGCGGCGGGTGGTCTGGAGGGACTTGTCGACCTGGTTGGGGATGCGCTCGGTGACCATCCGGCGGGGGTTCAGGTACTCCGCGTGGTAGGTCGCGTGGCGCAGGGTGGCCGCGTCCCGGACCAGCACGGCGGAGGAACTCACCGGCTGGAAGAAGGACTTGTGGTAGTCGACGGTGACCGAGTCGGCGCGCTCGATGCCGTCGATCCGGTCGCGGTACTTCACCGAGGCGAGCAGTCCGCAGCCGTAGGCGGCGTCGACGTGCATCCAGACGCCGTACTGCTCGCACAGCTCGGCGATCTCGGGCAGCGGGTCGATGGAGCCGAAGTCGGTGGTGCCGGAGGTGGCGACGACGGCCATGGGGACGAGGCCGTCGGCCTTGCAGCGCTCCAGCTCGTGGGCGAGCGCGACGGTCTGCATCCGCTTGTTGTGGTCGACGGGGATGGAGACCACGGCGTCGTGGTCGAGGCCCAGTAGTTTCGCGGACTTCTTCACGCTGAAGTGGCTGACCTCGGAGGCGAAGATGCGCAGTTTGCCGAGGGAGTCGGTCTTGGCCTCCTCGCGGGCGAGGAGCAGGGCCTGGAGGTTGGACTGGGAGCCGCCGGAGGTGAACACGCCGTCGGCGTTGGGGCCGAGCCCGGCCCGTGCGGTCGTCCAGTCGATCAGCTTGCGCTCGATGAGGGTGCCGCCGGCCGACTGGTCCCAGGTGTCCAGGGAGGAGTTGACCGCGGAGAGGATCGCCTCGCCGAGCACGGCCGGTATGACGACCGGGCAGTTGAGGTGGGCGAGGTAGCGCGGGTGGTGGAAGTAGACCGCGTCCCGGAGGTAGACGTCCTCCAGCTCGTCGAGGACCGCGGCGGTGTCGTGCAGCGGCTTGTCCAGGTCGATCGCGTCGATGACCGGGGCGAGGGCGTCGACGGTGACACCGGTGAACGGACGGTCGGTGGCGGCGAGTTTGGCTGCCACCCGCTCGATACCTTCGGTCACGGAGCTGCGGTACCGCTCCGCGGTCGTGTCATTGAGCAGGTGCGAGCGCATGGCGGGGGTCCTCCGGGGGGAGCAGTCCGTGCGGGTCGGACGGGGGTGGGGACGCGATCTTCGGATCTCGCTTCGCGTTACTTAGGTAAGCCTAACCTAACTAACTCTGATCAAGCGCAGCACCATGCGTGACTGTGATCACGTCGGCCACAGTGGGCGCCGCGCGCACAGCAGTCACCGCCGCACGCCGGGGAGTCGGGTGTACGGCGGTGGGTGCCTCTCGGTGGGACAGCTGTCGGTGGGATACCTGTCGGTGGGCTACTCCGCGGCGCGGAGCTGCTCCTCGGTCATCCCCTGTCGCCAGTACCCGACGAAGGTGACGCTGCGGCGGTCGACGCCCCGCTCGCCCACGAAGTGCCGGCGCAGCCGCTTCACACAGCTCGACTCGCCCGCGATCCAGACGTACGGCCGCTCGGCGTCCGGAAGTTGAGCGTCTCTGATGGCGCCGAGGGCCATGGGGGAGCCCTCGACGCCGGGCTCGTCGTGATGGTGGTCCCGGACGAGCCAGGTGACCTCGGCGTCGGCCTCGGTCACCAGATCCTGGATGTCCTCGGTGTGCTGCACCTCGAGCCAGACCCGGGCACGGGTGCCGGCGGGCAGCGACTCGACGATCGCGGAGGCCGCCGGTACGGCGGTCTCGTCACCCCAGACGACGACCAGGTCGGCGTCCTGCGGCGGCCGGAACCGGATGGCCCGGTTGTCGGCGATCGCCGGCCCCAGCAGCAGCACCCGGTCACCGGCACCGGCGTCGGCGGCCCAGCGGGAGGCGGGCCCTGCCGGGGTGGCGGCGCCGGGCTCGACGCCGTGCAGCACGAAGTCGATGTCGATCTCGTCGGGGTCGCGACGCAGGGACCGCAGTGTGTACGACCGCATCACGGCCCGCACGTCGTCGGGCAGTTCACGCCACGCCTGCCACCATCCGTCCCCGAGCTCGATCGGCACGACCGGCGCGTCCTGCCCCGGGTGCGGAATGAAGAGAGACAGCGACTGGTCGCAGCCGAGGGAGTGGAACTCCCGCAACTCGTCCCCGGCGAAGGTGACCCGGACGAGAGACGGACCGAGCCGCATCGTCCGTACGACGTGGAGCGAGAAGAACCGGAACGGGGCGACGACGGCGGTGGTCATGGGGTGCGCTCCTGATCAGGGGGCGAGGGGATGCTTTTCAGGGGCGCGGGGCTGTATCGATCTGCGGCTCCGCCGCGCGGGCGCGACCAGCTACAGCCCCGCAGTTCCCCTGTGGGTCAGCTGACCTTCTTCGCGTTCTCGAGCGCCTCGGCGAGCGTCTCGAGCAGCGGCGTGCACTTGTCGTACGACAGGATCGGCTCGGGCGAACGCGAGATGACCTGCCCGGCCTTGACCGCGGGCAGCTTCTTCCACGTGGCCTCGGTGATGTCGGCCGGCTGGATCGTCGAGGAGCGGTCGTCCATCATGATGATGTCGGCCTTGTACTTGTCGACGTTCTCCCAGCTGAGCGACTCGTACCAACCACCGCCCTTCGCCTTGGCCTTCTCCGAGGGCTCGACGAAGTTCACGCCGAGGGCCTTGAAGTACTCCAGGTCGATGGAGAGGTTGGTGCCGGAGACGTAGAAGATGTCCTGGCTGGCGGAACCGGCCAGCACCTTGATCTCGGGCTTCGCCTTCGCCGCGGCGCGCAGCCGGGTCGCGGCGGCCTCGAACTTCTTCTTCGCGTCGGTGACGGACGCGGCCTTCATGTCGGCGCCCAGGGACTGAGCGAGCTCCCACATGCGCTGGAGCGGCTCGGTGATCTGGCGGTCGTAGACGGAGATGCCGACGCTCGGGGCGAGCTTGGCGATCTTCTCGGCGGAGGCGGCGGGGACGTACCAGAGGGTGCCGGCGTCGTCGAACATCGTGGTGATGAGGACGTCCGGGGCGAGCGCGGCGTACTTCTCGACGTTGAACTGGTCCCACACGTTGCCGAGGATCTCGACCTTGGAGATGTCCATGTCGCCGGCCTGGACGTCGGCCTTGCCGTCGGCGGTCTTGGTCGGGCCGAAGACGCCCTTCACGGAGATGCCGTAGTCGTACAGCGCGGCGGCGACACCGGTGAACGCGACGATGTTCGCGGGGGTCTTGTCGAGCTTGACCTCGGTGCCGCGGTCGTCCTTGAAGGTCCAGGGGCCCGACTTCGCGGCGGTCGTCTCCTTGTCAGAGCCACCGCTTTTCGCGTCGTCGTCGCCGCAGGCCGCGAGCACGGCACCGAGGCCGAGGGCGCCGCCCGCGGCGAGGATGCCACGGCGGGTGAGGTGGGTGGCTCTGGCATTGGACATGTGTGTGGCTGCTTTCGAACGGGGCGGAGCGCCCGCCGGACAAGTTCGAACGTAGGTTAGCCTAACCTCAGATCTTGTCCAGGGGTGAGGGTGCCTTTGATTGAAAGCTGTGGGAGCCCTGTGGCGTGGTCTGTCGAGGTTTGGGTGACCCAACTCCTTTTAAATCAATGCGTGTTGGGTGACGGCACGGCGTGCCCGTTCTCGCCCCTCACTCGCTCCGTCAGGCGCCGCCGCTTCCCGCCTTGCCGTAGCGCCGGAAGTCCGCCGTCTCCACCGTCCATGGGCCGAACGGCACCGAGTCCCCGAAGATGTACGGTTCCTTGCTGCTGTAGCGGCCCTTGCAAGGCTCCGAGTGCACCTCGATCGTGCCGGTGCGGGGGTCGACGATCAGGTAGTGGGCGATGCCCATGGCGGGGTAGTCGGTGAGCTTGTCGCCGTAGTCGTTGTTCGGGTTGGACGGGGAGACGATCTCGATGGCGGCCAGGACTTCCGTGGCGTCGACGGCGAGGCCTTCTTCGTCGAGTACGTGCTCCGGGATGACGACGGCGTCGGGGCGGCGCATGCGGCCGATCGCCGGGTGCTCGATCTCGGGGCCGTTCTCGCAGATGTAGCCGGGGTGCGTGGAGGGGAGCTGTTTGTTGAGCTGGTTGCGGATGCGGCGCACGGTGCCCTCGTGCCGCTTCGAGGGGCACATCATGGCCAGTATCGGACCCGACGGGCCGATCTCGACGCTCCAGGCTCCCTCAAGACGCTCAGCGTGAGCCCCGAGTTCCTCGGCGATCGCGCGCATCTTCGCGTAGTCCATGCCCAAAGCGTACTGATGGCTTCGCAGAGTGGTCGGGTGATTGCGATGGTGCAGTGTGCGCGGGTGAGAGGCGGCGCCTCAAGGTATCCGCCAGTCGCTTACGAGCGGCCTGTGCACCGTAAGGTTCCCGGGCGGGTTGCAAGCAGCCCACCCGCGGGCGCTGAGCCCGTCGTCCTACCTGCCTAGCTGTCCCCGCACGCGCCGCACCTGACGGTTGTCCCCGACCGCATCGAGGAACCGACGGCCCCTGTCTGCCTCATACGCCGGCCCCTCCAGCCGCAGCAGGCCACCGTCACGGACGACGGCGTACGCGACCGGGGTCTCCGCCTTCGGGAGGGTGACCGGGTGGCGTCCGTCGGGGAGTTTCTTGAGGGTTGCGGGCAGTCGCAGCCGTGCAGTGCCGTCGGCGCCGGGGAGCAGCTTGGCCTCGACTTTCACGGTGGCGACGGTGACCTCGACGGGCAGCGGGGCTCCGTCCGTCGCGGTCATGTAAGGGAGCCCGAGCGAGCGTCGGGCGCGCTCGGGGTTCGCTCCGGCGAGACCGTCCGTGTCGGGCCCGAGCTCGCGCTGCCGCTGGTCGATGTCGAGGGCGAGCTGGCCCTTGATCGTCCAGTACGGGATCGCGAGTCGGCCGCCGGTCAGTGCCGGGCCGGCGGCCGCCGGGGCGCCGGGCTCGGCTTCGCCGGTCACGCGGAGCATCCGCTCAACGCCCAGTAGCTGGATGTACGCCCACACGTCGTGCACGCCGCGCTGCAACGGCCGGCCACCGGCGAGGCGCTCCGGGTCCAGCCGCAGCCGCCCGGCGGCGATCACCTGCGACCGCCCCTCCTCGAGTGCCTCTAGCCGCACCTCCAGGTCCCCCTCCGGGTACCACCAGTCCTCACGGTCCCGGTCCTTGACGACCAGTTCCCCGTACGCCAGCCGGAAGGGGTCGGAAACCTCCCAGCCGTCCTCGATGCCTGGCACGCCGTCCAGCAGCTCCGGGTCGAGCCACTGCTTGCCGTCTCGTTCGACGAGGACAAGGGGCTCGCCGTCCCCGCGAAGCAGGTCCAGCGTGACGTCGGCGACGAGACTGCCGCCTTCCCAGCGAAGTCCACCGATCCGACTCCGGGCCTTGACGCCGCGGACACGCTCGGCGAGGGCGACGGCGCCGTCGAAGTCGCCGCGTTCGAGGAGCTCGGCGCGCAGCCGGGAGATCGCGGGCAGGCCCTCCCGTACGGCCGCCGGGAACTCCGTAGTCGCCATCTCCCGGGCCGCCTCGAACCGCTGTCGCTGCTCGACCGGATCCTCGCGGAGGATCTCGGGCTCACGCGCCCGGGAAAGGATCTCGATGTGGTAGAGGCGGTGGAGCAGCCGGTTCTGGAGCCCGTCGATGTCATTGGAGGGAGTGGTCCCGTCCTTGATCTGGCGGACGATGGTGCGGGCGTTGGGCCAGAAGCCGTGTCGTGGGTTGAAGCGGTGTTGGGTGTTGTTTCCGCCGTCATCCCGCTTCATCCAGTAATAGGCGGGGTAGTTGGCGAGGATCGAGATCCGCTCCGCCTTGAGGTAGGCGGCGCTGACGAAGAGCAGATCCTCCAGGATCCAGGGCCCTTCCGGGAACTGCAGCCCGTGCTTCTCGACGAAGGCCCGCCGGAACATCTTGTGCGGTGACATGCTCTGCATGAGCTCGTCGTTCTCGATCGTGCAGGCGTCCACGGTGTGCCGGAACAGCCGCCGGGGCCGCACCATCGTGCTGGACATCTTGCCGATCACGACGTCCGCGTCGTTCCGCTTCGCGTGCTCATACAGCCGTTCCAGAGCCTCCGGCCCGAGCGTGTCGTCATGGTCGACGAACTGGATGTACTCGCCCGTGGCATGACGCATCCCGTGGTTGCGCGGGGCGCCCGGCCAGCCTGAGTTCGGCCGGGTGTGCACCTGGACGTTCGGGTGCGCGGCGGCGATCTTCTCCAAGCGGCCCAGCGTGTCGTCCGTCGACCCGTCGTCGACATAGATCACTTCGTACTCGTCGGCTGGCAGGCTCTGCCCGAGCAGCGACGGGGCGCACTCGTCCACGTACTTGCCCGTGTTGTAGACGGGGACGATCACGCTGACCTTGATTCTCGGCATTCCATGGACCTTACCTGGCCGCCCGCGCGCTGACGGACCGGTTGCTGAGCAATGAGCAATTAGAGGCGCGTAAATAATCGCGACAGTGCATTCCTGGAAAATCAAAATGAGCGCCCGACTTTTACATGGACGCACCTAGTTGTCTCATGAAGGTATCACGGCCCTCACGCACCGGTCATGTGAATGTTTCGTGAAGTGGTGACCGATATGGGTTCTTTGGTGACTGAATTGATCACTTGTGTGGCGAATTTAGGGCAACGCTCCGCTTCTCCCTGGTTGCTGCAGGTAACGCAAGGATCGCCACGGTCTGCGCAAATGCCGGGTGTGCCAATTTTCCTATAGGTATTGACGGTGTTTATTTAACTCGTATTTAGTCTCCTCTTACGTCATTCATGGGGGCGTCCTAACGTGGGCGGACCCAAAGGGGAAAAAGGGGTGGAGTGTGCGCGCGTACACATTTGGTCGGGAGGTTGGCCGCATTGACCGGCCTGCTCCTGGCCGCTACAGGGGGCCTGACGCTTACGTCACCACAGGCCGTGGCGGCCACATGCACGGCGGGTACGGCGAACGACTTCAACGGCGACGGCTTGGGCGACACGGTGCTCGCGGACCCGGATGCCCCGGTGAATGGCGCCAAGAAGGCCGGGCTGGTGCGCATCGTGCTCGGCGGCGGCAAGGGGGTCTCCGAGATCTCCCAGGCCACCTCGGGAATGGCTGCGACTGCGGAGGCCGGTGACGGTTTCGGTACCTCCTACGCCGTCTACGACGCCGACCAGGACGGCTGCGCCGACCTGGTCGTCGGCGCACCGTACGAGGACGTCGCCAGCGGCGGCACGCAACTCGTGGATGCCGGAGCGATCTACGTCGTCCACGGCACCGCCACCGGAATCGGTGCCGGCTCCACGATCGAGGGCTACACCCAGGGCGAGTTCAACTCGGTCAGCACGACCGAGGCCTACGACTGGTTCGGCTATGCGCTGAAGGCCGGTGCGACCGCGAGCAACGCGCCGTACCTGGTCGTCGGCGTCCCCGGAGAGAACATCGCGGTTGACGGAACGACGTACATCGGCGCCGGGCTCATCGAGTATGCCCAGGGCGGTACCAGGATCGGCGTCTCCCAGAACTCCACCGGAGTGACGGGCACGGTCGAGGCCAACGACCGTTTCGGCTCCTCGCTAGCCGGGACCAACCGCTACTTCGCCGTCGGCAGCCCGGGGGAGAGCATCGGCGACCAGGAGTTCGCCGGGGGTGTCCAGGTGTTCAGCCACACCCTCTCCGGCGGCATACCTACACCGCTCCTGGGCTTGGATCAGGACAGCACCGGAATCGCCGGTGCGCCGGAGGCCAACGACGGTTTCGGCACCTCGATCTCCATGACCGGTTATCGGCCGAGCGACCAGACGTACAACTCCGACGTACTGCTCGCCATCGGGATGCCCGGCGAGGACGTCGGAACGCTGGCGGACGCCGGCGGCGTCGCGGTGGTTCGCGTCCAGCCGTCCGGTGCGTACACCCAGGTCACGGCGATGGACGGCAGCACCCCTGACCTCGAGGGCGATGCCGTCGCTGGTGACTTCATGGGTCAGCGCGTCGCGATCACCAACACCGACACCAGCGTCGTGACCACCACGGCCACGGTCCGTCTCGCGGTTGGTGAACCCGGCAAGGACACGGGGACGGCCAAGGATGCGGGGGCCGTCCACATCTTCCGGCCGCTCGATACGGCAATCGGCACGAACGACAAGGTCCTCACCCGAGGCTCGGGCCTGCCCGGCACGGCGACGGCGCGCGACTACACAGGCCTCGCCCTGAACGCCGGATCCACCTACCTCTATGTGGGCGTGCCTTACAGCAAGGAATCGGCCACGTCCAAGGGCGTTCTCTACGTCCAGCCCTGGACCGACGTCGACGGCACGACCAGCACCGGGGCCACCACCTACCGGCCTGGATCCGGCGGACTGCCCGACGCGGGCGCGGCGCTCGGGGCCACGCGATGAGCGCTGAGCCGAGAAGCAGTAGAAGAAGAGGGCACATCTCCATGAAATCCGGCACCTCAGTGCGACGCGGCTCCGTCGTCGCCGTCGTCGTCGCGGCCCTTCTCACCCCCGGTCTGAGTGTCGTGTCCACACCCGCCGTGGCAGAGGTCACGACGGACACAGCCTCTCCGGCGCTCTCCCCGACCGCCGCCCAGGCCAAGGCGGCGAAGTCCGGCAAGCCGGTCGAGATCCTCAGCCTGCGTGACGAGCGCAGCACCACCGTCGCCAACCCCGACGGCACCTTCACGGTCAGCGAGTATGTCCAGCCCGTCCGCACCCGCAAGAACGGCGAGTGGACGGACATCGACACCACCCTGGTCAAGCAGAAGAACGGCACGATCGCGCCGAAGGCCGCCCTGTCCACCATGTCCTTCTCGGGTGGCGGCGACCCGACGTTCGCGTCGATCGAGAAAGACGGGCGCGCCCTGTCCCTCGACTGGCCCGGCGAGCTGCCGAAGCCGAAGCTGGACGGTTCCACCGCCACCTACGCCAACGTCCTGCCCGGTGTCGACCTCAAGGTCACCGCGAGCGCCGAAGGCTTCTCGCACGTCCTGGTGGTCAAGACCAAGAAAGCGGCGGTCAACCCTGAGCTCACCTCACTCGAACTCCCCGTCGACACCACGTCGTTGGATGTGACGGAGGACTCCACCGGCGGGCTGACCGCCACCGACACCGGCTCCGGCGGCGCGGTCTTCGAAGCGCCGCAGCCACTGATGTGGGACTCCGCAGGCCAGGCGAGCAACGCCTCGGAGGCCACCGTCGACCCCACCGCCGACGTCACCCCGCCCCAGGGCGCTCAGGTCTCCGACGTCGCCGTGGACGTCTCCTCCGACGCCGTGACCCTGACGCCGGACCAGGAACTGCTCACCGACGCGGACACCGTCTACCCCGTCTACATCGACCCGGTGTACAAGACCGCCAACCGCAGTGCCTGGGCTCTGGTGTCCTCGTACTACGCGGGCAGCTCCTTCTGGAAGTTCGGCGACAACGAGGGCGTGGGCAAGTGCCCGTCCGACGTGTCCGCTCTCTGTGCCTCCGCCACCGACATCAAGCGGCAGTTCTTCGCGATCCCGACGGCGGGCTTCGAGGACAAGCACATCGTCGATGCGCAATTCGCCGTGACCCAGGTGTTCACGTACAGCAGTGCCGCCCGCGAAGTGCAGCTGGCCCGGGTCAACAGCAGTGGGGCAAGCGCGATCAACTCCGGTACGACCTGGTCGAACCAGCCGTCGTCGAAGGAGACCATCGGCTCCAAGTCGCCGACGGACAACGCCGGTTCGTGCACCTCGACGAACCAGAACGTCCGCTTCGACGTCACGAGCACCGTTCAGAAGGCCGCCGACAACGGCTGGGACACCACGACGTTCCGCTTGAAGGCGGGCAGTGAGTCCGACACGTCGTACTGGAAGCGGTTCTGCGGCAACGCGCACCTGGAGGTCACCTACAACCGGCCGCCGCTCCAACCTGACCAGGACGACCTGCAGATGAAGCCGGGCGGTTCCTGTGAGTACGGCAGTGCCACCGAGCACTACGTCACCGAGGCACCCCGCGTCACCGCGGTCATCAAGGACTACGACCACAACGACACTGGCTCCAATACCGAGTCGCTTCAGGCGCAGTTCAAGGTCTGGTGGACCAACGGCTCCGGCACCGAGGTCGTCCACTACGCCACCACGCCGAAGAAGACCACGGTCGGCGTGACCAAGGGCAGTCAGACCGGTCAGGCCACCTTCTACTACACCATCGGCGCGGAAGTCTCCGGTGACGGCGAGGCGGGCTTCACCATCCCGCCGAACACCACGGTCGCCTGGGCGGTGCGAGGTAAGGACAGCACCACCGATAAAGACGGCACCGTCGACGAATCCGCCTACGGCGCCTGGTCCACCGACGGTGACCAGACCCGCTGCGAGTTCATCTACGATGCCAACCGGCCGAAGTCGGCCACGATCACCTCGACCGAGTACCCGGACGACGAGGCCTGGCACGCGGGCGTCGGCGACTACGGCGACTTCACGATGGACTCGCCGGACACTGACGTGACCGGGTACTCGTACTACTTCACGGGCCCGCAGGCCGACAGCACGAAGAAGATCGTGGCCGCAGTGTCAACAGGCGGTCCGGCGACAGTCCGCTGGATGCCGCCGAGCGAAGGCTCGTACACCCTGCACGTCACCGCCATCGACGGCGCCGGCAACCCGCAGAAGACGCCGACGACCCATGTGTTCCTGGTCAGCGACGGCCGCGCACCGGTCGCCGCCTGGACCCTAGGTGACGCCAAGGGGGCAACTAAGGCGGCCGGTGCGAGCGGTGCGCCCGACGCCACGGCCGGCTCCGGGGTCGACTTCGGGGTCAAGGGCCCGCTTGGCACGACCGACACCGCGGCCTCCTTCGACGGCACCGACAACGCCTACCTGGACGCGGGCGCACCCGCCGTCGACACCGCGGGCACCTTCTCGGTGAGCGCCTGGGTGATGCTGCCGTCCAAGCCCACCACGAACATGACCGTGGTCAGCCAGGACGGCACCGGCCAACCCGGCTTCGAACTCGGCTACGACGTGGACAGCGCGTCCTGGACCTTCCGCATCCCGGTCAGCGACATGGAGTCCCTCGGCACTTGGAAGGTCTCCGGCGCGACGGCCGTCATCAACAGCTGGACCCACCTCATCGGTGTGTACGACGTCGAACTCCGCAAGATGATGCTGTACGTCAATGGCACCCTCGTCGCGAACGATGTCCAGGCCCGGCACAGCACCTGGAGCGCGAGCGGCCCCGTACAGGTCGGCCGCAGGCTGGACCTCGACGGCTACACCGCCCCCCTCAAGGGCAGCGTTGCCGACGTCAAGTTCTACGACCGTGTCGTCCCGCCCGTAGAGGGCCAGGAGATCGGCGGCATCCAGCCGCACCAGCTCTCCTACTGGCAGCTGGACGAGGCGACCTCGGGCCTGTCCCCGGAGACGGACGGTGGCACCGGCCTGACCTTGGGCGGCGGCGCCGCGATCTATCAGCCGGACGACTCCTGCGACCCCGAGGCCGACCCCGACTGTGTGCCGCCGGCCGAACCCCTCTGGGGAGACGGTCACTTGGCGCTCAACGGCACGAACGCCTACGCCACCCGTGCGGCGACCGGACCGCTCTCCGCGGAGGACAGCTTCACTCTGACCACCCGTGCCCGGCTGGCCTCGGCGAGCCCGACCGCGGACGAGACGGTGCTGGCGCTGACCGGTACCAAGGGCAGCGCGATCAGGGTGAAGTACTCAGCGGCTGCGGCCCGTTGGCAGCTGGTGGTGACCGATGCGGACTCTTCGTCGCCGGTGACGACCACGATCCTCGACGCCGGTGACCGGCCGAGTTCGGAAGGCGACGGCGACCACCTGACCCTCGTCTACAACGCTGTCTTCGGCGACGTCCTCCTGTACGTCAACGGGGTCGCGGTGGCTGATGCCGCCTGGGACAACACCTGGGACTTCAGCACCACGCGTCTCCAGGTCGGCCGCAACCTGGCCGGCGCCACCGCCGGGGAGTACTTCTCCGGCGGGGTCGACGAGGTCCGCATGTACCAGGGCCCGTTGGACGCCTCGCTGGTGACGCTGGTGGCGGTCATGCCGGCCGGCGCCAGCATCGAGGAGACCGAGACCTCGGCGTAACACCCCGACAGTGTGGGCGGGCGGCAGCGTGGCCGCCCGCCCACACGTCTGGCTGCCTCTTTTCACCTGTCGCCATCCCTCTACTCAGATGGAGATGTCATGTCCTCGCCTCCCTGGTTCCGGTCGACAAGACCGGCCTGGCGCACCGGCCGTAAACGGGCCGCGTTGCTGTTGGGTCTGTCCCTGTCGATCGGCCTGCTCCCTCAGTACGTGCCCCCCGCGGCCACGGCCGCCGAAGGTCTGACCAAACCGAAGACACAGGCGAACGATCCTGTCGACGGCAAGAGCGTCAAGGCCAAGAAGTTCAAGAAGACTGACGAGGCTGAGAAGGCCGCCGTCAAGCAGGCCGACGAGACGCACTGGCCGAAGGCCGGCAGCGCCGAGGTCGACCTGTCCGGCAAGGCAGCCGCCAAGGCCGAGGGCTTGCCCCTCTCCGCGAAGTCCGCCTCCAAGGGCGCCGATTCCGTCCGCGTCGAGGTGCTCGGCCGCAAGGCCACGGCTGCCGCCGGCATCGACGGAGTCCTGTTCACGGTCGGCCGCACCGATGGCGAGTCTGCTAAGGGCGCCGCACAAGTCACCCTCGACTACTCCGACTTCGCGAACGCCTACGGCGGCGGCTACGGTTCCCGGCTCCGGCTCGCGCGGTACCCCGAGTGTGTACTGACGACGCCCGAGAAGAAGGCCTGTTCGACACCGACGTACCTGAAGAGCACGAACAACGCGGAGAAGCAGACGCTCACCGCGACCGTGCAGGCGGCCGGTGACTCCTCGGGGCCCTCGACCCAGCTGCTCGATGCCGAGACGGCCACCGCCTCCGCCACCGTCGTCGCCGCCACTTCCGGCAGCAGTGGTGACGGCGGCGACTACAACGCGACCGGTTTGGCACTGTCCTCCGAGTGGGGCGTCAACACCTCGTCGGGCGCTTTCACCTGGGACTACCCGATCACGACGCCTCCCGTCCCGGGCGGCACGCAGCCGAGCGTCGGTCTGAGCTACAACTCCCAGACGATCGACGGCCAGACGGCCACGACGAACAACCAGGGCTCGTGGATCGGCCAGGGCTTCTCCTATGACCCCGGCTATATCGAGCGCAGCTACAAGGCATGCGCCGACGACGGCCACGACGACACCATCGGGGACCACTGCTGGGCGTACGACAACGCCACCCTCTCGCTCAGCGGCGGCACCTCGGGCCAGCTCATCAAGGACACCAAGACCGGCGAGTGGCGGATCAGCTCCGACAACAACTCCAAGGTCGAGCACCTGACCGGCGCCACCAACGGTGACAACAATGGCGAGTACTGGAAGATCACGACCACCGACGGCACCCAGTACTTCTTCGGTCAGAACCGACTGCCGGGCTACGCGAGCGGCAACGAGGAGACCAACTCCACCTGGACCGAGCCGGTCTACGGCGACGACTCCGGGGAGCCCTGCTACAACGCCACGTTCGCCGACGCCTACTGCACCCAGGCCTGGCGCTGGAACCTCGACCACGTCGTCGACTCGCACGGCAACGTGACGTCGTACTACTACGGCACGGAGACGAATTACTACACGCAGGGTCTGAAGACCACGGAGAACGGCAAGCCGTACATCCGTGGCGGCTACCTCAAGCGGATCGACTACGGTCAGCGCGCGGGCAAGGTGTACTCCACCCAGCCGGCCGCCCGGGTCGTCTTCACCACCGTCGAGCGTTGCATCGGCGACCTGACCGACTGTGAGGCCTCCGACCTCACCGACAGCACGGCCGCCCGCTGGCCGGACGTGCCGTGGGACCAGAACTGCAAGGCGGAGACCAAGTGCGCGGGCCAGAACTCGCCCACGTTCTGGACCCGCAAGATGCTCGCGAAGGTCACCACGCAGATCCGTACCGGTGACGCGACGTTCTCCGCGGTCGACGAGTGGAGCCTCTCCCACGTCTTCACGGACAACGGCGACGGTTCCAAGTCCCTGTGGCTGAACGCCATCGACCACACCGGCAAGGTCGGCACTGATGTGTCCGTGCCGTCCGTCGAGCTGTACGGCCAGCAGTTGGCCAACCGTGTGGACGAGTCCGGCGACAACCTTCAGCCGTTCCACCGCTTCCGCCTCTCGGCGGTGAAGAACGAGAGCGGTGGCACGCTCAGCGTCAACTACGCGCCCACGCAGTGCACGTCGGCCAACGTCCCGGCGGAGGACTCCTCCACCAAGCGTTGCTTCCCGGTGAAGTGGAACCCGCCCGGAGCCGAGGACCCGGTGACCGACTGGTTCCACAAGTACGTGGTCGAGTCGGTCGTCGAGACCGACCTGACCGGCGGCAACGCCGACCAGGTCACGTCGTACACCTACGTGGGTGACGCGGGCTGGCGCAAGACCAAGGCCGACGGCATCTCCAAGGACGAGTACCGCACGTGGAGCGACTGGCGCGGTTACGGCACGGTCCGGACCGTCACTTCCGACGGCACCGACTCCGCCTCCAACACGAAAACCGAGCAGACCTTCTTCCGCGGCCTCGACGGTGACATCGACAAGAACGGTGCCTCCCGCTCCGCCACGGTCACGGATTCCCTCGGTACCTCGTACGAGGACACCGACTGGAAGGCCGGCCGGGAGCTGGAGACGGTCGCCTACAACGGCTCGAACGTTACGCAGAAGTCCGTGACGGTGCCGTGGACGGTAGTGACCGCGACCCAGAGCGAGGACTTCGGTACCCGCAAGGCCCGCTATGTCGCGACGGATTCGACGGACTCGTACACCGCACTCGCCGTGGGCGGCTGGCGGCACACCAAGTCGACCACGACGTACGACGATGAGACCGGCCGACCTGTCCGGGTGGACGACGACGGCGAGGTCGGTGTCGCCGACAACCAGTGCACCCGCACCGAGTACGCCGACAACCCGAGCCTGCATTTGTACTCGTACATCTCGCGCGTGGAGAAGGTCGGCGTCGACTGCGCGAGTACCCCGGACCGCAGCAAGGACGTCATCTCCGACGACCTGACCTACTACGACGCTTCGACGACCCTGGGCGCGGCTCCGACGAAGGGCGACCCGACCACGGTCAAGCGTCTGCAGTCGCACAATGGCACGACGGCGACGTACCAGACGACGGCCGTGACCACGTACGACGACTATGGCCGTCCGCTGGTGGTCATGGACGCGCAGACGGCGGCGCTGACGTCGACGTACACGTCCTCGACGACGTACACGGACACCTACGGTCTGGCGACGAAGTCGACGACAACCAACCGTCTCGGCTGGACGACGTCCACGGAGTACGCCCCGCAGTGGGGTGTGCCGTCCGCGAAGGTGGACCAGAACAGCAAGCGCACGGAGCTGGTCTATGACGGCCTGGGCCGTCTGACTTCGGTCTGGCTCCCGGACCGGATCGGCCTGACGGCGTCGATCAAGTACGAGTACCTGATCCGTAACACCGCCCCGACCGCGATCCACACCCAGAAGATCGAGAACGACGGGACGTCGTACGGCAGTGAATGGTCGCTGTACGACGGCTTCCTGAGGCCTCGTCAGGAGCAGACCGAGGGCGAAGGTGGCCGAATGGTCGCCGACACGCTGTACGACGGATCCGGGCGCCTGGTGAAGACGAACGGCACCTACTACACCACTGGCACCCCGTCCTCGACGCTCTTCGAGCCGCTCAACTCCGACCTCGACGGACAGACCGTCACGGAGTACGACGGCGCGGGCCGCACCACGGCGTCGATCTTCAAGGTCCAGGGCACGGAGCAGCACCGTACGACGTACGCGTACGGTGGCGACCGCGTCACGACCACGCCTCCCGCGGGCGGCACGAAGACCACGGTCGTGACGGACGCCCGGGAGCGCACGACGACCCAGATCCAGTACCCCACGGACGGCGACGCGGTCACCACGTCCTACGGCTACGACGACGCGGGCCGCCTGACGAAGGTCACGGACGACACGGGCAACGCGTGGTCGTACACCTACAACCAGCTGGGCCTGAAGGACACGGCCAAGGACCCGGACACGGGATCCGCCTCGTACAAGTACGACGAACTGGACCGCCTGGCGTCGACCACGATCAACGGCGACAAGACGTCCACGGTCTACGACGAACTGGGCCGCACGGTCTCGACCTGGCAGGGCGAGGCGACGACCGGTACCAAGCTGTCGGTGACCAAGTACGACACCGCCGTGAAGGGCGAGCTGTACGGGGTCTACACGTACAAGGACGGCGCGGTCTACTCGTCGGTGACGTACCCGACGCTCGACGTGGACAACGACTACAAGCCTGTGTCCACGAAGTACTTCCTGTCGAAGACGGCGGAGCCGGAACTCGGCGGCACGTACGAGTACACGACCCAGTACAACGACGACGGCACGGTGCAGGGCCAGGGCCTGCCGGCGGCGGGTGACCTCAGCGCCGAGGCGTTGGGCTTCGTGTACGACGAACTCCAGCGTCCGGTGGGTCTCAACACGTCGCTGTCCGGCGGTAGTTATGTGACGGACGCGTCGTACTCCCCGACCTCGAACCTGGAGCAGATCGAGCTGTACACGGGCGTCTCCTCGACGCGCAAGACGTGGATCACCAATTCCTACGAGACCGGCACGGACCGCCTCACCAACTCGTCGGTAACGGTCGAGGGCGGCTCGGCGAGGGCGTACGACGCGAACTACACGTACGACGCGATCGGCAACGTCCTCTCCATCGCGGACACCCCGACCGGCGCGGCGAGCGACGTGCAGTGCTTCGCGTACGACGGTCTGCAGCGGCTGTCGGAGACGTGGACGTCGTTGGTGACGCCCAACGACGCGAAGGGCACGGGCAGCACGGACTCGGCGTGTGCGTCGGGTGCGTCGTCCTCGACGGTCGGTGGTACGTCTCCGTACTGGACGGAGTACGGCTACGACTCGCTCAACAACCGGACGAGCGAGGTCCGGCACGGCCTGAACGGTGCGGCGACTTCAAGTCGTACGTACGCGTACGGGGAGAAGGGCTCCGGTCCCAACGGCGCGGCCTCCGGCCCGCACACGGTCTCGTCCGTGACGGAGAAGACGGCGGCGACCAGCACCACCCCGGAGGTCACCTCCAAGGACACCTACACCTACAACGCCTCCGGCAGCACGGCCACCCGCGCCCTGTCCGGCGACACCCAGTCGCTTGCCTGGGACAAGCAGGGTGAGCTGACGACCGTCACGAACGCCGACGGCTCGGTCACGTCGTACAAGTACGACGCGACAGGTGAGCGCATCCTGCGCAACACCCCGACCGAGAAGACGTTCTACCTGCCCGGCATGGAGCTGCACTACGACAAGTCGACGTCGAAGGTGACGACGACGCGTTACTACGGCTTCGGCGGCGCGACGGTCGCGATGCGGGAGGCGGACGGCGTCCACTTCCTCGCCTCCGACCACCAGGGCACGGCGCAGCTCTCGGTCGACGCGAAGACGGGTACGACGCAGCGCCGCAGGTCGGATCCGTTCGGCAACGAACGCGACGAGTCGTCGTCTTCGACGTCGGGCTGGGTGAACGACAAGGGTTTCGTGGGCGGCACCGTCCAGGAGTCCACGGGCCTGACCACCCTCGGGGCACGCGAGTACGACTCGGACACCGGCCGCTTCCTCTCCGCCGACCCGGTCATCAACTACACCAACCCGCAGCAGATCAATGGCTACGCGTACGGCAACAACAACCCTGTCGTCAACGCCGACCCCAGCGGCACCTGCGCCGAGATCGACTGCCCGACCCGTCCCTGCCCTCAATGCGAGAACAGCACCCCCGGCCATGAGCCGGGACCCGTACGGGTCTCGGCCAACGCACAGGCCGCCGGCGTCACCCTCGAGCAAGCCCTGGGCTCCGACTCCGCCGCCGAGGTGAAGAAGCGCCAGGCGCAGGCCGAGGCGGCCGCGGCCAAGCAGCGCGCGATCCTCATAGCCAAGGAACTGGCCCAGATCGTCGCCGACGAACTCGGCATCACCGACGCACTCGACTGCTTCACCACTGGCAGCCTAGGCTCGTGCGGTTCGACTGCCGTCAACATCATCTCCTCGCTCATCAGCGGCGGTCCGCTCGGCCGACTGGCCTCGAAGTACTGGTACCGGCTCGACAAGGCCTATGCGCTCGGTAAGCGCATCTATGGTCTCGGCAAGAAGCTATGGGCCGGCTTCAAGGACTGGAAGAAGACCCAAAAGGCAGCGGAAGCCGCTGAAGAGGCTGCCGAGGGGTGCAACAGCTTCCTCCCTGACACACAGGTACTGATGGCCGACGGAACCACCAAGGCCATCGAAGACGTCGACATCGGCGACGAGGTGCTCGCCACCGACCCTGAAACCGGTAAGACCAAGACCGAAACGGTCACCGCCGAGATCAAAGGCACCGGTCTGAAGCACCTTGTCAAGATCACCATCGACAGTGACGGCAAGACGGGGACGAAGACCGCGTCGGTCACTGCGACCGATGGTCACCCCTTCTGGGTACCCGAGCTCGGAGAATGGGTCGACGCCACGGACTTGAACAGCGGGGATTGGCTGCGCACGAGCGCTGGCGTCCGGGTTCAGGTCACCACGGTGGAGCGCTGGACGGTGCTGACGGCGACCGTCCACAACCTCACCGTTAGTGATCTTCACACGTACTATGTGCTGGCGGGTTCAACTCCTGTTCTAGTTCACAACACCAACGTAGGAGCACCGCAAGCCTGCCAGCTTCCGCTCTTCGTACTGCGAGACGGAGAAGTTGCTTCGCCGGCTCAGATGGCCGCGAGTCGTGGCGGTCCGACAGCGAGAAAGAGCGTCAGTCGTTCGATTCGGGATGGCATGATTACCGATGCTCAGGCAGCAGGTGATGGCACTCTGCAGTGCTGGCGTTGTGGAATGAAAACCGGAAATCCCGACAATGTTCAGATAGGCCATGTCAACGAGGCCAGGGCTAATGGTGGCAACTTGGATTCGGCGAACCTTTGTATAGAAGGCGCGGCATGCAATAGCAGCGCCCAAAACCGAGGTGCCCCGAGTCCAGGGATGTCATGTGCTGAGAGAGGAGGTTGCGGTGCCGGATTCGGAAGATGGGATTAGCAGTAGCCGATTCGCTGGTATTCGACTCAAAGTGGAGTCCCAGCTTGGGGCCACTGCCGATGAAGTCGTCGCTGTCAAGTCGATAGGCAACGGTCATTACCTTGTCCGTCTATCGCCTGGATTCTTCAGAGGCATCGCAGCTGGCGATGTGATCGCGTACGATGAGCGCAACAAGACCGCAAAGATAGTTGAACGCGGGGGTAATGTTGCGGTTCAAGTGTTTCACAAGGGGCTTGCTCGCGATGTAATCGAATCCCTCAAAAATACCTCGGTCGAGATTGGCGGGAGGGTCGATGGCGAGCTGGAGTCGTTGGTAGTCCTGACGTTTCCCGTCACGGTCGGTTTCCCCGCGATTGAGTCGCTTTTGGGTGCGCTTCCCGAAGGCGGCGTGGAGTGGGAGTACGGCAATGTTTTTGACGAGGAGGGAAATCCTCTTGCCTGGTGGCAAGGTGCGACCTGACTCGGGGTACCCCGGGGGAGCAGCGGATTAGGGACGCTCCCTTAGGTCCTCTGACTCAGAATCTCCAGGGACGTGGCCGCGGCATCGGCCACGTCCGCCCTGGGGCCTGTGGCACAGGACTCGAGGAACGCGCAGACCCGGTCGCCGGGCCACTGAGCGGCCGCGACGGCGGCCCAATAGCGTAGTCCGTCATAAGGGTCCAGTGGTTCGAGGAACGCCAGGACGCGATCTATGCTCTCGGCGTCCAGGGCTCCGTGCAATGCTGCAATGGCGCGAAAGGCGCCATCGACAAGCAATGGCTCTTCTCGATCCAGGCACCAATCCAGTGGGGCTGCGAAACCCTCCTCCCGGCTTCGCAGCCTCATGATTGAGTCCCCCAATGCCAAGTGTATCGCGGTAAATTCAGTAGGCTTTTTGGCTAGATCACTCAAGAATTTAATGGCGGGAGTGTAACTGCAATTTCCCAAGGCTTGAATGATTTCGTACTGGGTTTCCCAAGTGCGAGGGCGGGTGATTTCGCGTTGGAGTGCATGGAGCAGTGCTGGGCCTGCTTCAATGTCTGCCAGTTTACTAAGTCGCTTCGCGGCTGAGCGACGTTTGGTCGACGCTCTGTCGCTTAGCTGAACGATTGCGTCTTCCAGGTCCAGGGGTAGAGTCATTTTCCCATTCCTTTTAGGTCGCTCTCCCGTACGTCGAACGCAAGATGATGTAGCAAATGGTTTAGAAATTTGCTGGCCTCTGCCATTCACTCCCCGTTAAATCTCTTACCTGTCGAGCTCTGAACAGTAGTTGCGTCCGGTTGCCGTAGGGACCAGTACTTGTTCCGACACAGTATCGAGCGAGCGGGCCTAGACGGAGGCGGCCTGCGTCTGTGTGGCACAGGCCGCCTGTCATTTCACTCAGCCCACCAGCCCCAACTCCCGTGCGATCAGCATCCGTTGCACCTCGCTCGTGCCCTCGCCGATCTCCAGGATCTTGGAGTCGCGCCACATGCGGGCCACCGGGTACTCGTTCATGAAGCCGTAGCCGCCGTGGACCTGGGTGGCGTCGCGGGCGTTGTCGACGGCGACCGTGGAGGAGTAGAGCTTGGCCAGGGCCGCCTCCTTCTTGAAGGGCTCGCCCGAGACCAGACGTGAGGCGGCGTCGCGCCACGCCAGGCGGGCGGTGTGGGCCTTCATCTCCATGTCGGCGATCTTGAACTGGATGGCCTGGTTCGCGCCGATGGGCCGGCCGAAGGCGTGCCGTTCCTTGGCGTACTTCACCGACTCGTCCACGCAGCCCTGGGCCAGCCCCGTCGCCAGCGCCGCGATCGCGATGCGGCCCTCGTCGAGGATGCGCAGGAACTGGGCGTAGCCGCGGCCCTCCTCACCGAGGAGGTTCGCCGCCGGGACGCGAACGTCCGCGAAGGACAGTTCCCTGGTGTCCGAGGCGTTCCAGCCGACCTTGGAGTAGGGGGCCGCGACCGTGAAGCCGGGGGTGCCCGACGGGACGATGATCGAGGAGATCAGGGGCTTGCCGTCGGGCTTGCGGCCCGTCACCGCCGTGACCGTGACCAGGCCCGTGATGTCCGTGCCGGAGTTGGTGATGAAGCACTTGGTGCCGTTGATCACCCACTCGTTCGTCTCCGAGTCGAGGCGGGCCGTCGTACGGGTCGCGCCCGCGTCGCTGCCGCCGTCCGGTTCCGTCAGTCCGAACGCGCCCAGGATCTCGCCCGAGCAGAGCCGGGGGAGCCACTCCCGCTTCTGGGCCTCCGTGCCGTAGAGGTGGAACGGCATCGCGCCCAGCGACACCCCCGCCTCCAGCGTGATCGCTACCGAGGAGTCGACCCGGGCCAGCTCCTCCAGCGCCACGCCCAGGGCGAGGTAGTCGCCGCCCATGCCGCCGTACTCCTCCGGGAACGGCAGACCGAACAGGCCCATACGGCCCATCTCGCGGACGATCTCGTAGGGGAACTCGTGGTGCTCGTAGTACTCGCCGATCTTCGGCGCCACGACGTCGTGCGCGAACTCCTCGACCGTGCGGCGGAGTTCTTCGAGTTCGGGGGAGAGTCGGTGGTCCATTGCGGGTCACTGCTCCTTGTGGGACAGGGCTCGGACGGTGCGGGACGGGCTGGGTCGGCCCAGTTGTTCGGCCATCCAGACGCTGGTGGCGACGAGGCGGTCGAGGTCGACTCCGGTGTCGATGCCGAGGCCCCGCAGCATCCACACGAGGTCTTCGGTGGCGAGGTTGCCGGTGGCGGACTTGGCGTAGGGGCAGCCGCCCAGGCCGCCCGCGGAGGCGTCGACGGTGGTGACGCCGTGCTGGAGGGCGGCGTAGGTGTTGGCGAGGGCCTGGCCGTAGGTGTCGTGGAAGTGCACGCCCAGGAGCTCCACGGGCACGCCCTGACCGGTCAGTTCGGTCAGCAGCGCCCGTACGTGCCCCGGTGTCGCCACGCCGATGGTGTCGCCCAGGCTCAGCTCGTCGCAGCCCATGTCGAGCAGTGCCCGGCAGACGTCCACCACCTGCGGGACGGGGACCGGGCCCTCCCAGGGGTCGCCGAAGCACATCGACAGATAGCCGCGGACATGGACGCCGGCCTCCTTGGCCCGCGTCACGACCGGGGCGAACATCGCGAGGGCCGCGTCCACCGTGCGGTTGAGGTTGGCCTTGGCGAAGGACTCGCTGGCGCTCGCGAAGACGGCGACACGGCTCGCCTTCAGCGACAGGGCGCGGTCCAGGCCGCGTTCGTTCGGCACGAGGACCGGGAGGTCCACCGGCAGGTCGGCGATCTGCGGGAACAGCTGTTCCGCGTCGGCCAGTTGGGGCACCCACTTCGGGTGGACGAAGCTGGTGGCCTCGATCGTGGTCAGGCCCGCGTCGGCGAGGCGGCGGATGAACTCCGCCTTGACCTCGGTCGGGACCGTCCCCTTCTCGTTCTGGAGGCCGTCGCGGGCGCCGACCTCGTGGATACGGACGCGGGCGGGCAGGCCCTTCTCCGGTACGACCATGGGCAGTGCCAGGGGGAGCGTCATTCCGTCGCCTCCTCGTGAGGTGCGATCACCGCGAGCACCTGGTCCATGGCGACCGTCGCGCCCGGCGCCACGTCCAGTTCGGCGACCGTGCCCGCGTGCGGCGCCGCGATGACGTGCTCCATCTTCATCGCCTCCACCACCAACAGGCTCTGTCCCGCGGCCACTTCGTCGCCGACCGCGACCTTCACGACCGTCACCGTCCCGGGCATGGGCGCGGTCAGCGAGTCGGCGCCCGCGTGGGCGGCCCCGGTGAGCGAGGCGGCCACCGGGTCGTGGTCGCGCACGTGCCAGGCGTCGCCGTCGCGGCCCACCCAGTCGGCGGCGCGGTGGAAGGTGTGCCGGACGCCGTCCACGGTCACCGAGACCCGGTCGTCCGTGACGGTGGCGGTGCCGCGCGGGGCGTACTCCACCGGGTCCTGCACCCGCAGGTGGAACGCGACGGGCTTCGGGGTCCCGCCCAGCCGCCAGCCGCTCGGCACCGAGAACGGGTCCGTCCAGCCGTCCGCCCGCGGCCGCAGCGCCTCCAGACGTACGGCGGCGGCCGCCTCGTAGACCTCTTCCGGTACGTCGGTGGGGATCAGCCCCGCCACTTCCCGCTCCACCAGCCCCGTGTCCAACTCGCCCGCCACGACCGCCGGATGGGCCAGCAGGCGCCGCAGGAACCCGGCGTTCGTCTGCACGCCCAGCGTCACCGTCTCGGCGAGCGCCGCCCGGAGCCTGCGCAGCGCGGTCTCCCGGTCCGGGCCGTAGGCGATGACCTTGCTCAGCATCGGGTCGTACAGGCTGCCGACCTCGGTGCCCTCGCTGAGCCCGGAGTCCGTGCGGACGCCGTCGCCCTGGGGCTCGGACAGCTTGAGGACCGTGCCGCCGGACGGCAGGAACCCGCGCGCGGGGTCCTCCGCGCAGATCCGCGCCTCGACCGCGTGCCCGGTCAGCCGTACGTCCTCCTGGCCGAAGGCCAGCTTCTCGCCCGCCGCGACCCGCAGCTGCCACTCCACCAGGTCGAGGCCGGTGACGAGCTCGGTGACCGGGTGCTCCACCTGGAGGCGGGTGTTCATCTCCATGAAGTAGTACGAGGAGGGGTCGTCGCCCGGGACGATGAACTCCACGGTCCCCGCGCCCCGGTAGCCGCAGGAGCGGGCCGCCTCGACCGCCGCCTCGCCCATCGACGCGCGCGTGCCCTCGTCGAGCAGGACCGAGGGAGCCTCCTCGATGATCTTCTGGTGGCGGCGCTGGAGGGAGCACTCGCGTTCGCCGAGGTGGACGACGTTGCCGTGGCCGTCCGCCAGGACCTGGATCTCGATGTGCCGGGGGCGGTCGACCCACCGCTCGACCAGGAGGGTGTCGTCGCCGAAGGAGGTGCGGGCCTCGCGGCGGGCGGCGGCGATCTCCTCGTCGAGGAGGTCGAGGTCCCGGACCAGGCGCATGCCCTTGCCGCCACCGCCCGCGGAGGGCTTCAGCAGGACGGGGGCGCCCAGGGCGCGGGCGGCGTCGGCCAGTTCCGGGTCGCGGCCGCCGGGGACCACGGGGACGCCCGCGGCCTCGACGGTCTCCTTGGCGCGGATCTTGTCGCCCATGAGGGCGATGGCGTCGGCGGGCGGCCCGATGAAGACGAGGCCCGCGTCGGCGCATGCGCGCGCGAAGGCGGCGTTCTCCGCGAGGAAGCCGTACCCGGGGTGGACGGCCTGGGCGCCGGTCCGGGCGGCGGCCTCCAGGAGCCGCTCCACCGACAGATAGCTCTCGGCCGCCGGTGCCGGACCGATCCGTACCGCCGTGTCGGCCTCCCGGACGTGCCGGGCGTCGGCGTCCGCGTCGGAGAAGACGGCGACGGAGCGCACGCCCAGCGAGCGCAGGGTCCGGATCACCCGGACCGCGATCTCGCCCCGGTTCGCCACAAGAACGGTGTCAAACATGAGTCCTCACATCCGGAAGACGCCGAACTGGGGGTCACCCAGCGGGGCGTTCGCGCAGGCGGTCAGGGCCAGTCCCAGCACCTGCCGGGTCTCCAGGGGATCGATGACCCCGTCGTCCCACAGGCGGGCCGTCGCGTAGTAAGCGTTCCCCTGACGCTCGTACTGCGCACGGATCGGGTCCTTGAAGGTCTCTTCCTCCTCCGCGGCCCACTCCTCGCCGCGCGCCTCCAACTGGTCCCGCTTGACGGTCGCGAGGACCGAGGCCGCCTGTTCGCCGCCCATGACCGAGATCTTGGCGTTGGGCCACATCCACAGGAAGCGGGGGGAGTAGGCCCGGCCGCACATGGAGTAGTTGCCCGCCCCGTACGACCCGCCGACGACGACGGTCAGCTTGGGCACGCGCGTGCAGGCGACCGCGGTCACCATCTTGGCGCCGTGCTTGGCGATGCCCCCGGCCTCGTACGAACGCCCCACCATGAAGCCGGAGATGTTCTGGAGGAAGAGCAGCGGGATGCCGCGCTGGTCGCACAGCTCGATGAAGTGGGCGCCCTTCTGCGCGGACTCGGAGAAGAGGATGCCGTTGTTGGCGACGATGCCCACCGGGTGGCCGTGGATGTGGGCGAACCCGGTGACCAGGGTCTGCCCGAACTCGGCCTTGAACTCCGAGAAACGGGAGCCGTCGGTGATGCGGGCGATGATCTCGCGCACGTCGTAAGGGGTGCGGGAGTCGACGGGCACGGCGCCGTACAGGCCGTACGGGTCGACCTTGGGTTCCTCCGGCTGCTCCACGGACCAGGGCAGCGGCCCGCGCGCGGGGAGCGTCGCGGCGATGTTCCGCACGATCCGCAGGGCGTGGGCGTCGTCCTCGGCGAGGTGGTCGGTGACCCCGGAGACCCGGGAGTGCACCTCGCCGCCGCCCAGCTCCTCGGCGGTGACGACCTCGCCGGTGGCGGCCTTCACCAGCGGCGGGCCGCCGAGGAAGATCGTGCCCTGGTTGCGGACGATGACCGCCTCGTCGCTCATGGCCGGGACGTACGCGCCGCCGGCCGTGCAGGAGCCGAGGACCGCGGCGATCTGCGGGATGCCCGCGCCGGACATCCGGGCCTGGTTGAAGAAGATCCGCCCGAAGTGCTCACGGTCGGGGAAGACCTCGTCCTGCATCGGCAGGAAGGCGCCCCCGGAGTCCACCAGGTACAGACACGGCAGCCGGTTCTCCAGGGCGACTTCCTGGGCCCGCAGATGCTTCTTCACCGTCATCGGGTAGTACGTCCCGCCCTTGACGGTCGCGTCATTGGCGACGATCACGCACTCGCGCCCGCTGACCCGACCGATCCCGGCGATGACACCGGCGGCCGGGGCCTGGCCCTCGTACATCCCGTCGGCGGCGAGCGGGGCGAGCTCCAGGAAGGGGGAGCCGGGATCGAGCAGGGCGTCGACCCGGTCCCGCGGCAGCAGCTTGCCGCGCACGGTGTGCCGGGCGCGCGCCTTCTCGCCGCCGCCGAGCCGGGCTGCGGCGAGCTTGTCGCGCAGCTCCTCGACGAGCTGCCGGTGACCCTGCTCATTGGCCCGCCAGGCCTCCGACGCGGGGTCCGCCGCGCTGTGGAGCTCCGGTGCCTGATGCATCCTCGCGATCCCCTCACCTGTTAATGAGCGTTAACGCATTTCCTTCAGGTTAACGAGCGCTAACCTCCCTGTCTAGAATTGCTTCCATGGCCACCAGAACCGACGCCCCCACCCGCCGCGAGCAGATCCTCAAGGAGGCTGCTCGACTCTTCGCCGAGCGTGGCTTCCACGGCGTCGGCGTGGACGAGATAGGAGCCGCGGTCGGCATCAGCGGCCCCGGCCTCTACCGCCACTTCGCGGGCAAGGACGCGATGCTCGCCGAGCTCCTGGTGGGCATCAGCGAGCAGTTGCTACGGGGTGCCAGGCACCGTCTGGCGGAGGCCGACGGCGCCACGGCGTCGGAGGTTCTGGACTCCCTGATCGAGGGCCACATCGACTTCGCGCTCGACGACCGCCCCCTGATCACCCTGCACGACCGCGAGCTGGACCGCCTGCGCGACAGCGACCGCAAGCTCGTACGACAGCTCCAGCGGCAGTACGTCGAGCTGTGGGTGGAGGTGGTGCGCGAGATGTACCCGGGGCTGACGGAACCCACGGCCCGCTCGGCCGTGCACTCGGTCTTCGGGCTGCTGAACTCGACCCCGCACCTGGGGCGCCCCGGCTCGCTGCCGGGACGGGCGGCCACCTCGGAGCTGCTGCACCGGATGGCCCGGGGGGCGTTCGCGGCGGCCGGGACGGAGTGACGGCCGGGACCGAGTGACGGCGGGGGGCGCTGGGTGGCTCGCCCCCCGCCCACGGGTCAGGCCGTGGCGCGGAGCGCCACGACCCGGTCGGTGAACCCTGCCGGACCGGCATCCCCTCCCCACCGGCCCGCTCGATCATGGTGCCGAGTCGGTCGCCCCGGTGGCCAGAGGACACCTGTCCCGTCTCGTCGTGGGACACGCGTCACACCGTTGACCAGGAATGACGCAGACGTGTCGGGACAAGCCTGGGAGGGTGGAGCAGGCCGTCACGGGGGTGGGTGTCATGAGCGGACGGGAGCTGGCCACGGCGCTGCGCGGTCTGAAGGCGCGCAGCGGGCTCAGTTACCAGGCGCTGGGCCGGCGGATCTTCATCAGCGGCTCCACCCTGCACCGGTACTGCACCGGCCAGGCGGTGCCGGGGGACTACGACATCGTCCTGAGGTTCGCCAAGGAGTGCGGGGCGAGACCGGCCGAGCTCAACGACCTGCTGCGGTACTGGGAGGCGGCGACGGGACAGGGGCCGGCGGAGGTGCGCGATCCAGGGCCGCTCGCGAGTGCCCCGGTCGGGGCGGAGAGCTGGTCCCAGGCCCCGTTGCCGGTCGCCCCGGAGATGTTCGGCGTGACGATGAACAGCTTCAGCGGGGACATGCCCGCCTTCCGGGTGGGCGCGGTGCGACTGTGGGACAGCGAGACCCGCTGGTCCCAACTGGAGCCCGCGCGGGGCGTGTTCGACTTCGCCACCCTGGACCGGCTGCTCGACGGCGCCGAACGCCACGGTCTGCCCGTCACCTTCGTCTTCGGCGGTACGCCCGGCTGGGCCGCCCCGAACGGTCGCAAGGCCGCCTACCGGGAGGACTGCCGGGCCGCCCCGCCGGACGACCTGGCCGACTGGGACGCCTTCGTGCACGCCGTGGTGCGGCACGCGGGCCACCGTATCGACGCCTACGAGCCGTGGATCACGGCCAACCACGGGCACCACTACAACGGCGACGTGGAGACGCTCGTCGAGATGACCCGGCGCGCGAGCGGCATCATCCGGCGGTACCGCCCGGACGCGCGCGTGGTCGCTCCCTCGATCACCGACCTCTGGGACGACGCGGCCCACGCGTATCTGCTCCGGTTCGCCGAGGCGGGCGCCTACCAGTACTGCGACGCGGCGGCAGTCAACCTCTTCCAGCGCAGCGTGACCGACCCGCCGGAGACCATGCTGGAGACCGTCCGCGGGGTCGAGCGGACCTTCCAGCTCGCGGGCTACCACCTGCCGCTGTGGAGCACGGGAACCAGCCAGATGATCCAGCTCAACGACCCCCTGGACCCGGACACGGCCGCCAACCACGCCGTCCGCTTCTATCTGACCGGCCTGTACGCCAGGATCGTGGAGCGGATGTATTTCTACGCCTGGGGCAACGGCAAGATCCCCCTCGTCGTCCAGGCCGAGGGCCAGGCACCCACCCTGGCCGGGCTCTTCGTCGACCGACTCCAGCGGTGGCTCGCGAACGCCGAGATCCGCTCCTGCGGGCGCGGGGCGGAGATCGGGCTGCCGGAGCACGTCTGGCAGTGCGAGTTCCTGACCCCCGACCCCTGCCGTATCCGCTGGACCCTCTCCGGCACGGCGGACGTCCCGGCGGGCCCGGGCGCGTACCGCGTCGACCACCTCGACGGCACCACGCGCGAGACGGGTCCGGAGGACGTCGTACGGATCACCGAACGGCCGGTTCTGGTCCGGTACCGCTGAGACAGCGTGACGAGCGTTACGGACGGGTTCCTCTGGACGTTGCTCACTACTGGCCGGTACGGTGGATGAGCAAGCGCTTAGCCATGGGACCGCAACCATTGATTGAGCAACCCCCACGGCGAGCAACCACATCCGCGAGAGCGGCGCCGGTTTAGGCGCAAAGAAGGGTGGCGGCGGTGCGCCGTACGGTGTTCAACGAGGATCACGAGGCGTTCCGGGAGACCCTCCGGGCCTTCATCGAGGCCGAGGTCGTTCCCGTCTACGACGAGTGGTTCGCCGCGGGCCAGGCGCCGCGCGACTTCTACTACAAGCTCGCCGAGCTGGGCGTCTTCGGTATCCGCGTGGACGAGGAGTTCGGCGGCGCCGGCATCGACTCGTACAAGTTCGAGGCGGTGATGTACGAGGAGACGGCCCGCGCCGGTGTGCAGTTCGGCGGCTCCGGTGTGCACGTGCTGCTCGGCCTGCCGTACATCAAGATGCTCGCCACCGACGAGCAGAAGAAGCGGTTCCTGCCGAAGTTCGTCTCCGCCGAGGAGATGTGGGCCCTCGCGATGACCGAGCCGGGCACCGGCTCCGACCTCGCGGGCATGAAGACCACCGCCAAGCTCTCCGAGGACGGCACGCACTACGTCCTCAACGGCTCCAAGACCTTCATCACCGGTGGCGTGCACGCCGACCGCGTGATCGTCTGCGCCCGCACCTCCGCGCCCACCGCCGAGGACCGCCGCTTCGGCATCTCCCTGTTCGCCGTGGACACCAAGTCCGAGGGCTACTCCATCGGCCGCAAGCTCGACAAGCTCGGCCTGAAGACCTCCGACACCGCCGAGCTGGCGTTCGTCGACGTCAAGGTCCCGGTCGAGGACCTCCTCGGCGAGGAGAACAAGGGCTTCTACTACCTCGGCCACAACCTCGCCTCCGAGCGCTGGGGCATCGCCTTCGGCGCCTACGCGCAGGCCAAGGCCGCGGTGCGGTTCGCCAAGGAGTACGTGCAGGAGCGCACCGTCTTCGGCAAGCCCGTCTCGCACTTCCAGAACACGAAGTTCGAGCTGGCCGCCTGCCAGGCCGAGGTCGACGCGGCCGAGGCCGTCGTGGACCGCGCCCTGGAGGCCCTCGACGCCGGTGAGCTGACCCCCGCCGAGGCCGCCAGCGCCAAGCTGTTCGCCACCGAGGTCGCGCACCGCGTCATCGACCGCTGCCTCCAGCTGCACGGCGGCTACGGCTTCATGAACGAGTACCCGATCGCCCGCCTGTACGCGGACAACCGCGTCAACCGGATCTACGGCGGCACCAGCGAGATCATGAAGTCGATCATCGCCAAGGACATGGGGCTGTAGGTTCCGGAAATCCCTCACCAGTAGCGTCGGCTCCATGAGTCAGGCACTTCAGGATCTCCTCGATCTGCTCGACCTCGAGCAGATCGAGGAGACCATCTTCCGCGGCCGCTCCCGGCCCGCGATCGTCCCCCGGGTCTTCGGCGGACAGGTCGCGGCCCAGGCGCTCGTCGCCGCCGGACGGACGGTCCCCGAGGACCGCCTCGCGCACTCCCTGCACGCGTACTTCCTGCGCACCGGGGACCCGGGCGCCCCCATCGTGTACACGGTCGAGCCCATGAACGACGGCCGTTCCTTCACCACGCGCCGCGTGGTCGCCGTCCAGCACGGCAAGCCGATCTTCGCGCTGTCGGCTTCCTTCCAGAGGCACGAGGACGGTTTCGACCACCAGGCCCCCATGCCGGCCGCCCCCGACCCGGCCACCCTCCCCACCTCCCAGGACCGGCTGCGCGGCTACGACCACCTGGACCCGGCGGTCGTCGAGCGGTTCCTGGAGGCCCGCGAGGCGATCGACCTGCGCTATGTCGACGAGCCGCCGTACGGCAAGTACGGCGAGCCGCGCGACCCGCACTCCCAGGTGTGGTTCCGCACCAACGGCAAGCTCGCCGACGATCCCCTGCTGCACGTGGTGCTCGCGACCTACGTCTCCGACATGACCCTGCTCGACTCGGTCCTGCTCGCGCACGGCCGCGGCGGCTGGGCGACGGGTGACGTCGTCGGCGCGTCCCTGGACCACGCGATGTGGTTCCACCGCCCCTTCCGCGCCGACGAGTGGCTCCTGTACGACCAGGAGTCCCCCTCGGCCGCCGCGGGCCGCGGCCTAGGCCAGGCCCGCATCTACACCCAGGACGGGCGGCTCGCCATCTCGGTCATCCAGGAAGGCGTGGTCCGCGCACCTCGCCAACACTGAGGGGCATGACACGCGGGACTTCGGAGATCGAGGCCGTATTCGTACCCGTACTCGTACTCGCCGAGCAGCGGCTGCGGGCGGTGTTCCCGGAAGCAGTCGGGTCCACCTGGACCCGACGCCTACTTCAGGCCCGCCTCCGCCAGCAGATACGCCGTCATCGGGTCGTAGTGGCGAGGACTGATGACGTGGTCGTCGAGGGGGACCGTCACCTGCACGGTGCCCTCCGCCTCGGCGAGGAAGAGCGCCGGGTCGTTGCAGTCGGCGTAGCCCACCGAGTCGACGCCGTGCTGACCGGCGTAGCCCGCCCAGCCGTGGTCGGCGACCACCAGGTCGGGCAGGGGACGGCCCTCGCGCTCCAGGCCGTTCAGGATCGCCTTCATCGGCTCGCCGGAGTGGGTGTGCCACAGCGTGGCGCCGTGCTCCAGGACCGCCACGTCCGCGAACTGCATGACGTAGCCCTCGTCCGTCTGCAAGCCCTCCGGGATGACGACTATCTCGCAGCCGGCGGCCCGCAGCGCGACGGCCGTGGAGTGGTGGACCTCCAGGAGACCGCCGGGGTGGCCGGTGGCGAACAGCACCCGCTGCTGCCCGTCGGCGGCCTTCCGCAGCCGCGCCGCCATCCGGTCCAGGCCGTCCACCGTCAGCTCGGGGTCGATGGTGTCCTGGCCGTACCGGTGCTCCGGGTCGTCGCTCACGCCCACCCGCTCCGCCATCACCGCGAGCACGTCCTGCTCGTCGGTCCAGCGGTCGCCGAGCTCCAGTCCGAGCCAGAAGTTGCGGACGCCGTTGGCCAGCTGACGGTAGTGGGAGAGGTTGTTCTCGCGGGGCGTCGCGACGTCGCCCGCGATGCGGGTCCGTACGAGGTGGTCGACGAGCTCGGCGCGGCTGGGAGTCCCGGGTATCGGCATGGTGTCCATTGTGAGGCAGACCGCTGTGGGAGTGCCCGCCGTCCCGGACGCTGGGACGCGGGTCACTGCCGCAGCGCGAACCACAACTCCATGCGTACGTCGGGGTCGTCCAGGTCCGTGTCCAGCAGCGACGCGCAACGGGCGACGCGTTGGCGGACGGTGTTGCGGTGCACGGCGAGGGCGACGGCGGTGCGGTCCCAACTCCCGTGCAGGGACAGCCAGGTGCGCAGGGTGTCGGTGAGGGCCGAGTTGCCTTCGAGGGGCGCGAGGAGGGCACGCGCGTGTGCCTCGGCTTCGTCCTGCGGGACCAGTGCGGCGAGGCCGGGACGGCCGCCGTGCCGGACGAGTTCGGCGCGGGTGGCCCGGGCGCGGGCCAGCGCGCGGGCGGCCTGGGTATCGGCGGCCGGCCAGTCGCGCGGGCCCACGGGGGCGCTGACACCGAGGGTCCAGCCGGGCTGCGGGGGCGTTTCCCGTTCGGCGGGCACCAGAACCCGTACGACGTCGTCCGCGAGGTCCACCAACGGCGACCCGAGCGCCGCCCCCAGCGCGGACGCGGCGACCGCGTCGGGGGCGTGGGTGTCGGGGCGTGCGTGCACGACGACCCACCGCGCCGCCCCCAGCAGCCCCGCCACACCCTCGGGCGGGGCGCCCAGCAACAGCCGCACGAGCGCCGAGGACCGGGCCGCGCCCGACCCGCTCTGATGCTCGCCGGTGAGCAGCGAGAGCAGCACGGCGGCCACGGAGGCGATGGTGTGATCCCCGGGCACCCCCTCGGGCGAGGCGACCCCGAGCACGAACCCCCGCCCGGCACCGAGGGCGTAGGCGGCGAGATGGGTACCGGCGACGGTGTCGGTGGCGGAGGTGGGGGCGGGGCGGTCGGGGGAAAGGGGCGCGGCCGGGGTGGCGGCGGGGGTCTGTCGGTCGGTGTCGGTGCGCGGGGGTGAGCCGGTGGGGGTCGAGGCGGTGGTGGAGGCCGGGCGGGGGCCGTCGGCGCCGGGGGCCGGTCGGCCGGGGGGCCGCATACGGCTCGCTGCTCCGGGCAGGCCCGCCTCGGGTGCCGGTGCCGGTGCCGGTGCCGGTGCCGGTGCCGCTGCCGCGCCCGGCTGTCGCGTAGAGGCGCCCGCCCGGGACACCCCGCCGCCCGGGCGTACGACCCCCGCGAGCTCCGCCAGCGCGGCCGTCGCCTCGCCACCCGGCTCCCGCCCGGCCGTCGCCAGCTCGGCTCCCTCCGGTCCGTAGATCACCGCCCGGCCCCCCACCCGCCGGGCCAGTTGCCGGAGCACGGACGGCACCGGGTCGGGGCGGGAGGCTGCTGCTGCCAGGCTCTGCTGGGCCTCTGTGACGCGGCGGAGTTCGGCGAGGCGGGCCTGGGCCATGAGCTGCCAGACCGCGCGGGCCACGCCGGAGAAGGTGGTCCGGGGCGGGACCTCGATGAGGGGGAGGTCGTAGGTGTCGCAGGCCGCCACCAGCGCCCTCGGCACCGTGTCGTGCACCGGCGCCACACCGAAGCCGAGGGCCGCGCCGCCCGCCGCCACGATCCGGGAGACGTAGTCGTCGAAGTAGGTCCCCGAGCCCGCCGCCTCCGGGACATGGACTCCGGCGGTCAGGAGGAGCTCGCCGCCCAGCAGATACGGGTAGGGGTCCGCCATCTCCGAGGTGTGCGCCCAGTGGATCACCGTGGCGGGGTCGGAGGGTCCCGCGATCTGCCGCAGGGCGAGGTCCTCACGGGCCAGGAGTGCCGCGAGGGGCACCGGGGGAGTGGGCGGAACCGCGGGATCCGGCATGATGTGCGTTTCCTTCACTCCGTACAGCCTGAATGGATGAAACGTACACTTCGCAGCCACTGTCCGGCCACCTAGTGTCGGTGTTCGCCACCCCCCGGGCGACCCGAGCGAAGGAGGCCCCCGTGGCCGTCGACTACACAGTGATCGTCGTCTATCTGCTCGGCATGCTGGCCATGGGCTGGTGGGGCATGCGGCGTGCCAGGTCCAAGAGCGAGTTCCTGGTGGCGGGCCGCCGGCTCGGGCCCACGATGTACTCCGGCACCATGGCCGCCATCGTCCTCGGCGGCGCCTCCACCATCGGCGGCGTGGGGCTGGGCTACCGGTACGGACTGTCCGGCGCCTGGATGGTCTTCACCATCGGCCTCGGACTCCTCGCCCTGTCCGTCTTCTTCTCCGCCCGCATCGCCCGGCTCAAGGTCTACACGGTCTCCGAGATGCTGGACCTCCGGTACGGCGGCCGCGCGGGTGTCATCTCCGGCGTGGTCATGTGGGCGTACACCCTGATGCTCGCGGTGACCTCCACCATCGCCTACGCCACCATCTTCGACGTCCTCTTCGACATGAACCGGACCGTCGCGATCGTCCTCGGCGGCTCGATCGTCGTCGCCTACTCCACGCTCGGCGGCATGTGGTCGATCACCCTCACCGACATGGTGCAGTTCGTGGTGAAGACCGTCGGTGTGCTGCTGCTCCTGCTGCCATCGCCGTCGTCAAGGCGGGCGGCTTCAGCGAGATGAAGGCGAAGCTCCCCACCGAGTACTTCGACCCGCTGGGCATCGGCGGCGAGACGATCTTCACCTACGTGCTGATCTACACCTTCGGCATGCTCATCGGGCAGGACATCTGGCAGCGGGTCTTCACCGCCCGCAGCGACACGACCGCCAAGTGGGGCGGCACGGTCGCCGGCACCTACTGCCTGGCCTACGCCCTCGCCGGCGCCGTCATCGGCACGGCGGCCAAGGTGCTCTACCCGAACCTGGCCAACGCCGACGACGCCTTCGCGACCATCGTCAAGGACGAACTGCCGGTGGGCGTACGCGGGTTGGTCCTCGCTGCCGCGCTCGCGGCCGTCATGTCCACCTCCTCCGGCGCGCTGATCGCCTGCGCGACCGTCGCCAACAACGACATCTGGTCCCGGCTGCGCGGCCGGATGGCCTCCGGCGACCACGACGAGGTGCGGGGCAACCGTGCCTTCATCCTCGTCATGGGCGTGGCCGTGGTCGGTACGGCGATCGCGCTGAACAACGTCGTCGAGGCGCTGACGGTGGCCTACAACCTGCTCGTCGGCGGCCTCCTCGTCCCGATCCTCGGCGGTCTGCTGTGGAAGCGCGGCACGGCCCAGGGCGCGCTCGCCTCCGTGATCGTCGGCGGTCTCGCCGTCATCGGCCTGATGGCGGGCTACGGCATCCTCGCCAACGAGCCCGTCTACTACGGCCTGCTGTCCTCGCTCGCCGTGTACGTGGTCGTGTCGCTGGCCACCCCGGCGACCGACGCGGCCGTGCTGGCCGCCTGGCGGGAGCGGCTGGCCGGCCGGGGCGCCCCCGAACCCGTGTCCGAACCGGTCCCGGCTCCCCAGTAGAGTCGTACAAGAAGTAGTACATATCGCTCCATATGCGATGAAGCGTAGGAAAGAAGGCAGTACCTCATGACCAGCAACGAGACGCCCCGCGGCCCCGTCGACTCCTCCCGCGTCCCGCGGTACGCCGGACCCGCGACCTTCGCCCGGCTGCCCCGCCTCGACGAGGTCGGCCGGGCCGATGTCGCCGTCGTCGGGGTGCCGTTCGACTCGGGCGTCTCCTACCGGCCGGGCGCCCGCTTCGGCGGCAACGCGATCCGCGAGGCGTCCAGGCTGCTGCGGCCGTACAACCCGGCGCAGGACGCCTCCCCCTTCGCCCTCGCGCAGGTCGCGGACGGCGGCGACATCGCGGTGAACCCGTTCAACATCAACGAGGCCGTCGAGACGGTCGAGGCCGCCGCCGACGAGCTGCTCGGCACCGGCGCCCGGCTGATGACCCTGGGCGGCGACCACACCATCGCGCTGCCGCTGCTGCGGTCCGTCGCCAAGAAGCACGGTCCGGTCGCGCTGCTCCACTTCGACGCGCACCTCGACACCTGGGACACCTATTTCGGCGCCGAGTACACGCACGGCACCCCGTTCCGGCGGGCCGTGGAGGAGGGCATCCTCGACACCGAGGCGCTCTCCCACGTGGGCACCCGCGGTCCGCTCTACGGCAAGCAGGACCTCACCGACGACGAGAAGATGGGCTTCGGCATCGTCACCTCGGCGGACATCTACCGCCGGGGCGCCGACGAGGTCGCCGACCAGCTGCGTCAGCGCATCGGCGACCGGCCCCTGTACATCTCCATCGACATCGACTGCCTGGACCCGGCCCACGCGCCCGGCACCGGCACGCCCGAGGCCGGCGGCATGACCTCGCGCGAGCTGCTGGAGATCCTGCGCGGGCTCGCCTCCTGCAACCTGGTCTCGGCGGACGTCGTCGAGGTGGCCCCCGCGTACGATCACGCGGAGATCACGTCGGTGGCCGCGTCCCACACGGCGTACGAACTGACCACGATCATGTCCCGCCAGATTGCAGAGGCTCGTTCGAAGTGACCCACGACCACGACCTGGTGCTCCGCCCGACGGAGGCACAGACCGCCGCCGCCCTGAACCCGCCCGCCGGCCGGAACGGCGGAGACCTGGTCGTGGAGACGCTGGCCGCGCTCGGCACGACGACGGTCTTCGGGCTGCCGGGCCAGCACGCGCTGGGCATGTTCGACGCGCTCAGGCGGTCGTCCCTGCGGTACATCGGTCTGCGGGTGGAGAACAACGCGGGGTTCGCGGCGGACGCGTACGGCCGGATCACGGGCGAGGCGGCCCCGCTGCTGCTGTCGACGGGCCCGGGCGCGCTGACCTCGCTGGCCGCGCTCCAGGAGGCGGCGGCGGCCTCCGCGCCGGTGCTGGCGATCAGCAGCCAGATCCCGACGGCGGGGCTGGGCGGCGGCAGACACGGCTACCTGCACGAACTCCCGGACCAGTCCGCGTCCTTCCGGGGCGTGGTGAAGTCGGTCCACACCGTGCGCACCCAGTCCCAGATCCCGTCCGCGATCGAGGCGGCCTGGAAGTCGGCGCTGACGGCTCCGCACGGGCCGGTGTGGGTGGAGATCCCGCAGGACGTGCTGCTCGCGGAGACCCTGATCCCGGTGGTGACGGGCGGCGACGCGTTCCCGGAGGAGCTGCCGCCGCGGGTCGAACTGACCGCGGTGGCGGCCGACTTGCTGTCGCGTGCGGCCCGTCCGGCGATCATCGCGGGCGGTGGAGTCGTACGGGCGGACGCGAGCGGCAAGCTGAAGCAGCTGGCGGAGGCGCTGAAGGCGCCTGTGGTCACGACGCCCGGCGGCAAGGGCGCGTTCCCCTGGAAGCATCCCCTGTCCCTCCAGTCCTGGATCGAGGACCGGTACGTGACGGACTTCCTGGAGGACGCGGACGTCCTGCTCGTGGTGGGCTCGGGGTTGGGCGAACTCTCCTCGAACTACCACACGTTCAAGCCGCGCGGCCGGGTGATCCAGATCGAGGCGGACCTCGGCAAGCTGGAGTCCAACCATCCGGCGCTGGGCATCCACGCGGACGCGCGGCTGGCGTTGCAGGCGCTGCTGGAGACGGTGACCGCGAGGGAGGACGCCACGGCCCCGGAGCGGGTGCGCGAGGTGCTCACGAAGGTGTCGGAGCGTATCGCCGCCCAGGAACTCACCCTGGAACAGGACGTGTTGACGGCGGTCCGCAAGGCGCTGCCCGCCGACTCCCCGTCCTTCTGGGACATGACGATCCTCGCCTACTGGGCCTGGTCGGCCTTCGACGCAAAGGGCCCCAACCTGCTGCATTCAGCCCAGGGCGCGGGCGGGCTGGGGTACGGCTTCCCGGCGGCCCTGGGTGCGGCGGCGGCGGATCCCACGCGGCCGGTGCTGGCGGTGTCCGGGGACGGGGGCGCGCTGTACTCGATCGCGGAGCTCGCCACGGCACGCCAGTACGACCTCGACGTCACCTGGCTCATCGTCGACGACGGCGGCTACGGCATCCTGCGCGAATACATGACGGACGCCTTCGGCGAGGCGACGGCCACCGAACTGACCCGCCCGGACTACGTGGCGCTGGCCGAGTCCTTCGGGGTACCGGGGGTGCGGACTTCGCCGGAGACGTTGGAGGCGGATCTGGGCAAGGCGCTGTCAACGCCGGGTCCGTCCGTGGTGGTCCTCCCGGCGCTGCTCCGGATGTTCGCGCCCACGCATCTCGCCTAGACGTCCGCCCCGCGTGCGCCGGACGAGCACGGCCCGCGTCGCGACGCCTGCCACGACGAGTGTCTGGATCAGGCCCAGCACGGCGAAGGAGAGGCCCGGGAACATCAGCGCGCTCCAGCCGAGTTGGCTGGGGAACAGGGCGTGGCCCGGGCGGGCGGGGTCGTGGAGAACCGTAACGCGGTCTCCGGGGGTGAGGCCGTCGGGGGCGGTCGTGACGTCGTCGATCGTCGCGGCGGTGCCGGACCCGTTCGTCAGGGTGACCTCGATGGCCTCGGCGTCCACTTTCAGCTTCGGCTTGGCGTACTCGGTCCGTGTCACGACCGCCGTGACCTCGCCGGCCCCGTCGAAGGCCCGGCGGGCGGCCAGGGTGTCGAGGGTGAGCACGAGCCCGAAGGACAGTGCCGCGAGGGCGAAGCACATCCCGGCCGCGCACAGGACGGCGTTCCGGATCTTCTCTGCCATGGGCCCCCTGCCCCGAGCATGATGAACGGCCGGCCGCAGGGCAACTCCCTTGCGGCCGGCCGGCATCACGCGTTCGCGGCTCCTACCAGATCGCCTCGACCCACTCCGGGTGGTCGATGAACGGGTTGCGGTTGTGCTGGTAGGTGTCGTAGATGACCTGGTTGCGGCGCTCCTCGAAGGCGCTGGGCGGGTCGGCCTCGTTCCAGGCCTTGAGGACGGAGAGCTTGCCCATGTAGGGGTTGCTGCCGTTGCCCACCTTCTCGTTGGGCTCCAGGTCGGCGAAGCCGTCGTCACCCTCGTAGCGCACGGCCATGTAGAGGATCATGCGGGCCACGTCGCCCCGGTCCGCGGCGCGCGGCGCGAAGGAGTCGGAGTCGACGGTGGAGCCGCCGCCGTTGGTGACGGAGCTGCCGCCGTTGTCGAAGTCCAGGTTGCCGCGGATGCTGTTGACCTGGACGTCGCAGGCGCGCAGGTGGTGCAGGTCCGTGCCCGGACCGGTCACCTCGCCGAAGTCGCCGTGGGACTTGGCCCAGGTGTGCTCGCGGTTCCAGTCGCCGACGTCACCGCCGTTGAGGGACTTGCTGCGCGAGACACCGCTGTAGAGCAGGATCACGTTGCTGGTGTTGTTCGGGTCCTGGTCGGTGGCCTTGAGCGCGTCCCAGACCGCGGAGTACGAGATCTTCGACTGGCTGCTGATGATCGTGTGCAGCGAGGACTTCAGGCTCGTACCGGTCTTGCCGATCGCGTTCTTGTAGTACGTCGCGTCGTACGCCGTCGTGGTGGCCGCCGCCGGGGACGAGGCGACGACGGGAGCGGTGAAGCCGACGAGTACGGCTGAGACGGTGAGCGCCAGGGACTTCCAGCGGCGCGTGCGTATGGGATTCACGGGCATCGGGGGCTGTCCGTTCTACGCGTGTTGAATGGAGCGGGCAATCGGGAGCGTGACATGGACATGCGCTCCTGTAAATGGCCGGTAGATGTCGATCAGGTGACCGGAAACGGCATATCGCCTCCGATCTACGCGAGTTGACATACCAAAACGACCCCCGGCCTTTCGGTCGGGGGTCGTTCGGCGGTCGTCGAGGGTCGGAACGTCAGTCGACGTCAGACGCGTCCAGGCGGTAGACGGTCGCGGTGTTCGACGAGTTCGACGAGTCGGACGAATCCAAGGAGCCGGACGAACCGGACGTGCCCGACGTCGAGTTCGAGCTGTATTCGCTCTCCTTCACCGCCGTGCCGTTCTTCTGCACCCACTCGGTGACCGCGGTGCTCAGGCTCGAACCGCCGCCGGGCCCACCGCCCATGCCGCCGCTGCCGAGCTGGATGTAGTGCAGCTTGCCCGCCTTCACCAGCTCCTTCAGCTTGGCCAGGGTCATCGCCTGGTCGGAGCCGGACCAGCCCCACATCGAGATGACCGGCTCACGGCTGCTCATGATGAGCTGCGCGGCACTCTGCGAACTGGACACCGCGAGCAGCCAGGTGGCACCGTCCTGGTGCTTCTTCAGATACGAGATGAGCTCGCTGCTCGTACCGCCGCCCATGCCGCCACCGCCGCCGGGGGTGCCACCAGGGGCGCCGCCGGTCGTGCCGCTCGGCAGCTCGCCGTTCCCGCCGCCCGGCATCATCTGGCCGCCGCCGGCCGCCTCACCGTTCTGGCCCTGCTGCCCGCCGCCGGGGAAGCCGCCCTCGCCCTGACCGTCGGCTCGACCGCCGGCCTGGCTGCCCTGCTGACCGCCCTGTTGGGTACCGCCGGGACCACCCGTGCCGCCAGGCATCCCGCCCCGTCCGCCACCGCCCCCGCCGAAGCCACCGCTGCCCGTCGACGGCCCGGCCGTCGGGTTCGTACCGCCCATGCCGGCGCCCGAACCGGACGGCACCGACCACGCGTACGCGGCCGGACCGGCCACCGAGGCGGCGACCGCCGCGGCGACCGAAGCCGCCAGCAGCCGGGCCCTGTTGGTGTTGCCGCCGGACCGGAACAGGAGCAGCCCGACGATCGCCAGCGCCATGACGACGAGGATCGTCGGCCACAGCCAGGTGTTCCAGCCGGAGGCGCGTCGCAGCAGCACGGCCGCCCAGATCGCGGTGACCGCGAGAGCGAGCGGCAGCACCCAGGCCCAGCGCCGGTCGGCGCGGAAGGCGCGCAGCAGCATCACGCCGCCGCCTCCCGCGAGGGCCGCGATGCCCGGGGCGAGGGCGGTCGTGTAGTACGGGTGCATGGTGCCCTCGGCCATGGCGAAGGTCAGGTAGTGCAGGCCTGTCCAGCCGCCCCACATCACCAGCGCGGCCCGGGTCATGTCGGTGCGCGGGGCGCGGCCGCACAGGACCAGGCCGCCGATCAGGGCGATCGTCGCGAAGGGGATCAGCCAGGAGATCTGGCCGCCGAGGACGTCGTTGAAGAGGCGCCCGATTCCGGCCGTACCGGAGAAGCCGCCGCCTCCACCGCCGCCGCCCCCGCCGTTGCCCTCGCCGCCGAAGATCCGGCCGAGGCCGTTGTAGCCCATGATCAGGTTCCAGGCGGTGCCGTCCGTCGAACCGCCGATGTAGGGGCGGTCGTCGGCGGGGACCAGGGAGACCGCGGCGGCCCACCAGAAGCTGGAGACGGCGAGGACCACGCCCGCGAGGAGCAGGTTCACGATCCGCTTCACGAGCTTCGGCTTGGCGGCGTAGAGATAGACCGCGAAGACGACCGGCAGCGGGATCCAGCCCTGGAGCATCTTGGTGTTGAAGGCGAGGCCGAAGCAGGCCGCCGAGCCGAGCAGTGGCCACAGCCTGCCGTCACGAGTGGCGCGCAGCGCGAGGGCCGCGCCCGCCGCCATCAGGAACACCAGCAGGGTGTCGGGGTTGTTGTCCCGGTTGATGGCGACCGTGATCGGGGTGAGCGCCAGCACCAGCGCGGCGACCGTCGCCGCGGCGTGGCCCCACACGCGCTTCACGGACGCGTGCACGATCCAGATCGACCCGAGGGCGGTCAGGATCATCGGCAGCATCATCTGCCAGGTGCCGAAGCCGAGGATCCGGCACGACAGCCCCATGACCATCAGGGCGAACGGCGGCTTGTCGACGGTGAGGAAGTTCCCCGCGTCCAGCGAACCGAAGAACCACGCCTTCCAGCTCTGCGTACCGCTCAGCACGGCCGCGCTGTAGAAGCTGTTGAGGCCGGATCCCGAGAGGTTCCAGGAGTACAGGACCGCCGCCAGGGCGAGGATCGCGAGCAGCGCGGGGAGCGACCAGCGGGGCGCCTTGTCCGGGGTCGCCGCGGGTGGCGTCGGCGGTGGCCAGTCGGCGGACGCGGCGGATCGGGGCGACCCGGTCGGCTCGGCGGACTCGGTGTCGGTGTGGGGGTGTGGATCGGTGGCAGATGTCACCCGGGCATGGTGCAAAGCCGGGGTGGGCGTGGGCTGTGCCATACCTGGCGGTTTGCTGTGAATTGCCCAAGGGGCGGGTAACGGATCGCACAACCATTCGCCAATTCGTGCAACCTTTCACTCGAACCTGTGAGTCAACAGGGCATGACTCAGGGGATATCCAGACGCGCCAGATGGGTGGCGGGGGCCGCGCTCGTCGGCTGCGTCGTCGCCGCCACGCCCGCCGCCGCGGCGACCACGCCGACCGTCAGCTGTACGTCGGCCACCGCCGGACTCGCCGGCAAGCTGAAGAAGGACATCACGGCCGCGATCGCCAACCGCAAGGGCACCATCGCGATCGGGCTGTACGACCGTACGAGCAAGACCACCTGCACCCTGCGCGCCGGGACGGCCTACGACTCCGCGAGCGTCGTCAAGGTCACCGTGCTCGCCACGCTGTTGTGGGACGCGAAGAGGAACGACCGGTATCTCACCGACCGCGAGACCACCCTCGCCAAGGCCATGATCACCAAGTCGGACAACGACGCGACCAGCAAGCTGTGGAAGCAGCTGGGCATGACGAAGATCAAGGGGTTCCTCGCCGCGGCGGGCATGACCCAGACCAAGCCCGGTGCGAACGGCTACTGGGGCCTGACCCAGATCACGGTCACCGACGAGCAGAAGCTGCTCAAGCTGGTCACCGCGAAGAACGCGGTCCTCAGTGACAACTCCCGTGCCTACATCCTCAAGCTGATGGGACAGGTCGTGTCGTCCCAGCGCTGGGGCACGCCGTACGGGGCCGGATCCGGTATCGCCGTGCACGTCAAGAACGGCTGGCTGCAGCGCTCCACGCACGGCTGGCGGGTGCACAGCGTCGGCACCTTCAAGGGCGGCGGCCACGACTACATGATCACGGTGCTCACCCACGGCAACAGCACCATGAACTACGGCATCACGACCATCCAGGGCGTCGCGAAGGTCATCCACAAGGACCTGGCCGCGTCCTGACGCCTGCCGGACTCCCGCACGTCACCCACCCGCCCTACGGTGACGGCCATGCGCATGAGAACCGTACTCGCGACCCTCACCGCCGGCCTGGCGGCGGCCACCTGTCTGTCCGCCGCCGGGCCCGCCGCCGCCCGGCAGGACAACGCCCCGTACAACAACGCCTGTTCGCCGTCCGTCTCGATCGACCGCTTCTCCGACGCGCTCGACAAGACGACGTACGCGGGCACCTTCGTCGGCAACCTCTCCGCCCTCGCGGTGGACCGGGACGGCTCACTCGCCGCGCTGTCCGACCGTTCGGCGCTGTTCGGCCTGGACGCGAAGAGCCTCGCGCCCACGTCGGTCGTCCCGCTCGCCGACGAGAGCGGGGCGCCGCTCGACTCCGAGGGCCTGGTCATCGACCGCGACGGCAGCCGCCTGGTCACCTCGGAGACCGAGCCGTCCATACGCCGGTACGCGCGTGACGGCGCGATACTCGGCCGGCTCCCCGTGCCCGACGCGCTGCGGGTCGCGCCGGCCGGGCGGGCCGTCTCCAACGGCACCTTCGAGGGGCTGACCCTGCTGCCGGGCGGCCACACGCTGCTCGCGTCGATGGAGTACGCGCTCTCGGGCGACACCTCCGGCGCGGTCCGCTTCCAGACCTGGCAGCGGCACGGCAAGGCCTTCGAGCTCGCCCGGCAGTACGCCTACCGCGCCGACACCGGCCTCGGCGTTCCCGAGGTCCAGGCCCTGCCCGACGGCCGCCTCCTCGTCCTGGAACGCGGTTTCACCTCCGGCGTCGGCAACACCGTCCGGCTGTACCTGGCCGACCCGCGGCACGCCACCGACACCGGCGGCGTCGAGAACCTGACGGGGCAGGACGGCGTCCGCCTGGTCAAGAAGACCCTGCTCGCCGACCTGGTGAACTGCCCGACCCTCGGCGCCACCGCCAAGCAGCCCCAGCCCAACCCGCTCCTCGACAACATCGAGGGCATGACGGTGACGGGTCGGAGCAAGGGCGCGTGGCGGGTTCTGCTGGTCAGCGACGACAACCAGAACGCGGTGCAGACGACGCGGTTCTACTACCTGAGGGTGCGGACCGCTTCCTAGCGCAGCGTCGCCGCCCCCGCCCGCGCGAACTTCTCGTCCAGGTCGCCGGACGGGGCGCCCGCGACGCCGATGCCCGCGATCGGGGCGTTGTTCGCGGTCACCGGGGTGCCGCCGGCCAGGAACAGGGTGCCGGGGATGTCCTTCAGGTTCGGCGCGGTCTCCAGGCGCTCGGCCAGCTCGGAGGTCGGGGCGTTCCAGGACACCGCGGTGAAGGCCTTGCGGACCGCGGACTCGTAGGACTGCGGGCCGGCGCCGTCGCCGCGCAGGGTCACCAGGGTGTTGCCGTTGCGGTCGACGACCGCGACGGACACCCGCTGGTTCTCCTTCTTCGCCGCGTCCAGGACGGCCTCGGCCGCCTCGGTGGCCGCGGCGATCGACAGGTGCGTGGAGGTGACGGTGTCCGCCGCCTTCACGGTGGCGGGGCGGGCCTCGGCGGCGGCCGGCGCCGAGGCGTTCGCGGACACGGTGCCGAAGGTTCCGGCGGCCGCGGCGGCGAGGACGACGCCGCCGGTGGCGACACGGGCGCGGCGGGAGAACTTCTTCATGGCTCGGGGCTCCTGGAACTCGTCTGCGGCGTCGGTGGCCCGACGTCCGGTGTGCTTCCAGCCTGGGCCCGGACCCGGCCGCTCCCCGTCGACGTTCTGGCTGCTCACAGCGGGCGGGACGGCCGATACGGGGGTCATCCGATCGGTTGACCCCCGCCTTGTGCGGAGCGGGGGACACTGAAGGTGTTCGTCCTGTTCACGGCCCTCCGAGGGGCTCGGTGGGAAGTGGGAAGGCGGTCCGGCGCGATGCGGACACCACGGCACGACGGGGCGGCCCCGACCCCGGCCGACCCCGACGCCCGATGGCTCGCCGCCGTCATGCACGTCACCTTCCTCGTGCTGCTGGCGTCGTCGATGGCCCGCTATGTCCACCGCCACGAGGACGAGGCCCGCGCCCCCTGGGTGATCGCGCTGGCCGTGGTCCTCGCGGTCCTGTACGCGGCCGGGCCGCTCCGCGAGCGCGCGCACCGGGCGCCGCCGCGGCTGCTGTGGCTCGGTGGCGTCGTCGCCGTCTGGTCCGTCCTGGTCGCCCTGGCCCCCAGCTTCTCCTGGGTGGCCGTCCCGCTCTTCTACGTGGCCCTGCGCCGGCTGCCCCCGGTCGCCGCGTACGTCCTCGTCGGCGTACTCACCGTCTTCGTGATCGTCGCCCAGCTCCAGCTCGCCCACCGCTTCGACCTCGACCTGGTCGTCGGTCCGGCGGTCGTGGCCAGCTTCGCCACCGCGATCTTCGCGCACATGCAGCGTCAGGCGGCCCGGCAGCGCACCCTGATCGACGACCTCGTCCGCACCCGTCGCGAACTGGCCGCCACCGAACGCCGCGAGGGCACCCTCGCCGAACGCCAGCGCCTCGCCATGGAGATCCACGACACCCTCGCCCAGGGGCTGTCCAGCCAGCAGATGCTGCTCCAGGCGGCCGACCGGGTCTGGGAGTCGGACCCGGTCAAGGCCCGCGCCCATGTCCGCACCGCCGAGTCGGTCGCCGAGCACAACCTCACCGAGGCCCGCCGCTTCGTGCACGACCTGGCCCCCGCGGACCTGGCCCGCGGCGGAAGCCTGGAAGAGGCGCTGCGCGCGCTCGCCGCCCGGGAGTCCGGCGACCGCCTCACCGTCCGCGCCCACATCGACGGCGGCGCCCGTACCTCCCCGCTGCCCGACCGCGTCCAGTCGGCGCTGCTGCGGATCGCGCAGGGCGCCCTGGCCAACGTACGGGAGCACTCCGGTGCCGCCGGCGCCGCGCTCACCCTCACCCTCCTCGACGACCAGGCCGTCCTGGACGTCGCCGACGACGGCCACGGCTTCGACCCCGCGGCCCTCCCCGACACCCCGACCGGAACCCGCGGCCACGGCCTGCCGGCGATCCGCGCCCGGGTACGACAACTCGGCGGCACCCTGACCGTCGAGTCCACCCCCGGCGAGGGCACGGTCCTGTCGGCCGCGATCCCGCTGTCCGGCGAGGGACCCCGGGAGCGCCCGGAGCCCCTACCGTGACCGCCCGGGTGGCCCCGCGCCGCGGCGACCGGCCTCGCCGCCCTGATCGCCCGGCGGGTGGGAACACGGCCGGCGCACCGCCAGGTCTTGGAGGTCCGCTCGTGACCGCCCGGGTGGCCCCACGCCGCGGCGACCGGCCTTGTCGCCTTGTCCTGCCGGCGTGTGGGAACACCGCCGGCACACCGCCAGGTCTTGGAGGTCCGCTCGTGACCGCCGGGCTGCCCCGCGCCGCGGCGACCGGCCTCGCCGCCCTGATCGCCCGGCGAGTGGGAACACCGCCGGCACACCGCCAGATCCTGGAGCCCCGCTCGTGACCGCCGGGCTGCCCCGCGCCGCGGCGACCGGCCTTGCCGCCCTGATCTGCCGGCGTGTGGGAACACCGCCGGCACACCGACAGATCCTGGAGGCCCGCCCATGACCGACCCCGTACCCCCTGCCACGCATGCCGCCCAGGCGGCGCCCGTCCGCATCCTCCTCTGCGACGACCACGCCGTCGTACGCGCCGGACTGCTCGCCCTGCTCGACAGCGCCCCGGGCATCGAGGTGGTCGGGGAGGCGGGCACCGGTGAGGAGGCGCTGGCGCTCGCCGCGAAGGTGGCGCCGGACGTGGTGCTGATGGACCTCCAGCTCGGGGCCGGGATCGACGGGGTGACGACCACGCGCCGTCTGACCTCGGCCCCCGGCGGTGGCCCGCACGTCCTGGTCCTCACCACCTACGACACCGACGCCGACATCACCCGTGCCATCGAGGCCGGCGCGACGGGCTATCTGCTGAAGGCGGAGCGCCCCGAGGAGCTGTTCGCCGCGATCCACGCCGCCGCCCAGGGGCGCACCGCCCTGTCGGCGCCGGTCGCCGGGCGGGGCATGGCCAACCTGCGCAGCCCGCGGCCCACCCTCACCGACCGCGAGCGGGACATCCTCGCCCAGCTCGCGCAGGGCCTCGGCAACCGGGAGATCGCCAAGGCCCTGTTCATCAGCGAGGCCACGGTCAAGACCCACCTGGGCCGCATCTACGACAAGCTCGGCGTCGACACCCGGGCGGGCGCGGTCGCGGTGGCGAAGGAGCAGCGGCTGCTGCCCTGAGTCCCGGAGTTCAGCTCGGCCGCTCGTACTCGTCGACGGTGCCGTCCCCGTTGTCGTCGTACATGTACGTGTATCCGTCGCCGTAGCTGCTGCGGTACCGCATGCACGAGCCCTCCGTGCGCAGCTCGGGCTCACCGTCGTAGTACCCGAGGTGGAGCGTGACCCGGATGCCGTCGTCGACGGTCGTCCCGATGCCGTTCTCGACCGCAGGGACGCCACCGCCTTCCGGAAGTCCGCGTCGCTCGCGAAGTCCAGGTCCCAGGTGAAGGACGGCTCGTCCCGGGCGACGCCGGTCTCGTCGAAGCCGAAGTCGTCCACACAGGACGAGCTGCCCTCCTGGGAGGCGTACGGCTCCTTGGCCGGCGTCGGGGACAGCGCGCGGTAGACGTCCTCGCCGGCCCGGGTGGTGGCCCGGACGTGGTCACGGAACTCCTCGGTGCGCTACTCAGCCCGTATGAGGAGCGACACCCGGTCCGATTGTTGCGGAGGGATGAAATCCGGTTCGTTTCGCGTTGCAGCCTTCCGGAAGATCAGGACCGCGGACCGACGGAGGGCACCCGAGTGACACCGCAACGGGGATGGGCACGGCGACTGGCCGGATACGCCTGGCGGTATCCGAAGGACGTCGTCCTGGCCCTGGGGTCGAGCCTCGTCGGTATGGCGGTGATGGCCCTCGTCCCCCTGATCACCAAGGTGATCATCGACGATGTCATCGGCGACCACAGCCGGTCCATGGCCACCTGGGCGGGCCTGCTCATCGGCGCCGCCGTCGTCGTCTACGTCCTCACCTACATCCGCCGCTACTACGGCGGCCGCCTCGCCCTCGACGTCCAGCACGACCTGCGGACCGAGATGTACGAGACGATCACCCGCCTCGACGGGCGACGCCAGGACGAGCTCTCCACCGGCCAGGTCGTCGGCCGCGCCACCAGCGACCTCCAGCTGATCCAGGGCCTGCTCTTCATGCTCCCGATGACCATCGGGAACTTCGCCCTCTTCCTGGTCTCCCTGGTCGTCATGGCCTGGCTCTCGCCGCCGCTCACCCTCGTCGCGCTGGCCATGGCGCCCGCCCTGTGGTGGATCGCCAAGCGCAGCCGCAGCAAGCTGCACCCCGCCACCTGGTACGCCCAGGCCCAGGCCGCCGCCGTCGCGGGCGTGGTCGACGGGGCCGTCGGCGGGGTCCGCGTGGTCAAGGGCTTCGGGCAGGAGGAGCAGGAGACCGGGAAGCTCAGGGAGGTCAGCCGCCGGCTCTACGCGGGGCGGCTGCGCACCATCCGCTTCAACTCCCGGTACACCCCCGCCCTCCAGGCCGTCCCCGCCCTCGGCCAGGTCGCGATGCTCGCCCTCGGCGGCTGGCTGGCCGTCCGCGGCCACATCACCCTCGGCACCTTCGTCGCCTTCTCCACCTACCTCGCCCAGCTCGTCGGCCCGGTCCGGATGCTCGCAATGGTCCTGACCGTCGCCCAGCAGGCGCGCGCCGGCACCGAGCGGGTCCTGGAGCTGATCGACACCGAGCCGTCGATGACCGACGGCACCAAGGAACTGCCCGCCGACGCGCCCGCGACCGTCGAGTTCGACGACGTGTCCTTCGGCTACGAGGACGAACAGCCCGTCCTGCGTGGGCTCAGCTTCGAGATCCGCCCCGGCGAGACCCTCGCGGTCGTCGGCTCCTCCGGCTCCGGCAAGTCGACGGTCTCCCTCCTCCTGCCGCGCTTCTACGACGTCACGCACGGCGCCGTCCTGGTCGGCGGCCACGACGTCCGCGAGCTGAGCCTGGAATCCCTGCGGGCCGCGATCGGACTGGTCCCCGAGGACTCCTTCCTTTTCTCGGACACGGTCCGCGCCAACATCGCCTACGGCCGCCCCGAGGCGACCCAGGAGGAGATCGAGCAGGCCGCGCGCGCCGCCCAGGCGGACCGTTTCATCGCCGAGCTGCCCGAGGGCTACGACACCAAGGTCGGCGAGCACGGCCTCACCCTCTCCGGCGGCCAGCGTCAGCGCGTCGCGCTCGCCCGGGCGATCCTCACCGACCCGAGGCTCCTCGTCCTCGACGACGCCACCTCCGCGGTGGACGCCCGCGTCGAGCACGAGATCCACGAGGCGCTGAAGCAGGTCATGCAGGGCCGCACCACCCTGCTGATCGCCCACCGCCGCTCCACCCTGAACCTCGCCGACCGCATCGCCGTCCTCGACGAGGGCCGCCTCGCCGACCTCGGCACCCACGAGGAGCTGGAGAAACGGTCCGCCCTCTACCGGCGGCTGCTCACCGACCCCGACGAACTCGGCGGCGTCTCACCCGGCCACGCCCAGCCCGTCGCGCCCTGCGAGGACACCTCCGTACGGGAGGAGCTGGACGCGGAGTTCGACGCCGAGCGCGGCATCACGCCCCGGCTGTGGGCGGGGGAGCGCGGCCCGAGGGACGCCGCCCTGGACGGGATGCCGGCCACGCCGGAGCTGCTCGCCGAGGTCGACGCGCTGCCGCCGGCGGACGCCACCCCCGACATCGACGAGGCCCGCGCGGTCACGCCGGAGGAGTCGTACGGCCTGCGCCGGCTGCTGCACGGCTTCGGCTACGCCCTGCTGATCAGCCTCGGCCTCGTCGCGGTCGACGCCGGGATGGGCCTGCTGCTGCCCGTGCTGATCCGGCACGGCATCGACTCGGGCGTCAGCGAACTCGCCCTCGGCGCGGTGTGGGCGGCCTCGCTGCTCGGGCTGCTCACCGTGGCGGTGCAGTGGGTGGCCCAGATCGGTGAGACGCGGATGACGGGACGGACGGGCGAGCGCGTCCTCTACTCGCTCCGCCTGAAGATCTTCGCGCAGCTCCAGCGGCTCGGACTCGACTACTACGAGCGGGAGTTGACCGGCCGGATCATGACCCGCATGACCACCGACGTCGACGCGCTCTCGACCTTCCTCCAGACCGGCCTGGTCACGGCGTTCGTCTCGGTCGTCACCTTCTTCGGCATCATGGTCGCCCTGCTGGTGCTCGACGTGGAGCTCGCGCTCGTGGTGTTCGCGACGCTGCCGCCGCTGATCGTCGCCACGTACTTCTTCCGCCGGGCGAGCGTGAAGGCGTACGAGCTGGCCCGTGAGCGGGTGTCGGTGGTCAACGCCGACCTTCAGGAGTCGGTGTCCGGGCTGCGGATCGTGCAGGCGTTCCGGCGGGAGCGGGACGGCGGGGCGCGGTTCGCGGAGCGCAGCGACAGCTACCGGCAGGCGCGGATCCGGGGGCAGTGGCTGATCTCGGTCTACTTCCCCTTCGTGCAGCTGCTGTCGTCGGTGGCCGCGGCGGCCGTGCTGATCGCGGGCGCCGGGCGGATCGACGACGCGACGCTGACGACCGGTGCGCTGGTGGCGTACCTGCTCTACATCGACCTGTTCTTCGCGCCGGTGCAGCAGCTCTCGCAGGTCTTCGACGGCTACCAGCAGGCGACCGTCTCGCTCGGCCGGATCCAGGAGCTGCTCCAGGAGCCGACCTCCACGAAGGCGGCGGACGAGCCGCTGGAGGTGCTCTCGCTGCGGGGCGAGGTGGCCTTCGAGGGCGTGCACTTCGCGTACGGCTCCGCCGACGAACCCGAGGAGGCCCTCGGTGACGTGGAGTTGCGGATCCCCGCCGGACAGACCGTCGCGTTCGTCGGCGAGACGGGCGCCGGGAAGTCGACCCTGGTCAAGCTGGTGGCGCGGTTCTACGACCCGACACAGGGCCGGGTGACGGTCGACGGCACGGATCTGCGGGCGCTGGACCTCACCTCGTACCGGCATCGGCTCGGGGTCGTCCCGCAGGAGGCGTACCTCTTCCAGGGCACGGTCCGCGACGCCATCGCCTACGGCCGCCCGGACGCCACCGACGCCGAGGTGGAGTCGGCGGCGCGTACGGTCGGCGCCCACGAGATGATCGCGACCCTCGACGGCGGCTACCTCCACGAGGTGGCCGAGCGCGGCCGCAACCTCTCCGCCGGCCAGCGCCAGCTGATCGCCCTGGCCCGCGCCGAACTCGTCGACCCCGACATCCTCCTCCTCGACGAGGCGACAGCGGCCCTGGACCTCGCCACGGAAGCCCAGGTCAACCAGGCCACCGACCGCCTCGCAGGCCGCCGCACCACCCTCGTCGTAGCCCACCGCCTCACCACAGCGGCCCGAGCCGACCGAGTAATCGTGATGGACCACGGCAAGGTCACGGAAGACGGCACCCACGACGAACTACTGGCCCTCGGCGGCCGGTACGCGGCGCTGTGGCGGACGTTCGTGGGGGAGGACGCGGCCGCGGTGGCGTGAGGGGGGCGGACGGTTCGTGGGGGCGGCTCGTGGCTTGAACCGGTGACGGTCGTGCAACCATCCGACATACGTCGTGCGTCCGTACACCAGTACGCTCATCGCCGGGGTACGGGAGGGACGACAGTGGCCATGGGGGCGATGCGGCGGCGGCTGGCCGTCGGTCTTGCCGTGCTGACCGCTTCGGGGGTGCTCGGGGTCGCGGTGCCCGGGGAGGCGCAGGCCGCCGGGGGACAGTGCGAGGGGCGCAAGGTGCGGACGTACACCTTCTCCACGGGCTCGGTGAAGGTCTACAAGCGCGGCACCTCCCTGTGCGCCATCACCGTCCCCAAGCGGGTCGGCTCCCCGCGCACCATGATGGTCAGCCTTCAGACGCGCGGCTTCGAGGCCGTCCGCGACGAGGGCGTCTACACCAAGCGCGCCGGTCCGGTGGAGTCGTACGTCGGGGGCCGCAAGGTGTGGATCAAGGGCCGGGTCGGCAACGGGTCGTACTCGACCGGCGGCTGGGTTCGCCTGTAGGGCGGGCGCCGGGTCCCACCCGAACCCGCCAATATCCGAAGGTTTTCCCTATCTCCCCTGGTGCGTACGGGAGTTGCTCCGATACGTTCCGCTCGCACATCTGTCTCACAGGGGAGGGTGCATGCGCAAGGCGCTCAGATGGCTGCTGGCGTTCACCGTGTTCATAGGCACGCTGAGCACGGCAGGGGCGGCCACCGCCGCCCAGCCGGAGGCCACCGGTACCACCGACATCAAGGAGAGGCTGCTCTCCATACCGGGTGTGAGCCTGATCGAGGAGAAGCCGTACACCGGCTACCGCTTCTTCGTCCTGGGCTTCACCCAGCCGATCGACCACCGCCACCCGTCCAAGGGCACGTTCCAGCAGCGGATCACCGTGCTGCACAAGGACGTCGCCCGTCCGACGGTCTTCTTCACCAGCGGCTACAACGTCTCCACGACGCCCCGCCGCAGCGAGCCGACCCAGATCGTGGACGGCAACCAGGTCTCCCTGGAGTACCGCTTCTTCACCCCGTCCCGGCCCGACCCGGCCGACTGGAGCAAGCTGGACATCTGGCAGGCCGCCAGCGACCAGCACCGCGTCTTCAAGGCGCTGAAGAAGATCTACTCCAAGAACTGGATCACCACGGGCGGCTCGAAGGGCGGCATGACCGCCACCTACTACGAGCGCTTCTACCCGAAGGACATGGACGGCGTCGTCGCCTACGTCGCCCCCAACGACGTGGTGAACAACGAGGACTCCGCCTACGACCGCTTCTTCGCCAAGGTCGGCACCAAGGAGTGCCGCGACCGCCTGAACGCGGTGCAGCGCGAGGCACTCGTACGCCGCGAGCCGCTGGAGAAGAAGTACGCGGAGTACGCCGCCGCCGAGGGCTTCACCTTCGACACCGTCGGCAGCCTCGACAAGGCCTACGAGGCCGTCGTACTCGACTACGTCTGGGGCTACTGGCAGTACAACCTGCTGGAGAACTGCGGTGACGACGAGCTGATCCCGGCGGACGCCAAGACCGCGACCGACGACCAGATCTGGAACTCGATCGACACGGTCTCCGGCTTCTCCTTCTACACCGACCAGGGTCTGTCCCCGTACACGCCGTACTACTACCAGGCGGCCACCCAGCTCGGCGCGCCGACGATCAAGTTCCCGCACATCGAGAAGAAGTACATCCGCTACGGCTACCAGCCGCCGCGCAACTTCGTGCCGCGGGACATCCCGACGAAGTTCCAGCCGTCGGCGATGCGCGACGTGGACACGTGGGTGAAGCACAACGCCCGCCACATGCTCTACGTCTACGGGCAGAACGACCCGTGGGGCGCCGAGCCGTTCCACCTCGGCAAGGGCGCGAAGGACTCCTACGTCTTCACCGCGCCCGGCATGAACCACGGCGCGAACGTGGCCGGTCTGGTCGCCGACCAGAAGGCCCTCGCCACCGCCCGCATCCTGGACTGGGCCGGTGTCTCCGACGCGGCCGTCGCCCAGGCGAAGCCGCTGGCGAAGTTCGACAGGAAGCTGGACGTCAGGGACGTGGAGCGCGAGCCCACGCTGCGTCCGTAACCCCGGTGCCGCGCCCGGCCGTCGCTCAGACCGGCCGGGCGCAGCCCACCGGCTTCTCGCCCCGCAGCTGCACGTACAACGCCGTCGACACCGGGCACTTGGCGCGGCTCGCGACGGCCTTCGTCACCTCGTACTGCGGCTTCTTCTCGCCCTTGCCGTCGCACGACGTCTCACGGACCTGGCCGTCGCCGGAGCCGTAGACGCAGTCGCCGACGATGGTGCGCGGCCCGCCTCCACCGCCCGGGTCGCCCGGGTGCGGCGGGGTGAGGTTGCGCATACAGGCGTAGCCCTGCGGGACCTCGCCGTCGCCGTCCTCGTCGCCGGCCGGGCTCTGGGCGCTGATGTGCAGCACGAAGTCCGTGGTCCCCGGGCACAGCGGACCGTCGGCCACCGTGCCGTCGAAGCGCGCCACGACCCGCGCCGCCGCCCGCTCGCCGGTGCAGGCCACCTCGGTGAAGCTGGTCGTCCCGAAGGAACTGCACTCGTCGACGCCGAGGAACACCGCCCCGTACCCCGAGGGGCGCGTCGGCGTCACCACCTCGCCGATCCGGCTGTGGGTGTCCGTGGCACCGCCGCCCGAAGAGTTCTGGCACCCCGCCAGCAGGGCGACGAGCAGCGCGAGCAGTGCGCACACCATCCCCACCGAACATCTCTCACGCATCGCGATCCCCCCGCCCAGCGTGACCCGCCGCGGCGGGCACACGCCAGACATGTGGGATGCTTTGCGCCCTTTGGTGGGCGTACGCCGGGTGCATGGCGTACGCGCACTACGTCGGGTACGACAGTCCGTACCCGATCGGATAGAGCACCGCGGCCGGATCATCGGCCCGTTGCACCGGCACCGGCAGCTTCCCGCGAGGCGCCGCCCTGCCCGCGATCACCCGTGCGGCGGCCCGCAGTTCGACGTCGGTCCACGCGTACGACGCGAGGTGGGCGGGCACGGTGGGCAGGTGGGCCACGTCGTAGGGGTTGCGGATCGCGATCGCGATCACCGGCTTCCCGGTCGCGACCAGCTGCTCGACGAGCGTCTTCTGGCCACTGGTCGCCGAGACGTTGTACGTCCCCACCACCACCGCGTCCACGTCCGCCGCCGCGGCGACCGCCTTGGCGATGGTCGCCGCGGAGGGTGCCGTACCGGTCGACAGGGCCGTGGCGGTGAAGCCGAGCTCGTTGAACGCGGCCGCCAGCACCCCGGTCGGCGGGCCCGTCGTACCTGACGGGGAGGCCGGGTCGGCGCCGACGACGAGGAGCCTGCCCTTGGACAGGGGCAGCAGGCCGCCCTTGTTGACCAGCAGGGTCGTGGTCCGCTCGGCGACCCGGTCGGCCGCCGCGAGGTGGGAGGGGATGCCGACCGTGCGGGTCACCCCGGCCTGGGTGACGTACGGCTCCTTGAACAGCCCCAGTTTCGACTTCAGCCGCAGCACCCGCAGGATCGACTCGTCCAGCCGTGCCTCGGTCAGCTCCCCGTCCTGTACGGCCTTCAGGACCGCGTTCCAGGCGACGGCGAGGTTCGGCGGGTTGAGTAGCTGGTCCACGCCGGCCTTGAGCGCGAGCACCGGCACCCGGTCGTCGCCGTACTTGGTGCGGACGCCCTCCATGCCGAGGGAGTCGGTGACGACGACCCCGTCGTAGCCGAGTTCCTCGCGCAGGATGCCCTGGAGGATCGGGCGGGAGAGGGTGGCCGGGTCGCCGGAGTCGTCGAGGGCCGGGACCATGATGTGCGCGGTCATGATCGAGTCGATGCCGGCGGCGATCGCGGCACGGAACGGCGGGGCGTCGAGCTTCTCCCACTGGGCGCGGGTGTGGGTGATGACCGGGAAGCCGTAGTGGCTGTCGACGGCGGTGTCGCCGTGCCCCGGGAAGTGCTTGGCGGTGGCCGCGACCTGCCGGGAGCGCTGGTACCCGGCGACCTCGGCGGCCACCATCCGGGCCACCGCGCCCGGCGCGGCGCCGAAGGAACGGACGCCGATGACCGGGTTGGCCGGGTTGACGTTCACATCGGCGACGGGCGAGTAGTTCTGCCGGATGCCGACGGCCCTGAGCTCCCGCCCGGCGATCCGGCCGAGGGTGTGGGCGTCCTTGGGCGAGCGGCCCGCGCCGATGGCCATGGCGCCCGGGAAGAGCGTGGCGGGCTCGCCCACCCGGCAGACGATGCCGTGCTCCTGGTCGGTGGAGATCAGGACCGGCAGGCCGCGGGGGAGGGTGAGGGACGCCTGCTGGATGCCGTTGGAGAGGTCGGCGATCTGGTGCGGGTCCCGGGTGTTGTGCGCCCAGGTGAAGTAGATGACGCCGCCGACGCGGTACTTCTCGATCAGCTCGGCGGCCGTACGGACGCCGATCTCCTTGAGGTTGGCGTCGATGTCGGCCTGGTCGGGGGCGGTGGCGGAGTGGCCGTAGACCCGCATCACGAAGAGCTGGCCGACCTTCTCCTCGAGGGTCATACGGGAGACGAGGGAGCGGAGCTTGTGTTCGTCGCGCTTCTTGTCGTCCGCGGAGGCGGCCCCGCCCACGGCGAGGCTGGTGGCGGCGCCCGCGGTGGCGGCGAGGACGGTGCGTCTGGAGGGCACGTGCGCTCCTTCCGGAGGTGATCCGTTGAAGGAAACTTCCGAGAAGTCACCAATATCCGGGAAGTTTCTGCCAGTCAAGGGAGCGCACAGTACTGCGTCATTCCGGGGATAGCCCCGAACCCCAGCACAGGGGCGGGTCGGTGGGAGTGGTCGGAGTGGATGTCGTGCGGTGCGTCTGTGTTGCCCGTCGGGAGGGTGGGGCCGCCATCGGCGCTGTTGGAGGGGGGCGCGCCGATGGCGGTGTGCTGTCGGCCGGGGTGCGGCGGACAGGGTAGGTCAGCGTTCGCAGCCGGCAGCGAGGCCGACACCGCACCGCGGTACTGCGTCATTTCGGGGGATAACCCCCGGGCCCCCAGCAGGGGGTGGGTCGGAGGGGCCGGAGTGGGTGTTGTGCGGTGTGGCTGTGTTGTCCGTCGCGGCGTGGATCCGGGGGAGGGGGCCGCCATCGGCGCTGTTGGAGGGGGGCGCGCCGATGGCGGTGTGCTGTCGGCCGGGGTGCGGCGGAGAGGGTAGGTCAGCGTTCGCAGCCAGCAGCGAGGCCGACACCGCACCGCGGTGACTCTCCGACAGCCTGCGGGTTGGACGAGCGGGGGTGGGGCCGGGTTCCCGGGTCGGCCCCGAATCCCGGAAGTTGGTGCTCCGGGGTTCAACGGGACGGATGGGCCGTCACCTTGGGCCAACGGTTGTGCGGTGCGCACACGGTCGGCGACGCGCGGTGGTCCATCCCGTGGACGTCCCGGCGCGGCGGGCCACCGTCGGCCGATCATGTGGGCATGCCCGCAGTCGACATCCCCGGTTCCAAGTCCATCACCGCCCGCGCCCTCTTCCTGGCGGCGGCGGCCGACGGAGTCACCACCCTCGTACGCCCCCTGCGGTCGGACGACACGGAGGGCTTCGCCGAGGGACTGACGGGGCTCGGCTACCGCCTCGGCCGCACCCCGGACGCCTGGCAGGTCGACGGCCGCCCCGAGGGCCCCGCGGTGCCGGAAGCCGACGTGTACTGCCGGGACGGCGCGACCACGGCCCGCTTCCTGCCGACCCTGGCGGCGGCGGGCCACGGCACCTACCGCTTCGACGCCTCGGAGCAGATGCGCCGCAGACCGCTGCTCCCGCTCACCCGCGCCCTGCGCGACCTCGGCGTGGACCTGCGCCACGAGCGGGCCGAGGGCCACCATCCGCTGACGGTCCACGCGGCCGGCGTCACGGGCGGTGAGGTGGTGCTGGACGCGGGCCAGTCCTCGCAGTACCTGACGGCGCTTCTGCTGCTGGGCCCGCTGACCCGCGAGGGCCTGCGGATCCGGGTGACGGACCTGGTCTCCGTGCCGTATGTGGAGATCACGATCGCGATGATGCGGGCCTTCGGTGCGGAGGTGACCCGGGAGGGGGACGTCTTCGTGGTCCCGCCGGGCGGCTACCGCGCCACGACGTACGCGATCGAACCCGACGCCTCGACGTCCAGTTACTTCTTCGCGGCGGCGGCCGTGACACCGGGCGCCGAGGTGACGGTGCCGGGCCTCGGCACCGGGGCGCTCCAGGGCGACCTGGGCTTCGTCGACGTACTGCGCCGGATGGGCGCGGACGTGACGGTCGGGGACGCGGGCACGACGGTCCGCGGTACGGGCGAACTGCGCGGCCTCACGGTCAACATGCGGGACATCTCCGACACCATGCCGACCCTCGCGGCCATCGCGCCCTTCGCCTCCGGCCCCGTGCGCATCGAGGACGTGGCGAACACCCGCGTCAAGGAGTGCGACCGGCTGGAGGCCTGCGCGGAGAACCTGCGGCGGCTGGGGGTGACGGTGGCGACCGGACCCGACTGGATCGAGATCCGGTCCGGCCGGCCCGAGGGCGCCGAGATCAAGACCTACGGCGACCATCGCATCGTGATGTCCTTCGCGGTCACCGGACTGCGGGCGCCCGGTATCTCGTTCGACGACCCGGGGTGCGTACGGAAGACTTTCCCGGGTTTCCACGAGGCGTTCGCCGAGTTGCGAGGGAGCATCGGGCTTTGAGTTTCACCCTGGAAGGGCCGGTCCTCGAGGGCGCGTTGGTGCGCCTGGAGCCGCTGGAGCACCGGCACGCCGCCGAACTGGCCGTGGCGGCGGAGGAGGAGCGGGGGACGTACGAGTTCACCTGGGTCCCGCGCGCCGACGAGGTGGCCGACTACGTCGACGCGCAGCTCGCCCGCGCGGCCACGGGACGCCTGGCCCCGTACGCGCAGATCTCCGTGGCGACGGGACGGGCGGTCGGCGCCACCTCCTTCTGGGAGCCCCGCAGTTGGCTCTCGGAGGACCGCCTCGACGCCATCGAGGTGGGCTTCACCTGGCTGGCCGGCTCGGCCCAGGGCACGGGCGTGAACGCCGAGGCCAAGCTGCTGCTGTTCCGGCACGCCTTCGAGGTGTGGGAGGTCTCCCGGGTCGACCTCAAGACGGACGCCCGCAACGAGCGCTCCCGCGCGGCGATCCTGAGCGTCGGCGCCCGCTTCGAGGGCGTCCTGCGCAACTGGTCGCGCTCCTGGGTGCCGGGCGAGGACGGCCGGCTGCGGGACTCCGCGATCTTCTCCATCACGGCGGCGGAATGGCCCGAGTGCCGGGAGCGGCTGGAGAAGCGGGTGGCGCGCTACCCGGGCCTCACGCACTGAGGGTGGTCAATTCGGCGGCGGACGCGCGCAGTTCCTCTCGTACCGCCGCCAGTACGGGATCCCCCTCCGAGCCCGTGCGCACCGCCGCGAAGATGTTCCGGGACGGCTGCTCGCCCTCGGTCGCCGGCACCGCCAGCCGCCGGTGCGCGTACAACGGCCGGACCAGGCGCGGCATCAGGGCCACCCCCGCCCCCGCCTCCACCAGCGCCGCGAGGGCGGCCCAGTCGTCGACGGCGTGCCGGATGTCCGGGGTGAAGCCGGAGGTCGCGCAGACGGCGCGGGTGATGGCGCCGACGCAACTGCGGGCGTCCCCGGTGATCCAGGTCTCGGTGGCCAGCTCCCGCAGGGCGACGACCTCGCGTTCCGCCAGCCGGTGACCGGCCGGGACGACGAGGTCCAGCACATCCGTCAGCAGGTCGTCCCGGCTGTAGCGGCGGTCCGTGTGGGGCGGGGTCGCCGCGAAGTCCACGGCCACCGCCACATCCACCTGACCGGCGTCCAGCGCCGTGAACAGGTTGGGTGGCTCCGCCTCCACCACGTCCACGCGGACGTGCGGCAGCCGCTCGGCCAGCCCCCGCAGCACCCCCGGCAGCAGCCCCAGGATCCCGCTGGAGAAGCAGCCGATCGTCACCGAACCGCGGCCACCGCTCCCGTACGCCGCCAAGTCGGCCCGCGCCCGCTCCAGTTGGGCGGCGATCTCGTCGGCGTGGGCCAGCAGGACCCGGGCCTGCCCGGTGAGCCGTACGCCCCGGCCGTCCCGTTCCGTCAGGGGCGCGCCGATCTCCCGGGACAGCGCGGCGATCTGCTGCGAGACCGCCGACGGCGTCAGATGCAGGGCCTCGGCCGTACGCGCCAGGCTGCCCCGGCGCTGGAGTTCGCGCAGGACGGTCAGCCGGCGCAGATCCACGGTGAAGGTCTCGCTTACCGGTTCCATCGAGAAAGGTTAACTGGACCGAGGGGAGGGGATCGGAAACCATCGGCACCATGACCGCCTACCTCATCCTCCACGGCTGGCAGAACCACCGCCCCGAGGGCCACTGGCAGCACTGGCTCGCCGACCGGCTGGGCGAACTCGGCCACCGGGTCACCTACCCGCAGCTGCCCGACCCCGACGACCCGGACCTGGAGACCTGGCTCGGCGAACTCGCCCGCCACCTCGCCGAGGGCCCACCGCACGTCGTCCTCGCCCACAGCGCCTCCGCCGTGCTGTGGCTCCACGCCGTGGCCCGGGGAACGGCCGGGGTGGCCGACGTGGACCGGGTCCTGCTGGTCTCCCCGCCTTCCGCGTCCGTCCTCGCGCGGTACCCCGAGGTCGCCGGATTCGCCCCGCCCCCACTGGAGTTCACCCTCCCGGGCCCGACCCTCCTCGTCGCCGGCGACGACGATCCCTACTGCCCGGAGGGCGCCCGGACGCTCTACGGCGACCCCCTCGACCTCCCCACCCGGCTGCTCCCCGGCGCCGGCCACCTGGACCTGGACGCCGGTTACGGCCCCTGGCCCGCCGTACTGGAGTGGTGCCTGGACCCGGCGGCGGAGCTCACTTCCCGTCCTTGACGCGGGCCGTCCGCAGCTCCGGGGTGCTCGTACCGACGTAGGCCACCGCCAGCACGCACAGCACTCCGCCCGCCACCAGGGCCGTCGCGCCCGAGGTCCAGCCCGCGACCAGGCCGCCACGCAGGTTGCCGAGGTGCGGGCCCGCCTGGCCCACCACCGTCTCGGCGGCCGTGACCCGGCCGAGCAGGGCGTCCGGGGTGCGGGTCTGGACGATGGTCGTGCGGGAGAGGACGGCGAGGGCGTCCGCGGCGCCCGCCACCGTGAGCAGGCCGAGCCCCAGCCAGGCGCTGCTCGTCAGGCCGAAGAGGCACAGGCCCGCACCCCAGGTCGCGGACGCGCACAGCATCACCGGGCCGGGGCGGGCCAGCCGGGTCACCGGGCCCGAGAAGGCCGTCGCGGTGACCCCGCCCACGGCCAGCGCGGACAGGAACAGGCCGAGCGTGCGTGGATCGCCGCCGAAGCGCTCCTCGTTGACGAGCGGGAAGAGGCTGGTCGGCATGGACAGCACGGTGGCCGCGAGGTCCGTCAGCAGCGCGCCGCGCACCACGCGGTGGCCGGTCAAAAAGCGCAGCCCGTCCAGGACGCCGTGGACGCCCGGGCGGGACTTGTCGCCCTCGGGCGGCAGCGCGGGCAGGCCGTAGGCGCCGTAGAAGGAAAGGGCGAAGCTCAGGGTGTCCACCAGATAGCAGACGCCGATGCCCCACCAGCCGAGCACGACCCCGGCGACGGCCGGGCCGACCAGCATCATCGCCTGGGCCGTGACCTGCTGGAGCGCGAGCCCCGCGGCCACCTGCTCCTTGGGCAGCAGCCGCGGCACGAACACACCCGCCGCGGGGGCGCCGAGCGCGGCGAACGACGTCTGGGCCGCGACCAGGAGCAGGACCACGGCCACCGGCGCGTGGCCGGCGAAGCCCTGCACGGTCAGCAGCAGGGAGCAGACCGCCGAGCCGACGGTGCCGGTCAGGAACAGCCAGCGGCGGTCGACCCGGTCCGCCCAGGCCCCCGCGAACAGGCTCACCCCGACCATCGGCACCGCCTGCGCGACCCCGACCGCACCGCTCCACACGGTGCTGTGCGTCATGTCCCAGACCTGGAACATGACGGTGACCATGGTCATGAAGGAGCCGAGCGTCGACACCGTGCGACCGAACAGCAGCCGCCGGAAGACGGGGGAGGTGCGCAGGGGCCGAACGTCGAGCAGGACGTCGGACAGGCTCATGAGAGCGGGACCGGGAACGGGGCGGGCTGATGCACCCCGGGACCTTAACGGGCCGCTCCCGGACCGGCCACTCAATAAGTCACGCGCTCAAGTCACGCGCTCACTCACGCGCTCTCGTTCAGCAGCCGTCCCAGGTGCTCGCGCCCGGAGCCCAGCAGCCCCGGCAGCGGTGCCGCCTGCTCGTACCAGCGCTTCTCGTACTCCCAGCACAGCCAGCCGTCCCAGCCGTGCCGGGAGAGCACCTCCACGCACTCGGCGAGCGGCAGGACACCGGCGCCGAGGGCGAGCGGGGTGGTGTCGTCGGGCGAGGAGATGTCCTTGACCTGGACGTATCCGAGGAACGGGGAGAGCGCCGCGTAGGTCTCCGTGGGCTGCTCGCCGCCCAGCCAGGTGTGCATGACGTCCCACAGGGAGCCGACCTGGCGGTGACCGACCAGGCCGAGGACGCGGATGGCGTCGGCGCCGGTGCGGTGCGAGTCGTGGGTCTCCAGCAGGACGCGTACGTCGACGTCGGCCGCGTACTCCGCCGCCGTGCCCAGCCGCCGGGCCGCCGTCGCGTCGGCCTCGGCGGTGCTCTGCTCGGGGCTCGCGCCGGGGAAGACCCGGATGTAGGGGGCGCCCAGGTCGTGGGCGAGGTCCAGGAGGGCGCGGATCTCGTCGAGGACTGGCTCGTCGTCGCCGGGCGCGGCCACGCGCGCGTACCCGGCCAGGCCCAGGATCTCCACCCCGGCCGCCTTGAACTCGGCGGCCACATCGGTGCGTCGCGCCGCGTCGATGCCCGGGTGGACCGCCTCCTCCGGATGCGCGCGCAGCTCTACGCCGTGATAGCCGTGCGCGGTCGCGAGGCGGAGCACCTCGGGGACGGGGAGACCGGGGACGCCGAGAGTGGAGAACGCCAGCTTCATGTCCACGGACTCTACGCGTCACTCCTGGACGCCGTGCAGATCCAGGTGCCAGTCCTGGCCGACCAGATCCTTGCCGAAGGAGCGGTGCGGCTTCTCGGCGACCAGGACGAAACCGTGCCGCTGGTAGATGTGCCGGGCCGAGTTGAGGATGTCGTTGGTCCACAGGACCAGGTCGCGGTAGCCGACGCCGCGCGCGAAGTCGACGACCGCGCCGACGAGGCGGTCGCCGATGCCGAGGCCGCGCGCGTCCGGTTCGACCAGCAGCAGACGCAGCCGGGCCGTCGCCGGCGCCTCGTCCCGTACGCACATCACGCACCCCACCGGCCGTCCGTCGAGCTCGGCGATCCACACCCGCTCCAGATGCGGGTCGTGGTCCTCCGCGAAGTCGGCGACGATCCGGGCCACCAGTCCCTCGTAGTCGGCGTTGAAGCCGTGCTCCGCGGTGTAGAGGGCGGCGTTGCGCTGCACGATCCAGCCCAGGTCGCCCGGGCCCGGTTCGCGCAGCAGGACGTCGTCGCGGCGGGGCGGGCGGCCGTCGGAGAGGAGCTCGCGGACGGTGTGCATCGCCTCGGCGAGCCGCGGCCGGTCGCCGGACGGGACCGTCGCCAGCAGCGCTCCCACGGATTCGTCCGCCCGCTCGGCGAGCAGCGCGGCGGTCTCCCGGCCGCGCGCGGTGAGCGTGACGTGCCGGCGCCGGGGATCGCGCCGGGAGGCGGTGCGCTCGATGAGCCCGTCCTGCTCGAACTTGTTCAGGATCCGGCTCAGATACCCCGCGTCCAGCGAGAGTTCGCCGCGCAGGTCCGCCGCGTCGGTACGCGGGGAGTGCGCGAGCTCGTACAGGACGCGGGACTCGGTGAGCGTGTACGGGGCGTAGAGGTGGCGGCTGTAGTCGAGGGCGCCGATGACGTTGGTGTAGAAGCGGTTGAAGGCGCGGATGTCCTGGACGGTCATGGTGCTCGTCCCCCGGTGGTCGACTCGGGATGTGCGACTGAGGATGTCTGACTCAGTCAGAGATACCGGTTCGAGCCTAGGACGCCCGCGCCCCTTGCGGCTACCCCTCGGTCGCGGCGGGCCGGTAGACGCACAGCTGCACACCGGTCTTGCCGGCCACCGAGGAGACCAACTCGAAGGGTCGCTTGCCGCCGTCCTCCGGGAAGATCGACTTGCCGCCGCCGAGGAGCACCGGCATCACGATGAGCTGGAGCTCGTCGACCAGCCCCTCGGCGATGAGGGCGCGCACGAGAGTGGGGCTGCCCATCATCGCCAGCTCGCCGCCCTCGGTCTCGCGCAGCTCGCGGATCCGGGCGACGGCCTCGCCGCCGGGGATCCGGGTGGTGTTGTGCCAGGTCAGCTCGGAGTCGGTGAGGGTGTCGGTCACGACGTACTTCTTCAGGGAGTTCAGCCGGTCGGCGAAGGGGTCGCCGGCCCGCTCCGGCCACGCCCCCGCCATCGTCAGATAGGTGCGCCGCCCGTACAGCAGTGCCTCCGCCCGCTCCATCCCCTCGCTGAACGCCGGGCCGAGCAGCTCCTCGTCGAAGTACGGATGCGACCACCCACCGTGCGCGAACCCGCCGTCGGTGTCCTCCTGCGGACCGCCGGGCGCCTGCACCACACCGTCAAGACTGATGAACTCGCTGACCACGATGCGCATGGGATTCACTCCAGTAGGTCGGTCGTCGATCGGTTACGGCAATGAGACCGGGGGCCGGCGCGGAAGTCATCGGCACTCCCCGGGAAAAGCTCAAGATCTTTCTCAGCCCTCGCCCGCGCACGCCGTCGGCGAACAGCCGTTTGCGACGGGGGAGTTGTAACCAGCATCAAGGACATGACGACCACACCGGCGTACGACGCCCACGCGGACTGGTACAACGCCTACATGTCACCGGCCCTGGGCGGTGACTACTTCGACCGCGTGCATACGACCCTGAGGCAGCTGCTGGGACCGGGCGAGGGGATCTGTCTGGACGTCTGCTGCGGCACCGGCGCCCACGCGTCCGTGGCCGCGGAGCTCGGCCGGACCCCGGTCGGCGTCGACCTCTCGCACGGCCAGCTCCGGCACGCGGCGGCCCGGCTGCCGGTGGCGGTCGCCGACGCGACGGCGCTGCCACTGGCCGACGCCTCGGTGCCGGCCGCGATGTGTGTGCTGGCGAGCACGGACGTCCCCGACTACGCCGCCGTGCTCCGGGAGATCGCCCGGGTGCTGCGGCCCGGTGGCCGGTTCGTGCACCTGGGGATCCACCCCTGTTTCGTCGGCGCGTTCGCCGACTGGCGGGAGCCGGGACGGGTGGTGCTGGACGAGCGGTACGCCGACCGCTCCCGCACCCTCGACTCCTGGAATCCCACGGGCGTACGGGCCCGGGTCGGCGCCTGGCACCTTCCGCTGGCCGACCTGCTCAACGCCGCGCTCTCGGCGGGCCTGCGGCTGGAACGGACCGTCGAGGCCGGGGCGGGCGGGGTGCCGGAACTGTTCGGATTCGCCGCGGTGAGGTGAGGTCCGCGTCGGAAATCCACCCCGGCTAGAGAAACGCTTGCGTTTCGCTAAGCCCCCTCGTAGTCTCTCAGTACGAAACCGTTTCGTATCGAAGGCGCGGTGCCCGAGAAGGAGGTGGACCACGATGGCGGGTTCTCCGATGTTCGTGGCCGTGGTCCTTTCCCTCATCTCGGCGATCTGTTACGCCGCGGCCGCCGTGGTCCAGGAGCGGACCGCCGCCGACACCGAGGGTGTGCGCGGCGCGCTGGCCCGCGGGGCCTGGTGGGGATCCGTGGCGCTCAACGCCTCCGGCGCGCTGCTGCACGTGGTAGCCCTGCGCTACGGCCCGCTGACCCTGGTCCAGCCGCTCGGCGCGCTGAGCCTGGTGCTGGCGGTGCCGCTCGGTGCCCTGGTCGCCCGGCGGCGGACCTCGGGCGCGCAGTGGAGCGGTATGGCCTTCACCCTCGCGGGCCTGATGACCCTGCTGGTCGTCACGGCTTCGGGGCACGCCCCGAGCGACACCCTGAGCACCGCGGAGGTCCTGCTGGTGGCACTCGCGGCCACCGCGGCCGTCGCGCTGCTCGCGGCCCGGGGCGGCCTCGCCGTCGCCGCCGCGTCCGGCATCGCCTCCGGCGTCGGCTCCACGCTCTCGCAGAAGCTCGCGGTCGGCCCGACGCTCTCCTGGGGCACGGCGCTGGTGGCGGTCCTCACGGTCGCGTTCGCGGTCGGTGGCCTGCTGCTGTCGCAGCGGGCGTACCGCAGCGGCCTCGGCGCCCCCCTCGCCCTGCTCACCCTCGTCAACCCCGTCACCGCGTCTGCCGTCGGCATCACCCTGCTCGGCGAAGGCTTCCAGTACGGCGCCACGGGCACCCTGCTGGCCCTCGTCGGAGCCGCCGCCGCGGTACACGGCGTGACCCTCCTCAGTGACCCCCGCGCGGCCGACCGGAAGCCGCCGTCGCTCCCCGTCCAGCCGGTGCGCACCGAAACCCTGCGCACCGAACCCCTTCGCCCCATGACCGTCGAACTGACCGGCGCGAGCCGGGCCGCGTGAGAGGCAGAACCCGAAGATGACGATCCTGACGCTGCCCGCCCGGACCACCGTGCGCAGGGCGGGACTGGTGGACGTACCCGCGGTGGTGCGCCTGTTCGAGGCGCCGGAACACCCGGCCGTGGACTGGGACCAGGCCCAGCGCGCCCTGCGCCTGATACTGGCCCACTACGCGCTGGAGGAGGGCCAGGTCTGGGTGGCCGAGCGCGTCGACGGCACCCTCCTCGCGGCCGCCGTCTGGCTGCCGCCCGGCACCGAGTCCCCGCACACCCGCTTCAGCGGCCTCCTCGCCCGTGAACTCACCACCCCGCTGCCCGCGGAACCGCTCCTGTCGACCGCACTGAAGCAGGCCAAGCCCGCCGCGCCCCACTGGACGGTGGTCACCGTCTGCATACCCGACGACTCGGAGGCCTGGGACCGCACAGTGGTCACCGACCTCCTCACCCCAGGCCTGCAAGCCGTGGACGCCGAGAACACCCCCGCCGTGGCCCTGACCCTCTCCCCCCGCCACATGGACCAACTACGCCCCCTGGGCTTCCGCCACCCCCACCAGGTCACCCTCCCCCCAGGCAACGGCCTCTGGATGACAACCCGCCACCCCGAGAGCCCGTTGGCGGCCTAAGACTCCTTCCAGCCCATCCAGGGCCAGCCCGAGGACGAGCACCTGCCACCCCCCAAGGGGCCACGCCTCTCAGCACCGATCCGCAACAATTCAGCGCGCCCGGCGTCCGAGGACGAGGTCTCGCCGTCCCGATCCCCACCCACCCGGGAGGGGGCTGCGCCTCCCCACCCACCCGCCGGAGGCCGCACTTCCCGACGCCGGTCCGTGTCGTGTCTTTCAGCCCGTCCGGCGTTTGAGGACAAGGCCCCTTCAGGGCCGTCGGGGGTCCAGGGGGCGGAGCCCCCTGGGTGCGGGGTCGAAGGGGCGGCAGCCCCTGGAGGATGGGACGGGTAGGGGC